>CAVZMB010000025.1:0-53678 GCA_963776255.1 uncultured Actinomycetota bacterium | reverse complement strand
GTGTGGATGGTTGGGTCCGGCATAGACCTTGAGCTTGCGGGCCATGGCTCGGCCGAGGCTGTTCTTCGGCAGCATCCCCTCGACGGCCTTCTCGACCAACCGCTCGGGATGCTTGTCCAGCATCTCCCCGACGGTGCGTCGACGCAGGCCGCCGGGGTAGCCGCTGTGCCGGTAGAGGAACTTGGTGTCCCGCTTGGTGCCGGACAGCGCGACCTTCTCGGCGTTGACGATCACCACGAAGTCGCCGGTGTCGGCATGCGGGGCGTAGATCGGCTTGTGCTTGCCCCGCAGCAGGGTGGCGACCTGGGAGGCCAGGCGGCCGAGCACCACGTCGGTGGCGTCGATGACATGCCAGGCACGGATCACGTCGCCAGGCTTCGGGCTGTACGTACGCACGGAGCTACCTCGTCGTCAAACGTCTGCGGGCTGCGCGGCCCTGGCGTCAGGGCCCCGGAGTTCGGCTGTGGCGCGAACGTGCGGCCCCGGAACTCCATGGGCGCACATCGGCCTCCCAGGGTACCCGCGGCCGTTCGGGGTGGTCAAAGCGGACCCACGGGTGCCGGCCCGGGTCGGGCGCGGGCGCCGCACGGCGTTCACCGGGGTGTCCGCCGCGCGCGGCCGAACCCGACCTCGGCGCTATCGCCAGCGCGCCGCGTTGATCCGCTCCACGGCCTGGTAGTTGTCGTTCGCCGCGCCGAGCGCCACCCCGATCTGGGTCAACACCGCGTTCAGATCGGCGGCGGCGGTGTCCCACTGCTGCTGCCTGGCCTGGTAGTCCTGGGCGGCCTGCCCCTCCCAGGTCGCGGTCATCGGGGCCAGGAACCGCCGGAGGTCCGCCAGCTGGCTGGTGATGCGCTGCGCGGTCGCCCCGACGTTCTGCTGCGCGACGCTCAGCTCCCCGAAGGTCACCCTGATCTCGGACATGATCGCTCCCCTCAGCCCAGCGCGGCCTGGATGCCGGACAGGCTGGCCGCGTTCTGCTCCTCCTCGACGGAGTAGCTCTGCCCGGATCCGCGGATCGACTCGCCGATGCCGCGGAGCGCGTCGTTGAGCCGGCGCGCGTCGGCGTCCCAGCGCGCCATCAGCCCCTGGAACGCCGTCGACGCGTCACCCCGCCAGGCACCGGCCAGCGGGGCGAGCTGGGTCCGCAACGCGCCGAGCTGGCCCTGGATCTCGTCGTTCACGGACAGCACGTGCTGGCCCGCCCGCTGCATCTCCTCGGTACTGGTGCCGTAACCGGCCGCCATCTCGTCCACCCTTCGCTCGGTGAGTGCAAGCTCGTGCGAACGTTTCCAGCGCGGCGGTGCCGATGCGGCCGTTTCCACGCCACCCGTTGCGACCGTGAAGGGCGACCGTGAATCGCTATTCGGGCGGCTCGAGCCAGGCGACCTGGATGCGACGGCGCTCGCCGCGCCGGCCGACCAGCGTGCCTCGACCGGGCGGCAGCTGCGCGGGCTTCACCCCTTCGGCGATCGCACCCTCGTCCGGGCTGCCACTGCCGACCAGGGTCGGCGTGGCCAGCTCGCGCAGCCGGGAGATCATCGACTCGTATCGGGCCCGCCCGGCACCGCCGCTGCGCCGGGCCAGCACCACGTGCAGCCCGACGTCCTTCGCCTGCGGGAGGAACTCCAGCAGCGGTTGCAGCGGGGTGCCCGCCTGGGTGGCGACCAGGTCGTAGTCGTCGACCAGCAGGTACACCTCCGGGCCGGTCCACCAGGTGCGCTCGCGGAGCTGCCTCGGTGTGACGTCCGGGCCGGGTAGCCGCCGGCGCAACGAGGCGGCGACGTCAGCCGCCGCGGCCGCGGCGGCGTCCGAGGTGCTGGCGTAGCCGATCTGGTGCGCGGCGGGCAGCGCGGCCAGCAGCGTGCGGCGATAGTCGATCACGACGAACACCGCCCGTTCCGGGGGGAGCTGCTCGGCGACACCGCGGGCGACCAGCCGCAGCAGGTTCGTCTTGCCGCACTCGGCGTCGGCGAACACCAGCAGGTGCGGGTCGGCGGCGAAGTCCAGCCACACCGCGTCCAGCCGGTCCTCGTCGACGCCGATCGGCACCCGGTGCGCGCCGGCCGGCTCGAGTTGCGGCAGCCGGTCGGCCGGCAGCAGCTCGGGCAGCAGCCGGACGGCGGGTACTCGTGGACCGGTCCAGGCCCGGGCCACCGCCTCGACGGCCGGGCCGGGCACCGATCCGAGCCTGGGCGCCGCCGCGATCGTCTGCGCCCCGTCGGCAGCCAGCCCGCAGCCCGGCCGGACCGGCACCGCGGCCGCCCGCACCCGGTCGATCTCGGAGTCGCTCGGATTCCCGAGGCGCAGCTCGAACCGGGTGCCGAGCAGGTCCTTCACCGCCGGCCGTAGCTCGCTCCACCGGGTCGCGGAGACCGCAAGGTGCACCCCGTAGGACAGCCCACGGGTGGCAAACGACGTCAGCGCGGCCTCCAGTTCCTCGAACTCGGTGCGCAGGGTGAGAATGCCGTCGACGACGAGCAGCACGTCGCCGTAGGGCTCGTCGCAGGCCTCGTCGGTGGGCCGGCCGTCGGCCCGGCGCCGCCGGTAGTCGGCCATCGACTCGATCCCCGCATCGCGGAACATCCGCTCTCGGTCGGCGAGCAGCGCCGCGACCTCGGCGACGGTCCGGCGCACCAGGTCCGGCTGCTGCCGGTCGGCGACGGCCGCGACGTGCGGCAGGCCGGCGAGCGCGGCGAGCGAACCGCCGCCGAAGTCGAGCGCGAATACCGCCAGCTCGGTGCGGCGGGTGCCGAAGCGCGAGCGCGAGTACCAGGGTGGCCAGCAGGCTCGACTTCCCGGACTGTGGTGCCCCGACGACGGCGGCGTGCCCGGCCGCACCGGAGAGGTCGGCGAACTGGATGTCCCGGCGCTGCTGGTACGGCCGGTCGATCAGACCGACCGGCACCCGCAGTGCCGGCCCGACCCTGGCCGGACTCGAGACCGCGCGGCACCGGTCCGCAGCGGGCCGACCAGCTCGTCCAGGGCGGGCGGCTCGACCAGCGGTGGGAGCCAGACCCGATGTGCCGCCGGACCCTTGACGGTCGGGCCGAGCATCGCGGCGACCATCGCGTCCAGCACGGTCGCCCCGCCCGGTTCGGGCTCGCTCGCCGCCGGGACCGGCTCGGGGCACGGTGCACCCGGCCCCTCGCCGGTGGACACCGGAGCCGCGGTGAACGGCACCGGGCCGCTCGGCACGGGGCCGGTCGGACCCGCCGGTTCGACGCCCTGGTCGGACCCGCCGGCCGGCGACCCCGGCACCGATCCCGACCCAGGGCCGGAGACGTAGGCGGCCCGAAACCTGATCAGCTCGTCGGTACCGACGGCGAGGTAGGCCGAGCCGGGTGTGCGGGGGAGCTGGTGTGCGTCCGGGACGCCGATCACGGCTCGGGACTCGGCGGCGGAGAACGTGCGCAGTGCTATCCGGTAGGACAGATGCGACTCCAGCCCCCGCAGCCGCCCTTCGTCCAGCCGCTGCGAGGCCAGCAGCAGGTGGATACCGAGCGAGCGACCGAGCCGGCCGATCGTGACGAACTCGTCGACGAGCTCGGGTCGCTGCGCCAGCAGCTCGGAGAACTCGTCGACGACGATCACCAGCGCCGGTAGGGCAGCGAGCTTCGCCCCGCGCCGCCTGGCCCGCTCGTACTCCGCGACGCTGGCGAAATTGCCGGCCGCGCGCAGCACCTGCTGGCGACGGGTGATCTCGCCGGCCAGCGCGTCGGCCATCCGGTCGACCAGGGTCAGCTCCTCGGCCAGGTTCGTGATCGTCGCGGAGACGTGCGGTAGCTCGGCGAGGCCGAGGAAGCTGGCCCCGCCCTTGAAGTCGATCAGCACCAGGTTCAGTTCCGTCGAGGAGTGCGTGCTGGCGAGCCCGAGCACCAGCGTCCGGAGCAGCTCGGACTTCCCGCTGCCGGTCGCGCCGATACACAGCCCGTGTGGCCCGTGCCCGCCCTGCGCGGCCTCCTTGAGGTCGAGCAGCACCGGCGCACCGTGCTCACCCACGCCGATCGGTACCCGCAACGACGCTCCGGGCGTACCCGACCAGCGGTGCCGAGCCTCCTCGATCGCCGCCGGATGCTCCATGCCCAGTAGGTCCGGGAGACCGACGTTCGTGCGCAGCGGCGATTTTCCGTCCGGCTCCGGCACCCTCGCGGGCCGGTACCGGGCGAGCCGCCGGGCCAGCGCGTCGGCCTCGACGAGCGTCAGCACATCGGGGCGGCCGATCCACCGCACGGCGCCGCCGTGCCGCTGCCGGTATAGCCCAGCCCGCCTGGCCGGACCACGAAAGGGATCGCCGCCGACTCCTCGCGGCGTACCGCACCCCTCGGCGGCGGGGCGGCCGGGGTCGGTCCGATCCGCAGCACCGTGACGCCCGGCAGGTCCGCCCACTCGCCAGGCTCCTCCGGAACGGCGTCGAGCACGACCAGCACGTGCGGCAGGTTCACCTCGCCGGGGCCCGACCCACGCCCGGTGAGATCCGACTGCAACCAGTCCCGCACGTCGTCCACCGTGTCGGTGATCATCCGTAGCGTGCCGGCGGCGTCCTCCTTCCGGGGATGCTGCACGTGCGGCAACCACTTCACCCAGTCCCACCCGGGCCAGGTCGAGCGGCGCGCGACCACGACGAGCACCGCGTCCCGGGGGCTGTGCAGCAGCACGTACTGCACCAGTAGGGCCCTGACCAGCGAGCGGGTCGCCGCCAGATCCGGCCGGGCTGCCGGTCGACGGCCGCAGTACCGCTCTTCGGGTACCGCCGAGGGCGATGGCAACCGGGAGGTCGGGGACCACTGTGTGCGCGCGCAGCAGTCTGCGCAGCGCCAGCGCGGTGACCGGCTCCAGCCCGTCCACCGGCCCGGTCTGCGGCGCGATGAGCCGGGTGGCCAGCCGCTGCGCGGCGCGACCCAACCGCAGCTGCCCGAAGTCGGGATCGTCCGCGCGGCGCTCCCACATCCGCCCGGCGGCCAGCACGTCCGGCCACGCGGCCGGATCCGGGTGCACCCACTCCACGGCGGCGCGTTGCGCGGCGGCCACCGCCCGCACCCGTCGGCGCACCTGCTGCAGGTAACGAAGGTAGTCGCGGCGGTCCTCGTCGGCCTCCACCCGGCGGGACGCAGCACCCCGGCCGCCGCCGGCCAGCATGCCGAGCGTGGACAGCACGATCATGCCGGCGAACAGCCATCCGGTCGGATCGCGGACCCCCAACACCACGACGAACCCGAGCGCCGCCGCCAACATCACCACCGGCAGCAGGCGTACCAGCACGCCGGCCGGCAGGATCCGGGCCGGCTCGGGCGGCGGCTCGAGCGCGAGCTCCCCACCCGGCATCCGCGGCGGTGGAACGCGCGGCGCCCTGGTGACCGCTCGGGTGCCCACGGGTCGAAGATCGTATGCAGCGACCGCAGATCAACGTCGCCGATTGGGCGAACTGCCGTCGGGTCGAGCCGCCGGCGGTTCGCCGAAACCGGCCACGCCGGCCGCTCGGCCCGCAGATACTGGCCGCAATCACACCCGGGCCGTGGCTCCAGGAGGTTGCAGTGCGAGCGACCGCACCGTTCTGCCGGGTCGTGGTGCTCACCCCGGGCGCCAGGATCGACGTCGCGCTGCCCTCCGACGTCCCGGTCGCCGAGCTCGTCGCGATGCTGCACGAGCGGCTGGCCGGCGCGCGCAGCGGCCTGCCTGGGTCGAGCGCCGGGCGGCCGCGGGTGTGGACCCTCTCCGGGATGTCCGGCGTCGAGCTGCCGCCGCAGGCCACCCTGGCCGGGCTCGGTGTACTGGACGGTGACCTGCTGCGGCTGGCCCCGCGGCTCGCAGCGCCGCCTCCACCGATCTTCGACGACCCGGTGGACGCCGTCGCGCATCCCGAGCAGCTCGGCATGGAGCGGGTCACCGAGTGGAGCGCCGCGGACTGGCGGCGGGTCGCCTACTGGTTGGCTGCCGTCGCGGTGCTGGGTGCCGCCGCGGCCCTGGCGGTCAGTCGCGGCCTGTCAGTGGTCCCTTCACCCGCCGCGGGGCTCGCCGCGCTCGCCGCCATCGCCGCGCTCGGCACGGCGCTCTGGGCCGATCGCCGCGGCCTGGACATCGCAGTCGGGATCGGCGCCGCGAGCCTGCCGCTGGCCGCCGCAACCGCGTGGGCGGCGCTGCCCGGGGTTCCCGACCAGGGCCACCTGCTCGCGGCGTGCGCGGTCACCGGCGGGGTGGCGGCCGTGTTGCTCGGCACGCTCCGGACGGCGGTAGGACCACTGGTCGCGACGATCTCGGCGACCGCCCTGGCCAGCGCTGGGCTGCTGGTCGCGACCCTGGTGCCGCTGCCCTCCGGAGCCGGAGCGTCCGGAGCCGGAGCGGCCGGGATCGGCGCGGCGACGGCGGCCGTCGCCGTCGCGCTGCTGTCGGCGGTGCCGCGGGCCTCCGCCCGGCTCGCCGGCCTCCCCCCTCCCGTCGTGCCGGGCAACGCCGCGGAGCTTGCCGCCGCCGAGCACCGGCCGGGTGTGGAACGCCCGGAGGAGCTCGCCACCCGGAGCTGGCTCGCCCGCCGCTACCTCGTCGGGCTGACCGGCGGGGCCGCCGTGGTCGCGGCCGCCGGTGCGATGCTGGCCGGATCTGGCGGGGGGTGGGCCGGGCCGACGTTCGCCGCGGTGATCGTGGCCGTACTGCTGCTCCGCACCCGTTCCTTCGTCGACCGGTCGACGGTGCTGGTGTTGATCTGCAGCGGGCTGGGGACGGTCGGCGCGCTAGCCGTCGCCGGCATGGTGACCAGCGGCGACAGCGGGCGGCTGCTGATCGGCCTTGGGCTGCTGGCGTTGGCCGGACTCGCGGCCGCGCTCGCCGCGGCCGAGTCGACATTCGAGCCGTCGCCGGTGCTGCGCCGCGCCCTCGACCTGCTCGGGTTGGCGCTGACCGCCGCCGCGTTCCCGCTGGCATTGGCCGTGCTCGAGGTGTACCGCGCGGTCAGCCAGCTGTGAGCCGGACTGGACCGCCGTCGACGACGTGCAACGATCCGACCTGCCGGTCCGGTTCCTCCCGCGCACGGTCGTCCTGAGCCAGCTCGAGCCGACCGAGTATCGCCGCGCCGGCGATCCCCAGCATGGCGAGCACCAGCCCGATCACGACCGCCCGACGCTGGCCGCGCAGCTCCTCGTGCATCGGGATCGGATCCCGGCTGACCAGTGCGGCGTCCATCCGGCGAACCCCGAACCGGTAGGCATCGACCTGTACCCGGGTCACCGGCGAGCGAGACACAGCCGGACGCTAGCCGCGGCGCCCTGCTCGCCGCAGCGGATTGACCTAACAGGCCGTGACCTCGATCGACTGGCCCGGCCCGGACGCCGTCCCGCCCTGGCTGTCCACGGCGTGCACCCGCCAATGGATCGTGCCCGGCGCGGCCGCCGGTCCGATGGTTCCGACCCAGCTGTCGCCCTGCTGGCGCATCGGCACCCGCTGCGCCCGCCGGCTCGCCGGCTCGACCATCTCCAGCGCCACGCCTTTGAGCGGAGCGGAGGAGGTGACCACGGCCTTCGCGGTTGTGGTGTCGAGCGGGCAGCCTCGGGCCTGGATACTCGCCGACCCGGCCGCCTGCGAAACGATCACGGGCTTGGCCGGCGGCGGGGGTGCGGTTGACGACGGCGGCAGCGACGGCGGTGATGATGATGGCGAAGGTGGCGGAGGCGGCGGGTTCTCCTCGGCCGGCCGGGACGGAGACGGCGGTGGCTCCGGCCGCGGCCCGGGTGACGCCGGCTCGACCGGGGCCGGGGTGGCCTGCTCGCCGGCAGCCGGGCCTGGCTGGGCCTGGCCAGCGGGCGTAGGCATGTTGGATGTCGCGGTCACGGCGACCGGCGTGGGCCAGGCCGTGATCGGCCCGGCGAGCTGGCCGCTTGCCGGGTCGGTTGCCGGGTCGAACGCGCCGGCGCCGGGCGCGGCCGAGGGAACCAGCTGAGGCGCGGCGGCCATGGCCTGCCCCGGTCCGCGGGTGAAGCTGCCGTCGATGATCAACGCGCCGCCGACCAGCTGAAAGATGATCAGGACCGCGAGCAGCATGCGCAACCGATCGTGGCGCCGCTGGTCCGAGCGACGGCGCCGAAGCACCCGCACGGCCATCGGCATCTCCACCGCGACCGGTGCGGCCGGTGTCGGCTCCGGCCCGGCGGTGATCGGCGCCGGCGGCCACGGCCGGATCTCGATCGGGCCGGTAGTCGGCTCGTCGTCGACGGGCGCTACGACGGTAGGTCCGACCGCTGCCCCCACCGGCTCGGTGAACGGGTTGAAGACCATCCGGACCTCGGTAGCGAGGGCGTCCTGGTCGGTGTCGGCCGTGGAAAAGCCGGCGAACCAGCTCTCGTCCGCGCGAAAGCCGGCCGGCTGGTAGGTCTCCCCCACCTCGGACGCGGATGCTCCCGAACCGCCGTCCACCGGCCGTGCATCGGGCTGGCTGGCGGCGGACTGACGCGGTAGGTCCGAGCCGTTCAGCGCGGCCAGGGTGAACGCGAGCATCGAGGCCTGGCCCGGTCCGTCCGGCGCCGTCCCCGGCGGCGTTCCGTTGCAGTCGGACGGGTCGGGATCATGTCCGTACGTCACCATGCCGGCCGCCGCGTGCCCCCACCGAGTGGAGCATCGATGGTTACGACGCCCGGCGGAGCGCCTTTGTCAGGAACGGATCCGACCCGCAGATGGCCCCGCATACCAGGTCAACGACGCTGAGGCCATCTAGATGTGCATCCGTGCGAGTCAGGTTGCGGTCCGCAACCGACCTGCCGAGCTGTCACCTCTTCGAGTCTGGCTCCGCCTCGGCGTGCCCCGTTGCCACCACCACCGACAGCAGCACCGACCCTGCGGCGCCCGCCGAAGTCCGGTTACTCGCCGGTCGGTTGTCGCTGCTCGTCCTCGACGGCAGGCTCACCGGTCGGCTCACCGAGCTCGCCGGCCAGCGTCCTGTGCAGCCGGGCGATCTCGTTTCGCACCCCGGCCTGCAGGGCGCGTAGCCGCCTCAGTTCGTGCTCGGCCGTCTCCTGCTTCCGGTGGGCCGTCTTCTCGGCCCGGCCGATCAAGTCCGCCGCTCTCGCGTCGGCCTCGTCGCCGACCTGCTGCGCCTTGTGCTGGGCGGCCGCCAGCACCTGCTCCGCCTCGTTGCGTGCCGAGCTGAGCTGATCGACCACCTGTTGCTCGCGTTCCTTGAGCTCGACCTGACGGCGCGCCGCCTCCTGGTCCAGTTCGGCGGCCCTGGCGATCAGGGTCTGCTCGACGCTGTGCCGGTGTATCTCGGCCTCGGCGCGCGCATTCTCCACGAGGGCCGCCGCCTCCCGGGCCGCCTTGCCGCGGATGTCCGACGCCTCGACCTCGGCCAACCGGAGCATCTTCTCGACGCGGAACCCGAAGCCCTCCCGCACCTCGCCGTCGCCATCGCGCTTTCCGATCTGCTTGAGCTTGGTCAACGCGGCGCGCAGCTCCTCCTCGGCCTGGACGGCCCGCCGCTCCGCTTGCTCGCGCGCGTACCGGGACTCGGTGAGCTCCTCCCCGAGCTCGGTGAGTCGGCCCTCGACCTGCCGGCGGTCGTAACCGCGGATCACCGTGCCGAATCCCGGGTTGTCCGGTACTTGCGGGTCCACCGCCGGTGCTGCCACGAATGCGCTCCCCTCGAGTCTGGTCCGGGCAGGCGTGATCACACCCACCGAGCCGATAACTTGCGGTCGCCCGATCGGTTGCCTACTGATTCACGGTGCAACTAACTCGAGGCTGCTACCGCGTAGGAGTGCGCCGCCGCCGCCGGGTGCGCTCAGAGCGCTGCGCAAGAAGATCGTCCGGGGGATAGTCGACCCCGGTCAGGGTCAGGCCGTGCGCCGGCGCGACCACGACATCGCCGGCACGCTCCCGAGCGTCCAGCAGCGAAACCGGCCAGGCCACCTGGCGGCGTGACCGGCCGACGTCCAGCAGCGCGCCGACCAGGCTGCGGACCATCGAGTGGCAGAACGCGTCAGCGGTCAGCTCGGCAACGACGAGTCCCTCCGCGCGCGCCGCCCAGGCGAATCGCTGCAGCTCGCGCACCGTGCTCGCGCCCTCCCGACCGCGGCAGAATGCGGCGAAGTCGTGCTCGCCGAGCAGACCGGCGGCCGCGTCGTTCATCGCCACCAGATCGACCGGATGCGGCCAGCTCAGGGTGTCCCTCGCCCGCAGCGGCTCGGCGCCGTAGGCAGCCGTGGCGACGCGATAGGTGTAATGCCGGCGCAGCGCGGAGAACCGCGCATCGAACTCGGCCGGTACGGCCGTCACGCTCCGGACCCGAACGTCCGGCGGCAGCAGGCTGGCGAGCCGGCGCACCAGCTCGCCGGGCTCGATATCCCCGCCGAGGTCGGCGTGCGCCACCTGACCGGTGGCGTGCACCCCGGCGTCGGTCCGTCCCGCGACGGTCAGCGCGACCGGTGCGCGGGTCAGCAGCTCCAGGGCGTCGCTGAGCGCTCCGCACACCGTTCGCATACCGGGCTGTCGGGCCCAGCCGGCGAAGTCGGTGCCGTCGTAGGCGATGTCCAGCCGGAGCCGGGTGGTTCCGGGACCGGGCACCGCGGGGGCGGTCAGGACTCGGATTCCTCGCCGGAGTCCTGGTCGTCGTCCTGCTGAGACGGCGGCAGCTGGAATCCGGCTGCCTCGGCGGACTCCGCGGTGTCGAACCACACCTCGGCGACCGTCCGGTCGTAGAACGGTGAGCCTGGGACGTGGTACAGCATCGAGGTTTCGTTGCCCTTGATCGGGAAGCCGTCGGGCTCGCCGCCGTCGGTCAGGGCGGCGTGGCTACCCGAGCCGTACGGCGCGTCCTCGGTGGACTCGCTCTCCTCGACCTCGGCCGCCTCGGCCGAGACCTCGTCGGCGTCGGTGTCGGCGTCTTGCACCGGGCTCGCCTCGGGTGCTCCTCGGGTGCCTCAGGCGCCTCGGGTGCCTCCGCGGCGCCGGCGTCCTTCTGGTCGCTCGTCGCCGTGGACTTCGACTTGGCCCGCGATCCCGCCACCCGGCGCGCCCGGTCGGCCTCGTCGGCCACTGTCTTCTGTGTGATCAGCTCGATAACCGCCATCGGCGCGTTGTCGCCCTTGCGCGGCAGGGTCTTGGTGATGCGCGTGTAGCCGCCGTTGCGGTCGGAGAAGAACGGGCCGATCTCGGCCATCAACCGGTGTACGACGTCCTTGTCCCGGATCACCTTCTGGATCTCCCGGCGGTTGTGCAGGTCGCCACGCTTCGCCTTGGTGATCAGTTGCTCGGCGTACGGCCGCAGCCGGCGCGCCTTGGCCTCGGTCGTCGTGATCCGACCGTGGGTGAACAGCGAGGTGGCCAGGTTGGCCAGCATCAGCCGCTGATGGGCCGGCGACCCGCCGAGCCGGGGGCCCTTCGTGGGCTTCACATGTCCTCCTTGGTCCGACTAGTGCGCGGCGAGTCACGTCATCGCGCGACTCGCCGCGCACTGGTAGCTACAGCTGTTCGGTCTCCGCGTAGTCCTGACCGTCGTCGGTCCCGCCGAGCCCCGCGTCGGCACCGCCGTCGAGGCCACCGGGGACGCCGCCGTCGAGCCCGTCGTCTTCGTAGCCCTCGGCGCCGTAGTCGATCGCAGCCGCCGACGGGTCGAACCCGGGCGGGCTGTCCTTGAGCTGCAGCCCGAGACCGGCGAGCTTCATCTTCACCTCGTCGATCGACTTCGCGCCGAAGTTGCGGATGTCGAGCAAGTCGGCCTCGCTGCGGCCGACCAGTTCGCCGACGGTGTGGATGCCCTCGCGCTTGAGGCAGTTGTAGGAGCGCACCGTGAGGTCGAGCTCCTCGATCGGCATCGCGAACGCCGCGATGGTGTCGGCCTCCTGCGGCGAGGGGCCGATCTCGATGCCCTCGGCGTCCACGTTCAGCTCGCGGGCCAGGCCGAACAGCTCCACCAGCGTGCGGCCGGCCGAGGCCAGCGCGTCCCGCGGGGTGATCGACGGCTTGGTCTCGACGTCCAGCACCAGCTTGTCGAAGTCGGTGCGCTGCTCGACGCGGGTGGCCTCGACCTTGTAGGTCACCTTGAGCACCGGCGAGTAGATCGAGTCGACCGGGACCCGGCCGATCTCCGCACCGGTGACCTTGTTCTGCATCGCGGGCACGTAGCCGCGACCGCGCTCGACGACCAGCTCGACCTCGAGCTTGCCCTTGTCGTTCAACGTCGCGATGTGCAGGTCCGGGTTGTGCACGGTGACCCCGGCCGGCGGGACGATGTCCCCCGCCACGACCGTGCCGGGACCCTGCTTGCGCAGGTACATGGTCACCGGCTCGTCCTCCTCGGAGCTGATCACCAGCTCCTTGAGGTTCAGGATGATGTCGGTGACGTCCTCCTTGACGCCCGGCACCGTGGTGAACTCGTGCAGCACACCGTCGATCCGCAGGCTGGTCACCGCCGCGCCGGGAATCGAGGACAGCAGCGTCCGGCGCAGCGAGTTGCCCAGCGTGTAGCCGAAGCCGGGCTCCAGCGGCTCGATGACGAACCGGGCCCGGGTGTCGTTGACCGGCTCCTCGGTGAGGGTCGGTCGTTGTGAGATGAGCACGTGCGTTTCCTCCTTCACGTACGACGCCCGCCATATGACGCCGTACGAATCCCGCGCCGCTCCCTACCGCGGTGCGGGTCGTGCCCGAGCCGCTACTTCGAGTAGAGCTCGACGATCAGTTGCTCGTTGACCTGGGTGTCGATCTGCGCGCGCTCCGGTAGCTGGTGCACCAGTACCCGCAGGTTCGACGGGACGACCTGGAGCCAGCCGGGGACCGGCCGATCGCCCTGGGTCTCCTTGGCGATGATGTACGGATCGGTGTTCACCGACTTCGGCCGCCAGTCGACGATGTCGTACTGGGCGACCCGGAAGCTCGGCACGTCGACCCGCTTGCCGTTGACCAGGAAGTGCCCGTGATTGACCAGCTGGCGGGCCATCCGGCGGGTGCGAGCCAGCCCGGCCCGGTAGATCACGTTGTCCAACCGGGACTCCAGGATCTGCAGCAGGTTGTCGCCGGTCTTGCCGGCGCGCCGGGTCGCCTCCTGGTAGTACCGGCGGAACTGCCTCTCCAGCACCCCGTAGGCGAACCGCGCCTTCTGCTTCTCCTGCGTTTGTAGCAGGTACTCGGTCTCCTTGATCCGGATCCGGCCGTGCTGGCCGGGCGGGTACGGGCGGCGCTCGAACGCCTGGTCGCCGCCGACGAGGTCCACCTTCAGCCGGCGGGACTTGCGGGTCATCGGTCCGGTGTAGCGAGCCATCTCGTCTCCTCCCTCAGACCCGGCGCCGCTTCGGCGGGCGGCAGCCGTTGTGCGGCTGCGGGGTGACGTCGGAGATCGTGCCCACCTCCAGGCCGGCGGCCTGCAACGATCGGATCGCGGTCTCCCGGCCGGAGCCCGGGCCCTTGACGAACACGTCGACCTTCTTCACGCCGTGCTCGGCGGCCTTGCGGGCGGCGCTCTCCGCGGCCATCTGCGCTGCGAACGGCGTCGACTTGCGGGAACCCTTGAAGCCGACGTGGCCCGCGGACGCCCAGGCGATCACCGCACCGGTCGGGTCGGTGATCGAGACGATCGTGTTGTTGAACGTTGACTTGATGTGCGCGTGCCCGTGGGTGATGTTCTTCTTCTCCCGGCGGCGCACCTTCTTGGCGCCGGCGGTACGTCCCTTGGGGGGCATTACTTCTTACCCGCCTTCTTCTTGCCGGCGACCGTCTTGCGGGGGCCCTTGCGCCCGCGCGCGTTGGTCTTGGTGCGCTGACCGCGTACCGGCAGCCCGCGGCGGTGTCGGATGCCCTGGTAGCAGCCGATCTCAATCTTGCGACGGATGTCGGCCTGTACCTCCCGGCGCAGGTCGCCCTCGATCTTGTAATGCTCGTCGATCCAGTCGCGGAGCTTGATCAGGTCATCGTCGGAAAGGTCGCGAGAGCGGAGGTCGGGATCGATCTGGGTCGCGGCGAGCATCTCGCGCGACCGGGACCTTCCGATCCCGAAGATGTAGGTGAGCGCGATCTCCATCCGCTTCTCGCGCGGGAGGTCGACGCCTGCGAGTCGAGCCATGCTTCTCCTGTCTGGTTTCTCTCCAGGTCTGCTCCCCGCCCGTCCCGGACGACTCGCGTTCGTGGCGGCCTTGCGGCTTCGCCTGTCCGGGCCCCGGCCTGGTTCCGGGGGTGGGCCCGAGCTTCACCGTTGATCGGCGTTGTCTCGGGCAGGTTCGAGGAGGGCCTTGTCTGGTTGTCTCGTGGTCAGCCCTGCCGCTGCTTGTGACGCAGGTTCTCGCAGATCACCATGACCCGCCCGTGGCGGCGGATCACTTTGCACTTGTCGCAGATCCTCTTGACGCTCGGTTGGACCTTCATGCTTGCCTCACTTGTAGCGGTAGACGATGCGGCCGCGAGACAGGTCGTACGGCGACAGCTCAACGACCACACGGTCCTCGGGCAGGATGCGGATGTAGTGCTGCCGCATCTTGCCGCTGATGTGGGCCAGCACCCGGTGGCCGTTCTCCAGCTCGACGCGAAACATCGCGTTCGGCAGGGGTTCGACGACCCGGCCCTCGACCTCGATCGCCCCGTCTTTCTTGGCCATGTCCTCCGCACTTCGTGATGTCTGGAACGTCGCAGGCGCACGCCAACGACCGGGACCTGAAGTGCGGGAGGCACGACGAAGCCGGCGCGACATGCACGCTGAAGTACCAGTGTACGTCGTTCCGTGCAGTGCGCGCACATGGGGTCGGCGCCACGGAAAGGCACTCAGGCGGCGCGTCCAAGCTGCTCAGGGCGCCGGAGGCCAGGGCGCTGGAGGCTCAGCACGGTCGGCCTCACGATCGAGCCACTCGCTCACCGATCCAGCCCGCCAGCAGGATCGCGCCCCACGGCCCGGCCACCCAGATCCACCACGGATAGACGAACTCCGCGGCGGTGATGCTGACGATCCCCCAGATCACCACGTTGATCAGGCTGACCGCCAGCCACGCGGTGGCCGCGGCCCGCAGCCCGCGGTTGGCCTTGGACCGGTCGACGGTCTGGCCGTCGGCCTTCGCCGGGGGCGACGGCGCGGCCACCCGCGCCGGGACGCCGCCAGTCGTCGGGAGGTCGTCGGTGATCTTGGCGAGCTCGCGGTAGGTCCGGGCGGCATACGCGGACGCGGTGCGCTCGTCCACCTCGGCGAGGTCCAACCGCCCCTCGCTGTGGGCGTGGCGCAGCTGCTCCACGACCTGCTCTCGATCTGCGTCGGAGGCACGCATCTCGTCCCGAGGAACGGGCTGAGTCACGGCATCCAATCTATACGCCGCCGGGCGAGAAGACCGCGAGTCCCGATCTTCCCAGTTGTCGCGGGTTGTTCCCACGACCAGTCGCACTTGTCGCGAGATCTTCCAGCGACGAGTCGGACCGGGCCGCTGCACATCGGATGGGGCCGGCGCCGTGTCGAGTGTTGTGCTGGTCGAGCCTGCTCATGGAAACGACGTTACCATAACGCTGTTTCAGTCAAGCCCGACGATTCTCTTGCCGTTCGCCCGTTCGATAAGTAGCTTAGCTTCTAAGCGAGACAGCGAGGAGCTCCGATGAGCGCGACACCAATGCGACCTGTGCAGGCCGCGGCACTTGCCGGCGAGATCACCGGATCGTTGGCCCGCCGGCACAGCACCGCGACGGTGCTGTTCCACCACGCCCTCGCCGACCGGCTCGGGCTCGGCCCGACCGATCTCAAGTGCCTGGACCTGTTGCACGAGCGGGCGCCGATGACCGCCAGCGAGCTTGCCGCGATCACCGGGCTGACCACCGGGGCGGTGACCGGCGTGGTGGCGCGCCTGGAACGCACCGGCCGGCTGGTCCGCGAGCCGGACCCGCACGACCGGCGCAAGCAGGTGCTGCGGCCGGCACCAGAGGTAGTGCTGGAGGTCCAGGACGTGTTCGACGCGCTGCCGGCCGACCCGTCCGCGTTGCTTGCGGGCTTCGACCCGCATCAGCTCACCGCGATCGCGGAGTACCTGACCAGGGCCACTGACTTCGCCTACCGGCGCGGCGCACTGCTCCGCGCCCAGTTGCTCGCCGACGGCGGCCGCAACCGGGCTGCCGGGAACGACACCCGTGAGGAGACGAGATGAACGACGACCAGCAGATAACCGCCCTGTTCGACCGGATGTGCGCGGCCTGGACCGACGGCGACGCCGCCGCGTACGGCGAGTGCTTCACCGCCGACTGCGACTACGTGTCATTCGACGGGTACCTGGAGCGCGGCCGGGAACCGATGGTCGTGTCCCACGACAAGCTGTTCCGGGGCGTGCTGATCGGCTCCGCCCTGGTCGGGCAGGTCGACTCGATCCGGCACATCGCCGACGGGGTCGCGCTGGTGCACGCCACCGGCTCGGTACTAGTCGCCTGGCGCAAGCGGCTGCCGAAGCGGCGGCTCACCCGCACCACGATCGTCGCGGTCCGGGGCGCGGAGGGCTGGCTGGTCACCGCGATCCACAATGGCCGGATCCGCCCGGTCAGGGATTCCCGAGCCGGACTCGTTCGTGGCCCGGATCGCCCGTGCGCTGGTCCGCGCCTCCAGCGCGCTACACCTCGGGCGTACCCCGTCGGCGGCTGCCGTTACGACCGCGCCTGCCTGAGTTCGCCCCCGTGTCGATCCGGGCGGGTGCCCGTTCGACGCGTCAGCAACGGCACCGCTACCAACACAACTCGGAGATTGATATGAGGGTCGTCGCAACGGAGTACGTGTCGCTCGACGGTGTGTTCCAGGAGCCCGGGATGTGGTCCAACCCGTGGTTCAACGACGAGTGCGGACAGTTCAAGGATGCAGAGCTGCGGGCCAGCGACGCGCTGCTGCTCGGTCGCAAGACCTACGAGGGCTTCGCCGCGGCGTGGCCGGCGATGCGCGAGGAGACCGGCGAGTTCGGCGCGAAGTTCAACGACATGCCGAAGTACGTCGTGTCCACGACCCTGAAGGACCCGGAGTGGAGCGGTTCCCAGGTGCTCGAGGGCGATCCAGTCGAGGCCGTCCGCGCGCTGCGCGAGCGGCCCGGCAACGACCTGCTGCTGAACGGCAGCGGGCAGCTGTTCAACACGCTGCTGCCGGCCGGAGTGATCGACGTCGTCCGGCTCATGCTGTTCCCGGTGGTGCTCGGCTCCGGGGCCAAGCTCTTCGCCGACGGCGCCGACCAGACGCCGATGACCCTGTCGGACACCAAGCGGTTCAGCAACGGCGTCATGATCCTCGACTACACCCCGGCCACCCAGTAGCACTCGGCAGCACTCAGCACCGCACCACAACCGCAATGAGCGGGCTTATTCCGTGGATCTGCCGGCGCAAACCCCGAATGAGCCCGCTCATTGCGTGATTTGCGGACGCACCCGGCGCGCGGGCTGGGGTGCGGGCTGCGGCGGCGGTGCGGGCTGGGGCGTCGGGGCGGTGGGCGGCGGATCGTCAGAGGGCTTTGAGCTCCTCGGCGACCTCGTTCACCGAGTCCTTCGCATCGCCGAAGAGCATCGCTGTCTTCTCGTTGTAGAACAGCGGGTTGTCGATCCCGGCGAACCCCGAGTTCATCGAGCGCTTGAGCACGATCACCGCCCGGCTCTGGTCCACGTTGAGGATCGGCATGCCGTGGATCGGGGAGCCCGGGTTGTTCCGCGCGTCCGGGTTGGTGACGTCGTTGGCGCCGATCACCAGGGCGACGTCGGTACGCGCGAAGTCGTCGTTGATGTCGTCCATCTCCTTGAGCTGCTCGTAGGGCACGTCGGCCTCGGCCAGCAGCACGTTCATGTGGCCCGGCATCCGGCCCGCAACCGGGTGGATGGCGTACTTGACCTCGACGCCCTTCTCCTCCAGCAGCCTGGCCATGTCCTTGACCGCGTGCTGCGCCTGGGCCACGGCCATGCCGTAGCCAGGCACCACCACCACCTGCTCGGCGTAGGCCATCTGCAGTGCGGCATCCGCCGCGCTGGTGGACCGGACGGTCTTGTCGCCGTCGTCCCCGCTCCCGACCGCGACCCCGCCGCCGCCGAATCCGCCGGCCACGATCGCCGGGATCGACCGGTTCATCGCCTTGGCCATCAAGTTGGTCAGGATCGAACCGGACGCCCCGACGATCATGCCTGCGACGATCATCGCCGTGTTGTTCAGCGCCAGCCCGGCCGCCGCCGCGGAGAGGCCGGTCAGCGCGTTCAGCAACGAGATCACCACGGGCATGTCGGCGCCACCGATCGGCAGCACGACCATGACACCGAGCACCGCCGCAACCACCAGCAGCGCGATGATCACCAGCTCGTCGTTGGTGGCGTCGAGCGAGAGCACGACGGTGATCGCGACCGCGGCGGCCAGCAGCAGCCCGTTGAGCGCGATCTGAAGCCGGCCGAGGCCGAGCGGGCGCCCGGGGATGATGCCCTGCAGCTTGCCGTAGGCGATCAGCGATCCCCAGAACGACACCGACCCGATGACCGCGGCGAACAGCGAGCCGATCACGACGTAGGCCGCCTCGGCGGCGAACCCCTCGGTGGTACGGAACTCCGACCACGCGATCAGCGCCACCGCCCCGCCGCCGACGCCGTTGAACAGCGCCACCATCTGGGGCATCGCGGTCATCTTGACCCGCCGTGCGGCCGGGATACCGATCAACGCGCCGAGCACCAGGCCCAGCCCGATCAGCGCCCAGTTGCCGATTCCCGGGATCAGCAGGGTCGCGACGATCGCGATCACCATCCCGACCGCGGCGATCCAGTTGCCCCGTACCGCCGTCTGCGGACCGGTCAGCCCCATCAGCCCGTAGATGAACAGCGAGAACGCGATGATGTACAGCACCGCGACCAGCGGGGTGATCATCGCTTTGCACCGTCGTCATCGGCCGCGCCGCTTGCACTCGCGGCCTTCGAAGCGGCCCGAGACCGGCCCTTGAACATGCCCAGCATCCGGTCGGTCACCAGGAACCCACCGACCACGTTGATCGTGCCGAACACGATCGCGATCACCAGCAGGATTCTGGTCGACGATGGTGGGGTTCGGCAGCAGGCCCAGCACCACGATCCCGCCGAGCAGCACGATGCCGTGGATCGCGTTCGTGCCGGACATCAACGGGGTGTGCAGCGTGTTCGGCACCTTGGAGATCACCGCGAACCCGACGAAACCGGCCAGCACGAGGATCGCCAGGTTCGCCAGGAACGTCATCTCGTCGCCGTGCATCGCTAGCTCGCCTCCTTCTCGACACGGGTCACGCAGGACTTCGCGAGCACCTCGTCGTCCCAGTCCGGCGCGAGCCGCCCCTCGTCGTCGAGCATCAGCTCCAACAACGAGGAGACGTTGCGCGCGTACAGCTCGCTGGAGTGCTCCGGCATCGTGGCCGGCAGGTTCAACGGTGAGGCGATCGTGACGTCGTGGCGCACCACGGTCTCCCCCGGCTCGGTCAGCTCGCAGTTGCCGCCGGTCTCGCCGGCCAGGTCGACGATCACGCTGCCCGGGCGCATGCCCTTCACCGCCTCGGCGGTCACCAGGCGCGGAGCCGGCCGGCCGGGCACCAGCGCGGTGGTGATCACGACGTCGAAGGTGGTGGTGGCCTCGGTGAGCCGGTCCTGCTGTTCGGCCCGCTCCTCGTCGCTGAGCTCACGCGCGTAGCCGCCCTCGCCGGCCGCCTCGATCCCCAGGTCGAGCCACTGCGCGCCGAGCGAGCGCACCTGATCGGCCACCTCGGGGCGCACGTCGTAGCCGGTGGCGCGGGCGCCGAGCCGCCTGGCGGTGGCCAGCGCCTGCAGCCCGGCCACCCCGACCCCGAGCACCAGCGCGGTCGCCGGCTTCACCGTGCCGGCCGCGGTGGTGAGCATCGGGAAGTACCGGGTCAGCCGCTCGGCGGCCAGCAGCACCGACTTGTAGCCGGCGACGTTCGCCTGCGAGGACAGCGCGTCCATGGACTGCGCCCGGGAGATCCGAGGGATGGCCTCCATGGCGAACGCGGTCACCTCGGCGGCGCGCAGCGCGTCCACCAGTTCGGGCTTGGTCCGCGGCGCCAGGAAGCCGATCAGGGTGCCACCCGCGCGCAGCTTTCCGAGCTCCTCGTCGGTCGGCGGGTTGACCTTGACCACGACATCGGCCGACCACGGATCGCCGGTGCTGGCCCCGGCGGCGGTGTACAGCTCGTCCGGGATCAGCGCGCCGGCGCCGGCGCCGGGCTCGACGACGACCGCCAGCCCGCGTCCGACCAGCTTCTCGATGATCTTGGGGACCAGCGCGACCCGCCGTTCACCGTCGAGCGACTCGCGCGGCACGCCGACCTGGGTGCTCATGAGGGAAACCTAACTGAGCGCCCGCCGACCTGCGGCGTCAGGCCGGGTCACGGCTGCTCGGCGGGGGCGGTCAGCACCGAAGGCCCGTCCTCGGTGATCGCCACGGTGTGCTCCCAGTGCACCGCCCGCGAGCCGTCCGAGGTGACAACGGTCCAGCCGTCCGCCAGCTCGCGGGTCTCGCTGCCGCCCGCGGTCAGCATCGGCTCGATGGCCAGCACCATGCCCCGGGTGCAGCCGCGGGCCGTGTCCCGGCCGACCCTCGTTCGGCACGTACGGGTCCATGTGCATCGAGCTGCCGATCCCGTGCCCGCCGTAGTCGGCGACGATCGCGTACGCCCGCTCGTCCCGCGCGGCGGCCGCCTGCACCGCGGTCTGCACGGCGTGTGAGATGTCGGTCAGCCGGCCGAACGGGCGGGCCGCCGTCAGCCCGGCATCCAGTGCGCCCCGGCAGGCGGCAGACAGGGCGCGGTCCGGCTTCGGAAACCGCGCCGACCTCGATGGTGACCGCCGCGTCGCCGTGCCAGCCGTCCACGATCGCGCCGCAGTCGACCGTCAGCAGGTCGCCGTCGGCGAGCAGCCGGGCGGGCGACGGGATGCCGTGCACCACCTCGGCGTTGACCGAGGTGCAGATGCTGGCCGGGTAGCCGTGATAGCCGAGGAAGGAGGGCACCCCGCCGGCCTCCCGAATGGTGTGCTCGGCCAGCACGTCCAGCTCGCCGGTGCTGACGCCCGGTTTCGCGAGCTCGGCCACCGCGGCCAGGGTCTTGGCGACGAGCGCACCGGCGGTCCGCATCGCGGTCAGCTCGCCGGCGGTCTTCAGCTCGATGTCACGGCCCCGGAACCGCGCCAGCCCGGCCCGGATCGAAAGCCCCCTCACCGCCGCGAACGCAGCGCGTCCAGCGCCCGGGAGGTGATCTCCTCGACCCGGCCCACGGCGTCCACCGCCACCAGCAGGTCGCGGTAGTGGGCCAGCAGCGGTTCGGTCTCGTCCCGGTAGACCTGCTGGCGGCGCCGGATGACGTCCTCGGTGTCGTCGCCGCGCCCGCGGGCCAGCAACCGCTCGACCACGACGTCCTCCGGCACGACGAGCTCGACGACCGCGTCCAGCTCGTCGCCCCGGTCGGCGAGCAGCCCGGTCAGCGCGTCCGCCTGCGCGACGTTGCGCGGGAAGCCGTCGAGGATGAACCCCTTGCGGGCGTCGTCGGCGGCGAGCCGGTCCCGCACCATGCCGACGGTCACCTCGTCCGGCACGAGCTCCCCGGCGTCCATGTAGGAGGCCGCCTCGACGCCCAGCGGCGTGCGCTGCTCGAGGTTGGCCCGGAACAGGTCGCCGGTGGAGATGTGCGGGACGTCGAGGGAGGCGGCCAGCCGCTCGGCCTGCGTGCCCTTGCCCGCGCCCGGCGGACCTACCAGAACAAGTCGCATCCCGATGCCGCCTTTCGCCTGCTCAGCGCAGGAAGCCCTCGTAGTTGCGCTGCATCAGCTGGCTCTCGATCTGCTTCACGGTGTCCAGCCCGACCCCGACCATGATCAGCACAGCGGTGCCGCCGAACGGGAAGTTCTGGTTCTGACCCTGGTTGGTGATCGAGAGGAAGAAGTTCGGCAGCACGGCCACGATGCCCAGGTACAGCGAGCCGGGCAGGGTGATCCGGGACAGCACGTACTGCAGGTACTCGGCGGTCGGCCGGCCGGGTCGGATGCCCGGGATGAAGCCGCCGAACTTCCTCATCTCCTCGGCCCGCTCCTCCGGGCTGAACGTGATCCCGACGTAGAAGTAGGTGAAGAAGACGATCAGCGCGAAGTACAGCGTGATGTGCACCCAGCTGGACTGGTTGGCCAGGTAGGTCTGGACGAACTCCTGGAAGCCGCTGTTGCCGGCGTTGCCGGCCAGCCGGGCGATCAGGTCCGGCAGGTACAGCAGCGACGAGCCGAAGATCACCGGGATGACGCCCGCCTGGTTCACCTTCAACGGCAGGTAGGTCGACGTCCCGCCGTACATCCGCCGGCCGACCATGCGCTTGGCGTACTGCACCGGGATCCGGCGCTGGCCCTGCTCGACGAAGACCACGCTGGCGATGATCGCCAGGCGCGAAGGCGCAGACCCCGGCGAACACCAGCGGGCCCTGGTTGTTCAGGATCTGGCCGCCCTCGGCCGGGATCCGGGAGGCGATCGAGCAGAAGATCAGCAGCGACATGCCGTTGCCGATGCCGCGCTCGGTGATCAGCTCGCCGAGCCACATGACGACCGCGGTGCCGGCGGTCATCACGACCACGATGATCGCGGCGGTGTAGAGGCTCTGGTCCGGGATGATCTGCTCTTGACAGCCCGGGAACAGCTGCCCGCTCTTGGCCAGCGCGACGATGCCGGTGGACTGCAGCACGGCGAGCGCGATCGTCAGGTACCGGGTGTACTGGGTCAGCTTGCCCTGGCCGGACTGGCCTTCCTTCTTGAGCTGCTCGAAGCGCGGGATGACCACGGTCAGCAGCTGGACGATGATGCTGGCCGTGATGTAGGGCATGATGCCCAGCGCGAAGATCGACAGCTGCAGCAGCGCACCGCCGCTGAACAGGTTGATCAGGTCGTAGATGCTCTGGTTCGCGCCGCGGGTGGTGGCATCGATGCAGGTCTGGATGTTCGGGTAGGAGACGCCGGGGGAGGGGATGGTGGCGCCGAGCCGGTAGACGGCGACGATCCCGAGCGTGAAGAGGATCTTCTTGCGAAGGTCCGGGGTCGCCAGGGCAGACCGGAACGCGCTGAGCACTCGCTGATCCCTCCTGGTCAGGCGCCCTGGGTTGGCGCCGACACGGTCGCGACTCTAACAAGGCGGCCGCCCACGCCCGGGCGGCCGTCCTGGCTTACAGCTCCGTGACGATCCCCCCGGCGGCGGTGATCTTCTCGCGCGCGGTGCCGGAGAACCGGTGCGCCGACACCGTCAGCGCGACCGAGATGTCGCCGTCACCGAGCACCTTCACCAGCGAGTTCTTCCGCACCGCACCGGCGGCCACCAGATCGTCGGGACCGATCTGCCCGCCGTTCGGGAACAGCCGCGCCAGATCGGCGACGTTGACCACCTGGTACTCCACCCGGAACCGGTTCCGGAAGCCCTTGAGCTTGGGCAGCCGCATGTGGATCGGCATCTGGCCGCCCTCGAAGGTGGCGGGCACGCCCTTGCGGGCCTTGGTGCCCTTGGTGCCCCGGCCCGCGGTCTTGCCGCCCTTGCCGCCCTCGCCCCGGCCGACCCGCTTCTTGGCGGTCTTGCTGCCCTGGGCCGGGCGCAGGTGATGAACCTTGATCGTCATTGCTTGTCGACCTCCTGCACCGTGACGAGGTGCCGCACGGTGGCGATCATGCCGCGCACGTCCGGGGTGTCATCCCGGAGCACGGACTGCCGGATCTTCCGCAGGCCGAGGGTGCGCAGCGTCTCGCGCTGGTTGCGCTTGCTGCCGATACTGCTCTTGACCTGGGTGATCTGTACCTGTCCCACGTCAGGCCCCGGCCCTGGCAGCGGCCGCTCGGGCCCGCAGCATCGCCGGGGGCGCGACGTCCTCCAGCGGCAGCCCACGCCGCGCGGCGACCTCCTCGGGCCGCTGCAGGGCCTTCAGCGCGGCCACCGTGGCGTGCACGATGTTGATCGCATTGTCGCTGCCGAGCGACTTGGACAGCACGTCGTGGATCCCGGCGCACTCCAGCACCGCCCGCACCGGCCCGCCGGCGATGACACCGGTACCGGGGCTGGCCGGCCGCAGCAGCACGACGCCGGCGGCCGCCTCGCCCTGCACCCGGTGCGGGATAGTGCCGCCGATCCGCGGCACCTTGAAGAAGTTCTTCTTGGCCTCCTCGACGCCCTTGGCGATCGCCGCGGGCACCTCCTTGGCCTTGCCGTAGCCGACGCCGACCATCCCGTCGCCGTCGCCGACGACCATCAGCGCGGTGAAGCTGAACCGACGGCCGCCCTTGACGACCTTGGCCACCCGGTTGATGGTGACCAGCCGCTCGAGGTACGGGGTCTTGTCCTGGGCCGCCCCGCCCCGGCCGCCGTCGCGGCGGTCCCGACGGTCGCCGCCGCGCCCACCGCCGGACGCGGAGCCGGGCTCGCCGCCCTGCCCGCCGGGGGGCCCTCCGCCGTCACGCCGTGCACGTCCTGGCATCAGGCGTTTCCTTCCTCATCGCTCGTATCGCTCATCAGAGTTCCAGTCCGCCCTCGCGGGCGGCGTCGGCCAGCGCCGCGACCCGGCCGTGGTAGTCGTAGCCGCCGCGGTCGAACACGACGGAGGCCACGCCGGCCTGCTTCGCGCGCGCGGCGATCAGCTCGCCGACCTTCGTCGCCTTGGCTTTCTTGTCGCCGCTCCATCGTCCGCACGTCGGCCTCCATGGAGGAGGCGGCGGCGATGGTGCGGCCGGCCACGTCGTCGACGAGCTGCACCAGGATGTGCCGGGCCGACCGGGTGACCACCAGACGCGGCCGAGCCGGGGTGCCGGTGACCTTCCTCCGGATCCGGAGGTGCCGCTTCGTGCGGGCCGTGCGCCGGTCGCTGGACACCCGGCTGCCCGCTCGACCCGTGGTCCTGACAGACGTCTTCGCCATGATCACTTACCCGTCTTCCCGACCTTGCGGCGGATGACCTCACCCGCGTACCGCACGCCCTTGCCCTTGTACGGGTCGGGCCTGCGCAGCTTGCGGATGTTCGCGGCGACCTCGCCGACCAGTTGCTTGTTGATCCCGGAGACGGAGAACCGGGTCGGGGTCTCGACCGCGAAGGTGATCCCGTCCGGGGCGGGCACCACTACCGGGTGGCTGTACCCGAGCGCGAACTCCAGCGAGGAGCCCTTCTGCACGACCCGGTAGCCGACGCCGTAGATCTCCATCTTCTTCTCGTAGCCGTTGGTCACCCCGACCACCAGGTTGTTGAGCAACGAGCGGGACAGCCCGTGCATCGCCCGGTTCCGGCGCTCGTCGTTAGGCCGCCGGACCAGCAGCGCGCCGTCGTCGCCGCGCTCCACCGAGATCGGCTCGATCACGGTGTGGCTGAGCTGACCCTTGGGGCCCTTCACCGTGACGTCGCGACCGGAGATCGTGATCTCGACCCCGGACGGGACCGGGATCGGCAGCTTGCCGATGCGTGACATGCCGCCCCCCTCACCACACGTAGGCGAGGACTTCCCCGCCTACCTTCTTGTTGCCCGCCTGCCGGTCGGTCAGCAGCCCGGAGGACGTGGAGATGATCGCGATCCCCAGCCCGCCGAGCACGCGCGGCAGCCCGGTGGACTTCGCGTACACCCGCAGGCCCGGCTTCGACACCCGGCGGAGCCCGGCGATGCTGCGCTCCCGGTTCCGGCCGTACTTGAGTTCGATCACCAGCGAGCGGCCGACATCGGCCTGTTCGGTGTGGTATCCGGCGATGTAGCCCTCCCGCTGCAGGATGTCGGCGATCGCCGTCTTGAGCTTGGAGTGCGGCATCGTCACCGAGTCGTGGTAGGCCTGGTTCCCGTTTCGCAGCCGGGTCAGCATGTCTGCGATCGGATCGGTCATCGTCATCGTGAGGTCGTCACTTTCTCGGCGTGGTTCCGCCGCCCGTGGTGGGCCGCGCGGCCTGTGCCGTTGTCTTGGTTCACCAGCTGCTCTTGCTCACGCCGGGCAGCTCGCCGCGGTGCGCCATCTCGCGCACGCAGATCCGGCACAGGCCGAACTTCCGTAGCACGGCGCGCGGACGCCCACACCGCTGGCAGCGGTTGTAGCCGCGCACCTTGAACTTCGGCTTCCGAGCCGCCTTGATGACCAGTGCTTTCTTCGCCATTTCTCGCGATGCTCCTGTCAGCTTTCCCGGAACGGGAACCCGAGCCGCCGCAGCAGCTCCCGGCCCTCGTCGTCGGTCGCCGCCGTCGTGACGACGGTGATGTCCATGCCCCGCGGGCGGTCGATCGTGTCCGGGTTGATCTCGTGGAACATCGACTGCTCGTTCAGCCCGAAGGTGAAGTTGCCGGCCCCGTCGAACTGCTTCGGTGACAGCCCGCGGAAGTCCCGGATTCGGGGCAGCGCGATCGTCAGCAGTCGGTCGAGGAACTCCCACATCCGGTCGCCGCGCAGCGTGACCTTGGCCCCGATCGGCATGCCCTCGCGCAGCTTGAACTGCGCGATCGACCGGGTCGCCTTGCGGACCTGCGGCTTCTGGCCGGTGATCGTGGCCAGGTCGCGGACCGCGCCGTCCATCAGCTTGGCGTCCCGCGCGGCGTCACCGACCCCCATGTTGACCACGACCTTGACCAGGCCTGGGATCTGCATCGGGTTCCGGTAGGAGAACCGCTCGCGCAGCGCGTCGCGGATCTCCGACTGGTAGCGCTGCCGCAGCCGCGGCCGGACCCGCTCGGGAGCGGAGCGTCCAGTCGACTCGGTACTCGGCTTTTCGCCTGTCGACTGCGTCATGACAACTCCTTTCCGTTGCGTCGGGATACCCGGACCCGCGTGGTCTTGCCGTTCGCCTCGACGGCCTTCTTGCCGATCCGGGCCGGCTTGCCGTCCGAGTCGACCACCATCACGTTGGAGATGTGGATCGCGGCTTCCTGGGTGATGATCCCGCCGGTCTGGGCACCCCGTTGGGTCTGGCTGATCCGGGTGTGCTTCTTGATCCGGTTCACGCCCTCGACAAGCAGCCGGTTGTCCTTGGGATAGGTCTTGATCACCTTTCCCTTGGCGCCCTTGTCCTTGCCGGCGATCACCAGCACGGTGTCACCCTTCTTGATCTTCATCAGAGCACCTCCGGCGCCAGCGAGATGATCTTCATGAAGCGCTTGTCGCGCAGCTCACGACCCACCGGACCGAAGATCCGGGTGCCGCGCGGCTCACCGTCCGGCTTGATCAGGACCGCCGCGTTCTCGTCGAACCTGATGTAGCTGCCGTCCGGGCGGCGCTTCTCCTTGCGGGTGCGCACCACGACCGCCTTGACGATGTCGCCGCGCTTGACCGCGGCGCCGGGGATGGCCTCCTTCACCGTCCCGACGATCGTGTCGCCGATGCCTGCATAGCGACGCGCCGAACCGCCGAGCACCCGGATGCAGAGGATCTCCTTCGCCCCGGTGTTGTCGGCGACGCGCAGCCGCGACTCCTGCTGGATCACTTCGCCCGCTCCACGATCTCCACCAGCCGCCACCGCTTGGTCGCCGAGAGCGGCCTGGTCTCCATCAGCCGCACCCGGTCACCGATGCCGGCGCTGTTCTGCTCGTCGTGCGCCTTGACCTTGCTGGTCCGGCGGATGACCTTGCCGTACAGCGGGTGCTTCACCCGGTCCTCGAGCGTGACGACGATCGTCTTGTCCATCCGGTCCGAGACGACCATGCCCTCGCGGACCTTGCGTTCCCCGCGTGGCTTGGGGCCGCGCCCGCCGGGCTGCTCGGACCCGGACGCCGCGCTCGGCCCGGCCGACTCCGGCTCGGCCGTCTTCGGCTCGACCGCTTCGGCTCGACCGTCTTCGGCTCGGCCTGTCTTCGGCTCGGCCGCCCCTGCCGGGGCAACCTTTGTCTCCGCCTTGGCTTCGGCGTCCTTCGTGGCGGCCGCCTTCGCCGCGGCGGCAGCCTTGACCTCCGTCGTCTCGGCGTCCTTCTCGGTCGCCTTCGACCTGGGCTTGGCGGCCGTCTTCGCCGGAGCCTTCGTCGTGCTCGTCGGCCCGCTTCCTCGCCGGTGTCATGCTGCACCCTCGTCGTCGATCGGGGCGGCCGAGAGGCCCAGCTCGCGCTCGCGCATGACCGTGTAGATCCGCGCGATGTCGTGCCGGACGGTGCGCAGCCGCCGGTTGTTGTCGAGCTGCCCGGTCGCCATCTGGAAGCGGAGGTTGAACAGCTCTTCCTTGGATTCCCGCAGCCGCAGCACGAGCTCCTCGTCGGTGAGCTCGCGCAGCTCGGACGCGGAGGTGCCCACCCCTGAGCCCGCCATCAGAACTCACCCTCTCGGGTCACGATCCGGCACTTCATCGGCAGCTTGTGGATCGCCCGGCGGAGCGCCTCGCGAGCCGTCTGCTCGTTCGGGTAGCTCATCTCGAAGAGCACGCGGCCCGGCTTGACGTTGGCCACCCACTGCTCCGGGCTGCCCTTGCCGGAACCCATCCGGGTCTCGGCTGGCTTCTTGGTCAACGGGCGGTCCGGGAAGACGTTGATCCACACCTTGCCGCCGCGGCGGATGTGCCGGTTGATCGCGATACGCGCCGCCTCGATCTGCCGGTTCGACACGTAGGCCGGCTCCAGCGCCTGGATGCCGTAGTCGCCGAAGGCCACCCTGGTGCCGCCCTTGGCCTGCCCGCTGCGGGTCGGCCGGTGCTGCTTGCGGTGCTTCACCCTGCGTGGAATGAGCATTGCTCAGCCCTCCCCGCCGGTGTCCGACCCGGTGTCCGGCGCGGCGGTCGGCCCGGCTGCGGGCTCGGCCGCGGACGCGGCGATCTGGCCCTCGGCGGGGAGCGTCGCCGCTCCCGCGCTGCTGGCCTCCTCGGCGGCGGCCCGGCCGGCGTCGGTGCCGGCTGCGGTGGTCCCGGACGAGCCGGAGCGCCGACGCGGCGGGCGCTCGCGGCGCGGACCACGGGCGGCCTCGGCGGCCGCAGCGGCCTCGCGCTCGCGCCGTCCGCCGACCACGTCGCCCTTGTAGATCCAGACCTTGACCCCGATCCGACCGAAGGTGGTACGCGCCTCGAACAGGCCGTAGTCGATGTCCGCGCGCAGCGTGTGCAGCGGCACCCGACCTTCCCGGTAGAACTCCGAGCGGGACATCTCCGCACCGCCGAGGCGGCCCGAGCACTGCACCCGGATGCCCTTCACCTGCGGGCTGCGCATCGCCGACTGGATCGCCTTGCGCATCGCGCGGCGGAACGCCACCCGGTTGGACAGCTGCTCGGCGACGCCCTGCGCCACCAGCTGCGCGTCCGACTCGGCGTTCTTCACCTCGAGGATGTTCAGCTGGACCTGCTTGCCGGTCAGCTTCTCCAGCTGGCTCCGGATCCGGTCTGCCTCGGCGCCGCGCCGGCCGATCACGATGCCCGGACGGGCGGTGTGGATGTCCACCCGCACCCGGTCCCGGGTGCGCTCGATCTCGACCTTGGAAATGCCGGCCCGCTCCATGCCCTTGGAGAGCATCTTGCGGATCTCGACGTCCTCCTTGACGTACTCCGCGTACTGCTTGTCGGCATACCAGCGGGACTTCCAGTCCGTGGTGATACCCAGCCGGAAGCCGTGCGGGTTGATCTTCTGACCCATCAGCGGGTCCTTCCCTTCCCCCGGGAGCCGGTACGTCGAGCGCGGGGTGTCTCCCGCTGCGATGCCGCCTTCGGCACCGACTCGACCTCGACGGTGATGTGGCTGGTGCGCTTGCGGATCCGGTACGCGCGGCCCTGGGCCCGCGGGCGGATCCGCTTGAGGGTGGGGCCCTCGTCGACGTAGGCCGCGGCCACCACCAGGGTGTCCGGGTCGACGTCGAGGGTGTTCTCGGCGTTCGCCATCGCGCTGGCGAGCACCTTCGACACCGGAACCGCCGCCGCGTGCGGGGTGAACCGCAGCACGTCGAGCGCCTCCTGGGCGGGTCGGCCCTTGATCAGCGCAACGACGCGCCGCACCTTGGTGGCCGAGGTCCGGACGTACCGGGCCTTGGCCCTGGCGCGCGGGGCTAGCGCGGCGCCGGCATCGGGGCTTGTCGCAGCCACTGCCTGTCTCCTCGTACTCTCGTCGGTCGGTCTGCCGCCGCCCTTATCGGCGGCGAGCCTTCCGGTCGTCCTTGATGTGGCCCCGGAACGTCCTGGTGGGCGCGAACTCCCCCAGCTTGTGCCCGACCATCGCCTCGGACACGAACACCGGCACGTGCTTGCGGCCGTCGTGCACGGCGATGGTGTGCCCGATCATGTCCGGGATGATCGTGGACCGGCGGGACCAGGTCCTGATCACTGTCTTCTTGCCGGACTCGTTCAGCGCGTCCACCTTCTTGAGCAGGTGGTCGTCGACGAACGGACCCTTCTTCAAGCTGCGTGGCATCGGTGTCTATTCCCTTAGCGCTTCTTGCCGGTGCGCCGGCGGCGGACGATCATCTTGTCGCTCGACTTGCCCTTGCGGCGGGTACGGCCCTCGGGCTTACCGGCCGGGTTCACCGGGTGCCGACCGCCCGAGGTCTTGCCCTCGCCACCACCGTGCGGGTGGTCGACCGGGTTCATCGCGACGCCCCGGACGGTGGGACGGCGACCCTGCCAGCGCATCCGGCCCGCCTTGCCCCAGTTGATGTTGGCGTGGTCGGAGTTGCCGACCTCGCCCACCGTGGCCCGGCACCGGACGTCGACGTTGCGGATCTCTCCGGAGGGCAACCGCAGCTGGGCGTACGGCCCGTCCTTGGCCACGAGCTGCACGCTCGCCCCGGCCGACCGAGCGATCTTCGCCCCACCCCCGGGGCGCAGCTCGATGGCGTGCACCACCGTGCCGGTCGGGATGTTGCGCAGCGGCAGGTTGTTGCCCGGCTTGATGTCGGCCTTCGGCCCGTTCTCCACCTGGTCGCCCTGACGCAGCCGCTCCGGCGCGATGATGTAGCGCTTCTCGCCGTCGACGTAGTGCAGCAAGGCGATCCGCGCGCTGCGGTTCGGGTCGTACTCGATGTGTGCGACCTTGGCCGGCACGCCGTCCTTGTCCGCCCGCCGGAAGTCGATCAGGCGGTAGGCGCGTTTGTGACCGCCGCCCTTGTGCCTGGTGGTGATCTTGCCGTGCACGTTGCGGCCGCCACGGCCGTGCAGCGGGCGGATCAGCGACTTCTCCGGCTCCGAGCGAGTGATCTCGGCGAAGTCGGAGACGCTGGCGCCGCGCCGACCCGGGGTGGTCGGCTTGTACTTGCGGATGCCCATGGCTCTGCTACCTGCTCCGTCAGCTCGTCGTCCCGAAGACGTCGATCGATCGGCTCTCCTCGGAGAGCGTGACGATCGCCCGCTTCGTGTTCTTCCGCTTGCCGAAACCGGTGCGGGTCCGCTTGCGCTTGCCCGGCCGGTTGAGGGTGTTGACGCTGGTCACCTTGACGCCGAACACCTTCTCGACAGCGATCTTGATCTGGGTCTTGTTGGCGTCCGGGTGCACGATGAAGGTGTACTGGCGCTCCTCGAGCAGCCCGTAGCTCTTCTCGGAGACCACCGGCGCCAGCAGGATGTCCCGTGGATCGGGGATCATTCCGCCTCCTCCTCGCCGCTCGGCTGCTCAGTCGGCTCCTCGCTCGCCTTGCGCCTGGCCGGCTTCTTCGCGGCGGCCTTCGGTTCTGCCTTCGGTGCCGGCTTCGGCTCGGCCTCGCTGTCCACCTCGTCGCCCGCCTTGTCGGTCGCCGCCTTGTCGGTCGCGGTCTTGTCGGACGCCGCCTTGCGCGGCTTGCGCGCCGGCTTGGCGTCCTCGGCGGAGTCGGTCTCGGTCGTCTCGGTGGTCTCGGACGGCCCGCGGCGCGCCACGCTCAGGAACAGCTCGAGCGCCTGCTGGGTGAACACCACCTCGTCGTTGACCAGCACGTCGTAGGTGTTGAGCTGGTCCGGCGCGATCAGGTGCACGTTCGGCAGGTTGCGCAGCGACAACCAGCCCAGCTCGTCGTCGCGGCCGACCACGAACAGCAGGCGCGAGTCGGTACCGATCGCCTCGACCGTCTTACGCGCGGCCTTGGTCGACGGCTCCGAGCCCTCCAGCACAGCGGTCAGTACGTGCACCAGCCCGGCGCGGGCCCGGTCGGACAGCGCGCCACGCAGCGCCGCGGCCTTCATCTTCTTCGGCGTCCGCTGCGAGTAGTCCCGCGGCTTCGGCCCGTGCACGACTCCGCCACCGGCGAACTGCGGGGCGCGCACCGAACCCTGCCGGGCTCGGCCGGTGCCCTTCTGTCGGTACGGCTTGCGGCCGCCACCACGCACCTCGCCGCGGGTCTTCGTGCTGTGCGTGCCGGCCCGGGCCGCGGCCAGCTGAGCGACCACGACCTGGTGCATCAGCGGGAGGTTCGGCTCCACGTCGAACACGTCGGCGGGCAGCTCAACGGTGCCGGTCGCGCTGCCGGACGGCTTCTTCACCTTGACGTTGCTCACGCGCTCGCCCCCTCCACCGGCGTCTTCGCCGCCGTGCGGACCAGCACCAGGCCGCCCTTCGGGCCGGGGATCGCGCCCTTGATCAGCAGCAGCCCGGTCTCCGGGTCGACGCGGTGCACGGTGAGGTTCTGCATCGTGGTGCGGACGTTGCCCATCCGGCCCGCCATCCGCATGCCCTTGAACACCCGGCCCGGCGTGGCACAGCCGCCGATCGAGCCCGGTGAGCGGTGCTTGCGCTGGGTGCCGTGGCTGGCGCCGAGGCCGCTGAAACCGTGCCGCTTCATCACGCCCGCGGTGCCCTTGCCCTTGCTCGTGCCGACCACATCGACCAGCTCGCCGTCCGAGAAGACCTCGGCCGTCAGCTCCTGGCCGACCTCGTAGTCACCGGCGTCGGCGGTGCGCAGCTCCACCAGGTAGCGGCGCGGGGTGACGCCCGCCTTGGCGAAGTGCCCGGTCTCCGGCTTGTTCACCCGCCGCGGGTCGACCGCGCCATAGGCGAGCTGCACCGCGGAGTAGCCGTCGGCCTCCGGGGTGCGCACCAGCGTGACGACGTTCGGGCCGGCCCGGACGACGGTGACCGGGACGATCCGGTTCGCCTCGTCGAAGACCTGGGTCATCCCGAGCTTGGTGCCCAGGATGCCCCTGACCCTCTTGTCGGTGCCTTGACTCTCACTCATCTGCCCGTCAGCCCTTACTGGATGTTCACGTCGACGCTGGCCGGCAGGTCGATGCGCATCAGCGCGTCCACCGTCTTCGGCGTCGGGTCGAGGATGTCGATCAGCCGCTTGTGGGTGCGCATCTCGAAGTGCTCGCGCGAGTCCTTGTACTTGTGCGGCGAGCGGATCACGCAGTACACGTTCTTCTCGGTCGGTAGCGGCACGGGGCCGACGATCCGGGCGCCGGTACGCGTGACCGTCTCGACGATCTTGCGCGCGGACGCGTCGATCGCCTCGTGGTCGTAGGCCTTGAGCCGAATGCGGATCTTCTGTCCGGCCATCTCGTCCTTCTCTTCCTGCCCTGCTCGTACCGGCTTGACCTGGCTCGTGCCGTCCTGCGTCGCTCGTGCCTGCTGCCCGTCCGACCGAAGGGCACGACGATCCCTATCGCGCTGCTCGCGCAGCGACGCGTCGAGTCGTCGGTCCAGGTCGATCCGGTCCACGAGGTCGGGTGTGTCGCGCCCGACCCACAGACCGGTCCTCCAGGCTCTCGTCCGGGAGGGCGGTGGTTCCGGCGCTCCGGGCCCCCGCAGCACGGGAGGCGTTACGCCAGACCGCTCGGATCGGGGCGACCGACCGAGTGCACGACACTCGGGTCAGCCGCCCCGACGAGCAACCCTTACAGGATGCCACACGGCCGAGTGGCGTCCCAAATCGGGTACTTACTTGTCGATCTTCGTGACTCGACCGGCGCCGACCGTGCGGCCACCCTCCCGGATCGCGAAGCGGAGACCTTCCTCCATCGCGATCGGCTGGATGAGCTGGACGGACATCTGGGTGTTGTCACCCGGCATGACCATCTCGGTGCCGCCGGGAAGCGTCACCACACCGGTCACGTCGGTGGTGCGGAAGTAGAACTGCGGCCGATAGTTGTTGAAGAACGGCGTGTGCCGGCCGCCCTCGTCCTTGCTCAGGATGTAGACCTGCGCGCCGAACTCGGTGTGCGGGGTGTTCGTGCCGGGCTTGACCACGACCATCCCGCGCTCGACCTCCTCGCGCTTGATACCGCGGAGCAGCAGCCCCACGTTGTCGCCCGCGCGGCCCTCGTCGAGCAGCTTGCGGAACATCTCGACGCCGGTGACCGTGGTCGACATCGACTTCTCCCTGATGCCGACGATCTCCACCGTCTCGTTGACCTTGACGACGCCGCGCTCGACACGACCGGTGACCACGGTGCCGCGGCCGGTGATCGTGAAGACGTCCTCGACGGGCATCAGGAACGGCTTCTCGACGTCGCGGACGGGCTCGGGGACGTTGTCGTCCACCGCGTCCATCAGCTCGAGCACCTTCTCGCCCCACTCGGCGTCGCCCTCGAGCGCCTTGAGCGCGGACACCCGCACCACGGGCAGGTCGTCGCCGGGGAACTCCTGGCTGGACAGCAGCTCGCGCACCTCGAGCTCGACCAGCTCCATGATCTCCTCGTCGTCGACCATGTCGGCCTTGTTCAGGGCGACGACGATGTAGGGCACCCCGACCTGACGCGCGAGCAGCACGTGCTCACGGGTCTGCGGCATCGGGCCGTCGGTCGCGGCGACCACCAGGATGGCGCCGTCCATCTGGGCGGCACCGGTGATCATGTTCTTGATGTAGTCGGCGTGCCCTGGGCAGTCGACGTGTGCGTAGTGCCGCTTCTCGGTCTGGTACTCCACGTGCGCGATGGAGATGGTGATGCCGCGGGCCTTCTCCTCGGGCGCCTTGTCGATGGAGTCGAACGCCGATACCTCGTTGAGGTTCGGGTACTTGTCGTGCAGAACCTTCGTAATGGCCGCCGTCAGCGTGGTCTTGCCGTGGTCGATATGACCGATGGTGCCGATGTTGACGTGCGGCTTGGTCCGCTCGAACTTCGCCTTCGCCACTGGTAGATCCTCCTGGACTTGTTCTCTGTCTTGTCCGCCGTGCTGACGGCCAGGTCTTGTTCTGTCAGGCTTGGCCCGGCGACGCTACTCGCACCCAAAAGGTGCACGTCGCCGGGCTCACGGTCATTCTCCGGTCGCCTTCGCGATCCCGATTGCTCGGCTCCGGGCTCGCTCCGCTCCTCGCTCGCTGACGCGAGCTTCGATGCTCACTCCCCCGTCGCCTTCGCGATGATCTCCTTGGCCACGTTGGCCGGGACCTCGGAGTAACGGTCGAACTGCATGCTGTAGCTCGCCCGGCCCTGGGTCCGCGACCGCAGGTCGCCGACGTAGCCGAACATCTCCGACAGCGGTACCAGCGCCTCGACCACCCGCGAGCCACTGCGCTCGCCCATGGCCTGGATCTGGCCGCGACGGCTGTTCAGGTCGCCGATGACGTCGCCCATGTAGTCCTCGGGCGTGGTGACCTCGACCCGCATCATCGGCTCGAGCAGCACCGGCTTTGCCAGCCGAGCGGCCTCCTTGGTCGCGATCGATCCGGCGATCTTGAAGGCCATCTCGGAGGAGTCCACCTCGTGGTACCCGCCGTCGAGCAGCGTGACCTTGATCCCGACCAGCGGGTAGCCCGCCAGCACGCCGTACTGAAGGGCGTCCTGGGAGCCCTGGTCGACGGCCGGGATGTACTCCTTGGGCACCCGCCCGCCGGTCACCTTGTTGTCGAACTCGTACAGCGCACCGTCGCCGGTCGACAACGGCTCGAGCGCGATCACGACCTTGGCGTACTGGCCCGACCCACCGGTCTGCTTGCGGTGCGTGTACTCGTGCTTCGGCACCGGCCGGGTGATGGTCTCCCGGTAGGCGACCTGTGGCTTGCCGATGTTCGCCTCGACCCTGAAGTCGCTGCGCATCCGGTTCACCAGCACCTCGAGGTGCAGCTCGCCCATCCCAGCGATGATCGTCTGGCCGGTCTCGTCGTCGAGCTTGACCTGGAAGGTCGGGTCCTCCTCGGCGAGCTTCTGGATCGCCGTGGAGAGCTTCTCCTGGTCGACCTTCGTCTTCGGCTCGATGGCCACCTGGATGACCGGCTCCGGGAACGTCATCGACTCGAGCACGATCGGCGCGTTCGCGTCGCTCAGCGTCTCGCCGGTGGTCGTCTCCTTCAGGCCGATCACGGCGTAGATGTGCCCGGCTCGTGCCTCGTCGACCGGGTTCTCCTTGTTGGAGTGCATCTGGAACAGCTTGCCGATGCGCTCCTTGCGCTCCCGGGTCGAGTTGATCACCTGGGTTCCGGCCGCCACCCGACCCGAGTACACCCGGATGTAGGTGAGCTTGCCGAAGAACGGGTGGCTCATGATCTTGAACGCCAGCGCGGAGAACGGCTCGCTCGACGTCGGCCTTGCGCGCGACGACCGTCTCGCCGTCGGGCAGCAGGCCATGCACCGGCGGGACGTCGATCGGCGCCGGCAGGTAGTCGATCACCGCGTCGAGCATCGGCTGGACGCCCTTGTTCTTGAACGCCGAGCCGCAGATCACCGGGAAGTGCTCAGCGGTCAGGGTGAGCGCGCGGATCCCGTGCTTGATCTGCTCGACGGTGAGCTCCTCGCCGCCGAGGTAGTGCTCCATCAGCTCGTCGTCGCTCTCGGCGACCTGCTCGAGCAGCTTCTCCCGCCACTCGTTGGCGAGCTCGACCATGTCCGCCGGGATCTCCTCGACGGTGTAGTCCTCGCCCTTGGCGGTCTCGCCGCGCCAGGTCAGCGCGCGCATGCCGACCAGGTCGACGACGCCGACGAAGTCGGACTCGGCGCCGATCGGCAGCTGGATCACGACCGGGCTGGCGCCGAGGCGCTCCTGGATGGTGCGCACGGTGAAGTAGAAGTCCGCGCCGATCTTGTCCATCTTGTTGACGAAGCAGATCCGCGGGACGCGGTAGGTGTCGGCCTGCCGCCAGACCGTCTCGGACTGCGGCTCGACGCCCTCCTTGCCGTCGAACACGGCAACCGCGCCGTCGAGCACCCGCAGCGAGCGCTCGACCTCGACGGTGAAGTCGACGTGGCCCGGGGTGTCGATGATGTTGATCTGGTGGTCTTTCCAGAAGGTGGTGGTAGCAGCCGAGGTGATCGTGATGCCTCGCTTCTGCTCCTCCTCCATCCAGTCCATCGTGGCGGCGCCGTCGTGGACCTCACCCATCTTGTAGTTGATCCCGGTGTAGTACAGGACCCGCTCGGTGGTGGTCGTCTTGCCCGCGTCGATATGCGCCATGATCCCGATGTTGCGGACCCGGCCCAGGTCGGTGTGGACGTCGCGTGCCACTGCTCTGCTCTCTCTGTCTGCTCGGGTGTTCGGGATGTTCAGCCCGTCACCAGCGGTAATGGGCGAAGGCCTTGTTGGACTCCGCCATCTTGTGGGTGTCCTCGCGCCGTTTGACGCTGGCACCCAGGCCGTTGCTCGCGTCGAGCAGCTCGTTCATCAGCCGCTCGACCATGGTCTTCTCTCGGCGTTGCCGGGCGAACCCGACCAGCCAGCGCAGTCCCGAGCGTCGTGGAGCGGGCGGGCCGCACCTCGATCGGAACCTGGTAGGTGGCGCCGCCGACCCGGCGGCTCTTCACCTCGATCGCCGGCTTCACGTTGTCCAGCGCGCGCTTGAGCGTGACCACCGGGTCGGTGCCGGTACTTGTCCCGGCAACCTTCAAGCGCTCCATACACAATGCGTTCGGCGAGCGATTTCTTCCCGTCCAGCAGCACCTTGTTCACCAGCTGGGTGACCAGCGGGCTGCTGTAGACCGGGTCCGAGACCAGCGGCCGCTTGGGGGCAGGACCCTTGCGTGGCATCAGCTCTTCTCCTTCCCGCTTGCGAAAACGTCCTCGCTGCCGCTCGGCCGGGCAGGACTCGCCTTACCGGTGCGTGGCATCAGCTCTTCTCCTTCTTCGCCCCGTACCGGCTGCGCGCCTGCTTGCGGTTGCGCACACCCTGGGTGTCCAGCGAGCCTCGGATGATCTTGTATCGCACGCCTGGCAGGTCCTTCACCCGGCCGCCGCGGACCAGCACGATCGAGTGCTCCTGCAGGTTGTGGCCCTCACCGGGGATGTAGGCGGTGACCTCCACCTGGCTGGTCAGCCGGACCCGAGCAACCTTGCGCAGCGCCGAGTTCGGCTTCTTGGGCGTCGTCGTGTAGACGCGTGTGCATACCCCGCGGCGCTGCGGGCTCCCCTTCAGCGCGGCGGTCTTGGTCTTGGCGACCTTGTCATCGGCGGCCCTTGCGGACCAGTTGCTGGATCGTGGGCATGAACCGGTTGCTTTCCGTTTCTGTTGCTGCTGTTGATCTAGTTTGGGCGTCGGTACGTGGTCCGCGGCCCGCCTGCCTCGCGGCCCGGGCATCCGGTCCCCGAGGTCGGGCGTGTCGCCTCCCGGGACATCATTGTCGCCGGGCCGCAAGAAGCCCACCGAGATCGCGTCCTGGAAAGCCCGCGCTTAGTCGGTTCCGGTTCCGCGGGAGGCGCAACCGGTGACCGTCGGGCACGCGGAGCGGCCCGACATCGTCGGGCACGAGACAACAGAATAACCGCCCCGCCTGCCAGGGGTCAAAGCGGGTAACGGTCGGATGAACTGGTTGCTGTGCTCGCAGGGTGCCTCACGGCGGTCCGAATCGCAAGCACCGCCGCCCTGGCTTCCTACCGTCTTCAACGCCCCGACTTGTCGCGGGTATTCCTAACGACAACTGCGCCGCAAGCGGGTGGTTTCCCACGACAAGTGGACGACGGGGGCGGTTCCCCACGACGCAGTGGACGACCCGACTCCGGACGCGGGGTGCCCCCGACTTGTCGCGGGAGACCACCGCGCCTCCTGGCCACTTGTCGTGCTGCGGTGCCCACGACGGGTCGGACGCGGTCGGCTGCGGCGAGGCTACGCCGGCCCGTCGCCCAGCGCCGCTCAGCGGTAGTCGCGGCCGAAGTCGTAGTCGTCCAGCGGCACGGCAGCACCGGTGCCGGCGCCGAACACGTCGGGGGTGTAGTACCCGTCGTCGTAGCTCGGCAGGGCGTAGGCGGCCGCCCGGGCCTCCTCGGTCGGCTGGACCTGGATGTTCCGGTACCGGTTGATGCCGGTGCCGGCCGGGATCAGCTTGCCGATGATGACGTTCTCCTTCAGCCCGACCAGACTGTCGCGCTTCCCGTTGATCGCCGCGTCGGTGAGGATCCGGGTGGTCTCCTGGAACGAGGCCGCGGACAGCCACGACTCGGTGGCCAGCGAGGCCTTGGTGATCCCCATCAGCACCGGACGGCCGGACGCCGGCTCGCCGCCCTCGGCGACCACCCTGCGGTTGGCCGCCTCGAACTCGGCGCGGTCGACGAGCGCCACCGGGCAGGAACTCGGTGGCGCCCGAGTCGATGATCGTCACCCGGCGCAGCATCTGCCGGACGATGACCTCGATGTGCTTGTCGTGGATGTCCACGCCCTGCGTGCGGTACACCTTCTGCACCTCACGCACCAGGTGCAGCTGCACCTCGCGCGGGCCCATGACGCGCAGCACCTCGTGCGGGTCGGCGGTGCCCTCGAGCAGCAGCTGGCCGACGTCCACGTGGTCGCCGTCCTGCAGCGGACGCTCCTCGCCGTCGACGACCGTCATCGCGAGCCACTGCCGCTTGGACAGCTTGTCGTAGACGATCTCCTCGCCGCCGTCGTCCGGGATCAGGGTGATCTTCCAGAACCTGTCGCCGTCCTCGATCCGGATCACGGCCGTCGACGTCGGCGATCGGCGCCTTGCCCTTGCGGTACCCGGGCCTCGAAGAGCTCCTGCACCCGGGGCAGACCGGTCGTGATGTCCTCGCCGGCGACGCCGCCGGTGTGGAACGTACGCATCGTCAGCTGCGTGCCGGGCTCACCGATCGACTGGGCGGCCACGATGCCGACCGCCTCGCCGACGTCCACCAGCTTGCCGGTGGCCATCGAGCGGCCGTAGCACATCGCGCAGACCCCGGTGGCCGACTCGCAGGTCAGCGCGCTGCGCACCTTGATCGACTGCACCCCGGCCGCGACCAGCGCGGCCAGCGCCGGGTCGCCGAGGTCGTCACCGCGGCCGACGAGCAGTTGCCGTCGGCGTCGCGTCACGTCCTCGGCCGCGCAGCGGGCGTACACGCTGGTGCGCACGTGCCGGTGCGGGATCGACGTTGCCGTCCGGCGTCGGCTCGATGACCGGCATCGTGATGCTGCGCTCGGTGCCGCAGTCGACCTCGCGGACGATGACGTCCTGCGAGACGTCCACCAGCCGCCGGGTCAGGTAGCCCGGAGTCGGCGGTCCGCAGCGCGGTGTCGGCCAGACCCTTGCGGGTGCCGTGCGTGGAGATGAAGTACTCCAGCACGGACAGGCCCTCGCGGAAGTTCGACTTGATCGGCCGCGGGATGTACTCGCCCTTCGGGTTGGCCACCAGGCCCGTCATGCCCGGCGAGCTGACGGACCTGGGTCATGTTGCCGGCCGCCCCGGACTTCACGATCATCGGGATCGGGTTGTCCTCGGGGAAGTTGTCCTCCATCGCCTTGGCGACCTCTTCGGTGGCCTGGTTCCAGATCTTGACCATCTCGTCGTTGCGCTCCTGGTGCGACAGCGCGCCGCGCTGGTAGCGCTTGTTGACCTGGTCGGCCTTGGCCTCGTAGGTGTCGAGGATCTGCTGCTTGTGCGGCGGCACCACGACGTCGTCGATGGCGAGCGTGACGCCCGAGCGGGTCGCCCAGTAGAAGCCGGCGTCCTTGAGCCGGTCCAGGGTCTGCGCGACCTCGGTGCATCGAGTACCGCTCGGCCAGGTCGTTGATGATCGCGGCCTGGCGCTTCTTCGGCAGCGGCTCGTTGACGAACGGGTAGTCCGCCGGCAGCAGCTCGTTGAACAGCACCCGGCCGAGCGTGGTGTCGGCCAGCCAGGGCTGCCCGGCTCCCAGCCCTCCGGGGTCGTCGCCGGTCACCGGCAGACCGCGGCGACAGCCGGATCTTGATCGGCGCCTGCAGGTCGAGCACCCCGCGGTCGAAGGCCATGATCGCCTCGGCCGGCGAGGAGTACGCGTGGCCCTCGCCCTTGGCGCCCTCGCGCAGCCGGGTCAGGTGGAACAGCCCGGTCACCATGTCCAGCCGCGGCATGGCCAGCGGCCGGCCGGACGCCGGCGACAGGATGTTGTTCGACGACAGCATCAGGATCCGGGCCTCGGCCTGCGCCTCGGCGGACAGCGGCAGGTGCACCGCCATCTGGTCACCGTCGAAGTCGGCGTTGAACGCCTCGCAGACCAGCGGGTGCAGCTGGATGGCCTTGCCCTCGACCAGCTGCGGCTCGAAGGCCTGGATGCCGAGGCGGTGCAGCGTGGGCGCCCGGTTCAGCAGCACCGGGTGCTCGGCGATGACCTCTTCCAGCACGTCCCAGACCTGGGAGCGCCCGCGCTCGACCATCCGCTTCGCGGACTTGATGTTCTGCGCGTGGTTGAGGTCGACCAGCCGCTTCATCACGAACGGCTTGAACAGCTCGAGCGCCATCTGCTTGGGCAGGCCGCACTGGTGCAGCTTGAGCTGCGGGCCGACCACGATGACCGAACGGCCGGAGTAGTCGACGCGCTTGCCGAGCAGGTTCTGGCGGAACCGGCCCTGCTTGCCCTTGAGCAGGTCGGACAGCGACTTGAGCGGGCGGTTGCCCGGCCCGGTCACCGGCCGGCCGCGGCGGCCGTTGTCGAACAGCGCGTCGACGGCCTCCTGCAGCATCCGCTTCTCGTTGTTGACGATGATCTCGGGCGCGCCGAGGTCGATCAGTCGCTTCAGCCGGTTGTTCCGGTTGATCACCCGGCGGTACAGGTCGTTCAGGTCCGACGTGGCGAACCGGCCACCGTCGAGCTGCACCATCGGGCGCAGGTCCGGCGGGATGACCGGGACGCAGTCCAGCACCATGCCGAGCGGGCTGTTGCCGGTGGCCTGGAACGCCGCGACCACCTTCAGCCGCTTGAGCGCGCGCAGCTTCTTCTGGCCCTTGCCGCTGCGGATGGTCTCGCGCAGGTTCTCGGCCTCGGCGTCGATGTCGAAGGTCTGCAGGAGCTTCTGGATCGCCTCGGCGCCCATGGCAGCCGGTGAAGTAGTCCGCCGTAGCGGTCGTACAGCTCGCGGTAGAGCATGCTCGTCGGCGATCAGCTGCTTGACGGCTCGAGCTTGGCGAACGTCGTCCAGATCTCGTCGAGGCGGTCGAGCTCGCGCTGCGCACGGTCGCGCAGCTGGCGCATCTCGCGCTCGCCGCCCTCCTTGACCTTGCGCCGCACGTCGCTCTTGGCGCCCTCGGCCTCGAGCTCGGCGAGGTCGGCCTCGAGCTTCTGGGCCCGGGCCTCGAGGTCGGCGTCGCGGCGCTGCTCGACCCGCTTGCGCTCGACGGCCATCTCGTTCTCGAGCGTCGACTGGTCGTTGTGCCGCTGCTCGTCGTTGACCGTGGTGATCACGTAGGCCGCGAAGTAGATGATCTTCTCGAGATCCTTCGGCGCCAGGTCGAGCAGGTAGCCGAGCCGGCTCGGGACACCCTTGAAGTACCAGATGTGCGTGACCGGCGCGGCCAGCTCGATGTGGCCCATCCGCTCACGGCGGACCTTGGCCCGGGTCACCTCGACGCCGCAGCGCTCACAGATGATGCCCTTGAAGCGGACACGCTTGTACTTGCCGCAGTAGCACTCCCAGTCCCGGGTCGGACCGAAGATCTTCTCGCAGAAGAGTCCGTCCTTCTCCGGCTTGAGCGTGCGGTAGTTGATCGTCTCGGGCTTCTTGACCTCGCCGAAGGACCACTGACGGATGTCGTCAGCGGTGGCCAGGCCGATGCGTAGCTCGTCGAAGAAGTTGACGTCGAGCACGTGGCTTCGTCTCCCCTATGCGGTGACGCGGAGTAGCAATAGCTGATGGCTGGTCGTCCGCACGATCGCCAGGGTCGACCGACCACTGAGTCACGAGTCGTCCCGGACCGGCTGGACAGGTTGATGCCGAGGTTGGCCGCGGCGCGCTCGAGGTCCTCGTCGTCGGTGTCGCGCATCTCGATGGCGGCGCCGTCGCTGGACAGCACCTCCACGTTGAGGCACAGCGACTGGAGTTCCTTGAGCAGCACCTTGAACGACTCGGGGATACCCGGCTCGGGGATGTTCTCGCCCTTGACGATGGCCTCGTACACCTTGACCCGGCCCAGCACGTCGTCCGACTTGATGGTCAGCAGCTCCTGCAGCGTGTAGGCCGCGCCGTAGGCCTGCATCGCCCAGCACTCCATCTCACCGAAGCGCTGGCCACCGAACTGCGCCTTACCACCGAGCGGCTGCTGGGTGATCATCGAGTACGGGCCGGTGGACCGGGCGTGGATCTTGTCGTCCACCAGGTGCAGCAGCTTCAGGATGTACATGTAGCCGACCGCCACCGGGTACGGGTACGGCTCGCCGGAACGCCCGTCGAGCAGCTGGCGCCTTGCCGTCCGGGCCGACCATCCGCTCGCCGTCCCGGTTGGGCCGGGTCGAGCCGAGCAGCCCGGTGATCTCGTCCTCGCTGCGCGCCGTCGAACACCGGGGTCGCGGTGTTCGTGTCGGCCGGCGCGGCGTACATGCTCGCTGCGGCAGCTTCTCCGCCCACTCCGGCTTGCCCTCGATCTCCCAGCCGGGCTGGCGATCCACCCGAGGTGGGTCTCCAGGATCTGGCCGATGTTCATCCGTCGCGGCACACCGTGGGTGTTCAGGATGATGTCGACCGGCGTGCCGTCCGGCGAGGAACGGCATGTCCTCGACCGGCAGGATCTTGCCGATCACGCCCTTGTTGCCGTGCCGGCCGGCGAGCTTGTCGCCGTCGGAGATCTTGCGCTTCTGGGCCACGTACACGCGGACCAGCTCGTTGACGCCCGGCGAGCAGCTCGTCGTCGTCATCGCGGGAGAACACCCGGATGCCGATGACCTTGCCGTTCTCGCCGTGCGGCACCTTGAGGCTGGTGTCGCGCACCTCGCGGGCCTTCTCGCCGAAGATCGCGCGCAGCAGCCGCTCCTCCGGGGTCAGCTCGGTCTCGCCCTTCGGCGTGACCTTGCCGACCAGGATGTCGCCCGGCTGGACCTCGGCACCGATGCGGATGATGCCGCGCTCGTCGAGGTCCGCGAGGACCTCCTCGGAGACGTTCGGGATGTCCCGCGTGATCTCCTCGGCGCCGAGCTTGGTGTCGCGGGCGTCGATCTCGTGCTCCTCGATGTGGATCGAGGTCGAGCACGTCGTCCTGCACCAGGCGCTGCGACAGGATGATCGCGTCCTCGTAGTTGTGGCCCTCCCACGGCATGATCGCCACGAGCAGGTTCTTCCCGAGGGCCATCTCGCCGTCCTCGGTGCACGGCCCGTCCGCGATGCACCTGGCCGGTCTCGACCCGGTCACCCTCGGCGACGATCGGCTTCTGGTTGATGCAGGTGCCCTGGTTGGACGCGGTGGAACTTGTGCAGCCGGTAGGTCTGCCGGCTGCCGTCGTCGGCCATCACCGTGATGTAGTCGGCGCACAGCTCCTCGACCACACCGGCCGGTCGGCGACGATCACGTCACCGGCGTCGACCGCGGCCCGCAGCTCCATGCCGGTGCCGACCAGCGGCGACTCGCTGCGCAGCAGCGGCACCGCCTGGCGCTGCATGTTCGCGCCCATCAGCGCCCGGTTGGCGTCGTCGTGCTCGAGGAACGGGATCATCGCGGTGGCGACCGAGACCATCTGGCGCGGCGACACGTCCATGTAGTCGACGCCGCGCGGGCTGATGTAGGTCGACCTCGCCGCCCTTGCGGCGGACCAGGACGCGCTCCTCGGCGAAGCGGCCGTCCGTCGTCGAGCGGCGCGTTGGCCTGCGCGATGACGTGGCGGTCCTCCTCGTCGGCGGTCAGGTAGTCGATCTGGTCGGTGACCACGCCCGTCGACGACCTTGCGGTACGGCGTCTCGATGAAGCCGAACGGGTTGACCCGCGCGAAGGTGGACAGCGACCCGATCAGGCCGATGTTCGGGCCTTCCGGCGTCTCGATCGGGCACATCCGGCCGTAGTGGCTGGTGTGCACGTCGCGGACCTCCATGCCGGCCCGCTCACGGGACAGACCGCCCGGGCCGAGCGCGGACAGCCGCCGCTTGTGGGTCAGCCCGGCCAGCGGGTTGGTCTGGTCCATGAACTGGGACAGCTGGCTGGTGCCGAAGAACTCCTTGATCGCGGCCACCACGGGCCGGATGTTGATCAGGGTCTGCGGCGTGATCGCCTCGACGTCCTGCGTGGTCATCCGCTCGCGGACGACCCGCTCCATCCGGGACAGGCCGACCCGGATCTGGTTCTGGATCAGCTCGCCGACGGTGCGCAGGCGGCGGTTGCCGAAGTGGTCGATGTCGTCGGTCTCGACCGGGACCTCGACGGCGCCTGCTGCTTCGACCCTCGCCGACCCTCATGGTCGTCTCGCCGGCGTGCAGCCGGACGAGGTACTCGATCGTGGTGACGATGTCGTCCTCGGTCAGCGTGCCCACCGTGGGCGTCGAGCGCACGCCCAGCTTCTTGTTGACCTTGTAGCGGCCGACCTTGGCCAGGTCGTAGCGCTTGTCCTTGAAGAACAGGTTCTCCAGCAGGGTCTGCGCGCTCTCCTTGGTCGGCGGCTCGCCCGGGCGCAGCTTGCGGTAGATGTCGAGCAGCGCCTCGTCCTGGTCGGCCGTGTGGTCCTTCTCCAGGGTGGCCAGCAGCGTCTCGGAGTGAGCGAACCGCTCGCGGATCTGCTCGGTCGTCCAGCCCAGCGCCTTCAGCAGCACGGTGACCGGCTGGCGGCGCTTGCGGTCGATGCGGACACCGACGGTGTCGCGCTTGTCGACGTCGAACTCCAGCCAGGCACCCCGGCTCGGGATGATCTTGACCGAGTAGACGTCCTTGTCGGTGGTCTTGTCGACGTTGTGGTCGAAGTACACCCCGGGCGAGCGCACCAGCTGCGACACCACGACGCGCTCGGTGCCGTTGATGATGAACGTGCCCTTGTCGGTCATCACCGGGAAGTCACCCATGAACACCGTCTGGCTCTTGATCTCGCCAGTGGTGTTGTTGGTGAACTCCGCGGTGACGAACAGCGGTGCCGCGTACGTCATGTCCTTGTCCTTGCACTCCTCGACCGAGGCCTTGACCTCGTCGAAGCGCGGGTCGGAGAAGGACAGCGACATCGAGCCGGAGAAGTCCTCGATCGGCGAGATCTCCGTGAGGACCTCCTCGAGGCCGCCGACCGGGAGCTCGTCGCCGGCCTCGATGCGGCGCTGGAACCACGCCTCGTCGCCGACCAGCCACTCGAACGACTGGATCTGCAGGTCGAGGAGGTCGGGAACCTCGAGCGGCTCGCGGATCTTCGCGAAGGAGACTCGGGTGGGTGCGCCTGGTTGGTGCGCGTATGCGGTTGCAGTGTCGGGGGACTTGGTGGCGCGGGAGACAGCCAAGATGCGTCCTTCGTCTGGCAAGTACCGTCCGGTCGCCAGGTACCGTCTGGCACGATCACCCGGGCGGGAGGTCCGGGCGGGGCACTCGTGCCTTTCGATCGAGGACGCGGACGGCACGACACCGTCATGTTGTCAGGGCGCGACTCTCGGCCAGGGCCCCGCATGAGTGGCGCCGAGCGACACTGGTGCCGGCAAGCGAAATCCTGGACGAAGGCAGCGCAAAGAAGCAGTCTAGCCCATTGGGCAACTGCTGTCGAGACGGGTCGCAGATGCAACCATCTTGGGCACAAGAGTGACCTGGTGGACGCGGTGAGTCAAGTGTCTAGGCGTCGGTAAGTGGTCCCTTTCGCCCGATGACCGGCCTCACGAGGTCGCTTTGTCTGGCTGCCGAGCTTACCGGAGCGCGTCGGGACGCCGTCACCGGCCGTACCCGACGCGGTGTGCCGCTGCGGCGTGCTCGGCCGCACATACGCGCGGTTGCCGGCACCCATGTCGTGACATCCGTGCCGGCAACCGGAGATGTGTGCCGGGCGTTCGGCTCGACTAGCTGAGCGAGACCTTCGCGCCGGCGTCTTCGAGCTTCGCCTTCGCGGCGTCCGCGGCGTCCTTCGGCACGTTCTCCAGGATCGGCTTCGGAGCGCTCTCGACGAGGTCCTTGGCCTCCTTCAGCCCGAGGCCGGACACCAGCTCGCGGACGACCTTGATGACCTGGATCTTCTTCTCGCCCGCCGCGTCCAGCACGACGTTGAACTCGTCCTTCTCCTCGGCTGGCCGGGGCGGCTCCGTCGCCGGTGGCGGGAGCGGCGGCCACCGCGACCGGTGCGGCAGCGGTCACCTCGAAGGTGTCCTCGAACTTCTTCACGAACTCCGACAGCTCCAGCAGCGTCATGTCCTTGAACGCGTCGAGCAGCTCGTCGGTGGAGAGCTTCGCCATCGTGGCCTTCTTTCTCGGTTCTTCCCGCGTACGGGAGGGTGGTCAGCTATCGGTGGACGCCTCGGCTGCTTCGGCAGCCTCCGGGGCGTCGGCGGTCTCGTCGGTCTCGGCGGTTTCGGCGGTCTCGTCGGTCTCGTCGGTCTCGGCGCCTGCCTCGGCCTGGCGCTTGTCCAGCAGTGCGGCGGCGAGCCGGGCCACCTGCGACGCCGGCGCGGCGAACAGTCCGGCGGCGTTGCTCAGGCTGGCCTTCATCGCACCGGCCAGCTTCGCCAGCAGCACCTCGCGGGACTCCAGGTCGGCGAGCTGGTTGACCTCCGCCACCGTGAGCGGACGGCCGTCCATGATCGCGCCCTTGATCACCAGGCCCTTGTTGTCCTTGGCGAAGTTGCGCAGCGCCTTGGCGGCGTCGACGGGTTCACCGGTGACGAACGCGATAGCGGTCGGCCCGATCAGCAGCTCATCGAGGCCTTCCACGCCCGCTTCGCTCGCGGCCCGCCGGACCAGGGTGTTCTTCGCGATTCGGTAGGTCGCCGCCGAGCCAAGGGCGCGCCGCAGATCGGTCAGCTGGGTGACACTGAGACCACGGAACTCGGTGATGACCGAGGCGTTGGCGTCGCGGAAGCGTCCGGCGATCTCCTCGACGGCGGCCACCTTGTCGGCACGGGCCATCGTGCGCTCCTGTTCTGGTGACGTACGGGTCGGCCACCGAACGGGGCCTCGAAACGCGAAACGCCCCGGCGCAGGCGCACGGGGCGTCGAGCGTGCCGCGAGAGCACGCCGTCCTCGTCCTCCTGCGCGGGCCGCCCGTGGTGCGGGACCTTCGCCCGCCGCCCGTGCGGGCGACGGAGACCAGCGGTCTTCGGTGAACCGCCGTCCAGCCTACGCGATCTGTCCGGTCGGGTCTCAGGGCGGCCCTGCGGCCGGCTCGTGGCCGGCTGGCGGCTAGCGAACTATCGACGCCGGCGATCTTCCACTTGCCGTCGACGAGCTGGGCGCTCACGGTGACCCGCCCGGAGGCCAGCAGCTGCTTGGCGTCCGCACCCCGGGTCGCTTGCTGGTCCAGGAAGATCACGAGCACCGCGCGGTCAGAACAGCCGTCGCAACACCTTCTCCTTGAGCGCGGTGTACGGCGGATAGATCAACGAAAGGTCCGGTCGGACGGTCTTGTGTAGTACCGCCTTGCGGTGGGTGAACGTCTCGAAGCCCCACCGGCCGTGGTAAGCGCCCATCCCGCTGGTGCCGACGCCGCCGAACGGCAGCTGCGGCATCGCAGCGTGGATCATCACGTGGTTGACGCACGATGCCGCCGGCCGGGATGTCCTCGACGCAGCGCGCTTGCGGTCCGCGCCCGACGCGAAACAGGTAGGCGGCGAGCGGCTTGCTGCCGGCGCGCACGTACCGCACCGCCTCGTCAAGGTCCGCGACGCCGAGGACCGGGAGCACCGGGCCGAAGAATCTCCTCCTGCATCAGCCGCGACCCCGGATCCGGGTCGACGCACGATGGTCGGCTCCACCGACGGCGCATCGAGGTCGACCCCGCCGCCGCAGAGCACAGCCCCGCCGTGGTCGACGAGCAGCTCGCCGAGCCGGGCGGCGTGCTGGGCGTTGACGACCCGGCGGGACGCCCCCGGCAGCGCGGCGCGGAACTCGGCCAGTTCAGCCGCGCACCCGATCCGCCAGCGCGACCTGCACCGACCGTCGACGAGCACGTAGTCGGGCGCGATGCAGGTCTGCCCGGAGTTCACGATCTTGCCGAGGGCGATCCGGCGCGCGGTGACGTCCAGGTCGGCGTCCGCCGCCACGACCACCGGGCACTTGCCGCCGAGCTCCAGCGTGACCGGCGTGAGGTGTGGCGCGGCGGACGCCATCACCAGCGCACCGACTCGCGGGCTGCCGGTGAACAACAGGTGGTCCAGGCCCTGCGCGATGAGCTCTCGTGCCTCGTCGGCCCCGCCGGTCACGACGGCGACCGCGTCGGCGTCGAGGAACTCGGGCAGCAACCCGGCCAGCAGGTCGGCGGTCGCCGGGGCAAGCTCGGAGGGCTTGATCACCGCGCAGTTGCCGGCGGCAAGCGCGCCGACCAGCGGGCTCAGCGTCAGGTTTATCGGGTAGTTCCAGGGGCCGATGATCCCGACGACGCCGAGCGGCTCGTGGCGGTAGTGGCTGGATCCGGGCTGTACCGCCAGCGGGGTCGGGGTGCGGTGTGGGCGCATCCAGCGGCGCAGGTGGCGGCGGGCATAGCCGGCCTCGATCCGCACCGGGATGTTGTTGGTCAATACGGTCTCGAAGGCCGAGCGGCCGAGGTCGGCCTCCACTGCGGCGGTGATCTCGGCCTCGCGGTCGGCGAGCATCGCTTCCAGCGCCCGTAGCTGGCCGATCCGCCAGTGCGGGTCGCGGGTGCACCCGGTGGCAAACGTGGCTCGCAGCCGCCGCACCTCCCCTGGCACGTCCGGCGGTTGCGTCGCCGCCTCCGACCAGGTGGGCCGGGCGGCGCTCGTCATGCGATCGACCATACGGTCCAGGTCGTGACAGTTGCCCGCTCGATCGTCCTGTTCGTGCTCGCTGCGGTGGCCGAGATCGGCGGCGCATGGCTGGTCTGGCGGGGCCTGCGGGACGATCGCGGGCTGCTCTGGGTCGCTGCCGGAGTGCTCGCCCTCGGCGCCTACGGGCTGATCGCCGCGCTGCAGCCCGACCAGCACTTCGGTCGGGTGCTCGCGGCCTACGGCGGGGTGTTCATCGTGGGGTCGCTGGCCTGGGGCGTGGCCTTCGACGGGTTCCGCCCGGACCGCTGGGACCTCGCCGGCGCCGTGATCTGCCTGGTCGGCGTGGCAGTGATCATGTACGCCCCGCGCGGGTAGCCGTCGGCGTTCGGGGCGTCCACGCTGGCGAGCGTCAGGCGGCGTCTCGCGCGTCGCTCAGGGAGATCACCCGGGCGGTCGCGGTAGCGGTCGCGACGGCGGCGCCGTCCGGGCCGTGCAGCGATGCCTCGATCAGCGCCTCGTCCCCGTCCCGCCGCACTATGCGCCCCTTGCCGACGAGCTTGCCGGGCCGCGCCGGGCGCAGGAACTTCACCTCGATCGACTCGGTGGTCTGGAACTGGTCGGGCTCGACGGTTGCCAGCAGGGCCGGACCGACCGTGTCGTAAAGCATCGCCGCGACGAACGCGCCGAGCACGTTGCCCGCCGGGTTGACGAAGGCCCCGGTCGCGGCGAAGGACACCTCGATCGTGCCCGCCTGCGGGTCGACGTCGATCAACTCCAGGCCCAGCGTCGCTGCCGCCGGCGGCAGCGGCGCACGGCCCTCCATCGAATCCCAGAACGGTCCGATTCGCTTGCTCATCATCCCTCCTCGAAGGGTCTCCTTCGGCCGGTGGAACCGCGTGCCGGGCGGCGCCATTCCGGGCGATCGCCCACAGCGATCGGCGTCCGGCTAGCGGGTCAGGCCGGTGTGACCGAGCGAGTAGCGGCCGGGCTGTGGCCACACGCACAGGCCGTGCGGGCCGTCGCCGACCGGAATCGTCGTGATCAACGACCCGTCGGCGGTGGACAGCACGTAGACCACACCGTCGTACCGGCCGGACAGCCAGAGCTGTTTGCCGTCGACGCTCAAGCCGCCCATGTCCGGGCTGGCCCCGCCCGGGAGCTGCCACTTCGTCTGCAACTCGCCGGTCCGGGCGTCGTGCACGCTGACGCTGCCCTCGTGCCGGTTCGTCACGAACATCCGGCGCGACTCGCGGTCCATGAAGATGCCGTGCGGCCCGTGCCCGGTCGAATCTCGCCGATGACCCGGTTGGCCGCGCCATCCAACACCCATAGCCCGTTCTGGTCGGAGTCGGCGACGAAGAAGCGTGAGCCGTCCGGGGCGAGCCGGACGTCCTGCGGCCCGGTACCGGTGTTCCGGGTCGGCATGTCGATCATCCGGAGCAACTGCCGGGACGCCACCTCCACCACGGCGACCCGGCCGGCGAACTCGCAGCTGAACACCGCCGTCCGACCGTCGGCCGTGAAGTCCGCATGATCGATGCCGCGGCAGTCCGGAATGACCAGCTCGCCCAGCAGCTGCCAGCTGTGCGGGTCGTAGAACACCAGCTTGCGGAGTCGCTCCGCCACCGAGATCGCCGCGGCGCCGTCGGGGGTGAAGTACAGGTTGTACGGGTCGATCACCGGGATCAGCTGACCGGGCAGTCCGGTGACCGGGTCGAAAGGCAGCAGGGTGTCGCCGAGGTCGTCGCTGGCGTACAGCGTTCGCATGTCGTAGGAGGGCACCACGTGCTGCACCTCGCGGCCGGCCGGATACCTGCCGACCACGGCGAACGTGGCCTGGTCGATGACCCAGACGTCGCCCGACCTGGTATGCGGCACGTAGACCAGCGGCTTCGCCTCGCCGACGACCGGGCTGAGCATCCCCGCACCGGCCGCTGCGTACACGTTGGCCGGGTCGGTCACCGGCGGCATGCCGGGCAGCGGCTCGACGCTCTCGGGCGGTCCCTGGGCTGGCGGGCCGGGCGGCGGCGGGTCCGGCTGCGGCCCGGAGCCACCGAGCAGCGCGACCGCCGACAGCGCGGCGAGGAGCGCGGCGACTCGTGGCCGTCCACCCATCGCTCCTCCACCGGACGCGTGCGCGGCGCACGCTACCGCTCGGCGGGCCGGACACTGCTGCTGGCCAGCAGCACGACACCGGCCCGACGACGAAGGCAAGCCCAACTGGCCGGCACACTTATCAAGCGGCGATCACGTATGCGCGTCCGAAGAACGTCCCGATTTTCGCTCGGTGCAGGTGCCCGGAGAGCGCCTTGTCGCCCTCCACCGCCATCACGGCGTGGATGTGCACCGTGCCGTTGACGATCTCGCCTGTGCCGCTCATCTCGGCTGGGACCTGGTACTCGGTCAGGATGTCTTCGGTGGCATCGCGCTCCGACATGGTCGAAATCGTGAAGCCGTCAACGGCGCCGATCAGGCTGACGATCGCTCCGTTAGTTATGCCAAGTCGCTCGGCTTCCTTCGCCACGGTCTCGATCAGCTCGGCGTTCAGAACCTCGATGATGTGCACGGCTACCTTCCGATCATGGGGCTCAGCGCTTGCAGCATGGCGGCGGAGCACCAGCGGGCACCGGCGTCGCGGTCGTTGACGACTTCGCGAGTGAACGCGCTGGCTGCCAGGCCTGGCTGCGGAAACTCGGTCGGACTGCCGGCAAGATGTGCGGCCGTCTGCCAGTCCACACCGCAGACGCGGGCTATTACGGCAGTCATGTAGCGGATGCGCATGCTGTCATCGCGACGCAGTGCGGCGGTTACCCGCGATGCCTCGTCCTGCCCAGGCAGCTTGGCCAGGATGCTGAGGCGCCGCCGGCGGCTCGAGACCTGATCGCTCTGATAGGACGTGGGGATGGGCGGCGGGAAGGTGCTGGTGACGGGCAGCTCCGGGCATCTCGGCGAGGCGCTGGTGCGGGTGCTGCGCGAGCAGGGGCACGAGGTCGTCGGCCTGGACCTGCTCGACTCCCCATTCACCACCGTCGTCGGCTCGATCACCGACCGCGACCTGGTCCGGAACAGCTTGCCCGGGGTGCAGGCCGTCTTGCACGCCGCGACGCTGCACAAACCGCACGTCGGATCGCACGACCGCCAGTCGTTCGTGCACACCAACATCACCGGAACGCTGGTGCTGCTCGAGGAGTCGGTGGCGGCCGGGGTGCGCAGCTTCGTGTTCACCAGCACCACCAGCGCATTCGGGCGTGCGTTGAGCCCAGGGCCGGGCGAGCCGGCGGCGTGGATCACCGAAGACGTCACACCCGTGCCGCGCAACGTGTATGGCGTGACGAAGACCGCCGCCGAGGATCTTCTGCGAGCTGGTGCACCGCGACCATGGCCTGCCCATCCTCGTGCTGCGCACCTCGCGGTTCTTCCCCGAGGCGGACGACCGGGAGGACGTCCGAACCGGGTACGAGGACGGCAACGTCAAGGCCAACGAGTCTCTACCGGAGGGTCGACGTGGCGGACGTGGTGGACGCCCACCTGCTCGCAATGGACCGCGCGCCGGGGATCGGGTTCGGCCGCTACATCATCAGCGCGACCACCCCGTTCACCCGCGACGACCTCGTCGCGCTGCGCACCGACGCGCCGGCGGTGGTCCGGCGACGGTTCGCCGACCAGGAGGCGGAGTACGCCCGGCGGGGCTGGCGGATGTTCCCTGGCATCGACCGGGTCTACGTCAACGCCCACGCCCGGGCCGAGCTCCGGCTGGGCGCCGCGCTACGACTACCGCCGGGTGCTGGACGCGCTCGAGGCCGACGCCGACCCACGCAGCCCGCTCGCCGTGGCGGTCGGCGCCAAGGGCTACCACGCCGAATCCACCGGCCCGTACACCACTCGGTAGCACCGATTGCCCTGAACAGGCCGCTGATCTCCTGTTGATCGCCACGGCTCGCCGCGGTCAACCAGC
>CAVZMB010000024.1:0-35877 GCA_963776255.1 uncultured Actinomycetota bacterium | reverse complement strand
GACAGCGCGCTCGGCCTGGCTAGTCGGGACGGCACCCTGCTGAACCTGTCGCGCACCGAGTTCGCCGTGCTCGGCTCGGTCAAGCAAGCGCGGCCGGACGGTGTCCTGCAGCGGCTGGCCGGCCTGGTCCTGGGGTCGCTGCCGAGCGTCCGACGTGGTCGAGGTCGAAATCGGCGAACCGCGCCGCAAGTCGGCCCGGGACTCGATCCGTACGGGTCGCGGCACGGCGACGCGCCGGACGGAATCCTGACCGCCGAAGGCGTCCGCCGCGCCGCGCGTTGGGCGACCTCGAAGGCACCCGGATGGGATCGCCGATGACCGCCGCGAGCATCGCCGAACTGATCAACGGAGTCAGCGGCCAGATACCCGGCCAGCCACTGTTCGCGCCGCATGTGCCAGGATGGTAGCCGATACGTCCCAAGCCGGGCGGGCCAGCTCGGGGTCGTTCGCGGCATGGACGGCCTGCACGCACCGGGCGCACCGGCGAACCCGCCGATCCTGGACGGGCCGATGAAGCTGCCCGCCTGGACGTCTGGGTCGGTCGCTGCCCGGAGCTGGTCCGCGTGCTCGGCGCTGGGCTGGGCTGAAGAGCTGGTCGCCGACTGGCCCGCCGGACTGGAAGGAGCCCGGTCGGCCCGGACGTCTGCAGGTTGGTCGCCGAATACCCCGGGTGCGCGAGCACGCTGCGCACCGGCGAGCCCGCGGCCCGCAGCCGCCGGTCGAGCTCCAGCCCGAACAGCACGTTCGCGAACTTCGACTGGCTGTAGTACTTCGTCGGCGAGTACGCCGCTCGCCCGGTCCAGGTCGTCGTAGTGGATCCTGCCGGACCGGTGCAGCGACGAGCTGACCGTGACGACCCGCCCGGTCCGATCCGGGTCGAACAGCAGCCCGGTCAACGCGAAGTGCCCGAGATGGTTCGCGGCGAACTGCAGCTCGTGCCCCTGCGCGCTCAACGTCCGCGGCGGCATCATCACCCCGGCGTTGTTGACCAGCACGTCGATCGCGACCTTGTCCCGGCGCAGAGTCGGCCGCGAGCCGCCGCACCGTGTCGAGGTCCGCGAGGTCGAGCCGATCGGCTCGAGCTCCGCGTCGCTCCCGCCCCGGCAGCGTCCTCGAGCGCGGCCCGCCCCTTTGCCTCGCTGCGCACCGCCATGATCACCCGCGCGCCCTTGGCGAGCAGCGCCCGGCGACGTCGCATACCCGAGCCCGCTGTTGGCCCCGGTCACGAGGAACGTCCTGCCGCCCTGGTCACCGATCTCCGCTTCAGTCCACCGCGCACATGCTGCTCATTGTGCCCCGGTGGCACTGAGTGTCAAGTTATGCACGAGCTCTGCGCCGACGCCATTCCGTGGTACGGTGCAGTGTGCTCCTAGAATGCCTCGCGTGAGCCTCGCCGAACGCAAACGCCAGCTCGTCCGCGACGAGCTGACCGAGGCCGCGCTGAAGCTGCTCGCGTTCCAGGGCTTCGAAGCGACCACCATCGACCAGATGGCCGCCGCCGCCGGGCTGTCCCGCCGCACGTTCTTCCGCTACTTCCAGTCCAAGGAAGACGTCATCATCGAGCTTCCTCGACGACCTCGGCACCGCTGTGCGCCGCGCTGGCCTGCTGCCTGCATGAGCTGCTCGGCGCCGCGATCCGGGCGGCGTTGTCAGTGTTCCTGGACGCCTTCGTGGAGCACTGGGAGAAAGGCGATGGTGCTGGCCAAGCTCGACCTCGACACCCTGCGGCTGCGCGCCTGGTTTCTGGACGGCTGGACGCCGGCGGCCTGCGTGACACACTGAAGCCGGGCGTTCCGGGCGGGCGTCGAGCCGCTGAACCAGATGGGCCGGGGACTGGCGCGGCGGTCGCTGATGGCCGGCGTTCGACACTGCGACGATCCGTCGCATCCGGGGACGGTGAAGGCGACCTCGGCGAACTCGTCGACCCAGGCGTCGGCGCGCTGGCGCCAGACCGGCCGAAGCGTGGGGTTGTCGGGTGGGACGTGACGAGATCAACCCGACCGTGCCCGGCGACGATGCCGCCACCCTCTACGGAAAGGTGCTGCAACAGCTGAACCTCGGCATCCGCGCTGGCGATGGGTGACGCCGACGATGTGATCGTGAGATCGACTGATGACTTCGTGTCGACCGGGGACGAACCGCCTCGACGGTGGCTGGGTCGGATCCCGCGCCCGGCAGCTCGACGACTGGACCTGGATGTTCATCGTGCGTCCAACCTGGAGACGAAAATGCTGGACTTGGCCAGCGGGGCTGAAATACCCGGGCGCTGCGGCGAGACCGATGCCGTCGGTGGCGCTGCATTGAATGACTGATCCGGAGGTCATCGGGGTGCGGTCGGCGCGCTCTGTCCGCCGCGGGGGGGTTAACCAGGACGAATCGCCGCCTCGGGCCGGACCGACGATGGATGGCCGGCCGAGGTTGGAGTCGTCGCGCCGAACCGCGGGCGGCGTCGAAGGGCCGACGCAATGAACCTGCAGAAACGGATGGAATGTGGGTGATCGACCGTATTGATGCGGGTGGTCCGCCGAGCGGGCCAAGGCGTTTCGACCGGTGACGGGCACGATCGGAACCGCCTGCAGAAGCTGGTGCCGGTGATACGAAACGCGGCGGAGTCCTGCACTGGGGCATCGACGATCCGCACCAGATCGAGGGCTGGTACGACGGGTGCGCGTGGTGGACGTGTTGCGCAGCGTCGACATGCCGGCCTGGAGAAGCTGCTGGGGACGGGCCGAAGTGCAGCGGCGCTTGCTGAACAACCTGGGTGGCGCGACGTTCGGCAGGAACCGCGGTATCGTTGAAGTGTTCGGCGCCATCGAAGTCGTGCGACCTTGGGGGCCGTCTTTGACGATGTCGTCGGCCTGGTTCGAGATCCTGCCGCGAGGCGTGGGGCCGCCAGAGTTGGTCAGGAAAATGGTGACGGTAGGCGGCGGAGCGTTGTTGGTTGTCTGTGATGGTCGGCTGCCGTTCCCGACCACGTGGTAGTCGACGAAGAGAGAGCCAGTCGGTCAGGTGTGTTCGGATCGAACTCCTCGTCGAGCCGAATCGCTGCAGGCCGTTCGAGGAGCCCTTGCCCGCTGCTGGTGATCGTCGGCGCGATCACCAGCCCGAGCCGTCGACGATGCCGGCGGCAAGCAGCGTCCGGCGACCGAGATGTCCGGGATGCACGCCGACGTCGGCTCCGGTTGGTGCTTGAGATTCCCGCACGGGTCCGACCAGTTCGCCGTCGATGATAGTCGAATGGCCGACTTCCCATCGAGCGGAGTGGATGGTGATGATGTTCGCCGACCTGGTCGATGAAACGTCGCGAACGGCTCGATGTCGCGGCCCGGCTGAAGAACTCGGCCGACTGAGCCGCGCCGGCCGAGGATGACGAACCCTGGTGCCGCGACGACGACGCCGAGGTCGGCCTCGACCGCGTCGTCCCAGTCGGCGAAGAAATCCATCGGCCCTCTCTGCGACGCCGTCGAGGAAGAGCAGCCTCGTACGTGATGATCTTGCCACGTTCCAGATCCTTCTGATCGACGTGGTCCCTGCTCGCGCAGACGGCTCCGCGCGAAGAAAACCGTGATCGGCGCGAACGATCATGGCTCGCCTGGTCAGGGAGCCCTGGGACAGCTTGCTCATCGGCGAACTGGTAATGCCGCGAAGCGCGTATCATGTGAGAGGCTTGCCTCATGCCGCAGAAGTGTGCTGGTCCGTGCTGGACATGAAGACGTAACTGCCGCTCCTGGCTCAAGAAGGCGACCGAAGGTCACATGCGGACTTCAGAGCGCGACACCAGCATCCGTGCTGTCCTGTCGAAAGCGGGATTGTGGTGGCGGTTTTCGTCGTGGGGTTTGGCTGGGTCCACCCATTTGGGTGGGATGAATTCGGGTGCGCCGCGTGCCATTTGCATCTGCCATTCGGAGCCGTGGATGAGTCGGTGGTGGAATCGGCAGAGCATGACCAGGTTGTCGATGGCGGTTGGTCCGCCGTGTTGCCATTCGATCACGTGGTGGGCGTCGCACCAGCTCGGTGGGTGCGCGCAGCCGGGGAAGGCGCAGCCGCGGTCGCGGGCGGCGACCGCGCGGCGTAGGTGGCGGGGTACGACCCGGCTGACCCGGCCGATGTCGACCGGCTGCCCGGTCCCGTCGAGGACCACCGGGATGCACCTCGCAGTCACAGGCCAGCATCCGCAGCTGCGCGGTGGTCAGCGGGCCGCCGTGGTCGAGCATCGCGGTGCGGGCCCGGGTTTCCAGCTCGACCAGCGGCACGGTCACCGTCAGGTGTGGGCGCTGCCCGCCGACCATCGGCAGGTCGGCGGCGTCCAGGCGTTGGCGGCACAGTTCGGCCAGCCCGTCGCCGCGGCGTTCGGCCAGCGATCGCTGGTCTTCGGCGGTCGGCTTGGACAGCGCGTCGAGCGCGGTGCGTAGCGCGTCGAAGCTCGGCGCGTCGAACACACCGGTGATGCGCCCACCGGCCCCGCCCGGCCGGGTGGCCAGGTACAGCTCGTTGACCTGCCGCTCGTCGCCGTGGTCGGGTTCCGGGCCGTCCTGGTCCAGCGTGGTGATCAGGTCCCGGGCGAAGCCGGCGAGCTCGCGGGGCCGGTACTCCCGGGCCCGGGCGGCCAACTGCTGCTCCGCACCCGCCCACACCTCCGGAGCTCAGCCGCCCCGCCGCCGAGGAGCCCAACGCGTCGGCGATCACCTCGACATGCCGCAAGCTGACCTCACCGGCGGCGAACACCGCCGCGGTGTCGGTCAACAGTGCCGGCAGCACCTGCCCGTCCAGCGACACCCGCTCACACACCTGCTCGGCAACCCGGACCCGCCGGTTCGCCACACCGACGTCCCAGCCGAGCAGGTCGGCCACCGCATGGCGAGGCGCGGTGGTAGCCGCGGTCGGTGAACACCCCATCCCGATCCAACCCCGCCACCAACGCCACCGACACCTGCTCCAACTGGCGGGTGAGCTGCTCACACACCGCCAGGGCTTCGATCCGGGTGTTCGCATCGGCGCGGGAATCACTGGCGGCGCGCAGCGCAGCCACACCATCGGCGATCGACTGGTGCGCTACTGCGAGCGGGCTGCCGTCCTGCATGCCACCAATTATCCAAGCCGCACCGACAATTCCCGGGTTTCACGCATTCACAATGGCACAAGACTTTCTCGAATATTGTGGCCGGCCTTTCGTCCGCTGTTCGGCATCCGCAGAGTGCTGCGCCGGCGCCGCGACCGGCTCTCCGACCACGCCCGCGGCCGGCTACAGGCCGGGCTGATCGCCGGGGACCCCGACGGGGAAGTGACCCTGGCCTGGACCGTCGCTCAGGACCTCATGTCGCTCTACCAGCTCACCGACCCCCAAGCCGCCCGCCGCCGCGCGCAGACGCTGATCGACGACCTACGCGGCTGCCCGATCGGTGAGCTCGCTCGGCTCGGCCGCACCCTGCACGCCTGGCGGCACGAGCTGTGCGCACACTTCGAACACCCAGAGGTGAGCAACGGGCCCACCGAAAACCTCAACCTGAAGATCAAAAACAGCAAGCGGACCGCCCGCGGCTACCGCAACTTCGACCACTACAGACTGCGACTATTGCTCAACCACGGCCGCATCCGTGAAGATCACTCACCGACACGGATCAGAACCCGCCGTCCCAGCTTCGCTGCGTAGAGCCACTTTCCCGAATATCGTGGCCGGCTTTTCGACGAATCGCCTCACGTCCCGACCGGACGGCCTATCGAATCGTTACCGACGGCTCAGCCGGCCCGTCCCGGCTTCTTTTCCTTAGCGGCTGCGCAGAGTTCGTGTGTGCCGTCGGCGGTGCGGGTGGTGAGGCCGCGGCGAGCCAGCAGCTCGAGCAGCGGCACGACCACCCGCCGGCTGGTGTCCAGCGCCTGCCGGGCCGCGCTGAGCGTGAACGGGCTGGGCAGCTCGGCGAGGCGGTTCAGCGCCGCCTCGTCGGCCCCGGGCAGCAGGTAGATCCCGTCGGCGAGCCGCAGCAGCTCGCCGGCCCGGACCAAGGTGGCGAGCTCGCGGGTACCGAGTCCCAGCTCGCGGAGCCGATCCGCGGTGGGCGCCGCGAACGGGTTCGCCACGAGCTCCTCGCGCAGCGCGAGCAGGGCGGCCCGGAGCTGCGCGGGCAGCGAGCCACTGCCCGAGCGTCGAATCCGGCCCGCCTCGACAATCAGGTCCGCGGCCGCGTCGCGTCGCAACAGCACCGTCAGCAACGCCGGGTCCGGCAGCCCGAGCGCGCGCTGCGCGGCCTGGACCGGCATCCGGGGGTCCAGCGGGCTGGCCGCCTCGTGCTCGGCCACCGCGGTGACCAGCCGCTCCGCGAGCTGGTCCGCCCGCGCGTCGTCCACCAGCCAGCCGCCGGCCGGCTCGCTGGTGGACGGTTCGCTGTTGGACAAATCCGGGAGCGCCGCGCCCATGGCCACCAGGTCGGCCACCCGGGCCAGACCCCGGCGGGCCAGCTCGGCGGCGACGTCGGGGACTCCGGTCGCCGTGGCCAGCTCGGTGGCCCGGGCGGCGGCCGCGCCCCGTCGGCGCGAGCGCCGGTGGCGCGACGTCGAGCACGAGCACACCCGCGGCCACCCGCCGTCGACCGGGGTCGCGCAGCACCCCGCGGTCGCCGATGCGCAGCGGCAGCGACCCGGGCATGGTGAGTCGGGCGGTGTCGGCGCCCAACGGTCGCACCCGCACCGCGGTCGCGGCCGATCCGAGGTGCAGGACCAGCTCTGCCGGCAGCCGCCCGATCGGTTCGCGCAGCCCGGTCAGCCGGGCGTCCAGCATCCTGGTGCGCAGCCAGCGGCCGGGGGTGAGCAGCGCGTCGCCCCGCCCGAGGTCCTCCAGCGGCATCCCCCGGAGGTTCACCGCGACCCGGGCCACCGCGGCCACCTGCTCGCGCTGCTCACCGAGCGACTGCAGCCCCCGAACTCTGACGCCCCGAACCCGCCGCATACTGGACGCCAGTTCCAGCTCGTCGCCCACCGCGATCCGGCCGGCCGGCAGGGTGCCGGTGACCACGGTGCCACTGCCGCGGATCCCGAACGCCCGGTCCACCCACAGCCGGACGTCCGCCGCGGTGTCCGGAGCCGGCAGCCCGGCGGCGAGCTCGGCAAGCCGGCTGCGCAGCACGTCCAAGCCGGCGCCGGTACGACCCGAGACGCACACCGACGGCACCCCCGCCAGCACGGTGCCGGACATTCGGGCCGTGCGCCTCGTCGAGCGCCGGTTCCGGGTCGAACAGGTCGGTGCGAGTGATCACCAGCAGCCCGTGCCGGACGTCGAGGGCGTGCAGGGCGTCCAGGTGCTCCGCGCTCTGCGGCATCCAACCCTCGTCGGCGGCGACCACCAGCATCGCCGCGGGCACCGGGCCGATCCCGGCGAGCATGTTCGCCACGAACCGCTCGTGGCCCGGCACGTCGACGAAGGCCACCGTCTCGCCACCGGGCAACACCGTCCAGGCGAACCCAAGGTCGATGGTCAGCCCGCGGCGACGTTCCTCGGCCCAGCGGTCCGGCTCCATCCCGGTCAGCGCGCGGACCAGGGTGGACTTGCCGTGATCGACGTGCCCCGCCGTCGCGACGACGTGCACCTACGGCTCCGTTCGGGCGCCGAGCACGGCGTCCCGCAGCGCCTGGTCCGCCGCCTCGGGCAGGCCGCGCAGGTCGAGCAGGCAGCGCCCGCGCTCCAGCCTGCCGAGCACCGCGGGATCGCCGGCCCGCAGCGCCGCGGCGTAGCGCTCGGGCAACGCGACGGCCGCGCTGGGCAGCTCGACGCCAGGCGCCCCGCCGCCGCCCACGGTGGCGGTGGACTCGACCGCGACCGCGTCCACACCGTGCTGCGCGAGCAGCCCGGCCAGCCGCTCCGCCCGGCGCCGCAGCCCTACCGGATCGGCGGCCAGCGCGTCGGCCGTCGGGCTCGCCGGCCCGCGCAGTGTCGCTTCCAGCGCGGCCAGGGTCAGCTTGTCCACCCGGAGCGCCCTGGCCAGCGGGTGCCGGCGCAGCCGTTCCACGACGTCGGTGTCGCCGAGCACCAGTCCGGCCTGCGGCCCGCCGAGCAGCTTGTCGCCGGACGCGGTGACCAGTGTCGCCCCGGCGCCCAGTGCCGTGGCCGCGTCCGGCTCGTCGGGCAGCAGCGGGTGCGGGGCGAGCAGCCCGGAGCCGATGTCGACGACCACCGGCACACCGCGCGGCCGCAGCAGCTCGGCGAGCTCGCCGACGCCGACCGCGGAGGTGAACCCGGAGATCACGAAGTTGGACGGGTGCACCTTGAGCACGAAGCCGGTGTGCGGCCCGACCGCGTCGGCGTAGTCGGCCGGCCGGACCCGGTTCGTGGTGCCCACCTCGCGCAGCCGCGCCCCGGTGGAGACCAGCAGGTCCGGCACCCGGAACCCGTCGCCGATCTCGACCAGCTCGCCGCGGGCGATCACGATCTCCCTGCCGGCGGCCAGCACGGTCGCGGCGAGCACCAGCGCCGCGGCGCCGTTGTTCACCACGTGCACCGCGCCGGCGCCGGGCACGGCCGCCGCCAAGGCGGCGAGCGCGCCCCGGCCGCGGCGGCCGCGGGCCCCGGTGGCGAGATCGAGCTCGACGTCGGTGGTGCCGGCGGCCTCGACCAGCGCCTGCACCGCGGCCGCCGACAGCGGGGCGCGGCCGAGGTTGGTGTGCAGCAGCACGCCGGTCGCGTTCAGCACCGGCCGCAGGCTGGACGCCGTCGGCGGCAGCGCGTCCAGCGCGGCCTGCGCGACGTCCTCCGGCGCGATCTCGCCGGACCGGGCCCGCTGCTGCGCGGTCACCACGGCGTGCTTGACCGTCGGCCGCCCGAGCCGGGCCTGCGCGGCGACCAGCGGCGCCTGTGCCAGCACCGCGTCGGTGCGCGGCACCCTGCGCCGCGGATCGGTCACGATCCGCAGCCTAGGCGCGGGCGGCGTCCAGGGTGACCTCGGTGTTGCCCTTGACCAGGTTGGACACCGGGCACTGGTCCTTGGCGTCCTGGACGACCTTGTCGAAGGTCGCGTCGTCCAGCCCGTCGATGTCGGCGCGCACCCGCAGCGCGATCTTTGTGATGCCCGAGCCGACGACGAAGGTCACCACCGCGGAGGTCTCGAACCTGCGCGGCGTGCCGCCGGCGTCCGCGGCCAGCAGCGACAGCATCATCGAGTAGCAGGACGAGTGCGCCGCGGCGATCAGCTCCTCGGGGCTGGTCTTGCCGTTGGGTTCCTCGGTGCGGGCCGGCCAGGACACCTCGAACGTCCCGGCTCCGGAGGAGTCCAGCGAGGTCACGCCCGAGCCGTCGGACAGTCCGCCGGTCCAGTTGCGTGGTCGCCTTGCGATCGGTTCCCATGGCTGCAAACCTACCGAGGACAGCTACCGATAGCGTTCTGCCACGTGAACGATCAGCCCGTCAGACGGCTCACCGAGTTCAGTCACGGCGCCGGCTGCGCGTGCAAGCTGGCGCCCGGCCTGCTCGCCGACGTGCTCGGCACGCTGGGCCGGCCCGCGAACCCGGAGCTGCTGGTCGGCACCGAGACCGGGGACGACGCCGCGGTCTGGCGACTGGACGACGGGCGGGCGCTGGTCGCCACCACCGACTTCTTCACCCCACTGGTTGACGACGCCCGCACCTGGGGCCGGATCGCGGCGACCAACGCGGTCTCCGACGTGTACGCGATGGGCGGGCGGCCGCTGTTCGCGCTGAACCTGGTGGCCTGGCCCAGCGAGGTGCTGCCCACGTCGCTGCTGGCCGAGGTGCTGGCCGGCGGCGCGGAGGTCGGCGCGGCCTGCGGGTTCGCGGTGGTCGGCGGGCACAGCGTGGACGACCCGGAGCCCAAGTACGGGATGGCGGTGGTCGGCGAGGTGCACCCGGACCGGCTGCTGCGCAACTCCGGCCTGCGCGACGGCGACGCGCTGGTGCTCACCAAGCCGCTCGGCACCGGCATCGTGACGACCGCGATCAAGCGGGGCGTCGCGGCACCCGAGGTGGTGCGGGCCGCGGTGGACGGCATGCTCACCCCGAACGCGGCGGCGTCCGAGATCGCGGTCCGGGCCGGCTGCACCGGCGCGACCGACGTCACCGGCTTCGGGCTGCTGGGCCACCTGCGCCGGATGGCCGAGGCGTCGCGGGTGGACGCGGTGCTCGACGTGGCCGCGGTGCCCGTGCTGCCCGGCGTCCGTGAGCTGGCGCGCGACGGGGTGGTCCCGGGCGGCAGCCGGCGCAACCTGGACTGGGTCGCGGATCGGCTCGTGGTGTCCGACGGCGTGGCCGAGCTGGACGTGCTGGTGCTCGCCGACGCGCAGACCTCGGGCGGCCTGCTGTTCGGCGTCGCCGCGGATCGCGCCGCCTCGGCGCTGCGTGAGCTGCACCAGGCCGGCGCGCCCGCGGCCGTGATCGGCCGGGCGAGCGGTGGCACCGGTCGGATCACCCTGCGCTGACCGGTCCGGCGGGTTGGACCGCCGCCTGGCACAGCGCCTCGAACACCCGCTTGGCATCCGGCCGCCGCCCTTCCTGCACGTGGATGAAGCGCGGCGCGATCCACCGGCCGGGTGCTGGCGGCCCACTGCCGGCGGCCAGCCTCCCCGCGCGTGCCAACGCGTACTGCACGACGGCCATGGACGTCGTCATGTCGACGATCGCGACGACGCGGTGCAGCACCGACTGCAGCGCCAGCTGCTCGAGCTCGTAGACCACTCCGCCGTGCTGTGGCCCGAATCCGCGCAGATCCACCAGGACGGCATGCGAGGTGGCCACCAGTGCCTGCAGCGTGGGTTGCCAGACGTCACCGGTGCAGAAGACGTCGTTGACCCGGTACCGGCCGTCGCGGTCCGGGGCGAGGTCGAGCGCGTCGAGCCGCGGGCCGATCTGAGCGGGGGCGCTGACGAACCGCCCGCTCATCCGCCTGCGGACGTAGTCGAGCAGCTCGTGGGGCTCGAGCGTCTCCGCGGCGAGGTCCGGTCCCGCGATCACCTGGATGCTGCCGATCCAGCGCCAGTGCGCCGAAAGCACGGACAGCAGTCGGGTGCTGCGGCGCTGGTCTCCGAACGTGCGGAGCAGCAGCAGCCGGACCGGTGGGTTGGGCAGCGCTCGCCGATGAACACCGCGCAGACCCGCCGAGAGTGCCAACGTGAAGGCGGCGTACGCGGCCAGGACGCCGAGTGCGGCCCAGACCGAGATGATTGCCGTGATCGCGGCGAGGACCAGGGCCTGGATGAACCACCACTGGGTGATGAGCAGTGTGTCGTCACTGAGTCGCTTGTGGGAATAGAGCGCGACGACGGACCAGAGCCGGCCGACGGACAGCAGCACGACAAGCAGGAGCACCCCGAGGGCCGTCAGCTGCTCCGCCGGTGTCGACCTCGTCGCGGCGAACACGGCGCCGATCGTCAACGCGACGACGGACAGGCACACCGGCGTCACGAACCAGGCCACGCCGCGAACCCCGGCGGGAGCCACCAGGACGATGAGCGCACCCGGCAGCAGGACGAACACCACGATGACGCCAATTCCTAGGGTCCCTGCCGTGAGGACGACGAGATAGCCGCCGAGCAGCACCCAGCCGGCGACGCTGAGCCGCACGCCGACCAGGCCGATCGCGCTGAGCGTCGGCACGATGAGCCACGCGAACAGTGGTGCGATGAGAACGGCGAGAATGACCGCGATCAACGTCGCGACCCCTGCGTACAAGGCTGCCCACCACCCTGACCCGGTGTCGATCGCCACGACAGAGCTCATCACGAAGATGGCGATCGCGCCGGCAGACCACAGGCCGAACGCAAGACCGGCGAGACCGTAGGCGCGGGCCGCCCTCCTGGCCGCTGCCCTCGCCCGCCCGACGAGTTCCTGGGCGGGCCACGGTGCTGGCGGGGCCGGCGTGACGGTGGGGGTTGCGGTACGGACCGGCGAATAGGGCACGTCCCACGCCGGTGACGAGGGAGCCATGGCCGCTCGGACGAACCGTATGTAGCGACGGCGAACCCAATAGGACACGGTCGGGATGAGAACCATGCTGGCAAGCAGCGTCCAGAAGGCCAGCAGCAGGACCTCGAAGCCGGCTGCTGCGGGGTACTGCGCGGTTGCCGGCCGTACCGGTTGAGCTCCGAGCAGGAGGATCTCGCGCCAACGCACCGGGGCTCCCACGTCGACGATGAGCCGGCCAGCGGCATCCCAGCGTGTCATCCTCGCCGACGCAACGCCGGCTGTCGACGACCGGCGGAGGCGGACGGGAATCTCATCAAGATCGTCCGGACGATCGCCCTCCGCGGCTTGCTGGGATCATCCCGCCGACAGCTTGACCTCAGCAGTTCACGATATAAAAGTCCATTGCGTCTGCGCTGCTCCCGTGGTGTTGCATGGCCTTGATCGGGTCCCACCAGTACGCGTCGGCCATGTTCCTATGCCATTCGGCGACTAGTAGGAGGCGGTTGCAGTCCGCGCCTCGGTTGGTTTCAGCGGACGCCGTGCTGGCCAGTCCCAACATGACGGCTGGCACGAGGGCCAACGCCGCGATGATCCTCGCCAAGTGCGCCACGCGGCGCGACGGGCGGCGAGGCGCCCGCGAGCTGTGAACGTTCATTTCATCTGTCCCTACCTGCAGTTTGCGGTTCGCCGGAACGCATCGCCGGCGATCGCAAAAGGTTAGGAAGCCATCGGCCCTGGGACATCGGGGATCGCACACCATCCGGCCACAGTCCATTAGGGGACGAGCCGGGCGCAGGCCGAGTGCGGCAACACCGGCCGCGGAGGCGGACGGGAATCGAACCCGCCTGGCCGAGATGCTCGGCCACGTCGGTTTTGAAGACCGCGGGGGCCACCAGGCACCCTGACGCCTCCCTGCCGGGCTGCAACATGGCGGACGATACGTCGCGCAATTTTGGGCGGGCACGCCGGCTCGCTGGCAACGCAGACTGGGCCGCAGCGCCTCAGCCGAGCAGGTGCGCGTTCACGGCGCGGACCTCGGCCGCCAGCTCGGGGACCTCGACGACCTCGACCCCGGCGTCGGCCAGCAGTGCGGCTCCCTTCCCGGCGGCCAGCAGCGCCGGCTCGCGCAGGGCGAACGCGACCCGCCGGACCCCGAGGCGGATGATCAGCTCGGCACAGCTGACCGCCCGGCTGGCCCGGTCCCCACAGGGCTCGAGCGAGCTGTAGACGGTCGCACCCGCCAGCCGTGCATCCCCCGGCGCCACGGTCGCGAGGGCGACCTCCTCCGCGTGGTCGGCGGGATCGAGCTCACCGGTGAAACCCTCGCCCAACAGGTTGCCCTCGGCGTCCACGACGACGGCGCCGACCCGGAAGCGCGGGCCGGGTGCGGCCCGCTGGGAGAGTGCTACCGCATGCTGCAGCCACCGCAGGTCGGCCGCGCTCGGGTGTCCTTCGACCGCCGTCGGGTCGGGGCTCATCGGCTCGGGGCTCATCGCGTCAGGGCTGGGGCGCGAACCGGCGCAGCCGCAGGCTGTTGGACACCACGAACACCGAGCTGAACGCCATCGCGGCGCCGGCGATCATCGGGTTGAGCAGCCCGGCGGCGGCAAGCGGCAGCGCGGCGACGTTGTAGGCGAACGCCCAGAACAGGTTGCCCTTGATCACCGTGAGGGTACGCCGGGACAGCCGGACCGCGTCGGCGGCCGAGCGCAGGTCGCCGCCCACCAGCGTGATGTCCGCCGCCTCGATGGCGACGTCGCTGCCGGTGCCCATCGCGAGCCCGAGGTCCGCCTGGGCCAGCGCGGCGGCGTCGTTGACCCCGTCGCCGACCATCGCCACCACCCGGCCGTCGGCCTGCAGCCGGCGCACCTCCTCGACCTTGCCGGCCGGCAGCACCTCGGCGATCACCTCGTCGATGCCGACCGCCGCGGCCACCGCCTCCGCGGTGCGCGCGTTGTCCCCGGTCAGCAGCACCGGGCGCAGCCCGAGCCCGCGCAGCCGCTGGACCGCCTCGGCGCTGGTCGGCTTCACCGTGTCGGCCACCACCAGCAGCCCGCGGGCCGCCCCGTCCCAGCCCACCGCGACCGCGGTCCGCCGCTGCGCCGCTGCTCGTTCCGCGGCCTCGGCCAGCTCGGCCGGCAGCGGCAGCCCGTGCTCGGCCAGCAGCGCCGGGCGCCCGACGACGACCTTCCGGTCGCCGTCCTGGTCGCAGACCAGGCCGCTGACCCCGAGGCCCTCCAGGTTGGTGAAGTCGCGGAGCTCGGCTGGCTCCCGCCCCCGGTCCCGGTCCTCCTCCCGGGCGGAAGCGGCGATGGCCCGGCCGATCGGGTGCTCCGAGCCGTCCTCCACGACGCCGGCCATTCGGAGCACGCGCTCCGCCGGTTCGCCCGCGGCCGGCACGGTCTCGACCAGCTCCAGCCGACCGGTGGTCACGGTGCCGGTCTTGTCCAGCACGACCGTGTCCACCCGCTTGGTGGACTCCAGCACCTCCGGTCCCTTGATCAGGATGCCGAGCTGCGCGCCCCGCCCGGTCCCGACCAGCAGCGCGGTCGGGGTGGCCAGCCCGAGCGCGCACGGGCAGGCGACGATCAGCACCGCGACCGCAGCGGTGAACGCCGCGGCCGCTCCGGCGCCGGCGCCGACCCAGAAGCCCAGCGTCGCCGCCGACAGGATGATCACGATCGGCACGAAGACCGACGAGATCCGGTCGGCCAACCGCTGCACGTCGGCCTTGCCGGTCTGCGCCTGCTCGACGAGCCGGGCGGTCTGGGCGAGCTGGGTGTCCGCGCCGACCCGCTCCGCCCGGACCACCAGCCGCCCGCTCACGTCGACGCACCCGCCGACCACCCGGTCGCCCGGACCGACGTCGACCGGCGTCGGCTCGCCGGTCAGCATCGAGGAGTCCACCGCCGCCGAGCCGTCCTCGACGAGGCCGTCGGTGGCGATCTTCTCGCCCGGTCGTACCACGAACCGGTCGCCGACCGCGAGCTGTTCGATCGGGATCCGAATCTCGCGGCCGGCTCCCGAACCGTCGGATTGCAGCACGGCGACGTCGCGGGCGCCCAGTTCGAGCAGCGCGCGCAGCGCGGCGCCGGCCCGCCGCTTCGCGCGTGCCTCGAAGTACCGGCCGAGCAGGATGAACGTGGTCACCCCGGCGGCCACCTCGAGGTAGATCTGCGACGCCCCGTCCATGCCGCCCGCGGTCAGGCTGAACGGGTGGATCATGCCGGGCTCGCCGGCGGTGCCGAGGAACAGCGCGTACAACGACCAGCCGAACGCGGCGAGCACCCCGAGCGAGATCAGCGTGTCCATGCTGGCCGAGGCGTGCCGGAGGTTCCGCGCGGCAACTCGGTGCATCGGCCAGGCGCCCCACACGACGACCGGGGCGGCGAGGGTCAGCGACAGCCACTGCCAGTAGGTGAACTGCAGTGCCGGCGCCATCGCGAGCACGACCACCGGGACGCTGAGCGCCGCACAGATCAGCACCCGGTTGCGCAGCAGGCGGGTCGCGGTATCACCGTCGTCCGGCGCGTCGACGGACGGCTCGGCATCGCCCACGGTCGGCGCGGCCGGCAGCGTCGCGGTGTAGCCGGCCTGCTCGACCGCGCTGACCAGCTGTTCGGGTGTAACGCCGTCCGGGTAGCGGACGGTGGCCTTCTCGGTCGCCAGGTTGACGGTGGCCTGCACCCCGGGCAGCCGGTTGAGCTTGCGCTCGACCCGGCTGGCGCAGGAGGCGCAGGTCATGCCGCCGATGGCCAGCTCGACCCGCCCGGCGTCCGGCCCGGAATCCAGTTCGGCGGCGGGTGTGCCGGCGGGTCCGGTACCCGGGACGACGGTGGTCATGGCCCTTCCTCGACGGTGAACGCCGCGGTGTGCACCGCCCCGTCGTGCTGGAACTCAAGGTAGAGGCGGTAGTCGCCGGGCGAGGGCGGTTCCGCGACGAAGGACAGCCGCGCGGCGTCCGGATGGGTGTGAAGGTAGGCCAGGTCGCCGGCGCGCAACATGACCAGGTGGCCGCGGGCGCCCAGATACGGCTGCAGGTCGGTGACCGGTTGGCCGTCGCGCAGGACCGCGAAGTCGATCACACCGCCCGCATCGCGGGTCATCGTGACGCTGTAACCGTCGACCTCCACCCCGGCCGTCGGGGCCGGGACGGGCTGCGGAGCGAACTGGCCGGGCACCGAGACATCGGTGCCGAGGGTGACCGAGTCGGTGCGCCCGTCCGGCGCGAAGTCGGCGATCAGCCGGTAGCTGCCGGCCTCGGGCAGCGCGATCGGCGTCCGCCAGACGCCGTCGGCACCGAGCACCGGGTGCAGGTGCTGGAAGCCGGACAGGTCGCGGCGCACCACGATCAGGTGCATCGGGCGCTGGTGTGTGATCACGTACGAGGTCACCGGCGCAGTGGTCGGCCCGACGACGCGGAACGCCAGCTCGGCGGGCGTGCCCGCGGCGGACGGCGCGGTCAGCACCTCCAGGGTGTAGCCCGCGCTGCTGACCGCGAGGCCGCCGGCGTGCCCACTGGCCGGGTCGCCATGCCCGCCGTCGTCGTGGCTGTGGCCGGACTCCGCTGCCGCCGGCGGAGCACCCGAGCCGACCGGCCCGACCAGCCCACCGATAGCCACGGCGATACCGAACGCGCCCGCGGTGGCGGCGAGGAAGACCAGCAGCCTGATCGGCGGCCTCATCGCGCGCATCTCGCCACCATATACCCGTACCCCCAGGGGGTAATGACTACGATCCGTGACCACGGTCGGTGACCACGGTCCGTGCCGGTGATACTGGACCCGTGCTGACCGGCGGCTACGTGCAGGGAGACCCCGCGGTGCTCGAGGTGCTGCTGAGCCGCAGGGCGAGTGGCAGCCGGCCGGGCGAGCGCCGCGACCGGCACCGGATCGCACTGGTGATCAGCGGCGGCGGCATGCGGGGTGCCTACACCGGCGGCATGGTGCACGCGCTGGAGGACCACGGGCTACGTGCCGGGTTCGACGAGCTGTACGCGACATCGGCCGGCGCGTTCAACGCGGCCGCCTTCGTCAGCGGCGAAGCGTGGGGCGCGGCGCGGATCTTCCACGAGGACCTCTCCTGCCGGGAGTTCATCGACGTCCGCCGCGCGCTGACCGGACGCGGACCGGTGGTCGCGATGGACCACGTGTTCCACGTGCTGGCCACCGCGAAGCCGATCAGCTGGACGGCGGTGATGGACAGCCCGCTGCCGCTGCGCGTGGTGGCCACCCAGGTACCCGACCTGACCGCGCACGCGTTCACCGACCTGCGCGCCGAGGTCGAATGGCCGACCGCGATGCGGGCCGCCTCGACGATCCCCTTGCTGGGCGGCCGGCCGGTCGCCTTTCGCGGCAGCCGCTGGGTGGACGGCTCGATCAGCGAGCCGCTCGCAGTGGTCCGTGCCCTCGCCGACGGCGCCACCCACGTGCTCGCGCTGATGTCGCGACCGGCCGGCGAGCTGCGCGACGCGCCCGTCGGCGCCCGTCCGCCGTGGTGGGTGCGCGGGCTGAACCGGCTCTCTCCCGGTCTGGGCACTGTCGCGAACGGCTCGCCGAGGTACGCGGAGAACCTGCGGATGATCTCCGACGCGGCGTATCCGGGACGGGGTGACGCGCACCTGCTCGCGGTGCTGCCGGAGCGGTCCTGCGGCGTCGGCTCGCTGACCGTCGAGCCCGGACCGCTGCGGGAGGCATCCCGGGTCGGCTACGAGTCGCTCGATGCCGCGGTCCGCTCGATCGGGCCGGACGTCAGCGGCTGATCTGCGGCACAGCGCCGGGCGCATCAGCGCGCGAGTTGAAATAGCCGACCCGGACCGGCCAACGGTCCGGACGATCGGGCGGGCTGGGATAGCGTCGCCGGTGTGGAGGTGCGCGCCGGGATCCTGCTCACCGGGTCCGAGCTGCTGACCGGGAAGATCACCGACGCGAACGGGCCGTGGCTGGCCGAGCGGCTCGGCGAGCTCGGAATCCAGGCGGCCCAGGTGTTGACCGTCGGCGACCGGCCGGACGACCTGCTGGCCGGGCTGGAGTTCCACGCCGGGCGCGGCTGCCAGCTCGTCATCACCAGCGGCGGGCTCGGGCCGACCGCCGACGACCTGACCACCGAGGCGGTGGCCCGGTTCGCCGGGGTCGACCTGGAGTTCGACGAGGCGCTGGCCCGCAAGATCGCCGAGATCGTCGCCCGGCTCGCCGCGAACACCGGGTGGAACCGGGAGGCGATGGCGGCCGGAGTGCGCAAGCAGGCGACAGTGCCTCGCGGGGCGGTCCAGCTCGATCCGGTGGGCACCGCGCCCGGGCTGGTCGTGGTCAGGCAGGACGGTCCGGTGGTGATCGTGCTGCCCGGGCCGCCGCCCGAGCTGCAGGGCATGTGGCCGGCCGCGCTCTCGGCCGAGCCGGTGCGCGAGCTGCTCAAGCGGGCGCCGCCGCTGGAGACCGTGGAGCTGCGGCTGTTCGGGCTGCCGGAGTCCGAGATCGCCGAGACGCTGCGCGACCTCGCGACCCGGATGGACCTGTCCCCGGTCGAGATCACCACCTGCCTGCGCCGCTCCGAGCTCGAGATCGACATCCGGTATCGGCCGCTGGCCGAGCACACCGCGCAGCGGGTGGTCGACGAGCTGACCGCTCGGCATGCCCGCAACCTGATCAGCAGCGACGGCTCCACCACCGACGACCTGGTCGCCGCCGGGCTGGCCGGGCGGCGGCTCGGGCTCGCCGAGTCGTGCACCGGCGGGCTGCTGGCCGCCCGGCTCACCGACCGGCCCGGGTCCTCGGACTACCTGGCCGGCAGCGTGGTGGCCTACTCGGACGAGGCGAAGGTCGAGCTGCTCGGCGTGCCCGCGGAGCTCATCGCCGAACACGGGGCCGTCTCCCCGCAGGTGGCCCGCGCGATGGCCGACGGGGCGAGGGCGCGGTTCGGGGCCGACATCGGCTGCGCGGTGACCGGGATCGCCGGTCCCGGCGGCGGCACCGAGCTCAAGCCGGTCGGGTACGTCTGCTTCTGCGTCACGACCGTGGACGGGCGGGTGCTGGCCCGGGATCCGGTGCTGCCCGGTGGCCGCCGCGCGGTGCGCGAGCACTCGGTGGACGTCGCGATGCACCTCATCCGGCGCGCCACCCAATGACCTCACAAGGCAATGGGACGTCGCAAGGCACTGGGACGTCGCAAGGCACTGGGACGTCGCAAGGCAGTGGGACCCATCCGCAGGGTCGTGGTGGTCGGTGCCGGGCTGGGCGGGCTGCGCAGTGCGGAGCAGCTTCGGGTGGCCGGCTACTCCGGCGAGATCGTGGTGCTCGGCGCCGAGCCGCACCGGCCCTACACCCGCCCGCCGCTGTCCAAGGCGGCACTGGCGGAGGGCCCCAGCCACGAGGCGGTCGCGCTGCGGGTGCGCAGCGAGGCCGCCGACGTGGTGTGGCGGCTGGGCACGCCGGCGGTCGGCGCCGACCTGGCCGCCGGACTGGTCGTGCCGGAGCACGGCGAGCCGATCGGGTTCGGCGCGCTGGTGGTGTGCACCGGCCTGCGCCCCCGGCGGCTGCGGCTGCCGGGGCCGACCGCCGGGCGGTTCGTGCTGCGAACCCTGGACGACGCCGTCGCGCTGCGTGCCGTGCTGCGGCCCGGCGCCGAGGTCGTCGTGGTCGGGGCCGGGTTCATCGGCTGCGAGGTGGCCGCCACCGCGCGCACCCTGGGCTGCGCGGTGACAGTGCTGGCGCCGGAGGACGAGCCGATGGAGCGCGCGCTCGGCGTCGAACTGGGCGCCGAGGTGCGGCGCCGGCACACCGAGCGCGGCGTGCGGTGGCGGCTCGGGCAGACCCTCACCGGGTTCACCGGGACCGACCGTGCCCGTGGGGTGCTGCTGCCGGACGGCGACCTGCTGCCGGCCGACGTCGTCGTCGAGGCGGTCGGGTCGGTGCCGAACGTGGACTGGCTGGCCGGCAACGGGCTGGACCTTTCCGACGGCGTGCTCTGCGACAACGCCCTGCTGGCGGTCGGTGGGCCGGAGGGTGCGCCGCCGGTGGTGGCGGTGGGCGACGTCGCGCGCTTCCCCAACCCGCTGTTCGGCCCGGAACCGGCCCGCATCGAGCACTGGTCGGTGCCCGGGCACACCGCACGGCGGGCGGCCCGCACGGTCGCCGCCGAGCTCGGGGCCGCCGAACCGGACGACACCCCGTTCGCGCCGGTGCCGACCTTCTGGAGCGACCAGTACGAGTTTCGGGTGCAGTCGGTGGGCCGGCCGGACCTCGGGCTGGCCGACGTACGGGCGCTGCCGTCGGCGCAGGACGCAGAGCACGCCGGGGAGCTGGTGCTCGGTTACCACCGGGCCGGGCGGCTGGTGGGTGTCGCCGGGCTCGTCGGGCGGACCCGGGCGGCTTCCGTGTTGCGTCACCGCGATGCGCTGCTGCCTACGTGAGCGACAATAGGGGCATGAAGTGCGGTGATGGTCTGGCGGTCGGCGCCGACCTGGTGGCGGCGGCGGAGTCGGCCGTAGCCGAGGCGGTCGCACCCCTCGACGGGCATCGGCCCGACCTGCTCTGCGTGTTCGTATCCGGCCCGGACCCCGACGTGATCGCGGACGCGGGGCGGCGGGCGATGGAGGTCAGCGGCGCGGCGAGCACGTTGGGCTGCAGCGCGGGCGGTGTGATCGGCGGCGGCCGGGGCGTCGAGCTGGGCGGCGGGTCGGCGTCGGAACCGGTCGGCGCGGTGGCGGCATGGGCCGCGGCGCTGCCCGGCGCCACTCGGAGCTCCTTCCGGCTGACCGTCGCCGGGGACACCGTGTCGGGTTACCCGGAGGCCGAGCCGGACGACCAGGTCGCGGTGCTGCTGGCCGACCCGTACACGTTCCCGGTCACCGAGTTCGTGCGGCGCTCCAACGACCTCGACCCGTGGTTGCCGCTGATCGGCGGGATGGCCAGCGGGCCGGGCGGGCGCGGCTCGACCAAGCTGTTCAGCAACGGCGAGGTGTACGAGTCCGGTGCGGTCGGCCTGCTGCTCGGCGGCGCCGTGCAGGCGCGCACGGTGGTCAGCCAGGGCTGCCGGCCGATCGGGCCGACCATGATCGTCACCGACGCACAGCGCAACCTGCTGCTCGGGTTGGCCAACACGCCGGCGTTCTCCAAGCTGGCCGAGATCGTCTCCGACCTGCCTCCCGAGGAGCAGGAGATGGTTGCGAACGGGCTGCAGCTCGGCATCGCGATGGACGAGTACGCCGACGAGCACGGCCGCGGCGACTTCCTGATCCGCGGCGTGCTCGGGGTGAGCGACCGGGCCGGAGCGGTGGCGGTCGCCGAGCGGGTCGAGGTCGGGCAGACCGTCCGATTCCAGGTGCGCGACGCGGACGCGGCCGACGCGGAGCTGTCCGAGCTGCTGTCCGGGTTCCGGGCCGGCGGCGACGTGGCCGGCGCGCTGCTGTTCTCCTGCAACGGCCGGGGCAAGGCGATGTTCCCCAACGCGGATCACGACGTGCTCGCGGTGCGAAAACAGCTGGGGGTCAGCGGCGTCGCCGGGTTCTTCGCCGCCGGCGAGATCGGCCCGGTCGGCAAGAAGAACCACGTACACGGCTTCACCGCCTCGATCCTCACCTTCCGCTGACCGGCCGGCGAGAACGCGGTCGTGGTGGCTTGCACTGCACTCAATGCAGTGAAAGCCACCATGACGTCGGGGGATAGGGTCGGGACCGCCAGCCGTGACCGCCGGCCGAGCGAGAGGTGAGCACGTGGCCACCTGGATCGACCTGATCGACTTCGTGCGGACCCGGTACGAGGTCCTCGAGCAGACCGACAGCTGGGTGCGCTTCAACCTGCCGACCAAGGACGACCGCACCCAACAGGTCTCGGTGCACCACGTGGTGGGCCCGGACGGGCACCGGTGGATCTCCATCTCCTCCCCGGTCGGCTGGGCGGACAAGATCGACCTCCGGCGGCTGCTCGAGTTGGCCGGGACCTCGGTGGTCGGCGGTGCGGCGGTGGTGGACGGCGTCGCGCTGTTCCAGCACGCGGTGCCACTGGACGAGGTCAGCGTGCTGGATCTCGACCGGCCGTTCCGGTTGGTGATGGAGCGCGCCGACGAGTACGAGCACGAGCTGACCGGCGACGATCAGTTCTGACCTGGCGTCAGCCCACCAACGCCAGCCCTACCGACGCGTCGACCAGCCACTCGTCGGTCAGCCACGGCGCCACGTCGGCCACCGCCTCCGGTGCCGGCCGGTATCCGGCCGGCAACAGCTCGATGTCGCCGTCGGCGAGCCGGCACATCAGGTGCCCGCCGTCGAACACCGCCTCCACCCGCCAACGCTGCGAGCCCGGCTGCACGCCCAGCTCCGCCATCATGGCGAGCTTGGCCGCCTCGACGCAGCGGTCGTCGATCCCGGCGTCGGCGAGCAGCAGCTTCTCGCGAAGCGCGGCGGCGCCGAACACCAGCCGGTGGTGCATCCCGGCACCGATCTGCTGTGCGGGCGGCGGACCGGCGGTGATCGCCTCGTCGTAGGAGGCGACGTGGCGGGCCCGCACCGCCGCCGCGTCGGCCTCCTCGCTCGGCAGCGCCACGCCGAAGTACTGCCCGCGAACGGTGTCCAGGTACACGCACGGGACCTCGACCTGGATCGTGGTGCGGCAGACCGGGCAGGTCAGCCGGCCGTGGCGGCCCGCGAGCACGTCCTCGCGGACCGCCGGCAGCAGCCGGATCCGCACGCTGCGCAGCACCATCGTGGGCAGCGCGAAGCCGCAGCCCGGACAGGGCACGTCGGCCGGGCGGAACGTGCTCACTTGATGTTCGCCTTGTTCTTCTTCGGCGAGGACGGGGTCGGCGGCAGGAAGTTGTCGGCGAGGAACTTCGCCACGTCGGGCGGCATGGTGCCGCCGTAGACCGGCGGGCCGGTGCTGGTGGCGCTCTTGAAGTAGTTCTCGTAGCAGACGGCGAAGAACTCCTTGTCGGACATCGCCCCGTACGGATCGCCGGACGCGCCGACGACCGAGCGCACCTTCCGCGACATCGAGTAGGCCTTGCCGTAGTAGTGGTTCCAGAACCACGCGCCGCCGGTTCCCTCCGGGAACTCGGTGAAATGCATGTACCAGCTGTCCGCGGAGAGCTGGAAGCACTGCCGCACCGCGGCGGGCATCGCCGCCCACAGCAGGTTGACCAGGGACGTCCCGGTCGTCTTCGGCAGCTCGGCGCCGGCCTTGAACGTGCTGGTCGTACCGGTGTGGTTCTGCAGCATGACCTCGATGGTGTGCCGCTCGCCCTCGCCGAACGGCCGGCGCTTCCCGGCCGCGTCGACGTAGGTCTTCGGGAACCCGCCGAGCGCCTTGATCAGGGCCAGCACGCCGTTGATGCCCTCGCCCTGCTCCTTGAAGCCCATCTTGCCCAGCCAGCCGTCGACGACGCCCGGGTTGTTCTCGTGCAGGGCGTGCCCGACCTCGTGCCGCACGGCGCCCTCGATCGGGGCGCCCTGGGCGACCTCGACGGTGTGCGTCGACTCGCTGCTGACCCGGCCCTCGACCCCGGTCAACAGGGTCACCGCCATGCCCGGCTTGACGTGCTCCGGCGGCAGCCGGTCCAGCTGCGACCACACCTTGCGCAGCGACTCGCGGCCCCAGATGCCCTCCACGTCGGCGGCCCAGCGGTGCTCGAACGCCGCGATGAACTGCTCGATCGGCCACACCTGCGCTTGGGCGAACAGCGTGGCCGGGTCGGCCACCTTGCCGTCGTTTGCGTTGCTGAACTCCGGGATCACCACCGGGCCACCGGGGTTTGTCGCGGCGATCCCGGCGACGGCGGCCGGCATGGCAGTGCGCCGGACCCGGTAGGCGGCCAGCTGCCGATCGGCGACGCTCATGCTCGGGACGAGGCTGACCAGCTTCGCCCAGTCCCGGGTCGCGATCACGTTGGCGATGTTGCCTTCCGTCGCCGCCTTGCCGGCGGCGGCGGTGCCCAGGATGGGGTCGACCAGCACGCTCACGAAGCCCGCGGCAGGGCCGAGCGCGGCGATCGCCCGGGTCTTCAGCAGGGAGAGCCTGGTGACGTCGGGCTTGCCGTCGGCGAGCTTGACCGCCTTGACCGCGGCTCGGGCAGCCGCGGGGTCGGCGTCGTTGACGTTCTTGAGAACGGTGGTGGCCTGCTCGTAGTCACCGGCCGCGACGCACGCGGCGAACAGGGTCTTGAAGGCCTTGACCTCCTCGCCGCGCTTCGGGGCCCGCGCGGCGACGAGCTTGTCGATGGCCGCCAGCAGCCGCGCGTCCCCGCTGCCCCACAGCCGGCTGGCGGCGGCACGCAGGTTGGCCAGCTGGAACGGCTGGGTCTTCTCTCGCAGCATCCGGTCGATGTCCGGGTTGTTGAACCCGCCGAGCGTGATGGCCGCCGCGTCCCATGCGCCGTTGGCCAGCTCCCGGCTGTACTTGTCGATCATGACGTCGCGGTCGTCCCGCTGCACGATGAGCGAGCCGACGGCCTGGTTGCCGGCCGCCGACAGCAGGGTCGGGATCAGCTCCTCGGGGCTGTGCCGCACCCGGCGGACGCGATCCCGCGGTCGGCGCTTCGCCCGGTCCGGACCGTCCACCGGGCCAGCATCCTCCGGTCCGCCGGCCGATGAGCCGGATCAGGGACGTCCGGACATCGAAATGTGCCCGATCGGGCCGCCGCGGCCGCCGGCCCGGTCGGGCTCGCTACGCCTTGGAGCCGCCGCCCACCGGAGGCTGGATCCGGATCACCCGGTCGTCACTGGAGACGGTGCCGCCGCCACCACCCTTGTTCACCGTGCCGAGCCACAGCAGTCCGTCGGGCCCGAGCCCGGCGGGGGACAGCCGCCCGTACATGCCGGCCAACATCGTCTCCGGCTGACCGGTGAACGAGCCGCCGGGCGCGGGGTGCAGCACGTAGAGCGAGGCGGTGCCGCTCTGCGCCACCGCGAGCAGCCCGGCCCCGGCCACGCAGCCGGCCGCCCCGGGCCGGTCCGGCCAACTCCAGGCCGGTGCGCCGAGTGGGCCGGCGGCGACCCGGTGCAGCACGTCGCGGTCGGCCAGCCGGTCGGTGAGCCAGATCGTCCCGCTGGCTCGCTCGATGCACACCCCGCCAGGTGCGCGCAGCCCGCTGCTGTGGATCGGAGAGGCGGCATCCGGGTTCCCCGGCGCCGGCCGGCCCAGCGTGTCGATGCGCAGCAGCTTGCCGGCCAACGAGGTCGGCGCCTGGGCGGAACCGGCGTCGCCGGTCGCGACGAGCAGGTTGCCGTCCCGGTCGACGGCCAGCGCCCCGCCGTTGTTCGCCGGTCCGCGCGGGATGCCGCTGAGGACCGGCTCGGGCGGCTCGTTCGGCGCGATCCGCACCACCCGGTTGTCGGTGCCGGTCGTGACGTAGGCATAGATCAGGTTGTCCGAGCGGTAGCCGGGGGACAGCACCAGGCCGGTGAGCCCACCGCCGGTGGCGGCGTCGACCGAGATAGTGGCGACCACTTGCGGCTCCTGGTCGCGCTCCACCCGCAGCACCCGGCCGGTAACGCGCTCGCCGACCAGCGCCGTCCGCCCGTCCGGCAACGGCGCCACCGCGGAGACCGGGTCCAGGCAGGTCTCGATCACCTGCGGGTCCGGGTCGTTGCACCCGGTGGGCGGTTCGGGCGGCCCCGGCGGCTGCCCGGGTTCGCCCGGTGCGCCCCCGCCCGGCGCGCCCGGCTGCGGCTCCGGCGGAGGGTTGGCCGCGCGCGGGTCGAGCTTCTCCCGCCACTCCCGCGCCCCCGCCTCCGGGAACGTGGCGCACCCGGTGGCGGCGACGCAGACCAGCACCAGCACGGCGGCGAGCACGGCCCGAGCCAGCCTGGCCCGGCCTGCGTTTCGGCTGCGCACCGGCACGGACACGTCGTCGAACGGTAGGCGCGCGGCCGTGAGGCGCCAGTGTTGGGACGCGCCGGCGTTGGATCAGGGTGTCGGGACGAAAGTGGTGAGACGAACCAGCGTGGGCCGTCGGTCTTCTGCTGCGGCGAGCCGCCCGCCGAATCCCGGTCGCCGCCGACAACGATCGCTACCCTCAACGCCCATGACAGCAGGGGGCTACCCACCGCCGTACGACCACGGCACGGCGGTGCTGGACACCACACCAGACATGGGTGCCGCGGCGCCGAGGAGGCGGCGCACGATCTCCAACGGCGGGTCGGACCTCGGCCTGCTGATCATCCGGTTGGCGCTCGGCGGCACGTTCGTCGCGCACGGGTTGCAGGTCGTGTACAGCCTCTACGGCGGCCCAGGAGTCGCCGGGCTGGCCGAGGGGTTGGCCGGTTATGGCTACGTCCGGTCCACCACGCTGGCCTTGGTGGTCGGGCTCACCGAGTTGATCGGCGGCGGCCTGATCATCGTCGGGCTCTTCACGCCGCTCGCCGCGGCGGCACTGCTCGGGATAGTGATCAACGCGGTGCTGGTGAAGTACTCACTGGGGTACTTCGTGCAGCCGAACAACCCGGCCGGCATCGAGCTGGACGTGCTGCTCGGCGCGATGGCCACCGGCCTGCTGTTCGCCGGGCCCGGGCGAGTGTCGCTGGACGTCGCCCTGCCGTGGTTTCGGCGTCCGATGCTCAGCGGCTGGATCGGCCTGCTCCTCGCTGCCGCCGCAGCCCTGCTGGTCTACTTCCTGTTGCACCGGTAGGTGGAGCCGCGCGGCGCTCGTCGACCTGGCGGCTGCGGCTCGGTGGCCTGGTCGGAACGCCGATGGAGCTGACCCTGGACGAGCTGCGGTCTCGGCCGCGGCGCAGCCTGCCGGTGACGATGGAGTGCGCCGGCAATGGGCGGGCCGGCCTGAGCCCGCGGCCGCTGTCCCAGCCGTGGCTCGGCGAGGCGATCGGTACCGCGGAGTGGACGGGCGCGCCGCTCGCGCCGTTGCTCGCCGAGGCCGGGCTGGACCGGTCCGCGGTGGAGATCGTGTTCCTCGGCGCGGACCGCGGCGTGCAGGGCGACGACGAGCACGACTACGGCCGGAGCCTCTCGATCGCCGACGCGACCCGGCCGGAAGTGCTGTTGGCCTACGAGATGAACGGCGCACCGCTACCCGTGCAGCACGGCTACCCGCTACGCCTCGTGGTTCCCGGCTGGTACGGGATGACGAGCGTGAAGTGGTTGGACCGGGTGGAGGCCGTCGCCGAGCCGTACCAGGGGTTCCAGCAGGCCGTGGCTTACCGGTACCAGGCGGACGCCGACGACCCCGGATCGGCCGTGAACCGGATCCGGGTCAGGGCGTTGATGGTCCCGCCGGGGATGCCCGACTTCTTCACCAGGGATCGCATCGTGGATGCCGGTGTGGTGCCGGTGCACGGCCGGGCCTGGTCCGGGCACGGCGCGATCGAGCGGGTCGAGATCGGGGTCGACGGACGGTGGAGCGACGCCGTCCTGCACCCGCCGCTCGGCGAGTTCGCCTGGCGCGGTTGGAGTGCGGACTGGACCGCGACGCCGGGTGAGCACGAGCTGACCTGCCGGGCGACCGACAGCAGCGGCGCGGTGCAGCCCCTCGAGCCGGAGTGGAACTACCAGGGCATGGGCAACAACGCCGTACAGCGGGTGCCCGTGCTCGTGCGCTGACCCCGCCGCGACGGCCGCAGCCCCCGCTCGCCGAGAACCCTGTTCACAACGGCGGCGCTCCGGCAGAGTGTCCGGGTGTCGCCGAGCGATGCATCACGCGGGGGACTGTTACGGCGCAGCGCCCAAGGCGGTGTTCGCCCGGTCGAGCTGTTCTTCGATCTGGTCTACGTGCTGGCGGTCACCCAGCTCACCCACTACCTGATCGAGCACCTGTCCTGGCGGGGCGCCGCAGAGACGCTGTTGCTGCTGCTGGCGGTGTGGGTGGTGTGGATCCAGATCACCTGGATCACCAACTACCTGGACCGGCAGCGGCAGGCCGGTGCAACTGCTGATGATCGGGCTGGCGTTCGGCAGCCTGGTCATGTCGGCGTCGCTGCCGGAGCGCCTTCACCGACCGTGGCCTTGCCTTCGCGGTCGCGCTGGTGTCGATTCAGCTGGCCGTGACGTTGTTCCACCTTTTCGCGACCCGCGGGGATCCGCTGCGCCCGATCCCGATCCGGGTGCTGGTGTGGCTCTGCGCGATCGGCGTGTTCTGGATCGTCGGCGGACTGGTACCCGGCGACCTGCGCTTCGCGCTGTGGCTCATCGCCGTCGTGGCCAGCTACGTGGTGATGTGGATCGGGTTCCCGGTGCCCGGCCTCGGTCGCGCACGGCCGTCGGACTACACGATCGCCGGCGAGCACATGGCGCACCGCAGTTACCTGTTCATCATCATCGCGCTTGGCGAGTCGATCCTGATCATCGGCTCGGAGACCGCCGCGCTGCCGGTGTCGGCCGGCACCGCCGTCGCGTTCGTAGCGGCATTCGTCGGCACCGCCGCCCTGTGGTGGATCTACTTCGACCGCGCCGAGGAGGCGGCGGCGCAGCTGATCGCATCCGCGTCCGATCCCGGGCGGCTGGGCCTGACGGCTTACACCTACCTGCACATCCCGATGGTGGCCGGCATCGTGATCCACGCGGCGGGGAGCGAGCTGACGATCGAGCATCCGACCGATCCGGCGACCCTCGGCACCGCGCTACTGATCCTCGGTGGTCCGGCGCTGTTCCTGATCGGTCACGCGCTGTTCAAACAGGCGCTGTGGCGGCGCGTCGCGATCTCGCGGCTGGTCGCCGCGGCCGTGCTCGTCGCGCTGGTCCCACTCGCCGGCGATCTGTCGAACCTGATGCTCACCGCGACGCGCGGCGCTGGTGCTGGTCGGCGCTGGCCTGTGGGAGCTACGTAGCGAGGTGCGCGCCGCGGTGTGAACGTCCGGCGGAATGATCGTTCACCGCCGGAAAGCGCACTATGGTGATCGCCGTGTGTCCGGAAGCGATCCGTGACGATCACGGCGGCGAGCACCGAAGGACGTGCCCGGACGGCTGCGATCACTGGGACCAGCGCGAGTACCGCCGGGCGAAGATCGAAGCGATCCGCGAACGCGGCGCGAACCCGTACCCGTTCCGCTACGCCGTCGATCACTCCGCCGCCGACGTCCGGGCCGCGCACGGCGACCTGCCGCCGGACACCCGCACCACGGACCGGGTGCGGGTGGCGGGCCGGATCATGCTGATCCGCCGGCACGGTGGGCTGAGCTTCGCCACCCTGCGCGACCGCACCGGCACCATCCAGCTCTTCGTGGAAACCGCGACCCTCGGCGAGCCGCGGCACGCCGAGTTCGACGAGCTGGACCGCGGCGACTGGGTCGGCGTCGAGGGCGCCGTGATGACCACCCGCCGGGGCGAGCTCTCGGTCGCCGTGCAGGACTTCGAGCTGCTCGCCAAGGCGCTGCTGCCGCTGCCGGACAAGCACCGCGGGCTGACCGACACCGAGACCCGCTACCGGCAGCGCTACGTCGACCTCGAGGTCAACGAGCGCACCAGGGAGATCTTCCGGATCCGGCACACCGCGATCGCCGCCATCCGCAGGCAACCTGATCGAGCGCGGGTTCACCGAGGTCGAGGGCCCGGTGCTGCAGACCATCCAGGGCGGCGCGTCCGCCCGGCCGTTCGTGACCCACCACAACGCGCTGGACATCGACCTCTACCTGCGGATCGCCCTGGAGCTGCACCTGAAGCGGCTGATCGTCGGCGGGATGGAGCGGGTGTTCGAGATCGGCCGGGTGTTCCGCAACGAGGGCATCGACACCCGGCACAACCCGGAGTTCACCATGCTCGAGGCCTACCAGGCCTTCGCCGACTACGGCGACATGATGGACCTGGTGGAGGGGCTGATCACCGACGCGGCCCGCGCCGCGCTGGGCGAGCAGCTGACCGTGCACAGCGGCGGCCACGAGATCGACCTCCGTGCGCCGTGGCCGCGGGTGCGGATGGCGGACCTGATCAAGCAGCACACCGGGGCGACGATGCACCCCGGGCATGCCGGTCGACGACGCACGCAAGATCCTCGACGAGCAGCACGTCGGCTGGGAGCGCAGCTGGGGCTCCGGGCGGCTGATGAAGGAGCTCTACGACGAGAAGGTGCAGCACGAGGTCACCGGGCCGCTGTTCTGCATCGACTACCCGCGGGAGGTGTCCCCGCTGGCCCGGGCGCACCGCGACGACCCGGACTACGTCGAGCGGTTCGAGCTGCTGGTCGCCGGGTTCGAGCTGTGCAACGCCTACAGCGAGCAGAACGACCCGGTGCAGCAGCTGGCCGCGTTCGAGGACGAGGCACGGGCCAAGCAGGGTGGCGACCCGGAGGCCGGCGACGTCGACCTGGACTACATCAGGGCGCTGGAGTACGGCCTTCCGCCGACCGGCGGCATCGGGATCGGCATCGATCGGCTGATCATGCTGCTGGCCAGCGTCGACTCGATCCGCGAGGTGATCCTGTTCCCGACGCTGCGCCCGGAGTTCGCGCCGCCGCCGGGGACCGGGCCGCACGGCGGTCCGCGCCAGCTCGTGCCGCCCACCCCGCTGCCGGCACCCCGGGTCGGCGCATCGCCCGGGTCCGTGGCCCCGCTCCCACCGCCGCGCGACGGCGCGGCGGCGCCCGCGGTGCAGCGGTCCCGCCGACCGCTCCGCGCCCTGGCCGTCCTGACCGCGATCGGCGGCGTGCTGCAGTTGCTCGCGCTGCTGCCGGGGATGCACGACCGCGTCCTGCCGCTCGAGCTCGTGTTCGCGCCGTTCGGTTTCGAGATCGCCGGGCACGTGGTCTCGGTGATCGTCGGGCTGCTGCTGATCCTGCTGGCCAACCAGCTCGCCAAGGGCAAACGGGCGGCCTGGCGGATCGCGGTCGCGCTGTTCGCCCTCGGCGCGGTGACCCACCTGTTGAAGGGGCCGCACCCGATCGCCGTGGTGTTCTGCGTCGGGATGGTCGCTGGCCCTGGTGCGACCAGGGACCGCTTCACGGCGCCGACCGATCCGCCCTCGCTGCTCCGGCTGCTCTGGTTCGTCCCGATCTACCTGGGAGCGGTGCTCGCCTTCGGGTTCGCCTCGCTGTACGCCGAGCGCACCGAGATGACGCCGCCGCTGACCTTCCTCGGCGGCTTGACCACGATCCTGGGCGGCCTGATCGAGATAACCGTCCACTTACGACACGACGGGCTGACCGCGCGACTGCTCGTCGTCCCAAGCGAGCGTCCGACCACGCTCGCCGGAGACGGCCGGTTCCATGTGACCGTCGGCTGGGCGTCAGCCGCTGGTGGCGGTCGGGGGCGTGCGGGCCGCCTCCGGAGCCGGTGTGCCCTGCGCCGGGACCGCCGGCGCCGGCGGTGTCCGCCGCGCCGCGCGCAGCACCCCGATGACGGCGCCGATGAGCCACAGCGCGAAGGCCACGGACGCCATGCCCCCGCTCCAGAAGCTGGACAAGCACAGCACGGCGACGGCGTAGGACACCCAGACGGCCCACGTCGGCAGGGCGCGCGCCTGCTGGGCGATCCGCGTCGTCACGGCGACCAGCGCCGCGCCGCCGGTCAGCCCGGTGAGCGCGACGACGAGCCCCGCCGTGCCGAGCACGCGGGCGGTGTCCGGGTCGGGGGTGAACTCGTCCGACCATGCCGTGAACGCGCTCGACACGTCGAGCGACACCCCTGTGATCATCAGCCCGCCGAGCAGCGCCGCCGCCGGCACGATCGCCTGCGCGAGCGGATCGCCGCCGGACAGCCGGTCCAGCATCCGCCGCAGCCCGATGGCGAACCAGAGCAGCAGCGCGATCCCCGCGCCGAGCACCGGCAGCCCGATGCCGGCGGCGGCCTGCCGCGCGCCGTCGTCGAGCCTCTCGAGAATGGCGGCGTCCGACATGCCTGGGTCGTCGACGCCGACCGGCACGCACAGCGCCACCCCAACGACGAGCAGCACGACCGAAGCGGCGCCCGCCCATCCCGTGCGCTGAAGTGCTCGTGACTCGTCCATGTCGCCTCCCACGGTCAGAGACGACATGGCCGCCTCCTCCGGTCGTTCGTTTGGTGGCGGCGACGCTAAGCGGCGGCCACGCCGCGCGCATCGGGGCGGACGCGCAACTTGACTCAGCGCTACCACTGACGCCGCAGCGCAGCGATCGCACGTCGCGCGGCGCTTATGCCGGCGCGGTGCGGCGACGCTGAAGGTCGCGGCGAACGATCGCGGCGGCGAGCACGAGCACGAGGAGCGCCCCGAGCGGGTGCAGCCCGCCCGTCCAGCCGTGTGCGTCGGCGAGTGCGATCTGCGTCGTGCCGAGCAGCGCCATCAGCAGCGAAAGGCCGACGTCGGCGCGCGGGAGCCACGCGACGAGCGCGACGAGGAAGAGCAGCACCTCCAGGGCATGGACGGTGAAGCCCACGGTGGTGTGCGCGTCGAGCGCATCGCTACCGGCGCCGAAGATGTAGGCGCCGATCAGATAGACCTGCAGGAAGACGCCGAGCGCGATCGCCAGCGCGAGCGCGAGGTGCAGCCAGGCGGCGCCGCGCCGCAGCGCGGCCACCCCGCCGATGCGGCGCGCGGGCGGCAGGGGCTGCGTCGCTGACGACATGGCGCGACGGTATCCGCCGCGGCGGCGCCCGCGCATCGGTGGCAGCACGGGGCCGGCCTACGCGCTGGCACTGACGGCCGCGCCGTGCCGGCACGGTTGCCGCGCCGGCCCGCGCGCTGAGATGATCGCCGGATCGTGCGCGAAAGCGTCCGCCCCGCCGTCGCGCTCCTGTGGGGGCTCACCGTCGCCGTGGCCGCCGCGGCGGCGGTGTTCCTCGTGCTCGGGCCTGGGCGGCCGCTACCCGAGGACCTGTTCGGCGGCGTCAGCGGCGCTGTGTGGCTGATGCTCGCGCTCGCGTACGCGACGGTCGGCGCGCTGATCGTGTCGCGCGTGCCGGGGCACCTGGTCGGCTGGCTGTTCGCGGTCCTGGGCCTGCTGCTCGCGCTCAGCGGCCTCTCCTACTCGTACGCGAGCTGGGGCCTCTACGCGCAGGGCGGGGAGGTCCCCGGGCTCGCCACCGCCGCAATCGGCTGGGGGCAGGCGATCGTGCCGTTGATGGGCCTCTCGCTGCTGCTGTTCCCCGACGGGCGCCTGCCCTCGCGCCGCTGGCGCCCGGTCGCCGCCATGTCCGGCCTCGCGATCGTCGGCTTCGTCGTCTCGGCCGTGCTGCGCCCGGGCCCGTTCGACGCGCCCTTCGACCCGGTGTCCAACCCGCTCGGCGTGCCCGGCACGCGCGAGGTGATGGACGAGCTCAACGGCTTCTGCTGGTTGCCGACCTTCCTCGCACTGGGACTGGGCGTTCGCGCCCTCGCGCTGCGGCTGCGCGGAGCGCGCGGTGACGAGCGTCAGCAGCTCAAATGGGTGCTGACGGTGTGCACCGTGGCGGGCGCCGCGACGGTCGTGCTCATGGGGTCGTGGATGATCTGGGCCGGGGACGATCAGTGGCGCATGGCCGTCTGGGGCGCCGTGTTCATCGCGTTCCCGCTCGCCACCGGCGTCGCGATCCTGCGCCACCGCCTCTACGACATCGACGTCGTCATCAACCGGGCCCTGGTCTACGGCGCCCTTACCCTGCTGCTGGGCGCCGCCTACGCGGCGATCGCGCTGCTGCTCGGTGTGGCGCTGGGTAGCGGGTCGGCGCCGGCGACGGGCGTTGCCACGCTCGCGGTCGCGCTTGCGTTCCGGCCGCTGCGCGCCCGTCTGCAGGACGCGGTCGACCGGCGCTTCAACCGCGCCCGCTACGACGCGCTGCACCGCGTGGCCGCCTTCCTGGAGCAGGTGCGCGCGGGCACAGCGGCGCCCGAGAACGTCGAGCAGCTGCTGCGCGACGTGCTCGGCGACGCGCGGCTCGAGTTGCGCTTCCTGCTGCCGGAGGGCGGCGGCTACGTCAACGTGCGCGGCGGCCCGACGGTCGACACGCCGGGCGACGCGCGCGAGCGCACGCCGATCGAGCGCGCCGGCACGCGGCTAGGCATCGTGCTGCACGACCCCGGCGCCCAGGAGCGCCCCGAGCTGCTGCGCCGCGTGGTCGAGGCCGCCGGACTGGCGATCGAGATCGCCCGCCTGCGCACGGAGCTGCGCCGCCAGCTCGACGAGGTCGCCGCCTCGCGGGCGCGCATCGTCGCCGCGGGCGACGCCGAGCGTCGGCGCATCGAGCGCAACCTGCACGACGGCGCGCAGCAGCGGCTCGTCTCGATCGGACTGGCGCTGCGGCACGCCCAACACGAGCTGGGGCCGGAGGCGGCGGCGGGCCAGACGCTCGAGGGCGCGCTCGCGGAGATCGGCGACGCGATCGGCGAGCTGCGCGAGCTGGCCCGCGGGCTGCGCCCGCCGCAGCTGGACGCCGGCCTGGCGCCCGCGCTGCACGAGCTCGCGAGCCGGACGGGGATGCCCGTGGCGGTCGACGCCACCCTGGAGCGCTTCCCCGACGGTGTCGAAACCGCCGCCTACTTCATCGCATGCGAGGCGCTCACGAACGCGACGAAGCACGCTCACGCCTCGCGCGTCTCACTGAGCGCCCAGCGCCGCAACGGCAGCCTCATCATCTGCGTGGCCGACGACGGCGTGGGCGGCGCAGCGCCGCGTGACGGCACCGGGCTGAGCGGCCTGCGCGACCGCGTCGGCGCCCACGGCGGGACGCTGCGGATCGAGAGCGAGCGCGGGGCCGGCACGCGCCTGATCGCGGAGCTGCCGTGCGGGTCGTGATCGTCGAGGACCAGGTGCTCCTGCGGGCCGGGCTCGAGCGGCTGTTCGCCGACGGCGGCCACGAGGTCGTCGCCGCGCACGGCGACGCGAGCCACCTGCTGGCCACCGTCGCCGGCCACCGGCCGGACCTCGTCGTGCTCGACATCCGCATGCCGCCGACCTTCACCGACGAGGGCGCCCGGGCCGCCAAGGCCGTCAAGGACGCGCACCCCGATATCGGCGTGCTCGTGCTCTCCCAGCACATCGAGACCTCCCACATCGTCGACCTCGTGCGCCTCGGCGGCTTCGGCTACCTGCTCAAGGACCGCGTGCTCGAGGTGCAGGAGTTCCTCGCGGCTGCCGACCGCGTAGCCCGCGGCGGCTCGGCGCTCGACCCGGAGGTCGTCGGGCGGCTGATCGCGCCGCCGGGCGCCAACGGGCCGCTCGCCGAGCTCTCCGAGCGCGAGCGGGAGATCCTCAGACTGATGGCCGAGGGGCTGACCAACAGCGGGATCGCCAAGCGGCTGTTCGTCAGCGAGCGCACGGTCGAAGCCCACGTCCGCCATCGTGCTGAGCAAGCTCGACATCCCGCAGAGCGAGGACGGCCACCGCCGCGTCCTCGCCGTGCTCGCCCACCTGAGCGCCGCGCGCGATCAGCGCTAACGCGTAGCCACGATCAGCGGCCGCACCGATGTGCCGGCGGGCAGCGGCCCATAGCGTCGCAGGAGTCCCCCAAACGACTCCCAAGGAGCTCCAGATGCGCCCAACGCAGAAGGCCGCCGTTGCCCTGATCGCCGGAGCGATCATCCACGCCATCGCCGGCATCGCCGGCCAGATCGTGCAGTCCTCGACACAGGTCAGCGACGACATGTTCAGCTACCCCTGGACGAGCGCTGAACTCGTCGCCGTCTCCCTCGTCGAGGCCCTCGCCTTCGGCCTCGGCCTCGTCGGGCTCGCCGCACTGCGCAACAGCGGCGTCGCCGGCCCCACGCGCGCGGCGCGCCTCGGCCTCGCTGTGGCGCTTGGCGGCACGGCGCTGTTCGTCCTCGCCGAGCTCGCGTCGATCGCCGTCCGCGACCAACACTGGGACGAGGGCGCCGCCAGCGCGCTCGGCGGCATGTTTGGGCTTGCCACGCTCCTGCTCGGCGCCGGGCTGGCCGCCGCCGGCATCGCCGCCCGCCGCGCCCGGCTCTGGGACGGCTGGCGGCCGTCCGCCCTGCTCGCCTGCGGCCTGTGGACGCTGGCCATGCTGGCGATCGCCCTCACACCGCTGATGCCGCTCGGCGTCACCGTCATGGGGCTGCTGCAGGCCGCGATCGGCGCCGGACTCCTGACCCGCCCGACCCCGGTTGCCGCCGGCGCCCAGCCGGCCGGCGCCACCCCCT
>CAVZMB010000023.1:0-18083 GCA_963776255.1 uncultured Actinomycetota bacterium | reverse complement strand
TCGTCGAGCACACAGGCGAGCGAGTAGACATCCGCTCGCGCGTCGATCTCAGCGCGACCAATGAACCGCTCAAGGGCCATGTTGTCGATGGTTCCAACCGTCGCGCCGGTAGCAGTGAGCGCCGTTCCCGTCGTGGCACTCCGGATGACATGCGAGATCCCGAAGTCAACGAGGTAGATGAAGTCGCGCGAGGTGATTATCAGGTTGGTTACCCGTTGGTTCGGGTACGCACAGCGTGCCGTTAGCTTTGGGAGTATCGCTACCTGGAGCAGTGGTCAATTCGTATCGGTCCTGAATCGGGAACCCTCCCGAAGCTGATCTCCGCAGGACCGAACTCTTCCGGCGCGCCCGGCGCGCCCGGCGCTCTGCGACGATCTGAGAGCTGCCCCGGCGATCGGGAGCGCCCTAGGTCCCGTGGAGCCAGGTGACTCGCTTACCCGCCTTCGGCGCCCAGATGGCGCCCCGCTGCGTTGTCGTCGCAGGCCGGTGCCCACCAGGTATCGGCCTTTCCTCCGCCTTGCGGTGACCATCCACCTGGGATCGCCGGATCCGGGCAAGGAACCTCGCTCACCGGACACTAGGTTGCGAGGAGGCCCAGTGGCCGGCCAGACGTTCGGGCCGTATCGGCTGGAACTGCTGCTCGGGCGCGGCGCAATGGGCGAGGTCCACGAGGCCTTCGACACCAAGAGGCACCGCGTCGTGGCCCTGAAACGGCTCGACCCGGAACTGGCCAACGACCAGGTGTTGAAGACGCGGTCCGCCGCCAGTCGAAGATCGTCGCACGGCTACGTGAGCCGCACGTGATCCCGATTCACGACTACGGGGAACCCGACGGCCAAGCTATACCTCGACATGCGGCTCGTCCACGGGGCTGATCTTGGTCGCGTCGATTGCGGCACGGGCCCCTTTCCGCCGGCGCAGGCGGTAGCGTTCGTGAGCCAGTTGGCCGGCGCGCTCGACGCCGCGCACGCTGCGGGCTTGGTCCATCGCGATGTCAAGCCGTCTAACGTCTCTGGTCGCCGACGCTGCTCGCGGTAAGGCCCATGCCTACCTCGTCGATTTCGGTATCGCCCGCGACTCGGCGGCGACAAGAATGACAGCGGCGGGGGTTCCGATCGAACCTTCGACTACATGGCACCGGAACGGTTCGTCGGTAGCGACGGTGACCATCGGGTCGACGTTTACTCCCTAGCCTGTGTGCTTTTCGAAATGCTCAGCGGTTTTCAGCCCTTTCCTGGACCAGGACCGGCGGCTCAGATGAACGCTCACGTCAATTCGCCAACTCCGCGCCCCTCCGATTTGGTCCCCGGTCTCCCGGTCGGGCTCGACGAGGTCGTCGCGTGTGGCATGGCGAAGAGCCCGGTGTCGAACGCCCGATAGATCTCGCCCATCCCGCCCCGGCCGATCAACTCCTCCAGTCGGTATGGCCCGAACTGCTCCGGCAGCACGTCAGCGTCCGCGGGATCGTTGCGGGTCGAGCCGGCGCAGCAGGAGCCCGGTGACGAGGATCAAGGCGATCGAGATCGCCCCCAGCATGAACGCGTCGGCCCACCAGGTGACCGCTTCGTGCCGCCACAACGGATCGTCAACCGGCGGTGGCCCAGCGGCGAGGTTGGCGGTCGACGCGCCCATCGCGTACGCCCACCTGGCCGGGACAAACCAGGACAGCTGCTCAAGGACGGCACGTCCTTCCACCGGGAACAGGCCCCCGGACAGGATGAGTTGCACCATCACCACCAGCACGAGGATCGGCATGCCGCGGTCCGCGTTCTGGATCTGGGCGGAGATCAGCAGGCCGAGCACCATCGAGGTGAAGGTCGCGAGGACCACGGCGATCACGATCTCCACGCCGGCTGACCCCAGGGCGACGCCTTCCGATGCGCCGCTTGCGCTCGACACGCTGCGTCCGGCCAACCCGAGCAGCGTGAACACGACCGCTTCGATCCCGGTGATCACCCCGAGCACGGCGAGCTTCGAGCCGAGATAGGCGTTCAGCGAAAGCCCGATCGCCCGTTCTCGCCGATAGATCTCCCGCTCCTTGACCAGCTCACGTACGGCGGCCGCGGAGCCCATCAGGGCGCCGCCGACGATGAGCACCAGGAGCACCTGTCGGAACTCGGCCTTGGCCGGATCCAGTCCTTCCCCGCCCGGCACGGCGCGGGCCAGGAGCGCGAGCAGCAGCGGAAGCGCGGCAAGGAAGATCAGGTACTGCCGGTCGGCCGCGATCACCGCCAGGTACCGCTGACACAGCACGCCGAACTGCGCCCACGGCGACTGCTGCCGCGGCCCCATGTGCGCCGTTCTGGGCGCTTGCCGCGAGCGGGCGAGGCCGGCGGCGACGTGTTGCCCGTGCAATGGCGACGCGAGGAACCGCCCGGTCCAGTCCATGTCCTTCGCGCGGTCGAGCTCGAGGAAGACCTCGGCGAAGTCCGCCTTCCCGAAATAGGCCAACGCCTCGCTCGGCGGGCCGTAGAACGCCACCCGGCCCCCCGTCGCCAGGATCAGGAGGCGGTCGCAGACATTGAGGTTTGCGACGCTGTGCGTGACGACGACGACGGTGCGGCCCGCGTCGGCGAGCCCCCGGAGCGTGTCCATCACCTGTTTGTCCAGGCCGGGGTCGAGGCCGGACGTCGGTTCGTCGAGGAAGAGCAGGGAAGGCCGAGTCAACAGCTCCAGGGCGACGCTGGTGCGCTTGCGCTGCCCTCCGGACAGCTCAGTGATGCGCTGGTTGGCTTGTCCGCGCAGGCCGAGGCTATGCAGTACCTCGGCTATTCGCCGTTCGCGGTCCTGCTCCGAGACCTCGGCCGGAAAGCGGAGCTTTGCCGCGAACGACAATGCTCGTCGAACGGTCAGCTGGGGGTGCAGAATGTCGTCCTGCGGGACGAGACCTATTCGTTGCCGCAGCTCCTCGTAATTGGTGTAAAGGTCGCGGCCGCCGTATTCGACCGATCCGGAATCCGCCGGACGGAAACCGGTCAATGCGCGGAGCAGCGTCGACTTTCCAGCCCCACTCGGGCCGACGACCGCCAACAGACTTCGCTGCTTGAGAGCGAAGCTGACGTGGTCCAGCAACGTCTTTCCGTTGGACGTCCGCACAACGAGATCGCGGGCGGCGAAGTCGACGTCCCCGGTGTCGACGTATACGACCAGCCGATCGTCGACCAGCTGCAGCAGCGAATGCCCGACACCGATCAGGTCGCCCGGCCGGACGTCGGCCTCGTCCACTCGCTGACCGTTCAGATACGTGCCGTTCGAGCTTCCCAGGTCGGCCAGTCGCCAGCCGGCGCCGCTTCGCCGCAGCTCGGCGTGCTCGCGGGAGACCAGCAGGTCGTCCTCGAGTACTACGTCGTTCTCGGGCAGCCGGCCGACCCGGATCCGGTCCTGCTTGATCCGGTGGACGTTCGACACCTTCGCGTGGGTGGGCGCTGGGGAATCGCCCGAGGTCGGCTTGCTCCAGCCCTCGCCTGGGGTGATCGAGAGCTCGACCCCGCCGTTGGCGCTGCCGAGCCGCACCACCGTCGGTCCGTCCAGAACGACGTGATCGACCTTCTTGCCGTCGACGAAGGTCCCGTTCCGGCTTCGGTCGGTCAGCAACCACCCGTCCTCGGTGCTCGCCACGATGGCGTGCAGTCGCGAGATGAGCATGTCATCGAGCTGCACGTCGGCCGTACCGTCACGGCCGATCGTCATCGACCCACCCGCCGGCACGACCCAACGGCGCCCGTTCGCGCGCAGCTCGAGGGCCACCGAGGCGTTAGCGCTCATGACCCTCTCTCGTGGGACCGGCCGCGCGGTTGGCTGACCGTAGCCGCTTGCGATCGGGATGTTAAGCCTTCGTGTTCGGCGGTCCGCTTTGGTCGGCGATGGCGGACCACTGGCCCGTCGTCGATCAACCCCTGATCGGAGTTGATCGTCGATCAGGGTTGTCGTGCGTGCCCAGGGCGGCGGCGACGGGGTCGAGCGGTCATTGCGCGCGGAGTAGTGGACCGAAGTGCTGGGTGGCGAGGTTTTGGGCTTGTTGCTGGTTGAGGATCTGGCCGGGGACGTGGGGGTGCGCGGTGGTCCACGCCGTTGCCGCCGCTTGGTTGGTGAAGAAGTTGAGGTAGTCGCAGCAGCAGTCGGCCGAGGGGCCGCCTGCTGCGGTGGCGCCGAGGAACACCACTGCGCTGGCCGGGTCCCAGCGTGTGGCCCCTGCGGTGGTGCTGACGCGCACGGGCTGGCCGGTGGTCGGGTCGGTCGAGTCGATCTGGGTGTCCTGGCCCAGCATGGGGGCTATGCCCAGGGCGTCGATGGCGCACATCGCGTAGGTGTGGACGCGGTTGGCGATGCGGACCCGGTGTCGGGTCGGGCTGGTGGAGAACGGGTAGGCCACCGCGATCTGCCCGTCTGGGGCCAGCCTGATGGCGTCGAGATCATGCAGCCTGGTCAGCACGTCCTCGCCGCTATGTCCGGAACCGGCGATGTGCGCCAGGCCGGTGGCAAGGTCGGTGGCCGACGGTGGGTGCCCGGTGGTGGCGAAGTGGCGCAGGATGAGTTGGTGCGCCGCCCGGTCGTGGCGGTCGGTCGGCGACGTTCGGGTGCGCCACGCACTGAGCACCTCAGCCGGTGGGCGCTCCTGGCCGTGCTGTGGGGTGAGCAGGGGCGGCGGATCATCGACGGGCACGGCGCCGGCGGAGGCGAGGACGGCCCGCAGCTGCGGCACCGACGGGGCCGGCACCGCGTAGCCGTTCTCGTCGCGATAGATCCGGCAGGCCAGCGCGCCACCACCCTGGTTCGGATTTCGGAAAGGGTCGACCCCGTTGATCAGTAACGTCGGTGATCCCGCCATGCCGAGCGCGGCCGCTGCCGTGTCGGTGGTGATCTCCTGGGTCGTGACCGGGAGGTCGGTGACCTGGCGGAGGCGATCCAGCATCGCGGTCAAGGCTTGGGCAGTCGACTACGTGCAGAACCTCGAGCTTCATGTGCCGTCTCCGTCTGCAGCGGCGGTCTGGTTCTCGATGGCCGCCAGCAGCGGGCAGCTGCGGTCCCGCCGCGGGAGATCGCAGCTGCCGACTAACTCGGTCAGCGCCTCGCGCATCCGCTGCAGGTCCGCGATCCGTGCGTCCAGATCGGCGCGGCGCGCCTGAGCCAGTTCCCGGGCCGCGTTGCAGCCGTCCGGACCGCCTCGGTCCAGGTGCAGCAGCTCCTCGACATCGTCGAGGGTGAACCCCAGCTGCTGGGCTCGTTTGACGAAGCGCAGCAGCGTCACCGCGGCGTCCGGGTAATCCCGATAGCCGCCGGTCGTGCGGGGTGGCTCGCCCAGCAGGCCTCGCCGTTCGTAGTAACGCAGCGTCTCGGGGTTCACACCCACCCGGCCCGCCAACTCGCTGGTGCGCATGCCACATGGTTAACCCCGTACCCGGCTACGAGGTCAATCCTGCGCCGCCAGGCCGCTCAGCGGTGGTCTATGGCCCGGTTATGGACCCGAGGGGCGGATATGGCATTGCCGTTGTCGAGGTAGACGGCGAGGCAGCCGCGAATCATATCGCCGAGCGCGACCCGGCTATTGCCGCGGAAGCGGGTTTCAGTTTCGAGGTGCACGTCATGCCGGACACGAAAGTGCGGCAGTAACGCGGTGCGACCGCCCCGGCGCCGACCCGGCTCGGGTCGAGGACCGCTGCCAAGAGCGGGCTTCCGGGGCCGCCGAACGGGCCGTACCCTGGACGGACGGCTTCCGTCGGCAGATCGGAGGCGTTCCGATGCAGGTAGCAAACGTGCTGCGGGCCAAGGGATCGCTGGTTGCGACAGTCCCGCAAGACGCCGCCGTGGCCGCCGTGCTGGCGGTGATGGCCGAGCAACGGGTCGGCGCGGTGGTGGTGGTCAACGACAGGTCCGTCGTCGGGATGGTGTGGGAGCGCGACGTCGTGCGTCACCTGCACGAGCGTGGGGAAGCGCTGGTCGGCGCCCAGGTCTCGGAGATCATGAACACCGATGTGATCAACTGCGTGCCAGGCGACCAGGTCGACGGCATCCTGCAGACCATGACCGAGCGCCGGATCAGGCATCTTCCGGTGATCGTCGATGACGAGCTGTGCGGCATCGTGAGCATGGGTGATCTCGTCAAGGCGAAGATGGACGAGCTGGAGGCGGAGCGCGCGCACTTGCGCTCCTACATCGCCACCTAGTTCTGCACCGAGCTCTGCACGTTCACTTCCGTCGTCGGCCACCCGATACCGGCAGCCGAAGCACCGATGCGGGTCGAGGCTGGACCTGAGTCGGGATGGGTATCGTGTTCGGCTCAGGCGCGGTCGGATCTGCGACCGGAGGGCGGTTCCGTGCACGCCGGCGCAGAAGCGACTCGTAGATCGGGGTGCCGACCCCGCGGGCGGTCCCTGCTGTCCAGCAGCTGGACGTCCAGCAGCGGCGTTGTGCGGCGGCCTGTCCACGTGTAATCCTCCCGTGCGCTGCGAACCCTTCCTGTCGTCACTCGGGGTTGTGCAGCGGCCCGACGTGACCGGTGGAGTTCACTCCATCGCGCCCGAACCGACACTCATGGCGGGCCGCACGAGGCGGTCCTGTTGCCGAAGCGTTATCTACGGCCGGGGTGTCCGCAGGTGGGTCAGACCTTGGAGCGGCGGCGGATCTCGTCGTTGATCGCGGGCACCACCTCGTGCATGTCGCCGATCACGGCGTAGGTGGCCTTGGTGACCATCGGCGCGTCCGGGTCGGTGTTGATGGCCAGGATCGTCTTCGAGCTGGCGCAGCCGGCCCAGTGCTGGATCGCCCCGCTGATCCCGCACGGGATGTAGAGCTCGGGCGAGATCCGGCTGCCGGTCTGGCCGACCTGCTCGTGGTGCGGCCGCCAGCCGAGGCTGGTGACCACCCGGGACACCCCGAGCGTGCCGTCCAGCAGCTCGGCCAGCTCGATCACCGAGTCGAAGCCGTCCGCGCTGCCGGCCCCACGGCCGGCGCCGACCACGACCCGGGCCGAGCGCAGGCTGCCCGACTCGTCCGGGGCGCCCGGCTCGGTGGACACCACCCGCGCCACCAGGTCGGCCGCGGCCACCTCCGGGCTGAACTCGTGCACGGGTCGGCGTCGGTCGGGCTGCCCGCCGGGGTCGCCTCGACGGCGTGCCCGGCCACGCTGAACACGGCCGGACGGTCGTCCAGCCGCATCTCCTCGAGCACTGCCCCGCCGACCACCTGCCGGGTCACCGAGGAACGGTGTCCGGGCAGCCGACCACGTTGGCGGCCATCGCCACGCCGAGCCGGGCGGCCAGGTGCGCCAGGATCTCGTTGCCGCGCGGGCTGCCCGACGCGGTCACCGCGACCGCACCGGTGCGCTCCTGGCACGCCGCCTGCAGCGCAGCGGCCCAGGCCGCGCCGCCGTACGCGGAGAACGCGTCGCCGACCGCGTGGTGCACCTCGCTCACGCCGTGCGCGCCGAGCTGATCGAGCGTGCCGTCCGGCAGCGTCGCCGACCACCACGGCGTGGATCGGCGCGCCGGCCAGCTCGCCGGTCTCCCGGGTGACCAGCTCGCGGGCGAAGGTCACCGTCTCCAGGGACGGCTCGGCCGCGCCCGAGCGCGTCGGTCTCGACGAACACCAGGATCATCGGGCCACCCCCAGGCTCTGCAGCAGGTCGACCACGGCCGACGCCGCGGCCGGGCCCTCGCCGAGCACCTCGACGGTGCTCGGCTGGCGCCGGCGGCAGCGTGAGCCGCACCCGCCGCGGCGCCCTCCGGGCTGCGGCCCGGCTCCACCGTCTCGATCTTGACCTTCTTGGCCTTCATCCGTCCGGTGATCGTCGGGTAGCGGGGCTCGACGCCGCCCTCCAGCACGGTGGCCACCGCGGCAGCGGCACGCGGAAGGTCTCCACCCCGCCGTCGGGGCCGTCCCCGCGCAGCGTGGCGACCCCATCGGCGACCTCGACGGTCTTGATCCCGTTCACCACCGGCCGGCCCAGCTGGTAGGCCAGCCGGATGCCGACCTGGAAGTCGCCGGTGTCCGCGGCGTCGTTGCCGAGCAGGATCAGGTCGTAGCCCCGACCGGCAGCCTCGTGCGCCGGACACCACTGCGGCGATCTCCCGGGCCACGTCGGCCGGGCCGAACCCGACCAGTGTCGGCCTCGATCAGCACGGCGGCCGTGCAGCCCACGCCGAGCGCGGAGCGCAGCTGCTCGACGGCGTCGGCGGGCCCGAGGGTCAGCACGGTCGCCGTGCCCGCCGCCGGCCTCGGCGATCTTCACGGCCAGCTCGACCGCGCAGCTCTCGTGCGGGCTGACGGTGAACCCGACGAACTGCGCGTCGACGGCCTGCGCGTCCGCGGTGAGCAGCACCTCGCCGGACGAGTCGGGCACCCGCTTGACGCACACCAGCACGTTGGTCACGGCGATCAGCCCTTGATCCGCGCGTTGGTCGGGTCGAACAGCGGGGTGGCGTCCACCGACCCGACCGTCACCGGGTACAGCTCCTCCATGTAGGACACCGCGAGCTGGTTGCCCAGCACGGCCTGGTCCGGCGGCAGGTAGGCCAGCAGCACGTGCTTGCCCAGCGACGGCGCCGACCCGGCGGTCGTGACGTACGGGTGATGGCCGTGCCCGTCGGTCGAGTCCGCGCCGTTCGGCGGCCAGGATCGGCTCGCCGCCGAGCATGTAGCGGCGCAAGCCGCTGGTCGAGACGTGGTTGTCCACGGTCATCGTGCACAGCACCGCCTTCGGCGGCGCCTCGCGTTGGGCGACGTAGGCGTCCCGACCGACGAAGTCGGCCGTCTTGACCTTCGGCCGCGCCATGCCGGCCTCGATGATCGTGCGCTCGCCGTCCAGCTCGAACCCGAACGCGCGGTAGCCCTTCTCGATCCGCCCGGTGGTGCCGTAGACGCCGATGCCCACCGGGACCGCGCCGTGCGGCCGGCCGGCCTCGTGCAGCTGCCGCCACAGCCGGGCGCCCTGCTCCATCGGCACGTAGAGCTCCCAGCCCAGCTCGCCGACGTAGGAGATCCGGGAGGCCAGCACCGCGGTGCTGCCGACCGCGATGTCGCGGCAGCTCAGGAACCCGAAGCCGGCGTCGCTCACGTCGTCGTCGGTGAGACTGCCCAGGATGTCGCGGGCCCGCGGACCCCACAGCCCGATCGTGGTGTAAGCCGAGGTCAGGTCGACGATCGACGCCCGTCCGTCGGCGGGCAGGTGGTCGGCGAACCACTTCAGGTCGGCCATGCCGTGCGCGCCGCCGGTGACCACCCGGTAGTGGTCGTGCGCCAGCCGCATCACGGTCAGGTCGGAGCGGAAGCCGCCCTTCGCGTCCAGCACCGGGGTGTAGATCACCCGGCCCTCGGCGACGTCGGCCTGGGCCACCACGATGCCCTGCACCGCGTCCTGCGCCCCGGGCCCGACGACGTCGAAGATCGCGAACGCGGACAGGTCGATGATGCCGGCGCGCTCGCGCATCGCCAGGTGCTCGGCGTTGATGATCGGGCGACCACCAGCGGGAGTCCCACTCGTGCTCGCGCGGCATGCACCGCGTCGCCGTACTCGCCGAGCAGCGCCTCGTTGCGCGGCGTACCACATCGGACGTTCCCAGCCGGCGGTCTCGAAGAAGACCGCGTCGGCGTCCCGCTCGGCGGCGTGCATCGGCGCCAGCCGCTTGCCGCGCTCGCCGTCCCACTGCTCGGACGGGTGCACGATGCCGTAGGTCTTGTTGAACGCCTCGGCGGTGCGCGAGCGCACGTGCTCGCGGGTGCGCTGGTGCGGGTAGAACCGGGCGATGTCGGAGTGGTGGACGTCGATCTCGGAGTGGCCGTGGGTCATCCACTCGGCCACCGCGCGGCCGATGCCGGGCCCCTCCTTGATCCACACCGCGGCGGCCGACCAGAGCCCGCGCACCTCCGGGGTCTCGCCGAGGATCGGGCAGCGCCGTCCGGGGTGAGCGAGAGCAGGCCGTTGATCGCGTAGCGGATCTCCGCGCCGTCGGCGCCCAGCGCGTCGGGCATCAGCTCGAGCGCCTGCTCCAGCTGCGGGTCGAAGTCGTCGTCGGTGAACGGCATCTCGGTCGGCGAGAGCTTCGCCTGCTCGATCGACGGGATGTCCTCCGGGTCGTGCAGGATCGCCCGGTGGGCGTAGGAGCCGACCTCCATGTCGGCGCCGTGCTGGCGCTCGTAGCAGAAGGTGTCCATGTCCCGGACGATCGGGAAGGAGATCTCGCCCTCGCGCTCGGCGAGCTGCGGGATCGGGCCGACGGAGATCATCTGGTGCACGGCGGGGGTGAGCGGGATCGCCGCGCCGGCCATCGCGGCGATCTTCGGGCTCCACACGCCGCAGGCGATGACCACGGTCTCGGCCTCGATGTCCCCGCCGGTGGTGCGGACCCGCCGGATCCGGCCCTGCTCGACGTCCAGTGCCGGTGACCTCGACGGTCGGCACCACGGTGAGCGCGCCGAGGGCCAGCGCCGACTCGCGCATCAGCGTGCCGGCCCGCAGCGAGTCGACGACGCCGACCGACGGGCATCCAGAACGCGCCGAGGATCTGGTCCTTGTCCAGGAACGGCACCTTGGCGACGACGTGGTCGGGGCTGACCAGCTCGGCCTCGATTCCCCACGCCCGCGCCGAGGACATCCGCCGGCGCAGCTCCTCCATGCGCTCCTCGGTGCGGGCGACCTCGTAGCCGCCCGACTCGGTGAACACGCCCAGCTCCTTGTACTGGCGCATCGAGTCGAGCGTCAGATCGGTCATCTCGCGGGAGTGGTCGACCGGGAAGATGAAGTTCGACGCGTGGCCGGTGGATCCACCCGGGTTGGGCAGCGCCCCCTTGTCGATCTGGACGATGTCGCGCCAGCCGAGGCGGGCGAGATGGTGCACGAGGCTGTTGCCGACGATGCCGGCACCGATCACCACGACGCGGGCGGTGGGCGGAACGCTGGCCATGATCTCCCTTCCTCGGCGTCCTCGCGGCTCGGAGGAGAACTTGACGGGCGGCTTTCTGGGCTGCACTCTAACCGTAATATCCGAAACTGGGTTCCATAATGTGGAACTCTTGCGAGACGGGCGAGGATGGCGACTCAGGAAGGCAGTCAGGCCGTCGACCGCGCGACGGCCCTGCTCACGCTCGTCGTCGAGTCCGGGCGCGCCGCGCACGTTCGCCTCGCTGGTCGACGAGCTCGGGCTGGCCCAGTCGACGACGTCGCGACTGCTGCAGGCCCTGGAGCGCAACCGGCTCGTGCAGCGCGACCAGACCGGCGCGTTCCGCCCGGGTGCGCTGTTCTCGCTGTACGCCGCCCGGCCCAGCGCGGTGCACGACCTCGCCGAGCTGGCCCGCCCCACGCTGGAGCGCCTCGGCGAGCTGACCGAGCGAGACGGTCAACCTCGCGGTCGCGCGCGGCAACGAGCTCATCGAGATCGCCCAGGTCGACAGCCGCTACGTGCTGGGTGCCCGGAACTGGGTGGGCGTGGCGGTCCCGCCCTACTGCACCGCGCTGGGCAAGGTGCTGCTCGCCTACGGCGTGCTCGCGCTGCCGCATCGGGAACCTCGAACGCCGCACCGCGCACTCCCCGGTCGACACCGCGCAGCTCGAGCACATGCTGGTCGAGGTGCGACGACGCGGCTGGGCCGCCTCGATCGACGAGCTCGAGGTCGGGCTGGCCGCGGTCGCCGCCCCGATCCGGGCCGTCGACGGTGCGGTCGTCGCCGCCGTCTCGGTGTCCGGCCCGACCGCGCGGATCAACGACCGCGGCATCACCGCCCTCGGCGAGATCCTGCTCGTCGAGCTGCGCGGTCTCGCGACTCAGCTCGGCCGCCGTGCCGAGAGAGACGGCGTGGCGTGATGCCCCGCCGAACAAACTCGGCCGCCGCGCCGAGCAACACCCGTCAACAATCTCGTGGAGGCGTGGCATGAGCCCGCACGTGCACCCGAACCACCCGTCCGTCGACCAGTCGGACCGGTCCGTCCCGATCAACCTCCGGCAGACCGGCCCGACCCCGGTCGAGCTGCTGATCAGCACCCGAATCCGCAAGTCGCCGTACTGGCACCTGTCGATGGAGGCGGGCTGCTGGCGGGCCGAGGTATACAACCGCGTCTACCACCCCCGCGGCTACGTCCGGAACTCCGACGGTGGGGCGTACGCCGAGTACGACTCGCTGGTCAACCATGTCACGATGTGGAACGTCGCCGTCGAGCGGCAGATCCAGGTCAAGGGCCCGGACGCCGAGGCGTTCGTCAACTTCGTGATCACCCGGGACGCGACCAAGATCCCGCCGATGCGGGCTCGCTACGTGATCCTGTGCAACGAGGCGGGCGGCGTCCTCAACGACCCGGTGCTGCTGCGGCTGGCGCAGGACGAGTTCTGGTTCAGCGTGTCCGACACCGACCTGATGCTCTGGCTGCAGGGCGTCAACGTGGGCAAGCGCTTCGACGTCACGATCCAGGAGATCGACGTCTGCCCGGTGCAGCTGCAGGGTCCGAAGTCGATCGACCTGATGATCGACCTGATCGGTCCGGATGCCGCGGACATCCCGTCCTACGGGCTGTGGTCGGGCACGGTCGCCGGCTGCGACGTGATCGTCTCCCAGACCGGGTTCACCGGGGAGAAGGGCTACGAGATCTTCCTGCGGGACGCGACGGTGCACGCGGAGACGCTGTGGAACGCGGTGCTCGACGCGGGCAAGCGGCACGAGCTGGCGGTCGTTGCGCCGACACACCACCGCCGGGTCGCCGCCGGCATCCTGTCCTGGGGGCAGGACATGGACTGGGAGACGCTGCCGTTCCAGGTCAACCTCGGCTACCAGGTGCCGCGCCAGCAAGGCCGCCGACTACGTCGGCAAGCAGGCGCTGGAGGCGGCCCGGGACGCGATGGAGGCCGGGTCGCCGCCGTGGACGCACCGGCTGGTCGGGGTGGTGCTCGGCGGCAAGCCGATCGACGACTACGCACCCGACTTCTGGCTGGTCAGCACGGCGACCAGCGACGAACCGGTCGGCTACCTGACCTCGCCGTGGTACTCCCCGGAGCTGGAGACCAACATCTCGATGGCCTGGGTGCCGAACGAGCTGTCCGAGCTCGGCACCGCGCTGCGGGTGCAGCTGCCGGATGTGTACGCCGAGACGCCGGGCGAGCCGGTGGACGCCGAGGTGGTCGACATGCCGTTCCGCCAGTCGGTCAACCCGAACCAGCGCGAGCGGCTCAAGCAGCAGGGCCTCGACGCCGCGGTATGACCCAGCTGGCCGTCGCTGTTGCCGCGAGCGCGGCAGCAGGTCGTGACGAGCTGTCGACACTCAGCACGCCGGGTCAGCGCGACGACGGTCGCATTGTGAGACATCCAACGTCCTGTCGTTGCTATCAGGATCGCTTACATAGAGCACGGCCTGCGACGTGTGTCACGCTTCGTTGGCCGCTCGGCATCGATAGAGTGAGCGAACAGTGCTGCGGTCCGACAACGACGTCTCGGGCCCGGTCCTAAAACTGGACCGGGTCGTTGTCCGCTTCGCCGGTGACTCCGGCGACGGAATCCAACTTGCCGGTGACCGGTTCACCGCCGAGGCCGCGGCGTTCGGCAACGACCTGGCGACCCTGCCCAGCTTTCCGGCCGAGATCCGGGCTCCGGCCGGCACCCTTCCGGGCGTCTCCAGCTTCCAGCTGCACTTCGCCGACTACGACATCCTGACCCCCGGCGATCGCCCCGACGCGCTGGTCGCGATGAACCCGGCCGCGTTGAAGGCCAACATCGGTGATCTTCCAGCGGGTGGCGAGCTGATCGTCAACACCGACGAGTTCACCAGGCGGAACCTGAGTAAGGCCGGCTACGAGTCGAACCCGCTGGAGGATGACTCGCTGTCCGCCTACACCGTCCACCCGGTCCCGATGGGCTCGCTGACCCGCGGGGCCGTCGAGTCGACCGGACTGGGCAAGAAGGACGCCGAGCGGTGCAAGAACATGTTCGCGCTCGGCCTGCTGACCTGGATGTACCACCGGCCGAGTCTGGGTACCGAGGAGTTCCTCCGGGAGAAGTTCGCTCGCCGCCCCGAGCTGGCCGAGGCGAACGTGCTGGCGTTCCGGGCGGGCCTGCACTACGGCGACACGACCGAGGACTTCGCGGTCACCTACGAGGTGCCTCCTGCCGCGATGCCCGCCGGTACCTACCGCCAGGTGACCGGAAACCTTGCGCTGTCCTACGGGATCGTCGCGGCCGGCCAGCGGAGCGGATTGCCGGTGTTCCTCGGCTCGTACCCGATCACGCCGGCCTCGGACATCCTGCACGAGCTGAGCAGGCACAAGGCGTTCGGTGTGACCACCTTCCAGGCCGAGGACGAGATCGCCGGGATCTGCGCCGCGATCGGAGCGGCCTTCGGCGGTGCGATCGGGGTGTCCACGACCTCTGGGCCAGGGGTGTCGCTCAAGTCCGAGGCGATAGGCCTGGCGGTGAGCCTCGAGCTGCCGCTCGTCGTGGTCGACGTGCAGCGCGGCGGCCCGTCCACCGGCCTACCGACCAAGCCGGAGCAGGCCGACCTGCTGCAGTCGATGTTCGGCCGCAACGGTGAGTCGCCGGTACCGATCATCGCGCCACGGTCGCCCGGCGACTGCTTCGACGCCGCGATCGAGGCGGTGCGGATGGCGGTGACCTACCGCACGCCGGTGATGCTGCTCTCCGACGGCTCGCTGGCCAACGGCTCCGAGCCGTGGCTGGTGCCGGAGGTCGACGCGCTGCCGCGCCTCGACCCCGGCTTCGCCGACGCGCCGAACGCGCCGGACGGCTCGGGTGAGTTCTGGCCCTACCTCCGCGACGCCGACACCCTGGCCAGGCCCTGGGCGGTGCCCGGCACGCCTGGCCTCGAGCACCGCATCGGCGGCCTGGAGAAGGCCGACGGCAGGGGCACGATCTCCTACGAGCCGGACAACCACGACCGGATGGTCCGGCTCCGGCGGGCGAAGGTGGACGGGATCACGGTGCCCGACGTGGACGTCGATGACCCGAGCGCCGCCGCCGAGGTCCTGGTGCTGGGATGGGGCTCGACCTACGGCCCGATCGGCGCCGCCTGCCGCCGGGTCCGGATGGCCGGCGAGAACATCGCCCAGGTCCACCTGAGACACCTCAACCCGCTGCCCGCGAACCTCGGTGACGTGCTCCGTTCCTACCGCAGGGTGGTGCTACCGGAGATGAACCTCGGCCAGCTCGCGCTGCTGCTGCGCGCGCACTACCTGGTCGACATCCGCTCCTACACCAAGGTGGCCGGCCTGCCGTTCCGGGCGGCGGAGCTCGCCGAGGCACTCCTCGAGGTCATCGCCGGGCGTGACGGAGCTACCCACTCGTCGGGGGACGTCTTCACGGAGGTCGTCCGATGACCGAGATCAACCTGGGGCTGCCCGCGGTCAGCGGGTCGCACGGGGTGCCCACCACCGACCAGGAGCTGCACGCCAAGGACTTCAAGTCCGACCAGGACATCCGCTGGTGCCCCGGTTGCGGCGACTACGCGGTGCTCGCGGCGGTCCAGGGATTCCTGCCGGAGCTCGGGCTCCGGCGAGAGAACATCGTGTTCATCTCCGGGATCGGCTGCTCGTCGCGGTTCCCGTACTACCTGAACAGCTACGGCATGCACTCGCTGCACGGCAGGGCCCCGGCGATCGCCACCGGGCTCGCGGTCACCCGGCCCGACCTGTCGGTCTGGGTGGTCACCGGGGACGGCGACGCGCTGTCCATCGGCGGCAATCACCTGATCCACGCCCTGCGCCGCAACGTCAACTTCACGATCCTGCTGTTCAACAACCGGGTCTACGGCCTGACCAAGGGTCAGTACTCGCCGACCTCGGAGCAGGGCAAGATCACCAAGTCGACCCCGATGGGCTCGATCGACTACCCGTTCGACCCGGTGTCACTGGCTCTGGGCGCGGAGGCGACATTCGTCGCCAGGGCGCTGGACTCCGACCGCCAGGGCCTCACCGGGGTGCTGCGCGCCGCCGCGCAGCATCGGGGCAGCGCGCTGGTCGAGATCTACCAGGACTGCCCGGTCTTCAATGACGGCAGCTTCGACGTGCTGCGCAAGGGCGAGGACGCAACCGAGCGGGTGATCCCGGTCGAGCACGGCCGACCCATCCGGTTCGGTCCGCCGGCCGAGGACGGGCTGGGCGGCTACGCCGTGGTGCGGGCCGGGTTCGGCGACCTCGAGATCACCAAGCACGACGAGATCGACAGCCGCGACATCGTGGTGCACGACACGACCGACCAGACGCTGGCGTTCGCGCTGTCGCGGCTGTCCACACAGGACCTCGGGCACGCGGTCACCGGCGTCTTCCGGTCGGTGCGCAGGGCCACCTACGACGACCAGGCCCGCGAGCAGGTCGAGCAGGCCAGGGCCCGCAAGCCGGCCGACCTGCAGCAGCTGCTGCGCGGCGCGGACAACTGGACGGTCGCCGGCCCGGCCGGCTGACGCCCGGTTGACGCCCGGCGCGCGCGCTCAGGCGACGTCGTAAATCTCCTTGGCGTCCTGACCGAGCAGGCGTTCGGTCATCTCCAGCTTGAGCCGGCGGAGCCGCTCGTCCTCGGCGTCGCTGAGGTCGGGCTTGCGGGCCAGCTGGATGAACTCCTCGCTGACGTGTCCGGGTCGGAGCTGCAGCTTGGCGGTCCGGTCGCGGTAGGTCAGGTGGAACACGAAGTTCGCCATCGTCGAGCCACGCTCGGGCTGCTCCAGCGCCGCGTCGACGGTGTAGCGCTCGCCGGTCACGGCTCGGGTGACGGCCTCGAACGCGTCGCGGGCACCCGGGCCGGCGAACGCGGTGTTGACCTCGATCTCCCGGCGCTCCACCGGACCGCCGGGCTCGAGCAGCGGGAAGGCCCGCTCCATCACCTTGAACGCGTGCGCGACGCCCGCCGGGGCGGAGTGCCCGTGGTAATGCAGTATCTCGTCGAAGGTGAAGTCGATCGGCTGGTCGTCCTCCTGCACCCGCAGGACAGTCGATGCGCGGCTCATATGGACGATTCTGGCTGCCGCTGGTGATGCACCCGCTCCTGGGCGGCCGGCCCCGACCGCAGGCCGAACGAACCCGCAATGAGCCCGCTCATTCGTGCCTGCGGGCCCGGTCGACCCGCAATGAGCCCGCTCATTCGGGTGTGCGCGGCGGTGAGCGCTGGAGCGAGTAGCTCGCCGCGGTCTTGTGGCGGCCGGGCTGGATCCAGTCGGTCGCCGGCCAGCCCTCGGCGGCGGCCATCAGCTCGTACATCGGTCGCCCCGTCGATCGACTCGCGCACGATGTCGGCGTGGCCGGCGTGGCGCGCGATCTCCTCGACGAGGTGCAGCAGCACCCAGCGCACCGACCAGGCGTCGACGTCGTCGGGGTACCAGGGCACGCCCTGGGGCACGGGCACGGCGGCCGAGGTCGAGGGTCGCCGGCGTACGGCCGCCGGTCTCGGTGGCGACCTCGTCGAGCCGGCGAGCGCGTCGGCCAGCGTCTCGTCCGGACCGAGCCGGAAGTCCGCCTCGTAGTCGTCGATCGCCTCGCTCAGGTCCGGAGATTGCTCGCGCTGCAGCACCAGGTCGTCCAGCCGCGCTCCTCGGTGATCGCGACGTGCTTGACCAGGCCGCCGACGCTCAGCGCGCTGCGGCGTGGGCGTGGCCGGGCCTGGTCGTCGGTCAGACCGAAGGCGGCGGCGCGGAGCGCGCTGCGCTGAGGACAGGTAGCCGACCAGACCCTCCCGCTCGTCAGCGACCGGCGGAACCTGTGCGGGCATCGCGAACCCCCTCTGGGTGGATACGCGATCCTTGCACCGCTGCTACACCGGCACAGCGAGCGTCGCCGTGTAGCCGCCGGAAACGCTGCCGGTGATCGCGGCAAGCTGCTGGTCCACACCGTCCCGGAAGACGTTGTCCCGCTCGAGCGACGTCCCAGGGCCAGGTTCGACACGCTCTGCTCGTATCCGGTCGTGGCGTACACCGAGTCGCAGGTCTCCTTCGGGAGGGCGAGCTGCGAGGTGACCAACGGGCTGCCGCCGGAGGTCGCCTCGGCCACGCTGCGGTCGAATCTCGAAGTGGGCGTGCGGCCAGCGCCCGGAGTAGGCGGCCGGGAAGATGCTGGTGAAGGTCAGGTTGCCCTGCGCGTCGGACTCCTGGACACCGCGCAGGTAGTTCT
>CAVZMB010000022.1:0-66347 GCA_963776255.1 uncultured Actinomycetota bacterium | reverse complement strand
CAACGCTGTCGAACTGGCGCACCGAGCGCCACAGGTAGCGGTAAAGCGCGCTGTTGCCGGAGCGGATCCGCCCCATTGGGATGATCACCAGCCAGCACACCACTGTCCATACGAGCTGGGCCCGCACCGAGCCCCGCACCGAGTACTCGTGCACCGCGAGCGGGGCGCCCGGCCGCAGCAGCCGCAGCATCTCGCGCAACCCGGCGTCGGGGTTCGGCAGGTTGCGCACCAGGTACGCGGCGAGGATCCCGTCGAACGGCCCGACCACCCCGGCGTGCGCCAGCTCCTCGGCGCGGGCGTGCACGAACCGGACGTTCGGCGGCCAGGTCTTGCGGCGCGCCTCGGCGAGCATCGCGGCCGAGGCGTCCACCGCGAGGATCTCCGCGTGCGGCACGACCTCCAGCAACGCGGCGGTCGAGGCGCCGGTGCCGCAGCCCAGGTCGAGCAACCGCAACCGAGCGCCCTCCTCGGGATACCGGTCGGCCAGCCCCATGCGCCGCGCCGAGAGCCGCAGGTGCTCGTGGTATCGGGAGTTGGCGCCGACCATCTTGTCGTAGCTGGCGGCGACCGTGTCGAACGCGCCTGCAACGTCGGCGCGGTCCCGCGCGCCACCCGAGTCCGGTCCGACCACGTCGGCATTCTGTCGCATCGGCTCGGCGCGGTTGAACGACCCGTTAGTGTCCGACTCAGGACACTAGCCCAGCGTGCGGAGCCGCCGCACGGCCTCGGCGAGCACCTCGGCGCGCTTGCAGAAGGCGAACCGCACCAGGTGCCGGCCGGCCTCCGTGTCGTCGTAGAACACCTGGGTGGGCACCGCGACCACCCCGCACCGCTCGGGCAGCCGGCGGCAGAACTCGATCCCGTCCGCGGCTGGCTCCAGCGGCGTGATGTCTGCGGTGACGAAGTAGGTGCCGTCCGGCCGCAGCACCCGGAGCCCGGCGTCGGCCAGCCCGCTGACCAGCTGGTCGCGCCGCGCCTGCAGGCCGTCCCGGAACGCGGTGAAGTACGCGTCGGGCAGCCCGAGCGCGACCGCGACCGCCGGCTGCAACGGCGCACCGCTGACGTAGGTGAGGAACTGCTTGATCCGCATCACCGCGGAGACCAGCGGGGCCGGCCCGGCGGCCCAGCCGATCTTCCAGCCGGTGCAGGAGAAGGTCTTGCCGGCCGAGGAGATCCGGACGGTGCGCTGCCGCATCCCGGGCAGCGTGGCGAGCGGGATGTGGGTGGTCGGGGCGTCGGTGAACACCAGGTGCTCGTAGACCTCGTCGGTCACCGCGTAGGCGTCGTGCTCGATGCACAGCTCGGCGATCTGGGCGAGCTCGTCGGCGGTGAACACCTTCCCGGTCGGGTTGTGCGGCGAGTTGAGCAGCACCAGTCGGGTGCGCGGTCCGAATGCGTCCCGTAACGCGCCGGGATCGAAGCCGTAGCGCCCGCCCTCGGTGGGCTTGAGTGTGACGGGGCGACGGGTGGCGCCGGCCAGTGCGATCGTGGCGGCGTAGGAGTCGTAGTACGGCTCGAAGCAGACCACCTCGTCGCCGGGCTCGCAGAGCGCCTGCACGGCCGAGGCGATCGCCTCGGTGGCGCCGGTGGTGACCAGCACCTCGCTGTCGGGGTCGTAGTCCAGCCCCCAGAACCTGCGCTGGTTGGCTGCGATCGCGGTGCGCAGCGCCGGGATGCCCGGGCCGGGCGGGTACTGGTTCTGCCCGGAGCGCAGCGCGGCGGCCGCGGCGTCCAGCATCTCCGGCGGGCCGTCGGTGTCCGGGAACCCCTGGCCGAGGTTGACCGCGCCGGTGCGGACGGCCAGCGCGGACATCTCGGCGAAGATCGTCGTGCCGAACTCGCGCATCCGCTGCACCAGCGGATCCACCGACGCCGTCATCCGGCACAGCCTACTGATCCGCGCACCTTGATCAACGGCGTGCTTGTACGGCCCTATCGCACGAAAGTGCCGCTCGTTCGGCAGGAACGGGGCGGCCGGCTCAGCTGGTGGAGTCCGCGGGCTTCTGGGCGAGCTGGGCCAGCATCTCCTTTGCCTTCTCGGCGTTGCGCGGCTCGCACAGCACGTCGTAGCGGCCGGCGACGATCTGGCTGGACGAGGTGAAGTCCCGCCGACCCCGGCTCGCGGCGTAGCCGACCGCGGCGAACACCAGCCCGAACACGATGCCGAATCCCAGGCCGTACAGGATCGGGATCCACGCGTTGGCGGCCAGCGGGTTGTCGGCGGCCGCGACGGTGTTGACGCTGAACAGGCTCAGCAGCAAGCCGACGAACAAGCCGAACCAGGCCCCGGACAGCGCACCGGAGGCCAGCACCCGCCCCCACGACAGCCGGCCGATCACCCGTTCGACCAGCATCAGGTCGACCCCGACGATCGTCACGTCCTGCACCGGGAAGTCGTTGTCGGCCAGGTAGTCGACGGCGCGCTGGGCCTCCTCGTAGGTGGCGTAGGACCCGACCGGCCAGCCGGTCGGCGGAGTTGGCAGGTTGGGCAGGCCGGGCTGGGCCCGGGAGCTCCCGCCGAACGGCATCGTCACGGTGCTCGTGCCTCCACTACTAGGCAGCCCCCGGTTCTGGGCCGCCTCCACGCACGGCCAGGGCTGCAAGGCCGCCCATCATGCCAGCGATCACCGCAGCTTGTACTCCTTCAACAGGCCGCGGCTGATGATCGTCTTCTGGATCTCGGAGGTGCCCTCGCCGATCAGCAGGAACGGCGCCTCGCGCATCAGCCGCTCGATCTCGTATTCCTTGGAGTAGCCGTACCCGCCGTGGATGCGGAACGCGTCGTCGGTGACCTCCTTGCAGTACTCCGAGGCGAGCAGCTTGGCCATCCCGGCCTCCACGTCGAACCGCGCGCCGGAGTCCTTCAGCCGCGCCGCGTTGGTCATCATCAGGTGCGCGGCCTCGACCTTGGTGGCCATCTCGGCGAGCTTGAACGCGATCGCCTGGTGCTCGGCGATCGGCTTGCCGAAGGTGGTGCGCTGCTGGGCGTAGCCGATCGCCAGCTCGAACGCCCGGATGGCGATCCCGCAACCGCGGGCGGCCACGTTCACCCGGCCGACCTCGACGCCGTCCATCATCTGCCGGAAACCGGCGCCGGGCTGGTTTCCGAGGACGTGGTCGGCGCCGATGCGGTAGCCGTCGAACACCAGCTCGGTGGTGTCGACCCCCTTGTAGCCCATCTTGTCGATCTTGCCGGGGATGCTGAGTCCCGGGGCCACCTCGCCGAAACCCTCCGGCTTGTCGACCAGGAAGCAGGTGAGGTTCTGGTACGGCTTCTCCGCACCCTCGTCGGTCTTCACCAGCGTCGCGACCAGGTTCGACGTGCTGCCGTTGGTCAGCCACATCTTGGCGCCGTTGATCACGTAGTCAGCACCGTCACGCTTGGCCCTGGTCTTGATCGCCGCGACGTCCGAGCCGAGCTCGGGCTCGGACATCGAGAAGGCCCCGCGAACGGCTCCCTCGGCCATCTGCGGCAGGTAGTGCCGCTGCTGCTCCTCGGTGCCGTGCTGGCCGATCATGTGCGCCACGATGAAGTGCGTGTTGAGCACGCCGGACACGCTCATCCAGCCCCGGGCGAGCTGCTCGACGACCAGCGCGTAGGTGAGCAGCGACTCGCCGAGGCCGCCGTACTCCTCGGCGATCGTCAGCCCGAACAGGCCCATCTCCTTCATCCCATCGACGATGTCCGACGGGTAGCTGTCGGAGTGCTCCAGCTCCTGGGCGTACGGGATGATCTCCTTGTCCACGAAGGTCTTGACCGTGGACAGGAACTCCTGCTGGACGTCGGTGAGTCCGGCGGTCTGGGCGAGCCGGGCCATGCGCTTCCTCCTGGGTTCGGTTCCAGCAAGTATCTCCTGATCCCCGAGTTGAGCGCGGGGCGTCGGTGCGCGACCGTGGTAGCCCACCCGAGTGTGACGTGTGTCGTTCAGGAGGATCAGTGACAGCCAAGACTCTCCCGAGGAAGGACTTCGAGACGGAGCTGGCGCGACTGCAGGTCGAGCTGGTGCACATGCTGGACTGGATCCGCAAGAGCGACCACAGGCTCATCGTGCTGTTCGAGGGCCGGGACGCGGCTGGCAAGGGCGGCACGATCAAGCGCATCGTCGACCCACTGAACCCGCGGTACTGCCGGGTCGCCGCGCTGCCCGCGCCGACCGAGCGGGAGCGCACCCAGTGGTACTTCCAGCGCTACGTCGCGCAGCTGCCGGCCGGCGGCGAGATGGTCGTGTTCGACCGGTCCTGGTACAACCGCGCCGGCGTGGAGCGCGTGATGGGCTTCTGCACCGACGCCGAGTACTGGGACTTCCTGCGCACCGCCCCGGACTTCGAGCGGATGCTGATCCGGTCGGGCATCCAGCTGGTCAAGTACTGGTTCTCGGTGAGCGACGCGGAGCAGGAGCGGCGGTTCAAGTCCCGGCTGACCGACCCCGCGCGGCGGTGGAAGTTGTCCGCGATGGACGTCGAGTCGCGCCGGCACTGGGTGGACTACTCCCGGGCGAAGGACATCATGATCGAGTACACCTCGACCCCGGACTCCCCGTGGTGGGAGGTGGACGCCGACAACAAGCGCCGGGCACGGCTGAACTGCATCAGCCACCTGCTCTCGCAGGTGGACTACCAGCAGGTGCAGCACGATGCGATCGAGATGCCGCCCCGTCAGGACGACGGCGGCTACAAGCGTCCGCCGATCGAGGGGATGAACTGGATCCCGACGCCGTTCTGACCGGACACTAGCCTGCTCGGGTGGCAGCCACCTGGGTCTTCGTCGCGCAGCTGAGCGGCATCGCGGTGTTCGGCCCGGACGGCGAACGGATCGGCAAGATCCGCGACATGGTCGCCGCGGTCCGGTCGGACGATCGGCCGCCCCGGGTGTTCGGGCTGGTCGTGGAGCTGGCCAGCCGGCGGCGGATCTTCGTCCCGATGCTGCAGGTCGTGGCGATCGAACCGAGCGCGGTGACCCTGAGCACCGGGATGGTCAACCTCCGCCGGTACGCCCAGCGACCGAACGAGACGCTGGTGATCGGCGAGCTGCTGGACGCGCACGTGCGGATCGCCGAGACCGACACCGACGCGGTGGTGGTCGACGCGGCGATCGAACCGACCCGCTCCCGGGACTGGGTGATCAGCAAGCTGGCCGTCCGGGAGCGGCGCGGCCGGCTGAGCCGCCGCGGCCAGCTCCAGGTGCTGCCCTGGTCGGAGGTCGAGGGGCTGAGCGCATCGACCCGGACCGCGGACGGCCAGGGTACCGAGCGGCTGCTCGCCGTGTTCGACACGATGCGCGCCACCGACGTCGCCGCCGCGCTGCACGAGCTGCCGGAGAAGCGGCGGTTCGAGGTGGCCGACGCGCTGGACGACGAGCGGCTGGCGGACGTGTTCGAGGAGCTGTCCGAGGCTGACCAACCGCCGCTGCTCGCGCACCTGGACACCGACCGCGCCGCCGCCGTGCTGGAGGCGATGGACCCCGACGACGCCGCGGACCTGCTCGGCCAGCTCCCGGCCGCGGAGTCCGAGCGGCTGCTGGAACGGATGGAGCCGACGGAGTCCGCGCCGGTTCGACGGCTGCTGAACTACCCAGCGGACAGCGCAGGCGGGCTGATGACCCCCGAGCCGATCGTGCTGCGCCCGGACGCGACGGTCGCCGAGGCGCTCGCCCGGATCCGGAACCCGGACCTGACTCCGGCGCTGGCCAGCATGGTGTTCTCCAGCCGTCCACCGACAGCGACGCCGACCGGCCGCTACCTGGGCTGCGCACACATGCAGCGGCTGCTGCGCGAGCCGCCGGCGACGCTGGTGGCCGCCGTGCTGGACACCGACCTGCCGAGACTGGCCCCGGACGCCACACTCGAAGAGGTCACCCGGTACTTCGCCGCGTACAACCTCGTCTGCGGCCCGGTGGTCGACGACGAGGACCACCTGCTCGGCGTGGTCACGGTTGACGACGTGCTGGACCACCTGCTGCCGGCCGGCTGGCGGGACCAGCTCAGCGAGGAGGACGCGGCCGGCGCGTGAGCGGGCCGAGGAAAGGGGACGCAATGGCTGAGCTGACCCAGGGCCGCCGGCTGGACCAGCCGCGGTCCGCCCGGTCACCGCGGGTGGACGTCGACCCGGAGGCGTTCGCGGAGTTCGCCGAACGGATCGCGCGGTTCATCGGCACCGGGCGCTTCCTGGCCATCCAGACCGTGGTCGTCGTCATCTGGATCACCGTGAACATCGTCGCGGTGAACCTGCGCTGGGACCCCTACCCGTTCATCCTGCTGAACCTGGTGTTCTCCACCCAGGCCGCCTACGCCGCACCGTTGATCCTGCTCGCCCAGAACCGGCAGGACGACCGCGACCGACTGTCCCTCGAGGAGGACCGGGCCCGCGCCGAGCGCACCAAGGCCGACACCGAGTACCTGGCCCGCGAGCTTGCCGCGCTGCGGCAGGCGGTGGGCGAGACGACGTCCCGGGAGTACCTGCGCGGTGAGCTGGACCGGCTCGCCGACCGGCTGGAGCAACAACCCCGCTCCAGCGCAACGGTCGGCGACGGCGCGCGTCGGCAGTAGCAGGGGTTCGGCCGGGTCAGCGCGCGTCAGGCTTCGAGGCGGCCGGCGATGCGGACCAGCGCGGCGAGGTCCTCGGGTTCCAACCGGTCGGCGAAGTGCCGGACCACGCCGGCCAGGTGGGTACGCGACGCGGCGCGCAACCGGTCCACGCCCTTCTGGGTCAGGCTCGCCGCGACGCCCCTGCCGTCCTCGGCGACCGGGCAGCGGGCGACCAGCCCGACCCGTTCCAGGCGGTCGACCAGCCGGGTCACCCCGGAGCGGGACAGCAGCACCGCGTCGGCCAGCTCGGTCATCCGCAGCCGCCGGTCGGGTGCCTCGGCGAGCTGCACCAGGACGTCATAGGAGGCCAGGGAAAGCCGCTGCCCGGCGATCAGCTCCGCCTCCAGCGCCTTGGTGACCGCCGCATGAGACCGGAGGAACGCCCGCCAGGCGACCATCTGCTCGGGGGTAGGAACGACCGGTGGTCGCCCGTCAGTCGGGCGCCGGCCCGGGGAACGAGAGACCGGTGGAGCCTGGGACACGATCACGATGCTACGGATACCGGCCGAGCGGGCGAGTGCGCGGGACGCGCTATCCCCCAGACGGTCCAATCCAACTCTCGGCTCGTGCACGTCCCGTGGCCGCCCCGCTGATGCCACGCTGCTCGGGCCGGAGCTCGGAGACGTAGCATGGACCGGGTGAGTGTCGCTTTCCCCGCCACCGAGGACGTCCGGGCCGCGCTGGCCACCGTCGAGGATCCGGAGATCCACAAACCGATCACCGACCTCGGCATGGTCAAGACGGTCGAGGTCGACTCGGACGGCACCGTCTCGGTCGCGATCTGGCTGACCGTCGCCGGCTGCCCGATGCGGGAGACGATCACGCAGCGGGTGACGAACGCGGTCGCCGCCGTGCCCGGGGTGTCCGGGGTGCGGGTCGAGCTGGACGTGATGAGCGACGATCAGCGCACCGCGCTTGCGCCGCCAGCTACGCGGGGACTCCGCCGACCCGGTGATCCCGTTCGCCGAGCCGGGCTCGCTGACCAGGGTGTACTGCGTCGCGTCCGGCAAGGGCGGGGTCGGCAAGTCCAGCGTGACCGTGAACCTCGCCGCCGCGCATGGCCGCCCGTGGGCATGCACGTCGGCGTTGTCGACGCCGACATCTACGGCCACTCGATCCCCCGCATGCTGGGCACCACCGACCGCCCGACCAAGGTCGAGAGAATGATCATGCCGCCGCAGGCGCACGGCGTGAAGGTCATCTCGATCGGGATGTTCACCCCGGGCAACGACGCGGTGGTCTGGCGCGGCCCGATGCTGCACCGCGCGCTGCAGCAGTTCCTCGCCGACGTGTTCTGGGGCGACCTGGACGTGCTGCTGCTCGACCTGCCGCCCGGCACCGGGGACATCGCGATCTCCACCGCACAGCTGATCCCGAACGCGGAGATCCTGGTGGTCACCACGCCGCAGCTGGCGGCCGCCGAGGTCGCCGAGCGGGCCGGGTCGATCGCGCTGCAGACCCGCCAACGGCTGGTCGGCGTGGTGGAGAACATGTCCTGGCTCGAGCTGCCGGACGGCCAGCGGATGGAGGTCTTCGGCACCGGTGGCGGGCAGGCGGTCTCGGACGCGCTGACCCGGGCGGTGGGCGCCGACGTGCCGCTGCTCGGCCGGATCCCACTGGACCCCGCGCTGCGCGAGTCGGGCGACGCCGGCACCCCGCTGGTGCTCTCGGCGCCGGACTCGGCCGCCGCGCAGGCGCTGCGCTCGGTGTCGGACCGGCTGTCCACCCGGGCCCGCGGCCTGCTCGGCATGCCGCTGGGCATCACGCCCAACGGTCGTTAGCCAGGTGTGGCGGCCACCGGCGCGCCCTCGTCGATGGCCAGGCCCTTGGTCTCCCGCAAGGCGAGCACACAGACCAGGCTGAGCAGCGCCATCGCGGCCAGGTAGACGCCGATCGCGTAGCTGCCGAACGACGCGGCCAGCTGGGTCGCCAGCAGCGGCGGGACGGCACCGCCGAGCACACCGGCCAGGTTGTAGCCCATGCCGGCGCCGGTGTAGCGGTACCGGGTGGCGAACATCTCCGGGCAGGTAGGCACCCGCCGGGCCGTAGGCGACACCGACGATCGCCAGCGTGACGCAGAGCCCGACCGCGAACAGCACCGGGTCGCCGATGTCGAGGAGCGGGAACAGCACCAGCGACCACACCAGCGCGGCGGCGGTCGACCAGATGATGATGTTCCGCCGCCCGATCCGGTCCGACAGTATCGCGGACAGGATCGTGGTGGCCGCGAAGCACAGCCCGGCGAGCACGCCGATGCCGAGGCACTGTCGGCGCACGGCAGCTTCAACGTCGCAGTCCCGTAGTTCGTCAGGTACGTGACACCGATGTAGAAGAACGCGAACAGCATGGTCAGCGCGCCAGCGGTGAGCAGCACCTCCCTGGGCTGCTTGGTCAGCACCTCGAACAGCGGAACCCGGGCCGCCTGGTTGCGGTCCTTCGCCGCCGTGAACACCGGGGTCTCGTCGATCCGGAGCCGCACGTAGAGGCCGACCGCCACCAGCACGATGCTGAGCACGAACGGGATCCGCCAGCCCCAGGCCAGGAACGACTCCGGGGCTCATGGTCAGCCCGGTGATCAGGAACGTCAGCGCTGGCCAGCGCGAACGCCAGCGACGGACCGAGCTGCGGGAACATGGCGTACCGGCCGCGCTTCTCCGGCGGGGCGTTCTCCGCGGTGAGCAGGGTGGCGCCGGCCCATTCGCCGCCGACCGCGAGGCCCTGGCAGGAGCCGCAGCACGACCAGCAGGATCGGCGCGGCCACGCCGATCGTCGCCGCGCCCGGCAGCAGGCCGATGGCGACCGTCGGCGAGACCCATCAGCAGCAGCGTCGCGACGAGCGTCCTCTTGCGGCCGAGCCGGTCGCCGAAGTGCCCGAACAGGACCGACCCGAACGGTCGGGCGACGAACGCGACGCCGAAGGTGGCGAACGCCGCGGCGGTGCCCGCCGCCGCCCCGAGCGCCGGGAAGAACACCTTCCCGAACACCAGCGCCGCGGCCGTGCCGTAGATGAAGAAGTCGTAGAACTCGATCGTCGTGCCGGTCAGGCTCGCAACCGCGATGCGCCGCATCGGGTTCTGCGCCCGGTGGCTGTTCGTGGTCGCCATGGGATCCCTCCAGAATGCGGGTGCGCGGATGGTAGCTCCGCGCTCGCCCGTCCGACCACGCCCGAATGGAGGTAGCCGAATGGGGGGATGGATGCTCCCCACGACCTGGGGTTTGGCGCCGGCGTGCGCCGGCAGGACCGGCCGGGCCGCCTGCCTAGGTGGCGTCCGGGTCGATCGGCGGACGCTCGCCGGACGCCAGTGGGCGCACCGGCTGGCTGCCGTTCGGCTGGTTCGGCGTGTAGCCGTTGGGCTTGACAGTGCCGCCCGCCGGTGGGTTCGGACGGTCGTCGTCAAGCAGCGTGCGCCGGACCGCGCTGCGTGGGTCGAAGCCACGCAGCCCGCGCAACTCGTTCAGCGGCTGACGCAGCTCGTCGAACTCCGGCCCGAGCTCGTCGCGCAGCTGATCGCGCGCCCCGGAGGCGAACTCACGGACCTGGCGGATCGCCTTGCCGAGCCAGGCCGCCGCGGCGGGCAGCCGTTCGGGGCCCAGGATGAACAGCCCGGCGACGACGAGAACGACGATCTCGCCCCAGCCGATGCTGTCGAACACAGTTGCCGAGTGTATGCGTCGCGGCCCCCAGCGAGCGCTGCCGGCGCCGCGCTCGGTCGCTAGTCGGACTGCAGCTTCGCGGTGACCACGAGCGGGCGGCCCTCCCGGATCAGCTCCATGAGCACGTCGGTTCCGATCGGGTGCTCGCGCTGCGCGACGGTCAGCTCCTCGGCGCTGCCGATGCTGCGCTCGGCCAGCTTGACGATCACGTCGCCCTCGACGATCCCCGCCGTCGCAGCGGCGCTGTTCGGCCGCACGTTCTGCACCTGTGCCCCGTCGGTGGTGCCGTCGGTGACCGACCGGGCGTTCACCCCCAGCTCGGCGTGCTTCACCGCCCCGGTGCGGATCAGCGACTCGGCGATCACCCGAGCGTCGTCGATCGGGATCGCGAAGCCCAGCCCGATCGACCCGCCCTCGCCCTGGCCGAGGGTGCGGATGGCGGTGTTGATGCCGACCACGGCTCCGGTGGAGTCCACCAGTGGGCCCCCGGAGTTGCCCGGGTTGACCGCGGCGTCGGTCTGCACCGCGTCGATGACCGCGCTGCTGTCGTTGCCGTCCCCGTCGAGGCGTACCGGGCGGTCCACCGCGCTGACGATGCCCTCGGTCACGGTGCTGGCAAGCCCGAGCGGCGAACCGATGGCCAGCACGCCGTCCCCGACCGCCAGCTCGCTCGACTTGCCGAGGCTCGCCACGACCGGGTTAGCCACCGACACCTTGAGCACCGCGAGGTCGGTCTTCGGATCCCGACCCACGATCGCCGCTGGACCACGGCTGCCGTCGTGGAAGATCGCCTCGATCGACGCCTGCGAGTTGTCGGCGGCGAGCGCGACCACGTGGTTGTTGGTCAGCAGGTATCCGGCGGGGTCGATGAGCACACCGGAGCCGGCGCCGCCCTGCTGACCCACCCGGATCTCGATGGACACCACGGCCGGGGTGACCCGAGCCGCGATGTCGGCGACCGAGCCCGGCGGGCGCTCCTTGCCCTCCTGCGCGGAGACGATCGTCGCGGCCGGATCGGTCAGCGAGTTGGCCCCCTCGGCCGTCACCCGGCCGACGATCCCCCCGATCGCGCCGACCAGCACCGCGACGGCGGCCAGCGCGGCCAGCGCGGTCGGCTTCACCCGCCGGCCGAACAGCACCTCCCTGGCGGACAGCCTGGCCCCCTCGGGCACCGCCCCGGCCCGCCCTCGGCCGTTCAGCGCGGGCGGGCCGAGCCGTGCTGTCGTGCCCGGGTCCCGCCAGGGGTCGGCGGACGCGCTGGCGTCCCAGAACGGCCCGGCCTCGACACCGCCCGGGCCGCCGTCCGAGCCGTGCCGCTGGTCCGGGGGGCGCTGCAGGGTGGCCGGATCGTCGGCCGGACGGCCGAACGCGCTGGCCAGCGCGACGTCCGGGGGCGCGGCGACCTTCGATCGCCGGCGTGGCTCGTCCGGCCCTGAGTCCCGCTCCGGATCCGGCGCGAAGGCCCCCGACACATCCGCCGGGCGGCCGAAGAACTCCTCCTCGGAGGCGTCTACCGCGGGCCGGTCCAGCCCACGCGGGCCGAGCCGGGGCGGTTCGTCGGGCCCGCCGGCCGGCGGCCGCGGGTCGAGCGGGGCCGCCGGGTCTGCCTGGTCGGTCATCGGGCCGCCAGTCGGGATCTCACGACGACTCAGCCTGGTTGACGAGGGGTGAAGTGGGCGTAGCGGTCAGCGCTGCTGGGCCGGCCCCGGCCCAGGACTCTGCCGCAGGAACCGGAACCAGGCAGCCGAACCGCCGAGCGGCCGCGACGGCGGGCTCGCCCGCGGTGGCCGCGGTCCGGATCCCGATGCGCCCGCCGCCGATGCGTCGGGAACGTCCCGCAATAGCGAGACCAGCTCGCCGTTCGGTCCCATCGCCAGCCCGGGCGGCGGCGGTGGAAGCTCGGCGGTCCCGGGGATGGCGCGAAGTGAATCCAGCAGCGACACCGGCAACGTCGGGGCGACCGCGGAACGCAGCTCCGATCGGGCCTGCAGCTGTGCGCTCACCTCCCGGACGCAGTCGCGGCAGCGGGCCAGGTGCTCGGTCGCGCGGCCGCGAGCGGTCGTCGACAGCTCGTCGTCGACATAGGCGACGATGGCGTCGAGTGCGAGGTGGGCGTCACCCCATCCGCCGAATGGCCCGGGGCCCCAGGAGGCCGGATTCCAGTACGAGGTACCGCGGTTCGCCGGCCCCGGGAAATGACCCGGTAGATGCCGCCGACCTTCGGTCATCCCGCACCCTTCCCGGCTTCCGCCCGCTGCCGTGCCAGCGCCGCACGCAGCGCGGCACGCCCCCGATGGATCCGACTCCTTACCGTACCGAGCTTAACCCCAAGGGTGGCGCCGATCTCCTCGTAGGACAGGCCCTCCACGTCGCAGAGCACCACGGCGGCACGGAACTCCGGGGCCAGCTCGTCGAGCGCGGCCTGCAGGTGCGGGTCCAGGTGGGTGTCCGAGTAGACCTGCTCCGGCTCCGGACCGCGCCCGGGAATCCGTTCCGAGTCGGGCGGCAGCGCGCCCACCCGCATGCGGGAGCGGCTGCGCACCATGTCGAGGAACAGGTTTGTGGTGATGCGGTGCAGCCAACCCTCGAAGGTTCCCGGCTTGTAGGAGGCGAGCGAGCGGAACACCCGGATGAACGTCTCCTGGGTGAGGTCCTCAGCGTCGTGCGGGTTTCCGGACAGCCGGTAGGCCAGCCGGTAGACCCGGTCGGCGTGCTCGCGGACCACGTCGTTCCAGCTCGGCGGCGACCAACCGGCGGTCGAGGCCGCGGTCGGGTCGTCGGCGAGCACGGCACCGACTTCCATGCGGGTAGGGTCGGCCATCTCCTGGCTGCCCTCCTCGTGTCGCGTCCGCCGGGCCTGCTGTCTGCCGGCCTTGGTTTGTCGAGTACCCAAGGGTGCACGAAACCGGTGTGGTGGGCATGAGATCTCGCTGAGAGCACACTGAGAAACCACGCTCAGAAACGTCTTGCCAGTAACCTCCGAACATGAGCCCGCGAGACCTGTTCGCCCGGGTCGAGCCGTGAGCACGACTCGCGCCGCACGCGAGTACGCGCATGGCTACCTCGCCGAGGACGACGCCCTCCTCGCCGCGCGCCGCAGTGCCGCCGAGCTGGGCTGCCAGCCGGTCGACCCCGGCACCGGTGCGATGCTGCGGTTCCTCGCGGCGTCGGTGGGCGCCAGGGCGGTCGTCGAGGTCGGGACGGGCACCGGGGTGAGCGGGGTGTGGCTGCTCCGCGGGATGGCCCCGGACGGCGTGCTCACCTCAATCGACTCGGAACCGGAGCGCCAGCGGGCCGCGCGCACCGCGTTCACCGATGCCGGCTTCGCCGGTCCGCAGCTGCGCCTGATCAACGGCATGGCGCTGGACGTGCTGCCCCGGCTCGCGGACGCGGCCTACGACCTGGTGTTCATCGATGCGGCGGGCGCGGACTACCCGCGGTACCTGGACGAGGCGGTCCGGCTGCTGCGCCCGGGTGGCGTGGTGGCGCTGAACGGCGTGCTGCTCGGAGGCAGGGTCAGCCTGAAAGACCCTGAGTCCGGAGCCGACGACGTCGATGCGGCGGCGCTGCGCGAGGTGGCGCGGCAGTGCCGGGAGGACGACGCGCTGGTCTCCGTGCTGCTGCCGCTGGACGACGGTCTGCTGGTCGCCCTCCGGCAGCGGCTGTAAGCAGCTCACATAAAGAAGCCGGGACGGGCCGGTTGAGTCGTCGGTTCCGGATTGATTGGCCTGCCCGGTCGGGACGTTGGGTGATGCGTCGAATAGCCGACCATACTATTCAGGGAAAGTCTGTGCCATTGTGAATGCGTGAAGCCCGGGAATTGTCGGTGCGGCCTGGATAATTGGTGGCATGCAGGACGGCAGCCCGCTCGCAGTAGCGCACCAATCGATTGCCGATGGTGTGGCCGCGTTGCGCGCCGCCAGCGATTCTCGTGCCGATGCGAACACCCGGATCGAAGCCCTGGCGGTGTGTGAGCAGGTCACTCGCCAGTTGGAGCAGGTGTCGATCGAGTTGACCGCGGGGTTGGACCGGGATGGGGTGTTCACCGACCGCGGCTACCACCGCGCCGCCCATGCGGTGGCCGACCTGCTCGGCTGGGACCTCGGTGCGGCGAACCGACGGGTGCGGGTGGCCGAGCAGGTCGTGCGAGCGGGTGTCGCTGGACGGGCAGGTACTGCCGGCGCGGTTGACCGACACCGCGGTGGTGTTCGCCGCCGGTGAGGTCAGCCTGCGGCATGTCGAGGTGATCGCCGACGCGCTGGGCGGCTCGGCGGCGGGGCGGCTACCCCGGAGGTGTGGGCGGGTGCGGAGCAGCAGTTGGCCGCCCGGGCCCGGGAGTACCGGCCCCGCGAGCTGGCCGGCTTCGCCCGGGACCTGATCACCACGCTGGACCAGGACGGCCCCGAACCCGACCACGGCGACGAGGCGCAGGTCAACGAGCTGTACCTGGCCACCCGGCCGGGCGGCGCCGGTGGGCGGCATCACCGGAGTGTTCGACGCGCCCAGCTTCGACGCGCTACGCACCGCCCTCGACGCGCTGTCCACACCGACCGCCGAAGACCAGCGACCCCTGGCCGAACGCCGCGGCGACGGACTCGCCGAACTGTGCCGCCAACGCCTCGACGCCGCCGACCTGCCCATGGTCGGTGGGCAACGCCCACACCTGGTAGTGACCGTCCCGCTCGCCGAGCTGGAAACCCGCGGGCGGCGCGGCCATGCTCGACCACGGCGGCCCGCTCACCCCCACCCAACTGCGGATGCTGGCCTGCGAAGCCCGTGTCATCCCCGTCGTGCTCGACGGGACAGGTCAACCGCTGGACATCGGCCGGGCCAGCCGGGTCGTACCCCGCCACCTACGCCGCGCCGTCGCCGCCCGCGACCGCGGCTGCGCCTTCCCCGGCTGCGGACGCCCACCGAGCTGGTGCGACGCCCACCACGTGATCCGAATGGCAACACGGCGGACCCACCGCCATCGACAACCTGGTCATGCTCTGCCGATTCCACCACCGACTCATCCACGGCTCCGAATGGCCGGTCAACATGAGCCGCGGCGCACCCGAATTCACCCCGCCCAAATGGATAGATGTCAGCCAAACCCCACGCCGAAAACCACCACCACAATCGCAAATCAAGGTGTAGAGCATGCCGGCTAGAGCGTGTCTCGTTTGGTGAGTTTGCGGTAGCTGATCATGGCGCAGGCGAGCCCGGCGTTGTGGGATGTGATCGACTGACGTTGGAGGACCTCGTCAGGCTGCGCCGGGCCCGTGATCCGATGCACCCGAGATCGCGAAGCCGCTCGACGTCTGCACTGGCGCGCGACGCCCGCATGTCGGCGGGTCATTTCTCGCGCAGCTTCCGCAATGCCTTCGGGGAGCGCCGCGCGCCGCGGGCGGCGAGGCGCTGCGGGAGCCGACCGACCAGCCGTACGGCGTCCGCGAACTGCGCCTTCCGCGATCCCGGCGGCGACATGCTGCGGTTCAGCCAGCCTCGCAGGAAGTGATCTGAAGTCTAGAGCGCGACGGCGCCCTTGCCGAGCACGACCACGCCGCCCGCGCTCACCGTGTAGCGGGTGCGGTCCAGGCTGCGGTCGACGCCGACCATCGCGCCGTCCGGCACGACCACGTTCTTGTCCAGGATCGCCCGGCGCACCACCGCACCCCGGCCGACCCGGGCCCCCGGCATGATCACCGAGTCGGACACCTCGGCGCCGGACTCCACCATCACCGCGGTACTGATCACCGATCGGTGCACGGTGGCGTTGGAGATGATCGTGCCGGCCCCGACGATGGAGTCGAACGCCGCGCCGTGCTCGACGAACTTCGCCGGCGGCAGCGACGCGGTAGCGGTCCGGATCGGCCACCGGTCGTTGTACAGGTTGAAGATCGGGTGCACGGACACCAGGTCGGAGTGCGCCTCGTAGTAGGCGTCCAGGGTGCCGACGTCGCGCCAGTACCCGGCGTCCCGGTCGGTGGCGCCCGGCACCACATTGTCGGCGAAGTCGTAGACGCTGGCGTCCCCCTCGGACACCAGGTACGGGATGATGTCCCCGCCCATGTCGTGGTCCGAGTCGGAGTTCTCGGCATCGGCCCGCAGCGCGTCCAGCAGCACGTCGGTGGTGAACAGGTAGTTGCCCATCGAGGCGAACGTGACCTCGGGGTCGTCGGGCACGCCGGGCGGCTCGGACGGCTTCTCCAGGAACCCGGTGATCTGCCCGTCCGCGTCCGCGTCGATCACGCCGAAGCCCTTGGCCTCGGCCCGCGGCACCCGGATCCCGGCCACCGTGACCCCGGCGCCCTTGACGATGTGCTGGGCCACCATCTGCCCGGGGTCCATCCGATAGACGTGGTCGGCGCCGAACACCGCTATGTAGTCCGGATGCTCGTCGTAGACCAGGTTCAGGCTCTGGTAGATCGCGTCCGCGCTGCCGGTGTACCAGCGGCGCCCGAGCCGCTGTTGGGCCGGCACCGTGGTGATGTATTGACCGAGCACGCTGGACAGCCGCCAGGTGGTGGAGATGTGCCGGTCCAGCGAGTGCGACTTGTACTGGGTGAGCACGCAGATCTCGGTGCACCCCGGCGTTGACCAGGTTGGACAGCACGAAGTCGATCAACCGGTAGTTGCCGCCGAACGGCACCCCGGGTTTGGCTCGGTCGGTCGTCAGCGGCCAAAGCCGCTTTCCCTCGCCGCCGGCGAGCACGATCCCCAACACCCTGGCTGGCAGCCCGGCCTGAACGGATGGCCGGACGCGAGCCGGACCGGTCACGGCACGAGCCCGGCAGGCGGTTCGGGCGCGTTCACGAGACCGACCCTAGTGCGGGTGCGATGGGTGGGCCAGGTTGCCGGCTGCCTGCCACCTGGCGGAGCACCGGCCGGGCACGCGAATGCGCCCGGCTCGTTCCCCTATGTTCTCCAGGTGCGGATCGGCTTGCTCACCCGCGAGTACCCGCCCGATGTCTACGGCGGCGCCGGCGTGCACGTCGAGTACCTGGTGCCCGCGCTGCGCAAGCTGGTCGACGTCGACGTGCACTGCTTCGGGGAGACGCCGCGCGTCGATCCGTCGGTGACCGCGCACCCGACGCCGCCCGGGCTGGCCGACGCGAACCCCGCGCTGCAGACCCTCGGCGTGAACCTGGAGATGGTGCACGCGGTGGGCGGGGTGGACCTGGTGCACTCGCACACCTGGTACGCGAACATGGCCGGGCACCTGGCCAAGGAGTTGCACGACGTCCCGCACGTGGTGACCGCGCACTCGCTGGAGCCACGCCGCCCGTGGAAGGCCGAGCAGCTCGGCGGCGGGTACCGGCTGTCGTCGTGGGTGGAGCGCACGGCGTACGAGCACGCCGACGCGGTCATCGCGGTATCCGAAGGGATGCGCGCGGACGTGCTCGACTGCTACCCGACGCTGGACCCGGCCCGGGTGCACGTGGTGCACAACGGCATCGACACCGACCTGTACCGCCCGGTGGCCGACGTCGCGGTGCTGCGCGAGCTCGGGATCGACCCGGAGCGTCCGATCGTCGCGTTCGTCGGCCGGATCACCCGGCAGAAGGGGATCGGACACCTGCTCGCCGCGGCGCACCACATCGACCACGGTGCCCAGCTCGTGCTCTGCGCGGGAGCGCCGGACACCGTGGAGATCGCCGAGGAGACGCGGCTCGCGGTCGCCGAGCTCGCGGCGTCGCGGCCCGGAGTGGTCTGGGTGCGCCAGATGCTGGGGCAGCCGGAGGTCAATGCGGTGCTGACCGCGGCGACGGTGTTCGTCTGCCCATCGGTCTACGAGCCGCTGGGCATCGTCAACCTGGAGGCGATGGCCTGCGGCACCGCGGTGGTGGCCTCCGACGTCGGCGGCATCCCGGAGGTGGTGCGGCACGGCGTGACGGGGCTGCTGGTGCACTTCGACGAGCACGACGTCGACACGTTCCGCGCCGAGCTCGCGCAGCGGGTGAACGAGCTGCTGGCCGACCCGGCGCGCGCGGCGGCGATGGGGGCGGCCGGGCGGGCCGGCGCGGAGCGGGAGTTCTCCTGGGAGCTGGCGGCCCGCCGCACGCTGGCCGTGTACCGGGACCTCGTGAGCAGCACCTGACGGCGCCGCCGGCTACCCGCGGGCCCGGGCCCCGGAGTACGACCTGACCAGCTCGATCAGCGTGCGCGCCGCGAACCCGGTGGCGCCCTCCCCGACGTCGGCGTAGGCCTTCTCGGACCGCGCCGGCCCGGCGATGTCCAGATGTGCCCAGGGCAGCCCGCCGGTGAACTCCCGCAGGAACAGCGCCGCTGCCGACGCTGCCGGGGCCGGGCGGAATCTGCCGAACGTCGGCCAGCTCGGACTCCACCTCCTCGGCGACGTGGTCGAGCAGCGGCATCCGCCACCATCGCTCGCCGGCCCGTTCGCCGGCGGCGATCAGCGCTGCGGCGAGCGCGTCGTCGGTGGCGAACAGCCCGCCGGTGCGCAGCCCGAGCGAGACCTTCATCGCCCCGGTGAGCGTCGCGACGTCGACCATCGCGTCGGGTTCCAGCTCGCGGACCGCGTAGCCCAGCGCGTCGGCCAGCAGCATCCGGCCCTCGGCGTCGGTGTTGGTCACCTCGCTGGTGCGCCCGTCGTAGTGCCGCACCACGTCACCCGGCCGGTAGGCCGAGCCGGACAGGGTGTTCTCCGCCATCGGCACCAGCGCGGTGACCCGGGTCGGCACGCCCAGCCTGGCGATCGCCAGCATCGCCGCGATCACCGCGGCTCCGCCCGACATGTCGGTGCGCATCCAGTGCATTCCGTCCGCGGGCTTGATCGAGATGCCGCCGGTGTCGAATGTCACGCCCTTGCCGACCAGCACCAGATGCGCAGCGTCCGGTGCGGCGTACCAGTCCAGCCGGAGCAGCCGAGGCGGTCGTGCCGAGCCCGACCCGACCGCGAGGATTCCGCCGAACCCCTCGGCGGCGAGCTCTGACTCGGTCCACACCCGACTGGTCAGCCCCGGCTCGGCATCGGCGAGGCGCACCGCCAGCTCGGCCAGCCACGCCGGGCTCTTCACATCCGACGGTGTGTCGGCGAGATCCCGAGCCAGCGCGGTGGCCGCGGCGAGCTCGGCGGCCAGCTCCGCGACCGGCCGCAACCGCTCGGCAGCGGACGTGACCAGCGTGATCGACGGTGGCGGGGCGGGCTGCTCTGCGCTCACCCGGAACCGGTGCCCCCCGAGCCGCAGGCCCTGCACGATCGCGGCCAGCCGGGAGCTCTCCGCCGCCGAGTCCGGTTCGGCCTCTTCGGGTAGCCGCCAGCTGAGGGCCGCCGGTGCGTCGTCCCGCTGGTCGCCGTGCACCACCGACCGGGTCAGCGCCGCCGCCGCGCTCCGCCAGTCCCGGGGCTCCCCCTCCCCGATCCCGACGAGCCAGCCACCTCCGTGCGACGCCAGCGCCACCCGGTGCACCTCGCCGGCCGTCCCGTCGTTGCCGATCAGCGCGGGCCAACTCGGCGTCGACGCCGGCCGCCGCCGCGCCGGTGCCGACCCGGCCGTGCCGCGTCGACGGTGATCACCGGCCAGCCGCCGCCCGGCTCACCTGCCAACCGCACGGTCGGTAGCTCAGTCGGCACCGCTGGAACCGGGCCGACCGGGGCTGCCACGCGGCGGCTCAGCTCGCGGCCGCCTTCAAGGCGTCGCCGAGCTCACCCGCCTCCTCAGCCGACATCTCGACGACGAGCCGGCCACCGCCCTCGAGCGGTACGCGCATCACGATGCCCCGACCCTCTTTGGTCACTTCGAGGGGACCGTCACCGGTCCGGGGCTTCATGGCCGCCATCGTGTGCTCCCTCCATCAGCTTCGGAGTGGCCGTACGCGCGGGGAGGAGCGTAGGCCTCCGACAAGTTCGGCTAGTGGATATTGTCCCTTAGCCGGTTGCGCATCGGTTAAGCCGACCCGCTGCCGTTCACCGAACGTGACATCCCGCCAGGTGATCGTCGACCAGCCCGGCGGCCTGCATGAGGGCATAGCACGTGGTCGGTCCGACGAAGCGCAGCCCGTGGCGCTTCAGCGCCTTCGCCATCGCCGTCGACTCGGGGGTGGTGCTCGGCACCTCGGCCAGGCGGCGCGGCCGGGTGCGCCCGGCCCGGTCCGGCGCGAAGGACCACAGCAGCTCGTCGAGCGGGCGGTCCAGCTCCAGCACCGCGCGCGCGTTGTGCACGGTCGCCTCGATCTTCGCCCGGTTCCGGACGATGCCGGCGTCGGTCGAGCAGTCCGGTGCACGGTGGCGTCGTCGAACGCGGCCACCCGCTGCGGGTCGAAGCCCGCGAACGCCGCCCGGAACGCCTCCCGCTTGCGCAGGATCACCAGCCAGGACAGCCCGGACTGGAACCCCTCCAGGCTCAGCCGCTCGAACATCGGCGCCACCCCGTGCAGCGGTACGCCCCACTCGTTGTCGTGGTAGGCCAGGTACTCCGGCGCCGAACCGGCCCACGGGCAGCGGGCCAGCCCGTCCGGCCCGACCAGCCACCTCGTCGGACGTCGGCGGAGTCGGCCCGGTCACCGGTACCCTGGCGCAGAACCGGGCGAACCGGCGCAGCGACGAGCTGCAGCCCGGCCCGCGACCGCCGGCCGGACCACCGGCCAGCCCAGCCGTGCCCGGCGCCCCGAACGGCAGCTCGCAGCCGCTCCGACCAGCTGAACCGCGACCCGCCGGTGCGCGGCACCACCTCGAAGATCCCGAGCCCGCGGACCACGCCGCCGGTGTGCCGCACCACGCAACGGCGGTCGCCGTTCTCGGCCCACTCCACGACCTCGAAGGTGTCGGCGATGCCGTAGCCGGACAGCCCGGTGACCGCGCGCGCCGTCGATCCGACCGAGCGGCCGTCGCCGCCGGTCAGCTCGACCCGGGTCGCGAGCATCCACTCGCCCTGCCGGTCCCAGTCCATCGCGGCCCGCCAGACCCGCTCCGGCGGTTCGGGGACGTCGACCGCGGCCGCGACCTCAGCGCTCACCGGCATCCTCGGTCTCCCGGGCGAGCAGCTCCCTGGGCGGTCGCTTGCTCCGAGCCGTCCGTCGACGGCTTGCGGCGACCGGCTTGGCGACGGCTTGGGCGACGGCGTGGGCGATGGGCGTGGGCGAGGGCGGCTGCACCCCGTTCTCCGGCGCCACCGGCGGCGTCAGCTCGTCGACCCGGGGCCGCTCCAGCTCGTCAATCCGGCTGCGCAGCGCGGCGCGCTCGTCCTCGGTCCGGTCCAGCTCGGTGGCCAGCCGGTCCAGATCCAGTCCACCTCGGACATCCGGTACCCGCGCAGCGCCTGCTGGAACTGCACCGCCCGCACGTCGTCGCCGGCGATGTCGCTCGCGCGGCAGCCGGGTCGGGGTGTGCCCGGGTGGCAGCGGCGCCAGCTCCTCGCCCCGACCGAAGATCAGCGCGGCGCAGACGAAGACCACGGCGGCCACCGCGATCATCACGAGTAGGTAGACCAGCGCCGTGCCCACGCCTTCGATCGTGGCACGCGGGTACGACCGGCGCAGCGCTTTTGGCCGTCGCCACACCAGGGCGCTACACCAAGGTCTGCCGCATCGGGGGTCGCCCGACCAGCGGCACGTCGGACGTCGTCGCCAGCCACTCACCACCGACCTGGTGGAACTGGGTGAGCGCGGCGTGCGAGTCCGACACGCCGCAGCGGTCGGCCACCGCGGCGAGCACCTGGCGGGCCGTCACCCCGAGCTGCAGCAGCGACCGGTGCCGGTGCTTGCGCACCCCGAGGTTGACCTGGGCCAACGCGTCCAGCCCTAGCCGCTGCTCGGCGTCCAGCAGCAGCCCGATCTCCACCCCGTAGCCGGCCGCGAACGGCACCGACTCGAGGAACTCGCGGGTGGCGGCGTACTCCCCGCCGAGCGGCTGCACGATGCCGGCGAGCCGGGGACGGAGCCCGGCGAGCAGCGGACGGGCCAGCAGCTCGGTGACCCGCCCGCCGCCGGTGTCCAGCTCGACGGTCTCCAGCCGCAGCGGGCGCCGATAGAAGCCCTTGACCAGCGCCACGCCCCGCTCGGTGAGCAGCGGCCCGAGCAGCGCGGGCACGAAGCCGGGATCGAACTCGACGAGGTCCGAGTCCAGGAACACCACCACGTCGCCGGTGGTGGCGGCCAGCGAGCGCCACAGCGCCTCGCCCTTCCCGGGCGCCGGCGGCAGCCAGGGCAGCACCTCGCCGCGCCGCACCACCCGGGCCCCGGCGGCGGCAGCGACCTCCACCGTCCGGTCGGCGGAGTCCGAGTCGATCACGACCAGCTCGTCGACCAGCCCGCCGCGGGTCAGCGGGACGACCGCCGCCACGATGTCGCCGACGGTCTCCTGCTCGTTCAGCGCGGGCAGCACCACCGACACCCGTCGGCCGCGCTTGGCTTCCACCAGCTGCTCTGCGGTCCACCGTGGGCTGCTGCCAGGTCCGCTCGGTGAACCATCGCTGCACGTCGGCTTGCACGGTCAGGCCAGCGCGCGGACGGCATCGGGCCGGCGGGCGGGTGCCGAGGATGCTGGCGACCATGTCCACCGTGCGGCGGGTGGCCGCCACCTCGTGCGCCCGGAACACCCGCACCCCGGCGGCCGCGGCGAGCGCGGTGGCGGCCAGCGTGCCCTCGACCCGCTCGTCCAGCCCGACGCCGAGGGTCTCGCCGATGAAGTCCTTGTTGGACAGGGCCATCAGCACCGGCCACCCGGTCGCCACCAGCTCGTCCACTCGGCGCAGCAGCTCCAGCCCGTGCCAGGTGTTCTTGCCGAAGTCGTGCGTCGGGTCGATCAGGATGCCCTCCTTCGGCACGCCCAGCGTCACCATCCGGTCCGCCTGCGCGGTCAGCTCGGCGATCACGTCGGCGACCAGGTCTGGGTAGCGCACCCGGTGCGGACGGGTCCGCGGCAGTGGCGCCGCCGGTGTGCGAGCAGACGATCCCGACACCGAACTCGGCGGCGACCTCGCCGAGCGTCGGGTCGTAGCCGCCCCAGCTGTCGTTGACCAGGTCCGCGCCGGCCTCGCACGCCAGTCGGGCGACCTCCGCACGCCAGGTGTCCACGCTGATCACCAGCGTCGGGGTGCCGGTCCCGGACGGCGGCGATGAACGGCACTACGCGGCCGATCTCCGCGGCGGCGTCGACCGCGGGCCCCGGCCCGGCCTTCACCCCGCCGATGTCCACGATGTCCGCGCCGTCGGCGACCGCGGCGTCGACGGCGTCCATCGCGCGCGCCGTCGGCGAAGGTGGCGCCGCGGTCGTAGAAGGAGTCCGGGGTGCGGTTGACGATCGCCATCACCAGCGCCCGATCCGACGGCAGGTCCGCGGACCGAGGCGCAACTCCACACCCGCGATCGTGTCACGGGCCGCCCGCCGCCGCCGCCACAGCCGAATGAGCGGGCTTATTCCGGGTTGCACCCGCCCCCCAACCCCGAATGAGCCCGCTCATTGCGGGTTGGGCACCGTCTCAGCGCAATGAGCGGGCTCATTGCGGGCTGCGCGCGGTGGTCAGGAGAACGGCCGGGCACCGGCTGGACGGCGCGCGGTGCGCAGGCGTCCAGGGCCGAGATCAGGTCGGTGGTGACGGTGAGCTTGTCGAACACGTCGACCCGGAAGAACCCGCGCCGGGCCAGTGACTCCAACCAGCCGAGCAGGCCGTCGTAGTGGCCATCCGGGTCGAGCAGGACCACCGGCTTGCCGTGCATGCCGAGGCTGCGTGAGGTCCACGCCTCGAACAGTTCCTCGAGCGTGCCGATGCCGCCCGGCAGGGCGAGGAAGGCGTCCGCGTGCGCGTCCATCAGCGCCTTGCGCTCCCGCATGGTCTCGGTGATCAGCAGCTCGTCGGCGTCGGCGTCGGCCAGCTCCTCGGTGATCAGCGCGCGCGGGATCACCCCTACCGTGCGCCCGCCGCGGGCCCTTGCCGCCCGGGCCAGCTCGCCCATCATCGACACCCGGCCGCCGCCGGAGACCAGCGTCCAGCCGCGGGCGGCGATCGCCGAGCCGACCGCGGCGGCGAGCTTCAGGTAGTGGTCCGGGATCGTGCTGGACGACGCGCAGTAGACGCAGACCGCGTGCCCGCTCAATGCGTGAGCTCCCACGCCCGGTAGGCCTCGTTGACGACCTTGACCGCGTCGTCGATGTCGTCGGTCACGTGCAGCAGGCGCAGTTCCTTCGTCCCTCAGCTTGCCGCCGCCGCGGACCGTGCTGGACAGCCATTCGAGCAGGCCGGCCCAGTAGTCCCGGCCGAGCAGCACGACCGGGAACTTGGTGACCTTCTTGGTCTGGACCAGGGTGAGCGCCTCGAACAGCTCGTCCAGGGTGCCGAAGCCACCGGGCAGGCAGACGAACGCCTGCGCGTACTTGACGAACATCGTCTTGCGCACGAAGAAGTACCGGAAGTTGATCCCGAGATCGACCCAGTGGTTCATGCCCTGCTCGAAGTGGCACCTCGATGCCCAGCCCGACCGACAGCCCGCCGGCCTCCGAGCAGCCTCGGTTCACCGCCTCCATCGCGCCCGGCCCGCCGCCCGTGATCACCGCGAAGCCGGCGTGCGCCAGCGCCGTGCCGAGCTGCATGCCGATCGCGTACTCGGGGTCGTCCGGGCGGGTCCGGGCCGAGCCGAACACCGTGACCGCACGGGGCAGCTCGGCCAGCGCGCCGAACCCCTCGACGAACTCGGCCTGGATCCGCTGCACCCGCCACGGGTCGGTGTGTACCCAGTCGGTCGGGCCGCGGGAGTCGAGCAGCCGCTGGTCGGTGGTGGACGTGCTCAGCGGCACCTTCCGTTGCCGGCGGAACACCATGGGTCCGCGGAAGGTCTCCTCGGGAGTTCCGTCCGTGCCGTCGGTCCCGGAGCCCTCCACCGCGTCGAGCCTACCGATCGAGGAAGCGCCGCAGCGTCGCGGCCACCTCGGTGATCTTGTCCACCCGGACGTGTTCCTCCCTGGTGTGCGCCAAGTTCGGGTCGCCGGGGCCGAAGTTCAGCGCCGGGACGCCCCGGGCCGCGAACCGGGCGACGTCGGTCCAGCCGTACTTCGCGGTCGGCATCGCGCCGGTCAGCGCGAGGAACTCCGCGGCGCGCGGGGCGGCCAGCCCGGGCAGCGCTCCCGCGGCGGCATCGACGATCTTCACCTCGAAGCCGTCGAAGACCTCGCGCAGGTGGTCCTCGGCGGCGGCGGGGTCACGGTCCGGGGCGAACCGGAGATTGACGGTGGTGCGGCACTCGTCGGGCACCACGTTCCCGGCCACGCCGCCGTCGATCCCGACCGCCTGCAGGCCTTCGCGGTAGGTGCAGCCGTCGATCTCCACGGTGCGCGGCCGGTACTCGCGCAGCCGCTGCAGCACCTCGGCGGCGGCGTGGATCGCATTGCGGCCGAGCCAGGCACGGGCCGAATGCGCCCGATGCCCGCTGGTGGTGACCTCGGCACGCATGGTGCCCTGGCAGCCCGCCTCCACCACCCCGTCGGTCGGCTCGCCGAGCACGGCGAGGTCGGCGGCCAGCCACTCCGGCTGCTCGCGCTCGATCCGGCCAAGCCCGTTGCGGTTGGCCTCCACCTCCTCGCAGTCGTAGAACACGACGGTGAGCGGATGCCGCGGGCTGGTGATCGTCGCGGCCAGGTGGGCGATCACCGCGACCCCGGACTTCATGTCCGAGGTGCCACAGCCGTGGATCACGCCGTTGTCGCGGCGGGCCGGGAGGTTGCCCGCGACCGGGACCGTGTCGATGTGGCCGGCGAGCAGCACCCGCCCAGCCGCGTCGGATCCGGCAGCGGATCCGGCAGCGGATCTGGCAGGGGTGCGGGCGAGCACCGCGTTGCCGGAGCGCAGCACCTCCAGGTGCGGCGCCTGTTCGCGCAACGCGCCCTCGATCACGTCGGCGAGCGCCCGCTCCTGTCCGGACACGCTGGGCACGTCGACCAGGGCGGCGGTCAGCTCGACCGGGTCGCCGGTCAGGTCTATCAGTGATGTGCCCACTGGCCGGACGGTACCGGGCCGCGCGGTACGGATCCCACAACCGGCTATTGCGTCGGGAGGTCCACCAGCTGCAGCTGGCTGATCCGCTCGAAGTGTCGCCGGTTCCTGGTGGCCAGCGGCAGATGATTGCGCAGGCATATCCCGGCCTGCAGGCAATCGGCGAAACCGATCGGCTCGCCGCGATCCCGAAGCTCGGCCGCCACCTCTCCACCACGGAGCGCCGAGGCTCCGTCGAGGGGAACGGTGCGCGAGCGGAGCAGGCGCAGGATGTCAGCTCGTCGGGCGAGGAAGTCGGTTCCCACCCGAAGCTCGAAGCCCGTGACGGCGGTCAGTCGCAAACGCCGCTCGACCAGCAGCATCCGGACCAGCCCAACCCCTTCTCCACGGCCCCGGAGGAAGTCGATCACGAGGTCGGTGTCGACGGCTACGAGGCCCGCCACGTGTCCCGTGCCTGGTCGATCCGCTGCCGAACAGCCGTCGCTTCCTCCTCGTCGAGGACACCCTCGAGCGACAGCAGCAGGTCGGTCTCGGCTACGTCGAGGTCGCGCAGGTAAGCGTCGAGCGCCTCCTGGACGAGCTGGGAGAAACCCCGGATCCCGCGCTGCCGGGCGATCGCGGCCAGCGCCCGGTGCTGGGCGTCGGAGATTTCCACCGTCGTGCGCATGCATGCATGTTATCGGATGCGGGTCCACGGACCTGGCTGAACTTGACTTCAACCCGACTTGAACCGGCAGCCTGGTATCAACCTGCCGGCAGTTGGGTGGAGAGGAGCGGACACTGATGAGCGTGCCGGACGCGGAGACTGTCAACCATCACGCCGGCTATCCGGGCTGTATGGGCGTCCTCGGGCTGCTGGCCGGGCTGGCGATGGCCGCCACTGGTGGCCCGACGGCCCGGCTCGTCGTCGATCTCGCCGGCGTGTCCGAGGGCGACCGGGTGGTCGACGTCGGCTGCGGGCCGGGCAACGCGGCTCGCGCCGCCGCCCGCCGCGGCGCCCGGGTGAGCGGTGTCGACCCGTCGGCGGCGATGCTCGGGCTGGCACGCGCCACAACCCGGCGGAGCGCAGGCATCGACTGGTTGCCCGGCGAAGCCGAGCGGCTACCGCTGCCGGACGCCTCGGCGACGGTGTTGTGGACGATCGCGAGCGTGCACCATTGGACCGATGTCGCAGCGGGTCTGGCCGAGGCGCGACAGGTGTTGCAGCCGGGTGGGCGGTTGCTCGTCCTCGAGCGCCAGATTCCGTCCCGGCGCGTCCGGGTTGTCCAGCCACGGCTGGACGCCGCGGCAGGCCGAGGCCTTCGCGCGGATGTGCACCGAGACCGGGTTCACCGACGTGTCGGTCGAGGAGCGGGTGCGCGGCCGCCGCGGGGTGGCGGTACGCGCCGTTCGACCCTGAGCCCGCCGCGCGCGGGCGATACCGTTGACAGGTGCCGACTCCGCAACCCCTGGACACCCCGGCATCGGGCACCGGCGTCGCCACCCGTGCGGCCGACGGCACCGTGCTGGACGTCTGGTACCCGGCGCCGCGGCTCGACGGCGAGCCCGTCGAGCCGGACGAGCCGGACGAGTCGCTGCGCGCGCTGGTCGGCGAGGACCAGGCGCGCCGCACCCGGACCGAGGTCGTGCGCACCGTGATCGGCTCGCTGGCCGAGCCGCCGGACGACACCGCCGACGTCTACCTGCGGCTGCACCTGCTCTCGCACCGGCTGGTGCGTCCGCACCAGGCGAACCTGGACGGCATCTTCGGCCTGCTGCCGAACGTGGTGTGGACCAGCTGCGGTCCGTGCGCGGTCGGGGGCTTCGAGCAGACCAGGGCGGCGTTGCGGGCTCGCGGGCCGGTCACGGTGTACGGAGTGGACAAGTTCCCGCGCATGGTCGACTACGTGCTGCCGTCGGGGGTGCGCATCGCCGACGCCGACCGGGTGCGGCTGGGCGCCCATCTCGCGCCCGGCACGACCGTCATGCACGAGGGCTTCGTTAACTTCAACGCCGGAACCCTCGGCACGTCCATGGTGGAGGGTCGGATCTCCGCCGGCGTAGTGGTCGGCGATGGCTCGGACCTCGGCGGCAGCGCATCGATCATGGGAACGCTGTCCGGCGGCGGCACCGAGGTGATCTCGGTCGGCGAGCGCTGCCTGGTCGGCGCGAATGCCGGGATCGGCATCTCACTCGGCGACGACTGCGTGGTCGAGGCCGGGCTGTACGTCACGGCCGGCACCAAGGTCACGCTGCCGGACGGCGCGATCGTGCCGGCCCGAACGCTCTCCGGCCAGAGCGGGCTGCTGCTGCGGCGCAACTCGGTGACCGGGGCCGTCGAGGCGAAGCCCCGCACCGGAAGCGGGATCACCCTGAACGCCGCACTGCACGCGCATAACTGAAAATCGTCGTCATCTATGCTCGATTGATGCCCCCGTCCACCGCCCAAGCCAGGCCGGTGGCCCGGATCGCGCGGATCAACCTCACGCCGGAGCTTTTCTTCCTGGACGAGCCGGTGGTCGCCGCTCCGGGCGATCCGCCGGCACACCACGTCCGGGCTGCCCTGGATCTCCGGCTGCGTGCCCTGCTCCGCCACGACGGCGGCACCCGCACCGGGGAGGACATCGAGGACCTGCACCAGATGCGGGTGGCCGTCCGCCGAATGCGGGCCGCCCTGCGCTCCGCTCGCCCGCTGCTCGACCCGACCTGGGCCGACGGGCTGCGAGCCGAGCTCGGTTGGCTGGGCAGGGCGCTCGGCCCGACGCGAGACCTCGACGTCATGCTGGAACGGTTCCGGGACGAGACGGCCGACCTGCCGACCGCCGAGCGGGCCGCCGCCGGGCGGCTGGTCCAGGATCTCGAGGAGCAGCGGACGGCGACCCGTCGCGCGATGATGCAGGCGCTGGCCAGCACCCGTTACAACGCGTTGCTCGAACGCCTCGCCGACACCGTGCGCCTACCGCTGCCGACTCGAAGTGCGACCGAGCAGCAACCCGGGCTGGTCGACCTGGTGCGCGCCGAGTACCGAACGCTGAGCCGCACGGTGCGCCGCGCCGGCCGTCAACCGGCCGACGAGGTGCTGCACGACCTGCGGATCCGGGGTAAGCGGCTGCGCTACACCGCCGAGCTGGTCGAGCCGGCCATGCCGCGGCTGACCGCGCGCTCGGTGCGGGCGCTGATCAAGGCCACCACCCGGTTCCAGGAGGTGCTCGGCGACCACCAGGACGCCTGCGTTGCCGAGCAGCGCATCGCCGGACTGCTGGACGGCCTGGTTGAGCTGCCGGACGTCGCGGTGGCCTTCGTCGCCGGACGGCTGGTCGAGCGCGAGCAGGGCCGGGCCGCCAGCGCCAGGGCGCAGTGGCCGGACGCCTGGCGAGGCGTCGTCGCCCGGATGGCGGCCATCTGAGGCCGGCTCACCCGGCGGTCCGGGCTCACCCGGCGGTCCGGGCTCACCCGGCGGTCCGGGCTCACCCGGCGAGCCGGGCCACCGCGGCGTCGATGCGCTCGTCGGTCGCGGTGAGCGCGAACCGCACGTGCCGCGTGCCCGCCGGCCCGTAGAACTCCCCCGGCGCAACCAGGATGCCCAGCGCGGCAAGGGTCCGGACCGTGTCCCATCCCGGTTCGTCGGCGCTCGCCCACAGGTAAAGGCCCGCTTCGGAGTGCTCGACGCGCAGCCCGAAGGCCTTGAGCGCATCGCGCAGCCGATCCCGGCGTGCGTCGTAGCGCGCCGCCTGCTCGGCGACGTGGACGTCGTCGGACAGTGCGGCGACCATCGCGGCCTGCACCGGGCGGGGCATGATCATGCCGAGGTGGCGGCGCAGCGCCAGCAGCTCGGCGACCACCGAAGGGTCGCCGGCCACGAAACCCGCCCGGTAGCCGGCCAGGTTCGACGACTTCGACAGCGAGTGCACGGCCAGCAGCCCGTCGTGCACGCCGGCGCAGACGGCTGGCGCGAGCACCGAGACCGCGGTGCGTTCCGGGCCGTCGCTCGCCAGGTAACACTCGTCGGAGGCGAGCACCGCACCGACCTCGCGAGCACCGGCGACCGCGGCGCGCATGGCGGCCGCGCCGAACACCCGTCCGGTCGGGTTCGACGGGGAGTTCAGCCACACCAGCCGGGTGCCCGCCGGCGGCGGCTCACCGTCGGCCAGCCGGACGACGTCGGCCCCGACCAGCCGGGCACCCACCTCGTAGGTCGGATAGCAGAGCTCGGGGATCGCGACGAGCTCGCCGGGACGCACCCCGAGCAGGGTCGGCAGCCAGGCCACCAACTCCTTGGTCCCGATGGTGGGCAGCACGGCGTCCGGTGCCACCCCCGGAATCCCGAACCGCCGGGCCAGCGACGCGGCCGCGGCCGCCCGCAGCTCGCCGGTGCCGGCCGCCGTCGGGTAGCCCGGATCGGCCGCGGCGGGGCCGGCCAGCGCCGCCCGAACCTGCTGCGGGACCGGGTCGACCGGGGTGCCGACGGACAGGTCCACGATGCCGTCTGGGTGTGCGGCGGCCGTGGCGTGCGCCTCGGTGAGCAGATCCCAGGGGAACGCGGGTAGCTCCACCCGGGGCCGCGTCACTCGTCGTGCTGTTGCGGGGGCAGCTCGGCGACCATCGGATGGTCGTAGTTGATCTTACCGAGCTTCGCGGCGCCGCCCGGGGAGCCCAGCTCGACGAAGAAGTCGACGTTCGCGGCGTAGTAGCCCTTCCACTGCTCGGGCACGTCGTCCTCGTAGTAGATGGCCTCGACCGGGCAGACCGGCTCGCACGCACCGCAGTCCACGCACTCGTCGGGGTGGATGTACAGCATCCGACCGCCTTCGTAGATGCAGTCGACCGGGCACTCTTCGATGCAGGACTTGTCCAGCAGGTCGACGCAAGGCTCGGCGATCACGTAGGTCACGGGTATCTCCTGCTAGTGCGGGTCGTCGTCTGGCTGCTGTCGAACTAGTCACCAGTATCGCTCCTCCGCCGACTGGGGGAACCGCCGGGGCCGGATGATCTGCCGTTTGATCTGCGACGCTGTTCACATGTCGGGGGTCAGCGGTGAAAACGGGGGGCACATCGGGGACCGGATCGGGGGCCTGATCGGGTCGCGGGTGTCGTTGCGGCACCGGGTCGGGGACCGGGACGGCCGGCCGCTGTACTCCGACGCGGTCGGCGAGCTCGGCCGCGGCGGACCGGGCGAGCTCGTCGTGCACACCCGGCGCGGGCCGGTTCGGCTCCGCGCGGACGCCGTGGTCGCGGTCCGGGCGGTTCCGCCGCCGGTGCCGCGCCGGCCGTCCTGGGCGGCGGTCGCCGCCCTCGAGGGGGTGTGCGCGCAGGCCTGGCCGGCCGTGGTGGACCGCCCGCTGGGAGCGTGGCGGTTGCGCGCCGCGGGCGGGTTCACTCGGCTGGCGAACTCGGCGCTGGCCACCGGTGACCCAGGGATGGCGTTCCCGGCGGCGCTGCGGGTGGTGCGCGAGTTCGCCACCGAGCACCACATCGCCCCGCTGGCCAGGGTGCCGGTGGGCTCGCCGTGGGAGACCACGCTGCGCGCCGCGGGCTGGGCCGGCGACCGCTCCGGACCCGAGCCGGAGGTCGCCGAGGTGCTGGTGGTCGACCTCGACGACCTCGACGACCTCGACGTCCTCGACGTCGTCGACTCCGGCCGAGCCCGTACCGGCCGAGCCGGGGTGGCTCGACGCGCCGGACGCGCGCTGGTGGCAGGCCGCGATCGGCACCGGAGCGCCGACGGCCGCGCAGCGGAAGGTGCTGTCCGGTTTCTCGCCGGCCGGCTTCGCCCGCATCGGCCCGGTGACGGTTCGGGCCGCGGTGGTGGGCAAGCACGTGCACCTCACGCTGCGCGACGTCGAGACGCCGGCCGCGGCCGGGTTGGCCGCCGCGGCGCGGTGGGGTCGGGACCGGGGCGCGCGCTGGGCCGTGCTGCAGGTCGACCCGGGCGACGAAGCGGCGCGCGCCGGTTGGCTCGCCCAGGGCTTCCGCCCGCACCACCGGGTCCGCTATGTGTCACCCGGCGGTGCGGACTGATCGTCTCCTTTCCCGCCCGGCACCAGCTCCTCCTGCTCGCCGCGCCACTCCTCCGGGTGCTCGACCATCCCGCGCCTGACCCGGGCCAGTGTGATCACCGTTGGAACGAGCCCACCCACCAGCAGGAGCACGGTCTGCACCACCAGCGGCCAGGTCATCGGCAGCAGGATGTCGTCGCCGGGCCCGGCGAACCCGAGCAGCCCGACCGTGACCAGCCAGGCCACCAGCGGCGACACCGCCCAGCCCGGGGTGCCGCCGATCTTGCCGGCCTGCCACACCAGCCACGGCAGGCTCACCGCCGCCAGCAGCGCACTGATCGGGACCGGCACCCCGGCCACGTTGATGTCGAGGAACATCACCTCGACGACGGCCAGCAGCACGGAGTCGACGATCAGCAAGGGGATCACCAGCGGGATCACGTCTCGATCCCGGCGAACAGGTCGTCTTCGGGATCGAGCGCGCGAACCGACCCGGCCGCACCGGCCAGCGTGTAGGACTCGGTGCCCAACACCGGTGCCGCGATCCCGTTGCTGAGCGCGTACCCGGTGTGCTGCCCGTCCGACCAGACGGTCAGCTGGGTCTCGTGCGCCCGCAGCGCGGCGATCTTGGCCGGTAGCTGGGCGGTGACGTCGATCCGGGTGGTGATCGCCTCGTCGTCGACGGTCGGCAGCTCGCCCGGCCGCGGCATGCGGAACGGCAGCCCGGGCGCACCGGCCAGCTCGGCAAGCCCGGCGTCCAGCACGCTGCCGGGCAGCGCGGTCCAGTACAGCTTGCGCACCGACGCGCACTCCGCCGCGGCGGCGATCGTGACCTCGTGCGCCCTGATGTGGTCCGGGTGCCCGTAGCCGCCACGGCTGTCGTAGGTGATCACGACCTGGGGGCGGACCTCGTCGAGCACGGCTCGCAACGCGAGGACCTGCTCGGCCATCGCCTCGGGGCGGGCGAAGGCGCGCGGATGCAGCACGTCGGGTGCCTTCGCCAGGATGCTCGGCGGACCGGGGCCGTCGGCCAGCACCATCCCGCTGTCCCGCCAGCGCCCGGGTCCGCCGAGGAACCGGTGGTCGGTGACGCCGAGCGCGGCGCACGCCGCGGAGAGCTCACCGATCCGGTAGCCGCCGAGCTGGTCGGCGTGCTCGGCGGCCAGCAGCGCCAGCCGCAGCGGCACGATCTCGCCGTTCTCGCCGAGCGTGGCGGTGACCAGGGTGACCTCGGTGTCCGGCTCCGCGGCGTACCGGGCGATGGTGCCGCCGGTGGTGAGGGTCTCGTCGTCGGGATGGGCGTGCACCAGCAGCAGCCGGCGCGCCGCGCGCCGTTCGTCTTGCGATCGAGCAGCGGTCACGGGCTCACCCACCGGCCGGTGGCCAGCGCTGCGCGCCGCTGAGCGGTCCGGTGAGCAGCGGCCCAGGGCCGATGCCGGTGGCGGCCTCGGCGGCCGGCGTGACGGCCAGCAAGCTGGTCGGCTGGTACAGCGGGATCACCGGAGTCTCGGTCCAGAGAATGCCTTCCGCGGTGGCGAGCGCCTCGGCCGTCGGCAGCTGCTCGCCGGTGATCGCCGCGAGCATCAGCGGGCGCAGGGCCGCGTTGCAGTAGCCGCTCGGACCCGGCGGCGGGTCGGGTACCGCCTGGGTGGAGGCGGGGCACCCGTAGTCGGACATCAGCTCGGTGCCGGGGTCGCCACCGACCGTGCGCGGCATGACCAGCACGTCCACCCGGACCGCGCCGCCCGAGGGCCGGCTCGGCGTGGCCTGGCTCGCGGCGGCCGGGCTCGGCGTGGCGCTGGTGCTGGTCCCGCCGGAGGACGGCGTGGTGCTGGTCGGCGCAACGGGATCGACGTTGGGCGCGCTGTACAGCGCGGTGCCCGGCGCCGTGACCACCTCGGTAGGGATGCCCGCGGCGGTGAGCTGTGCTGCGGTCGCCGTGGCGACCCGAAGGTAGGACTCCCGCCCGACCGGTGCACCGACGGTCAGCCGCAGCGGCCCCGCCGGTCCGGTCCAGCGACCGTCGGCGAGCCTGACGTAGCCGACCTCGGTCAACAGCGCCGCGGCCTGCGCCGGGTCCGGTCGCAGCGGCGGGCCTTCCGGTCCGGTCCGCGCATAGCCCGGTTGGGACGGTGCGGTCAGCAGCGCCTCTGCCGGCAGCGGCTGAGCCGGCGGCCCGCCCGTGCCGGCAGCGATCAGCGCGGTCCGGTCCAGCAGCGCGGCGACCGCCCGGCGGGTACGGAAGTCGGCGAGCGGCCCGGCGTCGCCGCGCAGCCCGAGTTGCACGACCACCGGCTGCGGCACCGTGGTCAGCTTCGCGACCGGGCCGAGCCCGCCGAGCGCGGCGACCGCGGCGGCGTCGGCGGTTGGCAGCACGATCGGCAGCTCGCCGTTGCGCATCCCGGCGGCCATGCCGGCGGGGTCCACCCGGCGCAGCACGAACTTGTCCAGCACGGCCTGGGAGTCCCAGTACGCGTCGTTACGGGCGAGCACGATCTGGCCGCGGTTACGATCCACCGAGTCCACCCGGAACGGTCCGCCGGACACCGGGATGCCGCCGGTCAGCGCGCCGGTCCAGGACCCGGGAGCGTCCTTGAGCAGGTGGGCCGGGAGCAGGTTTGCGAACAGCGTCTGCCAGGCCGGGTACGGCTCGGCGAACACCACGTCGACCGCCTTGCCGCCGGCCCGCGACCGCACCGCGGTGATCAGCTGGTAGCCGGCGCCGTCGGTGACCCCCGGCTCGGAGCGCATCCGGTCCCAGAGGTAGACGAAGTCCTCGGCGGCGATCGGCGCGCTGTTCGACCAGGACGCCTTGACGTTGATCTCGTAGCTGACCGTGAACGGGTCCCGGGAGACCACCTGCGCGCTGGTGGCCACCGCGCGGTCGAGCTGCAGTGCGCCGTCCGGACCGGGACGGAACACCGAGGGCAGCACCAGTGTGCTCAGCGCCGTCGTGGCGGTCGAGACGTGCGCGAGCAGGTGCGGGTTGAACCCCTCGCCGAGCTCGTCGATGCCGACCACCAGCTCGGTCGGCTCATCGGGCGCCGGCGGCGGCGCGGGCGCCGGCGGCGGTGGCGGGGCGGTCGTGCAGCCGCCCAGTGCGAGCGCGCCGAGCACCACGAGCACGGCGAGGACGGCAGCTCCTCGGCGCCCTTGGCTCACTTTCGACCTCCCGCGCCGGTCCCCTGGTCGCGGCGGCCATCTTCCCACCGGGGATGGAAGGCGCCTGTGACGGGCCGGGCTGGACGGTGAGCCGAGGCTGCCTAACCCGCGCACCGATGCCCACCGAGCTTCACAAACGGCGATCATCCGGCTGTCCTGGTGCCGTCGGGCTCCCCGTGTCATCTAACGAGGCATGCGGGTCGAGTACTACCTGCGCCGCCAGGCTGGCGTGATCTCGCGCGAGCAGGCACGGTGCGCGGGCCTGTCGCGGCACGCCGTGGATCGCTTGTTGGCGAGCCATGCGTGGCGACCCCTGCTGCCGAGGGTGTACCTCGCCGCGGGGCATCCGGAGAACGACGAGGCCTGGGTGCGCGCCGTCGTGCTCTGGGCCGGGCACGGCGCCGCCCTCAGCGGTCCGGCGGCCGCGTGGTGGCATCGGATGCTCGACACAGCCCCGAACCCGATCACGGTGACGATCCCGAAGAGCCGCAGCCTGCTCGCCCGGCCCGGCCTCGCCGTTGTGCGCCGGGATCTCGCACCGATGGACGTGGTCGAGCTGCGCGACCTACCGGTCACCGCGGTTCCGCTGAGCGTGCTCGAGACCGCGGTCGCGCTCGGCGATCGCGGCTCGGCGTTCCTCGACCGCGCCTTGCAACGCCACGTGCGGTTCGAAACCGCGCACCGCGCGTACTGCCGCCGCCTCGGCTGTCGAGGCTCCCGGCGGATGGGGGCGCTGCTCGCCGCTGCCGCGGACCGGGCCGCCTCTGCTGCGGAGCGGCTGCTTGTTCGGCTGCTGCGCCAGGCCGGGATTACCGGGTGGGCTCTCGGCCACCCCGCCGAGGGCTACCTGCTGGACCTCGCCCTTCCCGGCGGAACGCGTCGCGGTCGAGGTGGACGGCTGGGCGTGGCACGTCGATGCGCAGCGGTTCGGCTCCGACCGGCGCAGGCAGAACCGATTGGTATGCGCGGGCTGGACGGTGCTGCGCTTCACCTGGCACGACCTGACCACCCGCCCGGAGGCCGTCGTGCGCGAGATCGTTGCGGTGATCATGGCGGGGTCGCGGTGAGCAGGGCGCGCAGGTCGGGGAGCAGCACGCGGTCCGCCGGCAGCCAGTCCAGCGCGTCCAGCTCACCGGGGCCGACCCAGCGCAAAGCGGCGTGCTCCAATGCACGCGGCTCCGCGCCGCCACCGTCGAGCTCGGCGGCGTACACGCGCAGCAGACGGTTGCCGTCGACCGGCAGGTCCGGCCCGACCCGCTCGCCCACCCGCACCGGCACGCCGAGCTCCTCGTCGATCTCCCGAGCCAGCGCGGCCGGCTCGGGCTCGCCGTCCGCGACCTGACCGCCGGGCAGCTCCCACCGCCCGGCCAGCTCCGGCGGGCCGGACCGCTGACCGACCAGCAGCCGGCCGTCCCGCACCACCGCCGCGCCGACCACCACCCGACCGCGCTCGACGAGTTGCTCGGCGCGCCGCAACAGGTCGTCGCAGCGCGCGGTCAGCAGCCCGAGCACGACCCGGCGCAGCACCAGCACGTCGACCACGCTGCCGAGCACCCCGAGCGGGCTGGTCCAACGGACCTCCTCGGTCACCAGTACCCCGGCCAGCGTGCTGACCAGGGTCGTGCTGTGCTCCAGCCGCCGCGGCAGCCCGGCGACCAGCGCCGAGGACATCCCGGTCAGGTCGGCCCGGGTGATCCGAGTGGTGATCGGCACCGCGAGCCCCGGCCCGAGGCGCACCCGGAACTTGAGCACGTCGCCGACCCCGAGGTGCCGCGCCGACGCCCGCACCCGGTGCCCGAGCCGATGCTGCGTGTAGCAGACCAGCGCGGCGTCGCGCAGCAAGCCGGCGACCGTGCGCTGCGGCGCGTCGATCAGCGCGGTCGCTCGCAGCACGGGCACGAGGCGAATGCTGTCACGGCCGCTGTCACGTGTGCTGTCACCTGGCGGGCCAGCGCACCTCGACCCGCGCCCCACCCTCCGGCGCGTCGGCCATCACGACCGACCCGCCGCGACCCCGCACCAGGGCGTGCACCAGGGCCAGCCCCAACCCGCTGCCGCCGTCGGCGGTCTGATCGAGCCGGGTGAACCGGTCGAACACCCGCTGCCGGTCGGCCGCCGGCACCCCGGGACCGTCGTCGTCGACCACCAGCCGCACCACCGACCCGGCCGGCAGCACCGACACGGTCACCGCGGACGCGGCGTGCCGCCGCGCATTGTCCAGCAGGTTGTCCAGCACCAGCGACACCTCGGCCGGCGACGCGGACACCGTCGCGGGCAGCGGCGACACCAGCCGCACGTCGGGCGAGCCAGGGCGCCGACCGACCGCGGCGCGCGCGGCGCCGACCAGGTCCACCGGGCTGGGGTCGGCTCGGCGCCCGGAATCGGCGCGAGCCAGCGCAAGCAGGTCGGAGAGCAGCTCGGAGAGCCGGGCCGCCTCGTCGGCCACCGTCTGCAGGGTCTCCGCCGCCAGCGACGGATCCGGGTGGGCGACGGCCACCTCGGCCTGCGCCCGGATCGCCGCGACCGGGGAGCGCAGCTCGTGCGCGGCGTCGGCGGTGAACCGTTCGAGCCGCTCGACGGCCGCGTCCCGCCGGGCCAGCAGCTCGTTCAACTCGACGGCCAGTGCGGCCAGCTCGTCGCGGGACGGCGGCACCGGCAGCCGCTGCCCCGGCGGCAGGGACGTGGCGGCGGCCCGCAGGCGGTCCACCGGACGCAGCGCGAGGCGCACCGCACCCCAGGTCACGGCGGCCACCAGCGCGGTCACCAAGAGCGCGCCGAGCAGCAGACCGACCCGAGCCCGGGCCAGCAGCTCGTCGTAGCCGACCAGGTCGGCGGAGGCCACCACCAGCCGCGGGGTGCCGTCCGGGGCGGCGGCCGGCATCGCCAGCACCCGGCGCGGCTCGGCCGAGCCGTCGGCCGAAGCGGGGTACACGGTGATCGTCTGGCCGGCCGCGATCCGCCGCAGCTCGGGCGCGCGCAGCGGCACCGGCGGCCCGCCGTCGACCGGCGTCCCGGCGGTGTCCAGCACCCGGACGGTGAGCGGTGCGTCCACCGGTCCGGCCGGTGAAGGCGGCACCGGGGCGCCTGTCGACAACCGCTCCGAAGCACCGACGGCAGCCTCCCGGAGCCGCTCGTCGGCCACCGCGGTCGCGGCCGACCCGACCAGACCGGCCGCCAGGTGAGCCAGCACCAGCAGCGCGACCAGCGCCACCGCGCCGACCACCAGCGTGATCCGTGCCCGCAGGCTTCGTCGCTCCCACCATCCGCCCAGCCAAGTGATCAACCGGTGCCCACCAGGTAGCCGTGGCCGCGCACGGTCCGCAGCACGTGCCCGGCGCCGACCGCATCCAGCTTCCGGCGGAGGTACCCGATGTAGACCTCCACCGCGTTCCGGCTGGCCGCCTCCTCGTCCCCCCACACCCGGCGCAGCAGGTCGTCCTTGCTCAGCACCGTGTCCGGGTGGCTGGCCAGTGCGTGCAGCACGGCGAACTCGCGCGGGGACAGCTCGATCGGGCGGCCGCGCCAGCTCACTGTCCGCCCTCGTGGGTCGACGACCAGGTCACCGAGCCGCAGCCGCTGGCCGGCGCCGGTCCGGCCCAGCGCGGCGTCGCGTCGCCGCAGCAATGCCTTGAGCTGGGCCACCAGCACCACGAACGAGAACGGCTTCACCAGGTAGCCGTCCGCGCCGAGGTCCAGACCGTCCGCCTGGTCGATCTCGCCGTCCTTGGCGGACACCAGCAGCACCGGCGTGTCCACGCCCTCGGCGCGCAGCCGCTCCAGCACCCGGTAGCCGGAGAGCCCGGGAAGGATGATGTCCAGCACGATCGCGTCGAAGCTGCCGGTCAGCGCGAGCCGCAGCGCGCTGGGGCCGTCCGGGGCGGTGATCACGTCCATGCCCTCGGCGGCCAGCCCGCGGCGCAGTGCGGAGCGCACGGCGGGCTCGTCGTCCACCACGAGCACCCGGGACACAGCCGAGACGCTACCCAGAGCGGCGGCCGGACGCGGTCTCCGACGTGCGTTCTCAGGGCGCTCTCAGAGCCGATGCGCGACGCTGACGCCATGCGCATGGGCAGCTGGACCGCGATCGGCGTCGGCGCGGCGACGATCGCCGCACTCGGGTTCGTGGTGGTGCCACTCGCCGCCGCGGCACAGCAGCAGCCGCCGCCGGTGAGCCCCGAGGAGCTGGTCAGCTCGGTGCTGACGGCCGAGCCCGGGGCGTTCGCCGGCACCGGGCAGCTGGACAACCGGCTCGGTCTGCCCGCGCTGCCCGGCGTGCCGCAGAGCGCCGACGGGACCTCGACGGCCAGGGTGGCGCACGACGGCGGGAACCGGAGCCGGCTGGCGCTGCCCACTGCGCAGGGCGAGCGGTTGGTGGTGAACGACGGCACCACCGTGTGGTTCTGGGACTCCGCGGACCGCACAGTGTCCAAGGTCCCGGCCTCACAGGTGCGCGACCAGCGCGAGCCGGTGGCCGACCCGGCCGAGGCGGCCCGGCGCATGGTCGAGTCGGTGCGGGCGTTCAGCACGGTCACCGTCGACGGCACGTCGACCGTCGCCGGCCGGACCGCCTACGAGCTGGTACTGACCCCGGCGCCGACCGAGCGCACCCTGCTGCGTGAGGTGCGGGTCGCGGTGGACTCCGAGCGACGGCTGCCGCTGCGGTTGACCGTGTTCGCCCAAGGCACCGGGGAGCCGGCGATGCAGGCCGGGTTCACCGAGATCACCTTCGCGCCGCAGGACGACGCGCTGTTCGGGTTCACCCCACCCCCGGGCGCCACCGTCAAGGAAGGCGGCCCCGGGCACAATGGCGACATGCCTGGCCAGCTCCGTGGCGCGGAGGAACCGACCGCCGTCGGCGAGGGGTGGGACACCGTGCTGCTGAGCACGGTCCCCGAGCAGTCCCGCGGGGAGGTCGGCCCCATGCTGAACAACATCGCCACGCCGGTCTCCGGCCCGTGGGGTAGCGGCCGGCTGATCAGCACCGCGGTGGCCTCGGCGATCGTCACCGACGACGGCCGGGTCGCGGCGGGCGCCGTTCCGGAGCAGGTGCTGACGGAGGCGCTCGCTCGGTGACGACGGTTCGAACCGAGCCGGCCGCGGTGCCGGCCAGCGGGGCTGCCGGTGCTCGGCCGGATGCCGCACCGGCTGCGCGCGCGCTCCGCCTGCGGAAGGTGTTCCGCGGGCGGACGGTTGCGGTGGACGACGTCGACCTCGACATACCGGCCGGCTCCGTGCTCGGGCTGCTCGGGCCGAACGGTTCCGGCAAGACGACGCTGATCCGGCTGTTGCTCGGGCTGTCCCGCCCGACCGCTGGCAGCGCGGAGCTGCTCGGCGCGCCGGTGCCGGGACGGGCCCGTGAGGCGCTGCCGCACGTCGGCGCGCTGGTCGAGGGTCCGGGGTTCCACCCGTTCCTGTCCGGCCGGGAGAACCTGCTGCGCTGCGCGGCCGCCGAACCGCTGCTGGACGGGCGGAGGATCCCGGGCGCGGTCGACGCCGCGCTGGAGCGGGTGGAGCTCGGGGCGGCCGCGCGCCGGGCGTACCGCGGCTATTCGATGGGCATGAAGCAGCGGCTCGGGCTGGCCGCCGTGCTGCTGGTGCCGCGCCGGCTGGTCGTGCTGGACGAGCCGACCAACGGGCTGGACCCGGCCGGCACCCGGGACGTCCGACGACTGGTCGCCGAGCTGCACGCCGACGGGGTGACCGTGCTGGTGTCCTCGCACCTGCTCGCCGAGGTGGAGGCGACCTGCACGCACGTGGCGGTGCTGCAGGACGGCTCGGTGGTGGCGACCGGCGAGCTGTCCGCCCTGCTGGCCTCGGACGCACCGGCGTTGGTGATCGACGTCGGTAGCCGGTCGGCCGACGCGGTGCGCGCGCTGCAGGCCGCCGGGCTGCCGGCCCGTCCGTCCGGATCCGACGTCGTGGTCGACCTGGCCGCCGAGCCGGGCCGGGACGCACCGGCCGCGGTCGCGGCGCTGGTCCAGGCCGGCGTGCCGGTGTACGAGGCGCGGCAGCGGCGGACCGGGCTCGAGGAGCTGTTCGCCCGGCTCACCCAGGGCGACAACACCGAAGGCGACAAGCGAGTGAGCATCGCAGCGAGCGCCAGCGAGCGAGGAGCGGAGCGAGCGAGGAGCCGAGGCATCAACACCGAAGGCGATAGCCGATGATGACCGCCACGGCAACGCAGCTCGATGCGGACGGCCGACAACACACCGCGGCGCCGTTGGGGCGGCTGTTGCGCTCCGAGCTGCGCTGGGTGTTCCGCCGGCCGCGCACGCTGGTGATGCTCGGTCTGTTCGGGCTGATCCCGGTGGTGATCGGGATCGCGATCGCCACCTCCGGGCGCGCGGGCGGACCGGCCGCCGGGCTGATCGCCGCCACCGCGGGCAACGGCATGGTGCTGCCCGTCCTGGCGCTCACGCTGTCGCTGGCGCTGCTGTTGCCGCTCGGGGTCTCGATGGCGGCCGCGGACGCGCTGGCCGGCGAGTCCGCGCACGGGACGCTGCGCGGCCTGCTGCTCGCGCCGATGAGCCGGGACCGGGTGGTCGGCGTCAAGGCGTTCGGCGTGCTCGCGGTGGCGGTGGCCGCCGTCGGGTTGATCACGATCATGGGCGTGCTCACCGGCCTGCTGGTGGTGGGCACCACCGCGAGCGGCGGCCAGTTGCTGACCCTGTCCGGCAGCACGGTCGGGCCGATGGCGGCGGCCGGCCGGGTCGGCCTCGCCGCCGGCTATGTGATCCTGCAGCTCGCCGCGGTGGGCGCGGTGGCGCTCGTGGTCTCGTCGCTCACCGACCACCCGCTGGTCGTGATGGCCGCCGTGCTCGGCGGCGCGATCGTGTTCGGCGTGCTCAGCGCGATCCCGGCGCTGGACTGGTTGCAACCGGCGCTGCTGACCAGCCACTGGACGGCCATCGCCGACGTGCTCCGCGACCCGGTCCCGCTGGGCGACCTCGCACGGGGCAGCTCGCTCGCGGTCGGCTACCTGCTCGTCGGCCTGGTCCTGACCGTCGTGCGCCTCCGCACCCGGGACGCGTGAGCGTCTGCTGATGGTCGGGTCCGGACCGGTTCCGCTCCTCGCGCGCTCCGCGCGCTGCGATGCTCGCCGGTCCTTCCCCTCCACCTCTAATGGTCGGGTCCGGACCGGTTCCGCTCCTCGCGCGCTCCGCGCGCTGCGATGCTCGCCGGTCCTTCCCCTCCACCTCTAATGGTCGGGTCCGGACCGGTTCCGCTCCTCGCGCGCTCCGCGCGCTGCGATGCTCGCCGGTCCTTCCCCTCCGCCTCTAATGGTCGGGTCCGGACCGGTTCCGCTCCTCGCGCGCTCCGCGCGCTGCGATGCTCGCCGGTCCTTCCCCTCCGTCAGCCGGCGCCCAGCTGCTCCATCAAGCCGAGGCCGTCGAACTGGGTCCACACCTCGGTGATCTTGCCGTCGACCACCCGATAGATGTTTATTCCCTCCACCTGTACCTCCCGGCCGGTCGCGGGGATGCCGAAGAACTCGGCCTTGTGCGTGCCGTGGGTGGTCCAGTGAGTGGTGACGAGATCGCCGTCGCCGAAGACGTGGTGCAGCTCGACCTTCTGGTTGCCGAAGGTCGCGGTGTAGAAGGCGATCGTGTCCTTGAGGCCGGCGAGCCCCGGCTGCTGGTCCGGAAGCGGGTTGTGGTCGACGAGGTTGGGGTCGGCGAGCTCGTCGATGACGGCCACGTCGTTGGCCGAGAAGGCGTGCTCGAACCGCTCGACGAGTGCGATGTTGTCGGACATACGGGCTCTCCTCATGCTTCGTTGCCAGGCGCCGTGTCAGCCGGTCAAGGCTCCTCGCTGCGACCAAGCCGCACAAGACGTTTCGTGCCCGCCTCGGGTTCAGCGGACGCAATCAGCGGCCGTGACAGGATGACGCACATGGCCGAGCTGTTGGACGACGCCGCGGTGACCGAGGCGCTGCAGTCCCTGCCGGGATGGAGCCGGGACGGGGACGCGCTGGTCCGCACCGCGAAGCTGCCGAGCTTCCCGGCGGCGATCCAGACGGTGGACCTCGTCGCGGACATCGCCGAGTCCCGCGACCACCATCCGGACATCGACATCCGGTGGCGCAACCTGACCTTCCGGCTGTCGACGCACTCGGCCGGCGGGATCACCGACCTGGACGTGACGCTGGCGGCCGCGATCTCCGGCGTGATCGAGTCGGTCTCCGGCTGAACCGCGGACCGCACAGATGGCTCAACGCCGGCCTGCGACGCTCGGCCAAGTGATCATGTTCGCCGCGGTGGCGGCGGGCTGGCTGGTGCTGTTCGTGCTCACGCTGGCCAGCTACCAACCGACCCCTCGGTGGTGGGTGCTCGCGGTGTTCAGCGCGCTCGCCGCGGTCGCCGCGGTGGTGGTCGCGCTGGTGCTCAACCGCCGCCGCGCCCGCTAGTTCGCTTAGGGCGCCACCGCCCGGAAGAGCGCCACCCGCCCGATCCGGGTGCGCACCTTCCCCAGCTCGCCCGCATCGATGAGGCCGGCGGCCCGCATCCGCCGCGGGATCGCGTCACCGAGGTTGTCCTCCATGCGGTGGCCGAACCGTCCGGTGGTTCCGCCCGCGCCACCGAAGTCCGCCAGCAGCAGCACGCCACCCGGCACGAGCACCCGGCACACCTCGGCCAGCATGCCGTCCTTCGCGTCGGCGTCCAGGTGGTGGAACATCAGCGTGGACAGCACCCGGTCGAACGAACCGTCCGGGTAGGGCAACTCCTGGCCGAACCCTTGGTCGAGCCGGACCCGAGCACCAGACCCGCGACCGAGCTTGCGACGAGCCCGGGCGAGCGCCCGCTCGTCCGGGTCGATCCCGGTGGCGTGCACGCCGGGGTGTCGCCGCACGAGGGTCAGCAGCAGGTTCCCGGTGCCGCAGCCGATGTCGAGCACGCGCTGGTCGGCCTGTATCCCGGCCCGCTCGATCAGCGCGCGATGCAGCGCACCGACCCCCAGCAGCCGATGCACGACGTCGTAGACCGGCAGCAACGCGTGCAGCCCCATCCCGGGCAGGTAGTGCCGGTGCGCGGTGTGGTGCGGACTTTCCATCTCCGGTCCCTCCAAGTGGGATGATCCTCGGTCGAGTCCGACTCTGCCCGGTCCGTCTAAGCTGGATCGGGACTGATCCTCGCAAGTAGTGGGACGTTCTTTCGGTCCAGGGAGGGCGGCTGCCGTGGTCCCGACGACGAGGTTGAACGGGCGGCACGCCGCGACGCCGGTGTACGGCTACTTGCCGGCACCGGGCGCGCCGCCGGTGGCGACGATGCGGATCGAGCCGCAGGTAGTGCACCGCATCGACCCGTGCGATCACGTGCACGACTTCCCGGTCCTGACCTACATCACCGCCGGCGGCGGGGCACGGCCCGAAGCGGGTTCCGCCGCGAGTGCCGGCGGCGATCCGATCTCGCACGTCGAGGCGGGCGACCTGTTCGTGATCGCACCCGGGGACGTGGTGAGCATCGGCGACGCCGACCTCGAGTCGGTCCGCGGCTGGGCCGTGATCTTCACCCCGGACGCGCTGCGGCCGACCGCGCCGGCGTCCTTCCTGTCCTGGCGCGCCCATCCGTTGCTGTTCCCGTTCGTGCGCGGCGGCGGGCGCGGCGTGCTGCGCCTGACGGTCCCGCCGGCCGACCGACCACGCTGGGCCGACCGGATCGTCGCGCTCGACCGCGAGCTCGCCGAGCGGCGCGACGGGCACCAGGAGGCCGCGCTGGCCCTGCTCAACCTGCTGCTCGTCGACGTGTCCCGGCTGGCCGCGGACGTCGTCGGCGATCTGCGCCTCAATGACGAGCCGCTGCTGGCCGACGTGTTCGCGATCATCGAACGGCGTTACGCCGAGCCGCTGTCACTGCGTGACGTGGCCAGGGAGGTGAACCGGTCGCCGGCCCACCTCACCACGACGGTCCGCCGCCGCACCGCCCGGACCGTGCAGGATTGGATCACCGAACGCCGGATGACGCAGGCCCGCCGACTGCTCGTCGAAACCGACCTCGCCGTCTCCGAGGTGGCCCGGCAGGTCGGCTATCCCGATCCCGGGTACTTCGCGCGCACCTTCCGACGGGCCCACGGGGTCAGCCCACGAGGCTGGCGGCAGGCCCGGTCCGCACGGACGAGCGGGCGCTAGTGTCGGTGGGCAGGTCGGCGGGCTACTACGACGGTGGGCCGCTGAACGACCGGTTGCTCGCCGCGATCACGGCCGCCGGCCTCGACCCGTCGGCGCGGCTCGCTCCCGAGGCGCTCGCTCCGCTTGACCACTTCCACAGCGGCGGCAGCGCCGCCACCGACGCCCTGCTGGAGATGGCGTCCGTGGCCGCCGACACGCAGGTGCTGGACGTCGGCGCCGGGCTGGCCGGCCCGGCCCGCTTGATGGCCGACCGCCTCGGCTGCCGGGTGACCTGCGTCGACCTGGAGCCGGAGGTTTGCGCGGCGGCCCGGATGCTCAACGAGATCACCGGTCTGGGCGAGTTGGTCGAGGTCCGGGTGGGCGACGCGCTGGACCTGCCGTTCCCGCCGGCGACGTTCGACCTGGTCTGGATGCAGAACGTCTCGATGGCGATAGCGGACAAGGCGACGCTGTATCGGGAGACCCGACGGGTGTTGCGGCCCGGCGGCCGGATCGCGCTGCAGGAGGTGGTGGCCGGCCCGGTTGTCGGCCCACTGGTGCTCCCGGTCACCTGGGCCAGCGAGCCGTCGTCGAGCCATCTGGTCGACCCGGCCGAGCTGCGCAGCGTGATCGAGGCCGCCGGGTTCGAGGTCGAGTCCTGGGTGGACGCGACGGAGTTCTCGCTCGGCCGCCCCTCCCGGCCGGACGGTGGGCTCGGCTACCACGTCTACGTCACCGACGGCGCGACGAAGATGCGCAACACGCACCGCAACCGGCAGGAGGGCCGCACGGCGCTGATCTGGGCGGTCGCCCGCGCTCGCTAGCCGGCGGCTCGCGCGTACCGTAGGAGGCGGTGATCATCGGGGCGCGGGGGAGCAACGCATGACCGACACGATCCGGCCGCGGTCCGCCGCCGAGTGGGACATCGACAGGCTCGATCTCGGCGGCTACCTGGCCAGGACCGGATATCGCGGCGCGACCGACCCGACCGCTGCGGCGCTCCGCGGCCTGCACCGGGCGCACGCCACGACGATCCCGTTCGAGAACCTGGACATATTGCTCGGCGGCACACCTCGGCTCGACCTCGACGACCTGGAGGACAAGCTGGTCCGGCGGCAGCGGGGTGGCTACTGCTACGAGCACAGCCTGCTGTTCGGGGCGGTCCTGGAGCGGCTCGGCTACTCGGTCACTCGGCTCGCCGCCCGGGTCGGGGCCCTGGAGCAGCTACGTCCCCGCTCACACATGCTGCTCATGGTCCGCGATCAGGGTGGCTCGCGGTGGCTGGCGGATGTCGGGTTCGGTGCGTCCCTGCTCGAGCCCGTGCGGTTCGAGGACGGGGCGGTGAGCCGGCAGGACGACTGGACCTTCCGCGTCGAGCGTGCCCCGGCCGACGTCTGGCGGCTGCGCTCCCGGCTCGGCAGCCCGGCCGACTGGTCCGACCTGTACACGTTCACCCTCGAACCGCAGCATCACGTCGACTACGTGGTCGCGAACCACTTCACCGCCACCCACCCGTCCTCGCCGTTCGTCGGTCACCCGCTGGCGATGCGCACCGAGCCGACGTTCCGGCTGATCCTGCGGGACCACGAACTGCTTCGCAGCCGCCCGGACGGTGACGACGACCCGCGGGCTCTCTCCGACGACGAGGTCGTGCACGAGCTGACCACGACGTTCGGGATCGCCCTCACGCCGGCCGAGGTGGCGTCGCTTCGGGCCCGGATCGCGGCGCCGGCCGGGGTCCCTCGTTAGGACCGTCCTCGTCGGCGTCGCGATCCACGACGGGAGCCGAGTCGCCCTCGACGGCGGCCCACTCGGCCCAGGTGTCGGAGCGGACCGCCGCGATGAGCTCCTCGAGGCGGTGCACCTCGCCGAGCACGTCCACCCGGCTGCGCAGCTGGGCTAGCGCGTTATCGGTGTCGCGGAGCCGCTCGGCGAGCCGGGCCTCCAGCCCGCGGAGCGCGTCGCGGCGCCGGTCCGCGGCAGCGGTCGCCGCGTCGCGGCGCTGCCGGGCAGCGTCCGCCTCGCGACGGGCGTTGACCACGTCCTCCTCGGCGGCGGCGCGCAGCTTGTTGGCCTGGCGCAGGACCGCCTCGGCCGCCTGTTCGGCCTGGTGCAGGATCGCGGAGGCCGCCTGCTCGCCGCGATCACGCACCCGGGCGGCGTCTTCCTCGGCCTCCTGACGGCTCTGCTCGGCGGCGAGCCGCGCCCGCTCGGCCAGTGCGGTGAACTCGGCAGCGAGCGCGCTGTGTTCGTCCGCGGAGCGCTGACTCTCCGCGCTAAGAGTGGCGATCAGCTGCCGGGCCTCGACCTGGTCCGCCGCCACCCGCTCCAGGAAGGCGTCGACCTCCTTCGGGTCGTAGCCGCGAAACCGCATCCGGAAGCGCTGCGCGGTGATCTCTTCGACAGACAGCGGCATCGCCTTGGCTCCTCGGCGGCACGGGTCGATCTTCTGAGTCAAGATCGTACGCAGCTCCGACCGATGACTCCGCTGGGTGGTGCGGGTCCCTGCAGAGGACCGCTATCGAAGCACCGGTGTAGAAGAACGAGGAGGCGCGCAGTGCAGTTGACGTTGATGGAGTTCCTTTCGCTGGACGGCGTGGCGCAGGGCCCGGGCGCACCGGACGAGGACACCAGCGACGGGTTCACCCGCGGTGGCTGGCTGGTGCCGCACGTGGACGACGAGTTCCTGCGTCAGGTCGAGACCTGGATGACCGAGGCGGACGCGTTCCTGCTCGGCAGACAGACCTGGAACATCTTCTCGCAGGCGTGGCCCAAGGTCACCGACCCGGACGACGCGATCGCCGCCAAGCTGAACAACCTGCCCAAGTACGTTGCCTCGCGGACCCTTCGCTCGGCCGACGACTGGCAGCACAGCACGATCCTGTCCGGGGACGTCGCGGCCCAGGTCGCCGAGTTGAAGCAGCGGCCGGGTCGAGAGCTGCAGATCCACGGCAGCGCGCGGCTGGCCCGGTCGATGCTGGCCGCCGGCCTGGTCGACACGCTGCGGTTGGTGATCGCGCCGGTGGTGGTCGGTGCCGGCCGGCGACTGTTCCCGGACACCGGTGAGGCGGCCGGATTCCGGCTCACAGAGTCCAGGACGACGCCGGCCGGGCTCACGTTGCAGACCTACACGCCGACCGGCCCGCCGACCTACGGCACCTACGAGCTCAACACGTAGCCCCGCACACAGGTAGCAGCGCGCCGCCCCGCCGTCCGCCCCCGCCCCGTTAGCCGCCCACGAACGGCACCTTCGTGCAATAGGGCCGTACATCGCCGCCGTTGATCATGATGTTCGCCGCGGCGATCGACTCGTTAGGTGGTCCTGGATGAGACACCGAGGACGTCGGGAGTGCGGTACACCTGGACCACAGTGCCGAGGCTCATCGGAGGCGTCGTGATCTTCATCGTCATCAGGATCGACATCCGCCCAGAGAAGAAGGAGGACTTTCTGGCCGGAATCACCCGGTACTCGGCACGGGTTCGGGAGGAGCCGGGCAACCTCGTCTTCAGCTGCTTCGCGAGCGTCGAGCGGCCCGACGAGTACGCCGTGATAGCCAACTACGTCGACCAGGCGGCCGGCGAGGCGCACGTGGCCTCCGAGCATGCGCAGAGGTTCTTCGGCTGGCTGCCGTCCGTGGTCGCGTCGGTGCCGAAGATCGTTTATCAGGAGCTGCCGGGCGCGGGCTGGTCGGAGATGGCGGAGGTTGTCCTGGCGTGAGCCCGGACGGGCCGGCCGAGTTGCCTCATCGGTTTTTCACGTCGGCCTCACTGTTGTCGTGGAACGCGTTGTTTCCGGCTTGGGTGTCGGTCGGGCCCTTTCGCAGCACGCCGACCTGACTGCCGAAGATCCGGTTGCCCGCGAGAGTGAATTCTCCGTCGCTGTCGATATAGATGCCGTATCGGGCGTTCTCGCCGATGACGTTTCCTTGCACGGTCGTCCGCGTTGCCTCGCTCACCAAGCGCACACCGTCCTGCTTGTTGGCCCGGACCTCGTTCTGATCCAACAGGTTGTCCTGCGAGCGCTGGCCGACTCCCACTCCCGACTCGCCGTTGTCGTACACGTGGTTGGCACGAATCGTGTTGTTCGAGGACTCGTTGATATTAATGCCTTGGGCTTCGTTCTGGAACGAGTGGTTACCCTCGATTGTGTTCCGGTCGGCGTGCAAGTACAGCACGATTCCGTGATGACGGTTGCGGTAGACGACATTGTCTCGTATCACGCTTGCCGTGCACTCTTCGGCAAGAATGATTCCGTGCTTGCCGTTGTCGTGTACGACGTTGCGCTCTATTCGCAAGTCATGGGAACCGGTATGTGGGTCGATCCCGTACAGCACGTTGTCGTGGAACTCGTTGCCTTCCACCACCAGGCCGCCGACGGCGTAGGTGTAGAGGCCGAAGTACAGGTGAGATACCACGCTGTTGGTGATTCGTCCGCCCGTGCCCTCAATTCGCCACGACAGCCCGTATGACTCGACGGCGCCGAAGCCGAGGTACCGCAGCTCGGCACGGTCGATGGTCATCTGCCCGCCGTCCTTGGCGAGCAGGAAGCTGCGGCCGTCCAGGTGCTCGGTGTCGGCGCGTTCCTGCTGGGAGTCCCACGAGGTGATGCACGTACCGCTGATGTCGAGGTTGCCGCCGATGGCCTTGATCGTCACGAAGCGCTGCCCAGCGCTGCTCAGCTTGAGCCAGCGCACGGTAGGCGACGCGATCCGCAGCGAAGCACCTTTGAGCACCTCGAGGTTTGCGCCGAACAGCCATTCGCCCGGCGCGAGCTCGCGCAGTGCGGATTGATCGGCCACAGCCCGGCTCAGCGCGGGGACCGTGACGCCCTCACCGGCGCTGAGCACGATCTTGTTGGCGCCTCGGTCGAACGTTGCCTCCACATCCTTCGACGATCCGTCTTCGCCAGGATCGACGTGCTGCGCTTCGCGGACGCAGGGCCGAGCCGGATCGATCTGCGCCGCAGGGGAAACATCGCGACGTTCCAGCGGTGCCGGCTGCGAGGAACAGGCGCTCAAGACCAGGCACAGCACGGACCCGACCAGCAGCGCGGCCCGCCCGCACGTGCGATGGGTTCTGATCGGCATCATCGGCCACGCCGTGTCGTCTGCAGCCTGGGCCTGGGCCGCTGGGCGTTGGGCGAGGGCAGGACGGCGGATCGCTGCCTCGGCAGCTGACCATTGGGCAGAGGTTGTCTCGCCTGCTGATCCTCGGGTGGAGCGTGCGCGCCCGGCTGGCCGTTTCTCCGCAGCTGATTGGTCGGTGCGCCATTCTGACGCGTGGTGGCGGAGACTGTCGCCGGCCGCCTTGGGCGCGGGATCAGGGGCGCTTGCTGAGCGACGCGCGCTCGTGGCGGCGCCAGCCGCGACGGGTAGGGGGAGATGACGGGTAGGCCCGGCCGTCGTTGCGGAGCAGCAGTAGTCGGGGCTGTTCGCCGGGCCAGCGGTACCGTCGGGGGCTCCGTCGGCTTCTCGACAACGGCCGATGATCCAGTGGACGCGACGCGGGGAGGTCGCCGTCGTCGAACCGCGGCCCCGGCCCGGCGCTGGCGGAAGGTGTGCACCTGCTCGAGGGCATATGCCAGCAGGATGAGCGGGACGCCGATCGCGCCGAGCACATTGAGCGGCGGAAGGCTGAAGTCGTTCGCACCTAGCAACTTGACGTCGTTCTTCATATCGCCGCGTACCGATTCCAGGGCGTAGACGCGGGAGTCGGTGAGCGTCACCGGGCTGCCCGGCTCGACGTTGACCCCGACCGCGACGGCCGCGACGCTGACGCGCTCGGCCATGACGGGCTCTGTTGCGCGCACCCGGATCCCCTGGTTGGACAGCGTGATCTCGGTGTCCGAGATCGTGGTCGCCACCCCGGTATCGATGCCGGTCGCGCCGCCGCTGATCTTGCCGCCGCTGATCTCTGTGTTCGGGCTGAATGTCCGCACAGCGTCGTTCCTGACGCCGTCCGCCACCAGGTTCTGCATGACGATTCGCGACGCGCCTGCCGACGCGACGAACCCGTCCTCCCCGCCGGTCAACGTCAGGCCGGTGGCTCGGACCCCGGCCGCGCCGCGTTCCACCCGCACCCCTGCATGCGCGTCGCGTACGGTCACGTCGCGCAGCTCGACCTCGCGCCCGCCGATGGCGATGCCGGCGACCTTCGAGCCCTCGATCGTCGAGCCGATCACCGTGACGTGCTCGGTGGATTTCTCCACCACCACGCCACGACGCCCGCCAGTGATCTGGATGCCGTCGAGCGTGATCTGGGTGGATCCGAGGTTGGTGAAGACCCCCATCGGCTGATCGGTCGCGCGGAAGGCCGTGACCGTGATCTCGGTGGAGCGGCCCACCCGAAGCCCGCCGGCCTTGTCGTTGGCCGTGACGACGCCGCTGATCAGCTGCTTGGATTGCCCGATCATCGTGACGCCGAACGCTCCGTTGCCCTCCGTCGTAATGCCGCCGACCGCGCTGTCCCTGGCCGGACCGGTCACCAGGACGCCGCTGCCACCATTGCGTTCGGCTCGCACGCCCTTGACGGTGCTGCCCTGGTCGCCCTCGAGAACCAGACCGTCGCCGGCCGAGTCGGCAACCGTGACATCCTCCAAGCGCGCGCTCTGGGTACCGGAAAGCCTGAGACCTGTGCTGTTGCGCAGGAATGTTGTCCGGACCAGGGCGCCGCTGCTGCCCGGGTTGTACCGCAAGCCGGGCAGCCCGCGATCGATATCGGTACCCGGTGTTCCAAGGTCGCTGATCGTCACGTCGGTCGCGTTGAAACGCCCACCGCGGCCCACCGCGATGACCGGCCTGCCCTCCGTTGCGGGCATGGCCTCCTGGGATCGCGGGTCTGCTGACGTGATCGTCGCGCCCCGGACCGTGAGCTGGCCTCCACCGGTGAAGATCGAAGACGCCTGGGCCGCGGTCGCTCCGCCGACGAGCTTCACGGTCCGAATGTCGCCGCCGACGTCGAGCGCGACGCCCTGCGAGAGCACCAGGGTCGCCGACAGGCTCGCCGTTCCATCCGAGATCAACAGCCACGATTCCGGCAGGTACGCATTGAGCGCGGACAGGGTCAGGGCACCTGGCGGACGTCGAAGGTGCTGCACCAGGGATCCGGCGCTCACCGAGTCGACGCTGGTCCGACGGACCAGCACCAGCCGGTTGGGCCGGCCGCGCTTCTCCCACGAGATTCGGGCAGTCTGCGCGGCCCTGGCCTGTTCCGCCTGGTCCTCGGCGGCTTGCGCGGCCCGTTCACGGGCTAGCTCGGCAGCCCGCGCGGCCGCAGCCGCCGCCTCCGCCGCCGGGTCCGGGACCGGCACCGGAGGAGGTGCCGGAGCCGGGGCGGGCGCGGGAGCCGGCGCCGGCGCGGGAGCCGGAGCGCCGGGGCTGGCGCCGGAGCCGGGTTGGTTTGGGCGGGAGGCGTCGGAGCGGGCTGCGGTGGTTGGGTGGGACCGGCGACGGCCACCCCGGGGGAAGCCCAGCCGGTGATGCCTACGGTCAGCACGATCAGCACCAGCCGCCAGCGCCGTCGATGGGCGTTCGAGGGGCCCTTCACGCGCGCGCACCCAGCGGGTCGGGCGATTGTCCGGTCCGCACCACCGCGCCGTTCTCGACGGCCACGTGTCTGGTGAGCCAGCGTTGCTTGCGGATGGTCATCAGCGCATAGATCTTGATCAGCGCCATGATCCAGGACACCACGACATAGCCAGGAACGAAGAAGAACGACGACGGTCGCCGCCGGATGTGCGGCGCCAGCTTCGCGGACCGGCTGACCTGCCACCACAGCGCCAGAACCACGACGAACGTCCAGTTCTGGACGATCAAGGAGTAGATCATGAATGCCGGCCCGACCAGCAGGGTGAAGCTACTGATCCCTTTGTCGATCATGGTGTAAGCCAGAAATGGGTGTCCCCACACCCACCGATTGGACAGCGCACGAATGTCGGAGCGCCAGGTGTTCCGGGCCCATCGCAACCGCTGCTTGAAGAACACCTTCCACCGGGTCGGGAAGGTCGACCAGACAAGCGCGCTGCGCTGCATATAGGTGAGGTGTCCGCCGGCGAGGGTCAGGGTAGTCAGCCGCTTGTCATCGCCGGAGAGGCAGGGCACCCCCCAGAAGGTCTCGTTCATGAACTCGTGTTCGGCCTGAGACAGCAGCGAGCGACGGTAGATCGCGGTGCGCCCGGACAGGCACGAAACGGCCTGACCCAGCAGGCTCTGGCTGGCGTTCTCGTCGAAGTAGCGGTGGTCGAGATACATGTCGGTGATCCGGGCCAGGAATCCCTTCGACCCGTAGACACTCTGCCGGGTGCCGACGCCGCCGATGCGAGGATCGGCAAAGGGTTTGCACACCTCGTCGGCGACGTCGGGAGCCCAGACCGTGTCGGAGTCCACCAGCGCGACCAACTCCGTCGACGCAGCCCGCCACCCGCGAAGCAACGCATCCCGCTTGCCCGGCACGTCCGTGATCAGCACGGTCACCGGGTAGCGGCGAGCCACGGCCTGACAGGCCTGGTCCGACACGTCGATCACCAGAATGATCTCGCTGACCGGGTTCGCCAGCCACGATTCGATCGCGGTGGCGAACAGCTCTGGGTCCTCCTGGTACACGGGCACGACCACGCTGATCGGCAGCCGGAAGTCGTTCTTGATCGGCTTGTAGAGCACGGCGGGCATCCGCCGGACGAGCCAACACCCCCACCTGATAAGTCCCAGCACGCCAAGCGGGGTGCCAAGGACGTAGTAGTAGAGCGGCAGCGCCATCTAGCTCGACGCCCGCACTGCCTCGTTGACGGCGGCCGCCACCTCGCGGTCCACCATCTCGCCTAGCTGTTCGTTGACGGCAATGGTCGCGCGCAGGAGGTGCATCTCCAGGGCGAGGTCGTCGGCGGCGAAGCCGAGGAACCCGCGGGTGTCCTTAGGCAGGCACACCCCGCCATAGGGAGCGCCGCCCCGGATGCCGTACTTCGGATTCGTCGAACCCTCGGCAGAGGCCGCGACGGTAGACGCGACCCGATCCGGATCGATACCGAGGCTGCTGGCGACGAGCCACATCTCGTTCCAGAAGCTGATCTTGGTCGCGTTGAAGAGGTTGTGCGCGCACTTCACCAGTTCCGCAGACTCACAGTCGCGGAAGGTTTCCATCCGGCCACCGAACGGTCGCAGCAGCTCGCGAAGCCGCGCGACGGTCCGGACGTCGCGCGAGCCGATGACTGTCATCCACGGATTCCGGAAGTCCTGCTCGGCCGATACGGCTCGCAGGAACTCCGGATTGGCCGCCAACCCGAACCCGTCGCTGCCCATCCGCTTGCCGGAATGCTGCTCCAACAGCGGGCGCACCAGGCCCTCGGTCGTGCCCGGCGGAACCGTGGAACGCACGACGACCGTATGAGCCCTGGGCGTTCGGGCCAGTGCCTGACCGACCGCTGCGGAGCCAGCGGCGATGGCCCGAAGATCGTATTCAAGCCCGGAGTTCGGCGTGGGCAGGCTCAGGAACACGAACGACTCCGGCTCACCTTCCAGGTCTAACGTCGTGCGGGCGTCCAGGCCCTGAGCGCGCAGCTCGCGCACTCGGTTCGTCGACTTGTCGACGAAGGTGACCTCGTGACCGGCGGCCAAGAACCCGCGGCCGGTCGCGGCACCGACAACTCCTGCACCGACCACGAAGATCCTCGCGATCTGGGACAACACAACCTCCAACTGAGATGGCCGTGGCAGCGGAAATCAGACGGGGAGCGTCGATGCCACGGAACGGCGATTCGGACTGCGAAACCGCGGTGCGTTGTGCGTTGAGCAGCGCCTCGTGGGGAACTGGAGGCCGAGACTCGCCACGCCGGCGGTCTTGGAGACCGAACGTCACGCCGAACCGGGTCGCAGTCACGCGCCGAACCTGGGTTCGGCGCGGCGTGGGGACCGGCGCAAGTCACGGCTTCCTCGGGGAGCGTGCGGATGGAGGCGGTGCTCACCCGGTCTCTCGGTACGACCCGTTGCCGCGTTACCAATCCGTGCTCGAACTGAGACCTTGCATTAGCAACGACCTGGCCGCCAGCGATGATCACCATGCCCGCCGGCCGGCGAATGGCCACTTCCACTGTGGACTTCCGGGCGGGCGGCCGGCTAGGCGGAATGCGTCACGAGCAGCGAGAACAGCACGACCGCGCCGCTGGCGTCAGGCGCGTCGCCCTTGGTCGGGTTGGACTGCAAGTAACTACCGCTCTTGAAGTACCACTCAGACCCGCTCTTCGGGATGTCTGCCTTTTTCGTGCCGTTGTAGTAGACCTCGATCCGGCCGTTGGCGGCGACAATTCTCAGGTCGTATGGAGTCCCGAGCTGGTATGCCGGTTCGAGCGTGATGTCGTTCTTGCGACCGTTGTCCTCGTACCGCGCGATCAGATTCGTCGACTCCAGACGGACTGCCAGCACGTCACTGGTCGCATCGTGGATCTGAGCGGTCGTCACCTCCGGCTTGGCGGGCGGCAGGGCAGTGACGGCTTGCCGCACGCTGAGTGTGTGCGTGCCGTTGGCGTTGGACCAGCTGGCCTTCTCGGTCCCGCTCATCTCGCGCAACTCGGACCGCGGGTAGTCGCTGTTCTCGGTGGTGGCCCCGCCGGCGTTGGCCGTGAGCACCACCCCGTCCTTGGCCTCGGTCAGCCGGAAGTCGGGACCGCTGTAGGTCGCCAACTCGGGTTGGTGAACGGTGTCCGGGTCACCGGCTGCTCCGGTCGGCAGGGTCAAGTACCAGTTCTCGAGGTCGAGGACATCGGCCGGATACCGAACCGCGGACCGATCCTGGGCCGGTCCGGGCGCAGCGGGGGCCTCCGTCCGCGGCGCCGATGCGCAGCCCGACGAAGCGAAGATGGCTACCGCGATGGTGACGAGCAACAGATCGACGGTGTGCACCGTGCGCATGGCATCCTTTGGGCGAGGCCGGCTCGCGCAGTCTGCGAGTGCGCCCCTCGGGCGTCGCAGCGGCCGGCCGCGCGCTGGGTTGACGGCAGCTCTGGAGCGTAGCTGCCTCCGCCGCGGCAGCGATCCGGACGTCCCTACAGCCCTGCTGAGTCCAAAGGCACCGGGTCGCCGCGAGCTAGTGACCGAAGGTGACCACCACTGCCACCCAAGCGACGACCGACGCCAGGCACAGGCTGAGCAACAACACGTTGGCGACCACGATCATGGCGGTTCTCGCCGCCTTGCTGCGCCCGTCACCCAGCCTCACGGCAGGAAGCCTAGCCGAGCACCCTTTCGCGGGAACGGGAGGCGCGATCAGCGAAGCTTCGGCATCTAGACGTTGAAGCGGAACTCCGACCGCCGGGTGACCTGCTGGTAGACGGTCGACACGCCATCTGACCTGCCTCAAATTGCGTTGACTGCTGTTGGCAGTCGTTGGCCGCGTATTGCCGTTCTGCGGATCGGATGCGGACCAAGTACGGACTAATCCAGAGCAGGTACCCCGCCCCCGCCCCGCTCACCCCGCCCGCCGGTCCTTGAACAGGATCGCGGCGGGGACAATCGTCTCGTCCGGGCGGTCCCCACTGGCGAGGTCGCCGAGCGTCCAGGCGACCGCGAGCATCAAGAGCTAGCGCACGTGACGACGGCCAGGCGCTCGATGGCGTCAGCCTCCGCGCGCACGGGACGCTGCAGCACATTCGGGAGAGGGCCGCCTACTCGCATGCAACCCCATCGCCATCGCGATCGAGCTTGCTGGAGTACCCCGGCTGCCCTCGGAATAGCGGAGTGGGGCCATTAGCGCGGGCTTCGGTGCAGTTGGCGTACACCGGCACCGCTGGCGCCGCCTTCGGAGCGGGTGCCGGTTTAGCCGCAGGTGCCGGGGCAGGCGCATCTGCCGGAGCAGGGCCGGGGTCGGCGGCCGGAGCGGGTGCCGGGGCTGCGGGCGCCGGAGCTGGCGCGGGTGCCGGGGCCTGCTGGGCCTCGGGCGCGGGCGTGGGCGGGCTGTCGTTCTTGGAGCTGGTATTCGCGTTGCACGAGACGACCAGGACGAACAACACCAGGATCGCGCCCACGATCCAGGGCCATCGGCGCCGCTTCGGCGGCGGCCGGCGGTCCCGGCTGTGGGTGAACGGCATCTGGGACGGCACATCCGCTGGAGGCGGTGGTGGGGCGTGCGGGCCGTGGTAGTTCGGTGCAGACATGATCATTCCTTCATCTCGGAGCTTGTCCCAGGCCGGTCGGTCCGGAGGGCCTGGTTGGCGTCAGCTCGCCCCCAGGCAGCTCTCCCCCAGTCAGTTGCCGGGGACATCTGTCGGGTCAGGTGTGGATCAGCGCCAGGGTGCAGGCCGCGAGCCCGCTTGCGCAGGGGACGTCTAGAGGCCAGGCAGGAGCGGGTCGTGCGGTCGCGCAGTGTGGAGGCGCTTACGACGCGCGGGCACCCGGAACCGGTGTGTGAGCATTGGCCCCGCGCTGCGGTGGATTTACCGCGGTCGTTCTTGCATCTCGTCCATCAGCGCCTCTCGAAGCCGGGCCATGTAGGCCGGTTCCTCGCGGACCAATCGCGCGGCGAGTTCCGCGTCGCCCTTGGCGAGGGCGATCCACAGCCGTGCCAACTCGCGGAGCACCGTGCTGCTGTCCGTGCGCACCTGGCGGGCGTGTGTCTGCAGCTCATTCCACAGGTCGTCTGGGATGCGCACGGAGCGGGCGGGTGTCTTAGCCACGTATGTCAGTCTAGCGGATTGTCCATACACAATCCAGATACTGGCCATACAGGGGTAGGTGATGTGACCCACTGATCAGGTATGACGCAGCATGGTGTATGTACATGAGCTGGTCAGTGGTGGCGAGGCTGGCTAGCGTCGGAATGATGCCCGTTAGCCACTCACTGCGGCCGCCCATGCAGCCAATGACCGCGCAGCGTGCGCGAGCTGCCGCTGACCACGGGCGTCTGGGCGTTCGAGCCAAGTTCGACGGGTGCCGGCGCCTGGCCTTTCGCAGCACCAAGACGTAGTGCTCCAATCCCGCCTCAGCAGGAGGCCCTGGAGCGGCTAGCCGCCTCAGCGCGCTTGCCAGGTGGATCGATACGCGCCAGGTCGAAAGCGCCGCAGCGACATGATCCCGCCGCGCGGGACCAATCGCCTCGATATTCATGTTGCAGAGAAGATCACGGGCTAGGGATCACGGCCCGCCATCCGTTCGACGCACCCCTCCCCCGACCTGTCGGTCGGGGCTGCGGTGCCTGCCTTGGCTGCGGCCGCCGGCTCAGCCCGCGGCTAGCACGGCGGCAGCTACCCGTCCACGCCCTATCCCCTGTGCGCTCGCCCGGTTTGGCCGATTGTGACCGCTTGGGTGCGGCCGGAACAATCTTCGACCGCACCCATCGCCCTGGGAGGTTCGATGACTGAGACGGTGAGCCAGCGACCACCGATGGCAGGCATCCATCATTTCTCACCCACCGTGACGGACGTCGAAGGCAGCGCAGCCTGGTACCAGCGCGTCCTCGGCCTCGAACGCGTGCCACCGCGGTTTCCGCACTATGGCAATGAGGAGACCGGGTATGCGGTCGTGCTCGCTGACACGTCCGCCGGCGTCATGATCGGCCTGCACCACAACGAGGCGAATCGCGGCGAGCCGTGTGACGAGACACGAACCGGACTCGACCACGTCGCAATAGCAGTCCCGACCCGGGCTGACCTGGATGCCTGGGCCGCCTGGCTCGACCACCTGGGAGTGGCGCACGCCGGCGTAACCGACACATCGGTTCCCGTGGACTATTCGGTGTTGGTGTTCCGCGACCCGGACAACATCCAGCTAGAGATGTTCTTCATGGGTACCTGACCGCCGCCCGGCCTGCCGGTCATCGACCGAGCGAATGCCAAAGAGATCGACTTCCGGTTGATGCCTTCGCTGCCGCGGGAGCGATACCGGCCGTCAACCGTTGGTCCGTGATGATTGTCCGTGACGGAACTCGACGAGGTCGCCGTCGAGTCTGAGGCTCGATTCAGCGCGCCTCGGCGCCGGGCGCCACAACGGTCAACCCTGCGCCTCGGGCGGCCTCGGCCAGCCTGGTGTCGTAGGTGACGAACGCGGAGACGGCTTTTCCAGCAGCGACAAGTTCGTCCGCGGTGGCCAGATGGATGGCATCCAGCGAGCGCAGCTGAGGATCGACATTGGCGGCGGCCGTGGCCCGGATGGCCGCGTCGATCTCGATACGGTTGATCCTGGCAAGTGTCGCAGCGACGGCGCCGAGCACACCCGGCTGACTGCGTCGCAGCGCGCGCGGCACCTCGATCTCGACCAGCACAGAAGCCACCAACCGCTGAGCAGGCCGCTCGTTCAGCCAATCGACCAGTGCGCCGGTCTCCTCCTCCTCCCGGACGAGCTTGACCAGCGCCGCCGAGTCGAGATAGATCACCAGCGCTCTTCGTCGCGGAGCTCACGCAGCAGCTGCCCGGACTCGGCCCCCGGCGTGGCGCGTTGCGTGGGCATCGGGATCGGACGCGCAGCGGTCGCGGGCACCACGCGGCCCCGGGCGATCCAGTCATCGAGCCCACCCACCATGGCAGGCACTATCCGGCCGATCACCTTGCCGTGACGAGTGATCTCCACCGTCTCGCCGCGCTCAACCCGGGCCAGAACCCCAGCGGTGTCCTGATTCAGCTCGCGGACCGGTACCTGTTCCACCCCGATAATGTACTACATTTGTACTACATCTCGCCAGCACAGCTCCCCCGCCACCAATGGTCGTCAGGTCTTGCTCCGTGATGCTTTTCCGAAGCGGAACTCCACCACGTCGCCCTCGGCCATCACGTACGACTTCCCCTCCATGCGGACCTTCCCGGCGGCGCGCGCAGCGGCCATCGAGCCGGCGGCGACCAGGTCGTCGTAGGAGACCACCTCGGCCTTGATGAAGCCGTGCTCGAAGTCGGAGTGGATCACGCCGGCGGCCTGCGGCGCGGTCGCGCCGGCCCGGATCGTCCAGGCCCGGGACTCCTTCGGGCCCGCGGTGAGGAAGGTCTGCAGCCCGAGCGTGCGGAAGCCGGCCCGGGCGACGGCGTTCAGCCCCGGTTCCGGCTGCCCGATCGAGGCGAGCAGCTCGGCGGCCGACTCGGCGTCCAGCTCGAGCAGCTCGGCCTCCACCTTGGCGTCCAGGAAGATCGCCTCGGCGGGGGCCACCAGTTCGGCGAGCTCCTTGCGCCGGGTCTCGTCGGTGAGCACGGCTTCGTCCGCGTTGAACACGTACAGGAACGGCTTCGCGGTCAGCAGGGTCAGCTCACGCAGCGCGGTCCAGTCGGCGCCACCCTCGGCGGCGGCCGAGAACAGCGTCTGCCCGTCGTTGAGCACCGCACGCGCCGCCTGCGCGGTCTCGAGGTCGGCCCGCCGCTCCTTGTGGGTGCGGGCCTCCTTCTCCAGCCGGGGCAGCGCCCGGTCCAGGGTCTGCAGGTCGGCCAGGATCAGTTCCGTGTCGATGACAGCGATATCGGAAGCCGGGTCGATCTTGCCCTCGACGTGCATCACGTCGGGGTCCGAGAACACCCGCACGACCTGGCAGATCGCGTCCGACTCGCGGATGTGCGCGAGGAACTTGTTGCCCAGCCCGGCACCCTCGGACGCCCCGCGGACGATCCCCGCGATGTCCACAAAGGACACCGTCGCGGGTACGATCTTCGCCGACTTGTGCAACTTCGCGAGGACGTCGAGCCGCGGGTCGGGCAGCGGCACCACGCCGATGTTGGCCTCCATCGTGGCGAACGGGTAGTTCGCGGCGTCGACGTCGGCCCGGGTCAACGCGTTGAACATGGTGGACTTGCCGACGTTGGCCAGCCCGACGATGCCGATGGTGAGGCTCACGCCGACCGAGTCTAGGTGCCCGGCGGCGATGTCCGATTCCCGCCAGCATCGCGACGAGCCGGGGTGGCAGCATCGCTGGCATGCACCTGGATGCCGAGCGCTGCTATCGCGCCGTGGAGTCGCGGGACGCCCGGTTCGACGGGCAGTTCGTCACCGCGGTGCGCACCACCGGCATCTACTGTCGACCGTCCTGCCCGGCGATCACCCCGAAGCGGCGCAACGTCGAGTTCCTGCCTACCGCGGCGGCCGCGATCCGGGTCGGCTATCGGGCGTGCCGCCGCTGCCGGCCGGACTCGGTCCCCGGCTCGCCGGACTGGGACGCCCGCGCGGACACCGCTTCAAGAGCCATGCGGCTGATCGCCGACGGTGTCGTCGAGCGGGACGGGGTGGCCGGGCTGGCCGCCCGCCTCGGGTACTCGCCGCGGCAGCTGCAGCGGGTGCTTACCGCGGAGCTCGGCGCCGGCCCGCTCGCGCTGGCCAGGGCCCAACGGGCGCACAACGCCCGGGTGCTCATCGAGACCACCGCGCTGCCGCTCGCGGACGTGGCCTTCGCCGCCGGGTTCGCCAGCGTTCGTCAGTTCAACGACACGATGCGCGCGACCTACGACCTGCCGCCGTCGGCTTTGCGCACCGCCGAACGCGTCACCCGGCCGTCGGCCGGCACGATCACGCTGCGGCTGCCCTACCGCCGGCCGTTCGACCTGGACGGCCTGCTCGACTTCCTGGCCGCCCGCGCGGTCCCGGGCGTGGAGCTCGTCGACGCCGGTTCGTACGCCCGCTCGCTCGGGCTGCCGAACGGGCCGGCCACCGTCGCGTTGCGGCCGGACGCCGGCGGGGCGCACATCGAGGCCACCCTGCGACTGACCGACCTGCGCGACCTCGGCACCGCGGTGGCCAGGGTGCGCCGGCTGCTCGACCTGGACGCGGATCCGGTCGCGGTCGACGCCGTGCTCGGCGCCGACCCCGCGCTGGCCGCCGCGGTGTGCGACGCACCGGGCATCCGGGTGCCGGGCACCGTGGACGGCGCCGAGACCCTGCTGCGGGCCATGCTCGGCCAGCAGGTGACGGTGGCGGCGGCCCGCACCGCGGCGACCCGGCTGACCACCGCGCTCGGCGAACCGCTGCCCGAGCCGCTGCGTGTCGACCAGCAGGACGGCCTGACGCGGCTGTTCCCGGCGCCGGCCGCGGTCGCCGAGCGGGTCGACGAGGTGCTGACCGGCCCGGCCGCCCGGCTCGCCGCAGTGCGGTCCGCGGCCGCCGCCATCGAGACCGGCGAGCTGGCGCTCGATCCCGGCCAGGACGCCGAGGAGCTGCGCGCCCAGCTGGTTGCGCTGCCCGGGATCGGGCCGTGGACCGCCGGCTACCTGGTCATGCGGCTGCTCGGCGCACCGACGAGCTGCTGGTCGACGACGTAGCGCTGCGCCGCGGCGCGGGCGCGGTCGGTCTGCCCGTCGCGGATCTCGACGCGCTCATCGCACACGCCCGCCGCTGGCGGCCGTGGCGCTCCTACGCCGGCATGCATCTGTGGCGTGCCGGCGCCAGACTACGGAGGACGGCATGACTCGATCACTTGGACCACTACCTGCCTGGACACCCCGGTCGGACCGTTCACCGTCGTGCTGGACGACGACGGCGTGGTGCTCGCGTCCGGCTGGACGACCGACCCCGCGGCGCTGCTGGCGCTGGTGCACCCGACGTTGCGGCCCGACGAGACGCAGCCGCGGCCCGAGGTCGGCGAGGTGAGCCGGGCGGTGCAGGCGTACCTCGACGGCGAGCTGTCCGCAGTCGGTGCGATCCCGGTGCGGCAATGCGGCGGCGAGTTCCTGGGACACGCCTGGGACGTGCTGCGCGGCGTACCGCCCGGGGCGGCACTCAGCTACACCGAGTTCGCCGCGAAGGCCGGGCGGCCGGCGGCCGTGCGGGCCGCTGCCTCCGCCTGCGCACGCAACGCCGCCGCGCTTTTCGTGCCGTGCCACCGGGTGCTGCGCAGCGACGGCACGCTCGGTGGGTTCCGCTGGGGACTGCACGTGAAGCGCTGGTTGCTGGCGCACGAGACGCGCCCGTGAGTGTCGACAGCGACCAGTCCGGCGCGTCGGATCCCGGTTCTGTCCGGGGAACCGTGCATCCTGGGCGCCGTGGATCTTCTCGCCGGGCTGACCGTGCTGTTGGTCGGCCTCGCCGCGGGCGGCGCGCTGGGCTGGGTGCTCGCCGCCGGCCGGCTGCGCGCGTCCGGCGCTGAGACCGCCAGGGCGCACGCCGAGGCGGCGGCCACCGCCCGTGCCCAGGCCGCCGCGGTTCGCGCCGAGCTCGACGCGCTGCGCGAGCGGCTGGGTGATCGCGAGCACCAGGTCGCGCAGCTCGCCGAGCGGGCCAGCACGGCGGCGGCGGAGGCTGCGGCCGAGAAGGCCTCGCGACGCTCCGAGCGGGAGGCGGCCCAGGTCGCGCTGCAGGTGGAGAAGGAGACCGCCGCCGAGCGGGAGCGGCTGCTCACCCGCCGCGACGCGGAGCTGCGCGAGGTCTTCCAGGCGCTGTCGGCCGAGGCGCTGGCCCGGAACAACGACGCTTTCGTGCGGCTCGCCGAGGGCCGGATCAAGGAGGCCACCGCGGGGCTCGCGGCGAAGGCCGACGGCGACCACACCGCCCGCGCGCAAGCCATCAGTGCGTTGCTGGAGCCGGTCTCGGCCACCCTGCAGCGGGTCGAGGGGCAGCTGCGGACGGTGGAGAAGGAGCGGGCCAGCGCGTATGCCGGGCTGCGCGAGCAGGTCAGCGCCATGCAGACCGAGGCGAAGCAGCTGGTAAACGCGCTGCGCGCGCCGCAGGTCCGCGGCCGGTGGGGCGAGCTGCAGCTGGAGCGCATCGTTCGAGCTGGCCGGCATGGTCGAGCACTGCGACTTCAGCCAGCAGGTGCACACCGTGACCAGCGACGGCGCGGTGCGGCCGGACATGGTCGTGCGGCTGGCCGGTGGCAAGCAGATCGTGCTCGACGCCAAGGTCCCGTTCACCGCCTACCTGGAGGCCGTCGAGGCCCGCGATCCGGAAACCCACGCCGAGAAGCTCGGCAAGCACGCCCGGCAGCTCCGCGCACACGTCGACGCGCTGTCCGCCAAGAGCTACTGGGAGGCGTTCGAGCCGACCCCCGAGTTCGTGGTGCTGTTCGTGCCCGGCGACCCGTTCCTGGAGGCCGCCGTGCAGTCCGATCCCGGGTTGCTGGAGCACGCCTTCGAGCACAATGTGGTGATCGCCACCCCGACGACGTTGATCGCCTTGCTGCGCACCGTCAGCTACACCTGGCGGCAGGAGGCGCTGGCCCGGAACGCTCAGGAGATCCGCCGGCTCGGTCGCGAGCTGCACTCCCGGCTGGCCACCATGGGCGGGCACGTCGCCAAGCTCGGCCGCAGCCTCGGCAGCGCGGTCGACAGCTACAACCAGGCGGTCGCCTCGCTGGAGGCCCGGGTGCTGGTGACCGCACGGCAGTTCAAGGACCTCAAGGTCAGCGACGCCGAGCTGGAGGAGCCGAGCCAGGTGGAGCGCCTGCCACGGGTAGTGGCCGCTCCCGAGCTCGTCGCGTCGGCAGAAGACGCGTTGATCCCGCTGCCGGAGGTGGAGGCGCAACGCGGCGGCGGGAACCGGGGAGAGCGGCCGCGTGGGCGGGCTCTACCGTGAGCCCGTGACGACGAGCACCGGGCCGACCGGCACCGGACTGACCCGCTCGGGGCTGACTCGCTCCGCGCTGACCCGCGCTGCGCTGCGTCGTCCCGGCACCAGCGGCAAGTGGCCGGTCATGGAGCGGTCCGCGCTCGGCACGGTGCTCGGGCTGCCACCGGCGGCGGCGGTGACCCTCGCCGCCGTGTTCACCGGGCTCGGCGTGTTCATCGACCTGGCCACCGTCGGCACGCTCAGCCTGGTGTTCAAGATCTGCTACTTCACCGGGTGCGTGCTCGCGGTGGCCTGGGTCCGCCGCCGCAGCCTGTTCGGCCCGATGGTCCAGCCCCCGCTGCTGCTCGCGCTCGCGGTCCCGGCCGTGGTGCTGCTCGGCGGTGGGATACCCAGCGGCGCGAGCTTCGGCGAGGCGCTGGTGGTGATCGTCGCGCCGCTGGTCAACGGGTTCCCGACGATGGCGCTGACCACCGCGGTGACCGCCGGCTTCGGCGCGGCGCGCATCGTCGCCCAGCGTCCGCAACGGCCGTTGAGCGGGTCGTCCGCCACGCGCACCGGCCGGCGGCCTCACCCGGCCTGAGCCGGGCCGGAGCTCGCGAGGCAACGAGAACGTCAGGGTCTCCTTGGCGGTGGTGATCTCCTCGACGTCGGTCCAGCCCTGCTCGGCCAACCAGTCCAGCACGCCGCGGACCAGCACCTCCGGCACCGATGCACCGCTGGTCACGCCGACCGTCGACGCCCCGTCGAGCCAGGCCACCTCGATCTCCCGCGGGTAGTCCACCAGGTGCGCCGCGCCGGCCCCGGCGGACAGCGCCACCTCGACCAGCCGGACCGAGTTCGACGAGTTGCGCGACCCCACCACGATCACCAGATCGCAGCGCGGGGCCATCGCCTTGACCGCGATCTGCCGGTTCTGGGTCGCATAGCAGATGTCGTCGCTTGGCGGGTCCTTCAGCTTGGGGAACCGCTCACGGAGCCGGCGCACCGTCTCCATGGTCTCGTCGACCGACAGCGTGGTCTGGGACAGCCAGACCACCCGCTCCGGGTCGTCGACCTCGACGGTGTCCGCCGCGTCCGGCCCGGCGACCAGCCGGATGTGCTCCGGGGCCTCCCCCGCGGTGCCCTCGACCTCTTCGTGTCCGTCGTGGCCGACCAGCAGGATCTCGTAGTCCTCGCGGGCATACCGCTTGGCCTCCTGGTGGACCTTCGTCACCAGCGGGCAGGTCGCGTCGATGGTGTGCAGCCCGCGCCGGTCGGCGTCTGCCCGCACGGTCGGCGCGACGCCGTGCGCGGAGAACACCACTATCGCGCCCTCCGGAACCTGGTCGGTCTCCTCCACGAACACCGCGCCGCGCGCCGACAGCGCGTCCACGACGTGGACGTTGTGCACGATCTGCTTGCGCACGTACACCGGCGGGCCGTACCGCTCTAGCGCCTTCTCCACCGCCTCGACCGCGCGGTCCACGCCGGCGCAGTACCCGCGCGGCTTGGCG
>CAVZMB010000021.1:237500-566019 GCA_963776255.1 uncultured Actinomycetota bacterium | reverse complement strand
CTGTTCTACGTCAAGTCCGGCAGCAGCCTCACCCGCTTGGCGTCCACGGCTGACGGTGCGCAGGAGGCTCGGGTCGTCGGCGGGACGCACCAGATCTCCGAGCGCATGGCCGAGCAGCTCGGCGAGCGGGTCCGTCTCAACGCGGTCGTGCGAACGATCGACCAGGTCGACGACGGTGTGCGGGTGAGCTACGAGGGCGGCGAAGTGAACGCGCAGCGAGTCATCGTGGCCATTCCGCCGACGCTGGCCGGCCGGCTCCGGTACGTCCCGCCCTGCCGCCGCTGCGTGACGGGCTGACCCAGCAGATCCCGGCGGGCTCGGTGATCAAGGTGCAGGTCGGCTACGAGACGCCGTTCTGGCGCCGGCGCGGGTTGAGCGGCCTCGTCCTCAGCCTCGACGACGCGTTGAGTGTGGTCATCGACAACTCGCCGCCGGACGCGTCGTGCGGCGTGCTCGTCGGGTTCATCGAGGGGGCGCACGCCCGGGCTGCGAGCCAGCTGACGGCCGACGACCGGCGCCAGCTCGTCGTGGGCTGCGCTGGTCAGGTACCTCGGCCCCGAGGCGGCCGAGCCCTTCGACGTCCTCGAGCAGGACTGGAGCGCCGAGGAGTTCACCCGCGGGTGCTACGGCGGCCGGCTCGGTGCCGGCGTGTGGACGCAGTACGGCCGGGCCCTCGCCGAGCCCGTGGGCCGCATCCACTGGGCCGGCGCCGAGACGTCGGACGTGTGGAACGGCTACATGGACGGCGCCATACGCTCCGGCCGCCGCGCGGCGGCCGAAGTCCTCGCCCAGATCAGCTGACGCGCGTCGGGACGTGGTCGAGCGGCGCGCCGGACGGGGACGGAGTGGTTGCCGGAGCGGATCGCGTAGCGGCCCGTCAACAACGCCGAGCGGCTCGGCGTGCACTGTGCCTCGGGCGCGTCGTTCGTCAGGCGCGTTCCTTCGCCGGCGAAGGCGTCGATGCGAGGCGTCCACGTACCCCGGTAGGGCCCGCCGCTGTAGCAACTCACCTCGCCGGCTCCGAGGTTGTCGACCTGGAAGAAGACGATGTTCGGCCGGTCCTCAGTCATCAGCGCCCTCCTCGTCGGCATCGGCGAGCTCGCGGCAGCGGAAGCAGTCGGCGCTCGGTGGTGGCTTCGGCGAGCACCCCTCGATCGGTCAGCTCGATCATCCGCGAGATGGCGTCGAGCGTGCGGCGCAGCGACGACCGCAGCATCGCCTCGGTGACGTGCTCGACGACGGCCTCGCCGGCCTCGAGCGAGAACGACGCGACCGGCCGCGGCGGGACCTCCCGGGAGAGCGTCTCGACGAGGGCGTAGAAGCGGAGGTCCTCGCGGTGGCGGGCGACGATGCGCCCGGACTTGAGGTCGATCAGCACCTTGCGGCTCTCGTTGCCGGTCGACCGGCCGATGACGATGTCGGCCTTGGCCCGCAGCATGATCGGGCCGTCGAGCGGCCAGCGGACCTGCGCCTCGGTGACCGGGTGCCACGCCCGGCGCAGCGGCGGGAAGCACTCGACGAACTGGGTCACCCGGTCGACGGCGCGGCCGCGCAGGTCGGCCTCGTCGCCGGCCGAGAGCGCCGCGATCCAGTCGCCGATGCTGCTGTCGTCGTCGGCGAGTCGGGCGATGGCGTCGTCGACGAGGTCGGCCGGCGTCGGCTCGCCGCGCCAGTTGAGCAGCAGCTCGATCGCCCGGTGGGCCACCTTGCCGCAGGCGATGGCCGGCGTCCAGGCGAACGGCTCGGGCGTCGAGGAAGTGCGTCTCGCACGTCAGCACCTCGGCGACGTTGAACTTGTTGACGTTCAGCTCGTCGTCGTCGAGGCGTTCGGCGAGCTCGGTCGAGGCCGTCGCGCGGCGTCGGCGCGCAGCTCGGCGACGAAGGCCGGGTCGAACACGACCGGCGACTCCGTGCGGCGCAGCGCCTCGAGGGTGCGCTGCTGGACCGGTGTGAGCTCGCGACGCACGGTGTCGTGCACGTCGGCGACTGTACCGAGGGGGTGTCGCAGCGGCCGGGCGACGCCGCTGCGACCCGCGCACCCCTCGTGCACACTCGCAGCCATGGAGTCGTCGACCACCGCCCGCTTCGCCCACGCCGCGCGCACGCTCGGCCGCGGAGGCGCGGCGGCGCGGGCTCGTCGCCCCGAGCTTCCGCTGCCCGCCGCGGCTGGTCGGCGTCGACCGCACCCTGCGGCGCCGGCCGGCGGGCGGCGTCGTGTCGGTGCGGGTCCGTGGGCGGCCGTGGCCGGCCGTGCTCGCCGACATGATCGAGGGCGTCGTCGTCGTCAACGACCTCGCCGCCGCCGCGCGCCACCCGTGTGCGCACCGAGCTGTGGGAGGAGGTGATGGGCGACGGCAGCGCCGCCGAGCGGCGCGGCGCGCCGACGTCGCCTGACGGCGAGGTCGGCTCAGGCGGCCGGGATGGCCCCGGCGACGAGCGGTTCGAGCGTCAGCTCGGGCTCGTCGGCCTCGAGGCGGGCCAGGCGGTAGCGGTTCTCGAACAGGGCGACGAGCGCGCCGTCGGAGCGGTGCAGGATGCGGATGCCGCCGATCTCGCGCAGGCGGGGCGACCGACGCCGCGTCGGTGCGCCGGATCGCCTGGTAGCCGGCCGTGAGGATCTCGGCCGGGGCGTTGAACTCGCTGGCCAGGCGGTGGCCGAACACCTCGAACTGCAGCTGCGCCGACGGCGGCGAGGATCGGGCTGGTGTCGCCGGGTCGGGGTCGCGCAGCACCTGCACGACGCCTTCCTCGTCGAGCTGCTCGAGGCCGCGGCGGAACTGCTTGGCGCGGCCGGTGTCGAGCGGGCGGGCCGTGGCGAAGACCTCGGGCGAGAAGCGGGGGATCGGCGGGAACGTCACCGGCGAGCCGTCGTGGCCGCCGGCGTAGATCGTGTCGCCGAGCTGCAGGCCGGTGGCGTTGACGAGGCCGACGACGTCGCCGGGGAACGCCTCCTCGACCGTCTCGCGGTCGGCGCCGAACGCCGTCGTGGCGTACTTCGTGGTCAGCTCGCGCCCGGTGCGGTCGCACGTCGACCGTCATGCCGCGCTCGAAGCGGCCCGAGCAGATGCGGGCGAAGGCGAGGCGGTCGCGGTGCGACGGGTCCATGTTCGCCTGGACCTTGAACACGAACGCCGAGAAGCCGGCGTCGAGCGGCCGTGGCGTCGCCGTCGACGTCGGCGCGCGGCGACGGCGGCGGGGCGAGGTCGACGACGGCGTCGAGGAGCATGCGCACGCCGAAGTTGGTCAGCGCCGAGCCGACGAACACCGGCGTCGAGTCGCCGGCGAGGAACGACGCCGAGGTCGACGTCGGCGCCGACGGCGTCGAGCAGGCCGAGCTCGTCGCTGCGCCGTCCGCCACGCCGCGCCCTCCTCGGCGGCGGCCACGTCGGTCGGCACGAGCTCCTCCGGCGCCAGCGAGGCGCCGCGGTCGGTGCGGGTGAAGCGGATGTAGTCGCCGGTGCGGCGGTCGATGACGCCGCGCAGGTCGCCGGCGATGCCGACCGGCCACGTCGCCGGCGTCGGGCGCAGCCCGATCTGCGCCTCGATCTCGTCGAGCAGCTCGAGCGGCTCGCGGCCGGGCCGGTCGTACTTGTTGAGGAACGTCAGCACCGGCAGGCGGCGGGCGCGGCAGACCTCGAACAGCTTGAGCGTCTGGGCCTCGATGCCCTTGGCCGTGTCGAGCACCATCACGACGGCGTCGACGCCGGCGAGCACGCGGTAGGTGTCCTCGGAGAAGTCGCGGTGGCCCGGGCGTGTCGAGCAGGTTGACGACGTGGTCGCGGTACGGGAACTGCAGCACCGTCGAGCTGATCGAGATGCCGCGCTGGCGCTCGAGCTCCATCCAGTCCGACGTCGCCGACCGCCGGCCGTCGCGTGCCTTGACGGCGCCGGCCCGCTGCACGGCGCCGGCGTAGAGCAGGAACTTCTCGGTCAGCGTCGTCTTGCCGGCGTCGGGGTGGCTGATGATGGCGAACGTCCGGCGGCGCGCCGCCTCCCGATCACCTGTTCCTGCTCCACGATCGTTCGACGCTACCGGCGGCCGCCTAGCGTGGGACCGATGAGCGACCACGTTCCGCAGGTGCGTGACGAGCCCGAGCAGTCGCGGTTCGAGATCTGGCTCGACGGTGAGCTCGCCGGGTTCGCCCGCTACGACCGCCGCGGCGGCCGGGCGTACTTCGTGCACACCGAGATCGACCCGGCCACGAGGGCGCGGGCCTCGGCTCGGCGCTCGCCAAGGGCGCGCTCGACGCCGAGCGCGCTCGGCGAGCCGGTCGTGCCGCTGTGCCCGTTCATCCGCGCTACATCGACCGCCACCCGAGTACGTCGACCTCGTCGACCAGGACATGCTCGCCCGCATCGACGGGGCGTGAGCGACCGGCCCGGGTGGCGGAACTGGCAGACGCGGGGGCTTAAACCCCTCTGACCGCAAGGTCGTGTGGGTTCGAATCCCACCCCGGGCACGCCATCTAGCTGGCACTTTACCTTGTTGGACCGAACCTCACTCCAAGAGCTCGCAGCGATCCGTGCACAGATCGTGCACAGAAGTTCTACGATGTGCTCCATGGCACGGGGGTCGGTGCGCCGCAAGGACAACGGCTGGTCGTACCGCGTCGACCTCGGTCCGGACCCGGCCACGGGCAAGCGCCGCCAGCTCGCCAAGCAAGGTTTCCGCACGCGCAAGGAGGCCGAGACGGCGCTCGGCGCGCTGCTCACCTCGATCTCGCGTGGCTCGGTCGTCGACCGGTCGACGACGACCACGGAGGAGTACTTGCGGGACTGGCTCGCCAGCCAGCAGCACCGGCTGCGGGCGACGACGCTGTACAGCTACGAGAAGGCGATCGACCGGATCACTCGCCGGCTCGGCAAGGTGCCGCTGCAGGCGCTGACGCCGCTGCAGATCGAGAAGTTCTACGCCGAGCTGCTTCGCGACGGAGCACGTCTCGGCAAGCCGCTGTCGGCCAAGACGGTGCGCAACAGCCACGTCGTGCTGCGCAAGGCGCTCGCCGACGCCGAGCGGCTCGGTCTCGTGTACCGCAACGCCGCGGCGTCGGCCCGGCCGCCGACGGCAGCTCGCAAGGAGTTCGCCACGTGGTCGTCGGACGACCTGCGCGACTTCTTCGCCGGCATCCGCGATCGACCGGATCTTCCCGGCGCTGCTCGTGCTCGCCACGACCGGCATGCGGCGCGGCGAGGTGCTCGGGCTGCGCTGGTCCGACGTCGACCTCGACGCCGGGCAGCTGGCGATCGTGCAGACGCTGACGACGATCAACGGTGTGCCGACGTTCGGCGCGACCAAGTCGTCGCGGCAGTCGCCGCGTCGTGTACATCGACCCACAGACCGTCAGCGTGCTGCGCGAGCACCGCAAGCGCCAGCGGGAGGAGCGGTCTGATCGCCGGGCCGGCGTGGACGGCGACGCCCGACCTCGTGTTCCGTGACGAAGCCGGCGTGCGACTACAGCCCGACCTGTTCACGAGGAAGTTCAGCGCGACTCGTCGCCGCGTCGGGACTGACGCGGATCCGTCTCCACGACCTGCGACACACCTACGCGACGCTCGCACTCAAGGCCGGCGTCCACCCGAAGATCGTCAGCGAGCGCCTCGGTCACGCCACCGTCGGCATCACGCTCGACCTGTACTCCCACGTCACGCCGGCGATCGCCCGCGAGGCCGCCGGCGTCGTCGCCGACCGCATCTTCGAGTAGCGATGGCCAGCGAGCGGGTTCCACGGATCCGGCTGCGCAGCGTTCCCGGCGCCGACGCGCTCGTCGTCCGTGGCGACGAGCTCGACCCGGCGCTGCTCGCCGAGGACGCCTCGAGGTTCCACGAACGGTTCCCGGACTGGGGCCGCTACGGCATCTCCGCGTTCGAAGCCGAGAACGACGCCGAGATCAATGTTGTCTGTCAGACACGCCTCGTGCGCTTCGCCACCGTCGTCGTCTTCGAGCGCGAGGCCCTCGAGCGCGCCGGCGTCCAGGTGGTCCCGACCTTCCGCCGTCCGCACGTCACGCTGTGCCACGAGTCGCTGGATCAGCTCGTCGAGCGACTCGTCCACTGCGAGCATCGAGTGCTGCGAAATCCGTACCATGTCGCCGAGAGCAAGGAGTGATCCGTGAGCATCGACGTCGACCTGCGAGTCGACCTCAACACCGAAGACGACACGGGCCTGCCGTGGGCCTTCGTCCGTGATGCTCGCGATCCGACGTTGCTCAAGGAAGGCGCGTGGCTCGTGGTCGGGTCGGGAAGCGCACGAGCGGTCGCCCAGGTCGTCCAGATCGATGGCGATCTGGTGTGGGTGCGACCGCTCCCCGGCCCGGTCAGTCAGTACCGCGACCTCGTCGGCGATCGCGGCGCCGCCTGACCTTCGGCGACGGTGTGAAATTCGTCACGCGCTGCCTGTACAGCAATTGTCCGTGGTTGACCGCCATTGACCGCTGTGTACCGCTGAGTGTTGATCCGTCCGAGCGCCTGCTCGGACGCCTCTTGCCAGCAGGAATCACACGTGTGTAACTGGCGGGATGAGCGTCGTTGGGGAGCTCGAAGCAGCGCTGGCGCACTACCCGTTGCTGCTCACCGTCGAAGAAGCCGCCGGTGTGCTCCGGATCAGTCGGGCGCACGCGTACGAGCTCGCTCGGCGCTACGAGGCGTCGGACGGCACCGAAGGCATCCCGGTGCTGCGCGTCGGGAACTGCCTCCGGGTGCCCCGCTGGGCGCTCATCGAACTGCTGAGCACCGGCCGGCTCGTCCGCCTTCGTGATGCCGTCGATCGCGACCAACTCGACGACGAGGTTCTCGACGCACCACCGCTGAAGATCCGACGAGCCCGTCGTTCCTCGCGTCAGTCGAGCGTCGTCAGCATCGACCGCAGCACCCGCGCCGCCGAACAGCTCGCGCTCCTCCCGTCGGACTGAGGCCGACGGTGATCACGCAGTCCCTCGATCACCAACGATGCAGTCGATTCAGCAGACAGGTGCCCGCGAGCGGGCTCGGGTGGTTCCCGGGCCGATGCTGCGGGTGACGACCCTCCACGCGTCGTCGGCGGGGGCGACGGCGGAGTACTACGCCAAGTACCTGACGGCGGCGCCGGGTGAGGTGCCGGGGGAGTGGTCGGGCCGTCAGGCGGCCGGGCTCGGGCCTGTCGGGCACGGTCGACGTCGAGGCGCTGGAGCTGTTGCTGTCGGGCCGTGACCCTGTTTCGGGGACACCGCTGGGTCGGGAGCTGCTCGACCGGTACACGGCCGACGGTCGGGTGGTGCGGGCGGTGTCGGGGTTCGACGCCACGTTCTCGGCGCCGAAGTCGTTGTCGGTGTGGTGGGCGCTGACCGGTGACGACCGGCTGCTCGAAGCCCACGACGTCGCCGTGTCGGCGGCGCTGGAGCATCTGGAGCGGTTCGGGTCGACGACCCGGATCCGCTCCAACGGCGGCCGGCTGCATCCCGACACCAAGGGTTGACGATGGCCACGTTCCGCCAGACGACATCGCGGGCCGACGACCCGCAGATCCACACCCACGCCGTGATCTCGGCCAAGGTGCAGACCGCCGACGGCCGCTGGTATGGCGCTCGATGCCCGCTACTTGAAGCGGCATCAGCGGATGCTCGGCGGCCTGTACCAGTCGGTGCTGCGCGCCGAGCTGACCCACCGCTTCGGGGTCGAGTGGGGACCGATCCTCACCGGGCAGGCGGAGATCGCCGGCGTCCCCGACGAGCTGCTCGTCGTGTTCTCCAAGCGCAGCGCGGCGATCGGTGTCGCCATGGCCGCCAAGCTCGACGAGTTCCGCCAACGCGAAGGCCGGGCAGCCGTCACGGTTCGAACGCGCCGCCTTGGAGCGGGAAGCCTCGGCCGACACCCGCGGTCCGCAAGTCCGGTCACGGTGCCGCCGATCTGGCGACACGGTGGCAGACCGAAGCCGCCGAGGTCGGCTGGACCGTCGACCAGCTCGACGACGCCATCGAGCAGGCCGCCCGTGAACGTCGTCCCGGCCGATGTGCTGACCGTCGACGATGTCGTGCAGGCGGTGTCGGCGCAGCGGTCGTCGTGGGGTCGGCCCGACGTGATCCAGGCGATCTGTGACCGCCAGCGTCCCGTGTCGCAGATGTCGGGACACCGCTGGCTCGACGGCATCGAACGATCCGCCGACCTGGTCCTCGAGCACCTCGTCGATCTCGACCCGCCGAGCGACACGCTGCGGCGGGAGTCGGATGGCCGGTCGGTGTGGATCGAACCGACCGCGCCACGCTTCACCTCCGAAGCGGTGCTGGCCCAGGAGGAGGACATCATCACCTGGGCGATGGCAGCCCAGGCCGACCCGCCGGCCCCGTCGACCACGGTCGACCGGTCCGGTCTCGACGTGATGCAGGGCGAGGCGGCGGCCGTCGGTCGCCGGCCACGATCGGCTGGTGTTGGTGGTCGGCCCGGCCGGCGCCGGCAAGACCCGCATGCTCACCGCGGCCGGCAACGACCTGCACGACCATGGTCGCCAGGTGTTCGGGTTGGCGCCGACAGCCAATGCCGCTCGCAACCTCGAACGTGACACCGGGATCCGCTCCGACACCGTCGCCAAGCTGCTCCACGAGTGGCAACGCACCGATCGGCCACCACTCGACGAGTACCGGCTCGGCCCGGGGGCCACGCGTCATCGTCGACGAGGCCGGGATGCTCTCCACGCCCGACCTCCACCGAGTCGTCACCTTGGCGAGCGGCGAACCAGTGGCGGCTGGCCCTGATCGGCGATCCCCGCCAGCTGCAAGGCGTCGGCCGCGGCGGCCTGCTCGACGAGCTGTGCGCCAACGGCCGCGTCGATCAGCTCGAACGCCTGCACCGCTTCAAGCATCCGTGGGAGGCAGCCGCGTCGCTGCTCGTGCGATGCCGGTGACCCGCGCGCCTTCGATGCCTACGAGGCGCACGGCCGGATCATCGCCGGCACCCTCGACGAGCACCTCGCCCGGATGGCCGACACCTGGATCACCAACCACCAGCACGGACGCTCGTCGGCGCTGGTGGCGTCGACCAACGACCACGTCGACACCATCAACCGGGCCGTCCAAGCAGGCCCGCCTCGACGCCGGTCACCTCGACCCCGACGTGACGACACCGATCGCCGGCGGCGAACACGTCCACGTCGGTGACGTGGTGGCGACACGCCGCAACGACCGCCGCCTCATCACCACCGGCGGTGAACCGGTCCGCAACCGCGACACCTGGACCGTCACCGCCATCGGCGACGACGGGTCGCTGACCGTGTCGCACCACAGGCGGACACGGCGACGTGACCCTTCCCGTCGACTACACCCGCGAGCATGTCCGGCTCGGCTACGCGGCGACCGAGCACGGCTGGGAGTCCGGCAACGTCACCGCCGGCATCTGTCTGGTCTCGTCGGCGACGACTCGTCGCGGCCTCTACGTCGCCGTCACCCGCGGCGGCGACGAGAACGTGATCTGCGTGATCACCGACAGCGACGACATCGCCGAAGCCCGCGACATCCTCGACGGCATCGTCGCCATCGACCGTGCCGACATCCCCGCCGTCACCCAACGCCGCAGCCTCGCCCAACAGCTCCGTGACCATGAACCCTCGCAGCCCGCACCACCGACTCCACGATGCGTCATCCCGGACTGGTTCCCGTCGCTCCTTCACGACGCACGCAACGACCTCGCCGTCGCCGAGCAACGAGCCGACGGCGCGGGCCGCACAACGTCAACGGCTGCTCGACGCCATCGCCGCCGCCGACCGCACCCTCGACGACGTCGCTGCAGCGACCGCACCCGACCGCGACGCCCACGCAAGCGCCGTCGCCCGCGCCGACGACGCCCGTCGACAACTCGCCGCCGCGCAACGCCGTCTCGACACGGCGCCGCGTCGAGCCCGTCGCAGCCTCCGACACGACCTCGACGTCGCCGAGCGCCGGCTGGAACGTGCCGACGCCTACCTCGAACGGACCCGGCAGCGGACCGAACCGTCAATCGAGCAGTACCGCCAGGCGCAGGCACACCGACGCGCCGCCGGCGACAACCTGCGCCACCGCGACGCCGCCGACCTGCTCGACGCCATGCACCACCCCGTCGACGTCCATCGCCAACGCGTCGCCGCCCTCGACACCTGGCAGCGATGGGCCAAAGGCCATGACGTCGGCAACAACGACCTGCGGGCAGCTGTCGACACGCTGAACACCATGGACGGCAGCGACCGGCCATTCGCCGAAGCGCTCGTCGGCAGCCTTCAACAGTGGGCCATCCACAACCACGTTGAGCTCACCGCGCACGCGAGACCCGCACCCGCCATCCAACCAGCGGGCATCGAGATCGAGCTCTGACGGATCTCAGGCCATGACGGCGTCGCGCTGGACGGCCAGGAGAGCCGACATCCGCGTCCCGACGCCAACTCGACGGCTACCGCCGTGAACAGTCTCTCGCCGAGCGTCGACACCGGCCTCGAGTGCTCCTGACTTCAGTCCACCGAGCGGTGTCCAGAACGCTGCGATTCGAACATCGCAGAGCGCGACGAGGTGGCAGAACCGCCCGTCGATCGCGCTCTCGACGATCGACGGGAGAGTGACTGGGACACGCCAATCGGTCGCCGCGCCGCGAACGGTGACGGCGGGTGCAACCGCACATCGAGGACGCGCTGTGTCGACTGGGGCCGCGGATTATTCCCCGCGCCTTATGGGACGATCTCGCCCGTCACTTCGCCGGAAGTGCTCGGGTCGGGCCTGACGGGCAGCCCGGGATTATCGGCGGATCCGCGAGCGCTAGCGAGCCTGCGCTCTCGGAAGCGGCGCGTTCGAGAGCGCTTCGTTGGTATCGGCCGGCCGGAGCGCCTCCCCGCTCAATGCGGCGGTGCTCAGCGACCGGGGCGGTGCACGCGCTCCCACGGCCACTCGGCGGTCAGCCACGCGGCGAGGGCGTCGGCGAACGGGACATCGAGTTCAGCGTGGCTAGCGCGCACCAACATCTGCGTGCGGCGACTCCGAGGGGTAGAGGTAGGCGCACCCGATCACCTCGCCGGTGACCGGCTCGAGGACGGTGAAGGTACGAGGAGGGGTCGTCACAGTCGATCGTGACCAACTCGACGATCGCGTGGACGACGAAGTAGGCGCTGCTCCCGCGGCGATGGTTCAGCCGCGCTTGCGACATTTGCACGGGAGCGGGCGGCAATGGCTGTCCGCCGGGACCCGCGGCGAAGGTCAGGGGCGAGATCGCCTCTTGTTGGCCGACGCCGGGCTTCGTCCAGTCGCACACACCGCCGGGGAACACGGCGTTCAGCCGCGCCAACTGTGACGCGTCGAGTACGGCCGGCGTGAAGTCGGCTGGGCTCGAGCGGCTTGAGCTGGCACTTGAGGACGTTCTCCTGCAGCGACCCGCCGGCCACCTGCCGCGGCGACTCGTGCTTGGCGAGCCTCGGGTCGGCGTCGCACACGTCCATGTCGGTGACGGGCGTCGTGAAGGCCGTGTCGCCCGTCAGGTAGCACAGGTCGTGCGCCGTCTCCGGCTTCGCCGCGATCACGTCGGCCTGCGTCCGCACCGAGTTGACCGTGGGTTTGGGCGACGACACGTTGAGCGCTGAGAGCCAGGTGTCCATCGTCAGGAACGACTGCAGCGTCACCGCCGTGGCCTGGGCCGCCGTCGCGGGGAGCAGGCCGGTGCCGTAGCGCCAGATGACCTGGTTGCCGTGGTTGCCGCCGTTGGCCGCGTCGATCCGCGCCCGTTCGGAGAACGTGCGCCAGATGTAGTGGATGCCCTGCTCGTCCCAGCCGCGCGAGTCGATGATGGGGACCTTGCCGAGGTTCGTGCCACTCGCCACGATGCCGGCCCGGTAGGCGATGTCGAGTGCCGGCAGGTCGGCCGTCGTACGCGTCGAGCATGCGGTTCGAGTCGGGGTCGAGGCCGCCGATCCTCTCGTTCAACGTGACGAACTCCTCCGGGGTGATCGCACCTGACTGCAGCGCCTGCAGGCCGTACGCGATGCCGGAGTTGTCGTAGGTCTGGCGGGCTCGGACACTGCCGGGGACGACGCCCGCGGTGGTGCCCCACACGGCGGTCGCCAGGTCCGCGTCGCCGCAGCGCGTGCCGTTCGGGTTGGTGATCGGGTCGTAGACCAGCGCGGGCGGCAGCAGGCAGTTGTTGCGCGGTGCGCCCACGGGCGCGAGCGCTCCGGTGGTCTGGTTGATGACGAGGACCGGCACGTAGTTGCCCGGCTTGTTGTTGAAGCCGAACGCGTTGTTCCACGACTGACAGCCCAGATGGTCGAGATGCCCATTGATCGCCGTCTTCTTGGCATTGATCTGCGCCTGGGTCAACCCGCCCATCAGTGCGTTCCACTCCGGCGACACGTAGGCGTTGACGAGCAGCACGCAGTCGAGAACCTCCTGGCCGGTCGTGATCGAGTCGGGGTAGTTGCAGCTCGGCTGGATGCCGTCGAGCAGACCCGGGAAGATCGACACGACGGTGTTCTGCTGGATCGACCCGCCCGAACATCCGTTGCCCACGGTGTACGCGATCTCGCCGTAGGTGTCGACGATGTGCTCCTTCATCATCATCACCGTCTCGGCGACCAGCGTGCGGTTGGAGTTGCGCGAGGAGTCGGTGACGCTGTTGTCCACCACCATGAAGCCGCGTGACAGCGCAGTGTCGTCGGCCCAGTTCTGCGAGGTGCGGAACTGCAGTCGCGGCTGACCCGTGGACGCCCCGAAGCTGTAGACGATCTTGCCGTTCCATCCGGACTGCGGAGCGAGCGACGTCCACGGCTTGGTCGGGTCGAACAACACGGCGATGTCGTAGATGCCTCGGTTCATCGTGCCGCGCTCGACGCGAACGATGTACGGAACCGTGTCCCCCGCTGTCGACGTCGTCGTCGCGAGATCGGCGGGTACTGAGCCTGGTGTGTACGGCTTGAAGCAGTTGTTCGTCGGCGGGGCGGCCGGAGGGCTCGGGTCGGGCAATGCGGAGGAACAGGGTGTCGTCGTCGTCCGGTAGAACAGCTTGTACTCGGTCGCGATGTTGCACTGGGCGTCGACGGCGAAGGTGCTCAGACCGCTCGCGTTCGATGCCGGCGTGTTGCCCGATTGGGGGACCGGCGTCGGCGTGGCGCAGACCCACGGCATGGCCTGCGAGCCGAGCAGGATCGGCCCGCCGCGCACGTGGTTGGTGATTGTCAGACTGGCCCACGGCCGGCCGCGGCCCTGGCCGTTGGCGTCGGCGACGAACAGGTTCTCGCCGGGCTCCATGCCTTCGAGCACGCCGCGCAACGTCCGGGCTGAATCGTCAGCGACGAACGACGATCTGACGTCGGCGCCGTTGAGGGTGAGCATCACCTTGTGCATCGGCACGTTCTTGGGCACCCGCACCTCGACGAGCGCGTCGCCGTCGCTGACCAGGTCGGCGCGATTGGACAACGTGGAGATCTCGAAGTTGAAAGGTGGCAACTGCGCTTCGGCGCTCGGGGTCGAAGGGGACGATGACGGCGCGCCGGCGCTGACGTCACCGAACCCGGCGACGAGCACCGCTGCAACGAACACAGCGCCGATCCGAGTCGAAATGGCCACGTTCCCCATGACGGGCATCCTTCCTGCATGGCGGTGGATGTGGAATGCCAACAAGCGAGCCACCCCCCGGCATCGACGCACCACCGTAGTGCCAGCACCCGACCAGCCGATGAAAGCTTCCAGGACGCCGCGGACGATTGGTTAGGGCACGATCCTCCGGGCGGGCAAGGGCTACAAGAATGGCGATGCACGTGCCGCCGTCGAGCCTGGCGTTTCAGGACGAGTTGCGCGGGGATTTGGAGAGCGATAGACGGATGCCTCGCAATGCCCCGGGCCGGAGCGACCGCTCCTTGAGAAGTTGCCGCGTTGGCGGTCGTTCAGATCGCGGTCTGAGAGTTCTGAACGCAGTCCCGAGATGCGTGTTCAGTGCTCGATATCGGCCCTCCTGAGGCGCTCGATAGCACGCGCCCCGTCGCACGGCGGTTGAGGCGCACCGGATCGAACTGTCTCGATCGAGCGCGATGGGCTCCGGGACACCCTCGACAGGCGCGCTCGGGGGCATTCGGGCGCGGCGGCGGACGATGCCTCGGTCGGCGTGATCACGCTCTTCGGCCGGGCCGGATGACGTCGACTGGGACCCGATCGATCTGGGTAGGAATCGATCGACATGAATCCGCCGGCTGCGACGTATCAACCGTTGGTGATCCACCCCGGCCGACGCTTCGGATGGTGGATCGAGGGGCGCAAGTCGAACGGCCGCTGGTACATGCTCACGTGGTGGCCGACGAAGGCCTTGGCCTCCTACGTCGCCCGGATGTGGGTTGCGCTGCTCCGACGACTGACCCGCGCTGAGGTGCTGATCGAGGTCCGCCAAACGCCGAACCAAACCACCTGAGCGTCTTCAGCGATGAGGACGTGTGACGCTCCGCATTGCGGAGTGCAGGGTCGCCGAACGGACTGCGGCATCGATGGCGTGAGCGTGCCGATCATCGGCCTTCGAGTCGTCCGAGCTCGAGCTCGATGACGGCGCGGACGTCGACTCCGGTGAGGATTCGTACCGGTTGGCGACCCTGCCACGGCGCTTCGTGATCGCTGACCCGCTTGGCGGGCAGCGTCGTGCCGCGACAGAAGCTGTGCCCGCAGTCGACGCGGATCGGGTGCTCGACCCACGTGTAGTGCTGGGGTGCGACCAGGTAGCTGATCGCCGACGAGTCGTGGACGTGAATGCCGTCGATGCCGAGCCGCTGGGCGAAGAAGTTGGCGTAGTACGGCACAATCGCCGACAAATGACGCGCCGGCGGTGAGTCGATGTCGGCGATCCGCCGCAGGTCGTCGGTCGTCATCAGCGTCTGCTCGGTGACGTCGAGGCCGGCCATGACGATCGGGCACCCGGCCCCGAACACGATGTCCGCCGCCTCGGGGTCATTGAGGATGTTCGCCTCTGCCGCCGGGGATGCGTTCCCACCGACGAACGCGGCACCCCCCATCAGCACGATCTCGGCGACCTGCTGCGTGAGCCCCGGTTCGAGAAGCATCGCCAGGGCGACGTTGGTGAGCGGGCCAAGCGGGACCAGTGTGATCCGGCCTGGAGACGACATCACCGTGTCGATGATGAAGTGAGCCGCGTCCGCAGCGACCGGCGCCGTGGCCGGCGGCGCAAGGCTGACCCCGCCCTGACCATCGACGCCGTGCACGAACGCGGCCGCACCGCGGTAGTCCATCGCCAGCGGCTTGACGGCTCCTGCCGCGACGGGGATGTCGCTCCGCTCGGGCGATCTCCAACAGGCTGAGCGCGTTGCGCGTCGTCACGTCGGTGTCGGCGTTGCCGAACACAGTGGTCAGGCCGACCACCTCGAGCTCGGGCGACTCGAGCGCGTAAAAGATCGCCATCGCGTCGTCGATGCCGGGATCCGTGTCGATCAGAAGCTTCCGCGGCGGGGAGCCCGTCACGAACGCCGAACGTAGTCGTCACCGACTGCGCTACCGCAGCGATGATCACGCATGCAGCGCGCGGTCCAGCGAACCAAGGTCGGCCGCCGTGCCGCCCAAACGCACGCGAGGACGCCACAACGGCGCGTCGATTCAGTTCGTGACGAGGTGGGAATGTCCCGCAGGCGCGCCAATCTGGGCGCTCGGTGCACTGGCGTGCGGACTGCGGGGTCGCCGCGCCAGCGCCACATCGCCACGCATAAGCTCCGCTCGGAGGCCGCTCGAGGCCGTGCACTTCGGCCCCGGACTCGACGCCGGCGACAATCCTGGCCATTCGCCCGTCGGCGGCGAGCGTTCGGTGCCTCCCGGTCGCGCCCACAGTCCGACACTGTCGGTGCCGAGCCGTCGATCTGCTCGCTTCGAGGCTGCCGCCGAGACAGTGGCTCAGTGTGAATCTGGCGGTGGATCGAACAACGCCAGCTCTGCAGCATCGGGGGCCTGGAAGATGGCTAGCCACTCGTCGAGGTCGGCGCGACCGATCGGTTCGTTGTCCCAGGGTGGCGCCGAGTTCCGTGCCTCGATGCGCCGCCAGAGTTCGTCGGTAGGCACTTCGACGTAGTGCAGTTCGACGCCGACACCAAGGCCACGAGCGACGGTTCGCATCTCGTCACGTTCGATCCGCGCCCAGAGCCCAAAATCGAGGACGACGCTCAGGCCGAGGCTCAGGATCTCTTGGGCCAGGCGCCAGAGTTCCTGTTCGATCTTCTCCCCGGTGGGTCTGTCCCATGGACTGGAGCCAAGGGCCCACAGCCATTCATCCTTCGTGAGCCGCACGGCGCTCCGCTCCGCGGCTAGCTGCGTTGCGAGTGTGGTCTTACCCGCCCCGGGCAACCCGCAGGTGAGAATCAGTCGGGCCTCACTCACGGTGCGTTAGTCCAGCAGTTCTGCGAGCTGGGTGAGCCACCACCGACCGCTGGCCACGCCAGCGGTCTGGTGGCACCACGTTGGCGCGGGTACCTGCCCCGTCCAGCAGCGAGGCATGATCGGCGATACGGCACACGTCGGTTGACCCGCCGGACTGGCCCCGGTGCGACATATCCGCGCTCACAACATCAGCGTCAAGGCAAACAGAGCCGCGCTACTTCGGCCCTTACGGGTGCCCCATAACGCTCACGATGCTCGCCGTCACAGAGTGCCCTCTACCGCCGGGAGGACCGCAGTCTCTGTCGGCTCGATCTTTGCGGGAAGGACCGAGCAGCCGGCGCGCCATCTCGACAGCTCTGGGTTAGGCCGTGGGGCAGCTTCTTTGTTGACACACTCGGCGATCTGGCTGTCAACACGACGGAGATCATCCAGCAGCTCGTGGGCGAGCTCGACGCGGGCGGCGGCGACCGCGCTGTCGGGCTCGACACCGGCGAGCAACGAGGCCGCTTTGCCGGCGTGGATCTCGTCGGGAACGCCGCCGGCGACCAGGTCGCACAGCACCGCGTGCAGGCGGCAAGCGATCTGCGTGCGGCTGCTCGACAGGTTGCGGTGGCGTCGAGCCCACAGCTTCATCACCGCCGCGTGATCCTCGACGCCGACCACCTTCGGCGTCCGCGAACGCAGCGCCGCGATGGCCACCGACAGCGCGTCGTGGGGATCGTTCTTGTTGGTCGACTCGGTGGCCAGCAGCCGCACCCGCGCCGCCAGCTTCGGCTGCACGTCCAAGACCCGCTCGCCGGCAGCGACGAGCTGCTGAGCCAGCAGGTAGCCGAGGCCCGTCGCGTTCTCCACCGCCCACGTGCGCTCGGGGAACTGCGCGGCCCACTTCAACAGCCGCTCGAGCTGCTTGCGACCGGAACGCACCCGCAGCTCGGCAAGGCTGCGCTCGCCAGCGTCGACCGCGACCGCCGTGTGCGACCCCTTGTGCGGGTCGACGCCGATCATCACCGTCATCGTGTGCTCCTTCTCGTTGAGCGTGTCGAGGACCGTGGTCGGCATGTCTGATTGCAGCTCGGTGTCTGCGCGTTTCACGCCTCTTTCGAGCCAGGCCACGGCGAGACCCGACGGCAGGCACCTCGTTCGGAAGCCAAGCCGCGAACGCGACCGGCAGACGGTTCGGGAGCCCTGCCGCCAGGATCTCTAGACGGTACGAACACGCCGCACCGTCGTGGTGGACACTCAATCAGACGGTTCGGCCGGCCGGGAGCGCCCGGCGGTTCGCGCCCACCGTGAGCGCCGAATGCCCGGTCGGGAGCGCCGACCGTGGCCCGAGCAACGCACCGAACGCTCGGCGGCCGACTGTCCGAGATCCGCGGGGAATAGGCCGGTCCCTCCCTATCCGGGAACGCCGGCTTCCTTCACTTGGACCCCGCGACGGGACTGGTCGTCCCGAGCGCTATCGGATGCGCGAAATCGCACATCGCCGACCGACGGCGCGCCGGCTCGTCTACCTCGTCGCTCCCCGCGTCAGGGACATCGGCCCACCTCGACGGTGTTCCATGCGATGTCACGGACGTGTCACGCCGTTGGAGTAGTGCGGGCAAGACCGCACGACCGATCTGACGAGAGGAGCCACAATGGCCCGCACTGTGCAGGCACGCACATCTCTGTACCGGCTGCGATGCGGCAACGATGGCGACGGCACCGGAGCGCTCGGGACGAGGGAGTCATGACCTCGGCGACACCCTGGTTGGGCACCAAGCGGGTGGCGTTCGTGCCGTTGTATCGAACGGTGGCTGCACCGCCGGACCAGATCCCGCCCGACTGGGAGCAGGCGATCTTGGCCCGCGTCCTTTACAACCCCCGCCCGGAAGCCAACGGCGCTGACCGCTCGTTGCGGGCGTGGCTGCGGGCAGCTTCGTCGGGGCGCGCCGACATCGACCCGGTCGTCGTTCCGATGCAGACGATCGACCGCCAGGTCGTGGAGGCTGACGACCTCGAGGGTCAGCTCGGCAGCCAACTGCGCGGCCAGGGCGTGCAGGCCGCCATCCTCGTGATGCTCGGCGGCCCCGGCGCCGGAACGAACCGCGGTTTCTGGTCGCGCACGGTGATGCAGGAGAGCAACGGGGTCTGGTTGATGGAGCTGATCCACGGCCTCACCGGGTTCAAGGACCTCTATGCGTTTGGCAACGACACCGATCCGGCCACGGCCAACATCGACTCGTTCGACCAGATGTCGGCGTCCAGCCAGACCCATCCGACGGCGTTCACCAAGCACGAGTTGGGCTGGCTCGACGACGGCACGATCGTCCACCACGGCGAGGACGCGACCGAGTACCAGCTGCAGGACATCGGTCTCGCCCAACCGCCCGTCGCGGGCCGGGTCTCAGCGGTGCGCATCGGCGAGGCCGTGCCCTACGTCGTGGTCGAGTCGCGGTCGATGAACGACCAGTTCGAGGCCGGGATGCCGTCGCTGCCTCGCGAGCTTCTCGAGTACGGCATCGCCGGCAACGGCGTCATCGCCTATCGGGTGCAGACCAAGGACCCCACGGTGCAGGATCGGCCGGACGGTAAGAAGCCGCTGTACCTGATGACCCCGACCCCGCTGCAGCCGGGCGCCTCGACGTTCCTCGACGACGGTGTCAGGCTGACCGTTACGGCGCGCACTGCCGGGCGGCGCCGGCATCCGCATCGACAACACCGGCACCGCCAGCGGACTGCACGTGCTCGCCTTGCATGACGGCCGTCTCGCCCACACCCTGCGACCCGAGACCGGCAGCTGGGCCGGATGGGGTGACGTGTTCACCGGCGGCGGCACCGGGGAACTCGCCAACATCACCCACATCGCCGCCGCCGGCACCGCCAGCGGACTGCACGTGCTCGCCTTGCATGACGGCCGTCTCGCCCACACCCTGCGACCCGAGACCGGCAGCTGGGCCGGATGGGGTGACGTGTTCACCGGCGGCGGCACCGGGGAACTCGCCAACATCACCCACATCGCCGCCGCCGGCACCGCCAGCGGACTGCACGTGCTCGCCTTGCATGACGGCCGCCTCGCCCACACCCTGCGACCCGAGACCGGCAGCTGGGCCGGATGGGGTGACGTGTTCACCGGCGGCGGCACCGGGGAACTCGCCAACATCACCCACATCGCCGCCGCCGGCACCGCCAGCGGACTGCACGTGCTCGCCTTGCATGACGGCCGCCTCGCCCACACCCTGCGACCCGAGACCGGCAGCTGGGCCGGATGGGGTGACGTGTTCACCGGCGGCGGCACCGGGGAACTCGCCAACATCACCCACATCGCCGCCGCCGGCACCGCCAGCGGACTGCACGTGCTCGCCTTGCATGACGGCCGCCTCGCCCACACCCTGCGACCCGAGACCGGCAGCTGGGCCGGATGGGGTGACGTGTTCACCGGCGGCGGCACCGGGGAACTCGCCAACATCACCCACATCGCCGCCGCCGGCACCGCCAGCGGACTGCACGTGCTCGCCTTGCATGACGGCCGCCTCGCCCACACCCTGCGACCCGAGACCGGCAGCTGGGCCGGGTGGGGTGACGTGTTCACCGGCGGCGGCACCGGGGAACTCGCCAACATCACCCACATCGCCGCCGGCTGATCGGCCACTGCCGTCAGACCGACGCCACCACACCGCCACGTGCTCATGCAGAGAGTGGCCCTCAACCACGCGTCCCAGAAGTGAGGACGCTACGTCCGATACGCCCGCTCGCAACAGCAAGCACGCCGGCCTTTGTCATCTCACGTCGACGCGCCAGAACGCCCAATTGGTCGGGCTGCAGGCCGCTCGACGAGGGGGCGCCGAATGCCCGCGACGAGCGCCGCTGCGCCAGCAGCCGGGCGCGCACAGAACACACGCAATCGGAAGTGTCCGGAAATCGCGGGGAATAACGCGGACGGCGGGCATCCTCGAACGCCGGCTCGCCACCACCAGCCAGGCGAGTGTCGATCAGGCTGCGGTCGGCGCCGGCCCGGGACCCGCGGAAGACTGGTCGGTGTGGGACAGCGTGAGGTCGAGGCGATTCGGCGCATCGCCCTCGCTCTGCCAGAGGTGACGGAGCGTTGGAGTCACGGCGCGCCGTGCTTCTTCGTCCGGGGATCGCGGGCGCTGTGCTACGTCCACGACAACCATCGCGGTGATGGCCGCACCTCGCTGTGGTGCCCTGCTCGACCGGGCGTACAGGAGGAGCTCGTGAGCACTGAACCTGAACGCTTCTTCCGTCCGCCGACGTCGGCCAGCGGAACGTTCTCGAACTGGGTGGGAGTGTTCCTGGATCTCTCAGGCGACGACGAGGTCGACTGGGGCGAGATCGCGGCGATCATCGAAGAGGCCTACTGCTTGGTCGCGCCAAAGGAGCTCATCGCGCAGCTGGATGCCACGTGAGCGCGCTCGCCCCCGCACCGTGGGCCTGATCAGGCGTCCGTCGAGGGTGTCCGGAAATTGCGTCCTCTAATCGCGACGCCGGGTGCCCTGGAACGCCGGATATGTCGTGGCTGAGCTCGGAGTGCACACCGCGCTATCGACCGGTCTGTGGTACACCCGACGTCAGACGTCACGAACGCAGGAAGGCGACGACGGCGAGGACGCGTCGGTGGCTGTCGGGCGAGTCGGGCAGTTGCAGCTTGAGGAAGATCTGGGTGACGTGAGCTTCGACGGTTCGCTCGCTGAGGAACAGCCGTCCGGCGATCGCCCGGTTGCTGAGGCCTTCGGCGATCATCGCGAGCACTTCCTGCTCGCGAGCGGTGAGGGCAGCGAGTGCGCCGTGACGATGCTGGTTGCCGACGAGCCGGGAGACGATCGTCGGGTCGATGACGGTGTCACCCTCGGCGATCCGATGGAGCGCATCGACGAGGATGGCGACGTCAAAGACCCGTTCCTTGAGGAGGTAGCCACTGCGCTCGGGATGATCCTCGATGAGGCGCATGGCGAAGACCGGCTCGACGTACTGGGACAGCACGAGGACGCCGACGTCAGGATGCTCGGCGCGGATCGCCCGCGCTGCCACCAGGCCCTCGTCGGTGTGCGTCGGCGGCATGCGGATGTCGACCAGCGCGATGTCGGGCCGCTTCACGGTGACCTCCCGGAGCAGGCTGTCGGCATCGGCTGCTTCGCCGACGACGTCGACCCCGGCCTCGCCGAGCAGGCGCGTGATCCCGGCCCGGGTGAGCATGACGTCGTCGGCGACTACGACGCGCATGGGATCTCGGCCGTGATCCGGTTGGGTGCGATCTCCAATCGACCGCCGACAGCTCCCACGCGATCGGCGACGTGGACGAGGTCGGCTGCGCCCGGCTCGCCGTCGTGAGTGACCTCGACGAGGAGGGCGTCGCGGCGTCGAGAGATGGCGACGGACGCTTGATGTGCGGACCCTCTGCCGGCGACCTCCAGTGCGCCGGCGACGACGGCGTAGCCGGCGGCCTCGATACTCAGCGTCAGTCGTTCGCCGAGCATGCAGTGGACGTCGACGCGCAGGGTGCACGAACCGGCGAGCGAGGAGACGGCGGGACAGAGCCCGGCGGCAATGAGCGCAGCCGGGAAGATCCCGTGGGCGAGATCACGAAGTTCGCCGAATGCTTCGGAGACTTCGCCGATCGCCGAGTCGAGCAGGGCGGTGAGCGCAGCGTCCCCGCTCGCCGTCGCGGTCGAGCGGGCGAGGCGGAGGTCGAGCGCGAGGCCGAGCAGGCTCTGCTGGGCGCCGTCGTGGAGGTCGCGCTCGAGACGGCGGCGCCGCACGTCGCCAGCCTCGACGATCCGCGCCCGCGAATCGGCGAGGTCGTGCATGCGGACGTACATGTCGGCCTGGAGGCGCTCGTTGTCCAGAGCGAGCCGAATGGCCGAGCCCAGCCGTTGCTCGAGCTCGACGGGGTCGGAGTGATGGCTGACGACGGCGACGGTCTGCCCGTTGCGCACGAGAGGCGTCGCGGTGACCGACGTGTCTGTCGACGGATCAGGCACCTCGCGACCATCTGCGTCGACATACCGCCCGGCGGCGGGGAGCCAGTAGCAGATGCGCAGGCTCGTGTCGCCGAGGGCGCGTGCCAACGCTGAGTCAAGACCGCCCACCGGCGGCGCCTCGTCCAACGTGGCGACGATCCGGGCGACCGAACGCCGTCGGCGTGTCGTGTCGAGCAACACCGCAGCCAGGCCGATGGCGATCAGCACGACGGAGGCGCAGCGAAGGATGAAGACCGTGGCGTAGCCCGCGTGGCTCGGATCCTCCAACGGATGCTGTCGCCGGAGCACGTAGTAGGACACGGTGGCGACGCCGAACAGGACGCCGCCGGGCAGGGCCTTCCAGTTCCGGCGCACACCGGTTGTCGACGACCTCACCAGCCGAGCCGCGCACATCATGATGAGCACCAAGGCGCTCGCCGCGGTGATGCCGAGCTGCAGACGACTGATCTGTCGAGCGAGCTCGGGCTGCGAGGTCACGTCGAACACGTTGGTCGTGCAGTTCGCCCAGCAGTACGGGTCGAGGTACGGATCGCGGACGAGCACGACGACGGCGGCGCACAGCCCGACCAGGACGTAAGTCGCTCCGACCAGCCACACCGCGGCGCGGGACATCGGCGTGCCGGTCGCGGCGAGCACGAGATGGGCGATCGCGGGGAACACGAAGCTGGCGGCGAGCATGCCGATCGTGCGGACGATCGCCGGTCCTCCTTGCCACCCCTCCCAGATGGGCGCGAACCAGAGGAACCCAGCGAGGACGGCGAGCACGCCGACGTGCGATCGGCGACGCACGGTGACGAGTCCGGCTGCGATCAGTGCCAGCCCCGCCGTCACGAAGCTCCACGCGGCGACGATCGAATGACCCGGGTACGTCGTGCCGATTCCGGAGTCGCGCCCGATTGACCACGCGGCGAAGGCGTACGTCAGCCCGAGCGAGCCGATCACCAGCGCACCCAGGGTCGCCCGCCACCGGGGTGACCACGTCACTCCCGGATTGTCGCGCCTGGCGGCATGGGGCGGCTCCGTGCTAGCCGCAGGATCCTTGGAACCAGCCCGGATGTGCGACGATCGGTGCCGCTCCTACGTTCGATCTCATCGTCGAACAGGGAGTGGGAGCATGTCCACAGAACGATTCGTCCGAGCCCGGGTGGGCATCGTGGCCGCTGCCGCGCTCGGCGGTCGCCGCGTGTGGCGGTGATCAGTCGGCTTCGTCCGGCGGTGAGGACAAGGCCGGTGGGTCGGCCGAACCGGTCGTGCTCACCATCGCCAACACCGCCAGCAGCTTTCAATACAACCCGGCGGTGCAGTACTTCGTGGACCGCGTCGAGGAACTGTCCGGCGGATCCGTTCGCCTCGACGCCAGGCACGAGTGGGGCGACTTTGCTCCCGACGCCGAGCAGCAGGTCGTCCGAGCTGTCGCCGACGGGGAGGCGGATCTCACCTGGGTGGGGACGCGGGTGTTCGACACCCTCGGTGTGACGAGCTTCCGGGCACTCACCGCCCCGATGTTGATCGACAGCTACCCGCTGCAGGAGGCGGTGATCACCAGCGAGATCCCTGGCGAGATGGTCGACAGCCTCGAGGAGATCGGCGTGTCCGGAATCGCCGTGCTGGCCGATGGACTGCGCAGGCCGATCGCCGTCAACGAACCGCTGTTGTCGCCAGCCGACTTCGACGGGATCACGTTTCAGTCCTACCGCTCTCAGACGCACGCCGACGCCATCCACGCGCTTGGCGCCGAGTTGACCGAGGCGTTCGGTCCCCACCGGGCCGCCGGTCTGGCTGCGGGCGAGATCGACGGGTTCGAGATGAGCCTGTTCGGCTACACCGCGCTGGAGCTCTCCTTCCTGGCGCCGTACGTGACCGCCAACGTCAGCCTGTGGGCGCAGCCGGTCGCCCTGATCGCCAATCCCGCTGTGCTCGATGACCTCAGCGACGACCAGCGCGAGGCGCTGATGCAAGCGGGCGCTGATGCTGCCGAGCACTCGACCGATCTCGTCGATGGGGACGCCGAGCTGGTGACTGCGCTGTGCGCGGCGGGCGCTCGGTTCGCCGACGCGCCGCCGGACGACGTCGAGGCGCTCCGCGCCGCCTTCGCACCTGTGTACACCACCCTCGAACAGGACGCGCCCACCAAGCAGTTCATCGAGCAGATCGAGGAGCTGAAGGCGACCGTCGATCCCGGGCCAGCGCTGAGCGTGCCGGCCGACTGCACGGGCCCGGCCGGCCCAGCGGTCACCGTGGGCACCGCCGCACCCAGCGACGCATCCGCCGCAGCGCTCAACGGCACCTACCGCTGGACCTCGACCGAGGAGGATGCCAGGGCCAACGGCGACGCCCGGCTCGTCGGCGCCGAGATCCTGCCGTGGTACCCGATGATCGGCACGATGACCCTCCAAGACGGCACCTGGGAGCTGCTGTGGCGAGGCGCCAACGGTGCCCAGGCGACCGATGGACCCGGGACGTACTCCATCGACGGCGACCGCATCGTGCTCAGCAACCCCGAGGAACCGCACGGCTCGTTGGCGTTCACGTTCGCCACTGACGATGAAGGCAATGTCGAGCTCGAACCACTTCCGCCAATGCAAGAGGACGCGAAGTTCGTGTTCGCCCACTACGTCTGGGAGCGAATCGACGATGGCGACGACCGGCCCCAAGAGCCGACGATCCCCGACGGGGTCTACCGGAGGGAGGTGACCGAGGCCGAGCTTCGCGACGCCGGAATCGACGCAGCGACCGCTCGCCGCGAGGCCGGTCTGTACACGTTCACGCTCGACGGCGGGAACTTCCTCTTCGTCACCCAGAACGACTTCAATCCGCCGAGGTATCCCGGGAGATCGGATACGACCCGGTCGATTTCGGGATCCGCGTCCTGTTCTTCTCCGGGGAGCCCGGCGCCGGGATCCCCGCCACCAAGCGCCTGATCGAAACGACCTTCGGCGGTGCGTGCATCGACATGGGATCGATGGCCGAGATGGCCCCCTGGATGACCAACGCGGAGTGCGACGAGCGCACCGGGATGCATCTCTGGGAGGACATCGTCTACACGGAGCTGCTCAATCCCGTCACGGAGGAGCCGGTGGGCCCTGGCGAGGTCGGGGTTCCCGTCTACACCCACCTCGAGCGCGAGTCACAGCCGATGATCCGTCTGTGGTCGGGGGACCTGTCCAGCTACACCTCCGAGCCCTGCCCCTGCGGACGGACCTACCGGCGGCTCCCCGACGGTCTCTTCGGTCGAGCCGACGACATGCTCGTGATCAGAGGCGAAAACGTCTATCCCGCTGCCATCGAGGAGGCGATCCGGGCCGCCGGCTGCGACGGCGAGTTCCGGGTGGAGGTCGTCCGGGAGCACGCCATGGACGAGCTGAAGGTGCGGGCGGAAGCGGTGGCCGGATACTCCGACGACGATCTCCAGCAGGCCGTGCTCAGCCAGCTCAGGAAGAAGCTCGGTCTCAGGGCAATGGTTGAGATCGCGCCGGCCGGATCGCTGGAGCGCACCGAGTTCAAGTCTCGGCGCATCTCCGATCGCCGTGACCTGAGCCAGGAGCTCAAAACCCTGCAGGAAGCGCGCCTTTCCACGCCCAGTCCACGACGCCATGTACAGGATTTGCGATGACACGAATTGTGGATCGCCGGAACGCCGGGATCCACGGCCGGAATTTGGACGACTCTTCTGAGGAGGACCGCCGGAGATGAAGAAACTTGAACTGATGCCCACGGAGGAGACGGTTAAGTGGGCAAAGCACAATTCTTGGTATGTTGCTGACCTGCTGGCCAGGAGAGGCACAGAGGGAGAAAATCCCCTGATCCCGAGGGCAGAGTACGAGATGCTGTCCTTCCAGACCACCTTCCTCCAGCACCCATGGCTGTACATGTGGCTAGGGGAGAAGGTGGGGATGGAGGGCATCAGGGCGACCTGCAGCTCCGGCCATCGAGAGTTCGGGATCAAAACCATTACGCCCTGCAACATCCAGTGGGGCTGCGGGATCGCCCTGTTCGGCAGGTTATTCCTAATCGACGGCGGCCTCATCGGCCCGAACGACTACATCGACAACCTCAGGATCATCTACAGCTTCTGGAAGACCGTGTTCGAAGGCTATATGCGGGAAGGCAAACCGGCGGTCATGGACGTGGGTTACGCCCTGCAGGTCCTCGACCAGGACGTGGTGGAAGACCTGAATACGCAGGTGGAACCGGTGGACGACCCGGAAGTGCGGGCAACGGTCGGCCAGTTCAATTCCCTCATCCAGCTCATGGGCTTCCTCGACCACTACGACTGCCGGCTCGGCTTGGGCGACACCGGCCCCTATGAGTTGGACGACAGGCTGATCCTCGTCCGGGACTGCTTCGTCAACGAGAAGTCGTTCCCATGGACCTTTGTGGTCGGGGACCTGCCCTTCTCCTACAGCATGGTGTTGACCTTCGACAAGAAGAAGATGATGCGAGACCGCAAGAGCGGCAAGATGAAGATGTTCTCCATCTACAACACCGGCACGCTGTTCTGCGACCCCCCTGATTACGAGGATCAGGCGCTGATGGAGGTCGCGGTGTACATGCGGGACGAGGACTATCCCAATGGCACGAGTACCAGGATCCCGCTCAGCGACCTACCGGAGCACATTGCGAAGCTGGAGGCCGCCGTCGAGCGCATGTACCGGTACTTGGCGATGAAGCCATGGTTCGACAAGATCCTCGAGGGTAACTGGGTCTACGTAGCCGCCTCGCTTCCCTATGTCCGCGCCCATGACCTCGAGGAGGAGGCAGCGGAAATGGGATTCTGGGATATGGACCTCAGGAGCATGGAATACCTGCTCAAGGGCTACACCAAGGCCGGCGAAGTTCAACGGAACGCAATGGCGGGTCTGGGGGCTCCTCCCCCGCAGATGCCCGGGTTCCGCGGCCGGGGGACCAAGTTCGGCAAGTACGAGGTATTGGCGTAAGTCAACGGCCAACCGCACCCAGAGAGGAGTGACAATGGCTGGGCCAGGCATCAAGGAAGAAAGCGAGAAAGTGGCTGGACCGAGCGTCAAGGGAGAGAGCGAGGCGATGGCGGGACCGAGAGTCAAGGACGAGAGCGAGAAGCGGTACGAGTGGTCGCACGAGGAGTGGGCCGTCAACGTGAACCTCAAGACGGCCGATGACTTTGAGGAGTGGCTCAACCGGGAGACCAAGTACTACATCAGGGCCAACGCCGGCTTCTACGGCCAGTGTGTCATCGTGTGTATCGAGTCCAAGGGTGACGAGTTCCTCTGCTACGTGGATTACTACAAGGGCAAGTTCCCGCCCTGGTACAACGCCGAAGAGCTGTCCAAACTCGACATCGACGAGCTTCGCAAGGACGCCGCAGAGATCAAGTGGGATGGGTGGGAGTGGACGACCCTGAAGAAAGATGACTTTCCGCTGCGGTTGAAAGAGGTCATCTTTCTGTACCCGCCCCAGGAACCGACCATACCGTGGCTCTTCCTGTCCCCGGAGGAGAGCGGCTTGGCAGATACCGATATCTAGGAAAGAGGAGCGAAAATGGGTGGTAACGACATCCCCGGGTACCGGTACATCGGTCAGGGCTACAGTGTTGTGCCCGTAGGCAGGCATGAGGGCATCGCCATGAACATCACGTCGCCTCGGGAAATGATCAAGCTGATGTCCAATCTGGACAAGGTCAAGGAGACCGTGGTCATCACGCCCGGCGGCACCACCACCTTCGTGGCCCCGCTTCTTTACAAGAAGCCGGCCGGCATCGTCACCTTTGCCGGTACGCCGGAGTCCCATTTGGGAATTGTGGGCCGTAACTTTCGTATCCCGATCGTCATGACGCTCGAACTGGAAGGAATGGACTCCATCCCGGATGGCACGCCCCTGCTGCTTGAGTGTGAGGGCAAGCTCGGGAGCGTGTACGTAAAGGCAGAGCCAGGCGCCGCGCAGCAATCAGGGGACGGGTCCGTCCTTGGGGATGGGTCGGTCCTCGGCTAGGAACCACAACGGGGTAGCCATGCTGAATGATCATCAATTTCTGGTGTTGAATTCGCTGTACCTCAAAAAGATGGCGTCAGCCGGCGACTTAGCCGCGATATCGGGGCTGTCTGCGGATGAAGTACGGCCAATGGTGAACGGCTTCGTGGCGCAGGAATGGGTGTTGGACCTCGGCGAAGAACTTGTCATACAGCCGGACGGAATGGCGGAGGTAGAAGGCTACTATCACCAAACCTACTCGGATCCTTCCGAGCGCGAAGGTCTTGCACAATGGTATACGCGGTTCGAATCCGTCAACAGTAAATTCATCAAGCTGGTCACCGACTGGCAGGAAACCGAAGGCGACGCCAGAGCCCAGGACCGCGTCATCGCGACGGTAGAACGGCTCGTCAAGTCACTCGGCGAGATCACGCAGCTGGTGCCGCGTTACGCCGGCTACATTCGCCGGTTCGAACGCAGTGTCGCGTTGGTCGACCAAGGGAACTCTGACTTCGTTTGCACGCCGACCGTCGACTCTTTGCACAACATCTGGTTCGAACTGCACGAAGACATCCTCCTCGTCCTGGGGAAGGAGCGGACCGAATGAGTGGGGGTGACCCCGCCGAGCCGGTTTTTGTGTTCCGCTTCGAGGACGCCGACGTGTCGCAACCGGATCTCTTCGGGGGCAAGGGCGCAGGCCTGGCGGGAATGACGGCCGCTGGCCTGCCGGTCCCGCCCGGCTTCATCATCACCACCGAGGCCTGGCGAAGCTTCCTAGCCGCCGGGGCGTTACCCGACGGGCTCCTCTCTGACGTGCGGCTGCACATCCGCGGCCTGGAGGAATCGACGGGCCGCCGATTCGGCGGTGGTCCGCTGCCACTGCTGGTGTCAGTCCGCTCCGGCGCTCCGGTCTCGATGCCCGGGATGATGGACACGATCCTGAATCTCGGGCTCAACCAGCAGGCAGCGGTCGCCCTGGCCGCCGCCACCGGGGACGTCGGGTTCATGGCCGACGTCTACAGCCGGTTCTGCCGCATGTTCGCAGAAATCGTGCTCAACGCCGACGGCGAAGCGGTGACCGGGGCCGCCGGGACCGTGGCGGCGACGATCGGGCCGACCTCCGACGCCGCCGGGGTGTTCGCCGGGTTGCGGTCGGCGTGCCGGCACGCGCTGCTGGAGGAGGTCGACGAAGCCATTCCCGACGATCCCTTCGAGCAGCTCGAGCGGGCGATCGCGGCGGTCTTCGAGTCGTGGAACTCCCGGCGCGCCATCACCTATCGCCGGTTCCATCACATCCCGGACGACCTGGGAACGGCGGTGGTGGTGCAGACCATGGTGTTCGGAAACCTCGGCGAGCCGTCGGGCACTGGCGTTGCCTTCACCCGGGATCCGCTCACCGGTCAACCGGTGCTCTACGGCGAGTACCTCGAAGGCGGGCAGGGAGAGGACGTGGTGGCCGGAACGTTGACGCCGGCCAAGCTGGCCCATGCCGCCGAGCGCCTGCCCGAGGTCTTCGACGACTTCTCACGCATGGCCCGCAAGATGGAGAGCATCTACCGCGATGTGCTCGACATCGAGTTCACCGTGGAGCGGGGCAAGCTCTACCTCTTGCAGGTGCGCAGCGCCAAGCGCACCGCCGAAGCCGCCATCCGGATCGCCGCCGATTTCCTCCGGGAGCGTCAGGTGCCGCCGGCGCAGGCCCTGGCGAACGTGTCGACCGCGCAGATCCGCCAGGCGGATCGCCCCAGTTTCGAGGAGGCGGCCCTCGAGGCCGCCCGGAGCACCGGGGCGCTCGGTCGCGGGATCGGCGCCTCCCCCGGTCAGGTCAGTGGTGTGGTGATCGTCGATCCGGACCGGGCCGTCGACGTCGCCGGGAAGGGACAACCCGTCATCCTCGTGCGGCCCACGACCAGCCCGCTCGACCTTCACGGGATGATCGCCGCCACCGGCATCGTGACCGCGTTGGGTGGAGCCACGAGCCACGCCGCGGTCGTCGCCCGGGCGCTGGGGAAGCCGTGTGTGGTCGGCTGCAAGACTCTGCACATCGATCTTGAACACCCCGGGTTCCGTATCGGCGAGCGCAGGTTCGCCGAGGGGGACGCCATCTCGATTGATGGACAGAGCGGCGAAGTCTTCGCCGGCCAACTGTCGGTGAGCCGGATCGAAGCCTCGGGAGCGGATCTGTCGGAGGTGCTGAGGGTTGCCGACGACGCCGCCCGCTGCCGCCTGTTCGGACGCGCCAGCACCGCCGAAGGTGTCAAGAGCACGCTCGATCGGGGAGCGCAGGCGATCGCCACCCGGATCGGCGATGTCCTCGCCACCAGTGGGCACCTTGAGGAACTCATCGATCGCGTCATCGCCCACGAAAGCGAGGGCGCCTCCCTGGATGGCCTCGAGGAGGTCATCGCGGGGGTGCTCACCCCCCTGCTGGCCGCCGCCGGGAACACCGAGGTCGTGATGCGGGCGGTGGATCTCGCCTCCGACGAAGCGATGGAGCTCCTGGACGGTCCGGCGCTGCTCACCCGCCACCCCCGGCTCGCCTTGCCCGTGGGGCTGCCCGATCTGCTGGCCGTTCAGGTGACCGGCATGGCGCTGGCGGCCAAACGAAGCGGCTACCCAAGGCCGCCCCAGCTGAGCGTGCGCCACGTCACCGATCCTCACGAAGCCCGCGAGATCCGGCGCATCGCCCGACACGAGGTCGTTCGCCACGGGCTGGGGCCGGTACTGGTCGGGCCGACGCTCACCAGTCCGCGGGGCGCCCAACTGGCACCCGAGATCGCCAAGGAGAGCGACCTGCTCTGGCTCGAGGTCCGAGGCCTCCAGGCCAAGCTCTACGGCTACGCCGGCAGCCTTTTCCTGACAGGCGAGCCGCTGGATGACTATGTCCGGCGGCAGATGCTGTCGAGTGACCCCCGGGCCAGCATCGACGAGTCGATGCGAACGTTGCTCGCCTCGGTGGCCACCGCCCGCCTCGCCAATCCGAGCTGCCGGGTCGGTATCCGTCTCGCCGGGGCGGTATCGGAAGAACTCGCGGCCGGCTTCTACCGGCTGGGATTTCGGACCTTCGCCGTCGATGCCGACGAGGTACGGACGGCAAGGCTGGCGTTCGGGAAGGCGGCACTGTCGGAGTGACTCTGTTCCGGAACGGTAGGCCCATGACCCACCCCGCGCCTTGCCGGATGTACCTGCTCCGCCACGGACAGGCCCAGATGCCCGATGCGCAGGGTCGGATCTGGAACTACTCAGACGCCGCCCTCACGCCCAGCGGCCTCCGCCGGGCGTCGGAACTGGCAGCGACGTTGGGGGACGCCGGTGTCGAAGCGGTCTTCACCTCCACCCTGCACCGTGCCCGGGAGACTGCGGAGGTCATCGCCTCATCCCGGGACCTTCCCGTCGTTACCGACCCCCGGCTGCGGGAACTGGACATCGGAGAGTTCGAGGGGATGAGCCTTCCGCGGCTGCGGGAGGCCGACTCCCGCTTCCTCCCCTGGTTGGAGATCTACTTCGCCGGCCGGCACGCCGGCCCGGACTTCCACATCCCCGCCGGGCTGTCGTGGCCGGGAGGCGAATCCGTAGCGGACGCCCTTCACCGAGCGCTGCCCGCGTTCCGTGAGATCGCCAAGGAGTGGCAGGGTCGTACGGTCGCCGTGTGCACCCACGCCTACGTCCTCCAGGCGTTGCTGTGCCACGTCGTCGGGGCTGACGTCTCGCAGTACTGGTCGTTCGCAGGCCTCCCCGCTGCGCTCACGCTGGCCGAGGTCGGCCCCGACGGACGGGGCGTGCTCCGGACGATGAACGCCGACACCGGGCTGGCCTCCCTCGTGGGGGGCCGGCTGCCGCTCCGGGAAGGGAACGTGCCTCGGGGTGCCAGCTCCCCGATCCCGCCCACCGCCGACGCCGATCTGCGCTCCACCTGCCGGCTCTTCCTGGTCCGGCACGGGCAGTCGATGGCCGTCGAGGACGGCGAACCGGTCTACAGCCACAACCCCATCGGCCTGACCGCAGACGGCCGACGACAGGCCGAACAGTTGGCGTCCAGCCTGGCGCCCGTCCGCCTCGACGCGGTCTACACCTCGGACCTGAACCGTGCCAATGAGACGGCCCAGCCGGTGGCCGCCGCCCAGGGGCTCACGGCCCTCGTTCGACCTGAGTTGCGGGAGATCTCCCTGGGTGACTTCGAGGGAATGACGCTGGCCCGGGTACAAGCCGAGCACGAACGTTTCATTCCGTGGCTGGACGTGTCCTTCAACGAACGGTTCCCCTCCGCCGGCTTTCACCATCCCGCCGAGCTTCCTTTTCCCGGGGGGGAGAGCGTGCTCTCGGTCTACGAACGGGTCATCGGACCATTCCTGCGCATCGTGCGCGCCCATCTGGGCGGAACCATCGCGGTCGTCAGCCACGGGTGGGTGCTCCAACCTCTGCTCTGCCACGTCGTGGGTGCACCGGTGACGAACTACTTCCGCCTGCAACTGCGCTATGCGGTGCCCGCGCTGGTGGAGGTCGACGCCGATGGGCTCGGCGTGCTCGAGGCATTCAACCGTGATACCCAGGTGCACCGGGCGGCCGCCCTCGGTTCCGAGATCAACCCGCGAAAGAAGGAGGCGGGATGACGACATCATCTCCGACAGGGCCGACCGTCGAACTCCTTGACCACCGCGAGTTCGAGGAGCGGGTCGCCCGTCTCTTCACATACGTGGGGGTTCCCAAGGAACAGGCGAACGGGATCGCCGAGATCCTCGTCCTCGCCGACCTGCGCGGCATGGAGAGCCACGGCACCAACTTCGCCCCTCGTTATCTCCGGGGGCTGGCGAGGGGACATCTCAATCCCGATCCGCAACTCCAGGTGGTCGGCGGCCGCGGGGCTGTGCGGGTGCTCGACGCCGACAACGGCCTGGGATACGTGTCAGCCCGGCAAGCCATGAATCTGGCCATCGAGCTTGCGACCACCCACGCAGTGGGCGCCGTCGCCGTGCGGAACTCCAACCACTTCGGGATGGCCGGTTTCTATGCCCTCCAGGCCACCGAGGCGGGGATGATCGGACACGCCACCACCGACGGCCCACCGCACACCGTCGCCTGGGGCGCCCGCAGACCCATCGTCTGCAATAACCCGATCGCCTGGGCCTTCCCCACCTCCACGCCCCCGGCCGTCCTGGTGGACACCGCGCTCACGGGCGTCAAAGAGAAGATCCGTCTCGCCGCGCAGCGCGGCGAAGCCATCCCGCCCGACTGGGCCGTCGGCCCCGACGGGCGTCCCACCACCGACCCGCAAGTTGCCCTGGCGGGGTCGCTGCTCCCCATCGGCGGTCCCAAGGGTTCCGCTCTCATCGTGGCCAACGAACTGTTAGCGGGTGCGCTCCCCGGGGCGCTGTTCTCCTTCGAGATCTCGCCGGCCCTGGTGATGGGCGCCGATCACCACGACCGGTGGGGCTGTGGGCACTTCCTGCTGGCGCTCGACCCGGCTGGCTTCGGAGGGGTGGACGACTTTGGCCAGCGGGCCGAGGACCTGGTCCGGGCACTCCGGGAGGCGGAACCCGCCGAGGGAGTCGATCGCGTCTATCTCCCCGGCGAGCGGGAATGGCTGCTGGCCGAGGAGCGCAAGCGGGCGGGCCTGCCCGTCGCCCGGACTACGCTGGCGGCCCTCGAATCCGTCGCCACCGAGCTGGAGGCCGACATCGCGTTCGGCGACCTGGCGGTCGGCTGATGGCCGCCTCCTCTAAAGAAGAGCGCGGTAGAGTTGCCGCTTTACAACTCCGGCCAGCTGAGAGAATTCTCGCTATGGAAGAACTCGCGTCGTCGTTTATTCCGGTCAAGCGCCGGCGCGCCTTCGAGGACATCATCGTCCAGATCGAGAACGCCATCTACGAGGGACGGCTCACGGTGGGCGACCGGCTTCCACCGGAGCGAGAGCTCGCCGAGATCTTTCAGGTGTCACGAGCGTCGGTGCGTGAAGCCTTGCGGGTCCTCGAAGCGTTCGGCGTGCTGAGCGCCCGTCGGGGCACCGGTGCCGACTCCGGGTCTATCGTCTCGGCGCAGAACGACAGCCCACTTTCCGGACTGCTGCGCCTTTACGCGTCGCTTCTGCAGATGCCGCTCATCGACTTGCTCGACGTGCGGGAGGCGCTCGAGATGCTCACTGCCCGACGGGCGGCAGAACGGGCCAGTCCCGAGTACATCGAGCGCCTGCGCGGCATCGTCGAGAGCATGCGGGATTCCCGAGAGCCTGAAGGCTTCCTCACCCTCGACACCGAGTTTCATGTCACGCTGGCGCGAGCGTCGGGCAACTCGGTCGCTCCGCTCATCATGGGTGCCCTTCGGGACGCAATCGCGCGCCAGATGCTGGCGGCCTTCCAGGCTCTGGAAGAGTCGGGCGATTGGACGTCGGAACGGTCGTGGCTGGTCAGGGAGCATGCCCACCTGCTGGACGCAGTCGAGTCGAAGGATCCGGACGCCGCCGCCGATGCGTTCCAGCATCACGTCCGCGACTTCTACAAGCGGGTGCTCGCGGACCAGGACGTCGCAGCCGGCGGAACGGTCCCGCCGCTCAGGCGGCGACGCTCGTCTGATCGGGAGGCTGCTCCGGATCGGAGCGTCAGGTCTGCGCCGAAGGCGGGACCGAGGAAAGGCCCCCCAAAGCCGCCTCGGTGAGTCCCAGGAACTCGTCGATGCTCGAAACCCCGGCGGCCAGCCGCCGGACCAGGGATCGCAGCGCTCTACGGTGCGGGACGAGGTAGTCGAACACGAGGTCGCCATCGGCCCGCCCGAGCATCATGACCGCCGCATACCGGGCAACGTCGCCGGCGAACTCACCTGAGTACGCCTCGTCACGGATGGCGGCATAGGCGCGGTAGCAACCCTCCGCCTCGGTAAGGAACTCTCTCCCCCACTGCGGCCGGGCGAACCCCACGAGGACGAAATGGGCGAGGATGATCCCCACATCGAAGGCGGGGTGGCCCCACTGGGTGCACTCGAAGTCGAGCTTGGTGATCCCCCCGTGGTGAACCAGAACGTTCTTCGGCGTGATGTCGGCGTCGACGAGGACACGCGCCTCGTCGCGGTTGCGGCGCAGCCGGTCCTCGATCAGCGAAGCGAGATCGGGGTTGGCCCGACTGGCGCTACGGATGCTCTGATCTCGCAGCGCGAATCCGGGATTGGAGCCGAATTCCCTGGCGATCTCCGGTGACCGGCACGTGACGTCGTGGAGGTGGCCGGCATAGGCGCCGAGCCGCCGGCCGGTGCCGGGGTGGAATCGCCCGTCGAGCAGCTCGTCGTCATAGAGGACGGAGTCCGCCGGCGCAGAGGTCATGACGGACACATAGTTCTGGCGGTCATCGTCCAGGATGCTGGGGATCGGCGCGGCTGCCCCCAGGAGGCTCTTGATGGCCTTCATCGCCGCCACTTCGACGAGGGCACGCCCGATATCCGCCTTCAGGACGGTACGTAGAGACGCCGGCAAGGACTGCTTCACGATGTGGATACTGCCGCCGGCTTCCACCCGGAAGACGTTGTTGACATAGCCACCTGAGAGCTTGCGAACCAGGGCGTCGTCGGTCCCCTCGATAAGGCGCCGGCCGGCCAGGTACTCGGCGACGTTGTCCTCGTCGAGTATGAGAAATGGACCGGCCGAGCGCTGTGAGGTCGTCATCGGGACACTAGGTCCCGTGAGCGAGGTTCCTTGCCCGGATCCGGCGATCCAGGTGGATGCACCGCAAGGCGGAGGAGAAGGCCGATACCTGGTCGTATCGGCCTCGACGACAACGCCGCGGGGCGCCAGCTGGGCGGCGGAGGCGGGTAAGACGACCTCGCTCACGGGACACCGAAGACCGGACGTTCGACGTAGGTGCCGAACACGTCCCGGAGCGCATTGACGATCTCGCCCATCGACGCCGCGGCTTTGACGGCGGCGATGGTCGCCGGCATGAGGTTCTCGTTCGGGTCCCGGGCCACCTCGGTCAGTTCTTTCAGCGCGCGGGACACGGGCTGCTGATCCCGTTCCTTCTTGATCCGGGCCAGCCTTTCGATCTGGCGACGCTCCGAGTCGGGATCGAGACGATGAGTTTCGACCTTCTGGTCGTCGACCTCCTCGACGTACTTGTTCACCCCGACCACGATGTCTTCCCCGCTCGCCCTTCGCTGGGACACCCCGTAGGCGAAGTCCGCTTCCTCGAGCTGGAAGTACCCCTGCTCGATGGCGGCGACCGTCCCGCCGAGAGAGTCGACGTGGGCGAGGATCCGCATGATCTCTGCTTCGATCTCGTCGGTCTGCGTCTCGACGTAGTACGAGCCGCCGAGCGGGTCGATCGACGTTGGTGACGTTGGTCTCGTCGGCGATGATCTGCTGGGTCCGCAGCGCCAGCTTCATCGCCATCTCGCTCGGGATGCGTGTACGCCTCGTCGAGCCCGTTCGTGTGCAGTGGACTGCGCCCCACCCAGGACGGCGGACGAGCGCCTGCAGAGCGGTGCGGACGATGTTGATCATCGGCTGCGGCTTGGTGAGCGTGGCCGCCGCGGTCTGGGCGTGGAAGCGCAGCCGCATCGACTCGGGCTTCTTCGCCCCGAACTGCTCCTTCATCATCTTCGCGTAGTAGCGGCGAACGGCCCGGAACTTGGCGACCTCCTCGAAGAGGTCGGCCTGCGAGACGAAGAAGAACGACAGCCGGGACGCGAACGTGTCGACGTCGATGCCGGCCTTGACGACGTCCTCGACGTAGGCCTTGGTGATGGCCATGCGTGAAGGCGACCTCCTGCATGGCGTTGCCGCCGGCCTCGCTGATGTGATAGCCGCTGATGTTGACCGGGTTGTACCGCGCCATGTGCTCGGCTGGCGTAGACGATGGTGTCGCGGACGATGCGCATGCTCGGGCGGACGGGGAAGATCCATTCCTTCTGGGCGACGTACTCCTTGAGGATGTCGTTCTGGATCGTGCCGGAGAGCTTGTTGAGGTCGTAGCCGCGGTCCTCGCGACCGCGACGTACATCGCCAGCAGGATCCACGCCGACGGGTTGATCGTCATCGACACGCTGATCGCTCTCGAGGTCGATGCCGTCGAACAGGTCGCGCCATGTCCGGCGAGCACGTCGACGGCGACACCCTCGCGACCGACCTCGCCGAGGCTCATCTGGATCGTCGCTGTCGAACCCATCAGGGTGGGCATGTCGAAGTCGACGGACAGGCCGGTCTGGCCCTGAGCGATCAGGTACTGGAAGCGGCGGTTGGTCTCCGTCGGCCTGGCCGAAGCCGGCGATCTGGCGCATCGTCCACGTACGCCCCCGGTACATCGTCGGGTACGGCCCACGGGTGTAACGGATAGCGGCCAGGAAGGCCGATGTCCCCCCAATCGGTGTTCTCCAGGTCAGCGGGGGTGTAGACCCGCCGCACCGGTCGCTGGGCCTTGGTGAGGTAGTCGTCCTTCTGTTCCGGCTGCCGGCCAAGGAAGCGGGCGAGTTCGTCTGCCTCCCAGGCGGCGAGATCGGCCGCGGCCCGGCCCAGCAGCGTGTCGTCCGCCAGGGGGGTGGAGGAGTTCGGATCCTTCTCGCTCATGGCCGTCCGTTCGACAGATCGTTCAACTCCCTCTCGAACAGCGCGCTCGCGGCCGTCCAGGGGTCCGTAGTTCGCTGGCACAACGCCTCGACGGCGATGTCGAAGGCCGATCCGGGCACGGGTCGGTCGAGGCGCTCGTGTACGAGGGCGATGAGCAGGGTCTTGAGCCGGTGCCGGGCGATCCCCCGTCGTCGCTCGAAGATACCGCTGGAAGCGACGAGCCAGTCGTGGTGCCGGTCGAGGGCGTCCGCCAGTTCGGCGACGCCCTGGCCGTTTTCGGCACAAGTGGGGAGTACCGGTGCGACCCATCCGTCCGCTGCGCTCAAACCCAGCATCGAGGTGAGCTCGGCCTGCGTGCGCTGGGCACCCTCCCGATCGGCCTTGTTCACCACGTGCACATCAGCCACCTCCAGGAGGCCTGCCTTGAGCGTCTGGACGTCGTCCCCCATGCCAGGGGCGGAGACGACGATGACGGTATGGGCGGCCCCGGCGATGTCGACCTCGTCTTGGCCCACCCCAACGGTCTCGACCAGCACGATGTCCTTGCCGGCGGCATCGAGGATGGCGACCGCGTCGGCGGTGGCGCGGGAGATCCCCCCGAGGGCGCCTCGGGTGGCCATCGAGCGGATGAACACCTCCGGATCACCCCAGAGTGCCTGCATCCGGATCCTGTCCCCCAGCACGGAGCCACCGGTATACGGACTGGTCGGATCGACTGCCACGATGCCCAGTGACAGGCCCCGCCGGCGCATTTCGGTGCCGAGGGCGGCCACCAGCGTGCTTTTCCCCGCTCCAGGAGGGCCGGTCACGCCGATGACCCGGGCCCGTCCACCTGCCCGGTAGAGCTCGCCGAGGTCATCGGAGCCATCCAGTGCTCCCCGTTCCGCCCGCGAGATCATCCGGGCGATGGCGGAAGGCTCTCCGGCCAATACAGCCCGGACCAGGCTGGCCGGCCCCGTGACCGTCATCCTGTCAGGAGCTGCCGCTCGCGAACCAGACGCTCCACCGCGGTCACGATGGTCGCCGGAATCGTGTCCTGTCCGAGGATCTCTGCCACGCCCATCGCCTTCAACGCCGCTACGTCCTCGTCGGGCATGACTCCGCCGGCCAGCAGAACCTTGTCCTCGATTCCATGCTGTCGCATGAGTTCGAGGAGCCGGGGCAGGAGCGTCATGTGCGCCCCCGACAGCAGGCTGACACCGATGGCGTCCACGTCTTCCTGCACGGCGGAGGCGATGACCTGCTCGGGCGTGCGATGAAGGCCGGTATAGATCACCTCCATCCCGGCGTCGCGAAGCGCTCTAGCCACCACCTTCACCCCACGGTCGTGACCATCAAGGCCCACCTTGGCGACCAGGATCCGGATCGGGCCGTGCACGCCACCGGCCAGCGGCATCGTCGTCCTCCGTTGGTCTTTGGTCAGACCAAGCTACACGCCGCCACCCGGAAAGACAAGCCGGTGAGAGCGTCAGATGTCGAGCACCAGCTCATCGGAACTCCCCCTCGCGCAGCAGATCATCACGTAGCTCTTGCGCTCTTCGTCATCCAGCACGTAGTCATGATGCTCCGGGGTTCCTTCGAGGTACCGCGTCCGGCATGTCCCGCACACTCCGGCTTCACATGACGTCGCGCAGTCGATACCGGCGTCGCGTAGTACCTCGACGATCGACCGGTCCTTGGGGACGGGAAGCCGAAGACCGGTGCTGGCCAGTCTGACGGAGAACTCGCCCGTTGCGCCCGGTGACGGTGCCGGCTCCGGTCGCGCCGTCGAGGGCGGCACGAAGTATTCACAGTGGACTGCTTCCGTTGGCCAGCCCGACGCCTGCGTGCTGACGGCCTGCATCAAGCCGGGCGGTCCGCAGTAGTAGAGATGCGTGCCCGGCTCGTACTCCCCCAGCACCTCGGCGAGCCGGATGCCCTGGGCGGGATCGCCACCATCGTGGTGGAAGATGGCGCGGCCTTTCTGCACGCGCTGCTCGAGCCGGTCCACAAAGGCCGTTTGCTCCGGCGACCTGGTGCAGTAGTGCAAGGTGTACTCGGTGTCGACGGCGTCGAGCCGCTCGACCATGGCCATCAGCGGGGTGACCCCGATGCCTCCGGCGATCAGGAGGTGGCGATCGGCGGACTCGGTGAGTTCGAAGTTGTTGCGGGGCGGCGATACCGTGAGCTGGTCACCAGCCCGTACGCTCTCGTGCATCGCCTTCGAACCGCCCCTGCCGTTCGGTTCTTTCAGAACGGCAATCACGTATCGATAATCTTCCCGCGGGTCGTTGCACAGCGAGTACTGGCGAACGAAACCGCCCGGGACCAGCACGTCGATGTGCGACCCGGCGGTGAACCGGGGCAGGGCTTCGCGGCCCGGGTGAACCAGCTCGAACGAGTTGATGTCGACTGCTTCGTTGACGATCGACCGGACCTTGAGGGTCAGCATCGATCAACGGCTCTAACCGTCGGGACGCAGCCCACTGTCGATCTCGTCCAACCTGCGCAGCGCGTGCTCCCGCCGCTTGGCGCTCGGAACGTCCTGAGCCTCCGTCATCACCGCGAAGACCTTGTCCGCCGTCTCCTGGATGAGCACCTGATCGGCGTCCCGGTCGCCCAGCCGGGGCACCTCGAGCACCGAATCTGACGCGAAGGTCGGCAGCATGTCGCCGTTGTCGGCGTCGGAAACCAGCAACCTCGGGTCGGTCCCGGCCTTTCCTCGGAGGGCGTTGCGAAGCAGGGACCGGCACATGTACACGCCGACGTCCGATCGTCCCGGGTGCTCGAGCGCATGGACGGCAATGCTTCGCTGGCTCGTGATGGCCTCGTAGTCACCGGGGACTCGTTGCTTCTCGTCGAACGTACGGTGACGGGTCTGCCCGATCAGGAAATCGATCTTGTCGACGCCGCAGTCCTCCTCCCGCCCGACGTGATCCGGATCGACCTCGTCATTGAAGTGGCGCCAGCCGAAGGCGATGGAGTTCTCGTCGTCCACCGGGACCTGCCAGCGAGACATGGCTACGCTCGCGTGGCGCATACGTGCCGCCGAAGGCGCCAGCGACGCGTTGTGGGCGAAGTTCGGAAAGCCGAGTTCCGAGATCCGGATCCAGACCTTGGTGTCCGAGACACGCCGGCCGGCGGTGAAGATCATCCCGTTGCCACCGTGTGTCGGCTTCCACTGGATGACCGGAAGCTCGGTCCAGCCCCCACTGAAGCTGGCGCCGGCCGCGAGCGCGGCGTCCACACCATCCACCGTCATGTTGTTGTGCAGGATGGCGGTGTGATAGTGGTCGATCAGGTTCTCGTAAACCTGGAGCCAGTTGCATTCGAACTCGTTCGAGAACGGCACGAGCTTTGTACCCTCAGGCAGGACGTAGCCGGAGAACACGTCGAACCTCGGCTGTGCGTCAGGTGGGCCGAGGTAGGCGAACACAAGGCCGTCACGCTCGAAGGCGGGATAGGCACCTTGGCACACCGTCTGCTTCAGGCGGCTCTCGGGTGGCTCGGCCGGCGTTTCGAGAACCGTCCCGTCGACATCGTAGAGCCAGCCGTGATAACAGCATCGGATCCCTCGCTCCGAGACGATGCCGAACTCCAGTGATGCTCCCCGATGCGCGCAATGCCGATGGAGGACACCGACGCGACCACCGCGGTCGCGGAATGCCACCAGGTCCTCATCGAGGATCCGGATGGCCTTCGGGACGTCCGTGAGCTGCTCGGATAGGCACACCGGCTGCCAATACCGGCGGAAGTACTCGTTCATCGGGGTGCCTGCGCCCGTCAGGAGAAGCTCAAGGGCATCGGGCCGGTTCTCGTCCCGCTGCAAACGCAAGTCGTACCCGGTATAGGCACCGGTGACCGGGGTGTCCTGACTTGGTTGAGTTCCTTCCTTGAGATCGCTCTGCATTCGAGCCTCCGTGGGGGTCGAAGCGGGTGACCGAGTCCCCTTCGATAAGGTCAGACCAAGGTATCATCCACCCAATCTCGGGGGCAAGGCCAAAGCTCGAACAGCGGATGCTCGGGTCTCCCAGGTGCGGGTCAGCGGGCGCCGGCTGCCGTGCAGATCCGGCGCATCGCGGCCAACAGATCACGCTGCGTGGCCGGCCCAACCGGTGCGCTCCCCCGGCGGCCGGCCGTTGCCGAGATGCTCGCGGCCGCGTCCCGGCGCCGCTCCCGGCGCCGAGCGGCGGCCACGGCCAGCGCCTGGGCGGTCGCTCCGTTGGTGGTTCCGTCCGTGGACGCCGGGACCGGCCGCTCGTTCCGGCGGTTGCTCGATCCGGCGCACGACTCGCAGCAGTCGGCGGCGGTGCCGTCCTGGTCTGGCACGGCGCACGCCCCCACCGGTGGATCCTCCGCCCCGTCGCCGAGGAGCCTGGCGGCGAGCTCCTGCGGCCAGTAGGCGACGAACTCGGCGCCGGCGGCGGTCAGCTCCTCGATGCTGTGCATCCCCCAGGCCACGCCGATCACCTGGATGCCCTCAGCCAGGGCGTCGCGGACGTCGCCCGCGGTGTCGGTGACGAGCACGGTGCGGCTGCGGTTGGGTCGGGCGTGGTTTCCGGACTCGTCGTAGTCGGCCTCGCACCGCCGGCCGAAGCCGCTGCCCGTATCGGCCATGAACTGGCGGATCGCGCTGCGCTTGTCGGGCGTGACGTCACCGCTGAACACGTGCGCGAAACAGAACGCCAGGTCGTTGTCGCTCAGGATCCGGCGCAGCACCGGCATCGTGTTCGACGACATCACCGCGAGCGTGCAGCGCCCGGCGAGGCGCCGGACCACGTCCGCGATGCCGGGAACCAGCGCCGGGTTGTACTGCTCGCGCAGCCGCTCCATGAATGCCTGCTTGACCTGCTCGCTGTGCGCGTCGTCGCGGCACAGCTCGCGGATCGAGGCGTAGAGGTTGCCCCGGAACAGCTCGAAGTACTGCTCGGGCCGGGTGATCCCCAGCCCGAACTGCTCGCTGATCGGCCGGAACACCTCCCAGGACGCCGAACGCGTCTGCACCAGGGTGCCGTCCAGGTCGAAGATCACCGCCTGGGCCGGCACGGTCGCCGGTGTGGTCATCCGCGCTGCCGGGAGTAGACGCCGCAGAGCTCCTGCAGGCCGATGAAGTCAAATGCCTCGCCGTGCCCGGTCCGGTCGCCGCAGGTCCAGCGGAGCAGGCAGTTGTGCCCGACCGTGCCCGGCCAGGCCTGCCAGGGGAAGGTGGTCAGCGCCGAGCCGTGCAGCTCCCACTCGCGGTCCTGGGCATCGGTGAGCCGCAGCCGAACCGCCTCCGGGTAGAACCCGTTGCGATCCGACTCCCCGCCGCCGGCCTTCAGCCCGACCGCCTTGCCGTGGTCGAGCACGTAGCCGTGAGTCAGCCGCAGCGGGGAGGTGCCGTCCGGGCCCGCCGACGTGTCGAAGTCCAGGATCGCGTGGATGGCGAAGTCCGGCGAGAAGTGCGCGTGCAACCAGCTCATCCGCGAGGTCTGCCGCTCCTGCCGGATCCCCCACGAATGGTCCATCGTGGACACGCAGTCGATCCGGTGCCGTCGCCCGCCTAGCACGATCTCGCCCTCGTAGTGGCCGGTCTGGTCGAAGTGCCCGGCGTAGGCGTGCCCCCAGGTCTTGTCCATGTCCCGGACGGCCGCCAGCGGGTCCTGCTCGGGGTCGTTGATGTCGTAGCCGTCCATCAGGGCCGTGTAGCGAAAGTGCAGCGACAGCCCGGCCGCGTCGTCGACGTAATCGACGTCCCAGACCCGGTTCGGTTCCTCGCAGACCACCCGCAGCCCGTTGTTCAGCCGGTAGTTCAGCAGGTCGGCCGGCATCGGCAGGTGCTCCCAGGCGTCCCAGTAGTCCGCCGCCCACGGCAGCTGCACCCGCGCCGAGTTCACAGCCACGGTCGAGCCGACCGCCCCGACGTTCGGCCGGAACAGCGCGTAGACGCCGATATTGAGCGGGACGTCCGCCACGTAGAGGCCGAAGTAGTTGGTCTCGGCCCACAGTGGATCATCTGTGGTCGGCCGGTGGAACTGCGCATCCTCGGGACGGATCACGTCCAACCCCCTGTTCTGGGTGTGCGCCAGGACACAGCAACTGTGGTCCGCGGGCGGGCCTCGCTCCAGGGCAGGCCCGGACAACGGGACCGCACATTGTTGTCCGAGCGGGATAGCGCCGCGAAATCCGCCCCGGGTCTACTGTCGCCGAGCGGGCCGGGCAGAAGGGGCGCCCGTCCGACTACCACCGGGGCGGCTGGGGGTGACGGCGTGCAGCTAGCGAAGGTGCTCGGGCAGGTCGTGTCCACGGTCAAGGAGTCCGGCCTCGGCAACTTGACCTTGCTGGTCGTGCAGGACGCCGACGAGGCCGATCCGGACGAGCCCGGCGGGCCGGCCTACGTCGCGGTGGACCTGGTCGGGGCCGGCGAGGGCGAGCTGGTCCTGGTCGTTCACGGCAGCGCGGCCCGGGTCCCCGCCGCGACCGCCGGCGCTCCGGCCGACTGCGCGGTGGTGGCGATCGCCGACTCGGTGATCCGGCAAGGCACCGTCGTCTACCGCAAGGCATGACTGCGAGGACGTGGAGGAACAGATGGCGACACCAGCGGCAGCAGGAGGCCCCCGGGGCGCGCTCGGACTGATCGAGACCAAGGGGCTCGTGGGCGCCATCGAGGCCGCCGACGCGATGGTCAAGGCCGCCAACGTACAGATCATCGGCCACCGGGAGATCGGTGGCGGGCTGGTGACCATCATGGTGCGCGGCGACGTCGGCGCGGTGAAAGCGGCGACCGACGCCGGCGCGGTGGCCGCGGGCAAGGCCGGCGAGGTCGTCTCGGTGCACGTGATCCCGCGACCGCACGAGGAGACCGAGGGCGTGCTGAGCGTCCTCTCCCGGCCGAAGAGCTGACCGTCCGCGGCGGCCGCTCGCGAGCCCGCGACGGGCCGGACGTGAACGGTGAGGCCGGACCCGCGGAGGTGGAACGTGACGTCCCTGACCGAGCGCGCCGAGTCCTCGCCCGGACTCGACAGCGACCTGGCCGCCCTGGCCGACGTGCGCACCAGAGCCCGGGCGGCGCGCCAGGCCTTCGAGGCGATGGAAGGTGCGGATCAGGCCGAGCTGGATCGCATCGTGCGGGCGATGGCGACCGCGGGGACGGCGGCGTCCGAGGAGCTGGCCCGGCTGGCGGTAGACGAGACCGGCTACGGCGTCTACCAGGACAAGATCTACAAGAACCGGTACAACACCGGCTTCGTGGCCCGCTGGATGCTCCGCCAGCGGGCCGTCGGCGTGCTGTGGGTGGACGAGGAGCACCGGGTCACCGCGGTAGGCAGCCCGGTCGGGGTGATCGCCGGGATCATCCCGGTGACGAACCCCACCTCGACCACCCTGTTCAAGAGCCTCGCCGCGGTGAAGTCCGGCAACGCGATAGTGCACGCGCCGCATCCGCGGGCCGCCCGCTGCTCGTACCGGGCGGCGGAGGTGATGGCCGAGGCGGCGGAGTCCGCCGGAGCGCCGCCCGGATTGATCTCCTGCCTGCGGGAGCCGTCGCTGCCGGCGACCGCGGAGCTGATGCGCCTGGAGCAGATTTCGCTGGTGCTCGCGACCGGTGGCCCGGGCATGGTGCGCGCCGCCTACTCCAGCGGCAAGCCGACGATCGCGGTCGGGGCCGGCAACGTGCCCGCCTACGTCGGGCGCAGCGTCCCGGACGCGGCGGAGGCGGCCGAGATGATCCTCACCTCGAAGGCGTTCGACAACGGGACCGCGTGCGTCGCCGAGCAGTCCGTCGTGGTGCACGCCGAAGTCGCGGATGCCTTCCTGAGCGCGTTCCAGGCCAGGGGTGCGCACTGGATGGACGCCGACCAGCAGGCCGCGCTCGCCGGTGTGCTGTTCGACGAGCGCGGCGGGCTGCGGCCGGATGCGGTCGGCCAGTCGGCCGGCCGGCTGGCCGAGCTGGCCGGGTTCACGGTCCCGGCCGGCACCCGGGTGCTCGCCGCCCAGCTCGACCGGGTCGCGGCGGACGAGCTGCTGTCCCGCGAGATCCTCGGCCCGGTGCTCTCGGTGTACCGCGCCGCCGACAGCGACGCCGGCTGGACCCGGTGCCGGCAGGTGCTCGCGCTCGGCGGTGAGGGGCACACGGTCGCGGTGCACGCCGAGGACCCGGACGAGATCGCCCCGTTCGGCGCGCTGCCCGCCGGCCGGATCCTGATCAACACCCCAGCGCTGTTCGGCGGGATGGGGTTCTCCGCCGAGGTCGACCCGTCGTTCCAGCTCGGCACCGGCACCTGGAGCGGCTCGATCTGCTCGGACAACGTCACCCCGCTGCATCTGATCAACATCAAGCGGATCGCACACGAGGTCCGGCCGTGGCGCACCGTGTACGACCCGGTTGACCTCGATGGCTAGCGGACCCGCCCGCCCCGGCACCCCACGGGCGGCCTGCGAACCGGCCCGGCTGCTCGCCGCCGCGGCCGCCCGGATCGACGACCCGGTGCCCGACCCGGTCGGGCCGCTGCGGGTCGGGGTGGACCTCGGCACGGCCAGCTGCGTGCTGGTCGTGCTCGACGCCGCCGGCGACCCGGTGCTGGTGGCGGCCCACCCGTCCGGCGCGATCCGGGACGGCGTCGTCGTCGACTTCGCCGCGGTCGCCTCCGCGATCCGGCTGCTCCGCACCCAGGCCGAGAAGGACCTGGGCACCGCGCTGATCGCCGCGGCCACCGCCTATCCGCCCGGCGTCGGCGCCTCGGACAGCCGGGCCTGCCGGTACGTCTGCGAGGCGGCCGGGTTCGCCGAGGTCCAACTGGTCGACGAGGTGACGGCCGCGCAGCGGACCCTGGGCGTGTCGGACGGGGTGATCGTCGACGTCGGCGGCGGCTCGACAGGGGTGGGGGTCTACCGCCGCGGTCAGCGGGTGGCGCTGGAGGATCGGCCGGGCGGTGGGCACCACCTCGACCTGATCCTGGCCGGCGCGCTCGGCATCGGGGTGGCCGAGGCCGAGCGGCGCAAGCGCGAGGAACCGGAGGCCTGCCTGCCGGTGCTGGTGCCGGGGCTGGAGCGGATCGCCGAGTCGGTGCGGGCCATGACCGTCGACGCGGCCGACCTCCCACTGCACCTGGCCGGCGGCGCGCTGATGATCCCGGGCGCCGACGAGATCGTCGCGGAGTACCTGCAGCGAACGACCGTGTGCTACCCGCACGCCCTGCTCATCACCCCGATCGGCATCGCGAGGAGCGTCACATGACCGGCGGCGCGACCCTGCGGACCTACGCCTTCGTCGACCGGATGCAGCCGCAGTGCGCCGCGCACATCGCCGCCACCTCCCCCGGCGATGTGCCGCTGGCCGGGATGGCCGAGCTGTACATCGAGATGGCACCGGGCAACGAGGTGTTCCGGGCCGCCGACGTCGCGCTGAAGGCGGCCGGGGTACGGCCGGCGCTGCAGATCATCGAGCGAGAGTTCGGGTTGCTGGAGATCCACTCCGAGCAGCAGGCCGAGGTGCTCGCCTCCGGCCAGGCCGTGCTGGACGAGCTGGGCATGACCGAGGCGGACCGGATCAAGCCGACGATCGCCTCGACCCAGTTCATCACCAACGTGCACCCCTACCAGGCGCAGCTGCTCAACAAGTGGCGGAAGGGCAGCATGCTGCTTCCCGGGCAGAGCCTGTTCGTCATGGAGGTCGCGCCGGCCGCCTACATCGCGATCGCCGCGAACGAGGCGGAGAAGGCGGCGTCGATCACCGTGATCGAGCTGCGCGCGGTCGGCCGCTTCGGCCGGATGTTCCTGGCCGGCACCGAGGCCGAGGTGCAGACCGCGCGGGACGCCGCGGTCGGCGCGCTCGAGGCCCTGGACGGGCGGGAGGCGACGCGGTGACGGTGTGGGGAGCCGGCGCTGTCGAAGCTGTCGCAGACGGTGTGCTCCGGGTCGAGCCCGGGGATTTGGTGACGCCGCTGGCCCGGGAACGGGCCGCCGATCTCGGCGTGCGCATCCTCACCGGCCACCCGGCGTCGGCCAGGACCGCCCCCGCATCGGCGCCCAGCGTCGACGGCGCCTCGACGTCGCCGGGTCCGCCGTCGAACACGCTCTACCGGCGGGGTGCACCGATGAGCCCGTCGGTACGCCCGGCCAACGGGGAAGAGGAAACGAGCAAGCCGCGCGCCGTCGTGGTCGGGGCCGGGCACGTCGGCACGATCACCGCGCTGCGACTGGCGGAGGCGGACGTGTTCGGCGAGGTCGTGCTGGTCGACGTGGTGGACGGCCTGGCTGCCGGCGTCGCGCTGGACCTCACCCACACCGGCGCCCTCGGCGGGTTCGCCACCCGAATCCGCGGCACCACGACCGTCGAGCAGGCCGGGGCCGCCGAGTATGTCGTGATCACCGCCGGCCGGGCACGGCAGCCCGGGATGACCCGCGCCGACCTCGCCGCCACCAACGCCGCGATCGTCGGCGACGTCGCCGGCCGCGTCGCGGCGACCTCCCCGGAGGCCGTGCTGCTTGTCGTCACCAACCCGCTCGACGAGATGACCCACCACGCCTGGCGGGTCTCCGGGTTCCCGGCGGCCCGGGTGCTGGGCATGGCGGGCGTCCTGGACACCGCCCGGTTCCAGGCGCTGGTCGGGCTGACCGGGCTGGACCGCGCGGACCGGATCGACGCGGTCGCGCTGGGCAGCCACGGATCGGAGATGGTGATCCCGCTGTCCCGGGCGGCCGCGGGCGGCAAACCGTTGACCGAGCGCCTGGACGCCGCCGCCGTCGAGGCGATCGTGGCCCGGACCCGGGACTCGGGTGCGGAGGTGGTCGCCCTACTGAAGTCCGGCAGCGCGTTCCTCGCCCCGGGCACCGCGGCCGCCCGGATGGTGCTGGCGATGGTCGCCGACCGCGGCACGGTGCTCCCGGCCGCGGTGCTCGCCGACGGCAGCTACGGCATCGAGGGCGTCTACCTCGGACTGCCGGCCCGGCTCGGCCGCAGCGGCGTCCGCGAGATCGTCGAGGTCCCGCTGGCGCCGGACGAGCTCGACGCGCTGCGCGAGGCGGCCGAACGGATCCGCGACCGGCTCGCTCGCATCGAGTCACCCGAGCCGGCCGGATCGCGATGAGGGCGGTGGTGTACGCCGGGGAGCGCAGCGTCCGGGTCGAGACGGTCGCCGACCCGCGGGTGGAGCACGCCGAGGACACCGTGGTGCGGGTGATGCGCACGGCGGTGTGCGGCACCGACCTCCATGCGATCGCGCACCCCGAGCAGCTTCCGGTCGGGTTCGTGCTCGGGCACGAGTTCGTCGGCGAGGTCGTCGAGGCCGGCGCGGGGGTGCGGGCACACGCCGTCGGCGACCTGGTCGCGGGCACCAACTACACCGCCTGCGGCCGGTGCTGGTGGTGCCGGCGCGGCGCCCACTGGCACTGCCCGGAGCGTCGGTTCTTCGGCACCGGGACCGCCTTCGGCCCGCCGCTGCCCGGCGCGCAGGCCGAGCTCGTCCGGGTGCCATACAGCGACGCGGTGCTGCACGCGATCCCGCCCGGGGTGAGCACCGACGCCGCGATCTTCCTCACCGACACGCTGGCGACCGGGTACGCCGCGGCGCAGCGCTGCGAGCTGCGTCCCGGCGACACCGTCGCGATCGTCGGCGGCGGGCCGATCGGGCAGCTCACCAGCCTCGCCGCGCAGGCCGCCGGCGCGGGCGCCGTGGTGCTCGTCGAGCCGGTCGCGGCCCGGCGCGAGCTGGCTCAGACCCACGGCGCGCTCGCCGTCGCGCCGGACGGCGCCCGGGCGCTGGTGGACGCGCTGACCGACGGGCGGGGCGCGGACGCCGTGGTCGACGCCGCCGGCGGGCGCGGCGCGCTGGAGGCAGCGCTGCGCCTGGTCCGGGCCCGCGGGGTGGTCGTCGGCGCCGGGGTGCAGGACGACGACGCCTGGCCGATGCCGCTCGCCGTCGCGTTCGACGACGAGCTCACCGTCCGTTTCGTGATCGGGGATCTGATGCGCGACTGCGACGCCCTGCTGGCCCTGCTCCGCAGCGGGGTGATCGACCCGACGGTGCTGTCCTCCGAGGTCGTGGGGTTGGACGGCGTTCCGGAGGCGTATGCACGAATGGCCGAGCGCTCTACGCTCAAGCCAGTGGTCGCACTCTAACGGGAGGGTGTCCGGCTGATGGCGTCCTCTCCGAAACCGCTGCGACTGGTCCCCCGGCACGGTTTCGCCGGCCGGCTCGGAAGAGCCGCTGATGGCGATCCTGGCGTCGCTGCCGCCGGATCCCGCGTCGGTCGCGCACGACCTGGCCGACGCGCTGACCGAGGCCGTCGGCGCCGAGATCAGCGTCGCGCTGCGCACCGTCGGCGTCGACTGGACGATCGTCGCCGGTCCGCCGCGGCTGCCCGACGGTGCGCACATCGCCGAGCTGATCAACGACGCGGCCGGGGCGGCGGACGCAGAGCGTCGCGGTGGAGGTCACCCGGCACGCCGCCATCGTCGCCCGGCCGGACGGGCCGCTGCCGGAGCGCCGCCGCGTGCTGCTCAAGCAGGCCTGCGTCTGGCTCACCCTTGCCGCCGACCGCACGGTCGCGCTCGATCAGGAGGGCGGCGCCTGGGCCGAGACCGCCGTGCTGCGCGCGGTCATCCAGCAGTTGCTCACCGTGCGGGACCTGGACCAGGTGCTGCTGTCGATCACGGACCGGACCCTGCAGCTGCTGGACGCGGACATCTGCGGGGTGCTGCTGAAGGAGGACGACGAGCTGCGGATGCGCTCGTGTGTCGGCAACCGGGTGGTCGAGACCGGCCGGCTGCGGATGACCCGCGGGCAGGGCGTCGCCGGGCTGGTGTTCCTCACCGGCGAGCCGGCGAAGGTCGACGACTACCTGCGCGACCGCATCATCAGCCAGGACTTCATGTCGCTGGCCGAGCGGGAACAGACCAGGTCGGCGCTGGCGGTGCCGCTGCGGCTGCACGGCGAGTTCATCGGCGTGCTCGAGGTGTGGCGGCGCCGGCCGTCGGTGTTCGACGAGCAGGACCTCGCGCGGATGGTGACGCTCGCCGACGTCGCCACCATCGCGATCAAGAACGCCCGGCTGTACCGCGACCAGGCGACCACGATGGCCGAGCTGACCGAGGTGCGCGACGTACTGGAGGAGCAGAACGCCAACCTGCGGCGGTCCTCGGCGCTGCAGCGCAGGCTGCTGGACGCCGTGCTCGAAGGCGCCGGTCCGGCCACCATCGCCCGCACGGTCGCCGCCGAGACCGGCTGCAAGGTCGGCGTCTACGGTGCCGACGGGCACAGCATCGCGCGCTACCCGCTCCGGTCACTGACCAGCGGGCTACCCGACGAGTTCCGGCCGTCCGGCCGGGCGGGCTGCGTGGACCTGCGACTCGGCGACGGCACCGAGGTCACCGCGTGGGTGCAGCCCGTGGTCGCGGAGGGGGACAAGGTCGGCTGCGTGTGCCTGCTGGCCGGCGACGAGCCGTCCGAGACCATGCAGGTGCTCACCGGGCAGGTGGCGATGGCCTGCTCGCTGACCTTGCTTCGTCAACGGGCGGCAAGCCGGGCTCGGGCGCAGGCCATGGAGCAGGTGCTCTGGGATCTCCTGCAGGGCCCGGCCGAGCACCGGGTCGCCGCGCGCAGCCGGGCACAGCAGATGGGCGTGCAACTGTCCGGCTCGCTCCGGGTGCTTTACGGGCAGCTGGAGAACATCGACGAGCTGGCCTCCGAGCACGGCTGGGACACCTCGCAGAGCGAGAAGGTGCGCCGCGACGCGCTGCGGGCGATCGTGGACGTCGACACCGGCCAGGGACTCGCGCTGCCGGCGCTGCGCGGGGACTGGATCGTGGCGATCGCCCGCAACGTCGACCGCAACGTGGTCAAGGACCTGCTCAGCCGGCTCACCTCCGCGGTCCGCGACGCCGTCCCCGGGATGCGGGTGACCTGGGGAGTCAGCCGGCCCGGCGACGACCCCGTCGAGCTGCCGCGGGCGTTCGGCGAGGCCAAGACCGCGCTCACCGCGGCGCACCGCCTCGGCGGCGAGGGCGTGTTCCTCTACGAGGAGCTCGGCATCGTCCGGTTGCTGCTCGGTTCCGGCGACGACCCGGACCTGCAGGCCTTCATCAACGACGTCACCGGCCCGCTGATCGACTACGACCGGGACAACGACGGCGCGCTGGTCCGGACGCTGCGCACCTACTTCGACGCGAACTGCTCGCAGCGGGTCGCCGCCGAGCGGCTGTTCATCCACCACAAGACGCTGCGCTACCGGCTGGAGCAGATCAAGCAGCTCACCGGGCTCGATCTGAGTCGCCACGACGACCGCATGCGGGCCGACGTCGCACTACGACTGCTGCAGCTGGACGCGCCGGAAGATCAACTCTCCGGGCCCAACCCGAACCCCGTAAGGCGCCGGTGACATCCGAGGTGTTGCTCGACCGCCGAGCAGATCGCCGAGCCCGACTGGCCAATCGTCCAAGCAGTTGACCGCCGCCCTCCACTGAGGTGGTGTGGCGGGGTGGATCGAGTCGCTGGGAACCCGCTGCTCGCGGCGTGGGCGTCGGGACGACGCCTGTTCGGTATGTGGTGCACCGTGCCGGGTTCGATGTCGGCCGAGATGATCGCCCGCCAGGGTGTGGACTACGTCTGCCTGGACTACCAGCACGGCTTGATCGACCATGTCGACGCCGTGCCGATGATGCAGGCGGTCGAGGTCGGTGGATCGGTGCCGATCGCCCGGGTCGGTCGCAACGACGCCTTCGATATCTGCCGGGTGCTCGATGCCGGCGCGCGCGCCGTGGTGGTGCCGATGGTGGAAGACGCCGCGGAAGCCGAACGGGCGGCGCTGGCTTGCCGCTACCCACCCCTTGGGCACCGCTCGTTTGGGCCGGCCAGGGCGGCCGCGGTGCTGGGCTCCATGCGCCCCGAGGACATCGCAAACGTGGCCTGCATCGTGATGGTGGAAACCGCAACCGGGGTGCGCAACGCTGCCGAGATCGCGGCCGCCGACGGCGTCGACGCGGTCTACCTCGGCCCCAACGATCTCGCGCTGGCGCTCGGCCTGCCGCCCGCCCGAACTCCCCCGGATCCCAAGCTGGAGGCGACGATCACCGAGCTGCTCGAGGTGTGCCACCAGGCGGGCGTGCCGGCCGGCATTCAGGCCACCGACGGCGCATCAGCGCTTCGCTACGCCCAGCTCGGCTTCGACATGGTCACCCTGGGCACCGACATCGGCCTGCTCACCGCGGCCGTCCGCGACCACCTCCGGACCAGCACCTCAGCGACGCCCGCCAGTCCAGCCACCGAGCACTGAGGCGCTCACCGAACACCGCGTCGACGCGCTCGTGACCAGGACCGGCGCAGCCCGGCCGTTGCCGGCACCCACGCCGGGTAGCGCTGCCCGCACCCCGGCGACCGCGCACCGGTACAGCGTGGTGACGCGCGCACACATCAGCTATGGCGGAATGAACGTGGGCACCACCATGCCGTCGTCGAACGACCGCTCTCCCGATACTGCCTCGACATCTCGATCGAGGTCGCACCGCGACACCCCCCGCCGCTGGCGCTGATCCGGCTCGCTGCTCAACCTCGACGGCCTGGGCGCATACCTCGACCGGCTCTACACGCGACGCTGAACCGGGCCGCCGCCCTGCCGGGCCCGCTGTGCATGCGCTCCGGAATGAACCCGGGCCACAGCGCAGAACGGCGCACACGCCGGTCGTCCAGCCGCACACCCCCCCGCGCGCTGGATGTGATCCAATTGGGCGCGGTGCACAAGGCCGACGATCTGCCCGAGCTGCTGCGGGCGGCCGCGGATGCGTTGGAAGATCTCGCGGCGCACACCACCGCGGGACGTTGGACCGTGCACGGGCCGTCTGCCACTCGACCCGATGTGATCGCCCACTACGCCGACGGCACCACCGAGGTCGCCGCGAACGCCCGCACCCGCACCGCGCACTGGATCAGCACCATGTCCCCGGCCGTCGCGCCGCACCTCGCGCGCTGGCTGCGATACGCAGCAGACCAAGGTGCAGGGCTCGATACCCGCATCGCCGCCTCGGCTCTGGGCCTCGCCGCCGAAATACTGGCGAAACGGACCTAAGCGCCAGACCGCGCACGTCGTCCGCGACCGCTCAGACAGTGGAAGGAACGGCCTCCTTGCTTTGCCTGCTCGTCGACGTATACTCGCCAACAAATATACGTCGACGAGGAGACCCGGATGGCCAGACCGAGGAAGGTGGCGAACCTGCTGGCGCTGGCTGTGCTCTCGACCGTGGTGCAGCGCCCTATGCACCCCTACGAGATCGCCTCCGTGCTGCGTGCCCGCGGCAAGGACGAGGACATGGAGATCAAGTGGGGCTCGCTGTACACGGTGGTGCGCAACCTGACCAAGCACGGCTTCCTCGAGGTCGTCGAGAGCCATCGCGAGGGGGCGCGGCCGGAGCGCACGATCTACCGGATCACCGATGCCGGTCGAGCGGAGCTGCGGGACTGGGTGCATGAGCTGATCGCCACGCCGCAGCCGGAGCGCCCACGGTTCAAGGCCGGTCTGTCGGTGCTGGCCGTGCTGCCGCCCGACGAGGTGGTGGGTGCCTTGCGGGCGCGGCTGGATGAGCTGGAGCGGGTGGTCGCGGCCCGCCATGCATCGCTCGCCGAGCACGGCGCGGAGGTGCCGAGGCTGTTCCTGGTCGAGGACGAGTACGAGCTGGCGGTCCGCCAAGCCGAGGTCGCCTGGGTGCGCGGACTACTGCACGAGCTGACCACCGAGACGTTTCCCGACCTGGCGATGTGGCGCAAGTGGCACGCGACCGGGGAGATGCCGGCCGAGCTGGCCGAACTGGCCGAAAGAGGGAGGACTGAGCAATGAGCAAGGTAGGAAGCGCGCTGGTGATCGGCAGCGGTGTGGCCGGCCCGGTCGCGGCGCTCGCGCTGCGCAAGGCCGGCATCGACGCGACGGTGTACGAGGCCCATCCGAGCATCGCGGATGGCATCGGCGGCACGCTTGCGATCGCGCCCAACGGCCTTGCCGCGCTGGAGGTCGTCGGCGCGCGGGACGCCGTCACGGCGCGCGGGCTGCCGATCACCAGATCGGTGATGTCGTTCGGCGCCAAGGCGGTTGAACTGCCGCGCCTTGCCGGGCTGCCGCCGATGCAGCTCGTGCACCGCGCGGACCTTTACCGGGCGCTGTACGACGTGGCGGTGGCCGAGGGAATCCGGTTCGAGCACGGCAAGCGTCTCGTGTCGGTGGTCGAGTCCGACGGGGTGACCGCCCGGTTCGCCGACGGCAGTGCCGCGGCGGCCGACGTGCTGGTTGGCGCGGACGGTGTGCACTCGACAGTTCGCGGCCTGATCGACCCGGCCGCACCCGGCCCCGGCTACACCGGCACGCTTGGCTTCGAGTCGGTCGTCGACCGGCCCGTGCCGACCGGGACCGGCACCATGCAGTTCACGTTCGGCAAGCGGGCGTACTACCTGTACTGGCGGTACCCGGACGGGCGCACCGGCTTCGGCGCCAACCTCCCACAGGACCGGCCGATGAGCCTCACCGACGCCAGGGCGGTGTCGGCGGAGGAGTGGCTGCGCCGGCTGCGGGAGACGTACGGTGACGACGATCCCGGCGGCGACCTGGTCCGAGCCATCGCGCCCGACCGGCTGACGATCACGGGCTCGCTGCACATCATGCCGAGCGTGCCGCGCTGGCACCGCGACAGTCTCGTGCTCATCGGCGACGCGGTGCACGCGCCGTCCAACAGCTCGGGGCAGGGCGCGTCGCTGGCCATCGAGAGCGCGATCGAGCTGGCCCGCTGCCTGCGTGACCTGCCGGACGCGCCGTCGGCGTTCGCTGCGTACGAACGGATGCGCCGGCCGAGAGTGGAAGGCATCGCCGCCCGCGCGGCGAAGATCAACAACCTGAAGGCGCCCGGCCCGCTCGGCAGAGCCACCATGCCGGTGCTGATGCGGTTGCTGATGAAGACGGCCATGCGGCCGGAGAAGGCGTTCGGCCCGGCGCAGCGCTACCGAATCGACTGGGCTACGCCCATCGGCGATGCCGTGGTAGCCAGCTCGTGAAACCGTGCGGCCTGTGGTTCCCGGTCAAGCGCTGAGTCGGCACTAGCTCGCCGCGAGGTCCCGTACCTGATCGCGTTGGTCAGGTCGACGGCCAGCAATGTCCGGCGGAGTCATAGAGGGGTCGAGGGTCGATGGGTAATCCAGGTGGCGGGTTGACCTCGATGGTGTCGCGGTTGTCGGGGGTGAGGGCCGCTTCGCAGCTGTCGACCGCGGAGCCCATCGGAGCGGGCATCCACAGGTCTACATGTGGGGTGCGGGTGGCGGTCCACTGCTGGATGCAGGTTGCGCAGTCGTCTTCCATGACGAAGTACTTCTGCAGCCGCGGGTAGTAGACCAGTACACCGGGCCGGATCTCGCGGGGGTCGGTGGCCAGAGTGAGCGGGTCCTGATAGGTGCCGCTGCCGCCGGCGACGGAGTGCCGGGTGTTCGGATGGGCGATCTCGGAGCTGCCCGGCGGGTCGTTGTCGGCTGCCGAATAGAAGGTCACCTCGACCTGTTGCCGCGTCACCCGGGCAGCGACCGGCGCATCGGAGGTCGGCGCCGGGGTCGGGGCGGGGCTCGGCGTGGTCGTGGTCGGCGTGGTCGTGGTCGACGTGGTCGTGGTCGACGTGGGTGGATCTGCGGGTGTGGGCGGGGTGGCCCCGCAGGCGGTGAGCAGCGTGGCGGCGGCGGCGGCGAGCAGCAGCGCGCAGCGGTGGCGGTTCCTCCTCATGGCTGAGCCCGTCCGGGAGCCGTGGATGCAGCGAAGGTCGGCGCACTGGTCGCAGCGGGCGCGGCGGTGAAAGCTCCGGTGCGCGGGAGTTTCTGCCAGCGCAGCGCGACGCCGGCCACGGCGGTGGCGATGGACTGGATGAGCACGGCGTACATGAGCTGGCGGTATACGAGCTGCTGGGCCGGTAGCAGCCACAGTGCCCGCATCGGCTCGCCGTCGAGCCGGAAGGCGACCGCGCCGATGCCCAGCTGGATGACGAGCACGCTTGCCCAGGCCACCGCGGTCACGACGGGGTCGAGGAACAGCAACCCGTAGACGAGGTAGATGTCGACCATCGGCGCGAGCAGCGGCAGCACGATCTGGAACAGCGCGGTGAGCCCGAGCCCGACCCGTCCGATGTGGCCGGAGCTGCCGCGCTCGACGATCGCGTGGCGGTGCTTCCACAGCGACTGCATGATCCCGTAGCTCCAGCGGTAGCGCTGGCGCCACAGCTGGCCCAGGGTCGCCGGGGCTTCGGTCCAGGCTCGGGCGGTCGGTTCGAAGACGATCCGCCAGCCGGCCCGGCCGAGTGCGATGGCCAGATCGGTGTCCTCGGCGATGGTGTCCGGGCTGATCCCGCCGATGCTGCGCAACGCGCGGGTGCGGAATGCGCCGATCGCGCCGGGCACGGTGGTGATCACGCCCCAGGAGTCCTGTACCCGGCGGTCGATGTTGAAGCCGATCACGTACTCGATGTGCTGGAGCTTGGACAGGAGTCGCGCGCGGTCGGCCACCCGGGCATTGCCGGCGACGCGCGCCGACTGTCGGGTCGGCGAACGGTTGCACCAATGCGGCGACGGTGTCCGGCTCGAACGATGGTGTCGCCGTCGATCAGGACCACGATGTCGTGGGATGCCGCGGCGATGCCCGTGTTCAAAGCCGCGGGTTTGCCGGAGTTCGGCTGCCGCAGCAGGCGCACGCCCGACAGCCCGAGGCCCTCGACCAGCTCGGCGGTGCCGTCGGTTGAGCCGTCGTCGACGACGATGATCTCGACCGGTTGGGTGGACGCGACGAGCGAGCGCACCGTGGCGGCGATGCACTCCTTCTCGTTGAACGCCGGCACGACCACCGATACCGGCTCGGTGACCGGGCGTTCGGGCCGATCACCTCTGCTGCGCCGGATCCGGCGCTGCCGTCGCCGATGCCGGACGGCCACGGCCATCACCACCAGGCCACGCAGCGCCACCGCCCCACCGACCAGCAGCAGGCTCCACTCGAGCGCGGCGACGAGCCCTTCGGCAATCGCCAACGGCGACGAGCATGGTCCGGCCGAGTGCCACATCGACCGGGCCGGCCGGGAAGTTCGCCGGCGGCAGACCCACACCGGCTCGACAGGGTCGTGAAGGTATAGCCGTCCTGCTGCATCTCCGGGATCAGCTGGTCCAGCGCCTCGACGGTCTGGCTACGGTCCCCGCCGGCGTCATGCAGCAGCACGACCCCGCCCTTGCCGTCCTCCGGGACCGAGTTGTGCGCGATGGCCGCGGCACCGGGGCGTTCCCAGTCGCGGCTGTCGATGTCGACGAGCGCCGTGACGTAGCCCTGCGTGCCGAGGCGGGATACGACCCCGAAGCGCTGGTCGTCGAGCGCGCTGGGTTCCGACGAGTAAGGCGGACGGAGCAGGTAGCCCAGCTCGCCGGTCGCACCTGCCAGCGCCAGCTGGGTCTCGGTCATCTCCCGGTCGACCCGCCACGGCGAGACCTCGGCGAGATCGGGATGGGTGAAGGTATGGATGCCGATCTCCGAGCCCTGGGACCGGATCTGCCGCACCAGGTCGGGGTGCCGCGCAACCGAGGAGCCGACAACGAAGAACGTCGCAGGCACGTGGTACTTCGCCAGCACGGCGAGGACCTGCGGGGTCCACGTCTCGTCCGGGCCGTCGTCGAAGGTCAGCGCCACCTTCTTCGGAGGCATCGACAAGCTCTGCTGGCGGCCCTGAGTCAGGTCCAGGACGGGACCGCCGCCGCTGATCGACGGCGGGACGTGGGAGTCGTCTCCGTCGATTCCGGCACCCTGCTGGTCGACACCGATCTCGGAGCGGACCAAACCGTTGAGCACCAGGGCGCTGCAGAACATCGTGACCACCAGCCCGATCAGGAACCACTTGGGCCGGACCAGTCGGCGTTTGGCAGAACGATGCTGCGTGGGCCGCCTGCGGCGGCGCGGGACGGACGACGTCACGGCGATGCGCTCCAAGGGCTTCGTCAGGCGGACGTCCTCGGCCGCACCGTGGCGCCGGCCGCCCGCGCTGCGGACGCAGGCGCACCCTTGGTGGTGGGCCGGCGTGCCGCCAGTGCGGGCGCGCGCGGTGTGGCCGGCGGCGGGAGCTCGAGGGCGCCGGGCGGGCCGGGACTGCTGTCCGGGAAGGTCACGACGCGCTGCGCCACCGGAGGGATGTCCAGCAGTGGACCTAGGTGTGCACCGCTGATGCCGACTGCGATCAGGCCGATGTAGACCAGGCAGGCGGCGGAGATCACCCACCCCATCTGATTGACCCGTCGGCTTCGCCGGCCACTCGAATCGACGAATACGGGATGAACGGGCGCGTCGTCGGGTCCGAGATCATCAACTCGCGGGGCCTTCCCAACCGTGATAGCTGCCGTGCTGTCGGCCGGTCCGCCCCGCCCGTTGGCTTCGCGGTCCTCGGCGCCCGACCGCCGTTGATGGCGGGGGCGGGGGGTCGGCACGAAGCGGGTCGGTTGGTGGTCGCGAGAGATCGACCGGACGGCAACATCCATGACAGCAAGAATTGCGTTCTGCGGGGCACGTGTCGTCACGGCCACCGTCCGTCTGACTGCCCGGGTGGCTGCAACAGCCGGCTACCTGCCAGCCGTAACATGCCCGATCCGGCTACCGGAGCCGCCTGGCGCGCAGCACGTCGGAGCTGCGACGACGGCCGCCTCGAACCGCTCGACGCCAGTGCGGAGCCAACAGGTCCGGATCAGCGCCGGGCGGTTGTGCGGTCGCCGGGAAGGCGGGTTCCCGCTGGGGTGGGTCCAGCTCCGGCGAGCGGCAGCTCCGCTCGCAGGGTGGTCCCCGACCCGCGCGGACTGTCGACGGCAAGGCGGCCACCGAGCGCCTGCACGCGGTCTTTCAATCCGGTGAGACCGGTTCCTCCGGTGAAATCGGCGCCACCCACGCCGTCGTCGTGAACGACGACCCGAAGGAGCTCTCCCGCCGCCTCAACGGTGACCGTGACGGCCGAGGCGTGCGCGTGCTTGGCCGAGTTCGTCATCGCCTCGGAGATGACGTAGTAGGCGCTCATCTCGACCGGCTCCGGGAGCCCCCGATCGATGCGAACGACGAGGTCGACAGGGATGGACGAGCGGCGAGCAAGCGCCTTGAGGGCAGGTACGAGGCCCCCCTCCGCGAGCACCGCCGGATGGAGGCCGCGGGCGATCTCACGGAGTTCGTCCAGCGCGGCGGACAGTCCGGCGACGGCGCGGTCGATCTCGGCGGCGAGTTCGTCCAGCTCGGACGGCACCGCCGCCTGCGCCGCGCGCAGCTGCAGGGCCAGTGACACCAGGCGCTGCTGGGCCCCGTCATGCAGGTCGCGCTCGATGCGCCGACGGGTCTGGTCGGCGGTGGCGACGATGCGGGCGCGCGAGGCCGTCAGCTCGTCATGGGACTCGGCGTTTCCGATGGCGGTGGCGACGAGCTCGGTGAAGCTCGCGATCTGGGACTCCGTGTTCGCCGGGAAGGGATCCCCCTTCGTGGAGGCGGCGATCACGCCCCACAGGCGTCCGGCCACGACGATCGGGCAGCCGACCGACGAGCGGATGCCGAGTGCACGCGCTTCCTCGGCGATCACCCCAGAGGCGCCCACGAAACTGTCCAGCCGGACCGGTGATCCGGTCCGCCGGACGTCTCGTGCCACGCTCAGCCCGTCGAGTTCGAACCGGGTGCCCACGGCCAGGACCTCGGGCGCCATGCTCCAGGCGGCCACGCCGGTCACGGTCCCGTCCGACTCGTAGCGCTCCATCCGTGCGAGATCTGCGCCGCAGAGCAGGCCGACCTCCCGGGTGACGGCCTCGAACACCACCGACGGCGGGACCGACTGAGCGACAAGCGTCGCGACCCGGCGCAAGGCGGACTGCTCCTCGGTCAGCCGGGCCGACGCCCTGGCAGCGCGCCGGAGCCGGGCCGCCAGCTCCCCCACCACGACCGCGGTGATGACGAAGACACCCAGTTCGAGGACGCTCTGCGCGTCGGGTACCTCCAGCGAGTTCAGCGGCGGAACGAAGAAGTACACGTAGGCCGCAACGCTCAGCACCGAGGTGACCACCGCCAGCCCGGTGCCCCACACAACGGCGATCGGCAACACCACGAGCAGGTAGAGGATCAACAGGTGATCCGGCGAAATGTACGGCCTCAGGAACACCACGAAGCCAGTCAGCGCGGCCACAATCGCCACGCTGGCGAGCACTCTGCTCAACCAGCGCACGACTGGCGTTCCCTGCCAGCGCCGCGCCACCAACATCACTCCCGTGCCGAAACGCTAACCGATGTGATCGCCACTGACGACTTGCGCGGGCGGAACCCGGATGGACGCCAGCGCCACTGGAGCCAACGGCTCCGGCATCCCGTGCTGACGAGTGGTCCACCGGCTGCCGGCGTCACTGTGGCGCGGGCGGCTCCGGCGGCGCCGCAGTTGCCCGGCAAGGTCGGCGAGGGCCAGTAGCAGCGCGATCACCATGAAGCCGGCCGCGGCGAGCAGCGCAGCAGAGATCGCAGCCGAGTACTGCTCCCCGCTGCCGACGAGGACGCCGTAGAAGATCGTGGCGAGGGCAGCGGTGCCGATCGCCGCGCCGACCCGCTGTGCGGTCTGCATCGCGCCGCCCGCGGCGCCGGCCATCTCCACCGGCACGTTCTGTAGGGTCAGCGTCATGTTTGGCGAGGTCACCATGCCGCCGCCGAGCCCGGCGACCAGCAACGGCACAACGACGTCTCGTGCCGCGGCGGCACCGGTGGTCTGACCAAGCACGAGCGCCGTTGCGAAGAGGCCGAACGCCATCGCGGTCAGCCCGAACACCGTCAGCCAGCGACCGAACCGAGGTACCAGCCGGCCGGCGATCACCGCCGACACGGCGACGCCGAGCGCGAACGGCGTCACGGCCAGACCCGACTGCAGCGGCGAGTAGCCCAGTCCGTCCTGCAGGTACAGCGCCAGCACCAGCCACACCCCGGTGAACCCGATGAAGTAGGCCAGTCCGATACCGGAGCCGGCCAGGTAGCCCGGGATGCGTGTCAACTTCGGGTTCAGCAGCGGCTGCCGCCCGTGCCGCACGGTGCGCTGCTCCCACCAACCGAACGCCGCAAGCAGCAGGATCGCCAGCCCCCACATCCACCACAGCCCGCTCAGACCTCCGGTGCCGGCATCGACCAGGGGCAGCAGCAGCGCCAGCACACCACCACCGAGCAGCAGCGAACCGACCAGGTCCAGGTGCACGTCGCGCCAATCCTTGCCGGCCGTTGAAGGTACGAACCGAGCCGCCAGAAACAGTGCGACCAGGCCAACCGGCACGTTGACGAGGAACACCCATCGCCAGTCGTTCGGGCCGGTGTCCAGCGTCAGGATCAGCCCGCCGATCACCGGGCCGGCGGCGGTGGCCACCCCGACCGTTCCGCCCATGATCCCGAACGCCCGGCCGCGCTCGGCACCCTGGAACAGCTCCTGAATCAGCCCGGAGTTCTGCGGGACGAGCATGCCGCCGGCGACACCCTGCACCAGCCGGGCAGCGATCAGCAGCTCGGCGCTGGGAGCCGCGCCGGTCAGTGCGCTGGTCACCACGAACGACGCCAGCGCGATCAGGAACATCCGCCGCCGGCCGATGGAGTCTCCGAGCCGACCGGCCGGCACCAGCGTGATACCCAACGCCAAGGCGTAACCGGACACCACCCACTGCGCGGTCGATGGTGACATGGCGAGGTCACGCTGGATGGACGGCAGCGCGACGTTGACGATGCTGACGTCCAGCAAGACCATGAACGCCGCCGACTGAGTGACCACCAGCGCCCGCCATCGCCTCGGATCGGGCGCGCGGGCCGATGGGCCGGCGCCGCTGGGGTCGGCCACGGTCGCTGGTGGACGCACCAGCCGAGGATTGCCCTCGAGGCCGGCGCTGTCGTCACGGCCAGCGGCCAAACCGGATTACCGCTAGCAGGAAGGAACGCCACACCGCTGAGCGGCCGGGCGGTGCGGCGGCGACGGGGCGGTTTGGCGGGTAGCTGCAATGGCAGCCGGGCCCCCGCGTCATAACCTGATCACGTGGCCTTGCGTTGCATGATCGTCGACGACAACCCGGACTTCATTCGGGCTGCCAGTGTGCTGCTCGAACGGCAGGGCATGCGGGTCATTGGAGTCGCCTCGACGGGTGCGGAGGCGATCAGCCGGGTGACCGAACTGCGCCCCGACGTGACACTCGTCGATATCGATCTCGGTGGCGAGAGTGGTTTCGAGTTGGCCCGGCGACTCACCTCCACCGATGGGCTCGATCCCGGGCGGCTGATCTTGATATCCGGGCACGCCGAGGACGATTTCGCCGATCTGATCGAGGAGAGTCCGGCGGTCGGGTTCATCGCGAAATCGGTGCTGTCCGCGCGGGCGATCGAGACTCTGCTGCTGCACTCTGCCGAGGGCGGTCGTGACCAGCCCAGCGAGCCAGCCGGGCGCTGAAGCCGCCCCGAGCGGCGTTACTGGACGTCGAGGAAGGCGACCACGGCCAGCACCCGACGGTGGTCATCGTCGGTCTCCGGGAGGCTCAGCTTGGCCAGGATGCTGCGCACGTGCTTCTCGACCGTCCCCTCGGTAACCCAGAGCCTGCGGGCGATGCCGGCGTTGGACCGTCCCTCGGCCATCAAGGCCAGCACCTCGCGCTCCCGGGCGCTCAGCGCGTCCAGCGGGTCCTGGCGCCGGCGCACCGACACGAGCTCCTGCACCAGCGCCGGGTCGACCACCGAACCGCCGCGGGCGATTCGCTGCAGGGCGTCGATGAATTCCGTTACGTCGCCGACCCTGGTCTTCAGCAGGTATCCGATGCCCTTCCCGGTGGCGAGCAGCTCCATGGCGTGCTCCACGTCGACATGGGCCGAGAGCACCAGAATGCCGGTGTCGGGGAACTCCTCCCGAATCAGTTGGGCCGCCTGCAGCCCCTCGATGGTATGGGTCGGCGGCATGCGGATGTCCACCACGACCAGCTCCGGGTTCAGCTGCCGGACCAGCGCGGGGAGCTGCACGGCGTCGCCGACCTGAGCCACGACGTCGAAGCCGGATCGTTCGAGCAAGCTGGCCAGGCCCTCGCGGAGCAGGACGTCGTCTTCAGCAATGATCACCCGCAAGGAGTCGGCTCGCGCCGCTGTTCCCCGATCACCCCGCTCGCGCTCTGGCTCCACGCCGTGGATTATCGGCCCGCCGTCGGCGGATGGGGTAGCCACCGGCTGCTCACCCACCTCCGGGAAGGGCGGCGGCAGGGCGCGGAGGCTGGTCCAGCGCGGTGCGCTCACCTCCTTGCCCACTCCGCTCGCAAGGTCTGGTCTCAACCTTGGTCCACCGCGGACTGTCAGCAGCCGTCCGCACCGCCCGCAGGACGGCGTAGGCCTGATCCAGGGTGAGTCGTCGCTCGGGATCCTTGGCCAGTAGCCCCTCAATGACCGGACGTAGTGGACCAGCTCGCAGCAGTGGAGGCGGCGGGTCCAGGAGAACCGCGAGCAGGGTGTCGGACGGCGAATCCTTCAGGAACGGCGACCTGCCCTCCACGGCAGCGAACAGCGTCGCGCCGAGCGAGAAGAGGTCCGACGCCGGCGCAATCTCACCGCCCTGGATGCGTTCCGGCGCCACGTAGGCCGGACTGCCGGTGAACTCGCCGGTCGGAGAGTGGGCCGGCTCGCCGGCGGCAGACGCGATCCCGAAATCGGCCAGCACCACCCGCCCGCTGTCGCAGAGGTGCACGTTGCCCGGCTTGACGTCGCAATGTACGAGGCCGGCCCGGTGGACGGCCCGCAGCGCCTCAAGGATGCGCATGCCGACCGTTCGGCCCGCCGCGATCGACAGCGGTCCGTCGGTGACCAGCACTTCCCGTAGCGTCCGCCCGGCCAACCGTTCCATCACGATCCAGCTGCCGCCGTCCTCTTTGACCACGTCGTAAATCCGCACCGCACCCCGGTGGTCGACCAGCGCCGCGGCCTGCGCCTCGCGGAGCGCGCGCCGGTGAGCCGCCGTGCGCTCGGCGGTCCCGGTGCCGTTCACCGGGAACCGCTTGAGCGCGACCGATCGACGAAGCAGCCGGTCCTCGGCCAGCCAGACCAGGTCCTTACCGCTGCGGTCCAGCACCGACCGGACCCGGTATCGGCCGGCGACGAGCCACCGAGCACTATCCGCCGTGTCGGGGAGAGCCGTCATGCTGGCTAACGATGAAGTCGGCCGGGCGCCCTGTCGTCGCGGCAGGCGCCCATCCCGGCTACCGGCTGGCTGGAATCTTTCCATTCCTGGCAGCTGCGGGCCGGTCATGAAGGTCGAGGACCGAGCGGCCACGGCTGGCCGGCGAACCGATTCGGCGGCCGGTGACAGACAGTGCCCGGGTACGATGGCGTCATTCGTTGGTGGGGGGTCTTCGGCGTGTCTTCCAGCCCGCTGCAGCGGGGCGCAGTTGCGATCTTGGAACGGCTCGGCAACCAGATGTGGGGTTGCACGCCGAGGGTGATGGGACCGGTCGTGCGGCAGTTCGGTCCGCTGCGGGCGCTGTTCTGGTTCTGCCACCACATGCCCAGGTACCTCCTGACGCTCAGGGCCTTCGGCGGGCTGCGCACCCACCTCGTCGGGACCACCGTCTCGTTGATCTACGGCTGCCCGTACTGCAGCTACGGGGAGGCGTACGCGTTCCAGCTCATCCACCTGCGGGATCGAGGCACGCTTTTCCCGCTGGACGAGGACCAGATGGGCAAACTGTGTGGGCTGCCGCCTGCGGCCATCCGGCACAGCCTGGTCACTGCGCTGCAGGCCGCTGGCCTGCACCACGAGGTCCCCGTCGTCGAGCGCACCGTCGCACTGGCTTCGGGGGCAGACCCGCGGCCGACCGAGCCGGACGAGATCCGCCTCGCCCACCTCGTGCGCATGCTGTGCGTGCTCAACACCGCAGGTATCGCCGACCGCATCGACAGGGTCTCCGGCGAGGCTCTCGACGCGGTGAACAAGGACCGCGATCTCAAGATCGAGTACGTCGCGCTGCGGGCGGCGGCCAGGACGTGATCCGTATCGGCGCGCACTAGTGTCCTGAGTCGGGAGTCCGGTGCAGGTATCCGGTGATCCAGATGGATGCATCGCAAGGCCGAGGAGGAGCCGATATCTGGCATATCGGCGACGAGGAGCACGCAGCGAGGCACCATCTGGGCGCCGGAGAGATGTGCCGGACTTCCGACTCAGGACACTAGGACACGCCCCAACCCTCCACCACATCCCGGCCGGGCCGGGTCGGGCTAGCGTGGAAGTGTGCAGGATCTCCGCAACGTGGCCATCGTGGCGCACGTCGACCACGGCAAGACCACGCTGGTGGACGCCATGCTCCGGCAAGCCGGCGCATTCAGCGAGCGCGCCGAACCGGTGGACCGGGTGTTGGACTCGGGCGACCTGGAGCGGGAGAAAGGCATCACGATCCTTGCCAAGCAGACCGCTGTCGACTGGACACTGGTCTCCGGCCGCCGGCTGACCGTCAACGTGATCGACACGCCAGGCCACGCCGACTTCGGCGGCGAGGTCGAGCGCGGGCTGTCCATGGTGGATGGCGTGCTGCTGCTCGTCGACGCCAGCGAGGGGCCGCTGCCGCAGACCCGATTCGTGCTGCGCAAGGCGCTCGAAGCGCGATTGCCGGTCGTGCTCGTCGTGAACAAGACGGATCGTTCAGACGCACGCTCCGCCGACGTGGTGGACGAGACCCTCGCGCTGCTGATCGAGCTCGCCGAGGAGCTCCAGCTCGGCGACGAGGTGACCGACGGGCTGCTCGACCTGCCGGTGGTCTACGCCGCCGCCCGCTTCGGGCGGGCCTCGCGCACCCGTCCTCCGGACGGCGAGGTTCCCGACGCGCCGGGGCTCGCGGCCCTGTTCGAGGCGCTGGTCGCGACGATCCCGGCACCGGGCGGCGATCCAACCGCCACCCTCCAGGCGCAGGTCACCAACCTCGACGCGACCAGCTACCTCGGCCGGATCGGGCTGTGCCGCGTCCGTAATGGACGGTTGAGCCGGGGCCAGCAGGTCGGCTGGTGCCGCGCAGACGGCTCCGTCACCCGGGTCAAGATCGCCGAGCTGCTGCGGACCGAGGGCCTGCGGCGGGTGCCCTCGGACACCGCCGAGGCGGGTGATCTGGTCGCGGTGGCCGGTATCCCCGAACTGACCATCGGCGACACCCTGACCGATCCCGACGATCCGCGCCCGCTGCCCAGGATCGAGGTCGACGAGCCCGCTATCACGGTGACCATCGGCATCAACACCTCGCCGCTCGCCGGGCGCGACGCCAGTCCGGGGACCAAGCTGACGGCTCGGCTGGTGAAGGGTCGGCTGGACGCGGAGCTGGTGGGCAACGTCAGCCTCCGGGTGCTTCCGACCCCGCGGCCGGACGCTTGGGAGGTGCTGGGACGCGGCGAGCTGGCGCTGGCGATCCTGGTCGAGACCATGCGGCGGGAGGGCTTCGAGCTGACCGTCGGCAAGCCGGACGTGGTGACCAGGCGCATCGAGGGCATGCTGCACGAGCCGTTCGAACGGCTCAGCGTCGACGTCCCCGCCGAGCACCTCGGATCGATCACTCGGCTGCTCGCCGCCCGCCGCGGCGAGCTCGTGACCATGGCCCGCGGCGGCCATCGCCTCCGCGTGGACTACCTCGTACCCGCGCGCGGCCTGATCGGCTTCCGGACGGACTTCATGACCGCGACCCGTGGCTCCGGGATCGCGCACCACGTCTTCGACGGCTACCGGCCCTGGGTCGGCGGGCTGCGCACCCGGCACACCGGTTCGCTGGTGGCCGACCGCGCCGGCGCGGTCACCGGCTATGCCGTCGGCCAACTCGCCGACCGGGGCACCCTGTTCGTCGGGCCGGGTACCACGGTCTACGCCGGCATGGTGGTCGGCGAGCACACCCGCGGCGACGACCTCGACGTCAACGTCACCCGGGAGAAGAAGCTGACCAACATCCGCTCGTCGACCGGCGAGGAACTGGAGCGGCTGACCCCGCCGCAGCCGATGAACCTGGAGCAGGCGCTCGAGTTCTGCGCACCGGACGAGTGCGTCGAGGTCACGCCGGGCGCGGTCCGGGTCCGTAAGGCCGAGCTCGACCCGACGACCCGCGGGCGAGCCAGGGCGCGGGCCAAGGCGGCCGGCTGACCCCGACTCGTCGCGGGCCACGCTGCCGAAACGGCGATCATGGGCTTGGTTGCTGTCAGCCAGCCCGCAAAGTGCCTGGTGGGGGTAGGGTCGAGAACGTCCGACATTCTCGGCACGAAGACGTGACCATCCGGGTCGCGGCAGCGCGGGTTGCCACGGCCATGTCGGCTAGGCCCCCATCGGATGACGGCCTGATTTGCGTCGAGCCAGCAAGTCCGAACGAGCGTCGGTAACACCGTGCAGAGTCCGGGCGCGCCGCCGATGTACGAGCCACCGGATTACGAGGAGTGGCAGGCGTCGCCCGCTGACCGCCGGGACGGTGAGCTGGATATCGCAGTTGACTCGGTGCGCGCCTACCTCCGGCGGATCGGCAGGGTTGCGTTGCTCAAGGCCGACGAGGAGGTCGTGCTCGCTGAGCGGATCGAGGCCGGCTTGTTTGCAGCCGAACGGCTGCGCACCGCCTCGGGATCTGTTCGGCGTGCGTCGCAGCTGAGCGATCTGCGCTGGATTGTCCGGGACGGCGAGCGGGCGAAGGACCACCTGTTAGAGGCCAACCTTCGGCTGGTGGTGTCGGTGGCCAAGCGCTACACCGGGCGCGGCATGGCGTTCCTGGACTTGATCCAGGAGGGCAATCTCGGGTTGATGCGGGCCGTGGAGAAGTTCGACTACGTCAAGGGCTACAAGTTCTCCACCTACGCCACCTGGTGGATCCGCCAGGCGATCACCAGGGCGATGGCCGACCAGGCCCGCACGATCCGGGTCCCGGTGCATCTGGCCGAAGTGATCAACAAGCTAGGCCGCGTCGCGCGCGATCTGTTCCAGCAGCTGGGCCGCGAGCCCAGCCCGGACGAGCTGGCCACGGAGCTGGACATCAGCCCGGAGAAGGTGCTCGAGATCCAGCAGTACGCCCGCGTACCGATCAGCCTCGACCAGAGCATTGGCGAGGACGGCGACTCCTTGTTGGGTGACTTCATCGAGGATTCCGCGGGCCGTGGTGGCCGTGGAGGCGGTGACCTTCACCATGCTGCAGGACCAGCTGCGGTCCGCGCTGGGCACGCTGTCCGCGCGCGAGGCGGGCGTCATTCGCCTGCGGTTTGGACTCACCGACGGCCGGCCCCGCACCCTCGGCGAGATCGGTCAGGTATACGGCGTGACCCGAGAGCGGATACGGCAGATCGAGTCCAGAACCATGACGAAACTACGCAACCCATCTCGGTCTCGATTGCTCCGCGACTATCTGGAATGAGCCGGCAAACCGGTTCAAGCCGATCCTCGTACGGCTGCGATTAGAGGTACTGGCCGGGCTTTTTCGCCGTCTCGGCGTCCGCCGGCCACACCCTCAACGCAACGATGTGCTTGAAGTTGACCAATGTTGGCGTATTCGCCACCTGTCCCAGTTGACCTTCGCCGAAGAAACGCATGCTCAACCCGTCCGTGAGCGCCACGTCAAGCCGGTTCAGTGCGTCATCGACGCTGTCGAACTCGGTGCTGCGGACCGAGAAGGCTCGCCGTGAACGGGCTGCAACCAGATCACCAGGTCCGCCGCGCCAGGCATACCTTCGAGCGTCCCGGTGACCGCCCCGATCCGCAAGTGTCTTGCCGCCCGACGTCGCCCGCGGCGCGGCTGGACACCCGCCTCGGTAATGACGGCATGACGGCATTGCGGCATGCCGTAGGCTTGAGCCATGACGACCCTGCCGACACTGCCGATCACCAGTGAACCGCTGGCGATCCGCCCACCGTACGACCATCCCGACCCGTCCAGCCCGCAGCGCCTTCACGAGACGGTCCACCAATGGTGGGATCGCCGACTGGCCGACGGACTGGCTGCCCTCTCTGAACCGCTCGCGGGTGTCGACGTCAGCGACTACGAAAGAGGCGCGCTCGAGTGGCTCACCGGTCGAGAAGATCGCGTGATAGCGGTGATCGCCGCCCTGCTGCACCGGGCCCGCGCGGCCCAGCCCTTGTCACCGCAATAGCTCGGCCCGACGGGAGAGGCAACCGCGTCCACCCCCCCCAGCACCGCAGTGGAATCGTCATCCGGTAACAGCCTCCCACCGAGCAAGTTCACCGTTCTACTCGAAAACCAAGCCGCCGCCGACTTCGACCAACTCGCCTTAGACATCCGCCGCCTCCTCGGCCGCAGAGTGTCGAAGGGAGAGTTGGTGCGTGCCCTAATCGCCCAAGCGAGCCAGGACCGCGTGCTCCGCGACACCCTGGTTGACCAGCTTCGCGCGCATCCCGTGACGTAGCGTGGCCGTTCTTCGATGAAAAGAACTCGTGACGCCACGCGGGGTCACTGGACAGCGGTCCCGGTCGCGTCGGGCGCGCCGGCCCTGCGGCGCCCCCGGACAAGCAGCACGATGGCGAAGATCACCAGCCAGACGCTCCACAGGATGTAGCCGACGAAGTTGGCCGTATCGACCAGTGGCAGGTTCAGCGGCGACAGCACGCCGACCAGGATCAGGACGGCAGATACCGCGCCGAGCACCACGAACAGCCGGCCGGCGAACGCCGCGCCGAGTGCGATGAGCACGAGCGCGGTCCAAGCCGCGGTCAGCAGATATCCGCCGGTCTCACCGATCAGGTTGCCGAGCACAAGGTTGGCTGTGCTGAACGCGTCCTGAGCCGCCGCCGCAGCGGTGGGATCGCCGCCGGCCGAGGTGGCGGCCCAGCCCGGCACCAACAGCGGCCAGCGCAGCAGGCCGACGACCTGCACGACGGCGGCCGCGATGCCGACCGGGACGGCCCAGCGCATCGCCCGCGAGTCCGACAGCCGCCCGACGCCCACCGCGACCGGGGCAAGCAGTGCCGCGCCAAGGGCGAGCAACAGGAACCAGCTGGTCACCGCGCCCTGGGAGGCGCGAAAGGAGTCCAGGACCTCGGCGGCCGGCTGCTTGAGGACCTCCGGGTAGTCGAACGCGGAGGCGAGGCCGGCGAAGGCCACGTTCAGGAGTACAGCCGCCGCAATCATCAGCACGCCGGTGATTCGAGGTGTCATGGCCGGTTCCTTGTCTCGGGTTGATCAAGGCGTGAACAGCGATTCTCTGCTGGTTCGTTCGTCAACCAGCGTGAACCGATGCTCGCGAGTGACTCTGCTCGGGTGGTATCCGGTGCGGATGGGTCCTTCGGCCCTAAAGGCAAGTGGCCGATCGGACGCCCTGGGGTCACCGCTGACAGCTCGCGGACCCATGGCTCCCGCCGTCGGCATGTCGGCTCAACGCAGCGGTACGTCCCAGCCTGCTTTACTGCAAAGCTGACCAGACGCGAAACAGCGCGGCGGCGCTTCTTTCTAGGCTTCCCGGACGCACACTTCGACACCGAGAAGAAGGTCGAAGCGCGAGATCGCATCACCGTGCTGTGGCGCTACACCGGCACAGGTGGACCGGTCCGCGGCATCGATCTCTTCCGGCTCCGAGGCCGACGAGTCGCCGAAATCCAGTCCTACGTCAAATGCGGCTAGTGTCCCGTGAGCGAGGTTCCTTGCCCGGATCCGGCGATCCAGGTGGATGCACCGCAAGGCGGAGTAGAAGGCCGATACCGCGTCGTATCGGCCTCGACGACAACGCAGCGGGGCGCCAGCTGGGCGCCGGAGGCGGGTAAGACGACCTCGCTCACGGGACACTAGGCCGTCCGCCCGGCTGGGCAACCGCCTGGTCACCCGCCCGAGCGGCCTGACACACCCACTGCCGAGTGTCGCCGGCGGATCTGAACGGCGCCGCCGCGGTCGGGTCCAGAAGCACACGCTCCAGCCCACGCAGCCAGGACTTGACAGCAGACATGCCTTCGATCCGCCGTAGCCAGCCCGCGCACCTGGCACGCCCGTCCGCAACACGGCCGGCGCGGCGTCGGGAAGTGGCCATTGCGCCGTGACCCCGCCGGAGGGTCCGAGCATCTGCGATTGTCGATGCCAGGCCCAGTTGTTCGTCGTCCAGATAGGACGCCCACATAGAGGAGATAAGGCCGTGTTCCGATCCAGTTTCCCGATCATCTCTACGCCCGACATGAACCGAGCGCTACGTTTCTATCGGGATGTCCTTGGCGGGAAGGTGACATACCAGTTCCCGGACGAGGGAGAGCCGGGGTACGTCGCGATCGACATTGGTGAGTCACACCTCGGCCTCGGCTTCGACCCTTCGGCGTCCGACACTCCCGACCAGTCGTCGCGATTTGCCCTCTGGGTCTATGCGGAAGACTGCGATGCTGCAGTCGATCAGTTGCGCGCGGGAGGCGCGTTGATTGTGGAGGAACCGACCGATCAGCCATGGGGCGAGCGCGTCGCACGGGTGCGCGATCCGGATGGCAACTTGATCATAGTCGGAGCACCTGCACAGCAATGACGTACGTAGCTTGCCACTTACGTAAGTGATAACCTACACTTGCGCGACCGAGACGCTGACCAGCGTGGACCTGAACCGGAAGGTGGACATCTCGCATGAAGACACCGCCGATCGTGTCGCCGCAGGAGTGGGAGGCTGCGCGCCAGCAACTGCTCGTCAAGGAGAAGGAGCTGACCCACGCCCGTGACGCGGTGGCTGCCGATCGTCGACGGATGCCGTGGCAGGCCGTGCAGAAGGAGTACGAGTTCGACGGACCCAACGGCACAGCGAGCCTGCTCGACCTGTTCGAGGGCCGCCGTCAGCTGATCGTCTACCGCGCCTTCTTCGAACCGGGCGTGGATGGCTGGCCGGACCACGCCTGCCGCGGCTGCTCCCTGGTAGCCGACCAGGTCGCCGACGTCGCCCATCTGAACGCCCGCGACACCACTCTCGCCTTCGTCTCGCGCGCGCCACAGCCGGACATCGAGCGCGTGAAGGCGCGGATGGGCTGGAAGATGCCCTGGTACACCATCACCGACGGCTTCGACGTCGACTTCGGCGTGGACGAGTGGCACGGCACGAACGCGTTCATTCGCGACGGCGACCGCGTGTTCCGCACCTACTTCGTCAACAACCGTGGCGACGAGGTAATGGGCGAGCACCTGGAGCTACCTGGACATGACCGCGCTCGGACGCCAGGAGGAATGGGAGGACTCGCCCGAGGGCTACCCCCAGACCCCGCCGTATGTGTGGTGGAACTGGCACGACGACTACGGCGACGCCAAGCCGTCCGAAGGCTGATCTCGCCAGGTGCAGCGCGGCGAGGTTCCGGGACCGCTAGCCGGGCAGCGCACGCGCGTAGCGGTCCCGCAGCGCGCGGACGTGCTCGACGAGCTCGGGCGGATGGGTGACGTGGAAATCGAGCCCGAGCATGCCGATCCACACCGCGATGATCTCGAGGCTGTCGGCGCCGGTCACCAGGACGCTGTGGCAGTCGTCGACGACCTCGACCACGCCGACGGTGGGGTTGATCCGCGCCAGCACGTCGGCGGCCGGGGCGTCGACCTCGATGCGGGCGTGCACCGCCCAGCCGGTCGAGGCCACCTCGCGCAGGACGAACGCCGGGTAGTCACCGCCCGGGAGCGGATCCGGGACGAATCGGCCGCCGCCGGGGACCCGCAGCCTCATCCAGTCGACCCGCAGGCAGCGCCAGCACCCGCGGCCTCCGCTCGCGCGCCACGAGGTACCAGCGCTGGTGCCAGCTCACCAGGCGGTAGGGCTCGACCTCCATCGGTTCGTCGTCCCGGTACCAGAGACGGATCGCTGTCTGGTCGCGGATCGAGATGGCGAGGTCGGCGAGCAGCGCCGGGTCCACCACCGGGTCCTCGACGTTGGTGCCGGTGTTCGCCGGCCCGGTGGAGGTGCTGTCGTGCAGCGCGCGGACGCGGCGCCGCAACCGGTCGGGCAGTAGCTGTTCGAGCTTCGCCATCGCCTGCGCGCTGGCGTCCTCGATCCCGCGCACGTTGTCCACCGCCCGCAGGCCGACCGCCACCGCGACCGCCTCGTCGTCGTCGAGCAGCAACGGCGGAAGCCGACCGTGGTCGCCGAGGCGGTAGCCGCCGGCCGGTCCGCGCACCGAGTCGATCGGGTAGCCCAACCCGCGCAGCCGCTCGACGTCCTTGCGCAGCGTCCGCTCCCCCACGCCGAGCCGCGCGGCGAGGTCGGCACCGGCCCAGACGCCGCGGGTTTGCAGCAGGCCGAGCAGGGCCAACAGGCGGGCCGACGTCTCGATCATGGTGCCCCAAACACGACATCCGGCGGTCGATCAAAGGCCCCGGAAAGGTAAGAAAAAATCCGGAACGAACCGTGCCGGAATCCCTTCGTAGCGTAGCCGCATGACCGAGACCAAGAACCCCGCCACTCACCGTCACCGTCCGCCCTTCGAGGTCGCGATCCCGCAATCCGACCTCGACGATCTGCAGCGCCGGCTGGAGAACACCCGCTTCCCGACCCCGGCGCCAGGCGACGACTGGCGATACGGAACCCCGGTCAGCTACCTGCGCGAGATGGTCGAGCACTGGCGAACCGGGTTCGACTGGCGGGCGCAGGAGGCGCGGATGAACGAGTTCCCGCACTTCCTGACCGAGATCGACGGCCAGACCGTGCACTTCATCCACGTCCGCTCCGCGGTCGAGGACGCCACCCCGATCGTGCTCACCCACACCTACCCCGGCACGTTCGTCGACTTCCTCGACATGATCGGCCCGCTCACCGACCCGGAGTCGCACGGCGGCCGAGCGCAGGACGCATTCCACGTGGTGATCCCGTCGCTGCCCGGCTTCGGGTTCAGCACCCCGATGGCCGACGGCGAGTGGACCATGGCCCGGGTGGCGCGCACCTGGGACGCCCTGATGCGCGGGCTCGGCTACACCTCCTACGGCGCCCACGGCAGCGACGCCGGCGCGATCGTCTCCCGCGAGCTCGCGATCCTCGCCCCGGAGGGATTCCTCGGCGCCCACGTGCTCCAGCTGTTCTCCTTCCCGTCCGGCGACCCGGCCGAGTTCGAGCGGATGAGCCCGGCCGACCACGCCGCGCTCGAGTTCCTCGGCTGGTTCCAGACCGTGAACGGCTACGCCCTGATGAACGGCTCGCGCCCGCAGACCATCGCGGCCGCGCTGTCCGACTCACCGGTCGGCCAACTCGCCTACAACGAGCTGTTCGAGAACTTCGGCAACGGCACCAGCCTGCTCACCCGCGACCAGGTGCTCACCCAGGTGGCGCTGTGGTGGCTGACCAACACCTCGGCCACCGCGTGCCGGTACCACTTCGCCGACCGGGACACCCCGCCCACCGTCAACCACGGGCCGATCGGGGTCGCCGTGTTCGCCGACGACTTCAAGTCGATCAGGCCGTTCGCCGAGCGCGACAACACCAACATCGTCTCCTGGACCGAGCACCCGCGAGGCGGTCACTTCGCCTCCCTCGAGGTGCCCGACGTGCTGGTCGGCGCGCTGCGCGACTTCTATGCGGTCGAGCACCGCACCTGACGCGCCGCTGGACCCGGCATCTGTAACTTGTCGGATACGTATCCGAATGGTTACGATTGGCGGGTGCACGAGACGGTGTTGAGGGCGATCGCCGAACCACGGCGACAGGAGAATCCTGCGGCTGGTGTGGGGTCGAGAACGCCCGGCGGGGGCCATCGCCGAGCACTTCGAGATCAGCCGACCGGCGGTGTCGAAGCATCTGCGCGTGTTGCGGCACGCCGGGTCTGGTGCAGGAGCGCCGGGTCGGGACCCGGCGGCTGTACCGCGCGCGGCCGGAGCCCTTGGCCGATGCCCGCCGGTTGCTGGAGAGCTTCTGGGACGACGGCCTCGCCGCGATCAAGCAGGCGGCCGAGCAGGACGCGCGGCGGAGGATGGCCTGATGTCGACGCAGGCGGGCGAGCTGGTTCAGGAGATCCACATCGCCGCGGCACCAGCGGAGGTGTTCGCCTACTTCACCGACCCCGAGAAGCTCGTCGTCTGGCAGGCCTCGACCGCCGAGCTCGACGCCCGCCCCGGTGGCCGGTTCCGGATGGACGTGACCGGGCGCGGGGACATCGCCCACGGGCAGTACGTCGACATCGACCCGCCGCACCGGATCACGTTCACCTGGATCTGGGACAGCCAGCCGCGCGACACCCAGGCCGACAGTGTCGTCGAGATCACGCTGACCCCAGACGCCGACGGCACGTCCCTGCGGCTGGTTCATCGCGGCATTCCGGCGGCGAACCTGCAGGCCAGCTCGGGTGGATGGGCGCACCACCTGGAACGGCTCGCGTCGGCCGCAGCCCGGCACGAAAGCACCATCCGCCACCCGTAAGGAGCAGTCAGTTGATCAGCAATGTCGTGGTCACCTACCAGGTTCGACCCGAGGCCGTGCCCGAGCACATCCGGCTGATCGAGGCCGTGTTCGAGCAACTGCACACCGAGCAGCCGGACGACGTCGCCGTACCGGGTGCTGTGCCTGGACGACGGGGTGTCGTTCGTCCACGTGTCGACCGCCGACACCCCGGACGGATCCAATCCGTTGCCGAAGCTGGCCGCGTTCCGGGAGTTCGGGCGCGACTCGGACTCCCGGGTCGCCACCAAGCCCAACCCGACCGCCGCCACCATGATCGGCCAGTACGAGCCGACGTCAACGGTCAGCGGGTGAGCGGGATCGCCATCGGCAGGTGCGGCAGGCCGACGTAGAGCTCCGGTTCGCCTCGTTGAGTCCAGCCGAGGCGGCGGAAGAACGTCTCGTTGGCCGGCTGGATGTGCGCGATCATCGTGCGACCGCCCAGCGAGCCAGCGGTCGCCACGGCGAAGCGCACCAGCGGTGCACCCAACCCGCTGGCGCGGAACTCGGGCAGCACGGCCAGCCGATCGCCCTGCCACTCGCCGCCCGGGTCGGCCGGGTCGAGCGGGAACAGCCGGACCGTCCCCGCCGGCGTCCCGTCCACGAATCCGATCACCCGCAGCGTCTCCGGTGCGCTGTCGCGGGCGTCGGAGTCGGACGAGTCGAATACGCGCTGCTCGGTGACGAATATCGCCCGGCGGATCGCGTAGTGCGCGGCGAGCTGCGCCGGACCGTCGACGAGCTGGCACCGCACGGCATGCTCGACGCGGGTGGTGACGGTCATGTCGTCGCCGTCCCCACCGCGATCTCGCGGGCCCGCATCGCGCACGCCGCGCCGACCAACAGGTCGACGGGCATGGTTGTGCCGTCCGGGCAAGCGGTCGCGACCACGTCGTCCGCGTCCGCCTCGACGGCGATCAGTTCCGGCAGGTCCCGGGCGCGCCGACGCAGCTCGTCAACCACGGCTTTGACCTGGCCGAGCGCGCGTTCGTATCCAGCCGGCTCGGCGATCAGCCCCGGGTACAGCCGGTCCTCGGCGCCGCTCCACCGGATCCGGGCCATGCGCATCGCATGGTCGGTCATGTCGATCATGTAGTTCCCCGCCCCGTCGCGGGGTCGCTCCACCGGAAGCGGAGCGACCCCACGCCCGTAGCTCTAGAGCGTCGCCCTAGCTCCTAGAGCGTCCAGGTCTGCATGACGAGGGCATTTTCGTTGCGAGCGGTCAGGGTCGCGTCGAGCACGTCCAGCGGGTGCATCGGCATGGACGCCCTCGATCAGGTCGGTCTCCCGCATGCCGTAGAGCGCCGCCATGGCGAACCGGCAGGCGTAGACCTTGCCGCCCTCCTTCATGAAGGTCTTCAGCTGGTTGTTGTACGCCAGGTGCCCGGGGAAGGCCTCCGAGCCGACGGTCGGGAAACCGCGGGTGGCCGAGGCCATCAGCACGCCCGGCCCGTACAGCATCAGGCTGGTGTCGAAGCCCTTCCGGTTGATCCGGGTCGTGGTCAGCATGTTGACCAGGCCGACCGACCCCTCGAAGGGCACGGTGTGCATGAAGACATAGGCCTTCTCTCCCGGTTTGGCCTGGATGTCCTCGAATAGTTTCTCGTCGAAATCGACGATTGCGTCGCCCTCTTGGGCCCGGTCACCGACGATCTGCGCCACTGTTGCAACTCCTTCTTATCCGGTGTTATGCGGTGTAGTGGTCGAGGGTCAGACCGCAGGCCCACGCGGGGCAGGCGTCGGAGCCCACGTCTTGCGGTGGCTGCCCGGCATGGCGCGCATGATCCGGTGCCGGATCGGCCACGGGAGTAGCCCGTACAGGGGCGCGAAGACCTTCAGCCAGAAGATCTCCTTCGGTCCGTGCGGCGGCCGGGGCGGCGGCGAGCCGAGCCTGGGTGCGAGCCGGCGATGCGCGTCCACCAGCAGGTAGTGCTCGGCGTTCTCGCGCAGCCACCCTGAGAACCCGGCCATGGTCAGCTCCCGGCCAGGTTCGCCAGGCCGTTCTGCGCGGCGGTGACTATCGGCTCGTTCAGCGCGCCGATTGCCGGCGAGTAGACGTTCTCCATCGACCCCAGGTCGTGCAGGGTCAGGCCGAACCTGATCGCGGTGGCCAGGAAGTCCGCCCGCTCCTTGATGCCCTCGCCGCCGCCGACCATCTGCGCGCCGATCAACCGCAGCGTCTTCGGCTCGGCCAGCAGCTTGACCTTGACCGGCTGCACGCCCGGGTAGTAGCGGGCCCGCGAGATGCCCTGGCCGACGCCCAGCACGTACGGGATGCCCAGCGCGGTCGCCGTCGTCTCGCCGAAGGACGCGCCGCCGATCACCCACTTCCCGGCCGGGGTGCCCCACGGCACGTAGACGGCGCGGTAGGTCCGGTCGCCGCCGCCGGCGTTGTTGCCGGCCACCTTCCCCTGGGCGTAGGCATGCGAGCCGGTCAGCCCCTGCAGCGGGACGCCGGTGAGCCCGTGCGGGATCTCGTTCGCGTCGCCGGCCGACCAGACGTCCGGCGCGGAGGTCTTCATCCGCTCGTCGACGACGATCCCGCCGGTGGAGCCCAGCTTGATGCCGGCCGCCTTGGCCAGCCGGTTGTTCGGCACCTTGTGGGTGGCCGACCACGGCCAGCTCCGCGGCGATCTCGGAGTTGCCGTCGGCGCCGGACGTGCTGATCCCGCGCAGCTTGCCGTCGCCGTCGCCGAGGAACGACTCCAGCGTGGTGTTGAAGTGCAGGTGGACGCCCATCTCGAGCCAGGACTCCTGGACCGGTTTCATGATGTCCGGGTCGGCCATGCTCGCCAGCGCGTACGGGTTGGGGTCCACCAGGTGCGTCTCCACACCGCGGTGCGCCAGCGCGGTCACCATCTCCAGCGCCAGCGGGGACGCCTCGATCACCACGGCGCGCTCGGTGTCGGCAATGACCTTGTCCCACTCGGCGGCCTTGCGGATGTTCTTCACGTAGTACAGGCCGTCGAGATCGCCGCCAGGGACGCCCGGATCCGCATACTCGAAGCCGGTGGCGATGATCAGGCTGTCATAGCCCACGGTGCCCTCGCCGACGACGCTGACCGTCTTCGCCGAGGTGTCGATCCCGGTCACCTCGGTCTCGTAGTGCACGTCGATGCCGACGTCCACGTATTCCTGTTTGCCGGCCAGGAAAAGCTTCTCGAAGCTGTCGATATCGCCGCCGTGCACGTATGGGATGCCACACGGGCTGTAGGCGACGTCCTCGTATTGCGTATAGACGACGACGTCGGCCGTCGGAATCCGCCGCCTTGACTCCGCCGGCGGCGCCGAGCCCGGCCGCTCCCCCGCCGATCACCACGGTCTTTCTCGGCACGTTCACCCGCCTTCCGCCGGCTCGGATGCGCGCCGACACACATTCACTATGTGACTCGATGATTAACTTTACTCAACGCCCGAGAGGTGTCAACGCCTCCCCTGCCACCCGCAACAGGTCCGCCTCGGCCGCGTCGAACATCGCGGACCGGCGCGGTCCTACCGGCCGTGACGCCGGCGGTCCCGTCATGTGCCGGGGCCTCAGCGGATCAGCGAGATGACGTTCGCAGGCTGGGCGACCGGGGTCTGCCCCGCCGCCCGCCGCCCCGCGATGTCCACCGCGAGGCTGAACGCACGCTCGGCCCGGTCCGGGTAGCGCCAGGCGTGCGTGTCGGCGAAAGTCACCCAGTCGGTGGGCCGCACCAGGTCCGAGTCGGAGTAGTCCAGTTCGTGCCACGTCACCGCGATCTCCAGCAGTTCGAGGAGCGCGTCGGCGTCGGTGTCCACGGTGAGCAGCCGATCGTGGTGGTCGGAGTGCCGGTCGGCCACGGCACACTGACCTCGGCAGGCGAAGAAGCGCGGGCGCGCATGAGCGGTCGTCATCCAAGGCTCCCGATGTGAACGATCAGATCGTGATCCGGACCACAGTGCACTCCGCCGGTTGCACCGGTGTTGCAACCGGTCCACTAGGAGGACAGATGGGCGTTGCAAGGCGAACCGTGCGGTCGCGGTGGACCGGTGGTCTGAGCGCGGTCGTCCGTGCCGGCGACTTCGAGTTGATCGCCGACGAGCCGGCATCGGCGGGCGGTACCGGCACCGGTCCGCAGCCCACCGAGCTGCTGCTGGCCTCCATGGCGTCGTGCTTCACGCTCGCCATCGCGTACAGCGCGAGCAGGTCGTCGATCGAGCTGGCCGACGACCTCGAGGTGGACGTCACCGGTACCTACGACGGACCGCAGTTCTCCGAGTTCCGGATCGCGGTGCGCACCTCGGCCCCTACCGGCGACGACCTGGACAAGCTGGTGACCTCCGCCAAGCGGGTCTGCTACGTGACCCGGACGCTGGCCGGCTCACCGAAGATCGAGATCGTCGCCGAGTGAGCGGGCCCGATCGGCGACCGTGCGCAGCGGCAGCCCCAGCGCCTCGGCGGCGCTGGCCACGTCGTCGTACTCCGGTTTGCTTCCCCACGGGCCGTGCTTGATCCGGATCCGCTGGCCGTCGACGTCGACCTCGGAGATGCGGCGCGGCAGCGCGCGGCGCTCGACCCGCGAGCGTCGCACCCCGAGGCTGCCCGTCTCGCGCAGCAGCACCCGTTCGCAGTGCTCCGCGCGCTCCTGGTGGGCGAGCACGTGCACGCTGTAAGCCGGGCGCCCCTTCTTCATCACCACCGGGGTGATCCAGGCGTCCACCGCGCCCTCGGAGAGCATCCGGGCCACCAGGTCGCCCAGCAGCTCGCCGGTCACGTCGTCGACGTTGGTCTCCAGCTGGACGAGCAGCGTTACCTCCGCGCCGTCCCCGGGTGGGGCGCCGAGCACCGCCTGCAGCACGTTCGGCCGACTGGCGAACTCGCGCCCTCCGGCGCCGTAGGCCACCGCGCGCACGGTCATCGCCGGCACCGGGCCGAACACCGCTGCGGCTGCGAGCAGCAGCGCGGCGCCGGTCGGCGTGACCGTCTCCCCCGCCACCTCTGCGGACACCACCGGGGCACCCGCCCGCGCCAGGAGTGCCGTCGTCGCGGGGGCGGGCAGCGGCAACACGCCGTGCCGGGTCCGCACGGTGCCCGCGCCCAGCGCGACCGGTCCGCAATGCACCGCCGTCACCCCGCAGCGCGTGCAGCGCGGCGGCCACCCCGACGGTGTCCACCACGGTGTCCAGGCCACCGATCTCGTGCAGGTGCACATCGGCGACCGGAACGCCGTGCAGCGCCGACTCCGCCTCGGCCAGCACCCGCACCGCCCTGGTCGCCAGCGCGCCGACGGGTTCCGGCCGGGCCGAGCCGACCAGCTGCAACAGTTCGCCGGCCCGACGCCCGACGCCGCCGCCGCTCTCGGCAGTGCGCACGGTTGCCCGGCTCGCCATCAGCCCTCCGCGCATCGCCTCGGTCAGCTCCAGCGACCAACCGTCCACCCCGGTCGACGCCACCGACGCGCGTACGTCCGCGATCGGCGCGCCCAGCCCCAACAGGGCGCCGAGCAGCATGTCCCCGGAGATCCCGTTGAACGGGTTGAGCCAGAGGATCATCGGCGACCCGCCGTCCGGGCCATCCGGTACGCGGCGACCGCGGCGGCGAAGCCGGAGTCGATGTTGACCACGACCAGTCCGGCCGCGCACGAGGCGCAGCATCGCCAGCAGCGGAGTCACCCCGCCCAGGTTGGCCCCGTAGCCCACCGAGGTCGGCACCGCGATCACCGGGCAGCCCACCATGCCGCCGACCACGCTGGCCAACGCGCCCTCCATCCCGGCGATGCAGATCACCACGTCGGCCGCGGCGAGCCGCTCCCGCTGGGCCAGCAGCCGGTGTACGCCGGCCACGCCGACGTCGGCAACCGTCTCGACGGTCAGCCCGAGCGCAGTCGCCACGGCGGCCGCCTCGGCCGCCACCGGGCCGTCCGAGGTCCCCCCGGACATCACGAGCACCCGGAACTGCGACGGCGACGGCGCTCCGCCAGGACAGCAGCCGGGCCGCCGGGTCGTACCGGCCGTCCGGGACCTCGCCCAGTACGGCCTGCGCAGTCTCCTGGTCGGCGCGGGTGACCAGCACTGGACCGTCGTTGGCCGCCAGCAGGCTGCGCACCACGGCGGCGATCTGCCCGGCCGACTTTCCCGGTCCGAACACGATCTCCGGCAGGCCCGTCCGGGCCTCCCGGTCGGTATCCGGCCGCGCCCATCCCAGGTCGTCGAAGCCGGGCCCCGTCACGGCGTCGAGCTCACCGCGGACTCAACGCGGTGCTCACCGCTGAACCGGGGCCGGCATCCCGAGCAGCACGTTCATCCGGCCGCTGCGGAACCCCTGCAGGTCCAGCGCGCAGAACTGGAACCCGGCCGCCCGCACCGCGGAGTCGATCTCGGCGCGCATCGTCGCCCGCCCGGTCCAGCTGGTCCGCCGGCAGCTCGATGCGGGCCACCGTGCCCGCGCCGTGCGTGCGCACCCGGCAGACCGGGAAGCCCATCCCGTGCAGCGCCGCCTCAGCCTGCTCCACCCGGCGCAGCAGGTCCGGAGTCACCGGGTCACGGTAGGCCACCCGGGACGCCAGGCAGGCCGCCGCGGGCTTGTCCGCGGTGTCCAGACCGAGCAGCCGGCTGACCCGTCGCACCTCGTCCTTGCCAAGGCCGGCGTCGACCAGTGGCGTGATGGCGCCCCGCTCGGCTGCCGCGCGCTGGCCGGGCCGGTGGTCGGCAAGGTCGTCCAGGTTGGTGCCCAGCGCGATCGCCGCGACGGACAGCTTCGCCAGCGGCTCCAGCGCGTCGAGCAGCGCGCTCTTGCAGTGGTAGCAGCGGTCCCCGTCGTTGGCCGTGTACTCCGGACGATCGAACTCGTCGGTGTTGACTTCGACGTGCGCGATCCCGATGTCACGGGCGAACCTCCGCGCCGATGCACGCTCCGCGGCCGGCAGGCTCGGCGACACCGCGGTGACGGCCACCGCCCCGGCGCCGAGCACCCGCGACGCCACCGCGGCGACCAGTGCGGAGTCGGCCCCGCCGGAGAAGGCGACCAACAACCGCACTTCCCTCGCGAGCCGGGTCTGCAGCGCGGAGAGGAGCTGCGTCGTCGAGTCCGTCGTCGCCTCCTGCGGTTGCGTCCGCGCGACACGCCGAACATTGACTTTAGTAGAAATGGCGCACTGGCCGCAGCCGGCCGCTCTGTAGACTCTGCCGGCCCGGCGATGTTCCGCCGGCCGAGTGAGCTGCCGTGCTGCCGTTGCAGGCCGGCCGGGCTTCCGCCGAATAGCTCAGGTCCGAACGCGCGTGACCGCTTATGATAGAAGACGTCATCTAGGATCCGACACGGTTGTCGGGCCCGGGAGGAGTCGTCGATGGGCCTGCCGGACACCAGCCGTGACCCGACCAGCGTCCCCGCCGGGTGGGAGCCGATCGTCGGTGCGATCGGGCCGAAGGTGCGGGAGATCCGCCAGCAGCTCGGCCTTTCGCTGCAGCAGCTGGCGGTCCGGTGCGGACGTCTCGGCCGCCGCGATCCACAAGGTCGAGCGCGGCGACATGGTCCCGACGATCACCACCCTGCTCAAGCTGGCAGCCGCGCTCGGTCGTCCGATCGTGCACTTCGTCGACGACTCCGGGCAGGCCGCGCCGGTGGCCGTGCACCTCCGCGCGGACGAGCGCCCCGAGCCGCCGACGGACTGGGCGCCGGCGGCGTCCGGCGTGGCCGCGGCCGGGCTGACCGTGCCGCACGACCGGCTGCGCGGCAGTGCCGTGCACGCCGTCATCAAGCCTGGTGGCACGAGCGGCGAGACCCGTCCCCCGCGGCGCGGCGAGGAGCTGCTGCTGGTGCTCGAAGGCTCGCTGGCCGTCGATGTGGCCGGTGAGCACTATGTGCTGCGGGCCGGCGACACGCTGCACTATCCCACCGACCGTCCGCACAGTTGGCACAACCCCGATGTGGAGCCGGCGCGGGCGGTGTGGTGGCGGCTCGATGACTGAGACGGCAGTCGACCGGTTCCAGGGTGGGGTGTCGACGGAGCGCCTCGACGACGTGGTGCGCTCGGTGCTGGCACACCCGGGGCTCCGCGCCAAGGCGGAGATCGCGCTCGTCGGCGAGGTGCTGGGCGGAACCGACTGGGTCGGCGGCCCGGGCGACGACGGCGCGGTGGTGTGGGCGGACGGCACGCAGGTGGTGGCCTGCGGCGAGGCGTTGTATCCGCCGTTCGTGCGGGCCGACCCGCGCGGCGCGGGCTTCGCCGCCGTGCTCACCAACGTCAACGACCTCGCCGCGATGGGCGCCGAGCCGCTGGCCATCGTGGACACCATCGTCGGCACCGAGGCGATGGCCCGGGAGGCGCTCGCCGGGATGCGGGACGCCGGCGCACGCTTCGGCGTGCCGATCGTCGGCGGGCACCTGACGATCCACGACGGCGAGCCGGCGATCTCCGCGTTCGGCGTCGGCTCGGCGCCGGCGCCGCTGTCGGTCACGAACACCCGCGCCGGCCAGTCGCTGGTCGTCGCCGCCGCGGTGCACGGCGAGATGCGCGGAGACTTCTCGTTCTTCCGGGCCTTCGTCGCGCGCGGGGACCGCTGCGCAGGCGACGTGCGGCTGCTGCCGGCGCTGGCCCGCGCCGGGACAGTGGTCGCCGCGAAGGACATCAGCATGGCCGGGCTGATCGGATCGCTGGCGATGCTGCTGGAGCGGGGTGGGCACGGCGTGACAGTGGACCTGGCCGCGGTGCCGACGCCCGTCGGCGTACGGCTGTCCCGGTGGCTCAACTGCTTCCCCAGCTACGGCTTCCTGCTCTGCGTGCCGCCGGCTCGGCAGCAGGAGTGCATCGCCGCCTTCGCCGAGCGCGAGCTGGCCGCGGCGGTGGTCGGAACGTTGGACGACAGCGGTGAGCTCGCGCTGCAGCTCGGCGCCGAGCGGGCGCCGGTGCTGCGCCTCGACGAGTTCCGAGTCACCGGCCTGCCGCGCTGACCGAACTCCCCATATCCGATAGTGCGTTTCGAGCATTATAGTGAACGGATGACGACTGTCGGCAGCGCAGAGACCGTGCCCCGCGCCGAGGCGTGGAGCCCAGGCCTGGCAGCCCTGATCATGGACCTGCAGGCCGTCGGACTCCGCCTGGAGACGGGCCTGGAGACGGCCCGCAAGGGTGGCGCCGGGTCCGTCCGACTCCGGGATGCTGTGGATCGAGGGCGTTCCGGTCACCGTTCCGCCACGCAGCGACTCCCCGTACACGCTGCGCGCCGAGGACGACGGCCAGGGCATCTACCGCGACGGCGCCAAGGTCGCCTCGGTGTCCGGGACCTCCCGGCCGCGGTTCTACGACCTGACCACCGCCGACGGAATCCCCTATCACCAGATCGCCCTGCTGCACCTGGACTCGCTGGCCTCCACCGTGGTGCAGACCTGCAACTACTGGGGCAACTCGGACCAGTGCGGATTCTGCGGCATCGGGGTGTCGTTGGCGGCCGGGAGCACGATCGCGAAGAAGACGCCGGCAATGCTGGCCGAGGTCGCGGTCGCGGCGAAGGAGCTGGACGGCGTCGTCGACGCCACCCTCACCACCGGCTCGTCGGTGGCCCCGGACCGGGGCGCGCTCTACGTGTCCCGCTGCGGGAAGGCGGTCAAGGACGCCGCCGGGCTGCCGGTCGAGGTGCAGTTCGAGCCGCCACGCGACCTCGACGTGCTGGTCCAGGTGCACGACATGGGGATCGATGCGGTGGGCATCCACGTCGAGTCGTTCGACCCCGCCGTGCTCGGCGGGTCGCCCCAGGCAAGTTCGCGCACCGGCATCGCCCGCTACTTCGAGACCTGGGAGCGGGCGGTCGCAGCTGTTCGGCGAGGGGCGGGTGTCCACCTACGTCATCCTCGGCATGGGCGAGGACCCGGATCTCACCGTCGAGATGTGCCGGCGGGCGGTGGACATCGGCGTCTACCCGTTCGTGGTGCCACTGCGTCCGGTGGCCGGGTCGCTGATGGCGGACGTGCCGGCGCCGTCCCGGCAGTACACCGAACCGATATACCGCAAGGTGGCCGGCTACCTGGCCGAGCGGGGCCTGGGTGCGGACACCGCCGTCGCCGGCTGCGCGCGCTGCCAGGCCTGCTCGTCGTTGAACCTGGTGCAGCAGGCACAGCCGTTGCTGCAGATCGGGTCCAGGCCGTGACGGGCCCGAGCGCCGGGACGCTCACGTTCCCGGACGCCGTCCAGGTCGTCAATGTCGGGCTGCCGATGTTCGCCGACGCGGTGCGCGCACAGGGCCGGCCGGTGCGAGCAGGTGGACTGGCGGATCCCGGCCGACGGCGACCCGGCCGCGGTGCGCGGCGCTGAGCCAGCTCTACGGCGACGCGGCGGCCGCCATCGACGCGGCGAACGCCGAGGTGGTGCGCCGGCTCAACGAGGGCGTGCCGCAGCTGGTCGCGGTCGGTACGGCCGGAGCCGTGGTGCCCGGCGTTCGAGGGGCGGATGCTGCTGCACTGCGGACCGCCGCTGCCCTACGGCGAGCACTGCGACCCGCTGCGCCGGTCGATCCGGGCCGCCGTGGTGGCGGAGGGCTGGGCGGCGGACGTGTCCGAGGCCGACCGGCTGCTGGACGCGGGGCGACGTCGCCGCTGGATGCGGCGAACCACCACGACACCGTGCTGCCGATGGCCAGCGCGATCGGGCCGTCCCAGCCGGTGCTCGTGATCGACAACCGCGAGGGCGGCACCCGGGCGTTCTCCGCGCTGAACCAGGGACCCGGCGACGTCGCGTGGTTCGGCCGGGACACCGACGCGGCGATCGCCCGGCTGCGCTTCCTGGTCGACGTCGCCGGCCCGGCCGTCCGTCGCATCCTCGAGCAGACCGGTCCGCTTGACGTGCTGGCCGTCGCCGCGCAGGGCATCACCATGGGTGACGACCTGCACATGCGCACCCAGGCCGCGACGAACCTGCTGACCCGGACCTGGCTGCCGCAGATCGCCGCGCTGCCGGACGCCCTCCGGACGCCGTTCGCCGAGTATCTCGCCGGCAACCACCTGTTCTTCCTGAACATCGCGATGGCGGCGGCGAAGTCGCTGCAGCTGTGGACCGTCGGACAGTACCCGACTCCAGCATCGTGTCCACGATGTCGCGCAACGGGACCACGTTCGGCATCAAGCTCGCCGGCGACCAGACCTGGCACATCACCGCGTGCGCCGCCGGTCGCCGAGGCGCTGTACTACTCCGGGTACGGCCCGGAGTGCAGCGCGCCGGACATCGGCGACAGTGCGGTCCTCGAGCTGACCGGGCTGGGCGGGCCGGCGGCCGGCGGTTCGGCGGCCGTCGCGGCGTTCCTCGGCGGGACGATGGCCGACGCCGCGGCCGCGACCGAGGACTACCGCGCCATCTGCGTCGGCACCAGCACCCGCTTCACCCTGCCGCCGATGGAGTTCGCCGGCACGCCGCTCGGGATCGACGTGCGCAAGGTCGTCGAGCTGAACATCCGCCCGAAGGTGACCACCGGAATCCTGCACGCCAGCGACGGCGTCGGGCAGATCGGCGCCGGGGTGGCCACCGCGCCGCTGGCCTGCTTCGCCGACGCGGTGCGCGACCTGGCCGCTCGCCTCGCCTGAGCGGTGCTCCAACACGGCGGCACCCGGCATCCGGATCGGGCTGGGTGGGGATCGACGGGGCGCCGGAGGTCTGAGCACGAGCACTGAGCCGGTTCGGGAGCCGCCTCAGCCCGGTACCGCAAGGTGCGCGCGGACCTCGCGGTAGATCTCCTGGTGGCGGCGGGCGCTGGCGGCCCAGCTGAACCGGGGCAGCAGGGCGCGGCCGCCGGCGCGCAGCCGCTCGCGCAGCCCCGCGTCGAGCGACCATCGCGCGCATCGCGGCGGCCAGCGCGACGTCGTCGGCCACCGGCGGCAGGAGCGCGTTCCGCCCGTCCTCCAGGTACTCGCGGAACACCGGCAGGTCGCTGGCGATCACCGGCAGCCCGGTGGCCATCGCCTCCAGCACGCCAGCCCCCAGCCCTCCTTCACCGACGGGAAGCACAGCGCGTCCGCCGCGTGGTACCAGCCGGCCAGCTCGCGCTCGCTGACCGTGCCGAGCAGCACCACGTCCTCGCCCAGGGTCAGGCCCAGCTCGGGCAGCAGCGCCGAGCGAGGCGTCCCGGTACGCGGCGTAGTCCTGGAACGAGTGGCCGCCGACCACCGCGAGCACCGCGTCGACCCCGTCGCGCCGCAGCCGGGCCAGCGCGCGGAAGGCGTGCACGCTGCCCTTGCGCGGCTCCACCCCGCCGACGGCGAGGAACAGGAACCGGCCAGCCCGGCCAGGCGCCGATCCCGTCGCGCCAACCCCGTCAGCGCCAGCCCCTGCGCCGACCGCGCGCGCAGCTCGTCGCGCACGCGGGCCGGCGGGGCCGGGAAGCGGTCCAGGTCGACGCCGTTGGGCACCACCTCGGCCGCCCGGCCGTACTCGTCGCGCAGGATGCCCCGCCACTGCTCGCTGACCACGAGCACCCGGTCGGGCTCGACGATGGCCTGGCGCTGGCAGTCGATCAGGGCCTGGGTGGTGAAGTCGTCCACGTGGTGCACGGTGCGGACCACGGTGACCGGCGCCCCGGCGTCGCGTACCCGGGCGGCGGCGCGCGCGGCGATGCAGTCCTGCGCGTGCAGCAGGTCGAACCGCCCGGCCAGCTCGGCCAGGCCGCCGGCCAGGGTGTCGATGGCGGCGAACACCCGCTGCTCGAGCGTGCTGCCCGCCTTCGTCGGCCCGGGCAGCACCGTGTGCGGCACGTCGGTCGGCCGGAACAGCCCGACGGCCGGGTCACCGAGCGCCACCAGGTGCACGTCGACACCCTGGCGGTGCAGCTGCCTCGGCCAGGCTCAGCGTGTGCACCAGCCCGCCGCGCGGCTTGGTCGAGTGCGTCACCAACGCCAGCCCACGACCGCCCGAGCCGGTCCCGGCCTCGGCCACCGAGCCGTTGACACGGCCGGCCACAGCGCCGGCCACAGCGCCGCACAGGCCGGCCACAGGCCCGTCACAGGGCAGAGCCGGCGAGCTCGCGGGTGGCGGCTGGCGATGGCGGCGGCGGCCAGCGAGGCGCGCGCCGCGGTCTCGGTGACCAGGCAGCCCGCCCGCTCGAAGGCCGCGCCGCTGCGCGGCGTAGCCCTGCGGGTCGGCGTCGGTACCCAGCACGTAGATGACGATCCGCGGGCCGCCGCCGGCGGTGATCTCGGCGCAGATCGGGGCGAGCTCGGCGGCCGGGTCCGGGTGTGCGCCGTAGCCGAGCACCACGTCCAGGATGATCACCGCGACGGACGGGTCGGCGCCCTGCTCGCGCAGCAGCTCGATGCGCGCCTCGGGGTCGATCATGGGGTGCGGCCGGCCCTTGGTGTACTCCTCCTCGCCGAGGTCGAGGCAGCTGTGCGCGCCGGGCGGCACGGGCAGGCCGAGCGACTTGTCGAGCGGGGTGTTCGAGTACACCGGCCCGAGCACCTCGGACAGGATGACCAGCGACTCGTAGCAGAGCGTGCCGCCGGAGAACAGCCCGCGGACCAGCGTCCGCTCCGCCGGCAGCTCCGCCGGCCGCCGCACGTACCCGCGACGACCAGGTCATCGGTCACGTCCGGCGCCGCCAGGCCGGCCGCCCGCACGGCGGCCACCGCCCCGGCCTCCAGGGTGCGGGTGACCACCACGCCGTCCGGCGCCTCGAAGTCCTCCGGCACCCCGATCAACGCCGCGACCAGCGGCTTGCCGGCCGCCGCCTCGACCACGGCGTGTGCCACGGGCACCGAGGGCGGCTTCGAGACCAGCAGGATCACGTCGGTGGCGGGGTCGTCGACCAGCCCGCGCACCGCGGACAGCGCCATCCGACCGCCGACCGCCGCGCTCAGGTCGCGCCCGCCCAGCCCGATCACGTGCGAGACGCCGACGCCCCAGCGGTCCACCAGGCTGGCCGCCTCCTGGGCGCCGGTGCCGGCCGCGGCGACCACCGCGACCCGGCCGGGCCGCACGACGTTGGCGAAGCCCAGGCACGTGTGCCCGAGCATCGCGGTGCCGGCGCCCGGCCCCATCACCAGCCGGCCGAGCCGGTTGGCCCGCTCCTTCAGCTCGATCTCGTCGTCCACGGCGACGTTGTCGCTGAACAGCAGGACGTGCGAGCCCGGCGGACAGCGCCTTGTGCGCCTCCAGCGCGGCGTAGTCACCGGGCACCGAGATCACCGCGACGTTGCTGGCCGGCGCGCGGTCCAGGGCCTCGCCCAGGGTCCGCGCGGGGCGGGCGGCCCGGTCCGCGCCGGCGCCGCGGCGCGGGGCGAACATCGCGGCCTCGGCGGCCTCGAGCGGCGGCCGTGACGGCGTCCTCGGAGCCGCCGCGGACCGCCAGGAACAGGTCGTTCGCCCCGGCCGAGGCCACCTCGTCGACGCGCGAAGCCCTCGGCGGCGAGCGTGTCCAGGTTGGCCGGGGTGGCCATCGCGGCGGCCGCCCAGTCCACGCCGTCCACCTGGCGCATCGCCCGGGTGCCCGGACAGCTGCACGACCGAGTCGACGTAGGTGTCCGGGTGCACGGTGATCCGCATGATCAGCCCGGTGGCTGCCGGACGCGGAGTTCACAGGGGTGGTGGGGTGTGCAACGGCACTCACGGGGCGGCTCGCCAGCTGCAGCGTCGGCGGCGACGATTCGGGTGCCCGAGCCTCGGCGTCCGGGCTCGCCGTGCTGGTCCGAGCGAGGCACTGGCCCGCTCCGCGTTGGTGATCACGGCGAGCCGGCCGCCCGGCGCGCAGGAACTGGATGGCGCCGCGCACCTTCGGGCCCATGCTGCCCTCCGGGAACTGCTGGTCGTGCGGCGTAGGACTGCGCCTGGTCGACGGTCATCTCGTCGACCGGGCGGGCGTTCGGGGTGCCGTAGTCGAGCAGCACCCGGGGCACGTCGGTGACCAGCACGAGCGCCTCCGCGCCCAGCGCGGTGGCCAGCCGCTGCGCGGCGAGGTCCTTGTCGATCACCGCGTCGATGCCCCGGTAGCCGGCGCCGTCGGCGCACCACGGGCACGCCGCCGCCGCCCGGCCGCGATCGACGATCAGGCCCCGGTCGGACCAGCGCCCGCACGGCGTCCAGCTCGACGATCCGCAGCGGCCGCGGCGACGCGACCAGCCGGCGGTAACCCCGGCCGGCGTCCTCCCCGACGGTCCAGCCGCGCTCGGCTGGCCTGCCGCGGGCCGCCTCCGCCTCGGTGAGGAACGGCCCGATCGGCTTGGTCGGCCGGCCGAACGCCGGGTCCGCCGGCGTCGACCACGACGTGGGTGACCACGAGACCGGCTCGGCCACCCCGGCCCGCGCAGCGCCAGCGTCGAGCAGGCTGCCCAGCTGGCCCTCGGTCATCGCGCCGAGCACGGAACAGCGGCATGCTCGGGCACCTCGGCGGCACCGGCCACCTGCTGGACCGCGAGGTTGCCGACCTGCGGGCCGTTGCCGTGCACCAGCACGACGGTCCAGCCGGCGGCGCGCATCCGCTGCGACCGCGTCAGCCATCGCCACGCGCGTTCTCTGCCTGCTCGGCGAACGTGCCGGCCTGTCCACTGCGTGTGATGGCGTTGCCACCGAGCGCGACGACCGCGATCTTGCCCATAGCACTGCTGTCCTTCGCGCGACCGGTCACTCAACCATACACCATCGGATAACTGCCAATCTACTATAGTGGATTCTCGGCCCACGGTCACTCCCCCGGTACAGTCCCCGGGGTGACCCAGGTCCACCTGCGGTTTCGCCTCCTCGGCCGGTTCACGCGTGGAGGGCGAGCTGGCCGCGCCGGTGCCGGTCGGCAAGGCCCGCCGGCTGCTCGCCGTGCTCGCCGAGCGCGCCGGCGAGTTCGTCGCCGCTCGGCACCCTGGTCGAGGCGCTCTGGGACGGCGACCCGCCGGAGCGGGCCGACCGCAACATCGCCGCGCTGATCAGCCGGCTGCGCCGGGCGCTGGGCCGGGACCGGATCGACGGCAGCGCCGCCGGCTACCGGCTGCGTGCCCGACGGGGTCAGCGTGGACCTGCGGCGAGGCCGATCGAGCTGGTGGAGACCGCCGAGCGGGAGCTGCGGTACGGCAACGCTGGCGCTCGCCTCCACCAGCGCCGAGCAGGCCGCCCGGCTGCTCGCCGCCGACGTCGCGCTGGCCGACGAGCGCGACGACCCGTGGGTGCTGCGCAGCTGCGCCGCACCGTGGCGCGCTGGCTGCGCCGGGCCCGGATCTGCTGGAGCGCCGCGCGCCCTCGAGCTGGGCACCCCGGACGTCGCGGTGGAGGTCGCCGCCGCCGCGCTGCGCGCCGACCCGCTCGACGAGGAGGCCTGCCCGCGCCGGTGATGTCCGCCCACCAGCGGGCCGGGCGGTCCGGTACCGCACTGGTCGCCTACCGGCAGCTGCAGCTGGCCATGTCCGAGCAGCTGGGCAGCGACCCGTCGCCGGCCACCCAGGCGCTGTACGTGTCGATCCTGCGCGCGGAGAGCCCCCGCGTCCGCCGGCCGGCGCCGGCGACCGGGACCGGTGCCGCGCGAGCCGCGACCGGCTGGTCGGCCGGGTCACCGAGCTGGCCAGGCTGCGCGGGCTGTGGGCCGGCGCGGCGTCCGGGCGACCCGGCGCTGGCGGTGGTCACCGGCGAGGCCGGGCATCGGCAAGAGCGCGCTGGTCGACCGGTTCGCCGACGAGCCGCGGCGGACCGGGGCGCTGGTGGTGACCGTCAGCTGCTTCGAGGCGGAGCGCTCGCTGTACCTGCAGCCGCTGGTGCAGGCGGTGCGCACGGTCGCCCGGCGCAGCCGCCGGCGGAGATCGCGCGAGCTGGCCGGCTCCCGGCTCGGCACGCTGGCCCAGCTGGTGCCCGAGCTGACCGACATGGTGGGCGCGCTGGCCTACGACGCGCGCCGGCCCCGAGCTGGAGCACGGCCGGAGCCTGGACGCGCTGGCCGGCTTCTTCGTCCGGCTGCGCGCGCGGCAGCCGGTGCTGCTGATCGTCGAGGACGTCCACCACGCCGGCCAGTCCACGCATCGAGGCGCTGCACTTCATGGCCGGGCAGTGGGCGGGCAGCCGGCTGATGGTGGTGGTCACCGAGCGCACCTCGGAGGACGAGCCGGTGGCCGGCGCGCTGCGCGACGTCGTCCGGCGCCTGGCTGGAGCTGGGGCCGCTGGCCACCGGCGGACGTGGCCACCGCTGGTGGCGCGCTCCGGCCTGGCCTACGACGCCGAGCGGCTGTACTCGTGGACCGGCGGCTCGCCGCTGTTCGTCACCGAGCTGCTGCGCCACCCGGCGCCGAGCTCCGTCGCCGGCGGCGGGCGCGCCGGTGATCGTGCCCGGCTCGCTGCACGAGGCGGTGGCCGAGCGGATCGCGCACGCCGGCGAGCAGACCGCCGAGCTGCTCGCGCAGGGCGCGGTGCTCGGCGCCGGCGTTCTCGCTGGACGAGCGTGGCCGCGCTCAGCGGGCTCGACGTCGAGGACTGCGCGCGCTGGGCCGGTCGGGCGCTGCGGGCCGGGCTGCTGGTCGCGCCAGGGGCGACAGCTTCCGGTTCGCCAACGACATCGTCCGCCAGGTGGCCTACGAGTCCGCCCCGGAACCGGTCCGGGTCAGCCGGCACCGGCGCGCGGCCCGGCTGCTGGAGGACCGCCCGAGGCCGCCGCCCGGCACCACGCCGCGGCCGGCGACTGGCACGCCGCGGCGCGGGCCTGGATGGCCGCCGCGCACACCGCGCACCTGGCCTTCGCCAACACCGAGGCCGGTCGAGCTGCTCAGCCAGGCCGTGCGACGCCGCGCAGCACCGCCGGCGACATCCGCCAGCTGATCGAGGTGCTGCTGCGCCGGGGCCGCGCGCACACCGACCTCGGCCAGCCCGGACGCCGCCCGCGCGCGACCACGAGGCGGCCCTGGAGCTGGCCCGCGACCGACGGCGACCCCGAGCTGGAGGCCCGCGCGCTGGAGCAGCTGGGCTGGACCGCGCTCTACGCCCGCGACGCGATGCACGCCGTCGACTTCGCCGAGCAGGCCACCGAGCTGGCCGAGTCGGCCGCCGCCGCGCCCGGCGCACTGCCCAGCGCGACGCTGCTGCTCGGCCGGGTGCGGCACTGGGACGGCGAGTACGCCGGCGCCGAGGCGGCCTACGACCGGGTGCTGGCCGCGATCGCGGGAGGACACCACGACCGCGATCGCGCTGGCCTACCGCGGCGCGCTGCTGCAGCACCAGGACCGGTTCGCCGAGGCGCGTGCGGTGCTGGCCCGCGCGGCGGTGCTGTGCCGGCGCACCGGCGCAGTTCCGGCCGATGCTGCAGACGCTGTTCTTCACCGCGCTCGCCCGCGGCGACACCGGCGACTTCGCCGGGGCGCTGCGCGCGCTGGACAACGCCCGCCGGCTGATCGACGCGGAGAAGGTCGGCTTCTACCGCGCCGGCATCGAGACGACCACGTCGTGGCTCGTGGCAGGAGCTCGGACAGGTGCACCGCGCCAGGGAGCACGCCGAGCATGGCCGTCGAGCTGGCCCACCGGGGCGGCGGCGCGCTGGAGCTGGAGCAGGAGCTGCACGCGCTGCTCGCGGTGGCCGACTGCGACCTGCTGCTCGGCCGGGAGGAGTCGGCCGGCCGCCGCGGTGGCCGCCGCCGCGCCGATGCTGGAGCGCTCGCTGCCGTTCCGGCCCCGGGCGGCCATGCGGCTGCTGGAGATGCGCTCGCGGTGGGAGCCCGAGCTGGCCGAGGCGCTGCTGTGACGAGGCGCGCACGCTACTCCTCGCGCAAGTACGAGGCGCTGGCGCTGCGACGTCTCGGGCGGCCGGACGAGGCCGCGCGCGGTGGCCGCCGACGACCGGCTCCGACCTGCTGATCGGCCAGCTCGGCGCGCCGGCCGAGCGGCGCGCCGCGATCGACCGGATCTGCCGCCGCGCTGCCTGCCGACCTGCGCGACTCCTTCGTCGCCGCGGGCCGCCTCTCGGTCCCGTCCCCGCGGACCCGTTGAGCTCCGCCGCCCGCCGCCGGGTGGTCGTCGGCGGCCGCATTTCGATTGGGTGGAGATTGTAAGCGGAGATCGACACGCTGGCGCTGGGAAGAACGACATTCTACTATCCGAGACGCTGTTCGTACGATAGTTCTGCGAGCGCCGTTGCTCACATCCCATTCGCCTCGCCTGGAGCCCGCATGAAGCTTCCCCTCGCACTCGCCGTCGTGATCGGCGTCCTCGCCGTCATCATCACCTATCTCTACGTCGGCCCCCTCGCCTCCCTGGGGCTGTTCGTCCCCGCCACCTTCATCGGTGCGGCGAGCTACTTCGCCGCGGGCGGCACGACGTCCTCACTGGTCCCGTCGCTGTCCGCCAACATCTTTGGCATCATCGGCGGCGTAATCACGCTCTACCTGGTCGGCCTGGCCGCTCCCAACCCACTCCTGATCGGTCTGTACGTGGGCATCATGACCGCGATCGTCATCTTCGCCATGGTGATCCCATTCCTCAGTTTCGTGGTGGGCACGGTGCTGGGGTTCGCCACGACCGCGGGCTACGGCCTGCTCAGCGTGGTCGATGACGTCGGGCCGACAACACTCACGGCCGCGGCCTTCGACTTCTCGCTCCCGAGCGGGGTCCCCACGGTCATCCTGCTGTCGTTCATCATCGGCGGTCTGTACGGCTGGGTCAGCAGTCTGATCGTCGGCCGTTGGGTCGGCACCCCGGCGGAGTCCGACTCCGCGGCGGCCTGAGCCCGCACTCGATCACCCCGTCCGCACCCGGTGGACGGGGTGATCGATGTCGACCGGTCCCCTTCCAGCGGGCGGCCGCATCGGCACTACGCCGCGCCTTGCGGTGCACTCCCGCGCCCCGTCGGCAGCCAGACCAGGTATGAATCGATCAACGCGGCGAACCTCAGCTCCATTGTCTCCACGGAGCCCACCGCGACACCGGTGCCCGGGCCGCGCCAGCAGGTGACCGCGCGGCCGTCCGGCAGCGCCATCCCCCAGGCCAGCACCTCCGGCTCGCCGGTCTCGTCGGCGGTCTCGCCCTTCGACGTCGGAGCGATCCCGGCGCAGCTCGTAGAGCCGTGGCGTGCGATCCGTCATGCCGAAACCGTACATGGAATTTCTATGGACGCAAAGCGTTCGAGATAGTAGGTTGCCGACATGGCAACCGGGAGCCCGATGGTGCGCCGCGCGGCGGCTGGGTGCCGAGCTGCGGGCGCTGCGCGACCGCGCCGGGCTGACCGGCGAGCAGGTGATCGAGCGGGTCGGCTGGCCGGCGGTGTCCAAGCTGAGCCGGCTGGAGAACGGCCGCTCCCGGCCGGACCTGTCCGACATCCTGGACCTGCTCGACCTCTACGAGGTCACCGGCGCGGACCGGGAGAAGATCATCGCGATCGCCCGGGACGCGGCCAACACCCGCGGCTGGTGGCGCAGCTTCGCCGAGCTCGGGCACCGCCAGCGCGGCCAAGCCCAGCTCGAAGCCGGCGCGGTCGACATCCGGCAGTACCAGCAGTTCCTGGTTCCCGGCTTGCTGCAGACACCCGACTACACCCGGGTCACGGGTGCGTTCGGTGCTCGAGATGTACGGCGACCTGGAACGCCGATGTCGAGGTGACCGCGCGGCAGGCCCGGCAGGCCGTGCTCACCCGAGACGACCCACCGGCCTACACGGCGGTGATCGACGAGGCCGCGCTGCGCCGGGCTGAGCGCGCCGCCGGAGGTCATACAGGCCCAGTTGGTGCACCTGGTCGAGCTGGCCGCGCTGCCCTCGGTCACCCTGCGGGTGCTGCCGTTCGCCGCCCGGATCGGCGAGTTCTACCTGCCGCACACCGCGTTCTCGCTGTACCGGTTCGCCGACCCGGACGACCCCGAGATGGTGGTGCTGGAGACGCTGACCAGCGACCTGCATCTCGGCGACGAGGAGGACCTGACCAGGTATAAGCTCATCTTCGACTGGCTGGCGGACGCCGCCCTGACGCCGGAGGAGTCCGTCACCTTCCTCGCCCGGAGCGCCCGCCAGCCCTGACCAGGCAGGCACGCTCCGAGGAGGCGCACCGTGGCCGGCTCCGGATTCAGCGCCGCGGTCTGGCGCACCAGCTCATACAGCCATGGTGACGGCAACTGCGTGGAGGTCGCGCTCCCGGCCTGGCGCACCAGCTCCTACAGCAACGGCAACGGCGACTGCGTCGAGGTCGCGGCCGGGCCTGCGTTGGTCGGGGTCCGTGACTCCAAGGACCCCGCCGGCCCGGTACTCGCGTTCCCGGCGTCCAGCTGGGCGGCCTTCCTTGCCGCCGTGCGGCTCGACACCCGCTGAGCCGCGCTATCCGGGCGGCGGTTCGTCGTCGCCCAGCCGGCGCAGGACGACCGTGCCCCGCGGCGAGAGCCGGTACCCGGTCACCAGGCTCTCGGTCAGGCCGAGCTCCTTGAGCTGACGCACCCGGCGCTTGAAGGTCGGCGTCTCCCAGCCGAACAGCTCGGCCAGCTCCGCGGCGCGGACCGCCGGTCGGTCCCGGATCAGGGCGAGCACGTCGACCGTCCACGGTCGCGGTCCGGCGACGTCCATCCGGGCCAGCCGGGCCCGCACCGCGGCCAGCTCGGCCGAGTCCAGCTCGTCCCGGCCGCGCAGCGCGACCCGCGGATCCGGCCCGGCCAGGTGCAGCTCGATCCGGTACACCGTGCCGCCGGAACGCCCGGCCAGCGCGTCCCGTAGCTCGGCCGCCGAGGCGAAGCCGGCTCGGATCGCATCCTGCTCGGTGATCTCCGCCTCGGCGACCGCGTCGACGCGGTCCACCTCGATCACCCCGATCCCGGTACGGAGTCGGGTGCCGGCGCGCACCGCGCTGCGGGCCCAGCGCCGGAACGCCAGCGTCACCTCGCCGCCGGCGATCTGGTCCAGCGCCCGTTGGGTGAACAGCACGGTGACGAGCATCCTCTAGACCCGGCGATCTCTGGTAGATCAAGTGGCTCCGCCGTAGTGTCACGCGCGAGGTGGTCGTACCCGAGTTGACCGTCTCCGATTGGCCGTGCGGCGTCGCGCAGCCTGGTTTCGACTTTCCTGGACTGCCGGTCATGACGCCCGATGAGGTCCGAGCGACGGTGGATCGATTTCAGGACGCAACCAACCGGCACGACGTCGATGCCGTGCGTGTCGGCGCCTGATCCAAGTCACATCCGTCGGCTGGGCGAGGTCGCCGGCCAGCCGCCAGAGGTATTCGGCGACCGGGGCGGATCCGCGCGCGGCGAGCACCCCGTCCGGGCGGATGAGGACCACTGGGCAGTCTCCGACGCAGCCGACGGCGGGTTCGACCGTCCGTCGCCGACGAGGCCGGCAGGCTCGAGCGTGGCTGCGGCGTCGGCGCGGCGGTCACCAGTACGTGGCGGCCGGCACGCAGCAGCTCGTACATCCGGGCGGGCCCGTCCGCAGTGCGGAGCACGACGTCCGGCACGCTCTCGCCGGGCCGCGGGCCACCTCGTCCGGCATGCCCATCCCGCTCGCCGTCGTGCAGGACCAGCGGGCCGGCCGGGTAGGCGACCGACATCTGGGAGAGTCGCCGGGCGGCCCCGCGCTGCACCGTGGGCATGCTGGTGATAAGCGGGACAACGGTGTCGCGCACCGCCCGTTTCAGCGGGTTCCGCATCGTCAGCAGGCCGACGAGCTTGTCGGTGAGCTCGAGCACCCCGGACGCGACGGGCACGCGCTCCTGTCCATAGCTGTCGAGCAGGCCTTCCGAGGCGCGCCCCTCGGCCACGAGGGCCAGCTTCCACGCCAGGTTGCCGGCGTCCATCATCCCTGTGTTCATGCCCTGACCGCCCGCCGGCGAGTGGATGTGCGCGGCATCGCCGGCGAGGAGCACTCGGCCACGCCGATACGTCGTGGTCGAACGCAGCTGACACCGGAACGACGCCAGCCACGCCGGGTCGGAGACCTCGACGGGCCAGGGAGCGCGCTGCCCGACAAGATCCCGGATCTCATCGAAGGTCGGGCCCGGCCGCCTCGGTCGCCCGCGTTGGCCATGACCAGCGCGCCACCGGTGCCCACCCATGGGTATGCAGACAACAGGCAGCCCTTTCGGGCTGAAGAACGCATGCACCGCGTCGTCGCTGCCTGCACCGTCCAGCGCGACGTCGGCCAGCAGCCAGTCCTGCGGATACGGCTGCCCATCGAACGACAACCCGAGCTCGTGGCGCACCCGGCTGTGCGCGCCGTCGCAGCCGACGAGATACCCGGCGCTCACGTCGACCTCGTGGCCGGCGCCGTCGCGCAGCCTCGCTTCGACGGCGTCGCCGCGCTCGGCGACGCCCAGCAGCTCGACGCCCTGCTCGATCGTGCCCCCGAGCTCCTGCACTCGGGCACGCAGTAGCGCCTCGGTCTCGCGCTGCGGAAGGTGAAGCACGAAGCCGTACCGGGAGCCGTTGCGGGCCAGGTCCAGGTTGAGCAGCCTCCGGGCTCCGGCGTACATCCGGAGATGCGAGACCCGATGCCCGCGCTCGATGAACGCGTCCGCCAGCCCCATGGTGTCGAGCAGCTCGAGCGTGCGCGCGTGGATGCCGAGCGCCCGGCTCTGCAGGGCTGGCCCATCGCCCTTGTCGATGATGCGCGTCGGGATACCGCGGGCCAGCAGTTGCACGGCCAGCGTCAGGCCGGTCGGGCCGGCACCGACGACCAGCACCTGGCAATCAGCAGAAGATGTGTTCGTGCGCATGGCACCAACGCTGGACCTGCGCGGCCCCGGAGTATTCGAGAACAACTACGTAGCCGCTACGTAATTCGCGGCGCCAGACCTTGCTCGTGTATCCATGCCGCCAGCTGAGTGCGCGTCCGGAACCCGAGCTTGGTCAGGACGTGGTCGACGTGCACCTCGACGGTGCGCACCGACAGGTACAGCTTCGTGGCGATCTCGCGGTTGGTCAGGCCGGTGGCTACCAGCGCCGCGATCTCCCGCTCACGGCGGGTGAGGTCCGACGCAGGGCCCGCTCGCCACGGGTCCTCGGGCACCTCGTCCAGACCAAGGGCGATCGCCTCATCGAGCGTCAGCCCGCGTCCCTCGTCGAACAGCCTCTGCGCCGCGATGCCCGCCTTCTTGCGGACCGGCGCCAGCCAGGCGTCGAGCTCGGCACGGATCTTCTGCGGCCGATGGGTCTGGTTGACCTCCTCGTACGTGGCGGCAATCCCGGCCAGCCGGAGCGCAGCCCGCGCTCGCCCGCCTTTGGCTGCGAGTCCGGCCAGGGCGCTCAGCCCGACCGGTATGGCGAACCGGTCACCGATGTCGACGACGGCGGGCACACCCTTCGCCAACGCCGCCTTGGCACCGCGCAAGTCACCGAGCTCGAGGCGGGTAACGCCGAGCAGCTGGAGGGCACGGGCTTCGACGGAGGACAGGCCAAGCGCCGCGGACAGCTCCGCGCAGCGTTCGAACCGTTCGATGGCAGTCCCGAAATCGTCCTCGAAAATCGCGGCCGCCCCCGCCAACCACAGGCACCCCGCGAGGCCCGTGTCGTCGCCGGCCTCGGCTTGCAGCTCCAGGGCCCGTTCGATGTCTCCCCGACCCCCGGTTGGGTCACCGATGACCAGCTTGGCGCGGCCCCGGCCAACAGGCCAGCGGCCTCACGCAAAGGGTCATGTGCGGCTGAGCGCGTTCGATGCTCTCGTCGAGCAATCCGATGGCCGAAGCACGGTCTCCCTGTCGGTCGCGAGCCACGCCGCGCCATTCATCGCGTCCATCCGCTCCGGGTCGCCGTCCGGACCCCGTTCGAGCAGATTGCCCAGCCGCCGCCTGCCTTCGGAGAAGTACCCGCGCACAGACCAGAACCCGGTGAGCCGGTTGGCCAGGCGCAGCTCCATCGCCGGATCCGTCTCGCCGTACCAGTCCAGCACCGCGCGAAAGTTGGCGTGTCAGCTCGAGCAGATCGAGACCGGCCCGGTCCGGGCAGGCCGGCGGACGGGCGAGGTCCTTGGCCAGGTCCCAGAACACCGACGCATGGGAGGCTCGCACCTGCTCCTGCTCGGCAGCCCGCACAGATGCTCGGCCCCGAACTCGCGGACGATCTCCAGCATCGCGAACCTCGGGGCGGACGCTGATGCCGCACCCGCCTGCCGGAGCAGGCTGTGGTCGATGAGCTCGGTCAGGGCATCCAACACGGGCACGCGCAGCTCGACCGCCGCGCGTGCAGACCGCCTCGAGGACGGCGAGGTCGATGCCGCCCCGGAACACCGAACACACCGCGAGCAGCCGCTTCGCCGCCTCGCTCAGCAGGTCGTGGCTCCAGGCGATCGTAGCGCGCAGCGTCCGCTGTCGGTCTGGCACGTCCCGGCGACCGCTGACCAGCAGGCCCAGCGAGTGCTCCAGCCGCGCCAGGATCGCCGCCGGCGGCAGCAGCTTCACCCGCGCGGCTGCCAGCTCGATCGCCAGCGGCAGCCCGTCCAGTCGTTCCGCGATTCCCGCGATCCGGCCGCGTTCTCGTCGGTGACGATGAAGCCGGGCACCGATGCGGCCGCCCGTACCGCGAACAGCTGCACCGACTCACGCTCGGCGAGCGACGCCGCCGAGTCTGCGGAACTACGTGCCCCGGCACGCGCAGCGGCGGCACCGGGAACTCCTGCTCCCACGACAGGCGCAGCGGCGAGCGGCTGGTGACCAGGATCCCGGCCGAGCAGTGCCGGCGAGCAGGTCGGCGACGGAGCCACGCGCCGCGAGCACCTGCTCGAGTTGTCGAGGATCAGCAGGACGTCCCGCTCGGCAAGGTAGCCGCTCGAGCTGTTCGAGCAGCGGTGTACCGCACGCGTCCTGCAACCGATGCCGCGGGCGATCGCCACAGGCACCAGCGCTGGGTCCCGCATTGCGGCCAGTGACACGAAATGCGCGCCGTGCTGGAAGTCCGGCGTGCGCTCGCCAGCCGATCGCCAACCGCGTCTTGCCGACAGCCACCCGGCCCGGTCAGCGTGAGCAACCGGTATCGGCCAGGCAGACGTCGCGCTCGGCCAGCTCGCTCTCCCGCCCGATGAAGCTCGTCGGCGGTCGCGGAGCAGCACCCGATGGTCTCATCACCGCGCCGCTTGCTGCTTCGGTTCCAACAACGGGTACAACCGTCGCTCGACCCGGGACGTGCTCAGCATCTCGCGCTCCTCCAGACGGTGACCCGGTGGCGCGGGGAGTGCAGCGGGCACCGGGTGGAGCGACCTCGGCAGCCGCGCGACGGCGGTCGTCCCGGCACGATCCTCGGGCTACTGACGATCGTGGCCGGCGACGTCGCGCGGGCGAGGCGCTGCTGAGCTACTTCGTCGTCCTCGGACTCGTGCTGGTGGTCTGGTTCGTCACCGGGCCGGTGAGCTCGGCGGCGAGCAGCGCGTCGAGCTCGACCACGGCGAGGCGCAGGGCGTCGGCGAACAGGTGCATCTGGTCGGCGACCGGGCGCGGCGTGCTCAGGTACAGGTCGAAGCGGTCCGGCAGCAGCACGTAGCCGATGCCGATGCACTTCTGGCTCGTCGAGCCGAACCCGAAGTACTTCACCAGCGGCGACGGCGCCGCGCTGGTGCTCAGGTAGTCGTCGCGCATGATCAGCCAGCCGGGCGAGTCGTACAGCGCGAGCGGCTCGGTCGACGTCCGGCTCGGCGCCCCGGCGGCGCGCGATGAGCTGCAGCTCCCACAGGTGCTGCTCGGGGGCCTGCCCGAGCTGGCACTCCTTCGCGCGGGCGACGTGCTTGGCCGCGGCCGCGCGGAACGCGGCCCGCCGGGTGGCCTCGTCGGCAGCCGGGTCGTCCATCGCGTCGGTGAACGCGACGATCTCGGGGGTGACCACGCGCATCGCCTCGGTCCGCCCGTGTCGGTACGCCGGGTCGAGATCGACTCGTAGGTGGCGCCGACGTGACCCTTGGCCCGCTGGTGCGCGAGCTGGTAGGCCAGCTGGCACGAACGCGTCCGGGGAGCAGCGCAGCTGCTTCGCCCGGGTCGCTGGTGAACTCGTCGAACGACACGGTGGCGGTCGCGGTGCCGGCGGCGTAGTCGGCGAACGCCGCTGCGGCCGCCGCGACGTCGGCGCGCAGGGCGTCGTCGAGCACGAACTCCACCGGCGCCACCGCCGGCGCGCCCTGGGATCGGGCCGCCGACGTGCTGCTCGTGCTGCTGCGCGCTCGCGCTCAGCGCGTCGACGACAGCGCGACGATCGTCGTGCCGTCGAGCTTGCAGTGCTCGCCGTTGAAGCCCGGCCGTGCCGTCGGCGAACACGACCAACGAGACGGCCTTGTCGAACCACCGGTTGCCGCTGTCGCCGTGCAGCAGGTGGTCGGCGGCCTCGCGGTCGTCCGCCGGGACGAGGTCCTCCAGGCACGACGCAGAACAGCGCGCGCTCGATCGTCGTCGAGCGCTTCGGCGTTGCCGGGTCGAGCGCCAGCAGCGCCGCGCGGCTCGCCGCCCACTCGGCGCGCGCCTTCGTGGTGAGGTGCCCGACCGAGGTGCCCGGCGCGGCCCGGACCGCGCCCGCCTCCTGCACCGCCCGGAGCCCGGCCGCCGAGCTCGTCGAGCGGTGTGCGGCGTGGCCGTCCGGCCCGATCACGTCCATCCGGAACAGGTGGCCCCGGAAGAACACCACGATGTGGCGCTCCCGCGACGGGCCCGGCCACGTCGTCGGAGTACGGCGTGCGCGACGGTGTCCTGCAGCTCGCCGGGAATGCGGGTCGCGGAGAACAGGTACTTGTTCTGCTCCATCGACAGCGGCGTGCCGCGCAGGGTCGCCGGAGGCAGCGTCTCGTCGTCGATGCGGCGCTTGTAGTCGAGCGCGGCCGTGACGAGGTCGGCGCGCGTTCCAGCTGGCGTTCGCCGGTGTCGGTGAAGAGGAAGAAGAAGTTGGCGTTGAGCGCGATCCGGTCCCGCCGGCCCAGGTAGCGGTCGTGCCAGAAGGCGTCGAGCCAGCTGTGCGACTCCGGGCGTCGGCGTCGAACTGCGCCAGCGCCGCGTGCAGCGTCCGGGCCGGGCTGGTCGGCTCGCAGGAACGCCGCGACGGCGCGCTCGGTCGTCGCGAGCTCGTCCGCGGTCAGCAGCGGAGCGCACCACTCGAGGAACCGCGCGCAGCTGTCCTCCAGGGTGGGCAGCGGCACCCGCGGGAGTCGGTCCTCGTTGCCGAAGGTCCACGGCGAGGGCAGGTCGTCGCGGGTGTCGGTGGTCATCTCGACTCCGTCGGTCGTCGGGGTTCGGGTCAGTCGAGCAGCGAGTCCACCCGAACCCGGCGCCCCGGGGCGAGGTGCTCGGGAAGCACCCGACCGAACAGCTGCCGGGTGCGGGCGATGGTGCCGACCACGCCCGGGTGCTCCGAGTAGGCGAAGATCGCGGCGTGCCGGTCGACCGCGCCCTCGACCGTGCTCACCCGGTGCAGCGCGTAGCGGCCCCGGAACAGCTGCAGGTCGCCGGGGTGCAGCGTGAGGCTGCGGACGAGGTGGGCGCCGTCGCCGCGCAGCACCGCGCCGACGTCGGCGAGGTTCTCGTCGGTGCGCGAGCGGATGGCCGGGCAGTACTCGAAGAAGCCGCCCGCCTCCGGGGCCTGGGTCAGCAGGCTGACCGCGAACTCGTTGGTGTCGAAGTGCCACGGGTGCGCGCGCCCCGGGGTGATGACGTTGAGGCACAGCCCGGCGAGCGGGTCGGCGAGCTCGTGCACCGCGGGCAGCGCGAAGCAGGCCGCGACGAACGCGCGGAACTCCGGGCTGCCGTAGAGCCGCTGGATCAGTGCCGAGTCGGGGATCCGGTCGCGGGCGACGAAGGCGTTGCCGCGCTCGACATATACCCGCGCGGGGTGGTCGGCGGGCAGCGACGGGTCGGGGTCGGTGTTGTAGACGTTGACCGTCTCGGCGTCGTAGTAGCCCAGCGGCGCGACCTCGGCGCACTCGCGGCGCAGCTCGTCGAGCAGCCCGGCCCGCACGAACCCGGGCAGCACGCAGCAGCCTGCCTCGTCCAGCCCGGCCCGGGCCCGCTCGACTGCGACGTCCCACCCGCCGCAGCCGGCGGACGTCAGCGGGTAGCGGTCGACGTCGACGACGCAATCGATCACGTGCGGAGGGTAACCAGCCGGCTGAGCCCCGGCACCCCCCAAACCCGCAATGAGCGGGCTTATTGCGGGTCGAGCACCCCGTCAAAGGCGGAATAAGCCCGCTCATTGCGGGGTGGGGTGGGTCGGTGCCGGTCAGCAGCGCCGGTCAGCAGCGCCGGTCAGCAGCGCGGCAGCGTCGTGGGCGTGACGACGCCGAGCCGGTGCCGCGCGGCGGCGAGCGTGCCGACCGTCTCCGGGCCCAGCCGTTCCAGCAGCGCCGCGAGCGCGACGAACGCCTGCGCGGTGGTCAGGGCGTCCCCGCTCGCCTGGTGCGGGCGGTGCACCGGCAGGCCGAGTAGTTCGGCGAGCCGGTGCAGCGGGAGCGGCCTGGCCTCGGGCGGATGCCCGGCCGCCGGACGCGACGCGAGCCACAGCCGGCCGAGCAGGTCGGTGTCCAGGATCGGACGGCGCAGCCGCACCCCGCGACGCGACAGCGCGGTCCGCAGGAACGCCCGCTCCACGAACGCGCAGTGCGCGACGAGAACCCGGCCGGTCATCGCGGCGAGCATCGCGTCCGTCGCGCTGTCCGGGTCCTGGGCGTCGGCGAGGTCGACGGCGCGCAGCCCGTGCACCCGGACGGTCTCGGCCGGCACCGGGCGGCTCGGGTGCACCAGGCCGTCCACGGCACCGCCGGGCACCACCCGACCGTCCTCGATCGGCACGGCGGCCCACGCGACGATCTCGTCCACTTCCGGATCGAGCCCGGTCAGCTCCAGGTCCAGCACGCAGTACCGGGCGTCGCGCCACGGCGTGCCACGAGCGAACCGGGGCGCGGCCCGGTAGGCCGCCGCCGCGGAGCCGACGGCACGACGCCGCACGCCGGTGATCATCGCACGCCCTGCTGCAGGCTGACGCCGATCCGCCGCTGCACCGAGGCGACCGCACGGAACGCCTCCTTCAGCGAGCTGCGGGTGAGCTGGCTGAGCTCGCGTGGCCGGACGTAGTCGTCCGGCGGCACCCCGGCCTTGAGCTGGCCGATCTGGTGGTCCAACCGGAGCCACAGGATGTGCTCGAACGCCTCCTGCAGGGTGTGGGCGTCGTTGCCGTCCAGGGTGCCCGCCCGGGCCGCCGCCTGCAGCCGGGCCGGCGTCGACGCGCTGGTCACGCCGGCCGCCATCCCGGCCCACCGGGCCAGGTCGGTGATCGGCAACAACCCGCCCTTCTTCAGGTCGAGTCTGCCGCGCTGCTCACCGGAGTGCTCCACGACGAAGTCCCGCAGGAAGCCGGTCGGCGGACGGTGCCCGAGCGCGAACAGTCCGAGCAGGTGCAGCAGATCCGGATGCCTGCGGGCCTCGTAGAACACGTCGGGGACCGGCGGCAGGTTTCGCAGGCCCCAGACCGGACGGCCGTCCACGATCAGCGACACCAGGATCAGCGCCTTGTCCTGGGTCGGATCCTGCAGCCAGCTGCGCGCGACGGCCTGCCAGTCCGCCGCGGACCGGGCGAACAGCCGGTTGGACGCCACCGCGCCCTTCCGGTCGGCCGGGAACCCGCACTCCGCCAGCCCGTGCATCACCCGTTCGGCGATCTTCTGCACGTCCTCCGCCGGCCCGGAGCCGTCCCCGAACCACACCAGCGCACTGTCCACATCGGAGGATGGCACCGCCTCCCGGCGGGCGAAGCTGCCGAGCGCCATCCAGCTGAACGGCCCGGACGGCTCACCGAGGTCGCGGACCGCGAGCTCGATCAGCCGCCTGGTCAGGGCGTCCGCCACGACCGAGTAGACGGCCGACACGTCGACGCCGGCCACCTTGGCGTCGTGCAGGCTGATCACCGTCGGACGCAGCCCGGCCGCGGCCGCCACCAGCGCGTCGAAGGAGTCGGCACGGGAGATCGCGGCCCGCAGGTGGAAGCTGCTGCGGGCGGTGGCGACGGCGACGTCGGAGTCCTCCAGCACCCCGATGACCTCCCCGGTCGGCGAGCGCACCGGGACGTGCCGGATGCCGCGTTCGAGCATGTCCAGCAGCACCTCGCCGCCGAGACGGTCGGCCTCGACCGTGTAGGCGGGTGTGGTCATCGCCGCCGAGATCGGGCTGCCGGTGTCCAGACCGGCGGCGACCACCCGCTGCCGCAGGTCGCGGTCGGTGAGGATGCCGACCTTGCCGTCACCGAGGTCCACCACCGTCGACGTGGCGCCGGCCTCGGACATCCACTGTGCCGCCTCGCGGATCGAGGTCTCCGGCGGGCACATCACGAACCTCGGCCGGAGCAGCTCGCTGACCGGGCGCTGAGCCGGGTTCACCGCCGGTTCGAGGTCGTACCGGCCGGGGCCGGCCAGCAGCGAGCGGGTGATGAACAGCAGCCCGGCCGGCCTGCCCAGCAGTGGGCGGACGGCGTCCGCCGGGATGCGGTAGCAGAGCGTGTCCTCGACGGCGACCGCCGCGAAGCCGGTGGGCAGCCCGGACAGCATCGACGCGTGGCCGAACAACTCGCCCGGGCCGAGCAGGTCGAGGACCCGGCCGTCGTGCCGGATCTCCACCGCACCCTTCCGGATCACCCGGAGATGCCCCACCGGCCCGGCGCGCTCGGAGAAGATCGTCGCCCCGCTCGGGTGGAACTCCACCTCGGCCGCCGCGGCGATCGCCTCGACCTCGTCGGCGTCGGCGGTGTCGAACGGCGGCTGAGCCTTCAGGAAGTCGGCGACGTCCTGCACCGGCCCGCGCTCAGCCACGGGTTGCGGCGGCCCCGGCCTTCGCATCCTCCGCGATGAGGTCGCTGGCCTTCTCGCCGATCATCATCGTGGTGATGTTCGGGTTGATGGCCGGCAGGAAGGGCATGATCGACCCGTCGGCGACGCGCAGCCCGGTGACCCCCTTGACCCGCAGCCGCGGGTCGACCACCGCGTCGGGATCGTCCGGCGCACCCATCCGGGCCGTGCAGGCCGGGTGGTAGACGGTGTTGTGCGTCTTGTAGATGTAGTCGATCAATGCGTCGTCGGTCACGGCGTCCGGGCCCGGGGTCAGCTCGCGCTTGATCCACGGCCGCAGGGCGGGTTGCTCGGCGATCTTCCTGGCCAGCTTGACCCCGGCCAGCATGACCCGGATGTCGTGGTCCTCCGGGTCGGTGAAGTACCGGGGGTCGACCTTGGCCCGGTCCCGGAAGTCGAGCGACCGCAGCCGCACGGTGCCCCGGGACCGCCCGCGGGTGACGTTCGGTGTCAGGCAGAAGCCCTCGTCCGCGGTCGGGTAGCCCCAGCGCACCGTGTTCAGGTCGAAGGGCACCGAGCCGTAGTGCATCATCAGGTCCGGCCGGTCCAGGCCGGGCTCGGTACAGGTGAACAGCCCGATCTCCCACCACTGGGTCGAGCGGGTGACCATCGGCCGGGCCGCCTCCCACATCACCAGGCCCTCGACGTGGTCGTCCAGGTTGGCCCCGACCCCGGGGCTGTCCACCAGCACCTCGATGCCGAAGTCCCGCAGGTGGCCGCCCGGACCGATCCCGGACAGCATGAGCAGCTTGGGCGTGTCGATCGCCCCGGCGGACAGGATCACCTCGCGCCGGGCGCCGACCGACGTGTTGTGGAACGTGGCCGAGTCGAGATAGTCGACCCCGGTGGCGCGCCGGTTCGCGTCGAACACCACCCGTGACGCCCACGCGTCGGTGCGAACCTCCAGGTTCGGCCTGCTGCCAATGATCGGGTGCAGGTAGGCGTGCGAGGACGACATCCGGGTGTTGTCCGCTGACGCGTTGATCTGGAAGAACCCGGCGCCCTCGGTGACCGTATGCCCCTCGTTGAACCGCACCGTCGGCAGCCCGACCGCGGCGGCCGCCTCCAGCACCGCCACCCCGCACGGGTCGTCCGGCGGTACCTGCCGCAGGTTCACCGGACCCGAGCGGCCGTGGCCCTCCCACGGCCCGTCGTTGGTCTCCAGCCGGGTGATCAGCGGCCAGCACTCGTCCGCGGTCCACCCGGTGCAGCCCATCGCCGCCCACTCGTCCAGGTCCTCCCGCGGGGTCCAGAACGCGATGCAGGAGTTGTGCGACGAGCAGCCGCCGAGCACCTTGGCGCGGGCGTGCCGCAGGAAGCTGTTGCCCTTCTCCTGCGGCTCGACCAGGTAGTCCCAGTCGTAGCCGGAGTCGAGCAGGTGCATCCACTCGGCCAGCTGCAGGATGTTCGGGTCGTCCACATCGGACGGACCCGCCTCCAGCAGGCAGACGGTCACCGACGGGTCCTCGGACAGCCGGGCGGCGAGCGCGCACCCGGCCGAGCCGCCCCCGACGACGACGTAGTCGAACTCGCCTGCCGCCTGCTCACGGCGCCACACTTCCCCGCGGAGTCTCTGCGCCTTCGGCTGTCGTCTCCGCTCCGGACGCGTGCTCGGCGAGGACGCCGACCTTGTGACGCCGCCCGGAGGAAGTAGTACAGCAGCCCACCGGCGATGATGATGCCGATGAACAGCACCGCGCCCCACTGCAGGTACCAGTGGAACGGCGGGGTGGCGTTGTAGACCTCCGGCCGCGGCCAGGCCAGGTTGATCGCCATGAAAGGCCCCACAGCACGGCCAGGATGTTGACCGGAAGCCCCCACCGCCGAGCGAGAAGTAGCCCTTTGGCGCATCCTTACCCGGCCACTCACCGCGCAGCCGTTTGAGCAGCATCGGCACCGTGACCAGCAGGTAGGCGATGTAGATCATGATGATCGCGATGCTGGTGATCACCGTGAAGATCTGCGGGTTGCCGACTGTTGATCACCAGGATGAGGATCGCGACCACCCCGATGAACACCGCCGGGATGATCGGGGTCTTGGTGGTCGGATTGATCCGCGCGAGCGAGGCGCCGAACGGCAGCGCGTTGTCTCGCGCCATCGCGAACATCAGCCGGATCGCCGCGGTGTGCACCGCCAGGCAGCAGACCGTGATCGCGATCGCCACGCTGATCAGGAAGATCGTGCCGACCGTGTCGCCCAGTGCCTGCAGCACGATGATAGCTGCAGGCCGCCGGCCGCTCGCCGATCGCCGGGTCGGCCAGGTCGGGCGCGGCCAGGATCGCGAACAGCAGGATCAGCCCGCCGAGGACGAACGACGCGATGACCGCGCGCAGGATCGCCGTCGGCGCGGTCCGCCGCGGGTCGACGGTCTCCTCGCCGAGCGAGCTCGCGGTGTCGAACCCGTACATGACGTAGGCCGAGGCGAGCGCGGCGACCAGGAACGCGCCGAGGTAGCCGCCGGTACGAGTCCGTGTAGCCGCCGGTGTCGAAGAGCACCGGCGGTGGCTGTTCACGATCGATTGATAGCCGAGCAGCACGATGATCAGCAGCACCGCGGCGATCAGCTCGATGAACACCCCGGTGCTGTTGATCCGGGTCATCAGCTTCACCCCGAGCGCGTTCACGATCGTGGTGAAGATGATCAGGATACTGCCCAGGATCACCGCGTTCACCGCGACAGTTGGTCGGGTCGGTGGCGTCGCCGACGAACTGGAAGCCCGACCAGATCTGCGGCAGCGTGAGCTGGTAGGGCGAGCGCGACGGCGGAGATCGTCACGATCGAGGCCGTCAGCATCATCCAGCCGGCCAGCCACGCCGTCGTGGGGCTGGCCCAGCCGCTTCGACCAGTTGTAGACCGAGCCCGCCACCGGGAACCGGCCGGCCAGCTCGGCGAAGCACAGCGCCACCATGAGCTGGCCGGCGAACACCATCGGCCAGGACCACCAGTACGCCGGGCCGCCGAACGCGAAGCCGAAGTAGAACAGCTGGAAGGTGCCGGTCAGGATCGAGATGTAGCTGATCCCGGCCGCGAAGCTGGCGAACTTCCCGATGCTCCGATCCAGCGTCTGGTTGTAGCCGAACTCGGCGAGGTCCTGGCGTCCTGGTCTTACTCGTCGTCATTGCGCCACCTCCACCACGGTTGGATCAGCCCTTGAACCACCGCAGCGGCGCTGGGGCGGTGTTGTGCCAGACGTGCTTGGCCTCGCGGTACTCGGCGAGACCGGTCGGACCGAGCTCCCGGCCGTTGCCGGAGCGCTTGAAGCCGCCCCACTCCGCCTGCGGCAGGTAGGGGTGGTAGTCGTTGATCCAGATCGTGCCGTGCCGGAGTGCGCCGGCGACCCGCTGCGCGCGGCCGGCGTCGGAGGTCCACACCGCGCCGGCAAGCCCGTAGTCGGTGTCGTTGCCGAGCCGGATGGCCTCCTCCTCGGAGCCGAAACGCTCGATGGTGAGGATCGGCCCGAACGTCTCCTCGCGAATCACCCGCATGTCCCTGCGGCAGTCGGCGAACACCGTAGGCCGGTAGAAGAAGCCGGCCTGCAGCTCGGGCTCGGACGGGCGGCGCCCGCCGGCAACCAACCGGGCGCCCTCGTCGACCGCGGACGCGACGTAGTCCTCGATCTTGGCGCGGTGGGCGTCCGAGACGAGCGGGCCCGACTCGGTGTCCGGGTCAAGCCCGTTGCCCAGCCGGATCTTGTCGGCCCGCGCCGCGACCTCGTCGACGAGCCGGTCGTGCAGGCTGTCCTCGACGATGAGCCGAGCTCCCGCCGAGCAGACCTGCCCGGCGTGCAGGAACACCGCTGTGAGGGCGTAGTCCACGACCGTCTCGAACCCCTCTTCGGTCGCGGCGGCGTCCGCGAAAATGATGTTGGGGTTCTTGCCGCCCAGCTCGACTGCGAGTTTCTTGACGGTCTCCGCACCGGCACGCATGATCGACTGCCCGGTGGAAAGGCCGCCGGTGAAGGACACCATCTCGACCTCGGGCGCCTCGACCAGCGGCGCACCGACAGTGCGGCCGTCGCCAAGGACGAGGTTCACCACGCCGCGTGGTGCGCCCGCCTCCTCGAACAGCTGAACGAGCTTGATAGTGCTGAGCGGCGTGACCTCGCTCGGCTTGATCACGACGGTGTTGCCGGCGGCGATCGCCGGCGCGACCTTCCAGGAGATCTGCAGCAGCGGGTAGTTCCACGGCGTGATCAGCGCGCACACGCCAACCGGCTCGTAGACCACCCGGCTGAGCACCGCGGGGTTGCCGGCGTCGACGATCCGTCCCGGATCCTTGTCGGCGAGGTCGGCGTAGTACCGGAAGACGGCGGTCACGTCGTCCACGTCGACCCGGCTCTCGATGAGCGTCTTGCCGGTGTCCAGGGTCTCGGTACGGGCGATCTCTTCCTTGTCCCGGACGAGCAGGTCAGCCACCCGGTCGAGCAGCGCGCCGCGCTCCTTGCCGGTGGCGTGCCGCCACTCGCCGGTCTCGAACGCCGCGTGCGCCGCGGCCGTAGCGCGACGAACGTCCGCCGCGCTGGCCCAGTCGACCTTCCTGATGACGCTCTGGTCGTAGGGGTTGATGACCTCCGCCTCGGCGCCGTCCGCGCCCGCGGTCCACGACCCGTCGATATAGAGACTCGGCACGGCTTCCCTGCCCTGAGGTGACCGTTATGTCCTGTTCGCCAGTTGCGCGAGACAGAACACATTGCTGAAAGTGCAACGGATCGTCCACCCGAGCTGCGAGGTCGTCAAGGTCCGGTTGGGGTAGGGCGTTCTATAGTTGCGCCATGAGCAACGCCGAGGCGGTGGGTCGCGCCCCGATGCGCAGCCCCGGGTCCGGCGGGGTGCAGTCGGTCGACCGCGCGATCACCGTGCTCGAGATCCTCGCCAGGCTGGGCGAGGCCGGGGTGAGCGAGGTGGCCGCCGAGATCGACGTGCACAAGTCGACAGCGTTCCGGTTGCTCACCGCGCTGGAGGAGCGCGGGCTCGTCGAGCAGGTGGCGGACCGCGGCAAGTACCGGCTCGGCTTCGGGATCGTCCGGCTGGCCGGCGCTGTCGCCGACCGGCTGGACGTGACCAGGCTGGGCCACCGGGTGTGCGAGCGGCTGGCTGCGGAGATCGGTGAGACCGTGAACCTCGCCGTGCTCCAGTCCCGGTTCTCGGTCAACGTGGACCAGGCCCGCGGACGTGCCTCGGTCGCCACGCACAACTGGGTCGGCCAGCTCACCCCGCCGCACTGCACGTCGAGCGGAAAGGTGCTGCTCGCCTACCTGCCGCCGGAGGACCGCGCCCGGCTGGTCGCCGAGGCCGGGCTGGCACCGCTGACCCCGAACACGATCACACTCGGCGCCGCGCTGGAGGAGGATCTCCGGCTGGTCCGCAGCCGGGGGTACGCGGTGGCGATCGAGGAGTACGAGGTCGGGCTGAACGCGGTGGCCGCCCCGATCCGCGGGCGGGACGGCGAGGTCGTCGCGGCCGTGAGCGCGTCCGGCCCGGCATACCGCTTCGCGCCCGACCGGATGCACGAGGTCGCCCCGGTGCTGCTCGCCGGTGCCGCGGAGATCAGCCACCGCCTCGGCTTCGTCGACTAGCCGCACCACCGCACCCCGCCACCTCCCCGACTTGTCGCGGCTTTTTCTAACGACAGGTGGCCGCCAACCTGGACTTTTCCCACGACAAGTCGAAGTCGTGTGCGCGACATGTCTGGATCCGCGCCCTCTCGTTCGACGCACTGGATGAAGGGGTTCACCAAGCCGAGAGGACAGCCCGATGACCACCCAGACGATCACCCGGCCCGTTTCCACCGTTGCCACCGACACCAGCGAGACCTCGCGGACCTGGCCGCGGCGCGCCGCGAGCATCGCGCTGTGGACGCTGCAGGTCACGACCGCGGCCGTCTTCGTGATGGCCGCGCTGCCGAAGCTCACCGCCGACCCGATGGCCGTCGCCGGATTCACCGCGATGGGGTTCGGCGCGACCGGCATGTTCGTCATCGGTCTGCTGGAGGTCGCCGGCGCCATCGGGCTGCTGATCCCGCGGCTCACCGGCCTCGCCGCGCTGTGCCTCGTCGCGCTGATGATCGGCGCGGTCACGGTGACGGTCCTGATGCTCGGCATCTCCATGGTGGCCGTGCCGGCCGTCGTCGGAGTGCTGGCCGCGATCATCGCCTGGGGGCGCCGACGGAGCACCGTCGAGCTCGTCACGCTGGTTAGGCGCTACGCCGTCGCATCATGACCCCGGCACAGAGCTGAGGTCGCCGGCACACAGGTCCTGACACGTGTGTGCCGGCGACCTCGCATGTGTGCGACGAGATCCGCGCCGGCCAAGGAGCGCGACGCGCTCGATCCCGGCACCGGACGGGTGGAAGATCGTCACGCTTCCGTAACGGTCGGCGCAGCCGGCCTAACGAGCCGGCCGTCAGATGGGACCTAGCTGATACGGGTAACACCGAGAACACCTGTTACCACCACCGCTCTCGGTTCGGGGGGCGACGACCATGGAGCGGCGATGACGATCACCCTTGGCAGGACGGCACTCGGGCGTGCGAGCGGCGGCGCGGCGGCGCTGGCAGTGCTGCTCGCGATCTCGGCATGTGCAGGCGCAGCGCCCGCGGCCCCCGCGCAGTCCGCCGACCCCGCCGCGGCCCAGGTGGCGGCCTTCTGCAACAACTACGTCGATCTCGAGCAGGCGGCGTCCTCCGGCGGCGGTCCCCCGCCGGACAGCCCCGAGGCAGCGCAGGCCGCGGCGAAGGAGCTCGCGGCGAAGCTCGAACCGTTCCTCGTCAAGGTCGAACAGACCGCGCCGGACGCGGTCAAGCAGGACATCGCCACCCAGGCCCGGTTGGCCCGGCAGGTGTCCACGACCGGCGACGAATCCGTGTTCGAGTCGCCGGAGTTCGTCACCGCGAACGCCAGCCTGGACAAGTACATGCTCGCCAACTGCGGCTGGGAGCAGGTCACGGTCACCGCGACCGACCACGAGTACTCCGGGCTACCCCAGTCGCTCAAGGCGGGCGTGGTCGGGTTCACGCTCAAGAACGAGGGCCAAGACGCGCACGTGCTCGTCGTCGCCCGGTTCAACGACGGAGTCACACTCTCGGTCGATCAGCTGCTCGCGCTGCCGGAACAGGAGGCAGTGAGCATGGTGACCGAATCGGGTGCGGTGTTCGCTCCGCCGGGACAGACCGACACGTCCTTCGTCCGGATGACGGCCGGCCGGTACGCCGCCATCTGCCCCATCCCGGAGGGCACCACGGCGACCGCGGAGGGCACCGGCCCACCCCACTTCACCCTGGGCATGAAGGCCGAGATCACCGTGACCTGAGTGGCCGTCAGCCGCCGGCAGTTCCTGACGATCGCCGGGGCCGGTGCGGGACTCGCGGTACTCGGGTCCTGCGCCGGCCCCCGCGGCGTCTCGCCGGTGCGCCTTGACGCGGCTCCCCTGCAGCTCGACCTGGCCGGCCGGCTGGCGTCGACCTGGGGCTACGGCGGTACCGTGCCCGGCCCTGAGATCCGGCTCAGGCAGGGCGAGACGCTGCGGGTCCGCCTGGAGAACGGCCTGCCGGACGACACGACGGTGCACTGGCACGGGATCTCGCTGGTCAACGCTATGGACGGGGTCGCGGGCCTCACCCAGCCGCCGGTCACGCCGGGTACCGGGTTCGACTACGAGTTCGTCGTGCCGGCCGCGGGGTCGTACATGTACCACTCGCACGTCGGCAACCAGCTGGATCGCGGGCTCTACGGTCCGCTGATCGTGGAGCCGACCCGGGAGGAGCTCGCCTACGACCACGAGTACACGCTGATGCTCGACGACTGGCGCGACGGCCTCGGCGCCCCGTCCGCCGCACCGAGCGGCGATCCCCCGCCTTCCGGTGGACCCGGCCGACCTAGTGGGTTCGGTGCTTTCAGGGGATTCCGGCGGGCAGGTCGGCCACGGTGATCATGGTGGCGCCGAGCCAGAGGAGCCGACCGCGGCCGGCACGGTTTCGTTCGGCGGCCGCCGGTACCCAGTGCTGCTGGTCAACGGTCGACCACCGAACGACCCGTTCGGGATCAGCGTCAAGCGCGGCGAGCGGCTCCGGCTCCGGGTGATGAACATCGGCGCCGACACCGGCTTCCGGTTCGCCATCGGGGGCCATCGGCTCACCGTCACCCACACCGACGGGATGCCGGTGCAGCCGGTGACAGTGGACGCCGTCCGGCTCGGCATGGGTGAGCGCTACGACATGCTGGTCGAGGCGAGGAACCCGGGCGCCTGGCAGGTGGCCGTGCTGCCCGAGGGACGCGAGGGCTTCGGTCGGGCCCTGCTGCGATACGGCGAGAACCCCTTGGACGCGGCGCCGCCGGACACCGCCCGGCCGAGCGAGCTCGACGGGCAGCTGCTGCGCTACGACGACCTCGTCGGCGACGGTGCCGCACAGTTCCCGGCGGGCGGCAGTCCGGACCGCAGCTACGCGCTGACCCTGTCCGGCATGGAGATCAACGGACAGCGCTATCCCAACGCGGACCCGCTACCCGTCGCGCGGGGCGAATGGGTGCGGGTGACCATGCGCAACACCGGACCGAAATGGCACCCGATGCATCTGCACGGCCACCACGTCCTGGTCGCCACCGCGAGCGGACGCGGGCCGTTGAAGGACACCGTCTCGGTGCCCGGCAGCGGCGGCGAGGTCAGCTTCGACGTCCGGGCGGACAACCCGGGCCGGTGGCTGTTCCACTGCCACAACCACTACCACATGGACGACGGTATGGCCCGGGTCGTGGAGTACCACTGAGTAGCGCTGAGTACCGCTGACAGCCTGCCTGTGCGACTGTCGGACCATGCGCCCGACGCTGTTCGAGTTCGCCGGCGGTGAGCCCGCGTTCCTGGCGCTGGCGACCGCGCACCACGCGCGGTGCCTGCGGGACCCGGAGCTGAACCACCCGTTCTCGCACCCCGACCAGCATCCGCAGCACGTCGAACGGCTGGCCGCCTACTGGGCCGAGGTCATGGGTGGACCGCCGTCGTACTCGCACTCGTGTGGTGATCATTCCGACGTGTTGCTGATGCACGCCAACGAGGGCGACATGAGCGATCTGGGCCGGCGGTTCCTGGCCTGCTTCGTCGCGGCGATGGACGACGCGGGTCTTCCCGACGACCCCGAGTTCCGGGCCGCGCTGCGGGCGTACATGCAATGGGCCGTCGACGAGGTGCTGTCCTACTCACCGTTCGACGCCACCGTCCCGACCGGCCTGGCGATGCCGCGCTGGTCCTGGTACGGCTTGCAAGTGTCGTAGTGGCTCACGTCTGAGCCAAATGTGGCTTGACTTGGTGCCATTATGGTGCCACAGTGGCTCGCATGGATCTCAGGTCGTATGTCGAGACGCTCCGCCACGAGCTCGCCGTGGCCGCCGAGGCGGGTGGCGACGAGGCCCGTGCGCTCGCCGAGCGGTTGTCCGCGCCGCTGGAGTCGGCCACCCGGCTGGTCCTGCTGGAGGCGCTGTCTGCCGCGGCGGACGAGATCACCCGCGAGCTGGCGCCGGGATCGGTGGACCTGCGGCTGCGCGGCCGCGACCCCAGCTTCGTCGTGACCCCACCGCCCAGCGCGGACCTGGTCGACGGCAGCGCCGACGACGTCCCGAGCGACGACACCTGGACGCCATCCACGGCGGCGCCCGAGGCCGAGGCCGATGACGGCGGGACGTCGCGGATCAACCTTCGGCTGCCCGACTCGCTCAAGGCCCGGATCGAGGAGGCCGCGAGCCGGGAGCGGCTCTCGGTGAACGCCTGGCTGGTCCGAGCCGCCGATTCCGCGCTTACCCAGGGCGCTCGAGACCGCCGACCGTCGCAGCGGAGCCCGCGGGGCGGGCAGCGCTACACCGGCTGGGTGCGGTAGCGCCCATCACAACAGCGCGCCCTTCAGACGCGCCCTTCACTAGGAGGCCAACGCAATGCCAACCTTCGACACTCCCGAGCCGATCTCCGTCGTGCTCGAACTCATCCTCGGAGACGTCCGGATCCTCGCCACCGACCGGGCCGACACGGTCGTCGAGGTGAGCCCGAGCGATCCGACGAACGAGTCGGACGTGCGGGCGGCCGAGCAGACCCGCGTCGAGTTCTCGCAGGGAAGGCTGCTGGTCAAAGCCCAGAAGCGGTGGCGGCACTACGGCCCCTTCGGTGACCGCGAATCGGTCGACGTGGTGATCGAGCTGCCGGCGGGCTCCCAGGTGCGCGGCGAGGTGTCGGTGGGGGACGTCCGCGCCGAGGGCCGGCTCGGCGAGTGCCGAATCAAAACCAGCGCCGGGCACATCTGGCTGGACCGCACCGGCTCGCTGCACCTCGTCACCGGGTCCGGCGACGTCACAGTGGATCATGCCGACGGCCACGTCGAGACCACCGGCAGCGGCGAGGTCCGCATTCGCGAGATCGCCGGCACCGCGGTGGTCAAGAACCTGAACGGCAACACCTGGATCGGCCGGGTCACCGGCGACCTGCGGTGCAGCGCGGCGAACGGCGACATCACGGTCGAGAACGCGGACGGCACCGTTGCCGCGAAGACCGCGAACGGCAGCATCCGCATCGGCGAGGCGGTGCGCGGTTCGATCGTGCTCGACACCGCGAACGGTGCGCTCGAGGTCGGCATCCGGGAAGGCACCGCCGCGCTCCTCGACGTGCGCTCGCGCTTCGGCCGGGTGCACAACGAGCTCGAAGTCGCCGGCGGCCCTGAAACGTCCGACGAGAGGGTCGAGGTGCGCGCCAACACCGGCTACGGCGACATCGTCATCAGGCGCCCCTGAACGGAGGAAATCGGTCATGTCCACCGCCAACCGCACTCCGGCGATCTCGGCCGTCGGACTACGCAAGTCCTACGGCGACAACCTCGTGCTCGACGGCATCGACCTGACCGTGCCGGAGGGAACGATCTTCGGCCTGCTCGGCCCGAATGGCGCCGGGAAGACCACCGCGGTACAGATCCTGTCCACCTACCTGCCCCCCGACGCGGGCGAGGTGCACGTCGCGGGCCATGACCTGGCCCGCGAGCCCCACGCGGTGCGCGCCGCGATCGGGGTCACCGGCCAGTTCTCGGCGGTGGACAGGCTGCTCACCGGCGAGGAGAACCTGCTGCTGATGGCCGACCTGCGCCACCTGGGCAAGCGGGAAGGCCGACGACTGGCCGCCGAGCTGCTCCGGCGGTTCGACCTGGTCGACGCCGCGGGAAAGAGGCCGGCGACCTACTCGGGCGGCATGCGGCGGCGGCTCGACCTCGCCATGACCCTGGTCGGCGATCCCCGCCTCATCTTCCTCGACGAGCCGACCACCGGCCTGGACCCGCGCAGCCGCCACACCATGTGGCAGATCATCCGGGACCTCGCCGCGAACGGGGTCACGATCTTCCTGACCACGCAGTACCTGGAGGAGGCCGACCAGCTCGCCGACCGGATCGCGGTGCTTGACCACGGCGAGCTCGTCGCCGAGGGCACCGCCGACGAGCTCAAGCGGCGCATCCCCGGCGGCCACGTCCGGCTGCGGTTCGCCGACGCGGCCGGTCTGGAGCTGGGCGCCCGCGCCTTCGACGCCGCCGAGCGCGACGACGAGGCACTCACCCTGCAGGTCTACGGCGAGGGTGACGTCCGGTCGGTGCGGTCGGTGCTCGACCGGCTCGACCAGGAGTCCATTCCGGTCGAAACGCTGACCGTGCACACCCCCGACCTCGACGACGTGTTCTTCGCCCTCACCGGCACGGACGACAAGGAGAGCGTTCGATGAGCAGCTACGTACTGGCCGACTCGGCGACGATGCTGCGTCGCGACTTCCGGCACCTGCGGAGCTACCCGGTCATGACGCTGTCCAGCCTAGGGACGCCGACGATCATGATGCTGCTGTTCGTCTTCGTCTTCGGCGGCGCCATCGGCGCGGGCCTCGCCGGCGGCGGCTCCTACGTGGACTACATCGTCCCCGGGATCCTCATGATGACGATCGGCGCCGGATGCGCCGCGACCGCGGTGGGCGCCAACACCGACATGTCCGAAGGCATCATCGCTCGGTTCCGTACCATGCCGATCGCGCGCGCCTCGGTGCTGACCGGGCGCGTGGTCGGCAGCATGATCCGGACATCGGTCAGCGTCGCGCTCGTCCTCGGCATCAGCCTGCTGATCGGCTTCCGCCCGACCGCGGGCCCCATCGAGTGGATCGCGATCGTCGGGTTCATCGTCGCCTTCACCTTCGCCTGGACCTGGCTCGCGGTTGCGCTCGGGATATCCGCCAAGTCACCCGAGGGGGCGAACGGCTCGACCCTGATCCTGCAGTTCGGACCGTTCCTGTCCAGCGCGTTCGTGCCGACCGAGACGATGCCGCCGGTCGCGCGCTGGTTCGCCGAGAACCAGCCGTACACACCGATGATCGAGACGTTGCGCGCGCTGCTGCTCGGGACCCCGATGGGCAACAACGCCATGATCGCGCTGGCCTGGGCCGCGGTGATCGCGCTCGGCGGCTACCTCTGGGCGCGCACCGCCTACAACAAGACCCCTGCTCAGTCGGCCTGACGCTGCGCCGCGGCGCTGCCGGGCCGCCCTGCCAGGCGGCCGCTCCGGGTCCTGTGATCAGGCCGGGGCGGCCGCCGTGATCTGGCTCAGCACGCACAGCCAGCGGTCGGCCCGCCGCACGAACACGTCGGTCGTCCACTCGTCGGCGTCGAACGTCTTGCCCCCGTAGTGGGCGGTGTTGGTCACCCGTGCGGTGAGGATCCCGACATCGCGGTGGAACCGCACCCTCGCCTCGCTCACCCGCTCGAAGCTGGAGTGGGTCAGCGCGCCGGAGGAGACGAACTCCAGGAACTGCTCCCGCGAGGAGATCCCGGACTCGGAGACGATCACCCAGTCGTCGGCCATGAACTCGCCGATCCGCTCGGCATCGTTGGAAACGAGCGCCTTCGCCCAGTCGTCCAGCACCGCGACGAGCGCGGCGCGGTCGGTGTCCTCGCTCATCCTCAGGACGGTACGAGGCCCGACCTGAACCGGCTTGTACGAATGGGATCAGGACAATCGCCGGCCGGATTGCTGCCTAGCGCCAGCTGCGCTGACCGCCGTGGTCGGCCGTGGTCGGCGTCAGGCCACGGCGCGGCCGATGATTCGGGGCCGGATGAACCACTCGTGCGGCGCGGACATCACAGTGACGTCCCGGGAGTAGACGATCGTGAAACCGGCGGCGGCGATCGTCGCCCCGCTGCGGCGGTTCAGCTGGCAGCCACCCATCACCCGCGCCCAGATCGGCCGGACCGCGTCCTGGATCGCGCCGTGCACCGGATGCTCGGAGCGGACGTGCTCGAAGAACCGCAGCTCGCCGCCGGGCCGCAGCACCCTGCGCAGCTCGTGCAGCGCGGCGAGCGGGTCGGCCACCGAGCAGAGCAGGCCGGCGACCACCGCGGCGTCGAACGAGCCGTCGGCGGCCGGGATGTCCTCGGCGACCCCGTCGACGACCGTGACGGCGACCGGTGCCCTCGCGGCGGCCGTGTCCGCCTGCGCCCTGAGGTACGGCTCCGGCTCGACCGCGACCAGCTCCCGCACCCCGGCCGGGTAGTGCGGAAAGTTGAGGCCGCTGCCCGCGCCCATCTCGACGACCCGGCCGGTGAGTCCGGCCAGCAGCTCCCGGCGCAGGTCGGCGACCCCGCTGCGCTCGTCGTCCGCCACACTGATCTTGCTGAACAGGCGGGCGAACAGCGGGTTCCGGACGCTGGTCACGATCCGACTCTGCCACCCGACCGGAAGTGGTTCGCGCTGTGCGGTCCGGGCTGCCAGCATCGAGGCCGTGCAGCTCGGGCTGGAGACGGTCAGCGGAACGGTCATGGTCGGCCTCGGCCTTCGGGTCCCGGTCAGCGCCCGCTGAGCGCCTCGGCCTACGCCACCAACGCCGGCGGATGACGTACACGCTGCGAGGTCGAGGCCGGCCGACCACCGACCGGGCTACGGTCGGGCGCATGCGGAAGTTCTCCCTGGACGCAGTCGCCCGCGAGCAGTTGGACGACGCCCGGCGGGCGTCGAACGGCCGGGCCTCGCGGACGGTGTTCGGCGGCCACGAGCACGTCCTACGCCAGACCGTGATCGCGCTGATGGCCGGACACAGCCTCGGCGAGCACAGCAACACCGGCGAATCCACCGTGCACGTGCTGCACGGTCGGGTGCGGCTGCACAGCGGTGACGACTACTGGGACGGCCGGAGCGGCGACATGCTGCTCGTGCCGTCCGCGTCGCACAGCCTCACGGCCACCGAGGACGCCGCGGTGCTGCTCACCGTCGCCAAGCCGCGCTGACCGGGTGAAGTCGCGCGGGCGGATCGTCGCCGTTCCGACGCTCGCCCTGGTGCTGGCCCTGTCCGGGTGTGGTGGTTCGATCCCGGACGTGCCCTCGTCTGCGGGCGCCGGGGGCAGAGCGGCAGTGTTCGCGCCCTACGTCGACGTCAGCTCGCCGCGGCCCGACCTCACCACGGTCGCCGATCAGACCGGCGTGTCGAGCTTCGTGCTCGCCTTCGCGCTCGCCAAGGACAACCGCTGCACCCCGGCCTGGGGCGGCCGGCTGGCGATCGACGACGCGAAGCTGCGCGCCGAGATCGACACGTTGCGCGGCCGGGGCGGCCAGATGATCGTCGCCACCGGCGGCGCGGTCGGCCCGTACCTGGAGAACGCCTGCGGTTCGGCCGGCGAGCTCGCCGACGCCTACCGCGAGGTGCTGGACGCCGCCGGAATCCGCCCACCTCGACGTCGACATCGAGGCGCCGATCCCGGTCGACACGGTGGTCGCGGCCCTCAAGGAGGTCCAGGCCGAGCGCCGCACCCAGGTCACCCTGACGCTGCCGGTCTCGGCCTTGGGGCTGTCCGCCGACGGGCTCGACGTGGTTCGGCGCGCCCGCGCCGCTGGGGTGGACCTGCTGGTCAACGCGATGCTGATGAACTTCCCCTACCAGGGCCAGGACTGGGGCCAGGCGATGACCACCGCCGCCGGCGCCGTGATCGACCAGGTACGCGGGGTCTCCCCCGGCATCTCCGACGACGACCTGACGCACGGCGTCGGGGTGACCGTGATGATCGGCCGCAACGACCTCGGCATGATCACGACGATGGACGACGCCCGGACCGTGCTGGACTACGCCAGGTCCCGCAAGCTCGGCTTGCTCGGCTTCTGGTCGATCGCCCGCGACAACGGCAGCTGCGCCGGAAACCCGAAGGCACAATTCAACTGCAGCGGGATCGAGCAGCGCGACTACGAGTTCACCACGACGCTGAAGGAGTTCACGTCCTGACGAAGGGGCCGTTACTGGACAGCAGCCAGGTGTTCAGCTGTTGACATGTATTCGGCTCTGAGTCGACTCCCCGCCGTCGTAGGAGGTCAGGCAGGGGCGGGCACCCGCAGCACGTAGTCCGCGGCGGCCTCGTCCCACTCCATGGCGATCAGGTCGTTGGCCCGGACGGCCTTGACGAAGGACAGGAAGTTGTTGAAGCCGTAGCGCTTCTCGCTGAAGTCCGGCCGACGCTTGCGCAGCTGGTTCTTCAGCCCGCTCAGGTGCGGCGGCGAGCCCGACGCCTGCTGCTCGCGGACGACCTCGACCAGCAGCCGGAAGGCCTCGTCCTCGGCCGAGCCGTGCTCGGGAAAGCTCACCTCGGGATCGCCCTGCGCCGATCCTGGGCGCAGCTCGATGACGCGCCGACCCTCCAGGTTCCGCAGCAGCTCGCCGAAGCCGCGAAAGCCCTGGTCCGCCTCGTCGAACGTCGGGTCCTTGCGCAGGATCGCCCGCTTGAGCGCCGATGCGCGGACCGGCCCGTCGGCGTGCCGCTGCAGGCCGGCCAGAGTGCGCGCGACGAGCAGGCCGAGGTCGCTCTCGCTGTCGCCGGACGCCGCCGCGGCGGCCGGCTCGTCCGTCGTCGCCACCACCGCCGGGGTGGTGTCGGGGGCGTCACCAGGGCCGCTGCGAGCCCTCCCCCGGCGCGCCGGGTTGCCGGGCTCGACGCCCGGCAGGCGGTCGTAGAACAGGAACTCGTCGCAGGCCGGTGGCAGTAGCGCCGAGGTGGAGGACTGCACGCCGATGCCGATGACGCGCTTGTCGAGCTCGCGGAGCTTGTGCACCAGCGGGGTGAAGTCGGAGTCCCCGGTGCCGATCGCGAAGGTCGTGACGAAGCTGCGCTCGAAGGCCAACTGGATCGCGTCCACGGCCATCTTGATGTCGGCGGCGTTCTTGCGAAGCCCACCGATGCGCTGCGGGATCTCGATCAGCTCGACGTGCGCCCTGGCCAGCAGTCTGCGGTCGGCGTCGAAGTTCGACCAGTCGGCGTACGCGGTGCGCGCCACCACGCGACCCCGCTCGGCCAGCGCGTCGGCCACCGGGCCGAAGTCGAACGGCGAGACGCCCAGCCCGTCCCGTGCTCCGATCGCGAGGTTCTCGTAGTCGAGAAACAACGCGATCCGTTCCTCGTCGGTCGCCACCGCACCTCCAGGCCCTGTTGCCCGCCACAACCGCTCCGACCAGCAGCCTACGGCCCAGACCCCGGCGGCGATCTTGAGACCCTGGCCACCACTAGGTGACTGTGGTAGGAACGGCCCATGTCCGGCGGGGAGCTGCTCGTATCGCGCCGCCATGTCGACCATGGACTGGTGTGGTCCAGTGCGTGTCCGGGTCGGCGCTGATCCCTCCCGGGCACCGCGTCACCGCCGAAAAACGGCCTTCGAACCAGCCAGCCGGCCAGGGCATCACCTGGTCATCTGAGAAGAGGGAGCAGCCCATGACCACGACCGACACCCCGGTCGACAACGGCGTCAACGTCGAAGCCCTGCTCGGGGTCCGCGATGCCCTGGCGGACACGCCGGACATCGCACAGTTCGAGTGGCGCGCGACGTGCTCCTGGGTGCGGGGGACGCACAGCCAGTCCACGGTGAACACGTTCTACGGCTTCAACGAGGAGCAGAAGCACCGGACGACGTTCAGCTACGACGCCGACCACCCGCTGCAGTTCGCCTCCGAGGACATGGGGTCCACGCCGGCCGAGTACGTGCTGGTCGCCCTGGGCAGCTGCCTGACCGCCGGCGTCGCCGCGGTCGCCCAGCAGCGCCAGATCCAGTTGCGCTCGGTGCAGGCCACCATCGAGGCGTCGATGGACCTGCACGGCATCCTCGGTGCCGACCCGGAGGTCCGCAACGGCTTCAACGACATCAAGGTCACGCTACCAGATCGACGCCGACGCCACCCCGGACGAGATCAGGGCACTGGTCGCGCAGTCCCAGAAGCGCTCGGCGGTCTTCGATGCCATCACCAACCCGACCAACATCACCGTCGAAGTGAACTAGAGCGGTATCCGGCCGGGGGTAGCTCGTGCCGAAGGTGACGACGGTCGTCGTCGGGGCGGGCCACTGCGGGCTGGCCATGAGTCGCTGCCTCGCCGAGCGGTCGATCGACCACGTGGTCCTCGAACGCGGCGAGGTGGCGAACTCCTGGCGGACCGAGCGGTGGGACTCGCTGCGGCTGCTCACGCCCAACTGGCTGACCCGGCTGCCCGGCTACGCCTACCCGGGGGCCGATCCGGACGGCTACATGACCTCGCCGGAGGTCGTCGACCTGATCGGCGACTACGCCAAGGTGGTCGACGCGCCGGTGCACACCCGCACCACGGTGACGTCGGTGCGCCCCTCCTCCGACGAGTCGGGCTTCGTCGTGCAGACCGACCAGGACAGCTGGCAGGCCAGCGCGGTCGTGCTGGCCTCCGGCGCGTGCAACGTGGCCAAGGTGCCTGCGGTGCACGAGGCGGTGCCCGCCGGGATCGCGCAGCTGACGACGATGGACTACCGGAGCCCCGACCAGCTGGCCGACGGCGGGGTGCTCGTGGTCGGCGCGTCGTCGAGCGGGGTCCAGATCGCCGACGAGGTGCACCGCTCCGGGCGCCCGGTGACGCTGGCCGTCGGGGAGCACGTCCGCCTGCCGCGCACCTACCGGGGCCGGGACATCCTGTGGTGGATGGAGTCCTCCGGGCTGCTCGACGAGGGCTACCTGGAGATGCCCGACCTCGTGCGCGCCCGCAACCTGCCGTCTATGCAGCTGGTGGGCTCGCCGGACCGGGTCAGCGTCGACCTGAACTACCTGACCGGCACCGGGATCGAGCTGATCGGGAGGCTCGCCGCGATCCGGGACGGGCAGGCGCTGTTCTCCGGCTCACTGCGCAACGTCTGCGCGCTGGCCGACCTCAAGCTGGGCCGGCTGCTGGACACGATCGACGCCTGGGCGGTCGAGGCCGGGGTCAACGGTGACTGCGCCGCCGTCCCGGTTCCCGGCCACCGTGGTCCCCGACTCTCCCCCGCTGACGCTCGACCTGAACGGCGGCTCGATCCGCACGATCCTGTGGGCCACCGGCTACCGCCCGGACGTGTCGTGGCTCGAGGTCCCGGTGCTGGACCGGAAGGGTCTGATGCGGCACGACGGCGGTGTCGTCACCCGGCAGCCGGGCTTGTACCTCATCGGCATGCCGTTCCTGCGGCGGCGCAAGTCCAGCCTGATCGTCGGCTCCGAGCCCGACGCCCGGGATCTCACCGAGCACCTCGCCGGCTACCTCGCCACACCCCCGCAGTAGGGCTCGCAACCCCGCAATAAGCCCGCTCATTGCGGGGTTGGGGCGGGCGCTCAGGCGGAGGGCAGCTGCATGGCGAGCCGGCTGGTGATCACGCCGGTGTTCAGCCCGACCGTGCGCAGTCCGCCGAAGAACCGCGCGTGCTCGATCTTGCAGCAGCGGTCCATCACCACGGCCAGCCCGGCGCTCCGGGCCGCCTCGGCGGCCTCGTGGTTCACCACACCCAGCTGCAACCACAGCACCCGGGCGCCGATGTCGATCGCCTGGTCGGCGATCGCGGGCACCTCGCGCGACGGCCGGAACACGTCGACGATCTCGATCGGCCGGTCGTGTTCGGCGGCGGCGGTCGCCAGGTCCGGGTAGACGGTCCGACCCAGGATCTGCCGCTTGCCGGCCTGGGCGGGGTTCACCGGCACGATGTCGTAGCCGTTCGCGTCCAGGTAGATCGCGGCGAACGAGCTCGCGTTGTAGTAGTTCGAGCTCAGCCCGACCATCGCGATCGTGCGGTAGGTGGTGAGGATGTGGTACCGATCCGAGACGGACATCCCCAGCTCGTTGCGCTCTCCGACGGCAGCCACGGCCCGTCCTTTCCTGCTCAGCCAGCTCAGCCCTGGTAGGGCGCCCCGTATGCCTTGGACAGGATCGAGTGACCGAGCCCGTCGCGTGCTACCTGCAGCGGCAACGGACCGGTGGCCTGCGAGGCCCGCAGCGCCTGCTCGAGATCCCAGATGATGTCGTCGACGTCCTCGATCCCGACCGAGACCCGCACCATCTCGGGGCCGACCCCGGCGGCCCGCAGCTCGTCGTCGGTCAGCTGCTGGTGGGTGGTCGACGCCGGGTGCACGATGAGGGACTTGGCGTCCCCGACGTTCGCCAGGTGCGAGAGCAGCTGCACCGACTCGATGAAGCCGGCGGCCGGCCTCCCGGCCGCCATCGATCCCGAACGTGAAGATCGACCCCGGCCCCTTCGGCAGGTACTTGACGGCCAGGTCGTGGTAGCGGTTGGACGCCAGGCCGGGGTAGTTGACGTAGTTCACCGCGGGGTGCGCTTCGAGGAACTCCGCCACCCGCTGCGCGTTCTGCACGTGCCGGTCCATCCGCACGTGCAGCGTCTCCAGGCCCTGCAGCAACAGCCACGCGGTGATCGGGGCCATCGTCGGGCCGTAGTCGCGCAGCATCTCCGCCCGGCACTTCATCAGCCAGCCGAAGTCTCCGAAGTACTCGAAGAACCGTAGGTCGTGGTAGCCCTTGGACGGCTCGGTCATGCCGGGGAAGCGGCCGTTGTCCCACGGGAAGCGGCCACCGTCGACGATCACCCCGCCGATCGCCGTGCCGTGCCCGCAGATGAACTTGGTCGCCGAGTGCACCACGATGTCCGCGCCCCACTCGAGCGGCCGGCACAGGTACGGCGACGCGAACGTGTTGTCGACCACCAGCGGCACCCCGACCTCGTGGGCGAGCGCCGCGACCGCCTCGATGTCGAGCACGTCGATGCGTGGGGTTGCCGATGGTCTCGGCGTAGAACGCCTTGGTCCGCGGGGTCACCGCGTCCCGCCACTGCTGCAGGTCGGACCCGTCGACGAAGCGCGCGTTGATCCCGACCTTGCGGAAGCTCACGTCGAACTGCTGGTAGGTGCCGCCGTAGAGGCTGCGCGACGAGACGAACTCGTCGCCGGCCTCCATCAGGGTGAACAGCGTCAGGTGCTGCGCGGCCTGGCCGGACGCGGTGGCGACCGCCCCGATGCCGTTCTCCAGCGCGGCGACCCGCTCCTCGAACACCCCGGTCGTCGGGTTCATGATCCGGCTGTAGATGTTGCCGAACCGCTGCAACGCGAACAGGTTGGCCGCGTGGTCGGTGTCCTCGAACACGTAGGCGCTGGTCTGGTAGATCGGCACCGCGCGGCTGCCGGTGACCGGGTCCGGGCGCTGCCCCGCGTGGACGGCCAACGTGTCCAGCCCGAACCGCTTGTCCTCCATGCTCGTCACGCCTCCGCTCGCCGGCCGATCGCCTCTCCGTGATCCTGCCAGCAGGTCGCGAAGTGCGGATAGTCGACGGCGGGCGTCCGCGGCCGGCAGGGCACGCGGTGAGTGGACGAAAGGCGCACGGCGGCCGACGGCTGCTGCCGCGACGCGCCGTGCGCCCCGTCCAGTTGGGAATGATCAGCCGGGTAGGCCCCGGCGGGGTTCAGACGACGCTGACCCCGGTGGCCTGCGGGCCCTTGGTGCCCTGGCCGACCTCGAAGGTCACCTTCTGGTTCTCCTCCAGGCTGCGGTAGCCCGAGCCCTGGATCTCGGAGAAGTGGACGAATACGTCGGATCCGCCGTCGTCGGGCGTGATGAACCCGAACCCCTTCTCCGCGTTGAACCACTTCACGGTGCCTTGCGCCATTTGCGTGTTCTCCTCGTCAACCTGTTCTTCGGCAGCCGCGACCGCGGCGACCTTGTGGTCGGCGCCGGAGCCGGGGATCTCCGTGAGGAGGGCCAGCGCCCGCGACTTCGTTTCGCGAGCGTGGAATCACGAACACAAAACTACGACCACTTACAGTCAACCACATCACGATCGTCAGCCGGTCAGCCGGCCTACATGCCGGTTCACCTCGAACCCGAGACACCCGCCGCGAGCCGACTGCGCAGGCCGGCGAGCAGGACGTCGAGGCCCTCGTCGAGCTCGACCGCGCCGTCGTACTCGACCAGGGAAGATGCCAGCGACCGCAGCCGCGGGAACTCCCGGGCGGGCAGCCGGTAGAGGCCCAGCCTCAGCAGGTCGTCGGTCTCCTCCGGGTCGTGGAGGCGTTCCTGCAGCTCGTTGAGCACGTGCCCGAACAGGAACCCGATGTAGAGCCGGTAGGCGTGCAGCGCGGCTCGGCCGTCGAAACCGGCCGTCATGAACAGCTCGAGCAGGGCTTCGAGCGGCCGGAGGGTGCCCAGCGGCCGCAGCGCCAGCGGCGTCGCCAGGGGTCGGGTCACCAGCAACGGCACCACGTTCGGGTGGGCCAGCGCGATCGACCGGAAGGCGTGTGCGGTCCGTCGCAACTCGTCCTCCCAGCCGTCCTCCGGCAGGGCGGGGACGGTCAGCTCGGACATCACGAGCTCGACCACGCCGTCCAGCAGCGCGTCCTTGCTGGCGGCGTGGCGGTACAGGCGCATCGGGTCCCGGTCGAGGACGTGGCCAAGCTGGCGCATCGACAGCGCCTCCAGCCCGCCGGCGTCGATGATCTTCAACGCGGTGCTCAGCACCTGCTCCCGAGTGAGCGCCGGCCTGCGCCGCACCCGTCCGGACCCTGTGGCGGGCATGCCGACGTCCGGCGGAGCATCTTGCCCCGGACGCCTGTCCTGCACGATTCGCCGGCTCCCGACCGCGTCGCCGGCCCAGCGTGGGGCACGGCTCACTCGCTTGAACAATCAGACCGCTACGCTTACGGTCTACAGCGTAGCGCTAGTCCGTAGTGTGCCCGCGCCTGCGGTGCCGTGTGCCCAGCCGGGGAACGGCGCTTTCCCAACCGAAGACCGAGTCGGCCCAGCCGACGGACTGCGAGCGGAAGAAACCACATGACACCGACCTCCGTCATCGCCGAGCCCGCCGTAGGCTCGGATCCCAAACCGATCTTCGGTGCCGCCCGCGGCGAGATCGACCGGGCGTTCATCAGGCTCGCGGTCGCGGTGCCGCTGCTCGCCCTGATCGCGGCGGTTCCGCTGGCCTGGGGCTGGGGAATCACCTGGATCGATATCGGCCTCGCGCTCGGCTTCTACTTCCTCAGCGGGCTCGGTGTGACGATCGGATTCCACCGCCACTTCACCCATCGCTCGTTCAAGGCCAACCGCCCGCTGCGCATCGGGCTCGCGATCGCCGGCAGCATGGCGTTCCAGGGCGATGTGATCACCTGGGTCGCGGACCACCGCCGGCACCATGCGTACGCGGACAAGGAGGGCGACCCGCATTCACCGTGGCTGTTCGGCACCTCCCCGCTGGCGGTGGCCAAGGGTTTCTACCACTCGCACATCGGCTGGCTGTTCGCGAAGAACCCGACGAACCTCGACCGGTTCGCCCCCGACCTGATCGCCGACCGCGACATCGCCCGGATCAGCCGGCAGTTCCCGCTCTGGACCCTGGTCAGCCTGCTGGCTCCGGCGGTACTCGGCGGTCTGATCACCATGTCGTTCTGGGGTGCGCTGACCGGCTTCTTCTGGGCCGGGCTGGTGCGGATCGCCGTGCTGCACCACGTCACCTGGTCGATCAACTCGATCTGCCACATGGTCGGCACCCGGCCGTTCACCCGCCGCGACCGCTCCACCAACGTATGGGTGCTGGCGATCGCGTCCATGCGGCGAGTCCTGGCACAACCTGCACCACGCCGACCCGACCTGCGCCCGGCACGGCGTCGGTCGCGGGCAGCTCGACATGTCCGCCCGGCTCATCTGGATCTTCGAGAAGCTCGGCTGGGTCCGCGACGTGCGCTGGCCGAGCCCGCGGCGGCTCGCCGACCTCGTCGCCAGGCGGTAGACGCTCGAGGCGAGTTGGACCGACCCGGCCGGCGTAGCGTGGTCATGATGACCGGCGACAGGGGACGGGCATGAACGAGACAGGAAACCGGCCGGAGCCACCCGAAGCCACCGACGACGAGGCGACGCCGAGCCCGCCTGCGGCGACGCCCCCGCCGGCGGACCTGCACCCTCGCCGCCGCCCGCGCCGGTGCCCCCGCCGCCCGAACCGGTGCCCTCGCCGCCCGGACCGGTGCCCGCGTCGCCCGCCGTGAGCCAACCGCCGCCGTCCGACTACACCGCGGACGGGACGCCGACGCTGGACTACGTCCGGGACAAGATCGAGTCCCGGTACGCCACCTCGCTCGGTGCGACCGAGCTCGCCGAGGAGTCCAGCACGGGCCGGGAGATCGAGAAGCAGCTCGCGGAACGGGACGAGGCAGCGAAGGAGCGGCTCGAGCAGATCCGCAAGTCGCTGCACCCCGGAACCGAGCGAGTAGCACGCTCAACGCGTTTCCTCCGGACGCCCGATGGCACCCGCCCGCAGTGCAGGCGTGCTCCTCTACCGGCTGTCCGACCGCGGACCCGGAGGTGCTGCTCGGACATCCCGGCGGCCCGTTCTGGGCACGCAAGGACGATGGCGCCTGGTCGATACCGAAGGGCGAGTACCTCGACGACGAGCCGTCGCTCGCCGCGGCGCTGCGGGAGTTCGCCGAGGAGCTCGGCTCGCCGGTCCCCGCCGGCCGGCGGGTCGAGCTCGGCGCGGTGAAGCTGCCCAGCGGAAAGCAGCTCACCGTGTACGCCGTTCAGGGCGACTTCGACGTCAGCACGGTGCGCAGCAACACCTTCGAGCTGGAGTGGCCGCCGAAGTCTGGTCGCCTGCGCAGCTTCCCCGAGATCGACCGCGCAGGCTGGTTCGACGTCCCGGCAGCGCGCGCCAAGCTCGCTCGCGGCCAGGCCGAGTTCGTGGACCGCCTACTGGCCGAGCTCGGGCTACTGGACGCGTAGCCGCACGACGTCGAACGCCGGCGTCTCGTTCGCGCGTTCCATCATCGGGATCCGGTGCGAGCCATCGCCGGCCCATACCGCGCACTGGGCGATACCGCGCTGGCGCAGCCCGGGGATCTGCACCGTCACCTCATCGGGCCGGGCGCCGCCACCGCCGTCCTCGGTCGCGACGAACGCCGCCGGCTCCTGGTCCGGGTCGGGTGCGACGCCGGTGCTCTCCAGCATCCGGCAGGCGGTGTGGAAGTGCCCCCGCTGGATGCCCTCCGAGGTGAGCTCCGAGCGCTCGACGTAGTAGCCGCCGTCCGCAGCGGCGAGGAACCGGTCCCGCACCAGGTTCCGGGTACTGACCCGCAGCTCGAACGGCTCCCCGGCCTCGACCCGCTGCGGTGCCGCGGTGATCAGCAGCGACGGGTTGTCCTCCGCGGCGGAGACCTCGCCGGCCGCGGTGTCGACGCAGCGCCGCCCCTCCTGGAACCCGTCGTGCGGCGTCAGGTCGCTGTTCCCGCAGTCCTGGCCGACCACCTCGAGGCCGTTGACCCGTTGACCGCCGTCGCCCGAACCGCGGCTCTGCGTCACGTCCCGGGTCGCCGGCCCGACTCGGTCACGGCGTCCCGACCCGGAGGCGCCCCGCCGGGTCGGTCCGTCCGCCGTGCGCGTGGCCGTCGACGGCGGGCACCGACGCAGCGGCGGCCAGGTCGACGGTCCGTTCGGTTCGCCGGCCGGGGAACGACCGGCGAACACCAAGGTGGCGACCAGCCCGACCGCGAGAACGAGCGCGAACATGGCCTGTGCGCGATCACCCCGACGTCGGGCGGGGTTGACCGGTGCCGGCCGGCCCCTTCCGGTGAAGCCGGCCGGTGGCGGGCGGTGCGAACCGGCCCAGCCCGCCGGCGGCCGGGGTGCTCGCGGCGGTGACCACGCCGCGGGTGGCCGACGGCGGCCGAGGTCGTCCCCAGCCCGAGCCGGCCGGCGACGGCGCGGGCCGGCGGTCGGTGCTCGCCCGGGGTCGCGGCCGAGTGCTTTCCCGCCGCGAACCGGTGTGCAGCATCAGCCCGAGCAGCGCGCCGGCGCCGAGCACAGCGCCGACCGCGACAACCGCCGACACGATCGTCGACCCGTCCACCGGGGTGGATGCCGCCGCACCGCCACCGGACCCGGCCTGACGGTGCTGTCGGCCACCGGGCGGGCTCCCGAGCCCGCCGCGGCCGGCGACGGCGGGGTGGCGGTGTCGGGGGCGGCGGGCTCGGGGAGCGCCGCGAAGTCGACCAGACCGGTGCTCTCCAGGTACTCGTGGTGGCGGGTGACGAACTCGGCGGCGGTGGTTGCGAAGTCGCGGATCAGGTCGTTGCGGGTGCCGGACCTGACCTGGGCGATGACCGGCAGCACCTTGCCGTGCGCCTGCCGCAGCAGGTTGATCGCGGTCCGGTCGTAGTCCGTCTCCGACGCGGCGCCGATCTGCTCGATCCAGTCCCGCTGCTGCCCGGTCGGCTGGTTCGGCAGCGCCACCCCGAGCTCGGCCGCCGTCATCCCGGACGATCCGGTCCAGCTCGGCGTGCTCGCCCGCGATCAGCCCACCGACCTCCCGGACCCGCTCGGCACTGGCCCGCTGCTGCATGTCCTGGCCGGTCGGCATCTCCCAGAGGCCGGCCTGCCGGACCTTGGCGAGCAGGTCCCGGTCCGCGGGTCCGAGCGGACCGTGGTCGGTCTGCACCGTCTCGCCGTCCCCCGACGCCGCGCTGGACGGCACCGTGGCCTGGTTGCCCGGGGTGGTGTTGAGCACGGCGATCAGCACGGCCGCGGCGACGCCGAGCACGCAGGCCCAGCGCACCAGCCGGGTGATCTGAGGTCGCACGGGGCACCTACCTTTCGGACGTTGTTGGCGGTCCCTCGATGGCTCAGTTGTCGAACTGCTCGGTCTGGATCCGGTCCTCCGGCACGCCCAGCTCCCGCAACGCATCGAGTGCGCCGCCGACCAGCGCCGGTGGGCCGCACACGAAGTAGGCGAGCTCGCCGCGGAGATCGGCGCGGGGAAGCACCCTGGCCAGCACGCCGCCGACGTCGCCACCTGCGTCGCGTCCAGCCGGCCGGTGGTGGGGCGAGCACGTCGACAACCGTGAGGTCGAGCACGCCGGTCAGCTCGACGAGCTCCGCGCTGAACAGCAGGTCCGCGGGACGGCGCGCGGCCCGGACCAGCACCAGCGGGCGGCGGTCCCGCCGGCTCGCCAGGGTGCGCAGCATGCTCATCATCGGGGTGATCCCGACCCCACCGGCGATCATCGCGACCGCCGGGGCACGGATGAAGTCCACCGAGAACGTCCCGTGCGGCCCGTCGATCCATACCGCGGCGCCGGCCGGCAGCCCGGCGAGCACTCGGCCGAAGTCACCGGTGCACCGCAGCGTGATCTCGGTGCAGCCGCCGACGTGGGCGCCGGACGCGACGGTGAAGGGATGCTCCTCGACGCCGGAGCCGGGTGACAGCCGCAGCCAGATGAACTGGCCGGGCGCGAACCGCAGCGGCCGGCCGAGCGGCCGGAGCACGAGCGTGCACACCGCATCGCTCTCGAACCGCACCGCGAGCAGCTCGTGCTCGCTGGACGCGACGGGGCGGATCAGCCAGCGGTAGCCGAGCACGAGGCAGGCGAGGCCGGCGAGGCCGAGCAGAACCCAGCGCATCGCCCCGTCCCGCACCAGACTGTCGATCAACAACACGTGCAGCCCGCTCAGCACCAGGCTCGCCACGGCAAGGCCGACATGGGCCCACCGCCACAGCTCGTAGCGGTGCCGGACCCGGTGCCGGATGACCCCGAGGACGATCAGCCCACCGATCGCCGATGGCAGCACCCGTCGCAGCCCGGGCCGCGGGCGGGGCCGACCCGGTCAGCAGGCTGACCGCGCCCGGATCGTCCGCGATGACGAAGCCGACGTGGGCGGCCGTCATGCTGGCGGCGAAGAGACCGACGAAGCGATGTGCCTGCAGCACGGCGGTGATCCCGACGCTTTGGCTCAGGGCAGGTAGCCGGGACGGCAGCACGACCGCGCATACCAGCGCCGACGCGGCGAGCAGCCCGGTCAGGGTGACCAGCTGCGACCAGAGCGGCGCCGGTCCCCCGACGAACAGCCTGGCCGCGACCGGTCCGACGATCACCACGCCGAGCAAGCCCAGCCAGCACCCCGCGGTGCGGGACGACGCCCGGGCGGTCGCGACCGCTCCCGGAGCCGGCGCCGCCCGCCGGCCCAGCCTCGACCGCGGCGCGATCGTCGGCACGACCGTGCTCATCGTCGGCTCACCGCCACCACTACCGGCCCGCGCCGGGCTGCCGGTCGGCGACGACCAGGGCGCCGCTCATCTCCGGGTGCAGCGTGCACCGGAAGGCGTAGCGACCGGGGGTGGCCGGCGCGGTGAACGTCGCCGACGCGCCGCTGGCCAGCGTCTCGGTCGCGAACGCACCGTCGGCGGCCGTCACGTTGTGCGAGGCCGAGTCCGTGTTGACCACCCGCACGGTTGCGCCCGGCTGCACCGTGAGCTCCGGACCGAACGCGAAGTCGGCGATGGTGATCGTGTCGTCGGCGTCGGTCGCGCCCCCGGGCTCGCCGGCCGGTGGATCCGCCAGCTCCTCGGGTCGCACCTCTAGCGCGGTCAGCAGCTGACGCAGCGCCGCGACGATCTGCTGCCGGTCGCCGGCCTCACCCGCTGGCGGGGACGGCGGTGGCGGGCTGTACGCCGCCGAGTCACCACCCCGGCCCCGGCCGGCGTCCCCTGCTTGCTCGGTCCGGCGGGGCGAACCGGGCGGCCTGCCGGTCGGGTCCGCCGAGGTCCCGGGCTCGCCGGCCGGCGGATCCGCGAGCTCCTCCGGCCGTACCTGGAGTGCCGCGGTCAGCTCCCCGGCGGCGGCGATGACGGCGTTGCGCGGGCTCGCTCCGGCAGGCGGGACCGTGGTGTCCGGTACCGCGAGCAGGGTGGCCACGATCGCGACGGCCACCAGCACCGACGCCACCGGGACGGCGGCTGCGATCCTGACTCGACCCATGTCTCTCCCGTTCACAACAGTGGATGACTCGATCGTCAACGCACACTAATAGAGAGATGGGCCGCCGGTGGGGCGTTTGCGCGAGGAGCCGGCCGGTCGGCGAGTCAACCGGTCCGACGAACGTCGGCCCGCTGGCCGTTCCGGCCGCGCACACCGTTCGGACGGCCCGGCGGTCGGGCCCCGAAGCCGTCCGCGACGTAGGCCGCCACCAGGTGCACGGCGTCCAGCGTCTGATCGCGGCACAGCGACAGATCGATCCGCCCTCCGGTCGCCAGATGCGGGTCGGGCGGGACGTCCACCACGGCTCGGCAGCGCGCGGCGAAATGCGCACGGATCCGGCTGTGGTCGACCTCCGGGCTGTGCCGGTCACCGCAGAGCACCACCAGTGCCTGCTCGGCCAGCTCCTGGTAGTCGTTGTCGACCAGGAAGGCGAGGGTCCTGCTGGCCCGGCTCGCACCGTCGACGGTCGGCGCGCCGACCACCACCAGGCTGTCGGCGGTGGCCAGGGTGGCCTCCATCGCGGAGTGCACCAGGCCGGTCCCGGAGTCGGTGAGGATGACGTTGTAGAAGCGGGCGAGCAGCTCGCAGACCTCCAGGTACTCCCCGGCAGCCGAAGGCCTCACCCAGCGCCGGCTCCTGCTCACTGCCGAGCACGTGCAGCCGCCCGGCGAGCCGGGCGTAGTGGGTGAGCTCCACCACCGACCGAAGGTTCGGGATGTCCTCGTAGAGGTCGCGGACGGTCATGCCGCCCGGGCCGGTCAGCCGTTCGGAGAGCGTGCCCGCGTCCGGGTTGGCGTCCAGGGCGACCACCCGATCGCCACGCTGCTCGGCCAGTACCAGTCCCAGGCACGCCGCGACAGTGGTCTTGCCGACGCCACCCTTGACCGAGACCACCGCAACCCGGTGCGTGCCGGGCAGCGGTCGCCGGATGCGCCTGACCAGCTCGAGTCGGGCCGACTCGACGGCCCCCAGCCCGGGGTTGATCCGACCGCCCGACGCCGCCCAGAGCGCCAGCCGCCAACCTCGGGTCGGTACCGTCCGGCGCCGCCTGACCAGCGTCTCGGCGGTCAGCTCGGCGTCGGGATCGAAGTCGTCTGTGCTGCGATAGTCCATCCGGAGCGACTGCTGCGGCGGAGCCAACTGCTCGATCCGGCTCCAGTCCGGCAGCTGCCACGGCGGAGCAGGCGGGGACGGCGGGGGCACGACCGGGATCGGCTGCGTCGGCTCCTCGACCGGGGTGGGGTCCGCGTCGGTCTCGTCGGCTGTGAGGGTCACGGCGCTCGTCGCTCGCCGGTCAGCGGTACGGCGCACCCAGGTTGCCGACGGCTGTCCAGCAGCGCGTCGAGGACGGCCAGGTCGCGGGCCAGGCGCGCGCGGGCCGGGGCGCCGAAGCAACCGACCGGGCTGGCCCGGAAGAAGGTCGCGAGGGCCTGGATCTGGTCGATGGTCGGATTGGACAGCTCACCGCTGCGCAGCCGGTCGATGGTTCGTGCCGAGACGACCGGACCGCCGGCGCGGCGCAGTGCCGCCGCCACCTGCCGGTGGCTGAACTGCACCGCGCCGCCTGGCGGCCGGACGGTGGCGAACAATTCCTCCAGCCAATCGGCAACGGTGCGGTCGGCGCTACCAGCGGCGCTGCCGTTTCGCGAAACCACCGGTGGCCTGCGGCGCCCCCGGGAACCGTCCATCGTCGACCGGCTCCAAACGCCCCGACATCACGGGCATCGACCCTGCAACTGTGGTTGCCGGCAAATGTAGATCCAGGATCGACACCGACGGGCCGGTTTGAGAAAGCCGGCTCCGCTCGACAGAACGACGCGCTGCGCCTAGGTCAGCCGGAGCCCAGCGGCCGGGCGTGCTGCCAGTCCCCCAGCCCCTCCCACTCCCGCGCGCGATCGATCATCGCCGCGATCGCCGCCAGGCTGTCTGCCGAGAGCCCGGCGGCCCGCAGCGCGACGTCGCGCACCGTCGGATCCCGCATCGCCACCAGCAGCTCCAGGTCCGCATCGAGCCGGTCGGCGATGTCGTCATCGAAGAAGTACACGACCGAGACGCCGAACGCCGCGGCCAGCGCCTGCAGCGCGTCCCGGGTGGGGCGGCGCGTCGGGTCGTTGCGCAGCGCATGGATGTAGCTCGCCGAGATCGACGGTCCGCCGTTCGCCTCGGCCAACTCGGCCACCTCGGCGTAGCTGTACCGGCGCCCGTACCCGTTGGCCGGCCGCACGGTGTCGAACAGCCGGTCCAACTTCTGCGGCAGGGTGCGCCGCGACGGGCCGGCGGGGCGTTGACGAGAGCGATCGTGGATGATCGCGTCATCCTGTCACATGAACGAGCGGGGTATCAGCGTGGCGGGAGCTGCTGCAGGGACCAGCGGAAATCTATTCGGGGGCGCCGACACTCTGTCGCGCCGACCTCTCGGCAGCGACATTGCGCCGCATCCGGCCGAGCAGCGCCGCCAGCTGGTCGATGTCCTCCGCGGTCAGCCCGGCGCGCAGCTGCTCGTCGTGCGCGATCGCCGCGGCTCGCAACCGGTGGAAGAGCTCGGTGCCGTCGGCGGTCAGCTCCACGAGGTGGATCCGGCGGTTGGCCGGATCACGGCGCCTGGTGAGCAGGCCGTCGGCCTCCATGGCGTTGAGGTGATGGGTGAGCGTGGCGCCCTGGATGCCGACGGCCTCCGCGAGCTCGCGCTGGTTGCCGGCCCGACCGCTCTGCACCGACATGAGGATCAGCCAGACCGGCAGCGACCCGCCCGCGGCTGCCAGCCGCGCGTCGAACGCCCGCCTGACCGCCTTCGCCGTGTCGGCGAGCGTCAGGCCGATCGGCCGTCCGGCGGGAGGGCGCACCGGAGCAGCATAGCGCAACTCATCGATATCTAATCCATTGACATCTAATGATTAGATGACTTACGTTGGGCCGGGAGCCACCGCAATCCGAGGAGGAGACATGCGCCTGAGCATCAACGTCACCGAGTACTCCTGGCCCAGCGGTCCGGCGGCGCTCTCCGATCAACTGGACGCGGTGGTCCTGGCGGCCGACGAGGGCGGACTGGACACCGTCTGGATCGCCGACCACCTGATGCAGCTCGCTCCCGGTACCGCCCCCGAGCAGGAGATGCTCGAGGCCTACACCACGCTCGGCTACCTCGCGGCACGCACGACGCGCGTCCGGCTCGGCACCATGGTCACGGCCGCGACGTTCCGGCCGCCTGCGCTGCTGGTCAAGGCGGTCACCACGATCGACGTGCTGTCGGGTGGCCGGGCCTGGCTCGGCATCGGCGCCGGGTACCAGCAGGACGAGGCAGCCGCGATGGGCCTGCCCCTGCCGCCGACCCGCGAGCGCTTCGAGCACCTCGAGGACACCCTGCGGCTCGCCCGGCAGATGTGGTCCGGCGACGACTCGGCGTTCAGCGGGCGCTGGCATCACCTCGGGCGCCCGGTCAACAGCCCGCGTGCGCTGACCCGCCCGCATCCGCCGATCCTGGTGGGCGGGACCGGCGAGAAGCGGACGCTGCGGCTGGTGGCGCAGTACGCCGACGCCTGCAATGTGTTCGACATCCCGGACGGCGGCGCGACGATCCGTCACAAGCTCGACGTGCTCGCCGGGCACTGTGCCGAGGTCGGCAGGCCGTACGGGGAGATCGAGAAGACCGTCAGCACCCGGTTCACCGCCGGCGAGTCGCCGGCGGAGTTCGCCGAGCGGTGCACCGCGCTGGCCGACCTCGGCATCGACCACGTCGTGGCGATCACCAGCGGCCCGTGGACGGCCGACACCGTGCACCAGGTGGCAGCCGCGGTCCCGGCGCTGCAGGCGGTGGCGTAGGCGTTCGGCGCGGCCCGCCTCGCTCAGCGGAGCGCTGCGGTGCGGGTGCCGCCCTGGGCTGCGCGGTGCCGGGAACCCCGCTGTCGAGATGGCGTGTTCAGAGCCCGACGGGTCAGGCGAACCGACGATCGTCCGCGACCGTCATGCGGCGGAGTCCGGTGCGCAGCCAGTGCGACACCTCCGGCCCTCCGGCCTCCCGGACCGAGTCGAGCGCGGTGAGCGTCGGGTGACCGGCGGCCAGCAGCGCGCTGTCGGTGCCGTCCTGCGGGGCGTCGTCGCGCTGCACGGCGGCGAGGTGCAGCCGACCGTCCTGCACCCGATCGAACCGGGCCTGCACCATGCCGAACTCGGCAAGCGGGGCGACCCGCAGCTCGCGCAAGGCGTCGACCGGCCGGTTCGGCACGTTCAGCGTGAGCACCGCAGCGGGCGGGCCGTCCAGTAGCAGCTCGACCAGCTCGGGCACGAGGTGCACCGCGGTGTCCCAGTAGGACGCACCGTCGGACCCGACATCGAGCGAGACGGCGAGCCCGCGGACGCCGTTCACGCTCGCGGTGAGCGCGGCGCCGACCGTGCCGGAGTGCAGGACCGCCCGGCCGGTGTTCGGTCCGCGGTTCACCCCGGAGAGCACCAGGTCCGGCACCGGGTCCAGCCAGCCCCGGGTCGCGGCGAGGACGATGTGCGCGGGCATCGCATCGACGGCGTACGCCTCGACGCCGGGCAGTCCGGGCAGCTCGCGGCGCTCGACCTGCAACCGGCCGCGCGACTCGGCGGCGATGATCCCCGCGCTCGCACCGCTGGACTCCCGCATCGGCGCTGCCACCACCACGTCGAGCCCGGCATCGCGTGCCGCCCGCGCCAGGGCGTGCAGCCCGGGTGCGTCGATCCCGTCGTCGTTGGTCACCAAGGCACGCCGTCCGGCAAGCGGCCGGTCAGGCCTCATCCCGCGCTCCCGTCGCTCGACAGCTCCCCGCGATGTTTCCAGTTTGTACCCGGACCGCCTTCTGCCATTCCGATCACGGCGTCGTTTGGATCTCCAACTGCGGGCAAACTTCCGGCAGACTGCGTGTGCTGCTCCGGGAGGACGCCATGACGAGCAAGCCCTCGACCGATCTGCACGGCGGCGGCGGCCCGTCCCGCACGGATCCGGATCCGGCGAAGGTGCGCCGGCTCGGGCTGCCGGAGACGACCCAAGCCGGCCTGTTCGACCTGGACGGCGTGATCACCCAGACCGCCAAGGTGCACGCGGCGGCCTGGAAGCAGATGTTCGACGAGTTCCTGGCCGCTCGGGCTCGGCAGAACGGCACCGAGTTCGTGCCGTTCTCCAGCTCGGACTACGACTCCTATGTGGACGGAAAGCCGCGGGCCGACGGTACCCGGTCCTTCCTGGCCTCGCGCGGGATCACGCTTCCGGAGGGCGCCCCGGAGGACGAGCCGGCGGACGAGCAGGGGGCACCGACGATCAGCGGGCTGTCCGAGCGCAAGAACGAGCTCGTTCTCGAGCGCATCGAGAAGGACGGCGTGCAGGTCTACGACGGCTCGGTGCGCTACCTGGAGCGGGCCCGCGACGCCGGGCTGCGCACCGCCGTGGTGTCCTCCAGCGCCAACACCACCCAGGTGCTGGAGGTCGTCGGGCTGCGGCCCTACTTCGACGTGCAGGTGGACGGGCTGGTCGCGAAGGAGCTCGGACTCCCTGGCAAGCCGGCGCCGGACACCTTCCTGGCCGCCGGGAAGATGCTGGACGTCCCGCCGGCCCGCGCGGCGGTGTTCGAGGACGCGCTGGCCGGCGTCGCCGCCGGACGCGCCGGCGGGTTCGGCTGTGTGATCGGGGTGGACCGGGTCGGCCAGGCCGACGGACTGCGTGAACACGGCGCCGACGTCGTCGTGCGCGACCTCGCCGAGCTCCTGGAGCCCCGATGAACCCGCAGCTGTTCTCCGTCGAGCCGTGGTGCGTGCGCGAGCCGAGCCTGCAGCTGGCCTCCCTCGGGCATACCGAGTCGGTGTTCGCGCTGGCCAACGGCCACATCGGAATGCGCGGCAACCTGGACGAGGGTGACCCGCACGTCACCCCGGGCAGCTACCTCAACTCGTTCTTCGAGCTGCGCCCGCTGCCCTACGCCGAAGCCGGCTACGGCTACCCGGAGTCCGGGCAGACGATGATCAACGTCACGAACGGGAAGCTGATCAGGCTCCTGGTCGACGACGAGCCGCTCGACGTGCGTTACGGGGAGCTGCGCCACCACGAACGCTGCCTCGACCTGCGGGAGGGCATCCTGACCCGCACCGTCGAGTGGGTGTCGCCGGCCGGCAAGGCGGTTCGAGTCGAGTCCCAGCGGATGGTCTCGCTGACCCAGCGGGCGGCCGCCGCGGTGCTCTACACGGTGGAGCCGGTCGACGAGCCGGTGCTGCTGGTGCTGCAGTCCGAGCTGTTCGCCAACGAGCAGCTCCCCCCATCCACCGACGACCCGCGGGTGGCGGCCGCGCTGTCCGACCCGTTGGTCTCCGAGCTCTTCCAGACCGACGACGCCGCGACGACGCTGGTGCACCGGACGCGGCGCTCCGGCCTGCGGATGGCCGCCGCGATGGCGCACGAGGTCGAAGGACCCGGCAAGGTGGAGGTGCGCTCCACCGCGACCGAGGACGTCGGCCGGACCACGGTGATCTGCCGGCTGGAACCCGGGCAGCGGATCCGCCTGGTGAAGTACCTCGCCTACGGCTGGTCGTCCCGGCGCACCGTGCCCGCCCTCACCGACCAGGTCGGCGCCGCCCTCGCCGCCGCCCGCTACACCGGCTGGGACGGTCTGGCCGCCGGCCAGCGCGACTATCTCGACGGGTACTGGGGCGTGGCGGACATCGAGGTCGACGGTGACTCGCAGCTCCAGCAGGCGCTGCGTTTCGCCGCGTTCCACGTGCTGCAGGCCGGTGCCCGCGCCGAGCGCAGGGCGATCCCGGCGAAGGGCCTGACCGGGCCCGGCTACGAAGGGCACACATTCTGGGACACCGAGACCTTCGTGCTGCCGATGCTGGCGCACACGGTTCCCGAGGCGGCCGCGGATGCGCTGCGCTGGCGGCAGCAGATCCTGCCGCTGGCGAACGAGCGGGCCGAGCAGCTCGGGCTGAAAGGCGCGGCGTTCCCGTGGCGCACCATCCGCGGACAGGAGTGCTCGGGATACTGGCCGGCCGGCACCGCGGCGTTCCACATCAACGCCGACATCGCCGATGCCGTACTGCGCTACGTCTCGGCCACCGACGACCGCGACTTCGAGCGCGATACCGGGCTCGAGCTGCTGGTCGCGACGGCCCGGCTGTGGCGCTCGCTGGGCCATCACAACACCGAGGGCGAGTTCCGCATCGACGGCGTGACCGGGCCGGACGAGTACAGCGTGGTGGCCGACAACAACGTCTACACCAACCTGATGGCGGCCCGGAACCTGCGCGGGGCCGCCGAGTTGGCAGCGCGGTACCCGGACGGCGCCGCCGCGCTCGGGGTCGACCTGGAGGAGGCGGCGTCCTGGCGGGACGCCGCCAACGGGATGGTCATCCCCTACGACGAGAAGCTCGGGGTGCACCCGCAAGCCGAGGGCTTCACCGAGCACGCGGTGTGGAACTTCGCGGCTACACCACCGGAGAACTACCCGCTGCTGCTGCACTACCCCTACTTCGACATCTACCGCAAGCAGGTCGTCAAGCAGGCCGACCTGGTGCTTGCCATGCAGCTGTGCCCGCTGGAGTTCGACGCCGAGCAGAAGGCCCGCAACTTCGCCTACTACGAGCGGATCACCGTGCGCGACTCCTCGCTCTCGGCCGCGTCCCAGTCCGTGATGGCCGCCGAGACCGGACACCTGAGCCTGGCCTACGACTACCTGTGCGAGACCTCGCAGGTGGACCTCGCCGACCTGGCGCACAACACGGCGCACGGGCTGCACATCGCCGCGCTGGCCGGCTCCTGGTCGGCCGTCGTGGCCGGGTTCGGCGGGATGCGGCACCTGGACGGGCACCTCGCTTTCGCTCCCCGGCTGCCCGAGGCGCTGACCCGGATCGCCTTGCGGCTGCGCTGGCGGCAGAGCCGGGTGCGGGTCGTGATCACCCCCGGCCAGGCCGAGTACCAGGTGCGCGAGGGGCCGCCGGTCGAGTTGCTGCATTACGACGAGAAGCTCCAGGTCAACCCCGACGAGTCGGTGGTACGGCCGATCCCCGCGATCATGCCGATGGAGAACCCGGTGCAGCCGCCCGGCCGGGAGCCGCTGGTCCGACGGTTCCGCCAGGCGGGCGAGGCGGCTGTGTAGTCCGGCTCGCTAGCCGACGAGCTTGCGGACACCGCGCATGCCCGCGCGGTCCACCGCGGCCCGCACCAGGCCGAACACCGCACCCTGCAGGGCCGCGGCGATCAGCACCTCCCTGGTGCCGTACTGCTCCGACGTGGCATCCGGCGTCTCGTCCTGATTGGAGATCCACTTCCAGATCTGGCCGAACAGGAAGCTGGCCAGCACGCCACCTAGCACGCTGAGCAGCAGCCCGACCGGCTTGTAGGCGATCTTGGCCGCCGTGCTGTCGGGCTCGACCGACTCCTTGCGGCTCACCGTGAACTCCTCGCTACGAGCCCGGCCACGACCAGCCCGACGGCCAGCACCGCGGCGGCCGCGACCGCCGTCATCGCGGGTCGCCGGCTCACCAGCGGCCCGACCACCGGGAGCTGGGCCACCCGCTGGTTCGCCGCCTGCGCGGTGTGCTGAGCCTGCTCGGCCACCTGGGCGGCGGTCTGCTTCGCGCGGTCGGTGACCTCGTGCACCTTGTCCTGCACGCGGGCCGGCACGTTCAGCCGGTTCGCCAGCACGTCGACCGTCGCACCGAGCTCGGAGCGCAGCGCGTCCAGCTCGACGCGCAGCTCCTCCGGGTCCCGCTCGCCGGGCGTCACCGGGATCGACGGCACGTGCGACTGGTTGGCGGTGCGGGACCGCTCCGCGGGCGGTTGGTTGGTGGTCATCGTCGAATGCCCTCCTTCACCGCTTCGACGTCCTGCTTGATGCCCTGCACCGCCTGCTCCGGGACGGGTGGCGTGCCCTGGTCGATCTCCCGCTTGCCGATCAGCGCGAGCACACCGGCGATGGCGAGCAGCACGAGCCCGACGATCACCGCCGACAGCCAGACCGGCAGCACCAGGGCGAGCGCCGCGATCGCCGCGGCGATCAGCGCGGCGAGCCCGAACAGCGCGACCACGCCGGCCGCTCCGGCGAGGCCGGCGCCGGCGCCGATCCGCTTGGCCTTGCGTTGCAGCTCCGTTCGGGCCAGCTCCAGCTCGCCGCGCCACAGCTCGGCGACCTGCTCGGACAGCCTGCGCACCAGCTCACCGGTCGAGGCCTGCTCGAGATCGGGCCGATAGCCACGCACCTTCGGCTGGTCGACCCACCGCTGGTCCGGCGGCGTCATCACGTCGGTCATACCGACCGGTACCCCCGGTCGTGCCCTTCTACACGCAGGTCAGCCGGACGCGGGCCGGCGAGGAGGCGGTCACCGGTTCCCGTGGCGCTCCATCTCCTCCTGGTGCCGCAGGCAGTACTCGGCCTCGGGCCGGGCCTCCAGCCGAATGTCGTCGATCCTCTCGCCGTCGACCAGGCACCGCCCGTAGCCGCCGTCGGCGATCCGCTGCAGGGCGTCGAGGATCTGCTCGACGCTCTCGCTCGATCGTGCGGGTCATCAGGTCCCGCTCCATCTCGCTCGCGAGGTCGCTGCCGAAGTCGGCCGGATGCTGGCTCACCGCGCCGGCGAGCCGACGACCCCGGTCAGCTGCCGATGATCGCGGTTCGGGCGAGGATCGAACGGTGCTCCTGGTACCGGTCGAGCGCGAGCCTGGCTTCGGCGAGCTGTCCGGGGTCGGTGACGTATTCCTGCAGGTACAGGTCATAGCGCCGGTCGTGTTCGCCGGCCGGCGGGGCCGGCAGGTGGTGTGACTCGGACCACACGAGGAAGTCCTCCACGTGCTCCCGGAACCTTCGGCGCAACGCCTCATCGCGCTCCCGGGACGCCAGCCACACGATGAACGGGGCAAGCGTGGCGGAGATGGTCATCCATACCTCCTCAGACCGGCTCGTGTGACTACCACCACCATGCCGTGCCGAAACCCGAGCGCAAGAACCAATTCTCAGGCACCCGCATCGAGACGGTTCCGCAACCGCTCCAGGGTCTGGGCGAGCAGCCGGGATACGTGCATCTGCGAGATGCCGACCTGCTCGCCGATCTGCGTCTGGGTCTGGTTGCCGAAGAACCGGAGCATGACGATGGTTCGTTCACGCGGCGGCAGCTCGGCGAGCAGCGGGCGAAGCGCCAGCCGGTAGTCGACGTTCTCCAGCTCGGCATCGGCGGCGCCCACCAGCTCCCCCACGGTCGCGCTGCCTTCCTCCGAGCTCAGCATCTCGTCCAGCGAGGAGCTCCGGTATGCCTGGGCCGCCTCGAGACCTTCCAGTACATCGTCGATCGGCAGGTCGAGCCGCTGGGCGATCTCGCTGGGTTTCGGGGCCCGGCCGAGATGCTGGGACAGCTCCGACACCACGTTGTTTATCGCGACGTGCATGTCCTTCAACCGGCGCGGCACCCGCATCGACCAGCCCTGGTCGCGGAAGTGCCGGCGCACCTCACCGCTGATCGTGGGCACCGCGAAGGAGAAGAAGTCGCTGCCGCGTTCCGGCTCGAACCGGTCGACCGCGTTGATCAGGCCGATCGTGGCGACCTGCACCAGGTCGTCCAGCGGCTCGCCGCGGTGCGCGAACCGGCGGGCGATGTGCTCGGCCACCGGGAGGAACCCGGTCACGATCTCGTCGCGCAGCACCTCTCGCCGGGGGTCGTCCGGGTCCAGCGAGGCGAACTCTTCGAGGAGTGGGACCAACCTGCCGTACTTCGGGTCGTGCTGGGTCACCGCGGATCCGTGGTGGCCCGCTTGCCGAGACGGATTCCGACCAGTTCCGTGCCGTCGTCGTCGGTGCGCTGCACCACCCGGACGTCGTCCGCGAGCGTCTGCAGGACTCGCCAGCCGAATGTGTTCGTCGGCACCCCGGAGGGCGTCTCGTCGGGCAGGCCGGCGACCGTGACCTCGACGTCGATCCGGTCCCCCAGCAAAGTGAACCGACAGGTCAGCACGGACTCCACGGTGCCGATGCCGACCAACGTGGCGCACGCCTCGTCGACCGCCATGCGCAGGTCCGAGATCGCGTCGAGATCGAAGTCGGCTCTGGCGGCCAAATCGGATGCGGCGACCCGGACGGTGGGAATCAGGTTCGGGCTGGCCGTGATGCGGATCTCCACGACCGCGGGGAGGTCCGCTGGGGTGGTGCTCACGCCCCGCCCTCGACCTGCGGCGGGAGGGTGGCAAGCGCGGCGCCGACCGTCGGCTGGATGTGGAAACGATCGCTGGTCCGGGTCACCTGGAGCGGGCGCAGCACAGCTCGGTGCTGTGCGATCAGGGTCAGTCGGATGCCCCGCTCTCCCGCCTCGCCTGCGGCGCGGATCAGCACGGCCAGCCCGCTCGAGGCGAGGAACGTCACCTCTGCGAGATCGATCATGAGATCGCCAGGGGTTGCCTCGAGCTCCTTGCCGAGGGCGACGTCCAACGTGCCCGAGCTCAGCATGTCGATCTCTCCACCGACCTGTAGCACCACGCAGTCCGCGGTCGGCCGGGTGACGCTCATGTGCAGCTCGCCCACGGGCTGACCCGAATCGGGTACTCGATCAGACAACACGGCTCCCACTCGAGTGGACTTCGGCCGGCCCGGGTTCATCGCGGCTAGCAGGTCGGCTGTGCTCTCAATCGTGGGACGACACCCTACGGGGTGCGCTCGGTTTTCCCGATCGGGGTCTGGCCAGGCGCGGAAACTGCGAACCGTCAGCTCGCCCTCGCGCGGCGGTCGAGGATGGCGTGCCGCTCGTTCTCGCCCAGCCCGCCCCACACGCCGAATGGCTCCCGGGTCCGCAGCGCGAACTCTCGGCACATCGCGATCACCGGACAGCGTGCGCAGACCTGCTTGGCCGCGTTGGTGCGACGGGCCCGGGACGGGTTGCGTTCCCCGTCCGGGTGGTAGAAGACGGAGCTGTCCATCCCTCGGCAGGCCGCCCACCGCTGCCAGCGCCACTCGTGATCCACAGGTCCGGGGAGTCGCGACACGTCGGTCACCGCACCCACACCTCTTTCCGGAACTGTCCGGCTCGTTGTTGTACCGGAGGCAGGTGCTCGTTCCCGGTTGCGCGAAGCCTCAAACATGTGTACGGGAGGCGCGTCGTGAGGTTGTCCGGACGCTCCTTCCGACGGCGTTGCCTACCCGGTCAGCCGGTGGCCCGGACCGCGATCATGGCGATGTCGTCGCGCTTCGGTTCTGGGGAGAACTCCACGACGGCCTGCCGCAGCCCGGCGACGATGGCGGCGGCCGATCGCCCGCCGCCACCGGCCAGGGCCGCCAGCAGCCGGCCGTGGCCGAACTCCTCGTCCCCGCGACGCCGTTCGGTCACGCCGTCGGTGTAGGTCACCAGCACGTCGCCGGGGTTGAGCTGATGCTGGGTGGAATGCACGACGAACTCGCTGACCAGGCCCGCGGCGGTGCCGTGTCGACCCACCAGCGCAGAGCTTCCGTCGGCCCGAACCAGCACCGGCTGCTCGTGTCCGGCCAGCACCAGCTCGACGGACAGCCCGTCGTCCCGCGCCCGGCTGATCACCGCAAGCACAACAGTGGCGAACTGGTGCGGGTCGTCGGCCTCCAGCATCGTCTCGTTCAGCAGCTCGAGCGCCCGGACCGGTGACCGGCCGTCCCGGACCAGCACCCGCAGCACGTCGCGGACCAGGCTGGTGCGCGCCGCTGCGGTAGCCCCCTTGCCGCAGACGTCCCCGATCGCCAGCAGCCAGCAGTCGGCGTCGAGCTGAACGACGTCGTAGAAGTCCCCGCCCACGTCGGTTCCGGTGCTGGCGGGCAGGTAGACCGCGGCGAACTCGATGCCGTCCGCGACAGGCAGCTCGGCCGGCAACAAGGCATGCTGCAGGGCCTGCGAGGTCGCCACGTTCGCGGCGTTGCGCCGGGCGTTGTCCAGCGCCGGTGCGGCCCGACGGGCCAGGTCCGAGATCACCATCAGCTCGTCGGGGCTGTGCGCCCGTCGACCGGGCCGGCCGACGCTCAGCGTGCCGAGCGGCTGGCCACGGACGACGATCGGGACCGCGATCCCCTCGCTCGGCGAAGAGATCCCGACCACGCTCGACCCGCTGCGCAGCAACCCGTACAGCTGGGAGTGCGAGCCGAGCAGGCCGGCCCGCAGCGTCGGCAGCATGGCCTCGTCGCGGTGGCTCACGCGCGGCGAGCCCGAGCTGACCGTGCTCGTCGAACAGGTGCACCGCACACCAGGAGCCGACCCGCGGCACGACGAGCTGCGGCACCAGCGCGGCCGTCAGGTCGACGTCGAGGGAGTGCGCGAGAAGCTCGCTGGCCTCGACGAGATAGGTCATCCAGGACCACCTGTCCCGCTGGCTGACCCGCATCCAGTCGGTCTCGACCGCCAGCGCGACGCGTTGCGCGCTGCAGTTCGGCGAGCTCGGCCGAGCGCCGGCCGGGCCGGTGCATGCGGATGCTCAGCCGACCGGTCAGCGGCGCCGTGAGCGGCAGCGGTACGACGATCGAGTCGGGGCTGGGCTGGGGGCCGTTCGGGTTCTGACCCACGCTCGCCAGCTCCCGCTCCCCGGTGCCGTCCGCGTAGTCCACCCATACCCCGGCCCCGTCGCCGTCCAGCACCTCACACAGCCGGCGGGTGAGCTCGCTGACCTGCGAAGCCAGCTCGGTCCGGCTGATCAGTCCGTCGTCGAGGTGCAGCAGCCAGCGAGCCAGCCGGGGGTCGGGCCATTCGCGCACCGACCCCGGCCGGCCTGCTGAGCAACGCCGTCGAGATCGGGACCGGCGTCCGGAGCCGCCTGGGCCGAGTCCGGGTCGTCCGGCGAGCCGAGCCCGAGGGTGAACCAGACCTGGTGGCCTGCGGCGTCGTGTCGGGTCCCCCAGGCCGAGGCGATCGCGTCGATCAGCACCAGGCCCCGGCCGTGCTCCGGGATCCCCTCGGTAACGGGTCGCGGTCGCGACCGGTGGATCTCCATCGCGATCGGACCGTGGTCGATGACCGTCACGGTGAGCTCCGGGCCGACGACATCGAGGAGCAGCTCGAACTCGGTTCCGGCGTGCAGCACCGCGTTCTCGCACAGCTCGCTCGCGAGCAGCAGGGCGTCCTCCGCGAGGTCGTCCAGCCCGGCCTCGTGCAGCGCCTCCCGCAGCATCGCGCGGGCACGCATCGGCGAGCGCCGGTCTGCCGGCAGCCGGAGCCGTCGGGCGAGCCGTCGGTCCACGCTCGCATCTTGCCCCGCCGCCGGGCTGTGTGCAGCCGGGGAGTTTGCTCATAGAGTCTGGCCAGACGTGCGACCGGGAGACTCTCCAGATGAAGACGGGGATATGACTGCGGCGAAGCGATCCAACGCCAGGGCGATCCCAGCGCCCCAACCGGACCGGGGCGAGGACGTCGACGGCTTGCTGGCAGAGCTGGTGGACGCCATCGGCGCGGTCCATCGCGGGCGTTTCGACGTCCGGCTGGCGCGGCGTAGCGGCCTTGCCGGCCAGGTGGTCGACGGCTTCAACGAGCTGGTGGGCCTGCAGGAGCGACGCAACCGAGACCTGCTGCGGATCAGCCGGGTGGTCGGCCGGGAGGGCCGGACCCTCGAGCGCCTCGACGAGGAGGCCTCGGACGGCGCGTGGGCGACGGGCGCGGCCGCGATCAACTCGCTGATCGACGACCTGGCACGACCGACTGCGGAGATCGCTCGCGTGATCGCCGCCGTCGCCGAGGGCGACCTCTCCCAGCACATGGCGCTGGAGATCGAGGGTCGCCCGCTGCGCGGTGAGTTCAACCGGATCGGCCGCACGGTGAACACGATGGTCGACCAGCTGTCCAGCTTCGCCGACGAGGTCACCCGGGTGGCCCGCGAGGTGGGCACCGAGGGCAAGCTCGGCGGCCAGGCCGACGTGCGCGGAGTGGCCGGGACGTGGCGCGCGCTCACCGACTCGGTGAACACGATGGCCTCCAACCTGACCAACCAGGTGCGCTCGATATCGCTGACCGCCACCGCGATCGCGCGCGGCGACCTCTCGCGCAAGATCACCGTCAGCGCACGCGGGGAGATCGCCGAGCTGGCCGAGACGATCAACTCGCTGACCGACACGCTGCTGCTGTTCGCCGACGAGGTGACCCGGGTGGCCCGCGAGGTGGGCACCGAGGGCCGCCTCGGCGGCCAGGCCGAGGTGCCGAACGTGGCCGGCACCTGGAAGGACCTCACCGAGGCGGTGAACCAGCTCGCCGCGAACCTGACCGACCAGGTGCGCAACATCGCTCAGGTCACCACCGCCGTCGCCCGCGGCGACCTCTCCCAGAAGATCACCGTCGACGCCCGCGGCGAGATCCTGGCCCTGAAGAGCACCGTCAACACCATGGTCGACCAGCTGTCCTCCTTCGCCGACGAGGTCACCCGCGTCGCCCGCGAGGTCGGCACCGAGGGCACGCTCGGCGGCCAGGCCCAGGTCGAGGGCGTGTCGGGGACCTGGCGCGACCTGACCGAGAGCGTCAACCAGCTCGCCGGCAACCTGACCGACCAGGTGCGCAACATCGCCCAGGTCACCACCGCCGTCGCCCACGGCGACCTCTCCCAGAAGATCACCGTCGACGCGCGCGGCGAGATCCTGGAGCTCAAGAGCACCGTCAACACCATGGTCGACCAGCTCGAGCTCGTTCGCCGACGAGGTCACCCGCGTCGCCCGCGAGGTCGGCACCGAAGGCAAGCTCGGCGGCCAGGCCGAGGTGCAGGGCGTGTCCGGCACCTGGCGGGAGCTGACCGACAACGTCAACTACATGGCCTCCAACCTCACCGACCAGGTGCGCAACATCGCCCAGGTCGCCACCGCGGTGGCCAAGGGCGACCTCTCCCAGAAGATCACCGTCGACGCCCGCGGCGAGATCCTGGAACTCAAGAGCACCGTCAACACCATGGTCGACCAGCTGAGCTCGTTCGCCGACGAGGTCACCCGCGTCGCCCGCGAGGTCGGCACCGAAGGCAACCTCGGCGGCCAGGCCCAGGTCCGCGGCGTCGCCGGCACCTGGCGCGACCTCACCGACAACGTCAACTACATGGCCTCCAACCTCACCGACCAGGTGCGCAACATCGCCCAGGTCGCCACCGCGGTGGCCAAGGGCGACCTCTCCCAGAAGATCACCGTCGACGCCCAGCGGCGAGATCCTGGAGCTCAAGAGCACCGTCAACACCATGGTCGACCAGCTGTCCTCGTTCGCCGACGAGGTCACCCGCGTCGCCCGCGAGGTCGGCACCGAAGGCAACCTCGGCGGCCAGGCCCAGGTCCGCGGCGTCGCCGGAACCTGGCGCGACCTCACCGACAACGTCAACTACATGGCCTCCAACCTCACCGGGCAGGTGCGCAACATCGCCCAGGTGACGACGGCGGTGGCCAAGGGCGACCTCTCCCAGAAGATCACCGTCGACGCGCAGGGCGAGATCCTGGAGCTCAAGAGCACCGTCAACACCATGGTCGACCAGCTGAGCTCGTTCGCCGACGAGGTCACCCGGGTCGCCCGCGAGGTCGGCACCGAAGGCCAACTCGGCGGCCAGGCCCAGGTCCGCGGGGTGTCCGGCACCTGGCGCGACCTCACCGAAAGCGTCAACCAGTTGGCCTCCACGCTGACCATCCAGCTGCGTGCGATCGCCGGCGTGTCCACCGCGGTGACCCGTGGCGACCTGACCCAGCAGATCGGCGTGCAGGCCAGCGGTGAGGTGGCCGAGCTCAAGGACAACATCAACCGGATGATCGTCACCCTGCGCGAGACCACCCGGGAGAACGCCGACCAGGGCTGGTTGGACTCCAACCTGGCCCGGATCGGCGGTCTCCTGCAGGGGCAACGGGACCTCACCGAGGTCTGTCAGATGATCATGGACGAGGTGTCTCCGCTGGTGAACGCGCAGGCCGGCGCGTTCTTCCTGGAGGAGCCAGGTGCGGACGACGACGGTTTCTGGCGGCTGCGCGGGGGGTACGGCCTCGGCCGGACCGGCGCCACTGCGCGGTTCGGCCGCGGCGAGGGCCTGGTCGGCCAGGCCGGGGAGTCCAAGCAGGTCGTCCTGGTTAGCGCCATCCCGGAGGGGTACCGGGCGATCCGATCTGGCGTCGGGTCGGCAGCTCCGGCCGCGCTCGTGGTGCTACCGGTGCTCTTCGAGGGCGAGGCGCTCGGCGTGGTCGAGTTCGCCTCCGTGTCGGCGTTCTCCGAGCTGCACCTGAGCTTCCTGGAGCGGCTGACCTCGACCATCGGCGTCGCGATCAAGACCATCCAGGCGAACCGGCGGACCGAGGAGCTGCTCGGGCAGTCCCAGCGGTTGACCACCGAGCTCCAGGACCAGTCAGCAGAACTGCAGGGGGCGAACGCGGAACTGCAGGAGAAGGCGGCCCAGCTCTCCGAGCAGAACCGGAACATCGAGATCAAGAACCTGGAGATCGAGGCGGCCAGGCGCCGCGTCGAGGAGAACGCCCAACAGCTCGCGCAGGCCAGCCAGTACAAGTCGGAGTTCCTGGCGAACATGAGCCACGAGCTGCGCACGCCGCTGAACTCCCTGCTGCTGCTCGCCCGGATGCTCGGCGAGAACCCGGAGCACAACCTCACCGGCAAGCAGATCGAGTTCGCGAAGACCATCCACAACGCCGGGTCGGACCTGCTCTCGCTGATCGAGGACATCCTGGACCTCTCCAAGATCGAAGCCGGCCGGGTGAGCGTCGAGATGAGCGCTGTCGATCTCGCAGAGGTGCGCAGCTATGTCGAGCAGGCGTACCGCCCGCAGGCCGAGGACAAGGGTCTCGACCTGCAGATGCACGTCGCGGAGGACGTCGTCGAGACGATCTTCACCGACGCGAAGCGGTTGCAGCAGATCCTGCGGAACCTGCTGTCCAACGCGGTGAAGTTCACCGAGAAGGGTTCGGTGCACCTGACGATCTCGTCCGCCCCGCCCGGGCTCGCGTTCGGCGTGCCGACGCTGGACGACGCGGACAGCGTGGTGGCGTTCGCGGTGCGGGACACCGGGATCGGGATCGCCGGCGAGAAGTTCGCCCTGATCTTCGAGGCGTTCCAGCAGGCGGACGGCACCACGAGCCGGCGCTACGGCGGGACCGGCCTCGGGCTGTCGATCAGCAAGGAGCTGGCCCGCATGCTGGGCGGCGCGATCGCCGTGGAGTCGAAGCTCGGTCGAGGGTCGACGTTCACGCTGTACCTTCCGGAGTCCCTGCCGGCCGACGCCGTCCCCGCACCGGCGGCGGCTGTGCTGGCTGCCGAGTCCGGCCCTCCGGATCTCCAGGACGGAATCCCGATCCTGCGCACGACCGGGACCGCCGAGGTCGCCTCCATCGAGGCCCGCCGGCAGGTCGAAGGGGTCACCGTGCTGATCGTCGACGACGACGTGCGTAACGTGTTCGCCCTGACCAGCGCGCTGGAGCTGCACGGCATGAACGTGCTGTACGCCGACAACGGCACCGACGGCATCCGGTTGCTGAACACGCACCCAGACGTCGACATCGTGCTGATGGACGCGATGATGCCGAACCTCGACGGGAACGAGACCACCCGGCTGATCCGGGCGCTGCCGCACGGCTCGCAGTGTCCGGTGGTGTTCCTGACCGCGAAGGCCACCCCGGAGGACAGGCAGGCCAGCCTGGCCGCCGGCGCGGACGACTACATCACCAAGCCCGTCGACCTCGACGAGCTGCTCGGCGTGGTGTCGTCCTGGGCCACCCGCGGTCGACTGCAGCGGGCCGACGGCGCGGCGAGCGCAGCAACGGACCGGCACCAAGGGCAGCGACGGTGACCGGGTCTGTGGCCGGGTCCGGACCCGGAGCCGAGTCCGGCTCCGGCCTGGCGAAGGTGCTGCTCGTCGACGACCGGAAGGAGAACCTGGTCGCGCTGGAGGCGATCCTGCAGGGCCTTCCGGTGGAGACCGTGTCGGTGACCAGCGGCGAGGACGCCCTGAAGCGACTGCTGCTCGAGGACTTCGCGGCGATCCTGCTCGACGCGAACATGCCGGGGATGGACGGCTTCGAGACCGCCTCACACATCAAGCAGCGCGAGCGCACCCGGCACATCCCGATCATCTTCCTGACCGCCGTCGACTACGACGCGCGGCTGGCGTTCCGCGGCTACCAGGCCGGCGCGGTGGACTACATCACCAAGCCGTTCGACCCGTGGGTGCTGCGGTCGAAGGTCGCGGTGTTCGTCGACCTCTGGATGACGCACACCGAGCTCGCCGCCCAGGCGGCGGACTGCCTCGCGCTGCGTGCCGCGATCGACGTCGCGCTCGGCAAGCTAAGCGCCGACCAGCCAGACGTGGCCGCCGCGATCACCGAGCTGCAGGACGTCCGCTCCCGGCAGGCCGCGTCCTGGGCGCTGGGGGCCCGCCAGTCCTAGGCGACGTCGATGCCCTGTTCCACGGTCGGCGCCGTCACGAGATCACTGCGGCGGCTGGTCCGGCCGGCCCAGGGTCGGGTCCGGCGGCTCGGAGCGCTCGGGCGCCGGCACGCCGTCCGTCTCGCTGGTACCGGGCCCGCCGATCGTGCCGGGCGGGGCCGGCACCGGCAACGACCCCTCCGCGTCTGCTGAGCCATGCTGATCGGGGCGCGGGACGTCGTCCCGCCAGGTGCCCGTCGGTCCATCTGCAGGCTGGATCGTGGTCACCCTCTCCGGCTACCCGGGCCCCGTCCAACCGAAACCTGGACGGGCCGCCCATGCGCAGGCGCGACCTCTTTACACACACCTGCCACCGGGGACAATAGCCGCCGCGCCCCTATACCTTGATTTGCGATTGTGGTGGTGGTTTTCGGCGTGGGGTTTGGCTGACATCTATCCATTTGGGCGGGGTGAATTCGGGTGCGCCGCGGGTCATGGTGATGGCCCAGTCGCTGCCGTGGATGAGGCGGTGGTGGAATCGGCAGAGCATGACGAGGTTGTCGATGGCGGTGGGTCCGCCGTGTTGCCATTCGATGATGTGGTGCAATGCCATTAAGTTAGCGGATTTGAATCCAGGGTTGCATTCTGGGTCGTTTCGGTAATGGTTCGGCGTGTCGACTCTGCGGATGGAGTGTGGAGATCCGTTGTGTCACTATTCTTGACTGGTGGCCAGGATTGCGAATAGCGGGGCGGTGCGGCTGACCGATCGTATCTCCATCGGAGTTTTGACTAAGGTGTTCCCACGCGATCTGGTGGACGAGGTGGTTGCGGAGACGGGCAGTCGTGAGAAACGCAGTCGTCTGCTCCCTGCACACGTGGTTGTGTATTACGTGTTGGCGTTGGCGTTGTTCTTCGGTGAGGGGTATGAAGAGGTGATGCGCCGACTCGTCGGCGGTCTTCGTTTCCTGCGAAACTGGTCGGGTTCATGGAACGTCCCGACGACGAGCGCGATTTCTCAGGCCCGGGTTCGGCTGGGTGAGGCGGCATTGAAAGAACTCTTTCACCGGGTAGCGGTTCCCATGGCGCGGCCCGTCTACCACCAACGATGGGAGTTCGAACTATCACTCGACGAAATCGAGATACACCAACTGGGACACCACCGAGTCCTCCGATCCAAATCACCGGAGATGGTTCGCCAGGAAATCTGGGGTATCCTGCTAACACACTATGCCATCCGGCACCTCATGCATGAAGCTGCCGACACCGCCGATATCGACCCCGACCGGCTGTCGTTCATTCGCAGCCTCCGACTCATCCGCCGTCACATCACAGACCAGGCGGGCTTTTCCCCCTAAACAACTCGCCAAAAGCATCCTAGTCGCGATCGCCGAAATCACCGAGGTTCCCAACCCGCCCCGGCGACACCGCACCTATCCCAGAGTCGTCAAACGACACTTCGCCAAATACCACAACATCAAACGAGAGAACCACCATGGGCGCCGACACCACGACCCACCGAAGATCCACATCTACAACATTCGAGCTTAACTTAGCGGCATTGTGATGTGGTGGGCGTCGCACCAGCTCGGTGGGCGTCCGCAGCCGGGGAAGGCGCAGCCGCGGTCGCGGGCGGCGACCGCGCGGCGTAGGTGGCGGGGTACGACCCGGCTGGCCCGGCCGATGTCGACCGGTTGACCGTTCCCGTCGAGCACGACGGGGATGACACAGGCTTCGCAGGCCAGCGTCCTCAGCTGGGCGGGGGTGAGCGGGCCGCCGTGGTCGAGCACCGCGTGGCGGGCGCGGGTTTCCAGGTCGGCGAGCGGGACGGTCACTGCCAGGTGTGGGCGTTGCCCACCGACCGTGGGCAGGTCGGCGGTGTCGAGGCGTCGGCGGCACAGTTCGGCCAGTCCGTCGCCGCGGCGTTCGGCCAGGGGTCGCTGGTCTTCGGCGGTCGGTGTGGACAGCGCGTCGAGCGCGGTGCGGAGCGCGTCGAAGCTGGGCGCGTCGAACACACCGGTGATGCCGCCCGCCCGCGCCGCCCGGCCGGGTGGCCAGGTACAGCTCGTTGACCTGCGCCTCGTCGCCGTGGTCGGGTTCCGGGCCGTCCTGATCCAACGTGGTGATCAGGTCCCGGGCGAAGGCGGCCAGCTCGCGGGGCCGGTACTCCCGGGCCCGGGCGGCCAACTGCTGCTCCGCACCCGCCCACACCTCCGGGGCTAGCCGCCCCGCCGCCGAGGAACCCGAACGCGTCGGCGATCACCTCGACATGCCGCAAGCTGACCTCACCGGCGGCGAACACCACGGCGGTGTCGGTCAACCGCGCCGGCAGCACCTGCCCGTCCAGCGACACCCGCTCACACACCTGCTCGGCAACCCGGACCCGCCGGTTCGCCACACCGAGGTCCCAGCCGAGTAGGTCGGCCACCGCATGGCAGGCGCGGTGGTAGCCGCGGTCGGTGAACACCCCATCCCGGTCCAACCCCGCGGTCAGCTCGATCGACAGCTGCTCCAACTGGCGGGTGAGCTGCTCACACACCGCCAGGGCTTCGATCCGGGTGTTCGCATCCGCCGAGGAATCACAGGCGGCGCGCAGCGCGGCCACACCATCCGCAATGGATTGGTGCGCTATCGCGAGCGGGCTGCCGTCCTGCATGCCACCAATTATCCGAGCCGCACCGACAATTCCCGGCCTTCACGCATTCACAATGGCACAGACTTTTCTCGAATATTTGGGCTGGGCCATTGCTGTTATCGCCATACGTCCCGACCGGGCAGGCCAATCAATCCGGAACCGACAACTCAACCGGCCCGTTCCCGGCTTCTTTTGAAACAACGGGAAGCCTCAGCCGAGCCTCGGCGGCGCGCAGGGCCAGGTACCGCTGCTCGGGCAGGCTCGCGGTCGTCCGGGCCGCAAGCCGGTAGGCCTCTCGGGCGGCAGCGGTATCGCCGGCCAGCTCGAGGAGGTGCCCGCGGACCGCCTCCAGCCGATGGGTGTGCGCCATCCGGTCGTCGGAGTCGAGCGTGCCGAGCAGCGCCAGACCGGCCCGCGGGCCGTTCACCATGGCGACCGCGACCGCCCGGTTGAGGGTCACCACCGGACCGGGAGAGATCCGTTCGAGGACCTCGTACAACGCCAGGATCTGCGCCCAGTCGGTGGCCTCGGCCGTCGAGGCCTCGTCGTGCACGGCGGCGATGGCCGCCTGCAACTGGTAGGGGCCGACCGGTCCCTGCCCGAGGGTGCGGCCGAGCAACATGACCCCTTCCGCGATCAACGCCGCGTCCCACAGGTCCCGGCGCTGCTCGGCCAGCGGCACCAGGCCGCCCTCCGGATCGGTTCGGGCCGGCCGGCGGGCGTCGGTCAGCAGCATCAGCGCGAGCAGCCCGGCGACCTCGCCCTCGTCGGGCATCAGCCGGTGCAGCAGACGGCTCAGCCGGATCGCCTCGCCGCTGAGGTCGGCGCGGTGCAGCGAGGCGCCGGAGCTCGACGTGTACCCCTCGTTGAAGACGAGGTACAGCACCTGCAGCACGACCCGCAGCCGGTCGGCGCGCTCGGCGGGCGGTGGGACGTCGAACCGGGCGCCGGTGTCCCTGATCCGCTGCTTGGCGCGGCTGATCCGCTGGGCGATGGTGGCCTCCGGCACGAGGAACGCACTGGCGATCTCGGCCGTGGTCAGCCCGCCGACCGCGCGCAGCGTCAACGCGAGCTGTGACGGTGCGGTCAGCGAGGGGTGGCAGCACAGGAACAGCAGGGTCAGCGTGTCGTCGCGGTCCGAACCCGTCGAGTCGGGCGCCGCCCGGCCGGCGTGCTCCAGCGCGAAGGCGTTCTCCTCCCGGCGCCGGCGAGCACCCTCGCTGCGCCACTCGTCGACCAGTCGCCGGGACGCGACCGCGATCAGCCACGACCGCGGGCTGACCGGGACACCGTCGCGAGGCCACTGCACCGAGGCCGCGAGCAGCGCCTCCTGCGTGGCGTCCTCGCAGGCGTCGAACTGCCCGTGCCGGCGGACCAACGTGCCGAGGACCTGCGGCGCAAGCTCGCGCAGCAGGCCCTCGATCGCGGCGCCGGTCGTCATACCTCGGGCGGGGCGTCCGGCACCTGGCGCACCTCGATCGGCCCGTGGGTGAACGCGACGACGTGCTTGGCGATCTCCAGCGCGCGCTGCTCGCCATCGACGTCGACGATCCAGAACCCGGCCAGCGACTCCTTCGCCTCCGCGAACGGGCCGTCGGTTGCCACCGGGATGCCTCCTTCGATGCGCACGGTCTTCGCCTGGCTCGCATCGGTGAGCCCGTCGGCGTACACGAGCTCACCTGCGGTGCTGAGGTCCTCGTAGAGCTTGCCCATGAACTCGATCATCTCTCGAATCCACTCGGGCGTCCTGGTCTCCATCATCGTGGACTGCGACCCGAACATCATGATCATGTACTTCATCTCGGCCCTCTCCGTGTGGCGCCCCGGCAGGACGCTCCGCTCGTCGGTCGGAGTGGCGGCGTCGTTCTCGACATGCAGACTGCAGTCGTGTCCACCGAACAGTGGATCCTGCACGTCGACCTCGACCAGTTCATCGCCGCGGTCGAGGTGCTCCGCCGGCCTGAGCTGGCTGGCCGGCCGGTGATCGTGGGCGGCAACGGCGACCCGACCGAGCGCGCCGTGGTGGCCACCGCCTCCTACGAGGCGCGGGAGTACGGAGTGCACTCCGGGATGCCGCTGCGCACGGCGTACAAGCGCTGCCCGGACGGCGTGTACCTGGCCGCCGATCACGCGGCCTACGACGCCGCCTCGGCCGAGGTGATGGCGACGCTGCGCGGGTTCGACGTGGTCGTGGAGGTGCTCGGCTGGGACGAGGCGTTCCTCGGCGCGGCGACCGACGATCCGGAGGCCCTCGCCCGCCGAGGTCCAGCGTGCGGTCACCGAACGCACCCGCCTGTACCTGCGCGGTCGGGATCGGCGACAACAAGCTGCGGGCCAAGCTGGCCACCGGGTTCGCCAAACGCTCCGGCCTGCACAGCCGGTCGGGGGTGTACCGGCTGACGAAGCAGAACTGGTACCCGGTGATGGCGGAGCGGCCGACCGAGGCGTTGTGGGGCATCGGCCGCAAGACCGCCCGCAAGCTTGCCGAGCTCGGGCCTGGACACCGTCGCACAGCTGGCCGCCGCGGACCCCGAGGCACTCGCCGCCAGGCTCGGCCCGACGATGGGCCCGTGGTACATCCAGCTGGCCCGCGGCGTCGGCAGCACGCACGTCACGGCCACCCCGTGGCTGGCGCGCTCGCGCAGCCGGGAGACGACGTTCCAGGCGAACCTCGAGGACTGGCCGCGGGTCCGCGCCGAGGTGGCGACGCTGGCCCGCCGGGTGGCCGAGGACGTCCGCGCGGAGCGCCGGCCGGTCGCCAGGGTCGGTGTGAAGGTGCGCTTCGCGCCGTTCTTCACCTACACCCGGAGCATGACCCTGCCCGCCCCGACGGCGGACCCGGCGGGCATCGAGGCCGCCGCCCTCGACGTGCTGGAACGGTTCGCGCACGACCGCCCGGTACGGTTGCTCGGAGTGCGCGCCGAGTTCACCACCGGGCCGGCCGAGCCGGCGTAGCTCGCCCGCTTGGCGATCACCGTCGGCGACTTCGGTATAAAGAGCGTTCTGCCGCGCCGCCGGCGAACCGGATTGCGGCCGTCGGTTCCGGGCCGATCGTGACCCGGTACTGCACCGGAAGGGCAAGGACTCGCCGCTAGTGGACCACGATCGCGATCGGGCGCCGGGAGCTTCTCCGGTCACCCGGGTACCCGGAGGGGTACCCCGACGTGTGCCACCTGCCCGGCCCCCGGACCGTCCAATCGACCGGCCCTTCGACCGCTCATCGGAACGAGCGATGCCGCGCCGGGTGCCGCCGTCCAGCCGACGAGTCAGCACCGGGCCTACCGACATCATCACCACCGCCCGATCGTCTGACGTCATCGGCTACTCCGGGCGATCGGGGCCCGGCGATCGGGCGCCGGGCGATCGGGCGCCCGACGATGTGCCGGTCCGCTACCCCGGGGACGGCCGCCCGCCGCCGGGCCGACCGTCGCGGAGCCTGAGCGCCGCACTCGGGATCACCGCGGCGTCGGCGCTGCTGCCGGGAGCCGGTCACGTGCTGCTGCGCCGCCGCGCCGGCGTGTACCTGGTCGCGGCGGTGATCCTGCTGGCCGGTGCCGGGGCGGCGGCCGCGCTGTTGCTGCCTCGATCGACGCTGCTCGAGTCGCTGCTGTCCACCAGGGTGCTCCGACTGGTGATCATCGCATGTGTGATCGGTGCGGTGGCCTGGGTCGCCGTGATCGTCCGGACCTACCTGCTCGCCAAGCCAAGACGCATGCGCACCGGGCAACGGGTGCTCGGTGTCGGGGTGGTCGCCGTGCTCTGCGTCGCGGTCGTCGCGCCGTTCGGGCTCGCCGCCTCGCTGACCAATGCGCAGCGCGACCTGCTCGACACGCTGTTCCCCGCCGACGACACCACCGGCGCGCTGACCCAGCCCACCGTCGAACGTGCTGCTGGTCGGCAGCGACGCCGGACCGGACCGCATCGGCACCCGCGCCGACACCCTGGTCGTCGCGCACATCGACACCCGTACCGGCCGCACCGTGCTGTTCGGCCTGCCGCGCAACCTCGGCTACGCCCAGTTCCCGCCGGACTCGGCGATCGCCGAGGAGTTCCCGGACGGCTTCCACGACCCGAGCAACCCGTCCTCCCCCGACTACCTGCTCAACGCGGTCTACACCTACGGCAACGAGCATCCGGACCTGGCGCCTGCCGACCCGAGCGAGGATGCCGGCCTGAACCTGCTGCTGTCCTCGGTGAGCTACATGCTCGGCCTGGACATCGACTACTACGTGCGGGTCAACATGCAGGGGTTCGCCTCGATCATCGACGCGCTCGGTGGGCTCGACGTGGACGTCGGCCCGGAGCCGATCCCGATGGGTGGGATCGGCCTCCACGGCGAGGCAGTGCGCCCGTTCGGCTACATCCCGCCCGGGCGGCAGCACCTCAACGGTGACCAGGCGCTGTGGTTCGCCCGGTCCCGGACGAACACCACCGACTACGCACGGATGGGTCGGCAACGCTGCCTGATCCAGTTCCTGGTCGAGCAGAAGAGCCCGGCCGACGTGCTGAGCAACTTCCGGTCGGTGGCGATCGCGACCACCAGCAACGTGGACACGAACGTGCCGCAGAACGTGCTGCCGGCGCTGGCCAAGCTGGCGGACAAGCCGAAGGGACGAGCGCTGGAAAGCATCTCGTTCGATCCGAGCCTCCCGGATCCGAACGAGCCGAATGGCTTCTTCAACACCGGCCGGGCGGACGTGGACTACATGCGCGAGGTCGTGCGGACCGTCCTGGATCCCGGCTCGGTGGCCGCCTCGCGCCCCGACCGGCGCGAGATCGACCCCGTCGCGCAGCCAGCCCAGCACCGCAGCTCCCTCCCGGCCGCCGGGTACCGGCGACGCCACCGCCGAGACCACCTCGCTTGCGGACACCTGCCACGCGCCGGCCGCCGCGGACGAGCGTGCATCCGAGTCCACCTCCGCCCCGCCGACGTCCGGGCCCACCCCGCCCGAGGTGAGCGTCACGTCGCTGCCCGCGGGGCTCAGTCCTTGGCCGGGACGGCCAGCCGAAGGCCGACCTCGACCAGCATCCAGCCGAGCTCCTGGCGGGCGGACCGTCGGGCCCGCTCGGCAACCCTCCGGCCGCGCGTGAGCCGGCCAGCGGTATGCCGCATCTCGTCCTGCCGGACATCGATGATCTTCTTGGCCAGTGCGGCGTGCAGCAGCAAGACTTCGCCCCCTAGAACTGCCTGCTGCAGTCCTATCCACCGACCCTGACAGTTCCGGTCCACCGACCGCCAACGAAATTCGCCGCCGGCAGCCGGACGGCGGGTACCGCTGAGCCGTCGACCCGTCTACTTTCGACACCCACTGATCTCCGGCCGACGACGACAGGAGTGGACCATGACCGACAGCGTGTACCGGGTGACCGAGGTGATCGGCGTCAGCTCCGAGTCCTGGGATGCGGCGGCGCGCAATGCGGTGGAGACGGCCGCCAGCACGGTCCGTGACCTGCGCATCGCCGAGGTGGTGCGGCAGGACGTGACGATCGAGAACGGTCGGATCAGCAACTTCCGGGTGCGCCTGGCGATCTCGTTCAAGTACGACGCCGGCGACTGAGGCCTGCTCGCTTGACTTTGACGTAGCGTCAACTTCTACCGTGGAAGCCGTAAGGACACGGTAGGAGGAAACGGTGGCCCAGGCGATTCCGACGCCCACGACCTGGTCGACCGCGCAGGTGGCACGGATGTCCAAGGTCACCTCGCGGACGCTCCGGCACTACGACCAGATCGGGCTGCTGGAGCCGGCCCGGGTCGGAGCCAACGGCTACCGCTACTACGCGGATGCGCAGCTGCGCAGGTTGCAGCAGATCCTGCTGCTCCGCGAGCTCGGGCTCGGGCTGGACGCGATCGCCGAGGTGCTCGACGGTCAGGCCGACGAGCTCACCGCGCTGCGCCAGCACCACCGGTGGCTGCTCGCCGAGGGCGAGCGGCTGGCCCGGCTGGCCGACACCGTGTCGCGGACGATCGAGCACTTGGAGGGAGGTGAGGAGATGCCAGCGGAACAGATGTTCACCGGGTTCGACCACAACCCGTACGAGCAGGAGGCCAAGGAGCGCTGGGGCGCGGAGGTCGTCGAGGAGTCCACGCGCCGGGTCCAGGCGCTGAGCCCGGCCGAGCAGCGACAGATCCAGCAGGACGGCGTCGCGATTGCACGAGCGGCTCGCCGCGCTGCTGCGGGCCGGCACGCCCGGTCGACGACCCGGCCGTGCAGGAGGTGATCGCCGACCACTACGCGTGGGTCAGCCACTTCTGGACGCCGAACCGGGACGCCTACATCGGCCTGGGCAACCTGTACGTCGATGACTCCCGGTTCACCGAGAACATCGACAAGGCCCAGCCCGGGCTGGCCGTCTACCTGCGCGACGCGATGACCGTGTACGCGCAGGCCCGGCTGGGCTGATGTCGGAGGGCGGGAAGCGCCGCGGAGCTTCCCGCCCAGGACGCGAGCGTGCGGACACGCGGACCGTGCTGAGGCCGATACGTGCTCGGCATTTAGGGCGTAGGCAATACGGTCTGTGGCATGGACAGCCTGGCAACGGCGCACAGCTGGCCTGCCGAGCACGTCGCGGTAGCCGTCGTCGACGCGTCCGGCCGGTGCGTCGGCACCGCTGGTGACCAGGGCCGGCGGTTCCCGCTGGCCTCGGTGACCAAGCTGCTCAGCGCCTATGCCGTGCTGGTCGCGGTCGAGGAAGGCGCGCTGGAGTGGGACCAACCGGCGGGGCCGGAGGGCGCCACGATCCGGCACCTGATCGCACACACCTCGGGTCTGGCCTTCGACGGCGAGCAGGTAGTGGCCGCCCCGGGAACTCGCCGGATCTACTCCAACGCGGGCTTCGACGTGCTCGCCAGGACGCTGCAGGCGGCGACCGGCATCCCGTTCTCCGACTACCTCACCGACGCGGTGTTCGGCCCGCTCGGCATGAACTCGTCCACACTGGATGGATCGGCGGCGTGGGCTGCGACGTCGAGCTGTGCCGACCTCGCCGCGTTCGCCGCCGAGCTGCAGGCCCCCCGGCTGGTGGCGCCGTCCACCGTTGCGCAGGCCACCGAGGTGGCCTTTCCTGGGCTGGACGGGGTGCTGCCCGGCTACGGCCGTCAACGGCCCAACGACTGGGGGCTTGGCTTCGAGCTGCGGGACGGCAAGTATCCACACTGGACAGGCGCCAACAGCTCGCCGCGGACCTTCGGCCACTTCGGGCAGTCCGGGACGTTCCTGTGGGTGGACCCTGACGCCGGGGCGGCGTGTGTGGTGCTGACCGACCGGGACTTCGGAGAATGGGCGATCGAGGCCTGGCCGGCGTTCACCGACCGGGTGCTGGCGGAGCTGAGGAGTAGTACCGGATGAGTGAAGCGTCGAAGGGTGCGGTGGTGGTGACCGGTGGCGCCGGGGCGCTCGGCGCCGCGGTGCTCGCCGAGTTCGCGGCGCGAGGCCGGGAGGTGATCGTGCTGGACCGGCCCGGCGACCGGCTGCAGGCGGTCGCCGCGCAGACCGGCCTGCACACGGTGCCCGTCGACCTCGGAGACCCGGCGGGCGTCACGGAGGCGTTCCGCCGGGTCGACGAGCGCGCGACCGTGACCGCGTTGGTCACGCTGGCCGGCGGGTTCAAGCCGGGGAACCTGGCGGACACCACGCCCGAGCTGCTGGACTCGCTGTGGCGGTCCAACTTCGCCTCGGTGCTGTGGGCCTGCCAGGCGGTGGCGCCGCGGCTCGCCGAGGCGGGTGGCGGCACGATCGTCACGGTGGGCTCGAAGACCGCCCGCGAGGGCAAGGCGCCGGTCGCACACGCCACCAGCAAGGCGGCGGTGCTGCGGCTCACCGAGCTGCTCGCCGCCGAGTTGCGCCCGCAACGGATCCGGGTGAACGCCGTGCTTCCCTCGGTGATCGACACTCCGGCGAACCGCACCTGGATGTCCGAGGACCTCGCTCGTCGGGCGGTGCCGCCGGCGGCGATCGCCAAGGTCATCGGGTTCCTGAGCAGCGCGGACTCCTCGCCGACCAGCGGCGCGTCGATCCCGGTGTACGGGGACGCCTAGCGTTATGGACTTCGACGAGATCGCCGACGAGCTCTACGGGCTGCCGCCCGAGGAGTTCACCTCGACCCGCGACGAGCGGGTGGCAGCGGCGCGCGAGGCGGGCGACCGCGAGCTGGCCACGAAGATCGGCAAGCTGCGCAAACCAACCCAGGCCGCCTGGCTGGCCAACCTGCTCACCCGCAACCGCGGCGCCGAACTGGACGGGCTACTGGGGCTCGCGGCAAGCCTCCGCGACGCGCAACGAAGCCTCGACGGGGAGACCCTGCGCACCCTGAGCACCCAGCGCAATCAGCTGGTGTCGGCGATGAGCCGGCAAGGCCGTGCGCTGGCCCGGGCCGCCGGCCACGGGTGGCCGAGAGCGTCGAACGCGAGCTGAGCGACATCCTGGAGGCGGCGCTCGCCGACCCGGAGGTCGCCAAGGAGGTCCGGTCCGGCCGGCTCACCAAGACGCTGCGGTACTCCGGGTTCGGGCCCGCCGCGCCGGAGGGCGCGCCCCCGCGCCCGGCACCCCGAACCGACGCCGCCGGAGCCGAGGACGCCCCCGACAAACCCGATCCCCGGATCGCGCAGGCTGAACGGAACCTCGCGACGGCCGAGGCCGACGCGGAGAAGGCCCAGGCGAAGCGCGATGCCGACGAGGAGGCCGCGCAGCAGGCCGAGGCGGGCCTCGAGGGGGCCCGCGACCGCGTCACCGAGCTGAGCGAGCAACTGGAGGCGGCCCGACGCGCCGAGAGCGAGGCCGCGCGTCGGGCGCGCGAGGCGCGGCAGGCGCAGCGGACGTCGGCCCGGAACGCCCAGTCCGCGCAGACCAGGCTGCAGCAGGCCCGCGCCCGGCTGGAACAGCTCTCCGAGGCCGGCTCCTAGCGGCTGGCTCTCCCGCACCCCTTTTCGACTTGTCGTGGGTTTTCAGAACGACAAGTGCCCCAGAACCGGGTGGAAACCCGCGACAAGTGGCGCCGTCAGCGGCCAGGCGCGGTGTAGGCGCCGAGCGCCTGCGCCGACCTTCCCAGGATGCCGACCAGGTCGGCCGGGGCGATCAGCTCATGGGTCTCGAGCGACTTGAACGCCCCGCTGCTGCTGACTGCGATCGCGCAGGCGGCGGCCGTCGCGGCGTCCGGCACTTCGACGATCGCGAACCCGTCCCAGCTGCCGAACATGAAGTACATCGCATCGAGCTTGCCGTTCATCGGCTCGACCAACTTACGGATGGCCGCTTCCCGGTCACCCGGATTCTTGATCATCTGGGCCCAGGTCTCCGCGTGGTAGGAGAAGAAGACAGCGAACTTGGCCATGACGGCCCTCCCCGTTGAGGCGTGCTCCCGAGTTCTCGGGGGTCACATTGCACACCCGGGCGGGCATCGACGGAAGTGCCTTACTCCTCGTCCTCGGTGCGAGGTGCGCGGTAGGGGTCCGGGTCGCCCGCCGGGCGGGCGTTTGCCGCCTGCCGGGCGGCCTCCGCGTCCACCGCCCTGGCCCGAGAGAGCGCCTCGTCGATGCGGGCCGCGTCCTCGGGCAGCGCGTCGAGCTGGAAGCTCAGCGACGGGGTGAACCGCACGCCGGTCTGCGCGCCGACGATCGAGCGCAACACGCCGGTGGCGCTGGCCAGCGCGGCCGCCGCGCCCGCGGTGTCCGGCTCCACGTCGATCCGCTCACCGAGCACCGTGTAGAACACGGTCGCCTCGTGCAGGTCCCCGGTCACCCTGACGTCGGTCACCGTCACCATGGACAACCGCGGATCCTTGACCTCGTGCTCCAGCGCGGAGGCGACGATCCGGCCGATCCGCTTGGCCAGTCGCCGGGCCCGTGGTGGATCCGCCACTGTCGCTCACCTTCCCTCTTCCTGGGCTGCACTTCCTGGGCTGGGGTGCCCACTTGTCGTGGGAACCCACCCACCTGTGGCGCACCTGTCGTTGTGAAAACCCGCGACAAGTCGGGGCTGGCCGGCCGGCCGGTGCCGGACGGGCTAGCCGTCGTCGTGTGGCCCGATCAGCCGCCGCCGGGCGGACAGCAGTTCGAGCTCCGGTCGGCCGGCCACCAGGCGCTCGCAGCTCTCCAGTAGCGAGCGCACGTGCCCGGCGTCCGCAGCCACACAGCTGACCCCGAGCAGCGCCCGGCGGTGCAGGTCGAGGTGCCCGGCCTCGGCGACCGCCACCTCGAACCGTCGTCGCAGCTCGGCCAGCACCGGACGCACCACCGACCGCTTCTGCTTCAGGGAGTGGACGTCCCCGAGCAGGACGTCCAGCTCCAGCACTCCGACATGCACGGCACTTGCCCCGGACTCGAACTAGCTGCGGGGCTTCTCCCGCAGCTCGTAGGTCTCGATCTGGTCCTCGAGCTTGAGGTCGTTGTAGTTGCTCAGGGTCAACCCGCACTCGAAGCCCTCGCGGACCTCGGTCGACGTCGTCCTTGAACCGCCGCAACGAGCTGATCGTGAGGTTCTCCGCGACCACGACGTTGTCCCGCAGCAGCCGCGCCTTGGCGTTGCGCCGGATCTCTCCGGACAGCACCATGCACCCGGCGATCACCCCGAACCGGCTGGACCGGAACACCTCCCGGACCTCGGCCCGGCCGAGCGAGACCTCCTCGAACTCCGGCTTGAGCATGCCGCGCAGGGCCTGCTCGATCTCGTCGATCGCCTGGTAGATCACCGAGTAGTACCTGATCTCCACGCCCTCGCGGTTGGCCAGCTCGGTCGCCTTGCCCTCCGCCCGCACGTTGAAGCCCAGCACGATCGTGTTGTCCGCGATCGCCAGGTTGATGTCGCCCTCGGTGATCGCACCGACCCCACGGTGGATCACCCGCAGCTCGACGTCGTCGCCGACCTCGATCTTCATCAGCGCGTCCTCCAGCGCCTCCACGGTGCCGGAGTTGTCGCCCTTGATGATCAGGTTGAGCTGACTGGTCTCCTTGAGCGCGGCGTCCAGGTCCTCCAGGCTGACCCGCTTGCGGCGGCTCGCCAGCTCGGCGTTGCGCTCGCGCGCGCGCCGCCGGTCGGCGATCTGCCGGGCCACCCGGTCCTCGTCGACGACCAGGAACGTGTCGCCCGCGCCGGGCACCGAGGTGAACCCGATGACCTGCACCGGCCGGGACGGCAACGCCTCCTCGACGTCGCCGCCGTGCTCGTCGAGCATCCGCCGGACCCGGCCGGACGCGTCGCCGGCCACTACCGAGTCGCCGACGTGCAGCGTGCCGCGCTGCACCAGCACGGTGGCCACCGGGCCGCGTCCACGGTCCAGGTGCGCCTCGATCGCCACGCCCTGGGCCTCCATGTCCGGGTTGGCCCGCAGGTCGAGCGCGGCGTCCGCGGTCAGCAGGATCGCCTCGAGCAGCTGATCGATGTTGGTGCCCTGCTTGGCCGAGATGTCGACGAACATCGTGTCGCCGCCGTACTCCTCGGCCACCAGCCCGTACTCGGTGAGCTGCTGGCGGATCTTCGCCGGGTTGGCGCCCTCCTTGTCGATCTTGTTGACGGCCACCACGATCGGCACGTCGGCCGCCTGCGCGTGGTTGATCGCCTCCACCGTCTGCGGCATCACGCCGTCGTCGGCGGCCACCACGATCACCGCGATGTCCGTCGACTTCGCGCCGCGGGCCCGCATCGCGGTGAACGCCTCGTGGCCCGGCGTGTCGATGAAGGTGATCAGGCGCTCGTTGCCCTCCAGCTCGGTGGCCACCTGGTAGGCGCCGATGTGCTGGGTGATCCCGCCGGCCTCGGACTCCCGGACGTTGGTCTGCCGGATGGTGTCCAGCAGCCGCGTCTTGCCGTGGTCGACGTGACCCATGACGGTCACCACCGGCGGGCGGACCTGCAGGTCGCCCTCGTCGCCGGCGTTCTCGCCGAAGGCGATGTCGAAGGACTCCAGCAGCTCGCGGTCCTCCTCCTCCGGGCTGACCACCTGCACGTCGTAGTTCATCTCGGTGCCGAGCAGCTGGAGCACGTCGTCGGAAACCGACTGGGTCGCGGTGACCATCTCACCGAGGTGGAACAGCACCTGCACCAGCGACGCCGGGTTGGCCCCGATCTTGTCCGCGAAGTCGGTCAGCGACGCGCCGCGGGGCAGCCGGACCGTCTCGCCCTTGCCCTTCGGCAGCCGCACGCCGCCCACGGTGGGCGCCTGCATGGCGTCGTACTCCTGGCGCTTCTGCCGCTTCGACTTGCGACCCTTGCGGGTCGGCCCACCGGGACGGCCGAACGCGCCGGCCGCGCCGCCGCGGCCTCGTCCGCCGGCACCGGGGCGACCGCCGACCGGTCCACCGCGGAACCCGCCGGCCGGTGCGCCGCCGCCACCGCCGCCACCGCCGGGACCGCCGCCACCACCGCGGTAACCGCCGGGGCCACCGCGGCCACCGGGACCACCGGGTGCGCCGACGCCGCCGCGACCACCGGGTCCTCCCGGTCCGCGACCACCAGGTCCGCCGCGGCCAGCGGGGCCACCCGGGCCGCTACGACCACCGGGTCCAGCGGACCGTGACGGCACCATCCCCGGGTTCGGCCGGGGCGGCATCATGCCCGGGTTCGGCCGGGGTCCGGCGCGACCGGGCTCGCCGGTGCGCGGGGCACCCGGGCGGGCCGGCGGCTCCTGCCCAGGAACGCCCGGACGGGTCGTCGGCGGCCGGAGCGCCGGTGCACCGGAGCCCACGCCGAACGGGTTGTTGCCGACCCGCGGGGCGCGCGGGCCGGGCTTGGGTGCCTGCGTGCGCGGTGGCACCACGGCCGAGGACGGACCCGCGGCCGCGGGTCGGTCGGCAGCGGTGTCCGGCGCCGATGCCGCCGGCGCGCGGCGCTCCGGCGCGGTAGGCCGGCTCGGCGCACGGCCCTTCGGGGCCTCGTCCGCGGGTGCCGGCCGGACGCTCGGCGCGGCCTCGGCGGCCGGTGCCGCCGGGGTGCGCGGACCGGGCCGTGGCCCTGCCCCGGGTGGGCTTCCACCGTCGGGCGCAGCTGCCGGCGCGACGGACGTCGCCGCCGCACCGTCGCCGTCCGTATCCGGCGCCGCACCGGACTTGGGAGCAGCCGTCGGCTCGGTCGTCGTCGCTGCGGCTGGTGCCGTCGCCGCGCCGTTGCCGGACGCGGCGTCGGCGCGGGTACCTGGGCGACGCCGGGTGCTGGGCTTGCCGCCCGCGGCCTTGCCTGCGTCAGCGGCGGGCGCCGCCATCACCTCGCGGAGCTTGCGCGCGACCGGGGCTTCCACGGTCGAGGACGGGGACTTCACGTACTCGCCGAGATCCTGAAGCTGCTTCAGTACCTGTTTGCTGGTGACGCCGAGCTCTTTCGCGAGCTCGTGTACCCGGGCCTTGCCTGCCACTGCTCTCCTCATCCCGAGAGGCCCGGCGGCATGCCCGCCCGACCTCAGACCTGGTGTCGATGCGCCTTCATGGTGCGATCTTCACGACTGGCTCATGACGTGTCGACCTGTCCTTCGTCGGTGCGGACGTGAGCGGACCCCGCGCCCATGACGGTCTGCACGTGAACCCGCACCGCCTCAGTGTCCAGCGGCCCGGAGGCGCGGAGCGCCCTCGGGAACGCGCGACGCCGCTCGGCGCGGGCCAGGCAGTCCAGGTCGAGGTGCAACCACGCACCCCGGCCGGCTGCCCGGCGCCGTGGGTCCGGGATGAGTACCCCGTCCACCACGACCACACGTAACAACCCGGAGTCCGGCGCCCTGGATCGGCACCCGACACAAGTCCGTAACCGAGCCGTCCCGACGTTGCTACGGGGCGACCGGTGCGGAGCAGTGCGTGCGGGGACCAAGCCCTGGCGTCGGGCCACCGCCAAGTGTACCGCTCAGGCCCGCCTGCTCGGCAATCCGGGCCGCTCAGGCGCTCGAGCTCGAGCGCTCGAGCTGAGCGCTCGAGCTCAGGCGCTGGAGTCGATCGCCGGCGAGTCGGCGGGCCGGGGTGACGCCGGAGCAGCGGCCGGCGCCGGCTCCTCGGGGTCCGGGGTGGGGGCGGCGTCGCTGCGGATGTCGATCCGCCATCCGGTCAGCCGGGCCGCCAGCCGGGCGTTCTGCCCTTCCTTGCCGATGGCAAGCGAGAGCTGGAAGTCGGGCACGATCACCCTGGCCGTCTTGCCGCGGGCGTCCAGCACGCTTACCGAGACGACCTTGGCCGGCGAGAGCGCGTTGCCGACGAACGTCGGCGGGTCCTCTGACCAGTCGATGATGTCGATCTTCTCACCGGCGAGCTCGGACATCACGTTGCGCACCCGGGAACCCATCGGGCCGATGCAGGCGCCCTTGGCGTTCACCCCGGGGACGGTGGACCGCACCGCGATCTTGCTGCGGTGGCCGGCCTCCCTGGCCACCGCGCAGATCTCCACGGAGCCGTCCACGATCTCCGGCACCTCCAGCGCGAACAGCCGGCGGACCAGGTTCGGGTGCGTGCGGGACAGCGTGATCTGGGTGCCGCGCGCCCCGCGGGAGACCCCGACGACGTAGCAGCGCAGCCGCTCGCCGTGCTCGTAGCGCTCCCCGGGGACCTGCTCGGCGGGCGGGATCACACCCTCGGTCGGGCCGAGCGAGACGACCACCACGCCGCGCGCGTTGGCCCGGGAGTCGCGCTGCACGACGCCGGCGACGATCTCGCCCTCCTTGGCGGCGAACTCGCCGTAGGTGCGCTCGTGCTCGGCGTCCCGCAGCCGCTGCAGGATCACCTGGCGGGCGGTGGTGGCCGCGATCCGGCCGAACCCCTCCGGGGTGTCGTCCCACTCCCGGACGACCTCGCCGTCGGCGTCCTGCTCCTGGGCGAGCACCCGCACCACGCCGGACTTCCGGTCGATGTCGATCCGGGCGTGCTGCTCGTGGCCCTCGGTGTGCTTGTAGGCGGTGAGCAGCGCCGTCTCGATCGCCTCGATCACGGTGTCGAACGGGATGTCCTTGTCGCGCTCGATCGCGCGCAGCGCTGCGATGTCGACGTTCACGTCAGATTCCTCCGGGACTCCGCAGCGGAACCGGCTCGACCCTGCTCGGCGACCTCGCGGTCGGCGGGACCGGGGGCTGGGCCGTCGGCATGGTCCTGATCTCGCTCGGCTTGCTGCAGCAGCCGGAGCTCCTCGGCCGGCGGCTCCCGGAACTCGACCTGCACCACCGCCCGAGCCACGTCCGGGTAGTTCAACCGGCGAACCCGACCGTCGACGAGCAGATCGACCGCCTCGTCGCCGGCCTGCCCGACTCGGCCGTCGAGGCTGCTGCCGTCCTGCAGCCGGGCCTCGACCAGCCTCGACCTCGCGCGACGCCAGTGCCGGGGCAGCGTCAGCGGGCGGTCCACACCCGGCGAGGTGACCTCCAAGGTGTACGGCCCGCCGAGCACGGCGTCCTGGTCGTCCAGGGCGGCGGAGATGGCCCGGCTGAGGTCGGCGATCTCGTCCAGCCCGACCCCGTCGTCGGAGTCGACGATCGCGCGCACCAGCCGGCGCCGTCCCGCCGGCCGGACGTCGACCTCCTCCAGGTCGAACCCGGCGCGGCGGACCACCTCGGTGAGCACCGGGGTCAGCCGAGTGGCCAGCGCATCCTGCGGCGGGCTGGGCATCGGGACTCCTCGACGTCCTCACGGGTCCATGGGCCGTCCAGCGTATCGCGCCGCGGTCGGCCTGCTACCTGGCAGGATGTCCGCCCGTGGCGGCCCCGTTGACGCGCCTGCGATGGCGACCGTGAGAGCGACTGACCTGTCTCGGCGCCGGGTGCTGCAGTGGGGCGCGGCCTGTACTGGCCGCACCGGCCGGGCTGGCGACGCTCGGCGGCTGCGTCGCCGCCTCCCCGGATCCGTTGCTGGCGTTGACCGCCGCGGCGGAGTCGGACGCCGCGCTGATCGAGGACACCATCGCCCGCTCGCCGGAGCTGGCGGTGCAGCTGGCCCCGGCGGCCGCCGCCCGCACGGCACACGCCGCCGCGCTGGGTGCCGAAGATCCGTCGGCTGGACCCCTCGGCGGTGCTGCCGCCCGCCGCCCCGCCGCCGGTGGCGACACTGGACGGCGTGCTCGCCGCGCTCGACTCGTCGGCCCGCGCCGCGGCCGATGCGGTGCCGGCCCTCCCCGGTTACCGCGCCGCGCTCGTCGGATCGGTCGCCGCCTGCTGCGCGGCATACCGGACACTGCTGGGATGACCGCGGCTCCGGTCCCGCCGAGCGCGCTGGCCGGCGCCGACGAGACAGTCCTCGCGCTGCAGGACGCGCTGGTCACGGAGCACGCGGCGATCTGGGCGTTCACGCTGGTCTCCGCGTTCCTACCGGCGGAGCTCGACCGTCCCGCCGCCGACGCGGCCAACGCGCACCGCGCGCGGCGGGACACCGTCACCCGGCTGCTCACCGACGCCGGGGTACCGCCGGCCCCGGCGCAGCCGGCCTACCAGGCACCGGCACCGGTCACCGATCAAGCCTCCGCCGTCGCGCTCGCGGTGGTGGCGGAGGACGACACGATGGCCGCCTGGCGGTCGGTGCTGCAGCGCACCGAGCAGCCGGACGTGCGCCGGCTCGCGCTGACCTACCTCACGGAGAGCGCCGTCCGCAGCGCTCCGTGGCGCATCGCCGCCGGCCTGTCCCCCGCGGTCCCGGATTTCCCCGGTGCCCCTGCTGGCTGAGCACCCGGTCGGCCGGATGGCGGACCACCCGACTCAGTCCTTCTCGTCCCTGAGGTACTCGTGTACGAGGCGCACGACAGTGGCGCCGTCGCCCACCGCGGAGGCGACTCGCTTGATCGAATCCTGCCGCACGTCACCGGCCGCGAACACCCCGGGCATGCTGGTCTCGAGGGTCATGGGCTCACGGTCGTTCTCCCAGTAGACGTCCGGCCGCCGGAGCAGGTCGCGACCGACGACGAGGTAGCCCTGCTCGTCCCGGGCGATTCCGTCGGGAAGCCACTGCGTGTGCGGTTCGCCGCCGATCATGATGAACAGCGCCGCCGCGGGGACCTCCTGCAGCGTGTCGTGGGCGCGATCGGCGAGCGTGATGGCTTCGAGGTGCTCGTCGCCGGCCGCGTCGACCACCTCGGTGCGGAGGCGGACGACGACGTTCCGCGTCGCGTCGATCTCACGCACGAGGTAGCTGGACATCGACTTCTCCAGGCTCTCGCCGCGGACCAGCAGCGTGACCGTGCGAGCGTGTTTGGCGAGGTGCAACGCCGCCTGGCCCGCGGAGTTGCCCGCACCGATGATGAACACGTCCTGGTCCTGCATGGCGCGGCTCTCACCCACGGCCGCGCCGTAGATCACCCCGGCGCCTACCAGCGCCTCCACTCGCGGCACGCCGAGACGCCGCCACTCGATGCCGGTCGCGATCACGACGCTGGCGGCGCACACCTCTGTCCCGTCGGCCATCCGAAGGACTCGGTGCTCGCCACGGCGCTCGAGCCCGACCGCTCGGAGGACCCACACGATGTGCGCTCCCATCAACCAGGCCTGCTCGCAGGTTCGCCCCATTAGGAGAGCGCCGCTGACCCCATGGGGGAAACCGGGGTAGTTCCTGATCAGTGGGCTGCTGCCGGCCTGCCCACCCGATATCGCACTTTCGAGCAGCACCGTCTCGAGCCCTTCCGACGCCGCATACACCGCCGCGGTCAGCCCCGCGGGTCCGGCCCCGACGATCGCCACATCGCACGTCTGCACGCCGTTCGTGACGCTCACGCCGATGGCCCGGGCCATGTCGGTCATGCTGGGGTCGACGGTGACCTGGCCGTCGTAGCGGATCACCGCCGGCAGCTGCGACGCGTCCAGCCCGGCGTCGGCGAGCAACCGCTGCCCTTCCGGGCTGTCGACCGAGTAGAAGGCGAACGGCATGCTGAACCGGGTCATCGCGTCGCGGAGCTGGACGACCCGACCATCGCCCTCGTCGGCGACGATCCTGAACATCTCGAAGTGCGGCCGCTGCTCACTCGTCCACGAGGAGAGGTACTCGCTCATCGCTTGGTACATCATCTCGTCGTCCGACCAGGGCCGAACTATGTGGTAGTCGGCGCGGCCGAGGGTCATGGCCTGTACAGCCGGACTCGTCGACGAGTAGTTACGATCGACCAGCAGCACCCGCCTGGCTCGCGGATAGAGCTCGTGCGCCGCCGCGAGGAACTCGACGTCCCGCTCGTCCACCAGCAGCAGTGCCACCTGTCGCCCGGCCGCAGCCATCTCCTTGAGCGAAGCGAGCGCGGCGTCCGGAGCGGACTCCCCGAGCACCGCAAAGTCGTTGCCGAACCGCCGCGTCAGGTCCGACGCCAGGGCGGCGAGCGAGTTCGGATCGCGATCGACCGCGAGCAACACCGGGAGATCCACCGGTTCCGCCATCGTCAACCCGTTGCGTTCCATCTATCGGACCGAACCATTCGCAGGCGGATGTTGCGGCGTTCCTATTGTCCGGATGATAGCCGCTACCGGCGGCCGCACACGGGCGTGCGCAGCGTGCCGAGCTGCGGCGAGCTGATCACGACCTCGTCGCCGTCGCGGAGGAACACCGGCGGGCGGCGGCCGATGCCCACTCCGGAAGGCGTGCCGGTGAGGATCACGTCCCCGGGCAGCAGCGGTACCGCCTGGGAGTAGGACGTCACGATCGTGCCGAAGTCGTGGATCATCGCCGCGGTGTGACCCCGTTGCCGCGGCGCGCCGTTGACAGCGACCGTGAACGTGATGGCGCCCAGGTCCAGCTCGTCGGTGGTCACCAGTGCCGGCCCGAGCGGGCAGAAGCCCTGACCGCCCTTGGCGAGCACGATGTGCGCGGTCGGCACGTCGCGGTGGCTCACGTCGTTCGCCAGCATCAGCCCGGCGATCGCCGCGGCCGCGTCCGCCGGCTCGGCGTCCCGGACCGGACGGCCGATCACCAGCGCGATCTCGCCCTCGTAGTCGACGCACCGGTCGTCGGCGCCCAGGCGCAGCGGCTCCCCCGGCCCGATCGCACTACCCGGCAGCTTCAGGAACGCCGAAGGAGCCGGCGGCGCCAAGGCCTGCATCTCCGCGACGTGGTCGCGGTAGTTGGTGCCGGTCCCGAGCAGCCGGCGAGGGCGCAGCGGCAGCAGCACCTGGACGGTGGCCAGCGGGCGGACCGCCGCGGCCGGCCAGCGCTCCGGCGGGCCCAGCGACCGGAGCGTCGGTAGGTGCCGCTCCCAACCGCCGACGATCTCGTCGACGGTGTCCGGAAGCCCGGCGCCGAGCGCGCCGACGTCGAGCACCCGGTCGCCGTCCAGCAGCCCGGCCCGGGGCGGCGCCCTGGTGTGCCGAACGAGAGCAGCCGCACGGCTCATGCCTCGGCGACGACGGTGACGCCGACCGTCCCGATCCCGGTGACGCGGCCGACCACCCGGCTGCCCGGGCCGGCCAAACCCTCGCCGGTGTCGCTCGGCCGGCCGGCCGGCGAGCCGGTGAGCACCAGGTCACCCTGGCGCAGCGGGTAGCGCCGCGCGATCGTGGCGACCAGTTCGTCGGCTCCGACGATCATCCCGGTGGTGCTCGCGTGCTGGCGCCGGCGGCCGTCGATCACCAGCTCCAGCCGCGGTTCGGCCGTCGTGGCCGGCCTTGGCACCGTCCAGCGGGAGATCACCGTATGGGTGGGGAACGAGCGGGCCAGGTAGGTCTGGTTCGCGGGCACGTCCGGGCGGGCGAAGTCCAGCACGGCGGCGTAGCCGGCGATCCGCGTGCCGGGGCCGACGATCACCGCGAGCGTGACCCCGACGTCGAGCCCCGGGCAGCCGCGCGGGCAGATCACGGCGGTCCCGTCGACCACCAGGCTGCCGGGATCGATGGCGGTGATCAGCACGTCCTCCACCGGGGAGCCGTGCAGGAACGGGCGCAGCGCCGCCGGTCGCTGCAACGCCAGGCCGGCCCGGCGCGGGCGCGGTTGGCAGCGGTAGTTGTCATCGACGCAGAACAGCGCGACGGGGGCGGTCACCCGGATCGGCGCCAGGCCAGCTCCGCGACCGCGGCGTCCTCCAGCCCGATGCCCAGCGACTTGAACACGGTGATCGCTTCGGGGTCCCGATCGAGCTCGGCGGTGAGCACCTGGTGCAGCGGCCGCACCGAAGCCGGGTCGAGGCCGTGCCGCTCGACGGCCTGCTTCAGCTCCGCGGACTCCTCGGCGGCCTGCGCCGGTGAGTCGACGGTGAGCACGGCCGCGGCGGCGAAGATCGCCGGGTCCACCTCGACGGCCCACGGCACTATCGCGCCGACCGCGTTGACGTGGGTGCCCGGCCGGAGCCACTCGTGGCGCAGCACCGGCTCGACCGCGTTGGTCACCGCCGTGACGACGTCCGCCTCGGCCGCGCCGGCCTGGACCGACTCGACCGCGCTTGTCGGCACGCCGAACCGTTCGGTCAGCTCGCCGGCGAACCGCTCGGTCTTGCGCCGGTCGCGCGCCGCCACCAGGACCCGGCTGATCGGGCGCACGCCCAACACGCCGGCGACCTGTGCGGTGGCCTGCCGCCCGCTACCGATGACCAGCAGCACGGTGGCGTCCTGGCGGGCGAGCGCCCGGGTGGCGAGCGCCGAGGCCGCGCCGGTGCGGATCCGGCCGAGCTCGGCCGCTTCCATGATCGCGAGCAGCCGGCCGTCGGTGGCCGAGAACAGCAGCAGCGTGGGTTGCCCGCCCTTCGGCGTGGCCACCCAGGACTTGACCGCGGCGCAGCCACGCGAGCCGAGGTAGCCGCCGAGCGCCTGCACCCGACCGCCCTCCCAGCTGACCCGGGTCCGCCGCATGGTCTGCGCGGTGCCGGCGGCCTCGTCGCGGAACGCCTCGCTCAGCGCCTCCACGGCCAGCGGGACCGGGACCAGTTCGGCCACGTCGGCGTCGGTCAGGAACCTCGGCGCCAGCCGGCTGCGGGTCTGCGTGCTCACGAGCCGCCGGCGGGCACCGGCTTGCGGTTCTTGTTCGCCTTGGCCACGATCTGGCGCCGCGTCGAGGACTTCACGAACTTCGCTCCGAGCGCCATGAACGGCCACAGCACCAGGCCCTTCGGCTTCGGGATGTCCGCCGCGTCGATCGCGCCGACCGCCGCGGCGATCACCGAGTTGTCGTCGCCGAGGATGAACGGCATGTAGCGCCGGAACAGCCGCTCACCGAAGTACTGCGCGCCGGGGAACACGTAGGTGCCGCGGATCCGGTTGAGGATGATGCAGCGCTTCTCGTCGACCGGCACCACCGTGAACGACTGGCTGTGCGGGAAGGGGTCGACGCCCGGCACGTCCGGCATTTTGTGCTCGCCGAACGCGATGTGGTACTTCCGGAAGGCCGTGATGTGCACCTCGCGGCGCTGCTTGTAGACGCCGAAGAAGTTGTGCGGCACCTCGACCTTCACCCCCGCGGTGGTGATCGGCTCGTCGGCGAGGACCGACTCGTGGAACATGTTGACCATCAGCAGGTTGCGGGCGTCGGACATCCACTCCCAGACCACGTCCGCCGGCTTAGCGATGAGCGTGAGCTCTTCGTGGGTGTAGGCCATCGGTCCACCTCTCCTCGTCTCGATCTTCGCTCAGATAGTCGTTCAAGACGCCGAGGATGCGGGCGGACGTCGGCTCGTCCGGGGCCGCGAGCGGCGGGCGCAGCTCGGCCTGGATCAGCCCGAGCGCGGCGAGCATGGTCTTGATCGGCACCGGGTTCGTGTCGAAGAAGACCGCCTCGTTGATCGCGCGGAGCTGGAAGTGCAGCTCCCTGGCCCGCGTCCAGTCCCCGGCGAACGCCGCCTCGGCCAGCTCGGCGACCGCACCGGGCAGCACGTTGCCGGTGGCGCTGATGTGTCCCGCGCCGCCGAGGGCGAGCATCGGGAAGCACAACGACTCCAGCCCGCAGTACACCCCGAACTCCGGGCCGCACTCGGCGAGCACCCGGCTGACCTGGTCCAGGTCCGGCCGGGCCTCCTTGACGCCGACCACGTTCGGCGCGGCGTCGGCGATCGCGGCGATGGTCGTCGGCTCGAGGGCGACGCCGGTGCGTCCCGGGATGTCGTAGAGGATCACCGGCAGGCTGGTCGCGTCCGCGACCGTGCCGAACCACTCGACGAGGCCGCGCTGGCTGGGCTTCACGTAGTACGGCGTGACCACCAGCACGGCGGCCGCGCCGAGCCGCTCGGCGGTGCGGGTCAGCCGCAGCGTGGAGCCGAGCTCGTTGGTGCCGGTGCCGGCAAGCACCGGCAGCCGCCCGGCGGCCGCCTCGACGGCCAGCTCGATCAGCCGTTCCCGCTCGCTCGATCGACAGCGAAGCGGGCTCGCCGGTGGTCCCGGCGACCGTGATCCCGTGGCTGCCACCGTCGACCTGCCGCTCGACCAGCGCGCCGGAACGCAGGCTCGTCGAGCTCGCCGTCGCGGAACGGCGTCACCAGCGGGGTGAGCGAGCCGCGGGGTGCCGGCGGGCGGTCCATTGCGCGGCCTACGCCGTCCGGACCAGGCGTTCGGCCGCGGCCGCCGCCTTCTCGTCGCGGCCGAGGACCCCGATCTCCTCGCCGAGCACCTCCTGCCACAGCAGGGCGCCGGTGTTGTAGAGCAGCGGGGCGTCGTGCACCGTGATGCCCCACGCCGTCTCGTCGCCGAAGTTCGCGTGCCGGTGCGGCATCCAGCCAGGGGTGACGGCGAGGTCGCCGGCCTCCCAGTCGAACTTCAGGTTGCCGACGATCGTGTTCCCGCTGCCCGCGGTGTAGTAGTTGATCGCGGTCGAGGTGTGCCGGTGGGCGACGTGCTCCTCCCCCGGCACGATGATCCCGACGAACGCGTTCATCGTGCGGGTGGTGCCCTGGGAGGCTCCGGTGCCGGGGTGGTAGAGCATCACGACCCGCCGGCCGTGGTACTCCGGGTCATCGTCGTCCATCGGATCCAGGTAGGAGCGGACGTCGGCGAAGCGCCACAGCATCGGCTCGTCCCACGCGGAGACCGGCTTGAGCATCTCCCGGTAGGTCAGCAGTCGGGCGCCGTTGGAGAGCTCCCGGCCGGTCGGCGGCTCGGGGGCCGGCGGCGGGACGAGGTCATTCTCGGCGCCCGCGGCGAGCACGGCGTCGGCTCCGTCCTTCGACACCGCCTTGGACAGCGCGACGCCGAGCTTCTCCAGCAGCGGGCGGTCGGTGATCGAGAACCGCACCGACTGCGGGCTGTCCTTCGCCGTCACGTGCTGGTGGTCGACCCAGGCCGGAGTGGTGAAGATGTCCCCCGGGCCCCAGTCGATGCGCCGTCCGTCGATCACCGAGTGGCCGTGACCCTGCCGGACGTAGTTGATCACGGAGTGGGTGTGCCGGTGCGCGGGTGAGTGCTCCCCCGGGGAGAGCACCGAGATCGTCACCCCGATGCCCGGTGAGGTGCCCTGCTGTCCGGCCTGCTCGTGCGCCAGCACCAGGCTGCGGTGGCCCTCGGCCGGCGGCGTGTCCAGCAGCGCCTCGATCGCCGCCTCGATGTCGGCGCGACGCCACACGGCGGCGCTGATCGGCGCGTACCGCTGGTGCGGCTGCCCGATCTGCTCGGTGATCCGGGCGTGCAGGAAGTCCATGGACGGCGACGGTACGCCGGGCCCGCCCAGTTCGTCAAGCTCTTGACGAACACTCGACATCGTGCACCCCATACCCGCAATGAGCGGGCTTATTGCGGGTTTGCGGGTCCCTCCGACCCCGAATAAGCCCGCTCATTGCGGGTTTGGACGGCGTGGTCTCGCGGCGGACGGCGAGCGGCTTGCGGGTTTGGGCGGCGTGGTGTTGCGGCGAACGGCGAGCGGGGTTACGGGGTTGCTAGCGGATCTCCCTGGCGAGGCGCTGCAGGATGGACCGGTCGTCGGCTGACAGCGCCGACATCCGCTCCTTCATCGCGCCGGCCGCCAACGGGATGATCTCGGCGAGCAGCCGGGTGCCCGCATCGGTCACGGTTGCCCGGATCTTCCGCCCGTCGCTCGGGTCGGCGTGCCGGCGGATCAGTTTCTGCTTCTCCAGCCCGGCGAGCACCAGGCTGACGTTGGCCTTCGTCACCCGCAGCTCGTCGCCGAGCCCGGTCAGGCTCAACGGTCCGGTGCCGGCCAGGAAGACCGAGATGAGCGTCTGCAGTGCCACTGGGGTGAGGCCGTAGGGCCGGGCCACCTCGGCCAACGCACGGTCCAGCACGACCGACGCGCGTCCGATCGTCAGCGCGACCTCGAGATCGGCGAAGCCGACCTCCGGGAAGCGCTCGCGCAGCGCGCTGATCCTGCGCTCCTCGATCGTCTGGGCCTCGGCGGTCGGCTCGCGGCCCACATCCGGTTCGGTGCTCATGTTGCTGGTGATGATGCCCGACCAGATGTCGCCTTGACTGGGTCGGGCCCGGTGATATCGTCAAGTACTTTACGAGTGCACGCACCGGAGGCGCGCCGTGATCGAGCTGATCGACATCGGCTACGTCCGTTCGAGCACACCCGGACCTGGCCGCCAGCGTCCGGTTCGCCGTCGACGTCGTGGGCATGGAGCTGTCCGCGTCCAGCAACGGTCCGGGAGCCGGCACCGCCTACCTGCGCTGCGACCAGCGCCAGCACTGTCTTGCCTTCGTCGAGGGCCCGCCGGGCCAGCTGGCCACCGGCCTGCTGGTCCGCGACCTGGACGCGCTCGCCGACGCCGAGCGGCAGCTGGAGCTCGCCGGGGTCGGGGTGAGCAGGGGAACGGACGAGGAGGCGGCAGGGCGGCGGGTGGCTGCGTTCCTGGCCTTCGACGACCCGGCAGGCAACCACATCGAGCTGGGCACCGATCAGGCTGTGCTCGGCCGGCCGGTGGAGTTCGGCCGCGCTGCCGGCATCACCGAGTTCGGGCACATCTGCCTGGACGCCGCCGACCCGCGGGACGCCGCCGCGTTCTGGACCGGGGTGTTCTCCGCCCGGGTGTCCGACCACATCGGCGACGCCGCCTACCTGCTGCGGATCGACCCGGTGCACCACAAGCTGGCGATCTTCCGCGGCGACGAGCCCGGACTGTGCCACCTGAACATGCAGGTCGACTCGCTGGACTCGCTGATGCGCAACTGGCGCCACCTGCAGCACGCCGGCGTGGAGATCCAGTCCGGCCCGGGCCGGCACCCCACCTCGGGGGCGATCTTCGTCTACTACAGCGGCCCGCACGGCATGACCTACGAGTACTCCTACGGCGTCGCGCTCATCGACGAGCAGACCTGGCGGCCGCGGAACTTCCCGCTGCAGGAGCCCGGCTCGATCGACATGTGGGGCGGCCCCACCCAGCGACTCAGCTCGCAGCCGCAGCTGGGCGAGGTCAGGTCGGCCGCCGCGGCCGGCTAGTGCTGGATTTCCACCCGGCGCACTCTACGGTTGGCCGGGTGATCAGCGAGGAGATCGACGTGCCCACCGGTCGCACCGAGGCGGTCGTCGACCTGACCACCGAGGTGGGGGCCTTTCTCCGGCGGCACAACGCGGGGGACGGGCTGTTGCACGTCTGGGTCCCGCACGCCACCGCCGGGCTCGCCGTGATCGAGACCGGCGCCGGCAGCGAGTCCGACCTGCTCGCCGCCCTGCAGTGGTTGCTGCCCCCGCAGCCGGAGCGATGGTCGCACCGGCACGGCAGCCCGGGCCACGGCCGAGACCACGTCCTGCCCGCCCTGGTGCCGCCGTCGATGTCCGTACCGGTGCTCGGCGGTCGACCGGCGCTCGGCACCTGGCAGTCCATCTGCCTCGTCGACACCAACGTGGACAACCCCGCCCGAAAGGTCCGGCTGTCCTACCTGCCGGGATGAGACCTCCGGGCGACTGAGGTCACGAAACCGTAACGATGCGGGCAGTATGGCCGCGGCGTGCCACCGTGGACCGCCGTGCTGACGACCAAGGCGCAGTGACAGGGAACGGGAGTGGATCCAGCCAGCGAGGCGGAGTTCGCCGAGTACTTCCAGGCGCGCCGCGATGCGGTGCGCCGCACGGCCTACCTGCTCTGCGGCGACTGGCACCGGGCCGACGACCTGGCCCAGTCGGCGTTCGTCGCGCTGCACCGCCGCTGGCTGCGGGTTCGCGACCGCGGCGCGCTGGACGCCTATGTCCGGCGCATCCTGGTGCGGGCGGTGGTGAACGAGTCGCGTCGACCGTGGCGCCGCGAGCGGTTCGTCGCCGAGGTGCCGGACTCGCCCGGTTCCGGCGGGCACGCCGACGCGGTTGCCACCCGGCAGGCGCTGCTGGCCGGGCTGGCCAGGGTGCCGGCGCGGCAACGTGCGGTGCTCGTGCTGCGGTACCTCGAAGGGCTGGACGTGGCGGCCACCGCTTCGGCGCTGGGCTGCTCGGATGGCACGGTGAAGAGTCAGACCGCCCGCGGCCTGGAGGCATTGCGGCTGGCGCTGGGCGGCAGCGCGCTGGACGACCTGCGGTCGGGCCAAACCTGAGGGAGGTGACGGATGGACGAGCAGCGGCTGAGCGAGATGCTGCGGGCGGCGGCTGAGGACGCCCCGCCGGCCGGCTTCGACCACGACGACGTGGTGTCCGCCTCCCACCGCATCACCCGGCGCCGGCGGGTCGCCGGCGGAGCCGCGGTGGCGGTGCTCGGCGTGCTGGCCGCGGGCGGGATCGTGGCCGGCGTGCTGAGCGGCGCCCCGGGTGACGGCGGCTCGACGGCGGCCGCGCCGGCTTCGGCGCCCGCGCCGGCGGAGCAGCGGGATGCCGGCGGGCTGCAGGCCGCCCCGGCCGTCCCGCCCGGCACGTCGTGCCCGGTCGACCAGGAGCTGGCCGCCGACGTCGCGGCCGTCTACCCCGCCGCGGCGGGCCGCCCGGCCGACCCGGTGCCGCTGCCCTGCCCGGCGGGCACCCGTGCGGTCCAGGTGTCGCTGCCGGACGGGGCGCTGCGGGTCGTGGTCGGACCGCCCGAGCACGCCGCCGAGCTGCCGGCCGGTCCGGACAGCGCGGTCGCCCGCACGCCGGCCCGCTGGCTGGTGATCGTCTCCGCGATCCAGACCCCGGACGGTCCGGGTCCGGACGCCGCGACGCTGGCCGCCGTCGCACAGGCGGTGGCGGCGCGGAACTGACCGTTGGGTCAGGTGGTCTCGCCGGTGGCCGCTCCCGCGCGCCGGGCCCGCATCCGGCGCCGGACGAGCACGACGGCCCCGGCAACCAGACCGGCGACGACCAGGAAGGGCAGCGCCGCGCCGACCGCGATCAGCAGGCCCCGCCCCACCACGAGGAAGGCGTTCCAGCCACCGGCAAGCCCGTCCAGGAAACCGTCCTCGGCCACCGCGCCGGTGCCGCGCAGCTCGACCCGGACCGAGGACATCGCGACCCGGTTCTGCAGCACGGTCAGCCGGCGCTGGACCGACTCCAGCTCGGCCTCCCTGGCGGTCAGCTCCGACTCGATCTGCACGATCTCGCCGATCGTGTTGGCCCGGTCGAGCAGCGCGCGGACCCGTGCCACGCTCGCCTGCTGGGTGGCCAGCCGACCTTCCAGGTCGACCACCTGCTCGGTCACGTCCTTCGCCCCCAGGGTGCGCTCGGCCACCACGCCGAGCGCGGCCGAGCTCGGTCAGCACGCTGTCCAGGCTCTCGGCCGGCACCTGCAGCGAGAGGGTCGCTGCCGCCGTCGCGGACATGCTCGTCGGCGACCAGCCCGCCGGATCGAGCGACGGCGTCCCGCACACCCTGGGCCGCCTTGGACAGGTCGGCGACGTCGAGGATCAGCACCGCCGACCGGACCAGGTCCCGGCCCACCGGAGGCAGTGGGATCGCCGGGGGATCCCTGGGGGGATCACCGGGTCCACCGAGAGGCCGGGGGCCGGCGCCGCCGCCCGACCGGCATCGGGCGCCTGCTCTGCCTGCTGCGCGGCCGGGTCGCCCGGCGCCTCCGGCAGCGCCGGCTCGCCCACCGGCGGCGCCTCCAGCACCGAGCCGTCCGACGTGGACCCGTTCGACCGGGCTCCGGGCGCGCCGGCGGAGATCGCCGCCCACCCCACCGCGGTGACGGCCAGCACGGCTACCACCACCGCCGCGCCGACGACCAGCCACAACCGTCGCCCTCGAGTGGTGATCATGTCCCGCCCCTTCCGCTCGACGCCTTCGTGAGCAGGACGGAACGAGGCGGTCGGCGGGTTGCCCGGTTCAGGTCACGAATCGGTCACGGCTCGAGCGGGCGGCGTTTCGGGCCGACGTCAGACCAGCCTCAGACCAGCAGCGCGTCGACGAAGGCCTTCGGCTCGAACGGCGCGAGGTCGTCAACGCCCTCCCCGAGCCCCACGAGCTTGACCGGCACGCCGAGCTCGCGCTGCACCCGGAACACGATGCCGCCCTTGGCCGTGCCGTCGAGCTTGGTGAGCACGATGCCGGTGACGTCGATGACCTCGGCGAACACCCGGGCCTGGATGACCCCGTTCTGGCCGGTCGTCGCGTCCAGTACCAGCAGCACCTCGTCGACGTCCGCCTGCCGCGAGACCACCCGCTTGACCTTGCCGAGCTCGTCCATCAGCCCGGTCTTGGTGTGCAGCCGGCCCGCGGTGTCCAGCAGGACCGCGTCGGCGCCGGCGTCCACCGCGTGCTTGACAGCGTCGAACGCCACGCTCGCCGGATCCGACCCCTCCGCGCCGCGCACGACGTCGGCCCCGGCCCGCTCGCCCCAGGTGGTCAGCTGCTCGGCCGCCGCGGCCCGGAACGTGTCCGCCGCGCCGAGCACCACCCGGCGCCCGTCAGCGACCAGCACCCTGGCCAGCTTGCCGGTCGTGGTGGTCTTCCCGGTGCCGTTCACCCCGGCCACCAGCAGCACCGCAGGCCGGCCGTCGTGCGGCAGCGCGCGCACGGCCCGGTCCAGCTCGGGGCGCAGCGCTTCGGTGAGCACATCGCGGAGCAGCTCCCGCGCCTGGTCGGGGGTGCGCACGCCGCGAGCCGCGATCTCGGTGCGCAGCGTCCCGACGATCTCCGCGGTGGTTTCCGCGCCGAGGTCGGCGAGCAGCAGGGTGTCCTCGATCTCGGTCCAGGAGTCCTCGTCGAGATCACCGGCGCCCAGCAGGCCGAGCAGGCTCTGCCCGAACGTCGACCGTGAGCGGGACAGCCGGCCTCGCAGCCGCTCCAGCCGCCCGGCCGGCGGGGAGATCGGCTCGATCGTCGCCGGCGGCGCGGCGGTCGGCTCCGGTGCGGCTGGAGCGGGGGGCTCCGGAGCCGGCGGGGGCTCAGCCGGCCGGGCGGCTCAGCCGGCGGGGGTTCGACCGGCGGCGCGGTCTCGGCCGGCGCGGGGCTCGGCCGGCCGGCGGCGTCTCAGCCGGCGGGGGCTCGACCGGCTGCGCGCTGGGGCGCTCGACGGTGTCGGTGCCGGCCGAGAAGCTGATCGCGCCGCCCGCCTGGTAGCCGCCGTCCCGTCCCGGTGGCTCTCCGGCCGCAGCGTCCGGGCCGGCCGCCGGCTCGGCCCGCTCCGCGAGGCTGATCCGCCTGCGCCTGGTCAGCACCAGCCCTGCCGTCAGGGCCAGCACCAGCAGCACTGCGACCAGGACGATGATCAGGATCAGGGCGCTGTCCACGAACCCATCCTGTCAGGGCTCGCCGGCTCAGGACGGCAGCGGCTCCGGGGTGCGCAGCCGCTGCGAGATCACGGTGGTGATGCCGTCGCGCTGCATGCTCACCCCGTACAGCGCGTCGGCGACCTCCATCGTCGGCTTCTGATGGGTGATCACGATCAGCTGGGAGCTGGCCCGCAGCTCGGTCAGCAGCCCGATCAGCCGCCGGAGGTTCACGTCGTCCAGCGCCGCCTCGACCTCGTCCAGCACGTAGAACGGCGAGGGGCGGGCCCGGAAGATCGCCACCAGCATGGCGACCGCGGCCAGCGACTTCTCCCCACCGGACAGCAGCGACAGCCGCTTGATCTTCTTGCCCGGTGGCCGGGCCTCCATCTCGACGCCGCTGGTGAGCGGGTCGTCCGGGTCGGTGAGCACCAGCCGGCCGTCGCCGCCGGGGAACAGGGCCGCGAAAACGACCTGGAACTCGCGCGCCACGTCCGCGAACGCGGCGGCGAACACGTCACGAATCTTCTCGTCCACCTCGTGCACGACCGTCAGCAGGTCCCGCCGGGTGGCCTTGACGTCCTCGAGCTGCGTGGACAGGAACTTGTACCGCTCCTCGAGCGCGGCGAACTCCTCGAGCGCGAGCGGGTTCACCCGGCCGAGCAGCGCGAGGTCCTTCTCGGCCGCCCTGGCCCGGCGCTCCTGGTCGGCCCGGTCGAACGGCACCGGCGGCGCCGGCGGGGCGTCCGGGTCGGACGGCCCATGCCTGGACAGCGGCGCCGGGACGAAGATGTCCGGCCCGTACTCGGCGACCAGGTCGTCGACGCCGATCCCGTAGGCCTCGACGATCCGCTCCTCCAGCTGCTCGATCTTCATCCGGGACTCGGTGCGGGCCACCTCGGCGCGGTGCACCGCGTCGGTCAGCCGTTCGAGCTCGGCGGCCAGCTCGGTGGCTCGAGCGCGCACCTGGTCCAACGCGCTCGCGTGCTCGGCCCGCGCCGCGGTGGCGGCGTCCCGCTCCGCCTCGGCCGCGGTGACCGAGACCGCGATCATGGCCAGCACCCGCTCACCGGCCCGGTGCGCGGCGACGGCCACGGCGGCACCGCGTGCCCTGGCCTGGCGGGCCTGCTCGGCCCGCGCCCGGGCGGCCCGCTCCGCCGCCGCGGCGCGACGCAACCGGTCGGCGCGGCCGGCGATCGCCCCGGCCCGCTCCTGCGCGGTCCGCTGCGCCAACCGCGCGTCCAGCTCCTCGGCCCGGGCCTGCCGCACGCTCACCGCGGCGGCGTCGAGGAGATCACTGTCCGGTTCCGCCGCCTCGGGCTCGGCCCTGGCCGCGGCCAGCCGCCGCTCGCCGTCGGCCAGCGCGGCGAGGGCGTCGACCCGTGCCGCCTGGGCCCGGTCCCGCCGGACCCGCAGCCGGTCGGCCTCGTCGCGCGCCGACCGGAGCGCCTGGTCCAGCCGGCCGAGTCGCTGCGCCGCCGCGGCTCGCTGCGCGTCGGCCGCCCCGGCCGCCTCCTGGGCCGACTCGACGTCGGACAGCCGGGCGGCTTCCTCGGCGCGCGCTCCGTCCAGGGCGGGCCACATCGAGGCGAGCTCGCGTTCGACCGTCGTCACGGCGGTCCGCGCCTCGTCGAGCGCCGCCTGCATCTCGATAGCGCTCTGCCCGCCACCGAGCCCACCGGCGCCGCGGTGCGCGCCGAGCAGGTCGCCGGCCCGGGTCGCGGCCACCAGCTCGGGGTCTCGGGCGACAACCGCCCGCGCCGCGGCAAGGTCGTCGACCACCACCACGTTCGCCAGCACCGCGGCCACCGCGGCGGCGAGCTCCGCGGGTGCCCGCACCAGCTGGGCGGCCCACCACGCCCCGGCGGGCGGATCGCCACACCGTCCAGCCGTCGCCGGCCTCGACCCGCCGACCAGCAGCGACGCCCGGCCGGCCGAACCGGCCCTCAGCCGCTCCATGGCCTGCGCCGCGGCGTCGAGATCGGCAACCGCAACCGCGTCGGACAGCTCGCCAAGCGCCGCGCCGATCGCCGCCCGCGCCCACGGCTCGATCCGCAGCAGGCCGGCAAGCCGACCCAGCACGCCGACGGCCGGCTGGTCCGCTCCATGCGCGCCAAGCAGGGCGGCCGTACCGTCCCGCACGCTCATGCCCAGCGAGAGCGCCTCGACCCGCGCCTTCCAGTGTGCGAGCTGCTGCTCGGTCTCCCGCTCGGTGGCGACCAGCTCCGCCACCCGCTTGCGGGCAAGCTCGTGGGCGTCGACCGCGACCGAGCACCACTCGTCGAGGCTGCGGCCGCCGCCGTCCAGCTCGGCGACGTCGGCCCGGGCGGTGTGCAGCTCGCGCTCGGCCTGCCCGGTCCGCTGCTCCGCCTCGGCCAGCTCGTCGGTGAGGCGCTGGATCTCCTCGGCGGACGACGCGGCGCTGCCGCCGAGAGCCTCGACCCGGCCGGTCAACGTGGCGATCGCCGCGCGGCGGTCGGCGGCGGCCCGCAGCCCGGTGAGCTGGGCCTGCTCGGCGGCCTTCAGCTCCGACTCCAGCCGTTCGCGCGCCGCGACGGTCGTCGCCAGCGCCTGCTGGGCCCGCGCGACCTCCTCCGCCAGCGCCGCCTCCCGGCGGTCGACCTCGTCGGCCTCCGCCTCCAGCTCACCGGGGTCCCGCTCGCCGGCCCGTGCCTCGACCGGGGCGGTCAGGTGCCGCGCCCGCTCGGCCGCCAGCCGGACGGTGCCGCCGAGCCGTTCGCTCAGCGCGGCGAGCCGGTACCAGGTGTCCTGCGCGGCGGCCAGCCGCGGGGCCGCGGTGGCCAGCCGGCTCTCCAGCGTCTCCTGCTCGACGCGGGCGCCGATCAGCGACGCCTCGACCTCGGCTCGCCGGGTCCGGGTGGCGTGCTCGCCCGCCTGCTCGCCGGCGAACCCGGCGCGCAGCGTCATCAGGTCGTCGGCCGCCAGCCGCAACCTGGCGTCGCGGAGCTCGGCCTGCACGCCCTGGGCGCGACGGGCGATCTCGGCCTGCCGGCCCAGCGGCTTCAGCTGCCGGCGCAGCTCGCCGGTCAGGTCGGCCAGCCGGGTCAGGTTCGCTTGCGTGGAATCCAGTCGGCGCAGCGCCTTCTCACGCCGTTTGCGGTGCTTGAGGACGCCGGCGGCCTCCTCGATGAACGCCCGCCGGTCCTCCGGCCGGGACTGCAGGATCGCCTCCAGCTGGCCCTGCCCGACCACCACGTGCATCTCGCGGCCGATCCCGGAGTCGGACAGCAGCTCCTGGATGTCCAGCAGCCGGCACGAGCTGCCGTTGATCTCGTACTCGCCCGCACCGTCCCGGAACATCCGGCGGGTGATCGACACCTCGGTGTAGTCGATCGGGAGGGCGCCGTCGCCGTTGTCGATCGTGAGGGTGACCTCTGCGCGTCCGAGCGGCGGCCGGGACGCCGTCCCGGCGAAGATCACGTCCTCCATCTTCCCGCCGCGCAGCGTCTTCGCACCTTGCTCGCCGAGCACCCAGGCGATCGCGTCCACCACGTTGGACTTCCCGGAACCGTTCGGGCCGACCACGCAGGTGATCCCGGGCTCCAGTCGCAGGGTGGTGGCCGAGGCGAAGGACTTGAAGCCCTTCAGGGTCAGGCTCTTCAGGTGCACGGGGTGGTGGTCCTCCAGGGAAAACGTTCGCGAAAGGGTACCCGGGTGACCCGCCCGGACTGGGGAAGCACGCCGGTGCGCGCCGACCAGCGAACCTACGGCCCGATGCGCTCAGCGCGTCACGAACCCCACCAATCCGGTCGGCGGCGTCCAGCGCTCCCGGACCTCGCGCACCCGGCCCGGACCGGCCGGCGAGCGCAGCGCACCGAGCAGCGCAAGGCAGGCCGGGCGTGGACCCTCGGCGACCACGACCACCCGCCCGTCCGGCAGGTTCTCCGCGCAGCCGGCCAGCCCGAGTTCGAGCGCCCGCTCCCGGGCCCACCAGCGGAAACCGACACCCTGGACGCGGCCGCGCACCTCTGCAGTCAGCCGAACGGGTGAATGTGGGTTGGTCCGCACAGTGCTGTTACGTTACCGCGCCGTGATCCACGCACGACCGGGTCGCCTCGCTCCCCTGTTGGCCAGTGTCGCTGTCGGCGCTGTTCTCGCGGGCGCCGGTCTCACCCTGGCGGACTCGCCCGGCTGGACGCTCCTCGGCGCGTCCAGCGAAGCCGACGCGCCCGTGGACGCGCCGCCGGTCGCGCTGCCGCCGACGGATCAGGCGCCGTCCGTGCCACCCACGCTCTCCACCCCGACCACCGAGCCGAGCACGACCACCCAGCGGCCGACTCCGACGGCCGCACCGACCGCCCGGGCGCCGAAGCCGACGGGCTCGGCGGCCGGTGGCGTGGTCGGGGCCGTGGTGGCGGCGACCAACTCGGAACGGCAGGCGGCCGGGTGCCCCGCCCTCCGGGTGGACGGTCGGCTCACCACCGCCGCTCAGCGGCACTCGGTCGACATGGCCGACCGGGACACGATGTCGCACACCGGCGGCGACGGCAGCTCCTTCGACGAGCGGATCCGTGCGGCCGGCTACCCGGAGCCTGCCGCGGAGAACATCGCGTTCGGCCAGTCGAGCGCGTCGAGCGTGGTCGCGGCCTGGATGGACTCGGCGGGCCACCGGCGCAACATCCTGGACTGCGACTACACCACGATCGGCGTCGGCTTCGACCCGCGCGGCAACTACTGGACCCAGGACTTCGGCTTCTGAGCGCTCCGTGGTCCCGGCCGCGGCTCATCTGGTCGCGGCACATACCGCGAGGTTGCGGCACACATGTCCTGCGATGAGTGCCGCGATGCTGCGGTATGTGCCGGCCGGTCTGGCGGTGTTCTGAGTACCCCAGTCAGGGGTGTGGGCGGCGCGGGCGGGGCTGGCAGCGCGGGCAGAAGTAGGACGAGCGGTTCATGAACGCCTCCCGCCGGATCGGGGTGCCGCAGCGCGGGCACGGCCGGTCCGCCTGCCCGTAGACCGCGAGCGAGCGGTCGAAGTAGCCGGACTGGCCGTTGACGTTCACGTACAGCGCGTCGAACGAGGTGCCGCCCGCGTCCAGCGCCCGCTCCATCACGGTCGCCGGCCGACGCCAGCACCAGGCGGCCCTGGGCCCGGGTCAGCCGGGTGGTCGGTCGTGCCGGGTGCAGGCGGGCGACCCACAGCGCCTCGTCGGCGTAGATGTTGCCGATCCCGGACACCAGGGTCTGGTCGAGCAGCGCGCGCTTGAGCCCGGTCCGACGCCTGCGCAGCGCGGCGACGACGTCGTCGGCCTCGAACGCGGGGTCCAGCGGATCGCGGGCGATGTGCAGCACCGGGCCGGGCAGCAGCTCGCCGCCGACCGGCTCCAGCCGCTCGACGCTGAGCCCACCGAACGTGCGCTGGTCGACGAACCGCAGCTCGGAAGGCTCGTCGGCAAACCGGATCCGGACCCGCAGGTGTGTCTCGTCCGGCGCACCCGGAGGTCGGATGAGCAGCTGGCCGCTCATGCCGAGGTGCCCGAGCAGCGCGCTGTCGCCGTCGTCCAGCTCGACCCAGAGGTACTTGCCCCGCCGCCCGACCGCGGTGAACGTCCGCCCGAGCAGCCGGGCGACGAGATCGTCGGGGCCGCCGAGGTGCCGGCGGACCGCCCTCGGGTGGCGCACCTCGACCTCGGACACCCGCTGTCCAAGGACGTGTCCGGCCAGCCCACGGCGGACCACTTCGACCTCGGGGAGTTCGGGCATCGCGGGCTGCTGTCGTCAGCGCTGTTCGGTGCCGGCGGAGGCGCCGTCGGCGTTCGCATCGCTGGCGTCGCCCGGCTCGCCCTCATCGCCCGCGTCACCCGACCCGGAACCCACGTCACCCGAGGACCCGGCACCCGCGGACAGCGCCCGCCAGGCGATCTCCGCCGCGCGCTGCTCGGCCTCCTTCTTGGTGCGCCCGTCCCCGGTACCGAGCGCCCGCCCGCCGACCACGACCGTCGCGCGGAACACCTTGCGGTGATCCGGGCCGTCATCGGTGATCCGGTACTCCGGCGGGCCGAGCTCGGAGGCCGCGGTGAGCTCCTGCAGGCTGGTCTTCCAGTCCAGCCCGGCACCGAGCAGCGGCGCGGCCCGCAGCAGCTCGGCGAACAGCCGCACGACCAGCTCACGGGCGGTCTCCAGCCCGTGCTGCAGGTACACCGCGCCGATCAACGCCTCGGTGGCGTCGGCCAGGATGCTGGCCTTGGCGTAGCCACCGGTGAGCTCCTCGCCGCGGCCGAGGTGGACGAACGGACCGAGGCCGGACTCGCCGAGCCCGGCCGCCACGCCGGCCAGCGCGTGCATGTTCACCACGCTGGCCCTGAGCTTGGCGAGCTGGCCCTCGGGAAGGTCCGGGTGCTCGCGGTACAGGTACTCGGTCACGATCACCCCGAGCACGGCGTCACCGAGGAACTCCAGCCGCTCGTTGGTGGGCAGCCCGCCGTTCTCGTAGGCGTAGGAGCGGTGGGTCAACGCGAGCGTCAGCAGCTCGGGATCGAGCTCCACACCGAGGGCCTCCAGCAACGGGGCACGCTGGGTACGGGGACCTGTTCGCGCCTTCCCAGCCACGTCGCCCGCGGAGCCGCAGCGCTTACGACGGCTCGACGACTGGGCGGCCGTCGTACATGCCGCAGGTCGGGCAGGCGACGTGCGGTGGCTTGAGCGCCCCGCACGCCGGGTTCGAGCACGGCGCCAGCGTCGGCGCTACGGCCTTCCACTGCGCGCGCCGGGAACGCGTGTTCGACCGCGACATGCGGCGCTTCGGAACGGCCACGACAACTCCATGATTCAGTGCAGATGCATTTCGGCTGCTGCGTTGGTCGACTACTGCTCGAGCCGCGCCCGGAGGGCGGCCCATCGTGGATCCATTGTGTCATGCCGGTGGTCCGGACCCAGGTCGGCCCGCTTCGCACCGCACTCCGGGCACAGGCCCGCGCAGTCCTCGCGGCACAAGGGGGCGAGCGGCAGCGCGAGCACTATCGCGTCGCGCACCATCGCCTCGGTGTCGACCAGCTCGTCCACCACCCGGGACAGCTCGTCGGGGTCGGTGGTCTGGTCGGTGACGCTGTCCGGGTAGGCGAACAGCTCACCGAAGCTCACCGTGATCTCGTCGCTCAGCGGGTCGAGGCAGCGCGCGCACTGCCCGCTCAGCGGTGCGCTGGCCGAGCCGGAGACGAACACGCCCTCGGTGACGGCCTCCAGCCGCAGGTCGAGCTCGATCGCCGCACCGGCCGGCACGGCGAGGACCCCTTCCAGGCCGACCGGGTCGACGACGGCGACCGAGCGTTGCTCGGAGCGCATGGTGCCGGCGCGGCGCCCCAGCTCGCGGACGCTGACCACCCACGGGTTCGCCGGGTCAGGACGTACTGCGGTCATGTGATCCGAGGGTAGGCGAAAGCGGCGCGAACCCGTCGGCGAGCGCCGCGGTCAGCTCGAGGACGGCGTCGTGCGTCTCGGGGCGGAGCCTGGCCAGCTGGATGCGACCGCCGAGGGCCAGGTGCGGGTCGTGCGGGATCTCCACGACGGCGCGGCAGCGCGCCGCGAAGTGCTCCCGGATCCGGACTACGTCGACGTCCTCGCTGACCCGGTCGCAGGACAGCACCACTACCGCGTTCGCGACATTGCGCCGGTAGCCGTGCGCCACCAGCCAGTCGAGCGTCTTGCTGGCCCGGCTCGCCGCGTCGACGGTCGGCGCACCGACCACCACGATGCTGTCCGCGAGCGCCAGCGTGCCCTCCATCGCCGAGTGCACCAGCCCGGTCCCGGAGTCCGTGATGATCAGGTTGTAGAACCGGCTGAGCACCGCGCAGACGTCCTCGTACTCGGTGCGGTTGAACGCCTCGCTGCGCGCTGGGTCCTGCTCCGAGGCCAGCACATGCAGCCGGCCGGCCAGGCTGGTGTAGCGGCCGACGTCGGTCAGCGACCGGACCGATGCCAGGTTGTCCAGCAGGTCGCGCACGGTGACCGAGACCTCGCCGGTGAGCCGGTCGGCCAGCGTGCCGGCGTCCGGGTTGGCGTCGAGGACGATCACCCGGTCGCCGCGGCGGGCGGCCAGCGCGAGCCCGATGCAGGCCGAGATCGTCGTCTTCCCGACCCCGCCCTTGAGCGAGGTGACCGCGATCTGGTGGTAGCCGGGGAGCTGGCGCCGGATCCGGCGAAGCCACTCGTGCCTGCTCCGCTCGATCGGACTCGGACCCGGGTTGACCCGCCCCCCGGTCGCCCCGTAGACGACCCGTCGCCAGCCGGCACCCGGACGGTCGCCCCGCTCCCGGACGATCGCGTCCTCGGTGAGCTCCCCAGCGGTGGTGGCGTCCGGGTGTCGGGTGTCCCAGTCCGTCACGGCCGGAGCACATCCGGGGAGCTCGGATGGGTCTCGACGCGCACCGGGCGGGTTTGCGCACCGCGGGCCCGGCCGCGCGGGTGCTCGACAGCATCACCGCGGGTCGCAGCGCCACCGCTCCGGCGCTCGACCTGCTCCGGGGGCTGCGTGGGCGGTTCCAGCGGTGGACCAGGCGTGAACTCGAACCGGTCCGCCATCAGCGCCGCGAGCTCCAGGAAGGCCTCGCTCGCCGGGCGGCGCAACCGGCCCAGCTCGATCCGGCCACCGGTGGCCAGGTGCGGGTCGAACGGGATGTCGACCACCGCTCGGCAGCGCTGCGCGAAGTGCTCCCTGACCCGGTCCTGGTCGACGTCGCGGCTCACCCGGTCCCGGCTGAGCACGACCACGGCATCTCGGACCAGGTCGGCGTGGCGGTGCGCGACCAACCAGTCGAGGGTCTTGCTGGCCCGGCTCGCGCCGTCCACGGTGAGTGCCCCGACGATGATCAGGCCGTCGGCGAGGGCCAGCGTGCCCTCCATCGCCGAGTGCACCAACCCGGTTCCGGAGTCGGTGATGACGATGTTGTAGAACCGGCGCAGCACCGCGCACACCCGCTCGTACTCCGAGCGGCTGAACGCCTCGCTCATGGCCGGGTCCTGCTCCGATGCCAGCACCTGCAACCGGCCGGCGAGGCTGGTGTACCGCGAGACATCGGCCCAGGAGTGCAGTCGGTCCAGGTCCTCGAGCATCTGGCGGACGGTCACGTCGGTCTCACCGGTCAGCCGGTCGGCCAGCGTGCCGGCGTCCGGATTCGCGTCCAGCGCCATCACCCGGTCGCCGCGGTGCTCGGCGAGCACCAGCCCGAGGCAGCTGGCCACGGTCGTCTTGCCGACCCCGCCCTTGATCGACCCGACGGCTATCTGGTGTGAGCCGGACAGCGGGGCCCGGATGCGGTGCAGCAGGTCATAGTGGGCCTGCTCGGCCGGCCCGATTCCCGGGTTGATCCAGCCCCCGCTGGCCGAGTACACGGTGCGACGCCAGCCCTGGGTGGGCCGATCCGGCGGCTGCCGGACGATCGCCTCGTCGTCGAGGTCCTCGGCACCCGGGCCCGGGTCCGTCATACCGTTCTGGTTTCCAGCCACCGGCACCCCCACGCCAGCCAAGTCCTGGTCCGGCTCGGACCGTGGCGTGAACCGATACTGGTACTGCTCCCACCACGTTTCGGGATCAGGTCCGTCGACACGCGCCACGGCCGAAGATTACTTGCCGGCCGCCGATCAGTCGATCAGATCCATCCCGGTGCCTGAGCCAACTGGAGTATGCCCGTTGCTCGGCCCCTGGCTCCACAGCTGGCTGCGGCCACGGCTGACCGTACGCAACGCCTTACCCAGGGTGTCCTCGAACTCGGCCAGCTTGCGGTCGACGTAGCCGTCGCAGTCGGCGCGCAACCGGTCCGCCGCGGCGTTGGCCTCGTCGACGATCCGGGCCGCCTCCGCCCGGGCGGCCTGCACCACGTCGGCCTGGCTGACCAGCCTGGCCTGCTCGGCCCGACCCTCCGTCACGGCGCGGTCCTGCGCGGCCCGGCCGGCCGCGACCAGCCGCTCCGCCTCGGCGGCCGCCCGGTCGGTCAGCTCGTGGTACTCCTGACGCGCCCCGGAGACGGTCCGCTCGGCCTCGTGCCGCGCCTCGGCGAGCTGTTTCTCGGCCTGCTCGCCGGCGTCGGCCACGACGGCCTCGGCCTCCTGGCCGGCCCGCGCGGTGCTGTCCTCCGCCTGCTGCTGCGCCTCGGCCAGGAACTGATCGCGGCGGTCCAGGACGTCCTGGGCGTCGTCCAGCTCGCCGGGCAGCGCGTCCCGCAGCTCGTCCAGCATCTCCAGCACGTCGCCGCGGGGCACCACGCAGGTGGAGGTCATCGGGACGCCCCTGGCCTCCTCGACGACCGTCACCAGGGCGTCCAGCGACTCGAAGACGCGGTACACGCCGCACAGTGTGCCGGGTGCGGCCCGGGATGCCCGGCATTTCGGTCTCGGCACCGCGTGTCCCCGGAGCCGGCCCGACTCAGGCGCTCTCTTTGATCCGTTCCAGCAGCCGCTGGTGCACGGACTCGGGCAGCAGGTGGGACACGTCGCCGCCGAAGGTGGCCACCTCCTTGAGCAGCGAGCTGGACAGGAAGCTGTACTCCGGGTTGGTCGACATGAACAGGGTGTCCACACCGGACAGCCGCTGGTTCATCTGGGCCATCTGCAGCTCGTAGTCGAAGTCGGTCACCGCCCGCAGGCCCTTGACGATCGCGTGCACGTCGTGCTCGCGGCAGTAGTTGACCAGCAGGCCGTGGAACGAGTCGACCCGGATGTTCGGCCAAGGGGCGGTGACCTCGGCGAGCATGTCGATCCGCTCCTCGACGGTGAACATGCTGCGCTTGTTCTTGTTGATCAGCACCGCCACGATCACCTCGTCGAACAGGGTCGTGGTCCGGCCGAGGATGTCGAGGTGGCCGTTGGTCACGGGATCGAAGGAGCCGGGGCAAACGGCTCGTCGCACCCGCTCAAGGTTCCCGCTAGGACGGGCGTTCTGATGGTCCCGACCGCCGCCCTCGCGCGCTGCGCGCGCTGCGATGCTCGCTGCGTCATTCACCGGACGGTAGCCCAGGTGCAACACGGTGTCTCCGTAACGGCGCTCACGGCTGGGGCACAGTCCGGCCGGCCAGCCGAACCCGCCGCCGCGCACCGGGCGCTCCACCGCCACGGTGGCGCCGGCGCGCAGCCAACCGTGCGCGGTGGCGGCGGCCAGCCAGCCCGCGACCTCCTCGCCCGGCACGTCGTAGGGCGGGTCGGCGAGCAGCACGTCGTAGGCCCGTGGCGCACGCGTGGCGAGCACCGCACCGGCCGGGGCCACCCGAACCTCGGCGCGGTCACCCTCGGCGAGGCCGAGCGCGGCGACGTTGCGCCGCAGCACGGTGGCCACCCTCCGGTCCGACTCGACGAACAGCGCGTAGGCGGCCCCGCGGGACAGCGCCTCCAGTCCGAGGGCGCCGGAGCCGGCGCAGAGGTCGAGCACCGCGGCGCCGGGCAGCACACCGGCCGCGTCCAGCGCGCCGAACAGCGCCTCGCGTACCCGCTCCGAGGTCGGCCGGACGCCCGTCCGGGGCACCTCGATCCGCCGGCCTGCCCATGCTGCCCGCGACGATCCGCGCCATGCTCACCACAAGCCTTCCATTGACCACACACGCATCCCCCGTCGCGCCACGACCGTCATCGTGCAGGGGGGTCCGCCAGCATGTCCGGGTAGGTGATCTCGACATCGGTGATCGTGGTCGGGAAATCACGGCGGTTGTTGGTGACGAACCTGTCAGCACCAGCGACGAGCGCGGTGGCCAGGTGGACCGCGTCGGCCGCCCGCAGCCGGTGGGTGGCGGCGAGCGAAGCCGCCACCTCGGCGGTGACCGCATCGACCACGCGCAGGTCCACGCGGCTGAGCAGCCCAGCCAGGGCGGTCGAGTTCCTCGGCACGTCCGTCCCGGATCGGCTTGGCAAGAATTTCCGGGACCAGCAGCACCGAACCCACCCCGGCCTGAGAGCCGGCTTCGGGGGCGAACAACGTCCTGACGCGCCGGCCCAGCGGGTGATCGGCCGCCGCCGCGTAGATGAGGACGTCGGCGTCGAAGGCGTCCACTACGAGCGGTCGCGAGCCTGGCTGACCGCCTGGACCAACTCCTCTGCCCGGGCAGCCGAGAGACCGGCCGAGGCCAAGGGCTGCTGACCGGCGGCGGACAGCAGGTCTGCGACCTGCCGGGCCTGTTGGATCGTCGCCTCGGCTCTGCGGGTGCGTAGCGCGTCCGGCCGGACAAGCACGGCGACCGGTTGCCCGTGACGGGTGATGGTGACCTCGTCGCCGGCGGCCACCCGGTCCAGAATCTCGGGCAGCGTCGCCCTCGCCTCGCTGACGCTTACCATGTACAGAAGTGTACACGGACGTACTTTATTTGACGCCCGCTCGATTCTTGCCGGGTCCTCGTTCGTGCCGGCCGGTAGGCCTGCACTACCCCAGCACCAGCAGCAGGTCGCCGCCCTCGACCTGCTGCACCGGCCCGATCGCCAGCCGCTGCACGGTGCCGGCCCGCGGCGCGGTGATCCCGGCCTCCATCTTCATCGCCTCGATGGTGGCCACGGTCTGCCCGGCGGTGACCGGGTCGCCCTCGGCGACCGCCAGCGTGACCACCCCGGCGAACGGCGCGGCGACCTGCCCCGGGTTGCCCCGGTCCGCCTTCTCCGCGGTCTTGACGTCGGTGTGCACCGACTCGTCGCGCACCGACACCGGCCGCAGCTGGCCGTTGAGCGTGGTCAGCACCGAGCGCAGCCCGCGCTCGTCCGGCTCGGAGATCGCCTCGAGGGTGATCAGCAGCCGGACCCCCGGTTCGAGGTCAGCGGTGTGCTCGATCTCGGGCTGCAGCCCGTAGAAGAAGTCCCGGCTGGACAGCACCGAGGTGTCGCCGAACCGCCGCCGATGCTCGTCGAACTCCTTGGTTGGGCCCGCGAAGAGCAGCCGGTTCAGGGTGGGCCTCGGGTCCTCGCGCAGTGCCGCCCGGTCCTCCTCGGACAGCTCCGGCGGCTCGGCCGTCCGGGCCGGCCGTCCCTCCAGCGCGCGCGAGCGGAACGGCTCCGGCCAGCCGGCCGGCGGGTCGCCCAGCTCGCCGCGCAGGAAGCCGATCACCGAGTCCGGCACGTCGAACGATCCGGGGTCGGCCTCGAACTCCTTCGGGTCGACCCCGGCGCCGACCAGGTGCAGCGCGAGGTCACCGACCACCTTGGACGACGGGGTGACCTTCACCAGCCGGCCAAGCATCCGGTCGGCGGCGGCGTAGCAGTCCTCGATCAGCTCGAAGCGCTCGCCGAGGCCGAGCGCGATCGCCTGCTGGCGCAGGTTGGACAGCTGCCCGCCGGGGATCTCGTGGTGGTAGACCCGCCCGGTCGGCGCGGCCAGCCCGGACTCGAACGGCCGGTACACCTTGCGAACCGCCTCCCAGTACGGCTCCAGGTCCGACACCGCCTGCAGGTCCAGCCCGGTCGGCCGCTCGGTGTGGTCGGTTGCGGCGACCAGCGCGGACAGCGAGGGCTGCGACGTGGTGCCGGCCATCGATGCGGTGGCCGCGTCGACCGCGTCCACCCCGGCGTCGATCGCCGCGACCAGTGTTGCGAGCTGCCCGCCCGCGGTGTCATGGGTGTGCAGGTGCACCGGGAGGTCGAAGCGCTCGCGCAGCGCGCGGACCAGCCGGCGCGCGGCCGGCGGGCGCAGCAGCCCGGCCATGTCCTTGATCCCGATCACGTGCGCACCGGCGTCCACGATCTGCTCGGCCAGCCGCAGGTAGTAGTCCAATGTGTACAGCGGCTCGTCCGGGTCGGATAGGTCACCGGTGTAGCACAGCGCCACCTCGGCCACGGCGTTGCCGGCGGCCCGGACCGCGTCGATCGCCGGTCGCATCTGGGCGATGTCGTTCAGCGCGTCGAAGATCCGGAAGATGTCGACCCCGGTCGAGGCCGCCTCGGCGACGAACGCATCGGTCACCTCGGTCGGGTAGGGCGTGTAGCCGACCGTGTTCCGCCCCCGGAGCAGCATCTGCAGCGCGATGTTCGGCACCGCCGCGCGCAACTCGGCGAGCCGCTGCCACGGGTCCTCGGCCAGGAAGCGCAGCGCGACGTCGTAGGTCGCGCCGCCCCACGCCTCCAGCGACAGCAGCTGCGGGGTCAGCCGCGCCACGTACGGCGAGACGGCGACCATGTCCCGGGTGCGGACCCGGGTGGCCAGCAACGACTGGTGCGCGTCCCGGAACGTCGTGTCGGTGACGGCGACCTCGCGCCGGTCCCGCAGCTGGCGGACGAATCCCTCCGGCCCGAGCTCGGCCAGCAGCTGGCGGGACCCCGGCAGCGGCTCGGCCTCGAGGTCGATCCGGGGCAGCTTGTCGGCCGGTTCCCCGACCTCCGGGCGCCTGCCGTGCGGGCGGTTCACCGTGACGTCCGCCAGGTAGGCGAGCAGCCGCGAGCCGCGGTCGGCCCGCGGTGTGGCGGTGAGCAGCTCCGGTCGCTGCTGGATGAACGACGTGGTCAGCCGGCCGGCCTGGAAGTCCGGGTCGGCGAGCACGGCGGCTACGAACGGGATGTTGGTGGCCACCCCGCGGATGCGGAACTCGGACAGCGCCCGGCGGGCCCGCCGCACCGCCTGGTCGAAGGTCCGGCCGCGGCAGGTGACCTTCACCAGCAGCGAGTCGAAGTGTGCGCTGACCTCGGTGCCGGTGTGCGTTGTGCCGCCGTCGAGCCGCACCCCCGGGCCGCCCGGCGAGCGGTAGTGGCTGATCACGCCGACGTCCGGGCGGAACCCGTTCGCCGGGTCCTCGGTGGTCACTCGGCACTGCAGCGCCGCCCCCTGCACCTCGATCTCGTCCTGGGTCATGCCCAGCTGCGCGAGCGTGTCGCCGGCCGCGATGCGCAGCTGGGCGATCACCAGGTCCTTGTCGGTGACCTCCTCGGTGACCGTGTGCTCGACCTGGATCCGGGGGTTCATCTCGATGAACACGTGGTTGCCTCGCGCGTCGACCAGGAACTCGACGGTGCCGGCGTTCAGGTAGCCGATGTGCCGGGCGAACGCGACAGCGTCGGCGCAGATCCGCTGCCGCAGCGTGGGGTCGAGGTTCGGCGCGGGCGCGATCTCGATCACCTTCTGGTGCCGCCGCTGCACCGAGCAGTCCCGCTCGTACAGGTGGGCCACCTCGCCGGTCGAGTCGGCGACGATCTGGACCTCGATGTGCCGCGGGTCCAGGACGGCGTGCTCGAGGAAGACGATCGCCGAGCCGAAGGCCGACTCCGCCTCGCGCATCGCGGACTCGACCGCCTCGACCAGCTCGGCCGGCTCCGCGACCCGGCGCATCCCGCGCCCGCCGCCCCCGGCGATCGCCTTGACGAACAGCGGGAAGCCGACCTCCTCGGCGGCGGCCAGCAGCGTGGCGGTGTCGTCCGACGGCGGGCTGGAGCGCAGCACGGGCAGGCCGGCGTCACGGGCGGCGGCCACCGCGCGCGACTTGTTGCCGGTGAGGTCCAGCACGCGTTTCGGCGGCCCGACGAAGACCAGGCCGGCCTGCTCGCAGGCCTTGGCGAGATCCGGGTTCTCGGACAGGAAGCCGTAGCCCGGGTAGACCGCGTCCGCGTCGGCCTTGCGGGCCGCCCTGATGATCTCCTCGACCGAGAGGTATGCGCGGACCGGGTGCCCGGCCTCGCCGATCTGGTAGGACTCGTGGGCGACCAGCCGGTGCACCGAGTTGCGGTCCTCGTAGGGGAACACCGCGACGGTCGTCAGGCCGACCTCGGCCGCCGCTCGGAACGCCCGTACCGCGATCTCGCCGCGGTTGGCGACCAGCAACTTGCGGAACATCGGCGGCCCCCGGTTGTCAGCGCGGTCGGAGCAATTACCGCGCACTGCTGGACGGCCGGTCTCCGGCCAGGTACCAAGGAGGAAGCTCATCACACCGGAGGACCACGCGCGATGCTTCCTCGCTCCCGGCCCCACCCAGGGATTGCGGTCACCGCGGGTGGCACGGCGTTCGTCCTGCTTGCGATGGTAGGGACCATGGTCGCGTTCACCGCACTCATGCTCGGCGTCGCGATGCCGATCATCCTTGTCTTCGCGATCGTGCTGCTGGCCCAGCGGCGGGCCTATCGGCGGTCCCGGTGGCGGCACTACCGCGCGATGACCGGCCACTATCACCGGGGGATGCATCCACAACCGGTTCCCCCGCACCTGATGTACCGGTACCCGGTGCGCCCGGTGGCACCGGCCCGGCCGCAGTGGCGGCTGGCCCGGCAGCGTTTCGACGCCTTGCGCTCGGAGTACGCGCGGTACGAGTGCGACCCCATGCTGGTGCTGCGGCTGCCGGCGCTCGCCGACGTCCGGGTCCCGAGCACGGCCAGGTTCGTCGAGGCGTTCGCCGAGGCCCAGGCCCTAGACACCGACGCCGAGCCACCACAGCGGCATGCGGCGTCGTTCGTCGCGGCGGTGGACCGGGCCTGCCGGGCCTGGCGGGCGGCGTGGGACGCCGCCGAGCGAATCCGGCTGTCCGGGCTGTCCGCCGATGAGCGGGCGGCCGTGGACCGGGTGGTCAAGCTGCTGACGATGGCCAAGGACACCGACAGCGACTCGGAGCGGCTGACCGCCTACGCGAAGGCCCGAGCCGAGCTGGCCCGGTTGGAGCGCAGCGACGCGGTACGGCTGCCTCGCCCGGCCCAGGCCCATCTGGAGGCCGCCTCGCGCGGGCAGCTGCCGGCGCGAGAGACCGCATAGCCGGGCCGCCGGCCGACGTTGCGTCGCGCCGCTGGGCGGCTCGACGCTCGGGGATCAGGTCGTCTCGGCCGGGGACTGCTCGCGGCTACCGTCTCGATCTCGGGGGCGTTCCGGGTCACCTTCGAGGTGCCGCAGCAAGGCCTGCCGGGAGAATCGCCACCGGTCGCCGAGCTTGCGCCCGGGCAGTTCGCCCGCCTCCGCCAGCCGCCGTACATGCTGATCGCTGAGCTTCAGGAAGCCCGCCGCCTCGCGGATCGTCAGCACCTCGTCGCACGCGGACTGAGTGAGGGCGAACTCCCCTCCTTCCGTGGTCATGTCACGGAGCGTATCCAAAGCTCATCCGTCTTGGCTAACGCGGGGGGTCAGCACCCCGGAATGGACTATCGGATTGTCCCGGTTTGAGCACTCTCTGAAGTATCCTGGTGCAGCATTAGGGATTCTCAGGTTTCCGCCGCATCCTGTGGATCACTTGTTGCGACTGTGGCCTAAGGGGCGGGTCTGACGGCTGAGAGGGATGAGTCTCGCTCTGGCGCAACCTCCCGCTACTCTTCGTAGCGGTCTGGATCCTTGGGAATCCATGGTCACGGACCGTGAGATCAGACCTTCTCCAGGAACTCGGCGCGTTCGGTGTCGACGATCTCGGCGACCAAGCCGGCCAGCCCGGGGTGCCCGGCCAGCTCGGGGTCGTCGGCGAGCAGCAGCTGGGCCTGCTCCCGAGCGGCGGTGATCACGTCCTCGTCGCGAAGCAACGACAGCAGCCGCAGCCCGGATCGCCGCCCGGACTGGGACGCCCCCAGCACGTCGCCCTCCCGGCGCAGCTCCAGATCGGTGCGGGCCAGCTCGAACCCGTCGGTGGTCGCGGCGACGGCGTCCAGCCGGGTCCGGCCGGTGGTGCCCGCCGGCTGCTCGGTGACCAGCAGGCAGACCCCGGGCTGGTTGCCGCGGCCGACCCGACCACGCAACTGGTGCAGCTGGGAGAGTCCGAACCGGTCCGCCTCCATGATCACCATCGCGGTGGCGTTGGGCACGTCGACACCGACCTCGATGACCGTGGTGGCGACCAGCACGTCGATCGACCCGGCGGTGAACTCGCGCATCACCGCGTCCTTCTCGTCGGCGGGCAACCGGCCGTGCAGCACGGCGAGGCGCAGGCCGGCCAGCGGACCATCGGCCAACATCGGCGCTACCTGGGCAACCGAGAGCGGCGGTCGCCGCGCCGCGGGCGCTACGTCGTCGTCCGCCGTCTCGGGGTCCGGCCCCCCGTCGAAGTCGGCGCCGTCGAGGTCGCTGGCGTCGAGGTCGGCGCCGTCGAGGTCGCTGGCGTCCAGCGCCGTTCCGTCGCCCGGGGTCTGCTGGTCACCGATCCGCGGACACACCACGTAGGCCTGCCGGCCGGCCGCGACCTCCTCGCGGATCCGCTCCCACACCCGTGCCAACCAGGCCGGCCGCTCACCGGCCGGGACCACCGTCGTCGCGACGGTCGCCCGGCCGGCCGGCAGCTCGCGCAGCGTCGAGACCTCGAGGTCGCCGTAGACGGTCATCGCCACCGTGCGCGGGATGGGCGTGGCGGTCATCACCAGCACGTGCGGGGTCAGATCGGCGCCGGATCCACCGGTCCCGTGCCGTAGGGCGTCCCGCTGCTCGACGCCGAACCGGTGCTGCTCGTCGACGACCACCATCCCGAGTTCGGCGAAGGACACCTTCTCCTGGAGCAGCGCGTGCGTGCCGACCACGATGCCGGCCGCCCCGGAGGCGACGTCGAGCAGCGCCTGCTTGCGGCGGGCACCGGTCAACGACCCGGTGAGCAGCGTCACGCGGGTGGCCAGCTCGGCGCCACCCAGCTCCCCGGCGGTGCCCAGCGGGCCGAGCAGCTCACCCAGCGTCCGGTGGTGCTGGGCGGCGAGCACCTCGGTCGGCGCGAGCAGCGCGGCCTGCCGGCCGCCGTCGACCACCTGCAGCATCGCGCGCAGCGCGACCACTGTCTTCCCGGCCCCGACGTCGCCCTGCAGCAACCGGTTCATCGGGTGCTCGCCGCCGAGGTCCGACTCGATCGTCTCGCCGACGGCGCGCTGCCCGGCGGTGAGCGTGAACGGCAGCCGCGCATCGAAGGCGTCCCGCAGGCCTCCGGGGCGGGTTGGGCACGCCGGCGCCGGTCGGGCGGCTGCCGCCAGCCTGCGGACGCCGAGCGCGAGCTGGACTGCGAGCGCCTCGTCCCAGACCAGCCGGTCCTTCGCCCGACGCACCGCGGCGAGGTCGGCCGGCCGGTGGATCCCGCGCAGCGCCTCGCCGAGTGTCGGCAGGCCCCGCGCGACGCGGATCTCGGCCGGCAGCGGGTCCGGCGGGTCGTCGATCACCGCCAGCACCTGCTTGACGCACTTCGCGATCTGCCAGGTCGCGACCTTCGCCGTCGCCGGGTAGACCGGGAAGTAAGGCAGCACCTCGTCGTCCGGGTCGAGCGGCTCGAACTGTGGGTGGGTGAGCTGCAGCGTCTTGCCGTACACCCCGACCTTCCCGGCGAACAGCGCCCGCTGCCCCGGCACCAGGACGTTCACCAGCTTGCGCGGGTTGAAGAACGTGCAGTTCAGCGAGCGGGTGCCGTCGCTGATCACGACGTCGAGCAGCTCGCCGCGCCGGCTGCGCATCGGGCGTCGACGGGCCGAACGGATCTGCGCGACGAGCGTGACGTGCTCGCCGACGCGCGCCTCGGCGATGTCGCTCAGCGAGCCGCGCTCGACATAGCGGCGCGGGTAGTGCCGGAGCAGGTCGCCGACCGTGTGCAGGTCGAGCTGGGCGGCCAACGCCTTCGCCGAGGCCAGCCCGAGCACGTCGGCGAGCCGCGCCTCCAGCGGGTTCACTCGACCCCCAGCAGCAGCAGGTAGTCGGACTGCCCGCCGCGGTACACGGCCACCTCCACCTCCGGGTGGGTGGACGCCAGGTAGGCCTCCAGGGTCTGCGCCATCGCCTTGTCGGCGTCCACCCCGAGCAGGACGGTGACCAGCTCGCCACCGGCGCCGAGCATGCGGTCCAGCAGGCTGACGGCCGCAGCCGTCGGCTCCCGCTCGATGAGCACCACCTCGCCGTCGGCCAGGCCGAGGACGTCGCCGGGCCGGCAGCGGCCGGCCCAGGTCAGCGCCTCCGACTCGGCCACCTGCACGCCACCCATCCGGGTGGCGCCGGCCGCCTCCGCCATCGCCACCACGTCATCGCCCGGCCGGCGCGCCTGGTCGTGCACCGCGAGCGCGGCGAGTCCCTGCACGACCGACGCGGTGGGGACGACCACGACGTCCTGCCCGCGGGTCCGCGCCGTCGCGGCCGCCCGCTCGGCGACCGGGGTGAGCTCCGGGTCGTTCGGCAGCAGCACGACGTGCCGGGCCCGCGTGCCGGCCAGGGCGGCCGCCAGCTCGGCGTCGTCGGGCCGATGCGGCTGGTGCGGCGAGCAGGACCGCGGCTCCCTCGCCGCGGGCCAGCTCGGCGACCGGCTCGGCGCTGACGACCATCAGCACGGCGCGGGCCTTGGTGAACCGGCCGCCAGCGGCCGGATCGCCTGCGGCGTGGTCGCTGTCTTCGGCGGTCTGGTCCGCGAACCGCACCACGGTGATCCGGCTCGGGCGCCCGGCCGCCACGGCGGCCTCGATAGCGGCGCCGACATCGGTGCAGTGCACGTGCACGTTCCAGGTACCGGCGCCGTCGCCGACGATCGCCACCGAGTCACCGATCGTGGCCAGCTCGGCCCGCAGCGCGCCGGCGCGCTCGTCGGTGCACCCGTCGAGCAGGAACATCACCTCGTAGTCGAACTCACCGGATCCGATCTCCCGCTCCGCGGTCAGCGCGTCGCGGTCCCGGGTCGGCCTGCTGGACAACGCTGATCGCGGGCCGGCCGGCTGGCCGGTGATCGCGACGAGCAGTGCGTCCAGCACGACCACCAGCCCGAGCCCGCCGGCATCGACCACACCGGCCCTGGCCAGCTCGGCGAGCTGGCCGGTGGTGGCGTCCAACGCTGTCGCGGCGGCGGCCGCGGCAGCCGCGGCGACCTCGTCCAGCCCGTCGGAGCGGCAGTCGTTGGCGGCCGCCGCCGCCGCGGCGAGCACCGTGAGTACGGTGCCCTCACGCGGGTCGGTGACCGCCGCGGTGGCCAGCTCGGCGGCCCGCCCGAGCCCCGCGCCGAGGGTCCGGCCAGCCAGCGTCGTCGGCGACCCGTTGGCGGTCGAAGGGCCGCTCAGGGTGGCCGCCAGCGTGTCGGCCAGGCCGCGCAGGAACTGGGCGAGGATCACCCCCGAGTTGCCCCGTGCGCCGACCAGCGCTCCGGACGCCAGGGCGAGCGCCACGTGCGCCGAGTCGGCGGCGGCCGCGTTCGGGGAGCCCGACGAGCCGCGCCCGAGGCGGGCCACCTCCTCGCTGGCCGCACGCATCGTGAGCAGCATGTTCGTGCCGGTGTCCCGGTCCGCGACCGGGAACACGTTGATCCGGTCGATCTCCGCGCGGCGGGCGTCCAGCGCGTCGACGGCCGCGCCTGCCCACCGCCGCAGCAGCGCGGCGTCCAGGGTGTGCGGCACGGAGCCGAGCGTATCGAGTACCCTGGCATCGATCGTTGACTGAATCCGCCATCCGGCAGATCTGTCGGATAAGCCCAGGGAGTTTCGACGTGGCTGCCGTCTGCGATGTCTGCGGCAAGAGGCCGGGCTTCGGCATGTCCGTCTCGCACTCACACCGCCGCACGCACCGCCGCTGGAACCCGAACATCCAGACCGTGCGGGCCAGGATCAACGGCGGGAACCGTCGCCGGCTCAACGTGTGCACCTCCTGCCTGAAGGCGGGCAAGGTCACCCGCGCCTGACCGGCTCGGAGCGCCGTCACGTGCGCCGGCGGCGCCGCCAGCCGCCCTCGCTGCGCTCGACCAGGCCGCGGCGTTCCAGCTCGGGCAGGGCGGCGCGGACCGCCGTGATCGGGACCCCCGACTCCACCGAGATCCGGTAGGTGGACCGCGACGCGCGCGCCGGTAGCGCCTCGTGCACCCGCAGCGCCTCGGCGTCCAGCCCGTCGGTCGGGCGGTGCGGTGCGGCGGGCGGCGGCGACGCGAGGTCGATGCCGATCCGGCCCACCGTCTCGATCACCTCCTCGACCCTGGTCACCAGCATGGCGTGCTGCTCGCGCACCAGCTCGTGGCAGCCGACCGACATCGCCGAGGTGATCGGGCCGGGCACCGCCATCACCGGCCTGCCCAGCACGCGGCGTCCCGCGCGGTGCGCTGCGCGCCGCTGCGCCCGCCGGCCTCCACCACGACGGTGCCGGCGCCGAGCGCGGCGATCAGCCGGTTGCGCACCAGGAACCGGTGCCGGGCGGCGACCGCTCCGGCCGGGTACTCGCTGACCAGGAGCCCGGTCTCCACGATCCGGGCGAGCAGCCCGGTGTGCTCTCGCGGGTAGCACTGGTCGATCCCGCACGCCAGCACGGCGACCGTCGGCACCTCGGCGGCCAGCGCGCCGCGGTGCGCGGCGCCGTCGATCCCGAGCGCCGCGCCGGAGACCACGGTGAACCCGGCCGCAGCGAGCCCGTAGCCGAAGTCCTCCGCCACGAACGCCCCGTATCCGGTGGCGGCCCGCGCCCCGACCACCGCCACCGCCCGGTCGGTCAGCTCACCCAGCCGGGCCGGACCGCGGACCCACAGCGCGACCGGCTCGATCAGCTCGTCGGCGATCGAGCCGCGCCCGCCGTCCGACGACCGGCCGCCACCGGCCGCCGTGCCGGCGACCATCGCGATCCGGCGGAACGCCGCGAACGCCAAGGTCGGCCAGTCCGGGTCCTCGGGGGTGAGCAGGCGGGCGCCGAGCCGTCGTGCCGCGCGCAGGTCGGCCGCCGCCCGCTCGTGGTTGCGGCGAGCCCGGGTCTCCCGCCGCACCTGCTCCGGTACGACCTGCCGGCGGACCCGATCGGCGGCCTCCAGCGGGCCCACCGCGGCGACCAGCTCGACGAGCCCACGCGCAGGCGGCTCCGCCACCCGGGCCAGGTACGCCCGAGCCAGCCGGACGTCGTCGGCGGCGTCGACGTCCAGGTCGGAACCCGCGGCGAGGGTGCTCATGCCGCTCGCCGGTCCTTGAACAGGATCGCGGCGCGGACCATAGTCTCGTCCGGGCGGTCCCCACCGGCGAGGTCGCCGAGCGTCCAGGCGACCCGCAGCGCCCGGTCCGCGCCGCGGGCGGTGAGCTGGCCGTGCCGCAGGGCCTCGTCGAGCGGCGCGGTGACCGCGCGGGGCAGCCGGAACTCCCGTCGCAGCACCGGGCCCGGCACCTCGGCATTGGTCCGCCAGCCGTACCCGGCCCAGCGGGCCGCGGCGGCGGCCCGCGCGGCCAGCACCCGGGCCCGCACGACCGCCGTGCTCTCCACGTCGGCGGCGTCGACCGAGGACAGCGCGGTCAGCGGGTACATCTCCGCGCGCAGGTCGACCCGGTCCAGCAGCGGGCCGGACAGCCGGCCGAGGTAGCGGCGGCGAACCGGGGGTGCGCAGACGCAGTCCCGGTCCCTGGCCGGCGCGCACGGGCACGGGTTTGCCGCGAGCACGAGTTGGAACCTGGCCGGGTAATGCACCGTGCCGTAGGACCTGGCCAGCCGCACCTCGCCCTCCTCAAGCGGTGTGCGCAGCGATTCCAGCAGCTGCCCGCCGAACTCCGGGGCCTCGTCCAGGAACAGCACCCCGCGGTGCGCCAGCGACACCGCGCCAGGCTTCGCCAGCCCGGTGCCGCCGCCGACCAGCGCGGCGACCGAGCTGGAGTGGTGCGGCGCGACGAACGGCGGGGTGAGTGACCACGGCCCCTCAGCCGGCAGCCGGCCGGCCACCGACCGGATCGCCGCCAGCTGCAGGGCCTCGTCGTCGGACAGCTCCGGTAGCAGCCCGACGATGCGGTGGGCCAGCATCGTCTTGCCGGTTCCGGGCGGGCCGACCAGCAGCAGGTGGTGCCCGCCCGCCGCGGCCACCTCGACCGCCAGCCGCGCGTCGCCCTGGCCGACCACGTCCGCCAGCTCCGGCGCCGACGGTGCTGCCTTGGGCTCCGGGACCGGTGGCGACGGCAGGGCGGCCTGCCCGGTGAGCCAGCCGAGCACCGCGTCGAGCGTGCCGGCGCCGCGCACGTCCAGGCCGCCGACCAGCGCCGCCTCCGCCATGGCCGCCTCGGCCACCACCACCCGGACCAGTCCGGCGGCCCGGATCGCCAGCAGGCTGGGCAGCACGCCGCGGACCGGGCGCACCCGCCCGTCCAGCGCCAGCTCACCGATCAGCACCACGCCGTCCAGCGCGTGCTGCGGCACCACCCCGTCCGCGGACAGCACCGCGCAGGCCAGCGCCAAGTCGAACCCGCTGCCGAATTTGGGCAGGGTCGCCGGGGACAGCGCGAAGGTCACCCGCCGGTTCGGCCAGCTCCGCCCGGAGTTGACCACCGCGGCCCGCACCCGGTCCTTCGACTCGGCGAGCGCGGCGTCCGGCAGCCCGACCAGATGCACCGCGGGCAGCCCGCCGCCGATGTCGGCCTCGATCTCGACCAGCCGGCCGTCCACCCCGTGCAACGCCACCGACCACGTCCTGGCCAGCGCCATCAGAAGGCCCCCTCGTAGTGCTGGAGGGTCAGCGGTCCACCGGGTGGTGCTAGCACCGCGATCACGTCGAAGCGGATCTCACACCAGCGGACCCGGTGCATGGCCAGCCAGGACTGCGTCGCCCGCCGGATCCGGGCCGCCTTCCGCGCGGTGACCGACTCGGCCGGCGCACCGAACCCGGTGCCCGAGCGAGTCTTCACCTCGCACACGACCAACCGCCGCCGGTCGGTGGCGACCACATCGAGCTCGCCGTCCCGGCAGCGCCAGTTCCGGGACAGCACGACCAGCCCGTGCCGTTCGAGGTAGGCGACGGCGGCGTCCTCGCCCCGCCTGCCGAGCACATCCTTGGCTGCCACGCACTCCACGATGGCCGGACGGCGGCGGCCTGACCAGCGATCCGACAACGCTGTGGACAGCCACCCACCGATGTGGACAACCCGACGGCGCAGACCCGGTCAGGACCCGAAGTTGTCGCTCTCCGGCAGCCGCAGGTCGGGCTTGTCCAGCTCCTCGATGTTGACGTCCTTGAACGTCATCACCCGCACGTTCTTGACGAACCGGGCCGGCCGGTACATGTCCCACACCCAGGCATCGGACATCCGTACGTCGAAGTACACCTCGCCGTCGGCGTTGCGGGTCGCCACGTCCACCGAGTTGGCTAGGTAGAACCGTCGCTCGGTCTCCACGACGTAGGAGAACTGGCTGACGATGTCCCGGTACTCCTTGTAGAGCGTGAGCTCCATCTCCGTCTCGTACTTCTCAAGATCCTCGGTGCTCATCGCTCGGCCGCCACCTCCAGCACATCCCAGTCCGCCCCGTTGATCGCGGCGTTCATCGCCGCGTTCATCGCCGTGTTCATCGCCGAGGCCACGTTCACGAACGAGTAGCGATGCACCGCGCTCGGCCCGTGCTCGGCGAGCGCGCTGCCGTGCCCGGGCGTGCAGTAGCCCTTGTGCTCGGCGAAGCCGTACGCCGGCAATTCGGCGTCCAGGTCGACCATGATCCGGTCCCGGGTGACCTTTGCCAACACCGAGGCCGCGGACACGCAGGCCGCCGCCCGGTCCCCACTCGGCACAGCCAGCGCGGGACGGCCGAGGCCGGGCACCGGGAACCCGTCGGTGAGCACGTAACCCGGTGGGGTCGGCAGCGCGGCCACCGCGCGTCGCATCCCGGCCACGTTCGCGGCGTGCACCCCGCGGCGGTCGACCTCGGTCGGCGGGATCACGGTCACCGCCCAGTCCGCGGCGAAGCGCCGGATCAGCTCGTAGTAGTGCTCCCTGGCCTGGGCGGTGAGCAGCTTGGAGTCGGTCAGGCCATCCAGGCGCTTGGCGTCGCCGGGTCGCAGCACGCACGCGGCCACCACCAGCGGACCGGCGCAGGCACCGCGGCCGGCCTCGTCGACGCCGGCCACCGGTCCGAGGCCCTGCCGGTCGAGCGCAGCCTGCAACGCCCAGGTACCGCTGGAGCGGCGCACCACCGCCCGGGGCGGGCGCGGAAGCGTCACGGCAACCCCAGGAACTCGTCCGACCTCCGGCGGGCGACCTGCTGACCGGCCCTTTCCGATGGTCGGCTCCGGACCGGTTCCGCTCCTCGCGCGCTCCGCGCGCTGCGATGCTCGCCGGGCCTCCCCCTCCGGGACAAAACCAGCAGCGGCAGCACGCCGACCGCACCGAGCGCCAGCGGCGCCGGCACGCCGCCTTCGGCCGCCGCGGCTGCACCGGTGGTCTGCGGGTTCGGGTCCGGGATGCCGCCGAGCCGGTGGAACGGCAACACGATCCACCGGGCCTTGCCGATCACCAGATCGGCGGGCACCGGTCCGTGGCCCTGGGCGCGGGAGTCGGCGGAGTTGTTGCGGTTGTCACCCATCACCCAGAGCTGGCCCTCCGGCACCCGGACCGGTCCGAACGGAACCTGACGCGGCGGCCCCAGCTCCGCGGGGTAGGAGAGGTAGGGCTCGTCGAGCGGCTTGCCGTCGACCGTGACTCGGTTCTGCGAGTCGCAGCAGGCCACCGTCTGCCCACCGGTCGCGATCACCCGCTTGACGAAGTCCTTCTCGTCCGGCGGGGCGAGACCGATCAGCGAACCGAGCGCCTGCAGACCGCGGATCAGGAAGTTGTCCGGCTCGTCGACGGTGAACTCGGTGTTGACCCAGCCGTCCGGGCCGCGGAACACCACGACGTCGCCCGGCCGCGGGCTGCCGAACCGGTAGACGACCTTGTCGACCAGCACCCGGTCGTTCACGCAGCCGTTGCAGCCGTGCAGCGTGACCTCCATCGAGCCGGACGGGATCACGTAGACCTTGGCCAGGAAGGTCTGGATCAGGAAGGTGAGGATCAGCGCCACCACGATCAGCAGCGGCAGCTCCTTCCAGAACGCGGAGCGTCGACGGCGCCCTGACTTCGGCTTGCGCCCCTGCTTACCGTCGGGTCGGCGCGGCACCGGGATCGGCACCCGGCCGGTCCGGGCCGAATGTCGCGGCTTGCCCCGCTCGGACCTCGGAGTGGCGTCCTCGGCCGGCTCGACGCTGGCCCGGCTCGCCACGGCCTGCGAGGCCGACTCGGCCTGGGCCGCGGCCTGGGGGCTCTCGGACGGGCCAGCGGTCGACGGGGCGTCCCGCCGGGTGACGCCGCGGGGTCGCGGCGGGAGTGCCTGGCCGGACTCCACCGAGGTCGCGGGTCCGGGGATCGAGCCGTCCGGCGGAGGCACCCGCCGCGGCCCTGGTGCGCCGGGCGGACCGACCGGCGGCGGAGGCGGCAGCCGGCGAGCTGCCTGCGCCTGACCGTTCGGCCCGGGCGCCCGGACCTGGCCGTTCGGGGCCGGGGCTCGGACCTGGCCGTTCGGTCCGGGATAGGGCTGCGACGGGCCCGGCCCGACCGGCGGGACGCGACGCGGCTGCGCCCGCCCAGGAGGGCCGCCTGGGTAGTCAGCGGCCGCCGGCGGCACCCGGCCGGTCGTCGGTCGGCCGGGGGGCTGGCCGGGAGGGGGGTGGCCGGGAGGGTGCTGGCCGGCCGGCCGCTGGCCGGGAGGGACGTAGCCAGGCGGGAGGTGGCCGGGCTGGCCGGGAGGGCTGCCGGGCCGGGCCATGCGACCCGACGCGCCGGGTGACACGCCGTTGGGGCCCAGCCGCGGATCGGGTTGGCCGACGGGGGCCTGTCCCGGTGTGCGACTGGGTCCGGCCATGCCGTCCGACTGGGGCGACACGGGGCGACCAGGCTGCGCCCTTCGGTCGTCCGGCCTGTCGGGGATGACCACGGCCACGAGGCTACGTCACCGCCGCTCTGGCGGTAAGCATGCTCACGGACGCTCGCGCTTCTCCTTGATCTTGGCGGCCTTGCCGCGGAGCTCGCGCAGGTAGTACAGCTTCGCCCGCCGTACGTCGCCGCGCTGCACGATCTCGATCTTCGCGATGTTCGGCGAGTGCACCGGGAAGGTGCGTTCCACGCCGACGCCGAAGGAGATCTTGCGGACGGTGAAGGTCTCACGCAGCCCGGCGCCCTGCCTGCGGATCACCACGCCCTGGAAGATCTGCACCCGGGACCGGGTGCCTTCGATCACTCGGACGTGGACCTTTACGGTGTCGCCGGGCCGGAAGTCGGGCAGGTCGTCGCGCAGCGACTGGGCGTCAAGGGCGTCCAGGGTGTTCATCTCGGGCAGGTCCGTCCTCGGGCGATGGTTGCTTGATGGGTGGCCACGGCAGGCATGGGATTCCCGGTTACCGACCGGGGCATCGCGTGGCGACCGCTCCAGTGTGCCAGACCGGACGCGGCAGCCCGAACTCAGCCGTCCGGGTGGGCGCCGTCGAACGTCTGGACGTCCGGGCTCGGCTGGCCCTCGAGCACCGCCCGGTCCCGCGCGTCCAGCGCGTCCGGCGGCAGTGCGTCGATCAGGTCGGGTCGGCGCTGCGCGGTCCGTCGTAGTGCCTCGTCGCGCCGCCAGCGGGCGATCGCGCCGTGATCCCCGCTGCGCAGCACCGCAGGGACTGCCAACCCGCGCCAGATTTCGGGCCGGGTGTAGGAGGGCCCTTCGAGCAGGCCGTCGGAGAACGAGTCCTGCTCGGCCGACGCCGGGTTGCCGAGCACGCCGGGCAGCAGCCGAGCCACCGCCTCGACGATGACCAGCACCGCCGCCTCGCCGCCGACCAGCACGTAGTCCCCGATCGAGACCTCCTCCACCGGCAGCCGGGTGCCGACGTCGTCGAGCACCCGCTGGTCGATCCCCTCGTAGCGCCCGCAGGCGAACACCAGCCACGGCTCGGCGGCGTAGCGCTCCGCGGTCTGCTGGGTGAACGGCGCGCCGGCCGGCGAGGGGACGATCAGCCGCGGCACCGACCCGTTCGCGCCGGGGGCGCAGACCGCGTCCAGCGCCTCCCCCCAGACCTGTGGCCGCATCACCATCCCGGGCCCGCCGCCGTACGGCGCGTCGTCCACCGCCTGGTGCACGTCGTGGGTCCAGCGCCGCAGGTCGTGCACGCCGAGCTCGATCAGCCCGGCGTCGATCGCCCGACCGAGCAGCGCTTCGCGAAGCGGGCTCAGGTAGCCGGGGAAGATCGTGACGACGTCGATCCGCATCGGCCGCGATCCTGCCAGACCGGTCCCGATGACAGGTCGCTGATCAGCGGGGATCAGGAGTCGGTCGGCGGCAGCTCCGGCTTCTTCTCGGGCCCTGCCTCGGCGGCTCCCCCGGCGCGCTCCAGGAAGCGCAGTAGCTCGACCGGGAACGGCAGGACCAGCGTCGAGTTCTTCTCCGAGGCGACCTGCACGACTGTCTCCAGCAGCCGCAGCTGCAGTGCGGCCGGTGTGTCGGCCATCGCCCTCGCCGCATCGGACAGCCGCTGGGAGGCCTGGAACTCGCCCTCGGCAGCGATCACCCTGGCTCGCCGCTCCCGCTCTGCCTCGGCCTGCCGGGACATGGACCGCTTCATCGACTCGGGCAGCGCGACGTCCTTGATCTCCACCCGGTCGATGTGCACGCCCCAGCCGAGCGCCGGGCTGTCGATCATCAGCTCCAGCCCGTGGTTGAGCTGCTCGCGGTTCGACAACAGGTCGTCCAGCTCGCTCTTGCCGATGATCGACCGCAGCGACGTCTGAGCCACCTGCAGGACCGCGAACTGGTAGTTCTGCACCTCGACCACGGCTCGGGCGGGGTCGATCACCCGGAAGTAGACCACCGCGTCGACCCGCACCGTGACGTTGTCCTTGGTGATGCCCTCCTGGGCGGGCACCGGCATCGTGATGATCTGGGTGCTGACCTTCTGCAGCCGGTCGACGAGCGGCACGATCATCGCCGGCCCTGGCTCGCGGACGCGGGACTGCAGCCGGCCGAGCCGGAACACGATCCCGCGCTCGTACTGCTTGACGACCTTGACGGCCATCGTGAAGTACCCGACGACAAGCACCACGAGCAGCGCGACAACCCCGACAGCGACCATGCTTCCCGGCTCCCGGCCCTCGTCCGGCTGATCTCCCGATGCTACGCCGCGGCGGCGACGCCCTCGGCTAGTCGAGTAGGCCGTCCGGCGGGGTCAGCGTGATCGTCGCCGTGTCGAGGTCGACCGTCGGGACGATCTCGCGGACGAACGGCACCAGGGCGTCCGGTCGCCCGTCGCGGGCCACCACCAGCAGGTCGTTGCCGGGGGGATGGGAGACCGAGCGCACCGTGCCGACCGTGGTGCCGTCGGCCAGCACGACGGCCAGCCCCTCCAGCTGCGTGTCGTGGTACTCCTCGCCGTTCGATTCCTCGCCGTTCGAGTCCTCGCCGACGCCGCCGGCTCCGTCGGCCGACGGCAGCCGGTCGGCCGCTACCAGCAGCATCGTGCCGCGCAGCGCTTCGGCGCCCTCCCGATCGCCGCAGCCGGTGAAGCTGACCAGCAGCCGCCCACTGTGCGGGCGCGTCTCGTCGACGGTGAGCGTGCCGGGCGGCCGATCACGATGCCGCGCGATGAGCACCGAACCCGCCGCGAACCGCTGGGCCGGGTAGTCGGTACGCACGTCGACGATCACTTCGCCGCGCAGCCCGTGGGCCCGCAGGATCACGCCGACGAGCAGCTCAGCGGTCGGTGTCGACGACATCCACCCGCACGCCGCGGCCACCGATCCCGCTGATCACGGTGCGCAGCGCGGTCGCGGTGCGACCGCCCCGGCCGATCACCTTGCCGAGGTCGTCCGGGTGCACCCGGACCTCGAGGGTTCGGCCGCGCCTGGTGGTGACCAGGTCGACCTGCACATCGTCCGGGTGATCGACGATCCCGCGGACGAGGTGCTCCAGCGCGTCGGCCAGCACGGTCACGACGTGCTTGACGCGTCCGTCGCGGCGGCCTCGCCGCCCGTATCAGCATCCGCATCGGCACTCGCATCGGCACTCGCGTCGGCGCCCGCGGCGGCCGGCTCCGCCTCGGCGGGTGCCGCTGCCTCGGCGGGTGCCGCTGCCTCGGCGGGTGCCGCTGCCTCGGGAGTGTCCGCGGCCGCGCCGTCGGCTGCCTTCCTCGGCTTGCGCTCGGGGCGTTTCTTCGCCGTGGTCGCATCTGCGGTAGGCGCGTCACCGGCGGCCGCGAGCGCGGCCTGGAACCGGGCCCGCCGGTCCACCGGCGGGTCGGGCTGGCGCAACGTCCCCTCGGCTCCGGGCAGACCCTTGAACCGCTGCCAGTCTCCGGTGACCTCGAGCAGCTTGCGTACCGGGTGGGTGGGCTGGGCGCCGACGCCCAGCCAGTACTGGGCCCGCTCGGAGTCGACCTCGATGAAGCTCGGGTCCCGTTTCGGGTGGTACTTGCCGATGGTCTCGATCGCCCTGCCGTCGCGACGGGTGCGCGAGTCGGCCACGACGATGCGGTAGTACGGCTCGCGAATCTTGCCGAGCCTCATCAACTTGATCTTGACGGCCACGTGTTCTGGGTGCTCCTCGCGGATCGGGTCGTGCTCGGGACGATCCGACACCGCCTCGTGGGGACGCAGGCAGCGCCAGCTCGGCGCCGGAGCCGCGGCGGGGAGAGGGCCGACCGCGGCGGACAGCACTATTGTGCCAGCTTGCCGGCGAACGGGACTAGTCGGACCCCGGCCACGGTCAGCACATCTCGCAGCCGCCGGGCCAGCGCGACGGCACCGGGCGTGTCCCCGTGCACACACAGCGAGCGGGCCTCGGTGGAGATCACCGTGCCGTCGGTCGCGACGAGCTCCCCGGCCTCGGCGAGCCGCAGCGCCCGCTCGGCGACGGTTTCGGGGTCGGTCAGCAGCGCACCCGGCTCGGTCCGCGGCACGAGCGTGCCGTCCGGGCGGTAGCCGCGGTCGGCGAACGCCTCGACGACCGGCGGCAACCCGCTGCGCTCGGCGGCGCGCAACAGCGCCGAACCGGGCAGGCCCAGCACGGGCAGCGCCGCACCGAACGCCCGCACCCCGGCCACCACCGCCTCGGCCTGGTGTTCGTGGTGCACGGCCGCGTTGTACAGCGCGCCGTGCGGCTTCACATACGCGACGCCGGTGCCGACCGCGCGGGCGACGGCGTCAAGGGCACCGATCTGGTAGAGCACCTCGTCGGCCAGCTCGACCGGGTCGACGTCCAGGAAGCGCCTGCCGAAGCCGGCCAGGTCGCGGTAGGACACCTGGGCGCCGACCGTCACACCACCCTCGGCCGCGCCGGCGCAGACCCGGCGCATCGTGGTCGGGTCGCCGGCGTGGAAGCCGCACGCGACGTTCGCCGAGGTGACGATGCCGAGCAACGCGTCGTCGTCACCGAGCTGCCACACCCCGAAGCCCTCGCCGAGATCGCTGTTGAGGTCGAGCTCGGTCACGTCACTGCGCCGCCGGTGAGCATGACAAGCAGGCCGACCGCGGGCAGCAGGTTGTTGATCTGGTGCGCGATGATCGCCGCCGGGAGCCGCCCGGACACCAGCCGGGCGAGCCCGATCGGGATCGCCACGACCAGCAACAACGGGGTACGGGTGAACTCCAGGTGCGCGAGCGCGAAAACCACAGTGGTCACGCCGAAGGCCACCCAGCGCCCCGCGCCCAGCCGTTCCAGCGCCCCCCAGAGCAGGCCGCGGAACAGGATCTCCTCGCACAGCGGGGCGAGCAGCAGCACCGCCAAGAAGATCATCACCGCGAGCGGCACCGGAACGGTCCGTCCGGCGAACGCCTCCCCGACGGCGCTGGTGGCCTGCTCGGGTCCGACCACGCCGGCCCAGATGTAGGCCGCCGGGATGGTCAGCAACAGCCCGCCGAGCCCGAACGAGGCGCCGAGCAGGAGGTCCTCGCCCTTGAACCGCAGCCGCAGGTCGAGGATCGGGCCGTTGCCGCGCAGCACGGTGGCGGCCACCGCGACCGCCGCGGCGAGCAGCGAGGGCACGGTGAGCACGAGCAGCACCGCGACGAGGGGCACCGGCTGACCCGACTGGCCGGCGAACGGCAGGTAGATCAGCACCGAGCTGATGAGGAACACCGACTCGGCCAGCAGGAACGCGCCCAGCCCCCAGCGGTGTGCGGGCCAGGCCGGCGGTTGCCCATCCGGGGGCACCTGCGCGGTCGGGGGCAGCTGCCCGGTCGTGGTCAGCTGCTCGGTCAGGGGCGCCTGGTCGGTCAGGGGCGCCTGTCCGTTCGGGAGTGTCGGTTGTTCGCTCGGGAGCGTCTGTTCTTCGCCCGCCGGCGGTTGGACGGGCGGCGGTTGGACGGGCGGCGGTTGGACGGGCGGCGGTTGGACGGGCAGCGGTTGGACGGGCAGCGGGGTCCGCTCAGGCGGCGGAGGCGGCTCTCGCACCGCCTCCGGCGGGCCGAAGCTGCTCACGCTCACCTCCGCGCGTCGTCGCCGGGCAACGCCGGCACACGTGGGCCCCGACCGTCCAACCGAGCATATCCGCGCCACCGCGCTGCGGCCGTCTTCCGAAACGAACGGCACCTTCGTGCAATAGGGCCGTACATAAGCGCCACTCACTCCGTGGACATACTGCGAACCGTGACGGTCGACGAGCTGGTCGAGGCGCTGCGTGCCGCTCCGCGGTACCGGTCGACAGTTGTCGTCCGGGCCGAGCGGCTGACCGATTGGGCATCCTGGCGGTCCGAGCGGGGCGCCGGCCTGCAGGCCAAGCCGGGTGACTGGTGGTTGCGCGCCGAGCCGGGGTCACATTGGACGGTGGCCGACGACATCTTCCGGCGGACCTATCGCGAGCTGCCGGACGGCCGGTTCGTCAAGGACGCCTCGGTGCGGGCGTTGCGAGTGACTGCGGCGATCGAGATCCCGACGCTGGAAGGGACGGCGCACGCCGAGCCTGGCGACTGGGTGCTCCGCGGCGCCGACGACGAGCTGTGGCCGGTGAGCGACGAGTACTTCCGGGCGAACTACCGGCTCGACTCCGCCGGTTCGTGATCGAGGCGCAGGATCTCGAGCCGGTGGTTGGCGAGCAACGCGGGGAGATAGGTCACGAAGCTGATGTCCTTGTCACGACTGTCCTGAGGCAGGTCCTCCCACCGGCGCATGTCCGGGTGGAACCTCCCCTCGACGCGTTCCGGCCCGTACCGGATGTGCTGGGAGCGCTTCTCCGCCATCCAGCGTTCGTGCTCCATCCTCGCCAGCCGCTCGATCTCGCCGTCCCGGTAGGCGAAGGGCGCCGACCCCGGCACGGCCGGCACGACGACCGCGTCGATCGCGTCCAGCTTGATGCCGATGTGCTCTGCCTGCTGGTAGTTGGATTGCTTCGTTCCCCGCGTGAGCTCGCCCCACGGACGCATGTTGGGATTCGTCTCCGGGATCTCGCCACTGGTCTGCAGGTAGCGCTCGTGCAGTGCCCTGGCGAGCTGGTCGACCAGGTCGTGGGTCAGGAGATCGGGATCGCAGGCCGCGTCAAGGATGCCGAACACCGCGAGCTTCCGGCGGGCGTCGTCGAACACGCCGGTCGGGGCGATCGCGTCGCCCAACGCGGACCGTTCGCCCAGGCACATCACTACCCGACGGGTCCCGGTGCGCACCAGGCCGAGCCCGACGCGCAGCGCCTCGTCGGTGTCCTCGAGGCAGACGTAGACCAGGGCGTCGCCGCGAAGGGTGGGCACCGTCGGCTGGTCGACGACAACGAAGCCGCGAGCGCCCAGCGCATGCCCCGCGCGGAAGTCGCGCACCTCGTCCGAGTCGTCGGTCACCACGGTCACCGACACCCGACCTGGACTGTCCTGCTGGCGAGCCGCCAGCTCTTCGATCACGGCGCGGGCGAACAACCCGAATCCGATGATCACCACCGACGCCGCAGAGCCGTCCGGTAGCCGGGGTGGCTCTTCGTCGAGGAGCACCCTGGCGGCCAGGTTCTCGAGCGAGAAGAAGTCCAGCCGGAAGTTCGCGTCGCCCTCTGCGCCGAGCCGCCGAGCCCGCAGTGCCGTGACCAGCTCACCGTCTCTGACCTGCGCATACACCGCGATCGGCCGCTCATGTTTGTCACGCGCAACCAGCGCGACCGCGGCGTTCTGCGCGCTGTCGGCGGCGCAGGAGTACACGGTGGCGGCCCGCTTGACTCCGGCGGCCAGCAGCGTCTCCGCGTCCGCCGGGTCACCGGCGACGACGTGCACCCGGTGGCGCCGCCCAAGGTCCTCCGCACCCAGCGAGCCGATCAGGACGATCCGCTGTCCGGCCCGTTTGGCGAGCCGCCGGGCAAGGGCGACAGCGGCCGGCGTGTCCCCGGTGACGATCGCGTGGCCGGCGCGCACGTACGCGGTCCAGCCAAGCCCGAATCTGCTCGCGCAGCAGGACCCAGAGGGCCTGGCCGACGGCCAGAATCGTGGTCAGCGGCGCGAGGAACCTGGCGATCTCCAGCGCCGCGTTCAGCGCGCCGGGTTTCTCCAGCGGGGTAGGACTGAGCACGAAGAGCTGGGCGGTGTAGTAGGCGATGTCGAGGCTGGTCGGGCACGGCGGATTCGAGCCTGCAGGACATGGACTGTCGCGGAATACAGGCTGAAACCGACCGCGCCTAAGACCGCCGCGGTGGCCGCCATCGCCACGATGAGCACGGCCATCCACGCCGTCGACGCCGCGCCTTTCCGACCCACGCCACCCCTTCGTCCGTCGAGTGCCGGGAGCCTACTTCGACCGCTGCGCGGCATGCGGTTGCAGCTCTGTACATCCGAGCCATTACCGCGCTCGCCGATTCGGCTCGATCGCTCCACGCTTCCCCAGTTGCATGGCGGCGGCAGCTGGTGGCAGACAATCGTTCGGCGAGATTCCGCGACGCGGACCTGTTCGTGAGGCCGGACGGACTCCGTGCCTACGTCGCGGCCTACGAGACGATCGCGGTGATCGAACCCGGCAACGACACGGTGGCCGCCATCCTGACCGGCGGCACCCCGTCGATGTGGCGGTGACGCCGGATGGGCGCCGCCTCTACGTCATCAACGCTGCCACCAACGCGGTGTTGGTGATCGACACCGCGGGCGAGACGGTCACCAACACCTTCATGGTCGCCGATAACCCCTCCGATGTGGCGGTCAACCCGGACGGCCGCCGCGTATTCGTCACCACCCCGAAGTCAACACCGTGCCGGTGATCGACACCGCCAGCAACACCGTCACCGCCACCATCCTGGTCGGCGACGGCCCGTTCGGGGTGGCGGTGACCCCCGGACGGGAGAAGCGCCTACGTGACCAACACCGAATCCAAGACGGTGTCGGTGATCGACCGCTGAGCACGCCCCAGCGAAGCTTGAAACGCCTCGATGTATGGCGGCGACTTCCCGATGATGGTGCCAACGGGCACGATGACCTGAGTCACGGAAAGGTGTGCGGATTGTCGATCTTCATCAGCTACTCGAACCACGACGAGGCAGCGGTCCGGGAGCTCGCCGGCGATCTGGAGCGCGCTCGGCGGGATGTGTGGCTCGACCAGGAGCTGCACGGCGGAGTTGCCTGGTGGGAGACGATCCTGCAGCAGATTCGGGAGGCTGAGCTCTTCGTCCTCGCGCTGTCGAACAACTCGCAGAAATCCAAGCCGTGTCGCGCCGAGGTGGAGTACGCCAGGGCGCTGGGCATCCCGATCCTGCCGGTGCAGATCGGGCCGCTCGACGGGATGCGCTCCGCGGCGATCGCCGACCTGCAGATCGTGGACTACCGCCAGCGCAACGCCGACGCGGGAATCAGGCTGATCGCGGCCGTGCAGGACGCAGGGGCCCGGCGCCGCCCGCTACCGGAACCGCTGCCCGAGCCGCCCCCGATCCCCTTCGAGTACCTGCTGCGCCTCGGTAACGCGATCGACGCACCCCACATCGGTGCCACCGAGCAGGTCGGCGTGCTCGCCCAGCTAGGTCACCGACTCAAGGACGAGGACGACCCCGGCGCCCGCCGCGACATTCGCCGCCTGCTGCAGAGCATGCGGGACCGGTCCGACGTGACCTACGCCAGCGTGCAGCAGATCGACGCGCTGCTCGCCACGATCGACCGACCCCAACCTGCCAAGTCGGCCGCGCCGAAAGAGACCCCGTCGGCCGGCCCGCCCCGGGACCCTCGGTCAATGCCAGCGCAGGCACCATACCGGCCCGTCCAGCAGGCACCGCAGTACGGATATCAGAGCCCCTCGCCGAGTTGGCCGGGTCCGCAACAATGGGACTCGCAGAGCAACCGAACCGCTGCCCGGACCGGGGCATCGATCTGGTCCATCGTCGGGATGTCGCTTGGCGGGCTGGCCCTGCTCCTGCTGCCGATTCAAAGTGCCATTTCCTTGTTCGGGTTCATCTGCGGCCTGGCCGGAGTGGCTTTCGGCGTGGTAGCGCTCGTCCGCAAGGAACGGCTCGGCCTCGCCGGACTGCTTGTCGCAATCGGTGCACTCGTGCTCGGGATCATCCTCGCGGTCGCCATCGCGAACTCTTGACCGTGACGCCCGGCGCTAGCCGGTTCGCGCTCGCCGGTTCGCAACGAACGGCACTTTCGTTCAATAGGGCGATACAAGGGCGCCGTTCGCTCGACGGAGGCGTTGCGCCCCGCCATCAGGGCGATACAAAGGCGCCGTTCGCGCGACGCGGGCGGTGCGCCCCGCCATCCCGGCGCACCTCGATCAGCCGTTGCGCACGATCCGGCCGTTGCGCATGATCACTGACGGCCCGCGGAGTGCGCCGAGGTCGGCGCGCGGGTCGGACGGGTACGCGACCAGGTCCGCGGGTGTGCCAGGCTGCAAACCCGGACGGCCAAGCCAGTCCCGAGCCGCCCAGCTGGCGGCGGCCAGGGCGTCCGCGGCGGGCAGCCCGGCGGCGTGCAGCGCGGCGACCTCGTCCGCGATCCGTCCGTGCCGGATGCCGCCCCCGGCGTCGCTGCCGGCGTAGATCGGCACCCCGGCGGCGCGGGCCCGCCGCACCATTCCCGGCGCGCGGGCGTGCAGTGCGTTCATGTGCGCGGCGTACCTCGGGAACTTCGCCGACGCCCGCTCGGCGATCGCCGGGAACGTGCCTACGTTGATCAACGTGGGCACCAGTGCGGTACCTCGCCGGGCCATCTCGGCCAGCACCTCGTCGGACGCCCCGGTGCCGTGCTCGATGCAGTCGATCCCGGCCCCCACCAGCCCGGGCAACGCGTCCGAGCCGAACACGTGCGCGGTCACCCGCGCCCCGACAGCGTGTGCCGCGTCGATCGCGTCGGCGAGCACGTGATCCGGCCACAACGGCGCCAGGTCGCCGACGGACCGGTCGATCCAGTCCCCGACCAGCTTGACCCATCCGTCGCCGAGCCGGGCCTGCTCCACGACCGCCTCGGGCAGCAGCCCCGGATCGTCCAGCTCCGGGCCGAGCCCGGGCAGGTACCGCTTCGGCCGCGAGATGTGCCGACCGGCCCGGATGATCACCGGGAGGTCGGCCCGCGCCTGCAACGGACGGGTGTCCAGCGGCGAGCCGCAGTCCCGGATCAGCAACGCGCCGGCGTCCCGGTCGGCGCGGGCCTGCTCTGCCGCCTCGTCGAGGTCGGCGGGCCCCCCGCCGTCGGCGATCCCGACGTGACAGTGCGCGTCCACCAGACCCGGCACGATCCAGCCACCGTCCAGCACGGTCTCCGCGCCGGCCACCGGACCGTCGCTGACCAGTCCCTCGGCAGACACGAACAGATCGACGGAGTACTCGTCCGGAAGCCGCACGCCGCGCAGCCGGTAGCCGGTCACGGCGCCGCTACTTCTGCTTGGGGAACTTCAGCTTGGACGGGTCGAAGCCGGCCGGCAGGTCGTCCATCAGGGCCGGCGGCAGCTCGTTGAGACCAGGCGGGAGCTGCGAGAGATCCGGGAACCCAGCGCGCACCTTCGGCGGGGTTGGACCCTTGCCCCGGGACTTGCCACCCTTCTTGCCCTTGCGGTCCTTCCTGCCCTTGGACCGCCGCGAGCCGGAACCCGGGAAGCCCATCTGGCCGGCCATCTGCTTCATCATCTTGCGGGCCTCGAAGAACCGGGTGACGAGGTCGTTCACATCGCTCACCGCCACCCCGGACCCGTTCGCGATGCGCAGCCGGCGCGAGCCATTGATGATCTTCGGGTCGGCCCGCTCGGCCGGGGTCATGCCGCGGATGATCGCCTGCAGGCGGTCGAGCTGCTTGTCGTCGACCTGGGCCAGGGCGTCCTTCATCTGGCCGGCGCCGGGCAGCATGCCGATCAGGTTGCCGATCGGGCCCATCTTGCGGATCGCCTGCATCTGCTCGAGGAAGTCCTCCAGCGACAGCTCGCCGGTGGAGATCTTGGACGCGGTCTTCTCGGCCTGCTTCGCGTCGAAGGCCTCCTCGGCCTGCTCGATGAGCGTGAGCAGGTCGCCCATGCCGAGGATCCGGCTGGCCATCCGGTCGGGGTGGAAGACGTCGAACTCGTCCAGCTTCTCGCCGTTCGAGGCGAACAGGATGGGCTGGCCGGTCACCTCGCGCACCGAGAGCGCGGCACCGCCGCGGGCGTCGCCGTCCAGCTTGGTGAGCACCACCCCGGTGAACCCGACGCCGTCCCGGAACGCCTCGGCGGTGGTCACCGCGTCTTGGCCGATCATGGCGTCGACCACGAACAGCGTCTCGTCCGGGCCGGTGGCGTCGCGGATGGCCGCGGCCTGCCGCATCAGCTCCTCGTCGATGCCGAGCCGCCCGGCGGTGTCGATCACGACGACGTCGTACAGCTTGCTTCGGGCGTGCTCCACACCGCGCCGCGCCACGTCGACCGGGTCGCCGACGCCGTTGCCGGGCTCCGGGGCGAACACCGTGACGCCGGCCTGCTCGCCGACGATCTGCAGCTGGGTGACGGCGTTCGGGCGTTGCAGGTCGGCCGCGACCAGCAGCGGGGTGTGCCCCTGCTTGCCCAGCCAGCGGCCGAGCTTGCCGGCCAGCGTGGTCTTGCCGGAGCCCTGCAGGCCGGCGAGCATGATCACGCTCGGCGGCTCCTTGGCAAACGCGAGGCGGCGGGTCTCGCCGCCGAGGATGCCGACGAGCTCCTCGTTGACGATCTTGACGACCTGCTGGGCGGGGTTGAGTGCGCCGGAGACCTCGGCGCCCAGCGCACGCTCCTTGACCCGGGCGATGAACGCCCGCACCACCGGCAGCGCGACGTCGGCCTCGAGCAGTGCGATCCGGATCTCCCGCGCGGTGACGTCGATGTCGTCGCTGGACAGTCGACCCTTCCCGCGCAGGTTGCGCAGCGCGTCGCCGAGGCGGTCGGAGAGCGTGTCGAACACGTTTACGAGAGTAATGGACCTAGTGCCAGCCGCTTTCCGGCATCAGCTCACCGGCGCGGACCTCGACGTCGAGCACGTTGCCCGGCGGCGCCAGCGGGCAGGCCCACGCCGGGTCGTAGGCGCAGGACGGGTGGTAGCCGAAGTTCAGGTCGACGACCAGCCCGTCGCCCGAGGTACCGGATCCGCCCAGGTCGGCACCCTTCACGGTGTCGATCAGGTAGCGCCCACCGCCGTAGCTGGCAGCACCCGCGGTCCGGTCGCGGAACGGGACGAACAGCCCGCCGCCGTACGAGCCGAGCCACCAGACGTCCAACGATCCCAGCCCAGGGAGCCGCACGACGCCGATGCGGTCGAACGGCGCGATGCCGTCGGTGCCGGTCGGCACCTCGAGGTGCGCCGGCTCGGCGGGCTCGACGGGCACCACGTACCGCAGCGCCGGGTCGTACGGGGCCACCGGCAAGCCATCGAACCCTGCCAGCGCGGCGGCGCTCAGCGGGCTGTCCGGGTGCCGGGCGAACAGCTCGTTGCGCCCCGCCTGCCAGCTGGCGTGGCCGTCCTTCGGGTCCGGTGCGGCCCGGACCTGCGCGTAGATCTCGGCGACGCGGCGCCGCCAGGTCAGCAGTGACAGGCTCATCGGGCCGCCGTGATCAGTCGCCCGCGGCGGCGAGGACCGCGGTCTCGATGCGGCTGCGGTCGGTCCGGCTCAGGGTGCCGCCCGGGCCGGTACCGGCGAGGCAGAACGAGTCGACCACCGACGCGCCCAGGGTCGACACCCGCGCCCAGCGCACGTCCGCGCCACACCGCTCCAGCGCGGCGGCCACCCGGTGCAGCAGGCCGATCCGGTCCGGACCGCGCAGCTCCAGCACGTCGGCCCCGGTCGCCTCGTCGTCGAACCACAGCAGCCGGGGACGCGGCAGGTCCTCGCCCGCGGTCGGCCGCGCGTAGTCGCGCTCCTTGCGGATCACGGCCTCGGACAGGTCGAGCGTGCCGTCCAGCACCCGGGCGAGCTCGGCGCGCAGCAGCGCGGCGTCGGGCAACCCGCCGAACCGCGGCGAGACCGTGAACTCGTCCAGGGCGATCCCCTGCTGGCTGCCGAGCTCGGCGGCATGCACCTCGAGGGAGTGCAGCGCCAGCACCCCGGCCGCCGCGGACAGCGCCCCCGGCCGGTCCGGCATCGCGACGATCACGGTGGCCAGCGCGGCATCGCCTTCCGGGTTGGGCACGATGCGCACCTGCGGGCGACCCGAGGCGCGGACCTCGGCCAGCACCTCGCCGGCCTGCTCGTCGGGCACCGTGCTCGGCCGGCTGACCGGCTCGCCGGCGATCTGCGCGTGGCACCGGTCCACCAGCTCCGCGATCAGGGTCCGCTTCCACGGGCTCCACACCCCGGGCCCGGTGGCCAGCGCGTCGGCCTCGGCCAACGCGGCAAGCAGCTCGAGCAGCAGCGCGTCGCCGTCCAGTGTGGCCACCACTCGGTCCACTGTGGCCGGATCATCGAGGTCGCGGCGGGTCGCGGTGTGCGGCAGCAGCAGGTGGTGTCGGACGACGCGGCCGAGCACGTCGACGTCGTCTGCCGGGAACCCGAGCCGGGAGCCGACCTGGATCGCCAGCGACTGCCCGACGACCGAGTGGTCCTCGTCGCGACCCTTGCCGATGTCGTGCAGCAGCGCGCCGACCAGCAGCAGGTCCGGACGAGCGACCCGGGTGGTCAGCCGGGCCGACTGCGCGGCGGCCTCCACCAGATGCCGGTCCACCGTCCAGACGTGCGCCCGGTCCCGGGGCGGCAGGTCCCGCACCGCACCCCACTCCGGGAACAGCCGGCCCCACAACCCGGTGCGATCCAGCGCCTCCAGCACGTCGACCATGCCGCGCCCGGCGCCGAGCAGCGACAGCAGCTCGTCGCGGGCCTGCTCCGGCCACGGTTCGCGCAGCTCGGGCGCCGTGTCGGCGAGCCGGTGCAGGGTGCCGGCCGCGATCGGCAGGGCGGTGCGCGCGGCGGTGGCAGCTACCCGCAGCATCAACGCGGGATCCCGGGTGGCCGCGGCGTCCCTGGCCAGCACCACCTCCCCGGCGTGCTCCACCACCCCGTCGTCGAGCGGCCGGCGCACCGGGGCCCGGCGCAGCGCGGCCAGCCCGCGGCGGGGCAGCGCGCCGCGGGCCGCCCTGATCGCGATCTCGACGGCGAACGCCGTGCTGCGGGACGCCCCGGACAACGCCCTGGCCAGCTCGAACCGGTCGTTCATGGCCAGCGCCGCGGCGACGTCGTCGGCGTCCTGGGCGCGCAGCACGTCCCTAGCCCGGCCGGCCAGCCGGTGCAGCTCGGTGCGCACGTCGAGCAGCAGGTCACGGGCGGCGAGCACATCGGGGCCGGGCCGCTCCACCAGCTGCGCGGCGGCCAGCGCGTTGAGCAACTGCACGTCGCGCAGTCCGCCGTGCCCGCTCTTGAGGTCGGGCTCGACCCGGTGCGCCACGTCGCCGCTGCGCGCCCAGCGGTCCCGGCTGCTGTCCACCAGCTCGTCGAAGCGGCCGCGGATCCCGGCGCGCCAGGACTGCCGCACGGCGGCGACCACCCGGTCGGTCAGCTCGCGGTCGCCGGCGATGTGCCGGGCCTCCAGCAGGCCCATCGCCGCCCGCAGGTCGGTGGCGGCCACCTGGACGGCCTGGCCAGGGGTGCGCACCGCGTGGTCGAGGCCCACCCCGGCGTCCCACAGCGGGTACCACAGCGCGTCGGCCAGCTTGTCGATATCCCTGCGACCGTCGTGCACCAGGACGAGGTCGAGGTCGGAGTACGGGGCGAGCTCGCGGCGGCCCAATGCCCCGACCGCGATGAGTGCGGCACCGGTGGTCAGCCCGATCGCGGCGGCCCGACCGGAGAGCCAGAAGTCGTGCAGGTCGACCAGCGCGGCGCGCAGCGCGTCGGCGGGCAACCGGCGCTGTCCGGACCCGGGTTCCAGCAGGACCGTGCGCGCCCGGACCAGGTCGGCTGCCGGGCTGGCGATGCCCGTTGCCGACCCGGTGTCCGCCACCGGCTCAGACGGCATCGGCTCCGCGCTCTCCGGTCCGCACCCGCACCACCGTCTCCACCGGGACCACCCACACCTTGCCGTCACCGATCTTGCCGGTGCGGGCGGCCCGCAGGACGGCGTCGACGACCTTGTCCGCCTGACCGTCGTCGATCAGCACCTCCACCTTCACCTTGGGCACGAAGTCGACCTCGTACTCGGCACCGCGGTACACCTCGGTGTGGCCCTTCTGCCGGCCGTAGCCCTGCACCTCGCTGACCGTCATGCCGAGCACGCCAAGGGCCTCCAAGGCCGCTCGGACGTCCCCCAACGCGAACGGCTTGATGATCGCTGTGACCAGCTTCATCGGTTCGACTCCTCTCGTGAGCTAGCCGTGCTCGCGCCGACGTGGTGCCGGCGCGGACCATCCCGGCGACCGCGGAGAACTCGTAGGCCGTCTCGGCGTGCTCCGCCTCGTCGATCCCGGCGGCCTCGACCTCGCCGGTCACCCGGAACCCGATTGTGGCCCTGATCAGCCAGCTGATCAGGTAGGTGACCGCGAACGCGAACACCAGCGCGGCCAGCGCGGCCACCGACTGCCGCCACAGCTGGTCGAACCCGCCGCCGTAGAACAGCCCGTCCGCGCCGGCCGGGTTCGCCGCCTTGGACGCGAACAGCCCGATCATGATCATGCCGAAGAGCCCCGCAACACCGTGCAGCGCCAGCACGTCCAGCGAGTCGTCGTAGCCGAGCCGGTACTTGAGCCTGATCGCCAGCTGGCACACGCACGCCCGCGCCGAGGCCGATCACCAGCGCGCCGATGGTGTCGACGTAGCCGCACGCCGGGGTGATGCCGACAAGCCCGGCGATCGCCGCCGACGCCGCCCCGAGCGAGGTCGGCCGGCCGTCCAGCCGGTGCTCCAGCGCCAGCCAGGAGATCACCGCCGCGGCCGATGCGGTCATCGTGGTGACGAAGGCGTTCGCCGCTGTCGCGTTGGCGGCCAGCGCCGAACCGGCGTTGAACCCGAACCAGCCGAACCACAGCAGCCCGGCGCCGAGCAGCACGGCCGGCAGGTTGTGCGGTCGCATCGGCTCCCGCGGCCAGCCGCGGCGCGCCCCGAGCACCAGGCACAGCGCCAGCGCCGAGAACCCGGAGTTGATCTCCACCACGGTGCCGCCGGCGAAGTCCAGCGACTTGAGTGTGTTCGCCATCCAGCCGCCCTGCTCGGCGGCGAAGCCGTTGAACGCGAACGCCCAGTGCGCCAGCGGGACGTAGACGAGCGTGGTCCACAGCACCATGAAGATCACCCACGGCCAGAACCGGGTGCGCTCCGCGACGGCACCGGCGATCAGCGCTGCGGTGATCACCGCGAACATCAGCTGGAACATGGCGAACGCCTGCAGCGGGATGGCGTCCGGCGCCGCACCCGCCGTCGCCGCGGCATCCCGCAGCCCGACGTGCTCCAGGCCGCCGATCAGACCGCCGAACACGTCGTTGCCGAAGGCCAGCGAGAACCCGTAGACCACCCAGACCAGGCCGACCACCGCCAGGCTGGTGAAGCTCATCATCATGATGCTGAGCACGCTGCGCGCGCGCACCAGCCCGCCGTAGAAGAACGCCAGGCCCGGCGTCATCAACATCACCAGCGCCGCGCAGCCGAGCACGTATGCCGTGTTCCCTGTGTTGATCACTCGTTCCTCCCGGAGGTCGTCGTGAGCCTCCGGAAATGATCAACCTCACCTGTTACACCAGAAGAACGCCGTGTTTCGCACCGGTGAACTCCCCCGCTAGCGATGTAACACCAATGTTTCTCGCCTTCTGACGGTCAGGTCCGGACCGGTTCCGCTCCTCGCGCGCACGCGCGCTGCGATGCTCGCCGGTCCTTCCCTGTCCGCGGCCCCCAGCCGAGCTCGCCGTGCACCAGGGGATGTTCGAACGAACGGTTACAGGGTGGCCATGAGTGCGTCGAGTGCACTCATGGCCACCCTGCAGACCTCAGCCGGCGTCAGACCGCGTCGGCACCGCGTTCGCCGGTACGGACCCTGACCAGGGCCTCCACCGGGCTCACCCAGACCTTGCCGTCACCGATCTTCCCGGTGCGCGCCGACTCCACGATCGCGTCGACCACCTTCTCGGCCGCCGTGTCGTCCGCGACGACCTCGATCTTGACCTTGGGTACGAAGTCCACCGCGTACTCCGCACCTCGGTAGACCTCGGTGTGCCCCTTCTGGCGGCCGTAGCCCTGCACCTCGCTGACCGTCATGCCGAGCACCCCGAGCTGCTCGAGGGCGCCCTTGACGTCCTCCAGCACGAACGGCTTGACGATCGCCGTGACCAGCTTCATCGCGATCAGCCTTCCTTGCCCGCGCCGGCGGGCACCTTTGACGTCGCGGGTGGCGCGGCGTGCTGCCCGAAACTCGAATTTCCGCGGCCACCGAGCGTGGAGAAGTCGTAGCCGCTCTCGGCGTGCTCGGCGTCGTCGATGCTGTCGGACTCGGCCTCCGGCGTGGCGCGGAACCCGATCGTGTACTTGATCAGGTAGCCGAGGATCATCGCGATGACGAAGGACCAGGCCAACACGGCGCCGGCCGCGATCGCCTGCTTGCCGAGCTGGTCGAAACCGCCGCCGTAGAAGACGCCGTTGGCGCTCAGCGCGTTCACCTCGGTGGTGCAGAAGAACCCGACCAGCAGGGTGCCGACCAGGCCGCCGACCAGGTGCACCGCCACCACGTCCAGCGAGTCGTCCAACCGCATCAGGTACTTCAGCCCGATCGCCAGCGCACAGATCGCACCGGCCAGCACGCCGATGGCCATCGCGCCGAGCGGCGCGACGTAGCCTGCCGCCGGGGTGACGGCCACCAGCCCGGCGACCGCGCCGGACGCGGCGCCGAGGGTGGTCGGCTTCCCGTCCCGGATCTGCTCCACGATCAGCCAGCCGACGACCGCGGTACAGGTCGCCAGCATCGTATTCGTGAACGCCACCCCGGCGAGGTCGCCCGCGGTGAGCGCGGAGCCGGCGTTGAACCCGAACCAGCCGAACCACAGCAGAGCGGCGCCCAGCAGCGTGAACGGCACGTTGTGCGGCCGCATCCGCTCCTTCGGCCAGCCGATGCGCCGACCAAGCACGATCGCCAGCGCGAGCGCGGCGGCGCCCGCATTGATGTGCACCGCGGTGCCACCGGCGAAGTCGAGCGCGCCCAGCTGGTCGGGGTTGGCGATCCAGCCACCGCCGGCGTTCGGCGCCGACGAACCCGTCGAAGGAGAACACCCAGTGCGCCACCGGGAAGTACACGATCGTCGACCACAGCACCACGAAGATCGTCCACGACCAGAACTTGGTCCGGTCGGCGACCGCGCCGGAGATCAGCGCCGGCGTGATCACCGCGAACATCAGCTGGAACATGCAGAACACCAGCAGCGGGATCGCGTTCGGGCCGGGCCACGGGACCTCCGCCACGCCCGTCGCCGGGTCCGCGGCCACCGCGTAGCCGGCCAGCTGGCCGACCGTGTTCTGCAGGCCGACGTAGTCGAGACCTCCGATCAGCCCGCCGAACGCGTCGTTGGCGAAGGCCAGGCTGAAGCCGTACAGGGCCCAGAGAATCCCCACCACGGCCAGACAGATGAAGTTCATCATCAGCATGTTGAGGACGCTCTTGCTACGCACCATGCCGCCGTAGAAGAACGCCAGGCCTGGGGTCATCAGCATCACCAACGCGGCGCTGACGAGTACCCAGGCGGTATCGCCTGGATTGAGCACGGTTGTCCCTCCTGCTGGTAGGCCGGTCGCGGACAGAATCAGAGCGGGATGTTTCGGACGCCCGCGCGTGACGTTTCCGCGCCGTGAACAAGCCGCGGTCGTGCGTTAACGCGGAGTTACCGGCCGCTGGAGCACGTCTCGCCGCCGCGAACGGAAGCTTTGTCCGGCCCTATTCCACGAAAGTGCCGCTCGTTGCGGAACCGGCGGCGCTCAGTGCTTGCGGACCAGCTCGGTGAGGTGCTCGACGGCGGAGTCCACCGCGACCTCGGTGCGCTCGCCGGAGCGGCGGTCCTTCACCTCGACCACACCCTTGGCCAGCCCGCGGCCCACGACCACGATCGTCGGCACCCCGACCAGCTCGGCATCGGCGAACTTCACCCCGGGCGACGCGCTGCGGTCGTCGAGCAGCACCCCGACCCCAGCCGCGTCCAGCTCGGCGGCCAGCGACTCCGCACCCGCCCGGACCGCGTCGTCCTTGCCCGCGATCACGATGTGCACGTCCGCCGGGGCGACCTCGCGCGGCCACACCAGGCCGAGCTCGTCGTGGCTCTGCTCGGCGATCGCGGCGACCAGCCGGGAAACCCCGATCCCGTAGGAGCCCATCGTGATCCGGATCGGCGTGCCGTCCGGGCCGAGCGCGTCCAGCCCGAACGTGTCGGTGTACTTCCGGCCGAGCTGGAAGATGTGCCCGATCTCGATCCCCCGGGCGGCCACCAGTGGTCCGGCGCCGTCCGGCGACGGGTCACCGGCGCGCACCTCGGCGGCCTCGATCGTGCCGTCCGGCGTGAAGTCCCGCCCGCACGACCAGGTCGACCACGTGGTGCCCCGCCCGGTCCGCACCGGTCACCCAGGCCGTGCCGCGCACGATCCGGGGGTCCACCAGGTACCGCACCCCGTTCGCGGCCAGCCCCGGCGGACCGATGTAGCCCTTCACCAGGAACGGGTTCGCGGCGAAGTCGGCGTCGTCCAGCAGCGCGACCTCGGCCGGCGCCAGCGCGGCCTCCAGGCGCTTCATGTCGACGTCGCGGTCGCCGGGCACCCCGACGCCGAGCAGCTCCCACTCCTGCGCACCGGGTGCCCTGGTCTTGACCATGACGTTCTTCAACGTGTCGGCCGCGGTGAACTCCCGGCCCAGGTTCGGCCGCGTTGAGGAACGTCGACCAGCGTCTCGATCGTCGGGGTGTCCGGGGTGTCGTGCACGACCGCCGGCGGCTGGTCCTCGATCGGCTGCTCGGGTGGCGCAGGCGTGGTGACGGCCTCGACGTTGGCCGCGTACCCGGACTCCAGGCAGCGCACGAAGGTGTCCTCGCCGGTATCCGACTCGGCAAGGAACTCCTCCGACGCCGACCCGCCCATCGCGCCGGACATCGCGGAGACGATCACGTAGCGCAGCCCGAGCCGGTCGAAGATCCGGACGTAGGTGTCCCGGTGCTTGCGGTAGGACTCGCGCAGGCCGTCGTCGGAGAGGTCGAAGGAGTAGGAGTCCTTCATCAGGAACTCGCGGCCGCGCAGGATGCCGGCCCGCGGCCGCTCCTCGTCCCGGTACTTGGTCTGGATCTGGTAGAGGATCACCGGGTAGTCGCGGTAGCTGCTGAACTCACCCTTGACGGTGAGCGTGAACAGCTCCTCGTGCGTGGGCCCGAGCAGGTAGTCCGCGCCCTTGCGGTCGCGCAGCCGGAAGATGTTCGGCCCGTACTCGGTCCAGCGGTTGGTCGCCTCGTAGGGCTCGCGCGGCAGCAGCGCCGGGAACTGGATCTCCTGGGCGCCCATGGCGTCCATCTCCTCGCGCACCACCCGCTCCACGTTGCGCAGCACGCGCAGCCCGAGCGGCAGCCAGGAGTAGATGCCCGGGCCGACCCGGCGCACGTACCCGGCCCGGACCAGCAGCCGGTGGCTGGGCACCTCCGCATCGGCCGGGTCCTCGCGCAGGGTCCGCAGGAAAAGCGACGACATCCTGGTCAGCACGCCGCGAGGGTATCCACGCCTCCCGCGGTCGGTGTTAGCGGATTAGGGCGCGTCCCAGCCGGTCGGGCCGACCACCCAGCCGGGGTAGGTGGCGAACCTGCGGATCAGGCGATCGTCCAGGGTGACCAGCGGCTCGCCGAGCCGTTCGGCCATGGCGACGTACACCATGTCGTATATCGGCCAGTTGTCGAATCGCCGGGCCAGCTCCCACGCCCGGGCCCGGTCTACGTCGGCATCCTCGATCACGACGGGGAACGTCGTGAGAAACGCGTGGGCCTGATCCGCCGCCTCGCCGTCCCACCTCCCCCGCCGGATTCCAGTGAGCATCGCGTTCATGACCTCGAGGCGGAGCAGCGCTGGTGCCCGCAGCCGCTCTGCGCCATCGGCCCATTCGCGCCACAGCCGATGAACGTCGACCTCGGTCTGCCCGGCATCCGGCGCGAGGATGGCGACGACGACAGATGCGTCAACGACCGGCATGCCGACCGGCGCGCTCGGACCGCTCGATCCGGTCCTCGACCACCAGACGCCACGCCCCGGGCCGCTTGTCGACGGCGTTGCCGGCTTGCCACTCCAGCAGCCGCTCGAGCCACTCGCGGAGATCGGGTGAAGCGGCCCGCCGGTCAGCTGCCTCGCGGGGCACCGGGATGCTCCTCGATGCCGCGTCCAGGTCCGCTTCCGCGAGCCGATAGGCGTTGCCGACCTTTCGCGCGGGCAGCCGCCCGGACCAGATCCATCGGCGGATCGTTTCTTCGGCGCGGCCGATCCTTTGGGCAGCCTCTCGCACGGTCAAGTCCATCCGCGTAGTCTACTACAACAACATCTACAACAACACGCTCGTCGAAAACCGGTGGCGTCCGACAGCGGTCGGCTGCCAGGCTGCGGGCGCAACAGCGGGAACGCGAGCGGAGGAGGTGCGTGATGTCACGGTCGGCCCGGGACGTGGCACGCCCTCGTCCATCCGCTCCTCCCGGCTGAGCGCATCCGTGCGCGCCGGTGGGGCGGCGAATCCTCGCCTCAGGAGTCCCACCAGTGCGTCAGCACGACCATCACCTCGACCCAGATCTCGATCCACCGCGCCGCCGCGGTCGGCGGCGTTTCGACGACGAGCTCGACGAGCCGGACCGCCCGGGTAAGACGAGCCGGCCGGCCGAGCCGGACCGACGGGCCACCGGACGGTGGGCGCTGGTCCACCTGGGACGTCGCGCTGCACGGCCCGACCCCGCGACCGGACTGGGTGATCACCGAGTTGGCCGCCGTCGACGACGACCTCGGCGTGCTCAAGACCGGCAAGGAGGCCGACGTCCACCTGGTCGAACGCCGCGTCCCGGACACCGGACGGCAGGTGCTGCTGGCCGCCAAGCGCTACCGCGACGCGCAGCACCGGATGTTCCACCGCGACGCCGGGTACCTGGAGGGACGGCGGGTGCGGCGCTCCAGGGAGACCAGGGCGATGGCCACCCGCACCGCGTTCGGGCGCAGCCTGATCGCCACCCAGTGGGCCGGCGCCGAGTTCGAAACGCTCGGCACGTTGTGGCGGGTCGGGGCGCCGGTGCCCTACCCGGTCCAGCTGCTCGGCACCGAGCTGCTGCTGGAGTTCATCGGTTCACCGGACGGCGCGGCGGCCCCGCGACTCGCCGAGCTTCGCCCTCGCCGCAGCGAGCTGCCCGAGCTGTGGCGGCAGCTCGTCGAGGCGCTGCTGCGGCTGGCCGAGCTCGGGCTGACGCACGGCGACCTTTCCGCCTACAACGTGCTCGTGCACGAGGGGCGGCTGGTGCTCATCGACCTCCCGCAGGTGGTCAGCGTGCTGGCGAACCCGGGTGGGCTCGGCTACCTCGAACGCGACGTGCGCAACATCGCATCGTGGTTCGCCAGCCGCGGCCTGCCTGCGGAGACCGCCGACCCGGCCGCGCTGCTCGAACTGCTCCGCGCCGAGATCGAACGCCGGTGAGCCGGCGGATCAGAGGAGATCCGATAGACTGTCGTAGACGGCACCGCAGGAAGCGTCCGAACCGCGGCGGTGCATTCGAAGAAACATCAAGGGCGCGTGACGCCGCGCCCGGACTCGCCCCCATGATCGCGCGCGGCCGCATCGGCCGGCGGGCACTCACGGATCGGCGTGTCATCGATCCGGAGGTCCCCTGTCAGTGCAGTCGTCCGTGCAGTTCCCTTCCACCCGCCGGGCAACCCGCCCGGCGGGCTCCCCCCGTCGCCGCCCACCGGGCACCGCGACGTCCCACCGGCGGCATGCGCCGGCACCGGCCCGCCCCGAGGTCGCCAACGCCGATCAGATGCGGCCCTGGTCCCCGCCCGGCGGACTCATGCCGAGCTTCGCCGACCTCGGCCTCGCCGAGCCGCTGCTCCGCGCCCTCGACCGGGCCGGCTTCCACACCCCGTTCCCCATCCAGGCCGCCACCCTGCCGGATGCACTGCTCGGCCGCGACGTACTTGGCCGCGGGCAGACCGGCTCCGGTAAGACACTCGCGTTCGGGCTGGCCATGCTGAGCCGGCTGGCCGGCGGACGTGCCGCCGCCCTGCGGCCGCGCGGGCTGGTGCTGGTGCCGACGCGCGAGCTGGCCAGCCAGGTCGTCGACGCGCTGGAGCCGTACGCGGCGAGCCTGCGGCTGCGCACCACCGCAGTGGTCGGCGGTGCCTCGTTCGGACGGCAGGCGGAGGCGCTGCGTCGCGGCGTCGACCTGCTCGTCGCCACCCCGGGCCGGCTGTCCGACCACGTGCGCCAGGGCACCTGCCAGCTGTCGGCGGTCGCGGTCACCACTGTCGACGAGGCGGACCGGATGGCCGACATGGGCTTCCTGCCGCAGATCCGCGAGATCCTCGACCTGACCCCGGCCGACGGCCAGCGGTTGCTCTTCTCGGCGACCCTCGACCACGACGTCGACAAGCTGGTGCGCCGCTACCTCACCGATCCGGTGAGCCACTCGGTCGCGCCGGCCACCGCCTCGATCACCACGATGGACCACCACCTGCTGCTGGTCAGCGGCGCGGACAAGCCGGCGGTGGTGGGTGAGATCGCCGCACGCGATGGCCGCACGATCCTGTTCGTGCGCACCCAACGGTCCGCGGACCGGTTGACCAAGCGGCTGCGCACGGCCGGGGTGAACGCCAGCGCGCTGCACGGCGGCAAGGCACAGAACGCCCGCACCCGGGCGATCACCGAGTTCCGCGACGGCCGCATCCCGGTGCTGGTGGCCACCGACGTCGCCGCCCGCGGCATCGACATCGACGACGTCGACCTGGTGGCCCACGTCGATCCTCCCGGTGACCAGAAGGACTACCTGCACCGCGCCGGACGCACGGCACGGGCCGGAAAGGCCGGCACCGTCGTCACGCTGGTGACCCCGGACGAGCGGCGCGACGTGCAGACGCTCACCGCGCGGGCCGGGGTCGCCCCGACCGTCACCAACGTGCGCCCCGGGACACCCGAGCTGAGCCGGATCACCGGGGCGCGGCGGCCGAGCGGGGTGCCCGTCGCCGATCCGCCGCCGGCCCAGCCTGCCGGCCGGTCGAACCGGCGTAGGCGACCCGCCGCGCGTCAGGGCCGCCGCCCGCGCCGCGCCGCATAGCGGCCCGGCCTGGCGGTGCCCTACGGACCGGGGGCGCTGTCGTCGCCCCGGTCCTCGTGGTGCGCGAGCACCTCGTGGTCGTCGGTGCCGTGCTCGGACTCCGGGTGCGGGTGGACGTGGGCACGTACCAGCCGGTGCATGCCGTGCAGCAGGTCGTGCTCGACGTGATGGGCGATCTCGTGCGCCTCGAGCAGGGTCGCAGCGCGCGGCACGATGATCGTCAACTCGGCGAGCAGCCCGTGCCCGGACCAGCGCAGCCGCACGCCGGGCACCCCGAGGACGCCGTCCGTGGCGGCGGCCAGCGTGCTGGCTTGCTCGACGAGCTCGGGGTCCACCGCGTCCAGCAGCCGGCCGAACACCTCCCGGCCGGCTCCGATCAGCACGACCACGATCAGCACCGTGACGAGCAGCCCGACCACCGGGTCGACCCACCACCAGCCGAGCAGCGCGCCGAAGGCGGCGAGCAGCACCGCCAGCGAGGTGAACCCGTCGGTCCGGGCGTGCAGCCCGTCCGCCACCAGGGCCGCCGACCCGATCCGCCGGCCGACCCGGATCCGCCACTGCGCCACGATCTCGTTGCCGGCGAACCCCAGCACCGCGGCAGCGGCGACGACCAGCGGGAACTGGACTTCCTGCGGCTCGGCCAGCCGGCGAATCGACTCGATCCCGGCGATCGCGGCGGACACCGCGATCAACCCGACGACGACAAGTCCAGCGAGGTCCTCGGCGCGCCCGAGTCCGTAGGTGAACCGGCGGGTCACCGCGCGGCGGCCGAGGGTGAACGCGATGGCCAGCGGGATCGCGGAGAACGCGTCGGCCAGGTTGTGCAGGGTGTCGCTGAGCAGTGCGACCGAGCCGGACAGCACAACGACCGCCGCCTGCGCCGCCGCGGTCAGCAGTAGGACCGCGAACGAGCCCCAGAGCGTGCGCAGCCCTTCCTGGCTGGTGGTCAGCGCGGAGTCGACGCGAGCGGCGGCGTCGTGACTGTGCGGCACGAGCAGGTGTCTCACCCGGTGCCCGAGGTGTCCGCCGAACGCACGCAACCGGCCGCCGCGGTCCGCGCCGTGCCCGTGGCCGCCGTGCCCGTCGCCGCCGTGCCCGTGGCCGCTCGCCATGTTCAGGTCAGCCCGAGCACGGCGAGCGCGGTACGTGCGGGCTGCCCGCCGGACTCCTCGGCGACGTCCAGCGCTCGCGGCACGTCGAGGTCGTTCGCCAGGGCGGAGCTCACCTCGTCGAGCTCGGCCTCGGTGCCGCCGCTGCGCGCGGCCGCGGCGTAGAGCCGCTCCAGCCGCGCGCTCGCGGTCGGCAGCGTCGCGGGATCGAAGTCCCAGGGCTGCCCCCACGGACGGTCCAGCAGCAGCAGCCGCACCGCCGCCGCCGGTACCTCCTTGAGCAGGTCGGCGACCAGCACCAGGTTGCCCACCGACTTCGCCATCTTCGCGCCACCCACGCCCACCGTGCCGACGTGCAGCCAGGCCCTGGCGAACGGTCGCACGCCGGTCACCGCCTCGGCCATCGCCGCCTCGTAGGTGTGGTGCGGGAAGCGCAGGTCGGCACCCCCGGCGTGCAGGTCGAGCGCCGGACCGAGGGTGGTCAGGGCCATCGCGGCACACTCGGCGTGCCATCCTGGGCGCCCCTCGCCCCACGGGCTCGGCCAGGCCGCCTCGCCCGGGATCGCCGCGCGCCAGACCACCACGTCCAGCGGGTGCTCCTTGGCCGGCTCGTCGAGCGACTCGCCGTACTCGGCCACCAGCGCCACAGCGCTGTCCGGGTCCAACCCGGCGCGCGCCGCCGGCTCGGCCCCGCGCAGGAACACCGAACCGCCGCTGCGGTACGCGGCCCCGTTGGCGAGCAGTGCCGCGGCCAGGGTGACGACCTGTGTCACGTGGTTGTGGGCCCGCGGCTCGTGGGTCGGCCGCCGCACGCCGAGTGCGGCCATGTCCCGCTCGAAGCGGAACTGCTGCACCGCGGCGTAGCTGTCCGACCGGGTCGCCGCCCGCCGCGCCGCCGCGTCCAGCACGTCGTCCACGTCGGTGACGTTCCGGCAGACCTCTACCTCGACGCCGATGTGCCGCAGCACCCGAGCGGCCACGTCGGCCCAGACGAACGTCGCGGCATGCCCGAGGTGGGTGGTGTCGTACGGGGTGATGCCGCAGACGTACATCCGGGCGCGCCCCACCATGGGCAGCGGCGTACCGGCCAGCCGGAGCACCGTCAGCGCTTCCCGCGCCCGCGGCGCTCGGCCCGTCGAAGCTGCAGGATCCGCAGATAGCCCGGGATCGCGACCAGCAGGATTCCGCAGATCGCGGCGAACAGCAGCGCGACGCCGATCGGCAGCGAGACGGTCGCGCCAAGGAAGGTGACGTTCGCGACCGCGAGGTTCTGCAGGATGAAGATCAACAGGAACAGCAGCACGACCGCGGAGATCGTGACGCCGATCCACAGCCCGCGGAACTTGCCGAGCTCGACCTCGGCCGACCCGTTCGGCTTCCCGGCCAGGTCGCCGTCCGGGGCGACCGCCGGCACGCCGCCACCCGGCTCCGGGACCACCGGCGGTGCGGGCTCGGCGGGCAGCGGGTCCGGCGGCAGCGCTGAGCCCGGCTCGGCCGTCCGGCCGGCGTCCTCGCTCATGGTTGCCGCCCTTCCCCGGAACGTCCGGCCGTCAGTATCGCGCAGCAGACTGGGATCATCTCTGGAGATCTATGTCGGGTTTGCCGCCCGGCGCATCGGCACATGCCGCACGCCGTCCCAGTCGTAGGGCTCGCCAACGACCTCGAAGCCGTACCCGGCGTAGAAGCCGGCGACGGTGTCCTGCGCGTCCAGCAGGCAGGTGCCGTTGCGCGCCTCGGCCAGCACGCCGTCCATCAACCGCCTACCGAGCCCGCGGCCGCGGTAGTCACGCCCGACACACAGCCGTCCGATCCGGTACTCCCCCGCCGGCTCCTTCAGCAGCCGCACACACCCGAGCACCGGTTCGGGCACGCCGTCCCCACCGAGCCAGTAGTGCCGGGTGCGCGGCTCGAGGTCCCGGCCGTCCAGCTCCGGGTACGGGCAGGACTGCTCGACCACGAACACGTCGACCCGTAGCCGCAGCATCTCGTAGAGCGTCCACGGCTCCAGGTCGACGGCCCAGGTCCGGTGGACGGTTGCGGTGATCGGGTCGGTTCGCACGGCAAGTGCCTACCACCAGGCCGCACCGGCGTCGACAGTGCGCCCCCGCCTAGCATCAACCGCATGCCGGCCGCCGGGATAGTGCTGGCCGGCGGCCGGTCGAGCCGGATGGGCCAGCCGAAGGCGACGCTGGACTGGCACGGCTCGACGCTGCTGCGGCGGACCGTCGGCATCCTGGATCGCGTCGTCGACGGCCCGGTTGTGGTCGTGCGGGCCCCCGGTCAGGACCTGCCCGAGCTGCCGCCGTGGGTCGAGGTCGCCGAGGACGCCGCCGAGGGGCGCGGCCCGCTGCAGGGGATCGCCGCCGGCCTGGCCGCCGTGCGCGGTCGGGTTCCGATCGCGTTCGTGGCCGCGGTGGACCTGCCCTTCCTGCACCCGGTGTTCGTGGCCGGGGTGCTCGCCGGGCTGGACGGCGACTGGGACGCCGACTGGGACGCCGACTGGGACGCCGATTGGGACGCCGACGCAGCCAGCGAGGTAGATGTTGCCCTGCCGCACGCGCATGGCTTCCCACAGCCGCTGTCCGCCGCGTACCGCCCCGAGCTCGACAGACTGATCGTCGAGCTGCTCGCCAGCGGCGAGCACCGGCCGGCGGCACTGTTCGCGCGCTGCCGGGTCAGCGAGCTGAACGAGGCGGCGCTGCTCGCCGACCCGAACCTGATCGCGGCCGACCCACTGCTGGAGTCCGTGATCAACGTCAACACTCCTGCGGAGTACCTGGCGGCCAGGGCGCGACCCGCCCCCGAGGTGCTGGTAACCCGCGACGAACGGGCGAGCGTGACGATTCGGGCCGCTACGCTCGCCGAGGCGGCGGCGGCGGACGGCTTCGGGCTCGCCAGCTGAGGCGGTCGTCACGCTCAACGGGCTCCGAGTGTCGGCCGACGGCGAACTGCCGTTGCTCCCGGGGGACGTGATCACGTTGGGCGCAGTGTGACTGCATTTCGGCTCCACACCGGGTCCGAACCGGCGATTCGGCCGTTAAAGATCACATCGCGGGCTACCATCGCGACGCCGGGTGATCGGCTTGCCCGGCGGGCGCCACCCCGCCCGGTTCGGCGCCGGAACGGACCTACCAGGAGTTCCCGATGCTCACGGCCGACCCACCCACCTGGTTGATCTCCCGCCTCACCACCGACGAGCCCGGCTGCGTCGAAGTCGCCCAAACCGCCGACGGCGTGCTGGTCCGGGACAGCAAGGACTGCGGCACCGGACCCGTGCTGCGCTTCGACCTCGACGAGTGGACGGTCTTCCTCGCCGCCGCGGTCGCCGGTGCGCCGATCCCGACCGTCACCTCGGCGGACGCGGTCACCCGTCATCGCGGCACACCCGCCGCGACGCGCTGGCACGTCAGCTCCATCCGCAGCGCTGTGCCGCTGCATTTCACCGACCCTGAGTGGGCTGCCTTCCTGACCGCCGCTCGGGGCGGGCAGTTCGACTTCGCCCGTCCGGCGCTCGCCACCCTCTGAGGGCGCACGCGGCGGGCTGACCGGCGTCAGCGTGACCGCGACGCGGCTGCGGTCCCAGCTGCTCGCCGGCGACCGACCCTTCGAGGTGCTGGCTGCCGTCCGCCGGCTGAGCGCCGTGCAGGCGCAGCTCCCCTCGGCCGCCCGGCTGTCGCTGCGGCCCCGCACCTCGGCGACCACCGCGCACGACGTCGATCAAGCGGGCACGAGCGGGCGGCTCGTGCGCACCTGGCTGATGCGCGGCACGCTGCACCTGGCGGCGGCCGAGGACGTGCGCTGGATGCTCGGGCTGCTCGGCCCGGTGTTCGCGGCCCGCGGACGGCGGCGCCGCGAACAGCTCGGGCTGGACGAGGCGACCTGCGAGCACGGGCTGGCGGCGATCGCCGAGGTGCTGGCCGGCTCGCCGCCGCTGAATCGCGCGACGTTGATCGACCGGGTGATCGAGCACGGCGTCGCGCGTCGACCCTGGCACCCAGGCGCCGGCGCACCTGGTCGGCTACGCCGCGCTGCGCGGCCTGATCTGCTGCGGTCCCGACCCCGACACGTTCCTGTTGCTGGACGACTGGGTGCCGCCGGCCGAGCCGGTGCCGGCGGACCGGGCGCTCGCCGAGCTGGCCCGGCGCTACCTCGCCGGGCACGGCCCGGCGGACGTGGCGGACTTCGTCGCCTGGTCCGGGCTGCCGACGGCGATGGCGCGCCGGGCGTTCGAGCTGAGCGGCTCCTCGCACGGCGCGTCGTCGGCGGCGCGTCCGGGGCGGGCGGCCGACGCTCCGGTCCGGCTGCTCGGGCACTTCGACCCGCTGCTGCTCGGCTACCGCAGCCGTGACTTCGTCCTCGACCCGGCGCAGGCCGGTCGCATCCAGGCCGGCGGCGGGTTCATCCGGCCGGTGGTGCTCGTCGAAGGGCGGGTGGCCGGGACCTGGCGGCTGGATCGAGCGCGGATCACCGTCGAACCGTTCGAGCCGCTGACCGCGGTCGCCCGCGAGGAACTGCTCGCCGACGGCGCGGACGTCGGCCGGTTCCTCGGCCGCGAGCTCACCGTGGAGATCGGCGCTGCGCCGCGGTGACGACGAGTCCGGCGGAGGATGAGGCGATGACGGACCGGCCGTATGTCGTGCTCAGCGCCGCGGTGTCGCTGGACGGCTACCTCGACGACGCCGGACCCGATCGGCTGATCCTGTCCAGCCCGTCCGACCTCGCGCGGGTGGACGCCGAGCGGGCCCGGGCGGACGCGATCCTGGTCGGCGCGAACACCGTGCGCCGGGACGATCCGCGGCTGCTGGTGCGCGACAGCGCGCTGCAGCGACCGGGGCGGCCGGCGAAGGTCTGCCTGACCGCGAGCGGTGACCTCTCTCCCACCGCCCGGTTCTTCACCGAGGGCGAGGTCGACAAGCTGGTGTACTGCCCGCCGAGCATCGCCGCGGCGCTCGCCGAGCGGCTCCCGGCCGCCACCGTCGCGCCCTGTGATCCGCTCTCCGTCGAGCGGGTGCTCGCCGACCTCGCCCAGCGCGGGGTGCGACGGCTGCTCGTCGAGGGCGGCGGGTCGGTGCACACCCAGCTGCTCGCCGCCGGGCTGGCCGACGAACTGCACCTCGCCGTCGCACCGGTGCTGGTCGGCGACGACCGGGCGCCGCGCTTCCTGCGCCCCGACGGCCGGCTGCCTGCGACCCGGCCGCGACTGGTCGAGACGCGCAGGCTGGACGACGTGGTGCTGCTCCGCTACCGGTTGACCTGAAGTCCACTTGAGGATTCTAGCCTGCGGCGGCAGGCACGGTGCGAACGGCGCCGATGTACGGCCCTATTGCACGAAAGTGCCGTTCGTTCCGCCCCCGGCGGCGGCGGTCGTTAATCGGCGGCGGGTTGTCGGGGGGCGCGGCTAGCCTGCGGGCAAAGAGCGGAGGCTTGATCTCGTGGACATGGAAGTCACGGCGTACATGTCGATGTACCACGCCATGCACGACGACGGCGACCGCCGGCCGTTCTCCCGCGCCACCCTGCAGCGCATCCTCGCCTTCGCCCGGCCGCACCGCGCCAGGCTGACGATCTTCCTGCTGCTCAGCGTGGCTATCGCGGTGCTCGCGGTGGCCACGCCGGTGCTGGCCGGCCGGGTGGTCGACGCGATCGTGCAGGGCGGCGACGCCGAGCTGGTGATCGGGCTCGCGGTGCTGATCGCGGTGATCGCGATCGCCGAGGCCGGGCTGGGCCTGGTGACCCGCTGGCTGTCGTCGAACATCGGCGAGGGGCTGATCCTACGACCTGCGGCGGGCGGTGTTCGAGCACGTGCAGCGCATGCCGATCGCGTTCTTCACCCGCACCCGCACCGGCGCGCTGGTCAGCCGGCTGAACAACGACGTGATCGGCGCCCAGCGGGCGTTCAGCGACACGCTGTCCGGCGTGGTGAGCAACCTGGTCGCGTTGCTGCTCACGCTGGTCGTGATGCTGACGTTGTCCTGGCAGGTCACGCTGCTGGCGCTGCTGCTGCTCCCGGTGTTCGTGCATCCCGGCCCGGCGGATGGGCAAGCGGCTGGCCCGCCTGGAGCGGGAGGCGGCCGACCACAACGCCGCCATGAGCACCCAGATGACCGAGCGGTTCTCCGCCCCGGGCGCCACCCTGGTCAAGCTGTTCGGCCGGCCGGCCGACGAGGTCGCCGAGTTCGGCGCCCGGGCCGGCCGGGTGCGCGACATCGGGGTGCGCACCGCGATGGTGCAGTCGGTCTTCGTCACCGCGCTGACCCTGGTGTCGGCGCTGGCGCTCGCGCTGGTGTACGGGCTGGGCGGGTTCTTCGCCCTGCAGGGCCAGCTCGACCCGGGTGACGTCGTCGCGCTGGCGCTGCTGCTCACCCGGCTGTACGCGCCGCTGACCGCGCTGGCCAGCGCCCGGGTCGAGGTGATGACCGCGCTGGTCAGCTTCGAGCGGGTGTTCGAGGTGCTGGACCTCAAGCCGCTGATCGCCGAGCCGGCCGAACCCGAAGCGGGTGCCGGACGGGCCGGTGTCGGTGGAGTTCGACGACGTGCGGTTCGGCTACCCGTCGGCGGACAAGGTCTCGCTCGCCTCGCTGGAGGAGGTCGCGGCGCTGGACACCCGCGGCGGGGTCGAGGTGCTGCACGGGGTGTCGTTCCGCGCCGAGCCGGGACAGCTGATCGCGCTGGTCGGCTCGTCCGGCGCGGGGAAGTCGACGATCGCGCAGCTCGTGCCCCGGCTCTACGACGTGGACAGCGGCGCGGTCCGGCTGTCCGGTGTGGACGTCCGGGAGCTGTCGTTCGACTCGATCCGGGACACGCTTGAGCATGGTGACCCAGGACGGCCACCTGTTCCACGAGTCGATCGGGTCCAACCTGCGGCTGGCCCGGCCGGAGGCGACCGACGACGAGCTGTGGGAGGTGCTGGGCCGGGCCCGGCTCGCCGACCTGGTGGCCTCGCTGCCGGACGGGCTGGACACCGTCGTCGGCGAGCGTGGCTACCGGCTGTCCGGCGGCGAGCGGCAGCGGCTGACGATCGCCCGGCTGCTGCTCGCCCGGCCGCGGGTGGTGATCCTCGACGAGGCCACCGCGCACCTGGACTCGCAGTCCGAGGCGGCCGTGCAGGAGGCGCTGACCGAGGCGCTCGCCGGGCGCACCGCGGTGGTCATCGCGCACCGGCTGTCCACCGTGCGGGCCGCCGACCTGATCCTGGTGATCGAGGACGGCCGGGTGGTGGAGCGCGGCACCCACACCGAGCTGCTCGCGGCCGACGGCCGGTACGCCGAGCTGTACCGGACCCAGTTCGACGAGTCCGACCCGCGGGTCGCGACGGTGAGCGCGATCGGCTGACAACCGGTCGCGAGCGCAGCCCGCAATCCACTCGACGGGTCGGGGCCCGCCCGGCTATGAACAGTGCATGTCCGACCTGGTGGTGCGCACGCTCAGCGCGGACGACTGGCCGGAGTTCAGCCATGTCGTCGCCGCGGCGTTCCTGGCCGACCTCAGCGAGGCGGAGCTCCAGCGGGAGCGTGCGCCGTGGGAGCCCGAGCGGTCGCACGGGATCTACGACGGCGACCGGCTGCTCGGCGGCGGCGGCATCCTCACCCGCGAGATCACCGTGCCCGGACCGGGCTTTCTGCCGGCCGCGGCGGTGACCTACGTCGGGGTGCTCCCGGACGCGCGGCGCCGCGGCGTGTTCACAGCGCTGATGCACGCCCAGTTGCGTGGGCTGCACGAGTCGGGCGCTGAGTCGATAGCGGTGCTCTGGTCCGCCCAGGCTCCGCTCTACGGACGGTTCGGCTACGGGGTGGCGTCGCGCCGCGCGAGCGCCCGGGTGGCGGCCGGCGCCGTCTTCCGATCCGAGATCACCGAGGTGAGCCGGGTGGAGCTGCTCGACGCGGCGGCTGCGGCAGGACCGATGCGCGAGGTGCACGAGGCGATCCGGGCGCATCGGGTCGGCTGGCTGTCCCGCCCGGAGGGGAGCTGGCAGTACTGGCTAGCCGACCTGGCCGAGATGCGCCTTGGAGCGTCCGCATTCCGCTACGCGGTCCACCATGGGCCCGACGGCCCGGACGGCTACGCGGTGTTCCGGTTTCGGCCCGGCTCGTCGGAGAACGGTCCGAACCACGTCATCGACGTGCACGAGCTGGCGCCGGCGTCCCCGTCGGCCGGCGCGGCGCTCTGGCGCACGATGCTCGACCTGGACCTGGTGTCCGAGGTGGGCTATCGCAACCTCGCGCTGGACGACCCGCTGACCTTGCTGCTGCTGAACCCCCGCGGGGTCATCGCCGACGTCGGCGACCAGCTCTGGCTGCGGCTGGTCGACCTGCCCCGCGCGCTGGCCGGGCGACGGTATGCCGCGAGGTGCTCGCTGGTGCTCGAGGTGACCGATGCGTTCTGCCCGTGGAACGCCGGTCGCTGGCGGTTCGAGGTCGGAGCCGACGGAACGGCGTCCGTCGAGCCGAGCGCCGCCGAGGCAGACCTGCGCTGCGATGTCGCCGACCTGGCGGCTGCCTATCTCGGCGGTACCCGGCTGACCGCGCTCGCCGCCGCCGGCCGGGTGCAGGAACTGCGCCCAGCTGCGCTGGTGTCGGTTTCCCGCGCGTTCGCCGGGGACGCCGAGCCGTACTGCCCCGAGGTGTTCTAGGAGGTCGGTGCCCGAATCGGGGGTACATTCGGTGCCGTGACCGGCACCATCGTGACCCTGCTCATCGTCCTGCTCGTCGTGGGCGGAGGCGTGTGGCTCTTCCGGCAGCGAGCGGTGTCCAGGCAGCGCGAGCTGGAGGACGCCCGCTCGGAAGCCCGGCGCTGGGTCGAGCGGCTCGGCGGGCAGGTGTTGAACCTGCAGGGCACCGACGAGGCGTCCAAGCAGGCGATAGCCGACGCCGCCGAGCGCTACACCGCCGCCGGCAGCCAGATGGACCAGGCCCGCAGCGTCGCGCAGTCCCGCCAGGTGATCGAGACCGCGCACGAGGGGCTGTACTACGTGCGCGCGGCGCGCACCGCGATGGGGCTGGACCCCGGCCCCGAGCTTCCCCCGCTGCCCGGCCAGGCCCGGGCGGGAGCCGTGACGGAGACCCGCGACGTCGACGTGGAGGGGCACCACTACAGCGCCTCGCCCGACCCGTCCGACCGCAACCGGCACTACTACCCGGGCGGCAACGTCGCGGGCCGGCCGGTGCCGGCCGGCTGGTACTCCGAACCGTGGTGGCGCAGCGCGCTCACCGCCGGAGCGTGGGGCATCGGGTCGTTCCTGCTGTTCGACGCCCTGTTCAGCGGTATGCACGGGGTGCCCTACGAGCAGGGCTTCGACGCCGGCTACGCCGAGGGCCAGGCCGACGCCGGTGGCGACGCCGGGGGTGATGCCGGTGCCGACGGTGGTGGCGACACGGGCGGTGGCGACATGGGCGGCGGCGACTGGGGCGGCGGCGGCGGCGACTGGGGCGGCGGCGGCGGCTTCGACTTCTAGCCCGACCGACTTGTCGCGGGTAAATCGAACGACAAGTCGCTGCGGGCTGGGTGGTTTCCCACGACAAGTCGCTGAGCGCCCGGCCGCTACCCGGTAGCCGGCTGGCAGCTGGGGCACCAGTACAGGTTCCGGCCGGCGTGCTCCACGCGCCGCACCGGGGTGCCGCACACCAGGCACGGCGCGTCGGTGCGGCGGTACACGTACACCTCGCCGCCGTGCCGGTCCCGCCGCCCGGGCGCACCGCGCAGCCGCGGGTCGTGCTCCGGCCGGACGGTGTCGATCACACCGCGGCGCGCGCCGTCCCGCATCAGCGTGACCAGGTCGCTCCACAGCGCGTCCCACTGCTCGCGGGCCAGCCGCTGCCCGGCAGCCACGGGTCAAGGCCGTGCCGGAACAGCAGCTCGGCGCGGTACACGTTGCCCATCCCGGAGATCACCGACTGGTCCATCAGCAGCGTGGCGAGCGGAGCCTTGGACCTGGACACCCGCCGCCAGGCCCGGTCCGGGTCGGCGTCGCGACGCAGCGGGTCCGGGCCGAGCCGGGCCCGCAGCGCCTCGACCTCCCCGGTGCTCAGCAGCTCGCAGGCCGCCGGTCCGCGCAGGTCGGACCAGTGCTCGGGCCCGACCAGACGCATCCGAATCAGCCCGCGCGGCTCCGGCACCGGAAGCACGCCCTCGGTGAACCCGCCGATCAATCCGAGGTGCACGTGCACCACGAGGTCCGGCCGGTAGACGTGGAACAGGTGCTTGCCATGCGCATCGGCTCGCAGCAGCACCCGGCCGTGCACCGCCGCGGCGCCGGCGGCGAACCGTCCCTGCGGGCTGGACACCTCGACCGGGGCGCCGACGTACCAGCGCCGGTGCGCCCGCGCGAGCCGGTGCAGCGTGTGGCCCTCGGGCACGGCGAGCCGCCGGGAGTCAGCCCAGTGCGGGCAGCTCGCCGGTCACCTCGTACGCGGTGAGCATGGCGATCCGCCGGACGTGCCGCTCGCCGTTGGAGAACGGCGTGGACACGAACGCGGTGGCGATCTCGGCGGCCTCCTCGGCCGAGTGCATCCGGGCGCCGATTCCGGCCACCTGCGCGTCGTTGTGCTGCCTGGCCAGCTGTGCGGTCTCGACGCTCCAGGTCAACGCCGCGCGGCAGCCCTTCACCTTGTTCGCCGAGATCTGCTCGCCGTTGCCGGATCCGCCGATCACCACGCCGAGGCTGCCCGGGTCGCCCACCACCCGCTGGGCGGTGCCGATGCAGAACACCGGGTAGTCGTCGTCGGGGTCGTAGCTGTGCGGGCCGACGTCCACCACCTCGTGACCGAGGCCGGTCAGATGCGCATTCAGATACGCCTTCAACTCGAAGCCGGCGTGGTCGGAGCCAAGGTAGACGCGCACGCGCGGCATCCTTCCCTACCATGTGGATCGCCGGGGTGGACGGGGTGCCGGACGGATGGGTGGTCGCCCGGTTGCGCGCCGATGGCAGCGACGTGGACTGGGGCGTGGACTGGAACGTGCTGCCCGACGCCGCGGCGGTGCTGACCTGGACCGCGGGATGCGACGCGGTCGGCGTGGACATTCCGCTCGGCGTGCCGGCCCGCGGCCGGCGGAGCTGCGACCAGCTCGCCGCCGCCCGGCTCGGGCCGGCCCGCTCCTCGGTGTTCCTGGCCCCGCCGCGCCCGGTGCTGGCCGCGTCCGACTACACCGAGGCATGCGGCCTGGCCAGGGCAGCGACCGGGTACGCGATCAGCCAGCAGACCTGGCGGATCGTGCCGAAGATCGCCGAGTGGGCGTCGATGGCGCTGCCGACAACGGTCGTCGAGACCCACCCCGAGCTCTCGTTCCGAGAGCTGGCACCCGGCCGGCTGTTCGCGCCGAAGCGCACGGCACGCGGCGCCGGCCAGCGCATAGCGGCCCTGGCGAGCTGGCTCGACGTGCCGGCCGCGCTGGCCGAGCTGCCGACCGGAGCGCGGCTGGACGACGTGCTCGACGCGTTGGCCTGCGCCTGGTCGGCGGCGCGATGGGCGGCGGGACGCGCGGTGCTGCTCGGCGGCGAGCCGGACGACCGGGGCCGACCGATGCTGATCGCCGCCTAGGAGGGCTACTTGCGGCCGGCGCCGAGCAGACCGCCGAGCAGGTCGGTGATCGCGCTGCCCTGGCTGCCTCCACCGGCGGCGGCACCGCCGAGCAGCCCACCGAGCACGTCGACCAACCCGCCCATCGGGTTGTCCTGCTGACCGGCGCCGGCGCCGGCGCCCGCCCCGGTGCCGGTGAACTTCTTGGCCAGCCAGGCCAGCACGATCGGCGCGAGGATCGGCAGCAACTTCTTGACCAGCTCACCGCCGGTTCCGCCCATGAAGCCGTTGATCTGGTTGACGACCTCGCCCTGGTTCGGCCCGAACACATGCTGGACGATCTTGGCGCCGTCCTGGGTGTCGACCTCATTCAGGTTGACCCCGCCCTCGACCAGCCCCGGGTCGTGCTGGCCGACCGCCTCGGCGAGCGACGCCGCGCCGCCCGGGTCCTGCGCGTTGGCCTCCATCCCGCCGATCAGCGCCGGCAGCGCCGCCCGGATGGCCTGCTCGGTCGTCGCCTCGTCGGCACCGAGCTGCTTGGCGAGCTGGTTGACCGGGATGTCGGACAGAATCTCGTCGACTGCACTCATGGCGTGCATAGGCCTCTCGCGTCGGCGGCCGGCCCCTCGGCCGGCGGTCGGCGGCAGCTTAATGTCCTGCGACGCGGGGCACTAGTAATCGGAACGGAGCGTGATCAGAGGCCGATCAGCCGGGAACCGGGCGCTTGAAGATCAGCAGATAGTCGCTCTCGTGCGAGGCGAACTCCACGATCTCCCCGCCGCCGGCCGACGTCGGCAACAGCCTCGGCGGGGTGATCGCGGTCAGCTCGTAGCCCATGTCGCCGAGCAGATCGATGTGTTCCACCAGCGGCACGCGCTCGCCCTGATCGGCCACCGCGAAGTACCCGTCCTCCTGGTCGTAACCGGCGACCCGGACGACGTACTGCCACTTGGTCATTCGGGGGAGATATTGCCTCTTCTGCGGCACGGCCATTCCTTAGGTTCGGCACGACACGCTCTGGGCGATGCCCCCAAGGAGAATGCCCGGCGGCGCCGTCGCCGAACCCCGGGACGGCCGCTTTAGGCACCCTGCCGGTCCGACTTACCCTGAACGGCCCCGTTGGCGGGATCCGTCCGGCCGCTCGCCGTTCTCGGGCGTGCCGTTCGCCAGCACGGATCACGGCGAGGAAAACTGCCGGTAACAACCATCGCCTAGCGTCACTGCACATGGGCGCGGCCGGGACACCCAAAATCGGCGTCGAGGAGGAGTTCCACGTCGTCGACCTGCGGACCAGATCGGCGGCTCCCGAGGTAGACGCGCTGCTCGCCGGGCTGGACGGCGACTCCTTCGCGCCGGAGCTGCAACGGTCACTCGTCGAGGCGAACACCGCTCCCTGCGAGACACTGGACGACCTGCGCGTCGAGATCCGGCGGCTACGCCACCGGCTGGCCGAGGTCGCGCAGCCGCTCGGGCTCGGCGTCGTCGCCGCCGGGACGGTCCCGCTGGTCGACCTCAGCGGCACCGACATCTCCGCGGGCGCCCGCTACGAGCGCATGCAGCACGAGTACCAGCTGCTGGTCCGTGAGCAGCACATCTGCGGCGCCCAGGTGCACGTCGACGTCCCCGACCGGGACGTCGCGGTCGCGGTGGTGCAGCACGTCGCGCCGTACCTGCCGATCCTGCTGGCGCTGTCCGCGAGCTCGCCGTACTGGCGGGGCCAGGACAGCGGCTACGCCAGCTACCGCACGCTGATCTGGCAGCGCTGGCCGACCGCCGGCCCGCCGGGCCCGGTGCGCTCCGCGGCCGAGTACGACGCGCTGGTCGCCGACCTGGTCGCGTCCGGCACGATCAGCGACCCGGGGATGGTCTACTTCGACGTCCGGCCGTCGGCGCACCTGCCGACGGTCGAGCTGCGGATCTGCGACGCCTGCCCGACCGTCGACGACGTGGTGCTGGTCGCCGGGCTGTTCCGGGCGCTGGTGCGCCGGGCCTGCGAGTGGATCGAGCTCGGCCGCCCGCTGCCGCAGACCCGCCCGAGCTGCTCCGGGCGGCGACGTGGCGGGCGGCCCGGTCCGGGCTCGAGGGCGACCTGGTCGACCTGCCCCGATCGCCGGTGCCGGCGCTGACCTCGCCGGCGGTCGCTGTCGAGCGGCTGGTCGCGCGGGCTGCGCCCGCAGCTCGAGGCGCTGGGCGACTGGGAGCAGGTCCACGAGCTGACCAGGCGGCACTGGCCAGCGGCAGCGCCGCGGCCCGGCAGCGCCGGGTGTTCGGGCTGCGCGGCGAGCTGACCGACGTCGTCGACGTGCTGCTCGCCGAGACCGCGGGCGAGCCGGTGGCGCTGGACGCGACCGCGACCGTCCCGGCGCGCACCGAGCTGCTGGACGGCTACACCGCCGCCGCCGGGGCGCTTCGACGAGGCGGTCAGCCGGCTCGGGCTGGCCCGCCCGCACTACGGCTGGATGTTCCGCACGCTGGACCGGATCGGTGCCCGCGGGCTGACCGCGGCGAGGCCGCGCGGACGACGAGCAGCGCGCCCGCGGCGTCACGTTCCGGGTGGCCGACGAGGCGGCCCGACCCGGCTCTTCCCGCTCGACCTGGTGCCGCGGATCGTCACCGCCGAGGACTGGGCGACGCTGCAGGCCGGCCTGATCCAGCGGGTCCGGGCGCTGGACGCGTTCCTGCACGACGTGTACGGCGAGCGGGAGATCGTCCGGGACGGCGTCGTGCCGGAGTGGGTGGTCGACGGCTCGCCCGGCTGCGAGCCGGTCGGCGCGCTGTTCCCGGCGGACGCGGTGCGCGCCGCGGTCAGCGGGATCGACCTGGTGCGCGACGGCGACGGCGGCTGGCTGCGTGCTGGAGGACAACCTGCGGGTGCCGTCCGGGATCGGGTACGCGATGCAGCAGCCGTCGACTGGTGCGCAGCGTGCTGCCCGAGCTCGAACCGCCGGCCGGCGTGGTGCCGCTCGAGGCGGTGCCCGAGCTGCTGCGCAAGACGCTGCGCGCCGCGGCGCCGCCGAGCCTGGACGTCGACACCGCACCCGCCGGCGACCTCGACGGACTCGACGGACTCGACGGCACCGAGTCGAACGGGACCGGGTGGCCTGCTCAGCGCGGCGAGCGGACGCCGCGTGGTTCGAGCACCGGATGCTGGCCGAGCAGATGGGCGTCCCGCTGGTCACGCCGCACCGAGCTGCTCGTCGACGAGCGCGGGGTGTCCGGCCGACGGCCGGCACCGGTCGACGTGCTCTACCGGCGGATGGACGAGGACACCTGGTGCACGCGACCGGCGCGGACGGCTGCCCGCTCGGGCCGGCGTCTGCGAGGCGGTCGCCGCCGGGCGCGGTCAGCCTGGCCAACGCGCTGGGCAACGGCGTCGGCGACGACAAGGCGGTGTACGCGTACGTGCCCGCGACTGATCGAGTACTACCTCGGCGAGAAGCCGCTGCTGGCGAACGTGCCGACCTACCTGTGCGCGGACCCGGAGCAGCTGCCGAGCGTGCTCGACCGGCTCGACGAGCTGGTGCTCAAGCCGGTCGACGGCTACGGCGGCGACGGCATCGTGATCGGCCCGCACGCCAGCCGGACGAGCTTGCAGACGCTGTCCGCGAGCAGATCCGCGCCGAGCCCGCACCGCTGGGTCGCCCAGGAGTTGGTCGCGCTGTCCACCCACCCGATCTTCGACGGCCAGGCGGCTCGAGCCCAGGGCACGTCGACCTGCGCGCGTTCGTGCTGCTGGGCGAGCGGGCCGAGGTGGCGCCGGCGGCGCTGACCCGGGTGGCGCCGGCCGGCAGCATGATCGTCAACTCGTCGCGCGGCGGCGGCTCGAAGGACACCTGGATCCTGCGCTGATGGTTCGGCGCTGATCCGGCTGGCCGATTCGGGCCCGGGAGGGAGCTCAGATGTGCGGCATCGCGGGTGAGTCCGGTTCGACGGTCGAGCCGGCCGACGTCGAGGCGCGTCCGGCGCGATGACCGCGGCGCCTGCGCCGCCGCGGTCCGGACGGCGGGGGCTGCACGGCGGCGGGCACGCGGCGCTCGGCCACCGCCGGCTGAAGATCATCGACCTCTCGAGACCGGGCCGCCCAGCCGATGGTCGACCCGCAGCTCGGGCTGACCGCGGTGTTCAACGGCTGCATCTACAACTACCGCGAGCTGCGCGACGAGCTGCGCGCCGCCGGGTACCGGTTCTTCTCCACTCCGACACCGAGGTGATCCTCAAGGCCTACCACCGGTGGGGCGCCGACTGCGTCGAGCACTTCCTCGGCATGTTCGCCTTCGCCGTCCTCGAGCGGGACAGCGGCGCGGCTGGTGCTCGGCCGCGACCGGCTCGGCATCAAGCCGCTGTACCTGGCCGCAGACGCCCGGCCGGCTGCGGTTCGCCTCCACGCTGCCGGCGCTGCTGGCCGCCGGCGACGTCGACACCTCGATCGACCGGTCGCGCTGCACCACTACCTGACCTTCCACTCGGTGGTCCCGGCGCCGCGGACGATCCTGGCCGGGGTCCGAAGCTGCCGCCGGCCACCGTGCGCACGTGCACCCGGACGGCGCGCACCGAGGATCGGAGTACTGGCGGCCGCCGTTCACCCGGGCCCGGCCGGACGTCGCGCGGACTGGCCGGAGGCGGTGCTCGACACGCTGCGGATCGCGGTCGAGCGCCGGATGGTCGCCGACGTGCCGGTCGGCGTGCTGCTGTCCGGCGGCATCGACTCCAGCCTGATCGTGGCGCTGCTCGCCGAGAGCGGGCAGCACGGCCTGCGCACGTTCAGCATCGGGTTCGAGGCCGCGGGCGGCGAGTCCGGCGACGAGTTCGAGTACTCCGACCTGATCGCCAAGCACTTCGACACCGACCACCAGCAGATCATGGTCAGCTCGGACCGGCTGCTGCCCGCGGTGGACGCGGCGATCGCCGCGATGAGCGAGCCGATGGTCAGCCACGACTGCGTCGCGTTCTACCTGCTGTCCGAGGAGGTGTCCCAGCACGGTCAAGGTGGTGCAGTCCGGGCAGGGCGCGGACGAGGTCTTCGCCGGCTACGACTGGTACCCGCCGCTGGCCGGGGTGCCGCGGGACCGTGCGCAGCAGGCCTACGCCGGTGTGTTCGTCGACCGCCCGCACGCGCGACCTCGCCGGCCTGCTGGAGCCGGAGTGGCTGCTCGATCGCGACGCGAGCCGGCGAGTTCGTCGCCGGGCACTTCGCAGCGCCCGGTGCCGACTCCACGGTGGACGCGGCGCTGCGGCTGGACACCACGGTCATGCTGGTCGACGACCCGGTGAAGCGGGTCGACAACATGACGATGGCCTGGGGGCTGGAGGCGCGGGTGCCGTTCCTCGACCACGAGCTGGTCGAGCTGGCCGGCGCCTGCCCGCCGGAGCTCAAGCTGGCGCACGGCGGCAAGGGCGTGCTCAAGGAGGCGAGCCGCGGGCGTGGTGCCGGACGAGATCATCGACCGGCCGAAGGGGTACTTCCCGGTGCCGGCGATCCGGCACCTTTCCGGCGCGTTCCTCGATCGGGTGCGCGAAGCGGTAACGGATCCGGTCGCGAAAGACCGCGGGCTCTTCCGCTCGGACTGGTTGCAGCGCATGCTGGCCGATCCCAACTCAGAGCGGACGACGCTCGGGTCCAACCAGCTGTGGCAAGCGGCGCTGCTCGAGATGTGGCTGCAGGAACGGGGGTTGTGAGTGGAACGAGCCGAGCACAGCTTCGCCGACCGGCGCCTGGCCCAGCGTCGAGCAGAGATCGGGGAGCTGGCCTGGCTCGAGGCCGAGAGCTGCACGTCCCCCGCGCTGTCTCCGGACGGCGAGACGCTCGCCTACGTGTCGGACCGCGGCGGCTGCCCGCAGCTGTGGCTGTCCGATGCCGGCCACGGCGCACGGGCCGTCCCGACCGGGGAGGACATCGTCCGGGCCGTCAGCTGGTCGCCGGACGGCGAGTGGCTGTGCCTGCTCACCGCACCGAACGGCGGCGAGCGCACCAGGGTCCGCGCGCTGCACCCGGACGGCTCCGACCAGCGGATCATCGCCGGGACGCCCACCGGTGCGGCGATGCTCGGCCGCTGGCAGGCCGGTGGCCACATGCTCGGCGTCACCGAGACGAACCCGCTGGACCCGTCGATCCTGGACGCGCACGTCGTCGACGTGTGCACCGGCCGCCGCCGCCAGCTCGCCAGCGGCCACGCCGCCTACGTGTGCGGCTTCAGCCACGACGGCCGCTACGCGGTGGTCCGGGTCGGGCGGCGCGGGGCGCGCCGGCTGCTGCTGGTCGACACCCGGGCCGGCGAGCACGTCGAGCTGCTCGGTGATCCGGCCGGCATCGCCGACGGCCGGTTCGGCCCGGACGACCGGACGATCTACCTGCACACCGACGCCGGCCGGGACTTTGCCGCGCTGCTCGCGCTGCCCCGGGTCGCCGCCGGGTACTTCGAGGCCACCACCGTCGTCGCCGAGCGCGCCGGGGTCGAGCTGGAGCGGTTCGCACTCGAGCCGACCGGGCGCTCGGTGGCCTGCGTGTGGAACGTCGAGGGCCGCAGCGAGGTCGAGCTGCGCGACATCGCCGACGACGTCGACGGGGACCTCGACAGTGACGCCGTCACGCCGGTTCCGGTGCCCGGCGAGGTCGTGGTGAGCTGCGCGTTCGCCAGGGACGGCGGCTCGCTGGTGCTCGGCGTGGAGTCGGCGACCGAGCCGCCGCGGATACTGCGCCACCCGCTGCCGGTCGCTGCCGACGCGGAGCCGGTCCGGCTGGCTCCCGCCGAACCGCCGGCCTGGCCGCTGCACGCGCCGGTGTGCCCCGAGCCGCACCGGTTCGCCGCCGAGGACGGGCTGGGGCTGACCGGATGGCTGTACCGGCCGGCCGACCGGGGCAGCGCGCCCGACGCCGTGCTGATCTGGCTGCACGGCGGCCCGGAGGCGCAGGAACGACCGGTGTTCAACCCGCTGTACCAGGAGCTGGCTGAGCAACGGCATCGCGGTGTTCGCGCCGAACGTCCGGGGCTCGGGGGGCTTCGGGCGGTGGTTCGTGCAGGCGGACGACGGCGAGCGGCGGTTCGCCGCGATCGGCGACGTGGCGGCGGCCGTGCGCTACCTGGTCGGTGCCGGGGTCGCCGACCCGGACCGGGTCGGCCTCGCCGGGCGCTCCTACGGCGGCTACCTGACGCTCGCCGCGCTGGTCGAACACCCGGAGCTGTTCCGGGTCGGGGTCAGCGTCTGCGGGATCGCGGACTTCGAGTCGTTCTACGCCTACACCGAGCCGTGGATCGCCGCGCCCGCGATCACCGAGTACGGCGACCCGCGGCGGGACGGCGCGCTGCTGAAGGCGCTGTCCCCGATCCACCGCATCGAGCGGCTGGCCGCCCCGCTGCTGGTGGTGCACGGCGCGCACGACACGAACGTGCCGCTCGCCGAGGCCGAGCAGCTCGTCGCTGCGCTGCAGGAGCGCGGCTGCGCGCCGGGCTACCTGGTGTTCGCCGACGAGGGCCACGAGGTACTGCGCACCGCGAACCGCACGGTCTTCGTCCGCGACGTCGCGCAATGGCTGCGGCCGCACCTGGTGGCAGCCGGCGAACGGACGGCCTAGCACCCCACGCCACCAGCCGCGAACTAGCCGCAAATCAGCCGCGCGAGCCGCCGATCCGGCGGAAGTCCGCTATCTGCAGCCGGCCACCGTCGACCCGCTGCACGGTGAACCGGTACACGTCGTTGTTCACGACCCCGGCCTTGTCCTCGAACCGGATCGTGGCTTGCACCTCACCGTTGCCGACGACGCGCGGTCCATCGATCACGGTCACCGCGGCCATCTGGTTGTAGAACTTCCGGTACACGTCGAAGCCGTTCGAGCGCTGCTGCGCGGCCGGCCCGAGCAGCGCGTAAGCCGTCTCGACGTCGTTCGGGAGCAATGCGTAGTACTGCGCGAGGAACTCGGTCTGCTCGGCAGCCGATGGTTCGCCGGTCGGTGCGACGCTCGGCGCGGGGCTCGGCGGTGCGGCCGCGGCCGGAGCCGGTCCCGGTGCCGGCGTGTTCGTGGCCGCGATCGCGACCAGGGTGCCCACGCCGGCCAGCACCAGCAGCGTGAGCACCGCGGCGATGATCCCGATCCGGATCCGCTGCCGCGGACGGTCGGCTGGCTCGGGTGCCTGCTCGTCCACCTGGTGGGACGACCATCCCGGCTCCGGGGGCACACCGACCAGCGTCGGATGCGACGGGGTGACCGACACCGCGGGTCCGGCTCGCCCGGCGGCGTCCGACCCGACCGACGGCGCGGCCGCCCCACCGACCATGGTGTCCGCCGCTGTGCCGACACCCGCGGTGCTGATGCCCGCCGTCCCGGTGGCGACCGCCGCCAGGGCGAGCTTGGCGTCGCGGGCCGTCGGACGCTCGGCGGGATCGCTACGCAGCAGGCGCATCAGCAGCGCAGTGAGCGGGCCGGCGCCCGTCGGCGGGCGGACCTTGCCGGCGGCGACGACGTGCAGCTGGGCCAGGGTGTTGTCCGACAGCCCGAACGGGGGCTCGCCCTCGACAGTGGTGTAGAGCGTGGCGCCGAGCGCGAAGACGTCCGAGGCCGCGGTGGGCGGATCGCCGCGGGCGACCTCGGGGGCAAGGAAGGCCGGGGTGCCCTGGATGAGGCCGGTGCGGGTGATCGTGACGTCGTCCACTGCCCGGGAGACCCCGAAGTCGGTGAGCTTGACCGTGCCGTCCTCGGCGATCAGCACGTTTCCGGGCTTCACGTCGCGGTGCACGATGCCGGCGGCGTGCGCGGCGGCCAGGCCGTCGGCGATCTGCTCGCCGATCCGGGCAGTCTCCTGCGGTGACATCGGGCCGCCGTCGGCGATCCGGCGAGCCAGGCTGACCGACGGCAGGTACTCCATCACCAGCCACGGCCGGTCGTCGTGCAGCACGACGTCGAACACCGAGATCGTGTGCGGGTGCTGAAGGCGGGCGGCGAGCCGGCCTTCCCGCAGCATCCGGGCGCGGGCCTCCTCCGCCCGTGCGGGTCCACGACCGTCCACCGCGCCGGCCGGCTCGGGTGCGACCAGCAGCTCCTTCAGCGCCACCGGCCGGCCGAGCAGCTCGTCCCTGGCCTGCCAGACCACGCCCATCGAGCCCGCGCCGATCCGGCGTTCCAGCCGGTAGCGGTTGGCGACCCGGAGGTGCTCGGTCATGTCGCGGCCTGTCCTCCGCTGATGGTCCTTTGTGTAGTTCATCGCAGCTTGCCCGTTCCCCGTAACCTCGCGCGATGTGCGCCTGGCCACCTGGAATGTCAACTCCGCGAAGATCCGGCTCCCAAGGCTGCTTCCCTGGCTCGACAAACGCCAGCCTGACGTGCTCTGCCTACAGGAGACCAAGCTTTCCGACGAGGACTTCGACGGGCTGCTCGGTTCCGAGCTGGCCCGCCGAGGCTACGCCGTCGCGCGGCATGGCGAGGGTAGGTGGAACGGGGTGGCGATCCTGTCCCGGGTCGGGCTGGACGGGGTGAGCGTCGGGCTGCCCGCCGAGCCGACCTTCGCCGGCGAGCTGCAGGCCAGGGCGATCGCGGCGACCTGCGCCGGAGCGCGGGTGTACTCGGTGTACGCACCGAACGGGCGAGCGCTGGGCGACCCGCACTACGACTACAAGCTGGAGTGGTACGCCGCACTCCAGGCGGCCCTGGGAACGGAGCCGCCTCCGGTGGTCTGCGGTGACATGAACGTGGCGCCGGCCGACGCCGATGTGTTCGACCCGGCGGCGTTCGCGGAGTCCACCCACGTGACACCGGCCGAGCGCGCGGCGTTCGGGGCGCTGGTCGACCTCGGGCTGCACGACGTGCTCCGCGAACGGTGGCCGACCCAACGGGTGTTCACCTACTGGGACTACCGCGCCGGCATGTTCCCGAAGGACCTCGGCATGCGGATCGACCACGTGCTCGCCGCGTCCTCGGTGGCCGAGCGGGTGCGCGCGGTCTGGGTCGACCGGGAGGCCCGCAAGGGGCGGATGCCCAGCGACCACGCGCCGGTGATCGTCGACCTGGACAGCGCGCCGGACGGCGACATCGGCCCGGTCGTCCCCCCGCCCAGCACCCCCGAGCCGCTCCCCCACTTCTGACGCCCGGACCGACCCTCACCGACTTGTCGTGGGTTTTCCGAACGACAGGTGCACGTTCAGCGGGTGGTTTCCCACGACAAGTCGGCCTCGGTCAGACCTGCGGACTCTCGGTGCGGGTGCGCTTGAGCTCGAAGAAGTACGGGTAGCGGGACAGGGCTGCGGCCGCGTCGAACAGCTCACCGGCCTGCTCGCCCCGCGGCACCCGCGACACCACCGGGCCGAAGCACGCGGCGCCGTCGACGTGGATGGTCGGCGTGCCGACGTCGTCCCCGACCGGAGCCATGCCGGCCTGATGGCTGGCCCGCAGCGCCTCGTCGAACTCCGTGCTGGTGGCGGCGTCGGCCAGCGAGGCGGGCAGCCCGACCTCGGCGAGCGCCTCCGCGATCACCGCTGGGCGGTCCTTGTTGCCCTGGCCGTGGAACCGGTTCCCGAGGGCGGTGTACAGCGGCTCGAGCACCTTGTCGCCGTGTGCCGCCGCCGCGGCGATGCACACCCGCACCGGGCCCCACGAGCTGTCCATGGTCGCCTGGTAGCTCTCGGACAGGTCGCGGCCGCTGTTCAGGATCGCCAGGCTCATCACGTGCCAGCGCAGGTCGATGTCGCGGACCTCCCGGACCTGGAGCATCCAGCGCGAGCTCAGCCACGCCCACGGGCACACCGGGTCGAACCAGAAATCCACCTGAGTGCTCGGCATGATCCTGGCAACCCGGCCCGCCACGACATTTGTTCCCGGCACGCCGCCCACTTGTCGTTGGGAAAACCCGCGACGAGTGCGACCTGTCGTTCGAAAAAGGCGCGACAAGTGTGGGACCAACGTGGGTCCCCGAGGTGGGGCCGGCCGGAAACCCAGAGGCGGACCGGGGGCACGGGTGGTTGGATCATCGAACGTGGCTCCTCCCAATCTGACCCGGACCGCCGCCGCCGAGCGGGCCGCCCAGCTGGAGGTGGACAGCTACGACGTCCACCTCGACCTCACCGACGGTGCCGGCAAGCCGGGCGGTGAGACCTTCCGCACCGAGGCCATGATCCGGTTCACCAGCCGGGAGCCGGGCGCGTCGAGCTGGGTCGACCTGGTCGCCGCAGGAGTAGACGGCGCACTGCTCAACGGGGTCGACCTCGACGTCAGCGACTACCGCGAGGAGGACGGCATCGCGCTGCCGAGTCTCGCCGCGCAGAACGAGCTGACCGTCACCGCGACCGGCCGGTACATGAACACCGGCGAGGGGCTGCACCGCTTCGTCGACCCGGTGGACGGCGGCACCTACCTCTACACCCAGTTCGAGACCGCCGACGCCAAGCGGATGTTCGCCTGCTTCGACCAGCCGGACCTCAAGGCGACCTTCCGGCTCACTGTCACCGCGCCGGCTGGCTGGAAGGTGATCTCGAACGCCCCGGTCGTGCACACCGAGCCGGCGACCGGCGGGGCGACGACGCACGTCTTCGAGCGGACCGCGCGGATCAGCACCTACCTGGTCGCGCTGATCGCCGGCCCGTACGCCGAATGGCGGGACAGCCACGACGGCATCCCGCTCGGTCTGTACTGCCGAGCCTCGCTGGCCGAGCACATGGACGCCGAGCGGCTGTTCACCGAGACCAAGCAGGGCTTCGACTACTACCACCGGGCCTTCGAGACCCGCTACCCGTTCGCCAAGTACGACCAGCTGTTCGTGCCGGAGTTCAACGCGGGGGCGATGGAGAACGCCGGCGCGGTGACGTTCCTGGAGGACTACGTCTTCCGCAGCCGGGTGACCCGGTTCCTGTACGAGCGGCGCGCCGAGACCCTGCTGCACGAGATGGCGCACATGTGGTTCGGCGACCTCGTGACCATGCGGTGGTGGGACGACCTGTGGCTGAACGAGTCGTTCGCCACCTGGGCGTCGGTGCTCTGTCAGGCCGAGGCAACCGAGTACCGCAACGCCTGGACGACGTTCGCCAACGTGGAGAAGTCCTGGGCATACCGGCAAGACCAGCTGCCGTCCACCCACCCCATCGCCGCGGACATCCCGGACCTGCAGGCCGTCGAGGTCAACTTCGATGGGATCACCTACGCGAAGGGCGCCAGCGTGCTCAAGCAGCTGGTCGCCTACGTCGGGCTGGAGAACTTCCTCGCCGGGCTGCGGGGCTACTTCGGCAAGCACGCCTGGGGCAACGCGACGCTGGCCGACCTGCTCGACGCGCTCGAGCAGGCGTCCGGGCGCGACCTTTCCGGCTGGGGCGCGCAGTGGCTGCAGACCACCGGGTTGAACCTGCTGCGCCCCGAGTTCACCGTCGACGACCAGGGCCGGTTCGCCACGTTCGCGGTGCTGCAGGGCGGCGCCCGCCCGGGCGCCGGCGAGCTGCGCACGCACCGGATCGCGGTCGGCGTGTACGACGACGACCCGGCGAGCGGCAAGCTGGTGCGCAGCCACCGGGTCGAGGTCGACGTGACCGGGGCCCGCACCGAGGTCGGCGAGCTGGTCGGGCTGCCGCGCGGCAAGCTGGTGCTGGTCAACGACGACGACCTGACCTACTGCGCGCTGCGGCTGGACGCCGACTCGCTGGCCGTGCTGATCGACCGGATCGCGGACATCGCCGATCCGCTGCCGCGAACCTTGTGCTGGTCGGCGGCCTGGGAGATGACCAGGGAGGCCGAGCTCAAGGCGCGCGACTTCGCCACGCTGGTCAGCGGTGGGATCGCGGCGGAGACCGAGATCGGTGTGGTGCAGCGGCTCATCCAGCAGGCGCAGACCGCGGTCGCTTCCTACGCCGAGGAGTCCTGGGCCGCCGAGCAGGGCTGGCCGATGCTGCGCGCGGCCTTGCACCGGCTGATCGATTCGGCGCCGGCCGGCTCGGACACCCAGCTCGCCGGGGTCAACGCGCTGGCCGGATCGGTGCTCGACGCGCCGACGCTGGACGCGATCGCCGGCTGGCTGGACGGCCGTGGTGTGCCGGACGGGCTGACCGTGGACACCGACCTGCGCTGGCGGCTGTTGCACGCGCTGGTCGCGCACGGTGCGGCCGGCGAGCGCGAGATCACCGAGGAGACCCGGCGCGACCCGACCTCCACCGGCACCCGGCAGGCCGAACGGGCCCTGGCACTGGTGCCCACCGCCGAGGCCAAGGCCACCGCGTGGCAGCGCGCGGTGTACGACGACGAACTGCCGAACGCGATCAACGAGGCGATCATCTCCGGGTTCAGCCACCCCGCCCAGCGCAACCTGCTGATGCCGTACGTGCAGCGCTACTTCGCCGCGGTGGCCGACGTGTGGTCGCGGCGGACCAGCGAGCGGGCCCAGTCGGTGGTGCTCGGGCTGTTCCCGTCCTGGGCGGTGCAGAAGTCCACTGTCGAGGCCGCCGAGGTCTGGCTCGCCGACGAGTCGCACCCACCGGCGCTACGCCGGCTCGTCTCGGAAGGTCAGGCCGGCATCGTCCGCGCACTTGCCGCCCGCGAGTTCGACCAGGGTTGATCTATCAGGGGTTGACGATCAGGGTTGATCTAGCCGGTGCGCGCGCTCAGCGCCGGACGCGGTCGGTCTGGTCGGCCAGCATCCGGAGGCCCTTGATCAGTCCGCCGACAAGGTCGCCGTCGCGGAAGCCGGCGACCATGCTCATCACGCCGAGCTTGGCGCCGCGGTCGGCGAGCCGTTCGGCGGCGGCCTCCCCGGTGACGATCTCCACGAGCCGCTGCTCAGGGGACACCGCGATGACGACCGAACCGCTCGCCGCCTCCCCCAGCCCGGTCAGCAGCTCGTGAATGGCGTTCCGCGGATCCGGTCCCAGCTCGCCGAGGTAGAGGTTGAAGCGCAGCCCGGTCTCCCGGCTGGCCATCGTCAACGCCTCGTCCAGCCGGGAGAGCTCGACCGGGCTGAACGGTGAGTTGATCTGCTCGGGGCGGTGCTCCACGGCCGCCGATAGCCGCCCCGACGCGGTCACCACGGCACCGGGCGCCGTCCCGGAGCCCGGTTCCAGCTGGCCGTCGGCAGGTACCGGTGCGTGCTCACCAGTTGCCACTGGCGCCCCCTCCGACCTTCGGCGGCGGGCCGCCCCCAGAACCACCATCACGCGTCCCGGTCGCCGGCGGGAGCGGGTCCAACCCGGCGTCCTCGGCATTGGCGGTCCACCACAGCGCCGGGAAGTGCCACGGCTGACCCGGCCGGTACCTCCGCCGAGGCCGCCGATCGGACATTGCAACGGCCAGGTAGATCAGCAGGTACAACGCCAGCGGGACCCCGACGAAGATCAGCAGTATCTGCTCGACCGGCACGCGACGGACGGTAGCCGACGGCGGCGACCAGCGGTTCACCAGGTCGGAGCATCCCTACGCGGCCATGTCGTGATCACGACGTGCGGCGGTTCCACCGACCGGATGGGTAGCGTGTCGGAGTGGGCGTCGGTGTCAGCGAATCGGGGTCGGTGTCGGGCCGGGGACCGGCGAACGGCCGGGAACCGTCGATTCTGCCGCCGGAGCTTCGCCGGCCGGCCACGATCGCGGTGTTGATCGCCGCCACGCTGTTCCTCGGGCTCGCGGTCAGCTACGCCGGGGACGACGGATCGGGACGGCTGGACGCCGCGGTCGCCGCGCTCACCAGGGAGTACCTGGCACCCTTTCGCGGCCTGTTCTCGCTGATCCAGCGCCTCGGCGCGCCCACCCTGGTCGGCGTCGCCTGCGTCGCGCTCGCCGTGGTGTGCCTGTGGCTGCGGCGACCGTGGCTCGCCGCGCTTGCCGCGTCGGGGCCGGTGCTCACCGGACTCGCAACGATCGTGCTCAAGCCGGTCATCGGGCGGACCCGGTCGGGCGACTTCGCCTTCCCGAGCGGCCACGCCGCCGGGCTGTCCGCGATCGCCGTCGTGCTGGCGGTCATCGTGATCAGCTTCGCCGGTGCGCGGGTGTACCGGGTGGCGGTGCTGGCCGCGGCCGGCGCGCTGCTCGCCGGCACGGTGATCGGCTTCGCGGTGGCGACCCGCGGTGGGCACTACGCCACCGACACGATCGGCAGCTTCTGCCTGGCGATCGTCGTCGTCGTCGGGATCGCCCTGCTGATCGATGTCCTACGGGCCCGCCGGGCACACCGCACGGTCGCCGGCTGAGCCGGGCAGTGTGCTAGGAGCCCGCGATCGTCGGGCGCCGGTGCCGCCACGGTGCCGCCGCCTCCAGCTGGCCCCCGAGCTCGAGCAGCAGCCCGTCGTCGCCGGGCATCCCGACCAGCTGCACGCCGACCGGAAGGACCGGGTCCTCGGTCCAGTGCAGCGGGACGGTCAACGCCGGCTGGCCGGTCACGTTGTACAGCGCGGTGAACGGGGTGAACATCTTCTGCCGCCGGTAGTCCTCGGCGGGATCACCCTGGGTGAACCAGCCGACCGGCCGGGGCAGCTGCGCGAGCGTCGGGGTCAGCACCACGTCGACGACGGCATGCGCGGCCAGGGCCTTCCGGGCGGCCATCCCGGCGCGCTGCATCGCCGTGAGCATCTCGGGACCGCTGACGGCGGCGCCCCGTTCCCGCCACCAGCGGGTCAGCGGCATGAGCTTGTCCTCGGAGTCCGGGTCGACCGGATACGAGTGGGACAACACCGCCCAGATCGTCTCGAACACCGTCACGAACTCCGGCTCGACCCCTGGGTCGACCTCGACGATCTCATGGCCGAGCTCGGCGAGCAGCGTGGACGCCCGTTCGTAGCCGGCCAGGCACTCGGGATCCAGCTCGAGGTCCGGGACCGGCGGAGTGGCGTACCGCCCGATGCGTAGCCGGCCCGGTGTCGCCCGCATCGCGTGTCCGAGGTAGCTGCCCGCCGGTTCCGAGCCGGCCGGCCTGCCGGGCTCGCTCGGCACCGGCACCGCCAGCGCGTCGAGCAGGGCCGCTGCGTCGGTGACGGTCCGGGCCAACGGGCCGGCGACCGAGAGCCCGAGCGGGTCGCCGCCGGCCGGGCCGCGGCTGACCAGGCCGCGGGTGGGCTTGAGGCCGACCAGGCCGCACACCGCCGCGGGGATGCGAATCGAGCCGCCGCCGTCGGTGGCGTGCGCGACGGCCACCAGCCCGCCGGCGACCGCGGCAGCGGCGCCTCCCGACGAGCCACCCGCCAGTCGCGAGATGTCCCACGGCGTGACGGCCGGCGGCCGGCCCGCCGGCTCGGTGTAGGGCGCCAGCCCGAACTCCGGGGTGGCGGTCTTGCCGAGGCTGATCGCACCGGCCTCGCGGAGCAGCCGTGCGGAGTCGTCGTCGATCTGCGGCACGAAGTCCGCGTACACCTCGGAGCCGAACGACGTGCGTACGCCGGCGGTGATGGCGAGGTCCTTGATCGCGGTCGGCACCCCGAGCAGCGGTGGTGGCGGGGCCGGCTCGGACAGGCTGCGCTCCGCCTCGCTCGCCTGGGCCCGGGCGGCCTCCTCGATCACGGTGACGAAGGCGCCCAGTACCGGGTCCAGCTCCTCGATCCGCTTCAACGCGTGCTCGACGAGCTCGGTCGGGCTGAGCTCCCGGCGCCGGATGGCGGCGGCCTGCTCGATGGCGGTGAGCTCGTAGGGCTCGGTCCCCCGCGCCGCAGGCAGATCGTCGGCCGACGGGACAGCCGCCGGGCCGGCCCGCGCGCTCGGCACCTGGCTGGCCGGCTGACTGGCCGGCGGACCCTGCGACGGGACGGGAGTCGGGCTGGCGGCCTCGCTGGGCGGCTCGCTCGCCGGCTCGCTGCCCGGCTCGCTCGCTGGCACACCGGGCGGCTCGCTAGGCGGCTCGGGCGGCGGGCCGGCGGGCTCGCTCGGCGGTGGGCTCGGCGGCTCGCTCGGCGCCGGGCCGGCGGTTCGCTCGGCGCCGGGCTCGACGGTTCGCTCGGCACCGGGCTCGACGGTTCGCTCGGCACCGGGCTCGACGGTTCGCTCGGCGCCGGGCTCGACGGTGGGCTCGGCGCGGGACCGACCGGCGCGGGACCGACCGGCGCGGGACCGACCGGCGCGGGACCGGACGGCGGTGCGATCGCCGGCGGGTGGCCGGACGGGCGCGGGGCCGGCACCGGCTGGCACGGCGGGGCCGGCGGTGCCCCGTTGCGGCGGATCGGAGCGGGTCGCCGTTCCGGCGGCGCCGGCGGATACGAACCGGGAGCGGCCGGCCGGGCGAGGTACGGGCGCGCGGCGGGAGCCCACTCCGGGGACGGCCGGTCCGGCGCACCCGGCTGGCGGGCCGCCGCCGGCTGCGGGACCGGACTCGGCGCCGCGGCAACCGTTGCGGGCGGCGCGACCGCGTTGACCAGCGTGCGCACCGCGGCCTGGGTCAACAACGCTGTCTGGTGGTGTACCGCCTGCGGCTGCCCGACCGGGTCGGGCAGGTCCTCGTCGACCCGGCGCAGCGGGCGGATCCCCGACTTGGCCGCGCGCGGCCAGCTCGATGAGCCGGTGCGCGCGGGCGACCGGCTGTGCCGGCAGCGACGCGAGGTCGACGTTCTCGACGAGCCGCGCGAACTCGCGCACGGTGAACACCCGACCGCGCAGCTCCGACGACGCCTCGATCACCGCCGAGCGGTGTCGGCGAGTCGCGCACAGCACCAGGTCCGCCCCGTCGAGCATGGTGCGGTCGAGCTGGCGGGCGACGAAGTCCTCGGCGGCGGTGACGTCGAGCCGCCACGGGGCCAGCTCCGCACGGGTCCGCCTGTCGATCGGGGAGCCGCGGACGGCGTGGGTACCCGCGCTGGACACCCGGAACGCCCCAGCACCCCGGCCCCCGAGCCGGCCGACCAGCAGGTGTCTGGTGAAGATCTCGGCGAACGGCGAGCGGCAGACGTTGCCGGTGCACACGAACAGGATCGAGAAGCGTCCCCGGTCCTTGGCTCGGTACGCCGCCTGTCCGTCGCTCATCTTCACCTCAGAGACTGCCCTGGCTCGTCACGATACCGGGCAGCGTCACTCACCGTGGGCTGCGATGATGTCCCGCGGCGTCGACCACAGAGGCCGACCGGCCGGCCACGCCCTGGAACAGCGGGTTGTCCCCCACCCGGGGCGTGATCGGCCCGATCTCGCCTGGTAACAACCCGGTCATTTCGTACCCGGACTTGGGGCACTGCTCGGCACCCCACACCGGCCCCCTACACTCGCTCGGCGATGCTGCCTTGGAATGGGGGAGCCCGTGACCCTGGGTGACTACGTCCGGCTACTGAAAGAACGATGGGTGCTGGTCGTCGCGGGCCTGATCGTCGGGCTCCTGCTGGCCGGCGCGCTCACCGCGCTGACGCCGGCACAGTACTCCGCCAAGTCGACCGTTTACGTCTCCGCCACGTCTGCGCCCGGCGACACGGCCTCGACGATCTACGACGGCAGCCTGCTGTCCGTGCAGCGGATGAAGTCGTACTCGGAGCTGGTGACGAGCATCAGGGTGAGCCAGGAGGTCGCGAAGGAACTCGGCCTGGCGATCCCCGCCGACCAGATTTCGAGGAAGATCTCCGCGTCCACCCAGCCTGAGACAGTGCTGATGACGATCTCGGTGACCGACGAGTCGCCGGATTCTAGCCGCGCAGCTTGCCAACGGCGTGGCGGCGGCGTTCACCCGGCTGGTCGCCGAGCTCGAGAAGCCGGACCCGATCCGTCCGCCGCTGGTCGCGGCCAGGGTCGTCGAGCCGGCCGTTCCGCCCACCGCCCCGGTGTCCCCGATCCTGCTGCTCAACCTGGCCTTCGGTGCCGTCCTCGGCCTGCTGCTCGGCTTCGGCCTCGCGGTCATCAGGGAGAAGCTCGACAACACGATCAAGTCGCTCGAGCAGCTTCGGGACGTGCTCGACGTGCCCGGACTCGGCGTGATCACCTACGACCGGGACGTCATCGACCACCCGTTGACGGTGTACGAGGACCCGCACTCACCACGCGCCGAGGCGTTCCGGCAGCTCCGGACGAACCTCCAGTTCGTCGACGTCGACGGCGCCCGCAAGATGTTCGTCGTCACGAGCTCGCTGCCCTCAGAGGGCAAGACGACGACGCTGTGCAACCTCGCGATCGCGCTGGCCGACGGCGGCAGCCGGGTGCTGGTGGTCGAGGCCGACCTCCGCCGTCCGACCGCCGCCGACAGCTTCGGCATCGACCGTGCGAACGGCCTGACGAACGTGCTGACCGGCCGCATCCCGCTGGACAAGGCGATCAAGACGTGGCGGACCAACGCGCTGGACGTGCTGCCCAGTGGCCCGCTCCCGCCGAACCCCAGCGAGCTGCTCGCCTCCCAGCAGATGGCCACGCTGCTGGACGACCTGCGCCGCCGGTACAACTACATCCTGCTCGACACCCCGCCCATGCTGCTGGTGACCGACGCAGCCGCGGTGGCACCCCGCACCGACGGCGTCATCCTGTTGTGCCGGTACGGCAAGACGACGCGCAACCAGCTCCTCGCCGCGGCGCGCGCGATCGAGGCCGTCTCGACCCGGTTGCTCGGAACCGTGCTGACGATGGCGCCGAGCGGGCCGAGCCCGAAGGGCTACAAGGGGTACTTCTCCTACTATCAGAGCGCCTCGGCCGGGGTCATGGACGAACGTCCGATCGTGCGGGCCGGCGCACCCGGCGCGGTGCCGGCGCGCACCGGCGACGGAGCCGGGACGGGCTGGCGCGGTCCCGAAGCACCAGGAGCGCCCGGCCCACCGGTCCCACCAGGCGCCCCGCGGCGGCAGTTCCGAGCCCGGCACCACGTCCGCAGAACGGCGATTGGGCGGCCGCGCCGACCGGCGGTCGCCCGCGGACCCTGCCGGGCGCCGGCGACGACCCCGCCGACAGGTAGCGCCCGGACGTTACGGCCGCCGGCGGGTTCGGGCGGCGAGTCGTCGCATGCCGTCCCGCACCGCAAGTGCCGCGGAGGCGGTCCCGGTCGCGCGGCTGACGTGCAGGTAGGGGGTCTGCTGCGCACCGAAGGCGCGGAAGAAGCGCTCGACGGGCTTGAGCATCGAGCCCTCGAAGTCGAAGACGTCGGTGACTGCTCGCGCCTGCATGATCGCTTCCCACATCAGCAGACTGCTCGCCCCACTGGTGCGCAGCTCGAGGTCACCACCACCGTGCAGGTAGTAGGCCGCGTGGCGGTCCCAGACGATGTAGGCCACGGCGTGGACCTGGTCGGCGTCGTCGCAGGCGAACAGCATCGCGCGGGCCGCTCGCGGTGCGCAGGCCGCCTCCAGGCGTTCGAGCCGGCCGAAGTCCGGGGCGGGCAGGCCTTGCCGGGTGAGCGTCTTCGACCACACGCCGTAGAAGCGGTCGAGGTCGAGGTCCTGCCGGACCGCGACCCGCTTGCGCGCCTTGCGGATCTCACGACGGATGTTCCCGCTGAGACCGTCCCAGAGCGCCGTCTCCGAGCCCAGCCCGTTCAGCCGGTAGGTGTAGCGCAGGGTCAGCCCGTAGCCCGCCCAGTGGAACGGGAGGGCGTTGAGCATCGTCGGGGAGAAGCTCTGCCGGAACGCCTGCGCGGGCGGCAGCGCGGACTCCAGGGCGGCGAGCAGGTCCAGCTGGTCGCCGACCGCCTTGGCCTGCTTGGCACCCGGCTCGCGGGACACCCACGGGCCGAGCGTCTGGGTCCGCGCCGGCTGGGTGATCATCCGGAACGGGCCACGACCGCGCACCACGAACGGGAGCCGGGCGACCGTCTCTCCCCCGCGCTCGACGGTCACCTGGTCCCAGCCGCCCGGCGCCATCGCGTCCAGCCACCAGGGTTGCTGGAAGATCGAGTTCGCGTGCGGGATCTCGGGTCTGGCAACCGGCTGCTCGGCATGCCCGAGCGGGGTCACCTGCGCGGTCGGAACCGCGGAAGCCTGCGAAGCCATGGGGATGCGGACGGCCCTCTCCTAGCAGGGGAGTTGCCCGAGGACGAGCCGGCAGATACCGGTACGGTCCTCGCGATGGTTGCCCCCCACCGGCACAACCTACACCGGCCCCGATGACCCCCCAGATGACCCTCTGTGTCGAGTCTCCCGCCGGCTACGAGGCCGAGCGCCGCTACATCCTGGACGTGGTGCTCGGCGACTGGCTCGGCCTGGACTGGGAGCTCCGCACGACAGCCCGACGGGGTGACGTGCGGATCACCCTCACCGGCGATGGCGTCGATGGGGGCGGCGGTACCCCGGGGCGCTGCGTGCTCGTGCCCGACATCCTGTTCGGCACTCCCGAGGGCGACTGGCTGAGCCCACGCTCGCTGCCGGCAACGCCGCTCCGGGTGCGCGAGGTCGGCGATCCCGGGTCCACCGCGCTACAGGCGGGTCAGCGGCTGCCGGTCATCTACGGCCGGCCGGAACAGCGATTCCCCGATGAGTCGGGCGTCGCGTTGGACGTCGACGTGTTCGGCAGCGCCTTCTTCATGCTCACCCGATACGAGGAGGTCGTCGTCCCGGACCGCGGGTCCTACGACCGCTTTCCGGCGGCGAGCTCGCTGGCCGCCCGGGAGGGCTTCCTGTCCAGCCCGATCGTCGATGCGTACGTCGAGCTGCTCTGGGCGGCCTGCAAGCGGGTCTGGCCCACGCTTCGCCGCGCGCCGCGGGAGTACTCGGTCCTGCTCACCCACGACGTCGACGACCCGCTGGCCTCGATCGGCCGTACTCCGGCGTTCGTCGCCCGCGAGCTGGCCGGCGACCTGGTACGCAGGCGAGACCTGCGGGTGGCCGGTCGCCGGGCTCGCTCGGTGCTCGCCGCCCGCCGGGGCGACTACCGATTCGACCCGCACAACACCTACGACTTCCTGATGGACGTCGGCGAGCGTGCCGGAATCCGGTGCGCCTTCTACTTCCTGGGCCACCGATCGGTCACCGAAAGCGCTCCCACCACGCACCAGCTCGCCCACCCGGCCGTGCAGGCACTGGTCGGAGCGATCGGTCGCCGCGGCCACGAGGTCGGGTTCCACGGCGGGTTCGGCACCTACCTGGATCCGGTCCGGACCAAGGAGGAGTTCGACTACCTGCATTCGGTCGCCGAACGCCAGGGCGTCCGCCAGCAGCGGTGGGGCGGACGGCAGCACTACCTGCAGTGGGCGAACCCGCACACCTGGCGGAACTGGCACGACGCCGGCTTGGCCTACGACGCCACCCTGTGCTACGCGGAGTCGCCCGGGCTTCCGGACCGGCACCTGCCACGAGTACCAGGTGTTCGACCTGCTGGACCGGCGGGCGCTGACGCTGCGCGAGGTTCCGTTCCAGATCATGGACACCACCCTGTTCGGCTACCTGTCCCTGCCGCTGAGCGAGGTGGTCGCGACGGTGCTCCCGATCGCCGCCGAATGCCGCCGCTATGCCGGTTCACTCGGCATGCTCTGGCACAACGACGAGCTGATGACGGCACGCGAGCAGCGGCTGTACGGCGAGCTGGTCGAGGCGGTCACGGCTCCGGGCTGAGCGCCCAGACTGAGAGCTTGAGTCCCCATTCGGGTGATCAAGCCGCGCGCTATTCCGGATCCGTCCGCGGAATCTGCGATTTTCCCTCGCTCGGGACGCCGTTCCGGGCTTTCTTCACCCACACGTGATCCAGAACGTGGCCATACTCGGAACCGGCTCCGGGCACCAACGACGCGATGGAGAACTCGATTGGCTGCGATACCCACACCCGACAGGTCGGCGCGCCGGCCGGGCGCCCGGATGCCTCGCCGGCGCCGAACCTCGGCCGCGCTGCGTCCGGTGCTCTGGTCCGTCGGGCTGACCGTCGCCACGCTCACCGCTACCGCGGTCTACGGCCCGGCCGCCTCGGCTGCGGCGCCGACGCCGCCCATACCCGACGGTCCCGTCGACCTCGGCGCGGTGCAGGCCGGTGGCTCCTCGAAGATCGTCGACCTGACGAAGCTCCAACGGCGGCTCTACGTCTCGCCGCAAGGCAGCGACGGTGGATCCGGCACGAAGGAGGCGCCGTTCCGGACCATCCAGCAGGCCGCCTCGGTGGCGAGTCCGGGCACCCTGGTCAGCGTCGCGCCGGGCAGGTACGCCGGATCCATCGAGACCGGCAGCAGCGGCACCGCAAGCGAGAGAATCGTGTACATGTCGGCCGAGAAATGGGGCGCAAAACTGGTCGGCGACGGCGATCTCGAGGCGGCGTGGATCAATGCCGGGGATTACGTGGACATCGTTGATTTCGACATCACCGGCTCCAACGAGGACGCCATTCTCGAAGAGGGCTCCAATGTCCGGGTAATCGGCAACAGGCTGCACGACATGAAGAGTGTAGGCGCCGGAACTTGGAGCCCCGGTTACGCCCTGAAGAATGTGGATTTCATCGGGAACGTCGTGCACGACAATGGCCATCACGGGCTGTACCCGGCCCATTCGGGTGGCAAGGTGCTCAACAACATCGTCTACGGCAACGCCGACTACGGCATTCACTGCTGGCACAACTGCAACAAGCAGACGGTGTCCAACAATCTGGTGTTCGAGAACCGCGCCGGCGGCATCATCATCGGGCAGGGGGACTCCCCCAACTACGGCGACGTCCCGGCGGACGACTGCGTGGTGTCCAACAACATCGCGGTGAACAACGCCGAGACCGGAATCCAGGAGTACGGGGCGACCGGTTCCGGCAACCGGTTCCTGAACAACAGCGTGCACGGGAACGGCGGCCAGGGCATCGACCTCAAGTCGGGCACCGAGGAAGGCACCATCACCGCGGACCCGCAGTTGCTCGACATCGAGAACGGCGACTTCCGGGTCAGCCCGTCCAGCCCGATCATCGGCAAGGGCACCGAGCTCGGCGCACCGAGCGTCGACATCCTCGGTAAGCCCCGCCCGAAGGACGGTGGGATCGACCTCGGTGTGTTCGAGCTCTCGCCGAACGGTCCGCTCGGCCGCCTGCAGAGACGGCTGTAGCGCACGATCGTGTCGCTACCCGGTGCGTCGAACGGCCTGACAACGGCTGATACCGGCCGGCCGCGGCCCGGGTGCGGCCCTCGCCGCTGCCTGGGGTGCTGACCGGCCGCTCACACCACCCGAGGTACGTTGGCTGGCATGCGACATCGGCAGCTCCCCGCCGTGCTCGCTGCCGTCGGGACCCTGTTGATACTGGTTGGCTGCTCGCAGCCCCCGCGAGCGGCTTCCAGGCCGCCTGCCGACCGGTACGCCGTACACGGCCACGCCGCTGTCGTCGATGCGGTTCCTCACGTGGCGCCGAACGGGAGCGACAGCTACGCGGGCACCCGCGACGCGCCGTTCCGGACGATCGAGAAGGCCACGGACGAGGCGACACCGGGCACGACCATGTCGGTCGCGCCCGGCACCTACCCGAACGCTGAAAACCGACGAAGCGGGTGAGCCGAACGCCCGGATCGCCTACGTCGCCGAGACCAAATGGGCGGCGAAGTTAGTCGGCGACGGCAACGGCGAAGCGGTCTGGCTGAACACCGGCGACTACGTCGACATCGTGGGGTTCGACATCTCCGGGAAAAACAAGGACAACATCATCGAGTCGGGTTCCAACGTCCGCATCGCCGAGAATTATCTGCATGACGCACCGGGCGGCACCTGCCTGTTCACCTACAGCAACGACTATGCGCTGGTGAACATCGACATCATCGGCAACGTGGTCCGAGACTGCGGCTTCAACGACGACCTGAACCACGGCATCTACCCCGGGCACACCGGCGGGACTATCAGCAACAACATCTCATATGGGAACCCGGGCTTCGGCATCCACTGTTGGCACAATTGCCACAGTTTGACGATCACCAACAACCTTGTGTTCGACAACGGGAGCGGTGGAATACTGATCGGGCAGGGTGACGCTCCGAACTTCGGGAACGTGGCCGCCGACAACTTCGTCGTCGCGAACAACATTGCGGTATTCAACGGTGGTACCGGGATACAGGAATATGGGGAAACCGGCGAGAACAACAAGTTCCTGAACAACAATGTGTTCGGCAACGAGGGCGACGGCATCAAGTTGCTAACCGGAACGGAGTCCAGCACGATTTCGGAGGATCCGAAGTTCGTCGACTACCAGCCCAACGGGGGCGGCGACTACCGGCTCGACCCTTCCAGCCCGAACGTGAACGCGGGCACCCCCGAGGGCGCCCCGACGACCGACATCACCGGCACCCGCAGGCCGCGCGGGCCCAACCCCGACATCGGCGTTTTCGAGCTCCAGCTCGACTAGGCGGCCCAAACGTCGCCTCGCTGATCGGTGATGACGGGTGCCGGCCCGGTATCCGGGCTTCGCGATCTTGGAGGTGTCGGCGTGGCGTGGTCCGGCCACTGGCGGGTTCCCCACGCCGGCCGCGGCGGGTGCGGCGCCGGCCGCGCACGCCCCGGCCGAGATGTTGACCGGTCGTTAACCTCGCCCCGGATACGTTGGTTGGCATGCGGTCTAGGCAGCTCCCCGCCATGCTCGCGACCTTCGCGACCCTGCTGCTGGTGGGCTGCACGCAGGCACCGCCAAGCCTGCCGGTGGGCCTGCCGAGCGGGGCGCCGTTCACAGCGACGCCGCTGTCGTCGATGCGGTACCTCTACGTGGCACCGCACGGAGACGACAGCAACCCGGGCAGCGGGGACGCGCCGTTCCGGACCATCTCCAAGGCAGCCCAGGAAGTGACACCCGGGACGACCGTGCGGGTCGCCCCGGGCACCTATTCGGAGTCGATCGAGACCACCGTGGACGGCGAGCAGGACGCGCGGATCGCCTACGTCGCCGAGACTAAGTGGGCAGCGAAGATCGTCGGCGACGGCGACGGCGATGCCGTCTGGGACAACCGCGGCGACTACGTGGACATCGTCGGATTCGACATCTCCGGGGAGAACCCGGACAGCATCATCGAGCGAGGTTCCAACGTACTCATCGCGGAGAACTACCTGCACGATGCGCCCGGCGGGGCCTGCCTGTTCACCTACAGCAACGACTATGCGCTGGCGAACATCGACATCATCGGCAACGTGGTCCGAAACTGTGGCGGAGACGACGAGCTGAACCACGGCATCTACCCAGCGCATTCAGGCGGCACGATCGCCAACAACATCTCCTACGGGAACCCGGGCTTCGGTATCCACTGCTGGCACGCCTGCAGCAACCTGACGATCTCCAACAACCTCGTGTTCGACAACGGCGATGGTGGAATCCTGATCGGCCAGGGTGATGCCCCGAACGACGGCGACGTGCCCGCCGACAACATGCTGGTCACGAACAACATCGCCGTGCACAACGGGAACGACGGGATCTCGGAGTACGGGGCGACCGGCGAGAACAACAAGTACCTGAACAACAACGTCTTCGGGAACAAGGGCCAGGGCATCGACCTGCTGACCGGAACCGAGACCGGGACGATTTCGGAGGATCCGAAGTTCGTCAACTTCCAGGTCAACGGCTCAGGCGACTACCGGCTCGACCCGTCCAGCCCGAACGTGAACGCGGGCACCCCCGAGGGCGCCCCGACGACCGACATCACCGGCACCCGCAGGCCGCGCGGGCCCAACCCCGACATCGGCGTCTACGAGCTCCAACTGGACTAGTACATGGGCCTCATCCACATCGAGCTGTTCGCAACCCTCGACCTCGTCGGGCAGTCGCCGGGCGGCCCCGAGGAGGACCCGGTGGGGTTCCCGTTCGGCGGCTGGCAGGCGCCCCTGCTCGACGAGGTCACCGGGGCGCAGGTCGGTGCCGCGTACCAGGGCACGGACGCCCTCCTGCTCGGCCGGCGGACGTAGGACATCTTCGCCGCCTACTGGCCGCACCAGGAGGGCGGCGAGGACAACGAGATCGCCACGCTCTTCAACAGCGTCCCGAAGTACGTGGCGTCCCGCGGCAGGCCCGACCTCTCGTGGGCCGGGTCCACGCAGCTCGGCCCGGATCTGGCCGGCGCGGTGCGCGAGATCCGTGACCGGCACGAGCACGTGAAGGTCGTCGGGAGCCTGAACCTGGTGCAGACCCTCCTGCGCGAGAAGCTCTTCGACCGTCTCGACCTCTGGGTGCACCCGGTCGTGCTCGGCGTCGGGAAGAAGGTGTTCGACGGTGGCGCGGTGCCCACGAACGTCACCCTCCTCGAACCGCCCGTAGCCGGTCCGAACGGCACCGTGTACCTGCGCTACGGGCTCGCCGATGGCACGCCCGCGACGGGGACATGAGCGCGCCCTAGCTGTACTGCCCGGACAGGTTGGTTAAGCGGGTGATGGGTGGTTGGCCTCCGATGGCGGTGTGGGGTCGGTGGTGGTTGTACTCGTGGAGCCAGCCGGGTAGGGCTTTGCGGCGTTGGGACTCGCTGGTGTAGAGGCGTCGAAAGGCCCACCCGTCGGTCAGGGTGCGGTGGAAGCGTTCGATCTTGCCGTTGGTTTGGGGGCGGTAGGGGCGGGTCCGTTTCGGGGTGATCGCCGAGCTCGGTGCAGGTGTCGCGCCACAGGTGGAGCGGTAGGCCGATGCCGTTGTCGGACAGCACCCGGGCGACGGTGACGCCGCGGGCGGCGAACCAGGCCACGGCCCGGCGCAGGACCGCGATCGCGGTGGCGGCGGTTTCGTCGTCGTGGATCTCGGCGTAGGCGACCCGGGAGTGGTCATCGAGCACGGTGTGGACGTACGCGGTGCCCATCTTCGGGTTGCGGTGGCGGTTGCGGGGCTTGCCAGGGGTGGCGGCCCGGTTGCGGTCGCCTTGGGCGCGCCCGACGAAGCGCCAGCCGCCGCCGTCGGGGATGTTGCCCAGCTTCTTGACATCGACGTGGAGCAGGTCGCCGGGCGTAGGGGTGTTCGTAGCGGCGCACCGGCTCGCCGGTGGCCCGGTCGAGGTGGGAGAGCCGGTTGATCCGGCAGCGGCACCAGCACCTGGTGCGACCGTCGAGGGCGCGCAGCCCGACCCGGTCGGCGATCGCGACCGGCCCGAGGCGCTGTTTCCAGCGCAGGTGCACGATCTTGCGCACCACCGGCGGCGGGGTGGTGCGCGGGCTGTGGTGCGGGCGGCTGGACCGGTCGGCCATGCCCGGCCGCGCCGTGCTCGCGGTAGCGGTCGGCCCAGCGTTTCGCGGTCGGCCAGGACACCTGGAACCGCTCGCGCGGCCCGCGCGATCGGCCAGCCGTCATCGACGATCAGACGCGCCAGCGTCAATCGGGCGCGTGGGGTCAGAGCGGCGTTAGCGTGGGCCACGAGGACCTCCTGCGGGTCGTAGGTGGATGCCGTCAGACAGCTCCACACCCTCCGCAGGAGGTCCTCACCTATCAAGATCAATCAGATCGTGTCGTCACACGACCTCGACCAACGTCTCCGGTCAGTACACCTAGTCCAGCCTGCCGGCGCTTGTCGGTATTGGCCTGCGTCCATTGTCGATTACGCCAGTCAGTGTGTTTTACGTAGCATCCCGACCCCCACCTGCGGGACGGTGTCCGACGGGGACGATCTTCAGTTATGCGATGGTCGCCACGTTCAGGAGCCTGAACGCGTCGTCTACTACCGCGTCGCTGCCGGTCCTAAACCAAAGTGCGCGCCGCGCTGGCCAGTGGGCCGGCGGTTCGACCCAACCACGTTGGGGATCAGCTCGAGCTGGGTGCAGATCCGATCCACGATCACGAAGTGCCGCAAGCTCCCGTACAGCAGCAGGAAGTTGTCCGCAGTGCCGAACGCGGCGGCTGGACGCGCGGGCGGTGCGGATGACAGCGACAGCCTGGACCGGGCCTCCGACTACCTCGCCAAGATCGCCGCAGAGATCACGTCCCCGTCAACAAGAGACGCACGGTTCGGCAACCGGGCCCGTTCGCCATCATCCGCGACGCCATGGACACCGGGCTCACCGACTGCGCCCGGTGGCTCGAATGGGAGCAGGGCAGCCGCGGCCGGCGGCAACTTACCTGGTCACAAGGCCTACGCGAATGGGCGAGGCTAGGCGCGAACACTCCGATGACCATGATCTTCGGTCGGGTCGATGTAGCCTGCACCTCGAAAGTGCCTCTCTTCCAGCGCTCCCCGGTCAGCGTTGTGGCGTCCGCGAGATCGGCCAGCGGCCGCGACCCGGCATGCGACACCACCCCAACCCCATCCGCACCGGGTGGACAGCTTCATCAACGTCGTCGGGTGCGGCACTCGACCGTCGCGGAACTTCAGGAACATCATCCGAAGATAGGCCTCCATCGGCGTGGACGGCCGACCGATCCGCGGATCGAAGAACGGCACAAACGGGGCGAAGAACACCGGATCGTCCAGCAACACATCGACGCGGGCCAGCCCGGCCGGCAACACCAGCAACTCCGACGGCAGCAACGACTCCCACAGCGACACCGGATCGTTTCCTCCGTACGCTGTGGCCGCCGGTCTACCGCGACGGTCAATGTTGCGAGGCGGAAGAGATCCTGTCCTTGCAGCAAGCCTTTGGCTACGTGCTGTCCGATCGTACTGACCTACGGAAGATCATTATGCTGGTCGGGCCGCCCCGTACGTGGTAAGCGGACCATTTCTCGCATCCTTGAGCGGCTGGTCGGGCGCGGCAATAGCACAGAACTTGAAGGTTTCCGATCGCCACGGCTGCAGCCCCCACCGCCGCCAGATCTTGCCTACCCACAGACGTGAAATCCCTGCTCGGCGGCCAGCAGCCACGACGACCGGTGTGTCATCCCGAGCCACTCGGGCGGCGGCTTCAGCGTCGCCAGCACCACGGGAACCTCGTTGACTACTGTCAGCCGCCCCGGCTTCGGGCGATCCTCCAGGCCGCCGATAGCTTGGGCCGCTAAGGTCGAGGCCAGGCTCGACCATTACCAAGTCCGCCGCCACGACGCCTGGTACCGCCACATCACCCTGGCCATGCCGCCACGCCTTAAGCACAAGCGGTGGGTCGACGCAGGGTCCTTCTGGGGTGTCGGGTGTTCGACCTCGAGTCCGAGGGGCTGGTCACGGTACGAAAGCTCCTGTTCGGAATCCGAGCGACCACCCGATGCTCTACGCATCCTCTTGACCGCGCCACCTGGTCGCAGACGTCAGGGCCCGCTTGACGCCACGTACGGTCTGCCTGATCCACGAGGGGCACTGCGGCGAGAGAACGTACCGCACGAGACCGGTGTAGGCATACCAGTACGCCGCATACGGCGCCCACAGCACCGCGCTGTGGCCCAACACCACACGGCGGCTCTCAATCACCGCCGACGCCCACTGCATCTTGTAGTCCTGCTCCCCGCGCAGCAGGTCGACGTGTGACGCGCTCCACCTGCGAGCCACCTCGATCCCCTCCCGTACGAGCAGCGCATTCCACTGGTAACGCGCGAGCGCTTCCTGGCCGACCCCCGAGTGGTAAAACCCGACGAAGCCCGGCCCGACGAGCCAGAAGAATGTCATCATCACCTCGCCGTCCCGCCGGAACTCGGAGATCTCTCCCAGACCCGAGGACAGCACTCGAAGCGCGGCGGCTTCGATGAAAGACGCCCATCGCTGGGTCGAGTGTTCGTCGGTCATGTTCCGGCCCTGCCACAGCTCGCGGTGTAGGGCGACGAGCATGCGCGCCGCACCAGTGGCGTCCTCGGGTCCCACCGGCTCGACGCGTAATCCGTCCGCCTCCGCCCGCCGCAACGCGCGGCGGGTGGTGCTGCGCTGGTTCTTGCTCAGTGATGCGACCAGCTCCTCCCAGGGCTTGACCTCGACCAGCGGGCTGCCCTCGTGCCGAATCCAGGTTCGAGGACCATCCCACTGTTGGAGGATGATCCAGCCGACTGATCCCGGCCGTAGTTGGTGGAGATCAGCCGCCAGCCAGCCCTCCATCCGCCGTAGGGCCGACCGGACGGTTCCGCCGACGACGCCCAACCAGCCCTCCCGCACGAGGATGTCCTGGTAATCATTCATTCTCGTGCCGATGAAGAGGAGGCGCCCCAGACCCCACCGGCGTTCGCGCATGAGGGGAACCAGGCCGACGAGGCGGTCCGCGTCGTCGCGCACCACCACGATACGCAGTTCGTAGCCTTCGCCGTACGACTCCCACCACGAGTACATCCACGCCCAGGACTGGAAGGGCGTAACTCCAGGAGCGGACCGGTAGAGGTCGTCCCACTCCTTCTCGAGGAGCGTGAACTGCCCTAGGTCCTGGACGATGGTTGTCCGTGGCATCGGGTTCCCTACATGTCTCCGGCGTCGTTCTCCAACTATTAAAACGGCTCTACGCAGCCAAGCTGGGACGGCGGTTCTGATCCGTGTCGGTGGGTGATCTTCGTGGATACCGCCGTGGTTGAGCAATAGTCGCAGTCTGTAATGGTCGAAGTTGCGGTAGCCGCGGGCGATCCGTTTGGTGTTCTTGATCTTCAGGTTGAGGTTCTCGGTGGGCCCATTGCTCACCCCGGGGTGGTCGAAGTGCGCGCACAGCTCGGTGCACCAGGCGTGCAGGGTGCGTCCGAGACGGGCCAGCTCGGGGATGGGACAGCTACGCAGGTCGGTGATCAACGCTTGGGCGCGGCGGCGGGCCCGAGCCGGGTCGGTGAGCCGGTAGAGGCTCATCAGGTCCTGCGCCACGGTCCAGGCCAGGGTGACTTCCCCATCGGGGTCGCCGGTGATCAGCCCGGCCTGCAGCCGACCGAGAGCCGTGGTGGACAGGCGGTCGCGGCGGCGGCGCAGCACCCGGCGGATCCCGAAGAGCGGGTCGTTGGCGTGGCCGCGGTGCCCGGTGGTGTGCTGCTGGACTCGCCGGCGGATGTAATCGACGCAGCTCAGGCCCAGTTTCACGACGTGGAAGGGGTCCAGCACCCGCACCGCGTTGGGTAGCTGGGTGGCCAGTGCGGTGGCGTAGCCGCGAAACGGATCCAGCGACGCCGTCGCCACCTGCTCGCGCCAGCGCGGGTCACGCTCGGCCAACCAGCCCGCCAGGACCGTTCCGGAGCGGCCCTCGATGACATCCAGCAGCCGCGCCGGGCGGCCCGGGGTCAGGTCGGCGATGCCGGTGGCGAACTGCGTCGGATGGGCCCCGGTAGCCCGCAAAAAGCTGGTCTTGTCGACCCCGACCGCGGTGACACCACCGAGGCGGGCCGGGTCCGCCACGATCGCGGTGCCACGGTCGATGACCTGGTTCATCACCGTCCACCACGCCACACCCAGCTGCCCGGCGGTCTGCGACACCGCGGCATCACAGTGTCCGACCTGCTCAAAGGCCCAGGCGCGGGCCCGCTCGGTCAGACACGCCCGCGGCGCGATCGCCTCATGCCGCTCGGTCCAGGTCCTGGTCTCGCACAGCGCGTGCGGGCAGCACCAGACCCGCTTGACCCAGCAGATCACCACCGGCCGCCCGGCCACCGGAAGGTCCCGCACCCAGCTCGGGCGGCGGTCCTTCGCCCGGGCCACCGCCCCACACCCCGGGCAACCCACCAGATCCGCGGTGGTCTCCACCAGCAGCTCCACCTCACCGCCGGCATCGGCCGCCGCGAGCACAACGAACCCGTCCAATCCGAGCAGCGCAGCACTCACCGACGCAGTAACGTCCCTCATCGCCTGGGGTCCTTCCCGATCGTGGCCACCTGGTCGTGATCACGGATCGTGAAGGCCCCAGGCCCCTCAACCGATCATCCGAGCCCGGCGTGTCGCCGCGGCACCCCTACCCGCTCCCAGCTTCGCTGCGAAGAGCCGTTTTACGTGACCTCTGGAATTGCCCCCGCTATCGGCGCCGCGGGCACGCCGGGCTCGGGGTGCACTACTCCGGCTGACCGGACTCCCCACCGGGCCACGGCGTGAAGCCGACGTTCGCGACGTAGTCGAGGCAGCTGAGCCCGGGTTCGAAGTCGCCGAACCGCTGCGGGTAGCTGACCGGGTTGAACTCGTGGTAGCGCAGCTCGACACCCTCGCGCGGGAACATCTCCGGCTCGAGGTAGTTCTGGCCGGTCGGGCCGGACAGGTACACATCTCCGCCGACCGCCTTCGTGACGTCCAGCATCAGCTGGCTGGAGCTCGACTCGCAGCCCAGGTCGGAGGCCATCACCAGCCGGGTGGGGATGCCGAAGCCCTTCGCGATCGAGCGCAGGATCGCCATGTTGAACTCGACCAGACTGGCGGTCTGCTCGCCGGTGTAGATCGGCTCCAGCGCGTCCAGCACCGCGGAGCTGTGCGGCGCCTTCCCCAGGATGCTGCGGATGGTCCGCAGGTGTGCGTCACGCCACTTCGCGGTCTCGTCGATCTCGACCGCGCGAGTCTGCTGGTCGTAGCGCCCCTTGGTGATCACCGGGATGGTCAGCCATTGCGGGCCGTTGGGGCCCTTCAGCCTGGTCCGGTTCTGGTACCCGCGCTTGATGAACTGGACGGTGTCCAGCAGCACCAAGGTGTCCGCGTGCTGCATCTTGTCCATGAAACCGAGCCACGGCGCGAAGTTCGGCTGGTGCGCAGCGACGATCACAGGCGGATCCTGATCAGCTCGTAGGCCTCCGCGAAGTCGGTCTTGACCTGCAGCCCGCGGACCCGCGCCATCGACTCGATCGCCTCCCAGCGGAAGTACGGCCGGGCGACCTCGATCTGGCTCTCGTACTTGGTCAGCGCGGCCCACTTGCGCTTGATGTGGTCCTCGGTGAGTACCACGAACGCGTGGGTGGAGAACGTGATGTGGTTCCACGGCAGCTCGTAGCCGAGCATCGTGAGGTGCTTGAACGCCCGGACGCTCTCCTGGTAGACGACGTTGTGGTCCTGGTGCAGGTCCGCCGCGGACGGGACCAGGATCACCTCCGGCTGCACCTCGGTACTGAGCTTGACCATCTGCTCGAGCACGTCCTGGCGGTGGTAGCCGAGCTCACGCACCGGGTAGTCGTAGATGAACCGGTTGTCCTGCGGGACACCGATCTCGTCCAGCGCCAGGTGGCACTCGTCCTTCAGCCGGTAGGCCTTGGACCCCGGCGGCAGCGACTTCTCGGCGGTGGAGAACACCGCGGTGAACATGGCCGCGCCCTCGTCGATCCAGCGGGCCATCGTCCCGCCGCAGCCGAGCTCGGCGTCGTCGGTATGCGGTGCGAGCACCAGCACCCGCTTCGGGGAGATCATGCGATCCTCGCGTACAGAGCCTCGAGCTTGGCGATCTCGTTCTCCCAGTTGTAGCGCTCCAGCACGGCCCGGCGACCGTTCTCGCCGAGGCGTTGCGCCTCCTCTGGGTCCTTCAGCAGGCGCCGGATCACCTCAGCGGCGGCCTGCGGGTCGAGCGGGTCGACCACCACGCCGCAGTCCGCCTCGCCGACCATCCGCACCCAGAGCGGGAGGTCCGAGCAGACCACCGGAAGCCCGCAGGCCATGTACTCGAACATCTTCGTCGAGTGCGCGTCGATGTAGTTGCTGATCGGGTGGTCCAGGATGATGCCGCACCGCGAGCTGCGGATCGCGGCCATCACCTCGGGACGCTTGACCAGCCCGAGGAACTCAACCGACTTCCAGCCCTCGCTGGCCCTCACCTCGCGCTCCAGCTCGTCGTCGTCGAACCAGCCAGCCAGCACCGCGGTCATCCCGTCGGGCAGCAACCCGGCGGTCGCCACCACCTCACGGATGCCCTGCACCTTGGCCAGGCCGCCGGCGTACACGAACGCGTAGGGCCGGTCCTGCCAGCGGATCTCGTCCTCCGGCCGGGCGGCGAGCGAGGCTTCCGGGAAGTTCTGCACCGCGATCGTCTTGTGCGCGGGGAACTTCTCGGCGATTGACGGCGTCGCGGTGACCAGCCCGTCGAACACCCGGGCCGCGATGCCCTCCACCAGCCCGGCCGCGGTGGACAGCACCCAACGCGCCCAGCGCGGGATCCAGAACTTGTTCATGATCTGCTTCGGGACGTCCTCATGGACGTCGTAGACCACCTTGTGCCCCTGCAGCTTGAGCAGGAACCCCAACCACAGCAGCTCGGGATCGTGCAGGTGACACACGTCGGCGCGCTCGCGGCGGGCCGCCCGGTACACCCCCCACGCGGTGCGCGCCATGCGGTCGAACCGGTTCCTCGGCGTGCCGACTCCGACGACCCGGACTCCCTCCACGGTGCCCGCGTAGTCCCTGCCGACGATGAGCGCCACGTCGTGGCCCGAAGCGGCCAGGCTCTTGCACTCCTTGTGCAGGATCCGGGTGTCGTCGACCCGGTGCACCGACGTGAGATGCCGGATCCTGACCTGCCTGGTGATCACGTCGTTCACGACTAGCTCTTCACTCCTTCGAGGGTCGGCGAACCAACCGAATCAGTGGCCGGCGGCGCGCCGGCAGCCTACCGGCGGCGCCCCTGCCGATCCGCAGCCGGTCACCGCTCCCTGACCGAACCCGTCATACGCCAGGCACTCTAGGATGTCGCGCGTGAAGCGCGCTCCGGCCTCTCCCCAAGCCCGGGCTCAAGACGGGATCGCCACCGAACCCTCATCGGCCGGTGTCGCGGCCGCGCCGGAAACCCCGACGGTGGCCTTTGTGGTGGCGACGCTCAACGAGGAGCACCGGATCGAGGACTGCGTCCGGAGCCTGCTCGACCAGCGCTACCCGGCTGACCAGCTCGAGGTCGCGGTGATCGACGGCGGCTCGACCGACCGCACCCGCGAGATCGTGTCCAAGCTCGCTGACGCCGACCCGCGGATCAAGCTGCTGCCGAACCCCGGCCGGATCGCCGCCAGCGCGTTCAACATAGGTGTGCAGGCCACCGGCGGCGACGTGATCAGCCTGGTCTGCGCGCACAGCACGCTGGACCCGGACTACGCCGGCCGCCTGGTGCAGGCGTTCCAGGCCTCGGAGGCCGCGCTGATCGGCGGGCGCGAGGAGGCCGAGGCGGATCCGGCGGACGGACCGATGGCCGAGGCGATCGTGCGCGCGCTGTCCTCGCCGCTCGGCGTCGGCTCCGCGCTCTACCACTACAGCGAGCAGCCGGGCTGGGTGGACACCGCTTTTCCCGGCGCGTATCGCCGGGCGCTGTTCACCGAGATCGGCGGATTCGACGAGTCGCTGGTGCGCAACCAGGACGACGAGTTCCACCTGCGGGCCCGGATCGCCGGGCACCGGATGTGGTTCGACCCGCGCATCCGGTCCAGCTACCGGCCACGGCCGACGCTGCGCGCGCTCTGGCGCCAGCAGTTCGAGTACGGCTGGTGGCGCTCGGTGACCATGCGCAAGCACCGCCGCGTCGCGTCGATCCGCCACCTGGCGCCGGCCGCGCTGGTCGCCGGCCTGGCCGGCGGGCCGGTGTTGGCCGCGGTCACCTCGCGAGGACTCGTACTGCTCGCCTGGGTGGGAGGGGTCGCCGCCTGGTCGGCCGTCCTGGCCACCGCGGGCTGGCGCGAGCGGGATGCTCCGCCCGCGGTCGCCGCTCGGGTGCCGGCGGCCGTCGGCTGCCTGCACCTCGCCTACGGCACGGGTTTCTGGGCCGGCCTCGGCAACCAGCTCGTGGCGATCCTCGGCAGCGTCCGTCGCCGGTGAGCCGGCGTCTGCTGACTGCCGACAAGGTGCGGAGCTGGCGACCGACCCGGGCGCTGCGCGGCGTCGCCAACATCCTGATGGGCAGCGCGGCCGGTCAGGGCCTCGTGCTGCTGTCCTACCCGTTGCTCGCCCGGCTCTACGACCCGGCGGACTTCGGCCTGCTGACCGTGTTCACCGCGATCGTCGGCATCGTCGGCGTGGTGTCCACCGCCCTCTTCGAGGCCGCGATCCCGATCTCCAGTGACGACCGGGAGGCCACTGCGGTCGCCTGGGCGGGCCTGAGCTGCGTGGGGTTAACCACGCTGCTCACCGCGCTGGTCGGCTTCCTGTTCGGCGGCGTCATCGCCAGCGCGCTCGGGGTGCCCGCGCTGGCCCCGCTGTGGTGGCTGGTCGCGCTGTCCGTGCTCACCCTCGGCATATATCTGGTGTTCTCCGAATGGATGATCCGCAACCGGCAGTACGCCGCGCTCGGCCGGCGCAACCTGCTACAGGGCGTCGGTCAGGTGACCGCTCAGGTCGGCCTCGGACTGGCCGGGGTCAAGCCGCTCGGGCTGCTGTTCGGGCTGCCCGTCGGCCGGCTGATGGGCATCGGCGGGGTGGCGTTCAACGGGGGGTTGCTGCGCCAGCCGCTCCCCGGTCTGAGCCGGATAAAGGCGGCGGTCCGCCGATACCGCCGGTTCCCGCTGGTCGCATCCTGGTCGGCGCTGCTCAACACCGCCGGCCTGGAGGCGCCGTTCCTGGTGATCGCCGCGATGTACGGCGACGTTCGGGCCGGCCTGCTCGGGCTGACGGTCCGGGTGATCGCCGGGCCGACCACGGTGATCGGGCAGGCGGTGGCCCAGGTCTTCACCGGCGAGGCCGGTGCCCGGGTTCGCGACGCGCGGTCGCCGCTGGCGCCGTGGGTGCGCCGCGGGGTGTTGCGGCTGCTCGCGCTCGGCGTCGGTCCTGCCGTCCTGCTGATGTTCTTCGGCCAGCCGGTGTTCACCGTGGTGTTCGGCGAGCAATGGACCGAGGCCGGGCTGTACTCGCAGCTGCTCGCCGTCGCCTACCTCGGCGCGTTTTGCGTCGGCCCGATCTCGCACACGTTGTTCCTGCTGGAACGGCAGGGCCGGGAGCTGGGGTGGGCGGGGGCCCGGTTCGTGCTGACCGTGGGCGGACCGGCCGTCTGCGGCATCCTCGGCGCGCCGATCGTCGTCGCGATCATCGTGCTCTCGGTCTCGTACACCCTCAGCTACATACTGCTGTACGTGCTGACCATCCGCGCAGCCGAGCAGCACGACCGCCGTCTACCGACGGGCTGATTGCGCTCGCTTAGTGCGGCCGGTGGTCCGGGCCGGGCAGCGGTTGGCTAGCCTCACCCTTGATGCGACGCTGGGTACTCCCCATCCTCACCGCCGCGTTCGTCATGGCCGGCTTCTTCAAGGGCACCGAAGCCCTTGTGGGACTGCCCTTCGACCTGACGTTCGTGTTGGCCGTGCTGGTCGCGGTGGCGGTGGTCGTGCGGCTGATCGTCTCGCGCATCCCACCGCAGGTGCACGCGATCGTCGTCGGGTTCGCGCTGCTCGTGCCGGCTGTCTTCCTGGCATCCGCGACCCTCTACGGCTCGGAGAAGGTCAGCCGGCTGTTCACCATCACCCTGCTGGCGATCCTGGCGCCGGTGATCCTGGCCCGCACCGCCGAGGACGTGGAGCGGTTCCTGTGGGCCTGGACCGCGGTGTGCGGCGTGGTCGTCGTGATGGCGCTGCTCAACCCGCAGGACGCCGCGTACCGCGGCGCGCCGATCACGGCCCAGGGCATCGACACGATCGCACTCGGCGACGCGGCCGGGCTGGTCGTGCTGGTGATGGCGCTGGCGGCGATGTGGAAACGGCTGCCGTGGCTGGTCGCGGTGCCGATCGGCGGCGTGGCCATCCTGGTGTTGCTGCAGTCCGGCTCGCGGGGGCCGTTGATCGCGACAGTCATCGCGGCGCTGGCCGGCATCGTGCTGCCGAAGGTCCGGCCGCGCCCGCTGCGCTCGCTCGTCGTGCTGCTGCTCAGCGGGGTCGGGCTGGTGCTGGCGTTCGCGGCAGCCCCGTTCTACGCCCAGCAGCGGGTGGCGGCTGTGTTCCAGGGCCGGTTCGTCGCCGAGGGGCAGACCCGGATCGAGCTCTACCGGGTGGCCTGGGAGTCGATCGGCAACAACCCGTTCGGCATCGGGTGGGGCGGCTACGAGCAGATCGCGTTCCTCGGCTACCGCTATCCGCACAACCTCGTCCTCGAGGTGCTGGCCGAGGCCGGCGTGATCTTCGGCGGCCTGTTCCTGATCTGGATCGCGGCGTACTTCTTCGCCGCCCGGCGATCCGCGACCACGTTCACCAGCGGAGCCCTGTTCGCGATCCTGACGTTCATGCTGATCGAGGTCCAGGTCAGCGGCGACATCAACAGCAACCGGATGCTCTTCTACGCGATTGGGCTGACGGCCGCCGTCCGCGCGGCCGCCGACCATGCGGCGGCCCGGCGGGGGGCCGAGCTGCTGGAGGCCGACCGGCTCAGCCGTCGGCGCGGCGAGCCGGCCCAACCGACGGGGGGTCCGGCAGCGCCGGTGGGGGTCGCGAAGTGATCACCGTCCGGCTCGCGATGCCGGATGCCTACGCGAGGAGGGCGGAGTACGTCTTCGGCGTGCTCGCTCAACAGTGGGGCATCCCGATCGCTTTCGTGCCGGGGTCCGCATCAGGGTCGGCGTCCGCCGACATCACCTACGGCGGCGCACCGCCCGAGGACGCGTCGTCGGTGCACGTGCCGTTCGACGCCGCGCTGTACGAGGCGGGTACCACCTGCGCCGCGGTGCGGGAGAACGGGCACCAGGTCTGGGCCGGGCCGGCGAACGCCTCGTCCGGGGACCCCGCCTCGGTGGATTCTGGTGGCGAGCACCTACCGCCTGCTCACCTTCCTCGACGAGCACCAGGTCGACGACGGGGCGCGGGACCGCCGAGGGGTGTTCCGCACCGAGGCATTGCCGACCGGCCGCCGGCAGGTCACCGGGGTCCCCCTGGTGGACGACCACGCGGCGAGCCTGTTGCGGCGGCTGGAGCAGATCCGTCCCGGTGTGGTGGCCACCGCGCTGCCGAAATGGCCGGGCGGCAAGCGCTATGCGGTCGTCGTCTCGCACGACACCGACGCGGTCACGCTCGGCGCACCCCGCGAGCTGCTGACCAACCTCGCCAAGCTCCTGGTGCGGCGGAACCGGACCTACGCCGGCATGGTCGGCGCCGGGCTGCGGTACTTCCGGGACCCGACCGGCAACCCGCTGTTCGGCTTCCCGCTGTGGCGCGACCTCGAGCTGGAGCAGCGGATCCGCAGCACCTTCTACCTGTACGCACGGCTGGTCCGGCTGAAGGCCGACCTGAACAACTGCAAGTCGTCGGTGGTGGAGCAGCCCATCGACTGGGACGTGCTCCGGCGGATGGTCGACGACGGCTGGGAGTTCGGGCTGCACGCGCCGATCAATGCCCGGCACGACATCGACGCGCTGGCCGGCGGCAAGCAGTGGATCGAGGAACAGCTCGGCTCGCCGGTGTACGGGCTGCGGCACCACTACTGGGCGCTGGACTGGACGGCACCGCACACCACCTGGCGTAAGCACGTCAACAGCGGGTTCCGGTACGACACCTCGATCGCCTGGCGGGACGTCGGTGGCTTCCGGGCCGCGACCTGCCACCCGTTCCGACCGTTCGACCCGAAGCGCGGCAAGCCGCTGGACATCTACGAGCTGCCCACCTGCCTGATGGACGGTCACGTGGTCGGCCGGTCCGGCGACGTGGCGGTGGACGTCGCGGCCGGACTGGAGACCGTCGAACGGGTCAAGGAGCGGGGCGGGGTGGCCGTGCTGGACTGGCACACCGAGTCCGCCTGCAACGTCTACGAGTACACCGACACGCTGACCACGCTGGTCGGGATCCTCGAGCCGCTGCTGGCCGACACCGACGCCTGGTTCGCGACGGCGTGGGAGGTCAGCCAGCACTGGCACCAGCGGCGCAAGCAGTTGGCGGCGGCCCGTTGAACGCCGGCGCGATGGTGCACCCCCGCGATCTGGTGGTCGGCGTGCTCGGGATGCCCGACAACCCGGGCACGTCCGAGCTGCTGGACTACCTCACCCACGACGCGGGGCTGACCGTCGACTTCGTCGTGTACTGGCAGCCGTCCGCCCGAGACCAGTGGAAGCGGCTGATGCGCAAGGTTCGGGCGGCCGGCATCGGGCCCGCGCTGGCCCGGGTGAGCTACGCGCTGCGGAACGCCGGGGCCGCCCGGTTCGGCGGCGGCGGGTCGGACGGCGGAACGACGCAGCGGCAGATCCGGCGCTACTACGTGCCGGGGCACAACTCGCCGGAGTGCCGCGACGTGCTGCGCAAGGAGAACGTCGATGTCCTGCTACTGAGCACCGACGCGATCATCGGCAAGCGCGTGCTCGACGTGCCACGGGTGGTGACGCTCAACGCGCACCCGGGGTGGGTGCCGCAGTACCGCGGGCTCGGCTCGAACCTGTTCATGATGGAGCGCGGTGAGCTGCCCGCGGTGTCGGTGCACGCCGTCGACGAGGGCATCGACACCGGACCGGTGATCGTGCGAGAGCGGGTGGAGGTCGACTTCCGGCGGGGGCTCGACCACATCGAGGACGAGGTGGACCGGCGCCGCTGCCAGCTGATGGCCGACGTGATCCGGCAGGCCCGGAAGGGCGAGCTGCGCTTCGTCGACACCTTCGACGAGCCGAGCAACATGACCCGTGGCATGCCGGCCGCCCGCCGCGAGCGGCTGGACAAACGCCTGCGCTCCGGCGAGCTCACCCTGAGCTGACCCGAGCTGACCCGCGCACGAGCTGACCTGCGCACCGGCTGACCTGCGCACCGAGTCCGAATGAGCGGGCTTATTGCGGGTCTGGCGGCGGCCGCAGGGCCGAATAAGCCCGCTCATTGCGGATGGTGGCGGCCGGCTTCCGCGGTGCCCGGGCCCTGGGGCTAGTGGGTTCAGTCGGCGGGACGGGCCTGGCGGGGGGTGGCGTGGGTGAGCCGGCGGATCGCCCGCGTCGCGCGCCTGCGGGCGCCTGGGATGAGTGCGCGGCGCTGATGAATGCACTCGTAGGGCAGCCGGTTGCGGCGCAGCATCCGCCGAGCCTCGGCGACGTCGTAGGACGAGGCGAGCATCCGCACCTCGTTGCGACCGGTGTCCAGCAGCATGGACCGTGCCCTCGGCACGACCTCGGCATGACGCGACTGCCCGGCCGCGCCGGGGTTGAGTAGGAACCGGTCCGGTACGGGCAGCTCCACGACCCCGCCGTCGGACGGCTCGACCCGACCGACATCCTGCCGGAAGACCCACTGCTCGTGGGTGTGCCCGGTCACCAGCAGCCGGGCGGCCGGGTGGTCTCGCTGGAGCAGCGCGAGCTGGTCCGACGCCCTGGTCGCGCCGCGGACGTATCGGTCCGGGCTGTCCAACGCGGCGTGCGTCATCACGACGTCGCCGACGGTGAGCGTCCGGGGTAGCCCGGAAAGGAACGTGCGGGTGTCGTCGCGGACCGCGGAGTGGGTCCACGGCGTCGTCTCGCGGCAGAGCGAACCGGTGCGCTCGTCGGAGAGCTCTCCGAGCAGCATCAGCTCGTGGTTGCCGACGACGCAGTGCGCGCCCAACTCGGCGACCACCTCGACGCACTCGTTGGGCTGCGGCCCGTATCCGATCAGATCCCCTGCACAGAGCCACTCGTCGACACCGGCTGCACGGAGGTCGCGGATCGCCGACTGCAGCGCCTGCAGGTTGCCGTGCACGTCGGCGAGTACGCCGTAGCGGGTGCCGCTTCCCGCCCCACTGTCCGGCACAGCGCGATGCTATCGATCCCACCCCTGAATCGAACTCGACCCCTGCCCGGGCGCCGCGGGCGCGGCCGGTATGTTCGGCGCCGCTCCCCGCACCCGGATACACACCTGCACCGAGCATCTATCTGGGCCGACCCGGAGCCGAGGAGGGCGAATGGCGGTCTCAGCGGGGCCCGTCGCGTTGGTGATGGGCAACACCGACCTGGTGCGCCCGCTGGTGGCGGTCGGTGTGCGGTGCGCGGCGGTCGCCAAGCCGGGCGCGCCGGTCCGGTACTCCCGGTTCGTGGAGCGGGTCGTGGACTGGCCGGCGGACGGCACCGGCGACGAGGAGCAGACGCTCGGCCGGATGCTGCACTTCGCCGCCGGCCAGCCCGAGCCGCCCGTGCTGTTCTACGAGTCGGATGCCTTCCTGCTGTTCATCACGCGGCATCGGGAGCGACTCTCGACGGCCTTCCGGTTCGTCTCGGCCGACCCGGAGCAGGTCACCGAGATCGTCGACAAGGCCCGCTTCAGCAAGCTGGCGACCGGGCTTGGGCTCAACGTGCCGGCCACCGCGGTGCTGACGCCGGCCACCCAGCAGGCACCGACCGCCGACGACATGCCGTATCCGATGATCGTCAAGCCGCTGACGCACGCCCTCGGCGGGTGGGACTCGATCGAGGAACTGAGCAAGGTCACCCGGGTCGACACCCCGGAGCAGATGCGGGGGCTGTGGCCGCGGTTGGCCGCGCTCGGGCAGGACGTGCTCGCCCAGCAGCTCATCACCGGGCCCGAGACGATGATCGAGAGCTACCACGTCTACGTCGACGACCGGCACGAGGTCGTCGGGGAGTTCACCGGCAAGAAGGTCCGCACCCGTCCGGTCGAGTACGGCCAGTCGACCGCGTTGACGATCACCGCCGCGGCCGACGTGATCGCCGAGGGACGCAAGGTCATCGAGGCGATCGGGCTACGCGGCGTTGCCAAGATCGACTTCAAGCGCGACCCGGCCGGCGAGCTGTGGCTGCTGGAGGTCAACCCGCGCTTCAACCTCTGGCACTACCCCGGCGCGCTGGCCGGGGTCAACCTGCCGGCGCTGGTCTACGCCGACCTCACCAGCCGGCCGCGGCCGGCGACCGGGCCGGTCCGGGACGGTGTCTGCTGGTCGCACCCGTGGGACTTGCTGGCCGCCCGGGAGTGGGGTGTGCCGCTGGGCGAGTGGTTGTCCTGGACGATTCGCTGCGAGGCGCGCTCGCTGCTCAGCCTGGACGACCCGATGCCGATGGTCGGACGCTTCGTCTGGCAGTTGCAGCGCAGGCTGCGGGCGGCCTGAACCGGTCAGCCGATGCCGGTGGGCCGCGAGCGTCCGGTGCCCAGTGAGACGACGGTCACGCCCTGCCAGCGGGCCGGGTCGACGACCCCCCCGCGCCCGTCCAGGATCACCCGCACGCCGGGCAGCCGGTCCTCCGACCACTCGCGGTACTCGGCGTGGTCGGCCTGGACGACGGCCGCGTCGACCTGCCGGCCGGGCTCGTAGGCGGTCATCCCGAGCGCGGTGAGCTCCTCTGCGGTGTACAGCGGGTCGTGCACCAGCGCTGTCGCGCCGAGCTCACGGAGCGCGGTGACGATCGGGAACACGCCGGAGAAGGCCGTCTCCTTCACCCCGCCGCGGTAGCTCGCGCCGAGCACCACCACCACCGCGCCGGCCAGGTCGCCGTACACCCGGGCCAGCAGCTCGACGCCGCGCCGGGGCATGGCGGCGTTCGCCTCGCGGGCCGACCGGACGATCGTCGCGTCCGGGTCGTTGTCCAGGTACAGCCAGGGGTACACCGGGATGCAGTGCCCGCCGACCGCGATCCCCGGGCGGTGCAGGTGGCTGTAGGGCTGCGAGTTGCACGCCTCGATCACCCGATGGACGTCCACCCCGATGCGCTCGGCGTGCAGTGCGAACTGGTTGGCCAGCCCGATGTTGACGTCCCGGTAGGTCGTCTCGGCCAGCTTGGCCAGCTCGGCGGCCTCCGCCGAGCCGAGATCCCAGACGCCGTTGCGCCGGCCCAGGTCGGGACGGTCGTCGAACTGCAGCACCGCCGCGTAGAACTCGTCGGCGCGCTGCGCGCTCTCCTCGTCGATGCCGCCGATCAGCTTCGGGATACCGCGCGAGGTCGGAGAAGACCCGCCCGGACAGCACCCGCTCCGGGCTGAACGCGACGAAGAAGTCCCGCCCCGGCTCCAGCCCGCTCACCTTCGACAGGTGCGCGGTGAACCGGTTGCGGGTGGTGCCGACCGGCACCGTCGTCTCGTAGGTGACCAGCGTGCCCGGCCGCAGCCCCTGACCGACGGCCTCGGTGGCCGAGTCCATCGAGCCGAACTGCGGCTTGCCCTCGTCGTCGACGAACAGCGGTACGACGATCACGACCACATCGCTTGCCGACACCGCCGCGGCCGTCTCTGTAGTGGCGTCCAGCACGCCGGAGCGGACCACGTCCGCCAGCCGGTCGGAGAGGTCCGCCTCGCCGGGGAAGGGCTCGCGGCCTTCGCGCACCGTTGCGACGACCCGCTCGTCGATGTCGGCGCCGATGACGCTGTGGCCGCTCAGGGCGAACTGGACGGCCAGCGGCAGGCCGATCTTCCCGAGGCCGACGACGGTGATCTTCACAGGTCGACCTTCACCGTCTGGCCGGTCGTGGCCGCCTCCCGGACCGCCTGGGCGACCCGCACGGTGTCCAGCGCCTCCCGCATCGTGACCAGCTCGGCCGGCTCGCCCCGGACGGCGGCGACGAAGTTCGACAACTCGGTCAGCAGCGGCTCCGGTTTGGCGATCGCGAAGCGGGTCATGTTCCCCTCCGAGACGCCCCGGAAGGCCGCCACCCGGTCCCACTCGGAGGCCTGTGAGCCGTTCTGGTAGAAGGTCAGGTCGGCGGTGAGCGTGTCGGCAACGAAGCAGCCGAGCTCGCCGGTCACGACGGTGATCCGCTCCTTGAGCGGGGAGAGCCAGTTCACCAGGTGCGTGACCACCGTCCCGTCGGACAGCTCGGCGACCGCGCTGACCAGGTCCTCGTGCACCCGGCCGCTGCGGTGCGCCACCCTGGCCGAGACCGAGCGGTAGGTGGCTCCGGTGACCCAGGCCGTCAGGTCGATGTCGTGGGTGGCGAGGTCGAGCACCACGCCGGAGTCGGCGATCCGGGCCGGGAACGGCCCTTGCCGGCGGGTGAAGACCTGGAACACGGTGCCGAGCTCGTCGGCGGCCAGCCGTCGCCGCATGTTCTGCAGCGCCGGGTTGTAGCGCTCGATGTGGCCGACGCACCCGAGCAGGCCGCGGTCCTCGAAGGCGCCGGCGATCCGCTCCGCCGCCACCGGGTCGTGCGCGAGGGGCTTCTCGATCAGCGTCGGCACTCCGGCCTCGGCGAGCTGGAGCCCGATCTCCTCGTGCGTGCCGGTCGGCGTGGCGAGCACGCAGAGGTCGACGCCGAGCTCGAGAAGCTGTTCGACGTCGCGAAGGATCTGCACGCCCATCGGACGCTGCAGCTCCTTGACCGGGTCCACGATCGCGACCAGCTCGACGCCGGGCAGCGACTGAAGTACGCGGGAGTGGTGGCGGCCCATCATCCCGAGGCCGACCAGCCCGGCCCGCAGCGGTGCACTCATCCTGTTACCGCCTTTCGCAACGCACTCACGACGTGTTCCAGGTTCGACCGGGTGAGTTTGGGGTGCACCGGCAGCGAAAGCACCGAACGGGCCGCTGCCTCGGTGACCGGGAGATCGATGTCGAGCTGGTAGGAGGGCAGCCGGTGGATGGGTGTCGGGTAGTAGACACCGGAGTCCACGCCGAGGCCGTCCAGGGTGGCGGCGACCTCGTCCCGACGGTCGACCCGCACGGTGTACTGGTGCCAGGAGTGCCGGGCCCGCGGAGCGACCCGAGGCACCGCCAGCCGGTCGCCGTCGTCGAGGTCGAGCAGCCCGGCCGTCAGGTGCTCGGCGTTCGCCCGGCGGGTCGCGCTGATCCCGGGCAGCCGACCCAGCTGGACCCGCCCGATGGCGGCCTGCAGGTCTGTCATCCGCGCGTTGTAGCCCACGATCTCGTTGGCGTACCGCTTCTCCATGCCCTGGTTGCGCAGCAGGCGCACCTGCCGGGCGACCGCCGGGTCGGCGCACACCACGAGCCCGCCCTCGCCGGTGGTCATGTTCTTGGTCGGGTAGAAGCTGAAGGCGGCCACCGCGCCGAACGTGCCGACGGCCCGGTCGTCGATGCCGGCCAGGTGCGCCTGCGCGGCGTCCTCGATCAGCGCCAGCCCGTGCCGGGTGGCGATCGCACCGAGCCGGTCCATGTCCGCGGGGTGGCCGTACAGGTGCACGGGCATGATCGCCGCGGTGCGTGGCGTGATCGCCGCCTGCACGGCATCCGGGTCCAGGCAGAAGTGGGTGGGCTCGATGTCGGCGAACACCGGCGTGGCGCCGGTCAGCGCGACGGAGTTCGCGGTCGCGGCGAAGCTGAACGATGGGACGATCACCTCGTCGCCGGGGCCGATTCCGGCGGCCAGCAGCCCCAGCAGCAGCGCGCTGGTCCCGGAGTTCACCGCGACGCACGGGCGGCCGCCGACGTGCGCGGCGAACTCGTTCTCGAACGCCTCCACCTCGGGACCCTGCGCGAGCATCCCGCTGGCCAGCACGCGGGTGGCCGCCGCCTGCTCCTCCTCGCCGATGACCAGGCCGACCATCCGGGTGCGTTCGTTCGCTTCGGTCCTCACGACGTGATCTCCCGTAGCCGGCCGTCATCTTCCACGAAGCGCTCGCCGCTGTCCTCGCACCGCCAGGTCGCCGCCCCGCCCTGCGGATCGTCCTGCCTCAGTGCCTGTCCGGTGCGGCCGACCCAGCCGACCCGCCTGGCCGGAACACCGACCACGAGGGCGAAGTCCGGCACGTCGCGCACGACCACGGCGCCGGCCCCGACCATCGACCAGCGGCCGATCGAGACCGGTGCGACACAGGTCGCGTGCGCGCCGAGCGAGGCTCCCTGCTTCACGTGGATACGCACCGGCGTCCAGTCCGTGCCGCTCTTCGGCCGCCCATCGGGGGCGACGGCGCGCGGGTGTAGGTCGTTGGTCAGAACGACGGCCGGCCCCACGAAAACTCCGGACTCGAGCTCGCACGGTCCGTAGACCAGCGCATAGTTCTGAATCTTTACATCGTCGCCGATAACGACGTCGGGACCGATATATGCGCCCCGGCCAACGATGCAGGAACGGCCCAGTTCGGCGCCTTCCCGGATCTGCGCGAGATGCCGAATCTGGGTGCCGGCACCTATCCGGGCGGAGTCGGCCACGTCAGCCGATTCCGCCGCGCTGTAACCCACGGATAGAGCTTACCGCACCGCGAAAATAGGCCACATTCGGCCTCCGCCGAACGATTCCGTAAACACGTCAGGAAAACAGCGACTTCACGGTCTGGGCGAGTATCTTCACATCCGATCTGGTGGACCGTTCCTGAACGTAGTCGAGCTCGATCGCCAGCTTGGTTGGCAGGATCTCGTTGACGTAGTACCGCTCCAGGTCGGTCTTGCCGGCCGCCTCCTCGAGGAGCTTCTCCTCGTGCCGGAACCTGACCGAGGCCAGGCTGGTGATGCCGGGCGTCACCGTCAGCACGCGGCGCTGCTTCTCGTCGTAGGCCCGGACGTACTTCGGGTCCTCGGGGCGCGGGCCGACCAGGCTCATCTCGCCCTTGATGACGTTGATGAGCTGCGGCAACTCGTCCAGCTTGCTGGCCCGCAACCAGCGGCCGACCGTGGTGATCCGCGGATCACCGTTGCGGGTCACCGCTGGTCCACCGGTTGACACCAGCATGGTCCGGAACTTGTACACCTGGATCGGGCGCATGTTGCGACCGACCCGGTTGGCCTTGTAGAAGACCGGACCCGGGCTGCTCAGCCGGACCATCAGGGCCAGCACGAGCGAGAGCGGCAGCAGGATCGGGAGCGCGGTCAGGCACAACGTGAGGTCGAGGACCCGCTTCTTCACGTCCGGGGGAAGCCGCATGACAATTCACCGTTCCCGTTTGTGCGACTGCACAACGTCGTGGACGGCCGCTACCACGTCGTCGACATCCGCATCAGACATTCGGGGGTAAATGGGAAGCGAAATCAGTCGATCGAATTCCGCAGCCGTTACGGGGAAATCGTCGCGCTGGTGCTGGTAACGGTCTCGATAGTACGGCTGGAGATGCAGCGGAATGAAATGCACGCTGGTACCGATATTGCGCGCCTTCAGCTCCTCGATGAACTGCCGGCGATCGATGGACAGGCTTTCGAGGCGGAGCCGAATGGGGTACAGGTGCCAGGCGTGCGTCACGTGCTCGCGCGCGACCGGCGTCTGTACCTCGTCGAGGCCGGCGAAGAGTGCTGTGTACCTGTCCGCGATCTCGGTGCGCCGATTCTGCAGGGATCGCCACCGACGCAGTTGGGATTGCGCGAAAGCGGCCTGGATGTCCGCCATGTTGTACTTGAAGCCGGGCAGGCGGACCTCGTACTCCCAGGAGCCGCGCGGCCCGTACCGCTCCCACGAGTCCCGGCTCATCCCGTGCAGGGTCCACAGCCGGGACCGCTTCACCAGCGTCGGCGAGCCACTCAGCACCCCGCCCTCGCCGCAGGTGATGTTCTTTGTCGCGTACAGCGAGAAGGCCACCGCTCGGGTGTCGTCGCCGCTGGGCACCTCGCCGATCGGGGTCCCGCGGAACGCCGCGCCGAAGGCGTGCGCCGCGTCCTCGACGACCGGCAGCCCGAACTCCCTGCCGAGCTCGAGGATCGCGTCGAGCTCCACCGGATGGCCCGCGTAGTGCACCGGCATGATCGCGGCAACGCCGTCCGGGCCGTCCGGGTGGCTCTCGATGGCCCGCCGCACCGCCGCCGGGTCGATGTTGAGCGTGTCCGGCTCCACGTCCACGAACAGCGGGCGGCAGCCGACGTGCTCGACGACGTGCGCGGTCGAGCAGAACGTCAGCGACGGCACGATGACGGCCTTGCCGGCCGGCAGGTCCAGCGCGGTCAGCGCCACGTGCATCGCCGCGGTACCGGAGCTCACGGCCAGCGCAGCGGGCGCCCGCACCTGCTCGGCGAACTCCTGCTCGAACTTCTCGATCCGCGGCCCCGAGGTCAGCCAGCCCGATCGCAGGACCGAGACGACCTCCTCGATGTCGTCGGACTCGACGGTGGGCTGCGCGAACGGCAGGAAGTCCCGCCGTCGGCTCAGGGTGTCGACCGTTGCGCTCATATCGGCTGGCGCTCCATCACCTCGGTCTGCTCGTCGAGCGGGGGCACGATGCGCGCCGGCCGGCGGAACTGGCCAGGCTCGCAGAGCGCGGTCATGGCCGCGGACGGTCCGGTCGCGACGGCCTGATCGGTCGCCTTCGTCGGACTCAGCATCGGCACCGCGACGTGCGAGATGGACGGGTGGATCGGCCGGTGGTCGACCTCGCCGTCACCGAACAGCTCCTCGTGCAGCTTCTCGCCGGGACGCAGCCCGGTGTAGACGATCTCGGCGGAGCGTCCGGCGATCTCCATCAGCTGCCGGGCCACGTCGGCGATCCGCACCGGGGATCCCATGTCGAGCACGAGCGCCTCGCCCGGCTTGCCGATCGCGGCGGCGTAGATCACCAGCTGGACGGCCTCCGGGATCGTCATGAAGAACCGGGTGACGTCCGGATGGGTGATCGTGATCGGGCGCCCGTTCGCCAGCTGCTCGGCGAAAGTCGTCAGCACCGAGCCGCGGCTGCCGAGGACGTTTCCGAATCGCACCGAGAGGAACACGCCGGCCCGTCGAACGCCGCGTGCGCCACCAGCTGCTCACCGATCCGCTTGGAACGTCCGAGCACGCTGGTCGGGTTGGCCGCCTTGTCGGTGGAGATGTTCACGAAGCTGCGGACGTTGATCTTCTGGGCGGCCTCGACCACGTTCTGGGTGCCGAGCACGTTGGTCTTCCACGCCTCGTCCGGGTACTGCTCCAGCATCGGGAGGTGCTTCAGCGCGGCGGCGTGGAACACCACGTCCGGTCGCCGGTCGGCGAACACGGCCGTGATCGCGTCGACGTCCCGGATGTCGCACAGCACCACGTCGGGCGAGTCGAGCAGCGCCCGACCGTAGATCGACAGCTGGGTGGCGTGCAGCGCCGACTCGTCGCGGTCGAGCATGATCAGCTCGGCCGGCCCGAACCGGCCGATCTGCCGGCACAGCTCGGAACCGATCGAGCCGCCGGCCCCGGTCACCAGCACCCGGCGGTTGGACAGGTAGCTGGCGATCGCCGAGACGTCGATGTCGACCGGACGCCGCCCGAGCAGGTCGCTGATGTCCAGGTCGCGGAGGTCGGAGATGCCGACCCACGGTCGCAGCAGCTCGATCAGTGGCGGCAGCACCTTGACCCGCATCCCGGCGTCGGTGGCCGCACGCGCGACCTCGCGGACGAACGAGCCGTCCGCCCCGCGCTGCGCGATGATCAGCAGCTGCGCCCCGGTCTGGCTGGCGACCGTGGCGACGTCGGCCCGGGTGCCGCGAACGGCCACTCCGGAGACCCGCCGGCTCTGCCGCCCCGGGTCGTCGTCGAGCAGCGCCACCGGCAGGTAACCACTGGTCGGGTCCGAGAGCATCGACCTGACCAGCTGCTGGCCGTCCGAGCCGGCACCAAAGATGATCACGCGCTGGGCGGAGCCGTTGTCCGGGCGCGAGCTGCGCTCCCGGTATCGGCGCACCACCAGGCGAATCCCCCAGGCCAGCACGAGGGCGGTCAGCGTGGCGGTCAGCGGGACCGATCTGGGAATGAACGGGATCGGGCTGAGCAGGTCGACGCCGAACACCACGATGCCCACGATCGCCATCGTGATCGTGACGTTGATCGCGTCGTCGACGCTGCCGATCCAGTACCTGCCCTGGTACAGCCGCATCGCGGCGCCGACGCCGAGCTGGGTCACGATCGCGACGGCAGTGACGATCGCGAGGCCGACCGGATTGATCTGGGTGGCATCCAGCTCGTAGCGCAAGAACGTCGCCAGGAACAGAGCGACGGTCCAGGCGCCGCTGTCCCATAGCACGAGGACGAGACGGCGCAGGCGCCAGCTGACGGGTCGTGGAACCCCGCGGGCGTCAAACGCTATCGCGCGAAAATCGCCAGTGTCCGTTCCCACCTGCTCTCGAGCAACGATCCGGTGCCAAGCGCGCACCTCCTGCGCCATCGATATCCTCCGCCGTATCGGAACATACGATCACTATGCGGCTCTCGAAATCCCCTGCGTACGAACCGTTCTCGGCCGCACGATCCACATCGTTACAACGAGCTGGCCACGGCGAAGGGTGCGGTCGATCAGCCGGCGTCACACTCCCGGTGGACGACCCCGACGGAGCATGATCTCGGTGCGTGACAGCAGCGGGTCAGCGGTACCGTCACGGCCGTGAAGGGGATCGTGCTGGCCGGCGGTCACGGCACCCGGCTACACCCCCTGACCAGGGCGGTGTCCAAGCAGCTGCTGCCGGTCTACGACAAGCCGATGGTGTACTACCCGCTGTCGGTGCTGATGCTCGCGGGCATCCGGGACATCCTCCTGATCACCACGCCGGAGGACCGGCCGCTGTTCCAGCGACTGCTGGGCGACGGCACCGAGCTCGGGCTCAGCTTCAGCTATACCGCGCAGCCGAAGCCGAACGGCATCGCCGAGGCGTTCCTGATCGGCGCCGATCACGTCGGCACCGATCCGGTGGCGCTGGTGCTCGGGGACAACATCTTCCACGGACCCGGGTTCTCCGGGTTGCTCCGCGCGTCGGCCGCTGAGCTGGACGGCTGCGTGCTGTTCGGCTACCCGGTGCGTGATCCGCAGCGCTACGGCGTCGGCGAGGTGGACGCGAACGGGCGGCTGATCTCGATCGAGGAGAAGCCGGCCCGGCCGCGGTCCGACCGGGCGATCACCGGGCTGTACCTGTACACGCCGGACGTCGTGGAGATCGTTCGCGGGCTGCGGCCTTCCGACCGCGGTGAGCTCGAGATCACCGATGTCAACCGGGTCTACGTCGAGCAGGGTCGGGCTCGGCTGGTCGACCTCGGTCGCGGCTTCGCCTGGCTCGACACCGGTACCCACGAGTCGCTGCTCGAGGCCGGGCAGTTCGTCGAGGTGCTCGAGCACCGGCAGGGCATCCGGATCGGGTGCATCGAGGAGGTGGCGCTGCGGATGGGCTACATCGACCCGGACAGCTGCTACGCGCTCGGGGCCAGGCAGCAGAAGTCCGGCTACGGTCGGTACGTGATGGAGATCGCCCGCCAGCAGGAAGCCGGCGACCAGCGCTGATCCCGGTCGCAGCGGCCGGTCAGGTCAGGGCTGCCCTGGCTCGCAGCGGCTCCCACCACCGCCGGTTGTCCGCGTACCACCGCACGGTCGCGGCCAGGCCGGCGTCGAAGGTCACCAGCGGCGCGTAGCCGAGTTCCTCGGTGATCTTCGTGATGTCCAGCGCGTACCGGCGGTCGTGGCCTTTGCGGTCCGGCACCGGCTGCACCTTCGACCAGTCGTTCCCGGTCGCCGCGAGCAGCGCCGAGGTGAGCTCGCGGTTGGTCAGCTCGGTGCCGCCGCCGATGTGGTAGACGTCACCCGCGCGGCCCCGGTCGGCGACGAGCTGGATTCCCCGGCAGTGGTCGTCGACGTGCAGCCAGTCCCGCACGTTCAGGCCGTCGCCGTACAGCGGGACCGGCAGCCCGTCGAGCAGGTTCGTCACGAACAGCGGGATGACCTTCTCGGGGAACTGGTAGGGCCCGTAGTTGTTCGAGCACCGGGTGACCACGACGTCCAACCCGTGGGTCCGGTGGTAGGCGAGGGCGAGCAGGTCCGAGCCGGCCTTCGATGCCGAGTACGGCGAGCGTGGAGCCAGCGGCTGGGACTCGGTCCAGAACCCCTCGGCGATCGAGCCGTACACCTCGTCGGTGGACACGTGCACGAAGCGCGCCACGCCGGCGTCCATCGCGGCCTGCAGCAGGATCTGGGTGCCACCGACGTTGGTCGAGACGAAGTCTGCGGCCCGCAGGATCGAACGGTCCACATGTGACTCGGCCGCGAAGTGCACGACGAGGTCCACCCCGGCCATCAGCTCGGCGACCAGCGCGGCATCCCGGATGTCGCCGGGCACGAACCGTAGCGCCGCCGAGTCGTGGACGGCCGCGAGGTTCGCCTTGTTGCCCGCGTAGGTCAGCAGGTCGAGCACGACGACCTCGGCACCCGCGACGGCGGGGTACGCCCCGGACAGCGCGCTGCGGACGTAGTGCGAGCCGATGAACCCCGCCCCGCCGGTCACCAGTACTCGGCTGCGCGGGTCCGCCGGGTGGGCGCCGCCGGTGGCCAGCTCAGCCTCCGTTCGCCGGGTCGGACGAGCGGCGGCCGAGCCCGACGCACGTCATCCCGGCCCGGCCGAGCACGTCCGGGTCCAGCACGTTGCGGGTGTCGACCACGATCGGCGACCGGACCGCCTCCCGGATCCGCGCCCAGTCCAGGCCACGGAACTCCGGCCACTCGGTGAGGATCACCAGCGCGTCGACATCCTTGACCGCGAGGTAGGGATCACCGACCAGGTCCAGCGCCACCGTCGACGTCCGGCGGCTGGCCGGTCACCGCCAGCGCCGGGTCGTAGCCCACCAGCTCGGCGCCGGCCTGACGCAGCAACGCCGCGACGGCCAGCGCCGGTGAGTCGCGAACGTCGTCGGTGCCGGCCTTGAAGGTCAGCCCGAGCAGGGCCAGCCGGCGGTGCGACAGCGACCCGTTCCGGGACCCGGTGACGGCCAGCCGCACCTTGTCGACCATCCGGTGGTGCTGCCGGACGTTCGTCTCGATGGCGGCCCTGAGCAGGCGGAACTCGAAGTCGGCCGAGTCCGCGACCTGCAGCAGCGCCGAGGTGTCCTTCGGCAGGCACGATCCGCCCCAGCCCGGTCCGGGCGAGAGGAACGCCTGGCCGATGCGCCGGTCGTAGCCGATCCCCTCGGTGACGTCGGCGACGTCGGCGCCCAGCCGCTCGCACAGCTCGGCGATCGCGTTGACGTAGGACAGCTTCATCGCCAGGAAGCTGTTCGCGGCGTACTTGATCATCTCCGCGCTGGCCGCGTCGGTGAGCACGGTCGGCGCGCCGAGGCGGGCGTACAGCGCGGCCACCCGCTCGGCGGCGTCCTGGGCGTCCGAGCCGACCACGATCCGGTCCGGGTGCAGGAAGTCGCGGACGGCCGAGCCCTCCCTGAGGAACTCCGGGTTGCTGACCACGGCGACGTCGGCGCGGTCGAGCAGCTCGGCGGTGCGGGCCGCGGTGCCGACCGGGACCGTGGACTTGTTGACCACGACGCATCCGGGCGGGAGCAGCGCGCGCACCTCCTCGACGACCGACTCGACCGCGCGCAGGTCGGCGACCCCGCCGACGCCCATCGGGGTGGGCAGGCACAGGTAGACGATCTCGGCTCCGCGGTGCCCTCCGTCGAGCTCGCGGATCGCCTCCGCGGCGCTGGTCACGAAGGTGAGCCGGCCGGCGGCCGCTCCTTCGACGACGAGCTGGGCCAGCCCGGGCTCGCGGAGCTCGACGCGGCCGTCGCGCAGTGCCTCGACCTTGCCGCGGTCGGTGTCCGCACAGCTCACCCGGTGGCCGAGCGACGCGAGGCAGGCTCCGGTGGTGAGCCCCACGTAGCCCGCACCGATCACCGCGACTCGTCGGGCGAACATGGCCACCCCTTCCGCCGACCGCCGCTCCCGCGGACAACCGTAGTGGGCCGCACATACCCGCGGGTCGCGGCACACATGTCCTGCGTTGTGCGCCGGCGACGCGGGGTGTGTGCGGCGGTCGGAAATGCCCGGTCGCTCCGAATATCCGCGTTGCTCCGAATAGCGTGGTGCTCGGACCGTTGCTGCTCCGGTCAGCGCGGGGTCCCCAACCGAACGCCGACGAGCGATAGGCGCATGAGCCGATGGATGCTGTCAGCATCCCATCGGTTCTGGCGTGCCAGACTCCGGCTGCGCTCCCCAGCGCAAGATGGCCCGACCGGAGGATTGATGCCGAGGATCGTGAGTGCGCGGAGTCGCCCCGCACGGCGGCCACGCACCGCGGTCCGCCCTCCCGACCAGCAGGGCGCCGCCGGCGCAGCCGCCAGGCGAACGCGTTCGACGATAAGCGCCCTGCTGGTGGGGGCCATCACCGGCGCCGTGTGCGCCGGCGCCGCAACGGTTGCGCTGGCCGTCGGCGCCGTTGCCCCAGGTCCTGCCCAGCCCGGGTGGACCGGAACCGCTGTTTCGACCAGCACCGCGGTCACCCCGCAGACCACCAGCGCGACCGCCTCGCCGACGCCCACGTCGACGCCCACGTCGACCAGCCAGCGCGCAGCGCCTTCGGCGCCACCGCCCGGCCGTACCGTGAGCACCGCGGTGACGTTCTACAGCGCCGGCGACAATGATCCGCCGGGCTCCCGGGCGATTTCACATCCGAACAAGCGGCATTCCCAGGCCGGCGGGACCGGAACATATTCCGATCCGATAACGATGGCGGCGGACCCGAGGGCGATAAGAATTGGCACCATTGCCTACTACCCGACCCTACGGAAGTACTTCGTCATGGAGGACACCTGCGCCAGCTGCGTTGCGGACTGGTCGGGCTCCCGGGAACTCCACATCGACTTGTGGACCGGCGCGACGATTGACGACGGCATTGCCGCCTGCCTGCTGGAGCTCACCCCGGACGGGGCGAAGCCCGTCGAGCTCGATGCACCGGCAGGGCGCCCGTTCGACCCGACACCGCTCTACTCCAGCGGTCGGTGCAACGGCGCCTGACGTCAGTGGCGGTGGGTAGCAGCAACTAGCTCGACGAATGCCGCCCGCCGTCGCGCGGGTATGGCGCTGGCCGCCGCGCGGGGCGTGAGATCGGGTCGGCCGGCCGCTGGTGCGGAACGGGCTGCTTGGGTGCGCCGTTCGCGACGTGGCCGTCGCCGGACGGGCCGGGTGTGGGGCGGCGGGTCATCGGTTGACCGTTCGTGGCCCGGCCGTTCCTGGCTTGGCCGTTGGTCGCCCGGCCGTTCGTGGGCCCGCCGTTCGCTGACGGCTTCGGCCGCTGGGTGTCCTTGTCTGCCTCGACCCTCGGGTACGGCACCGGACGGCGGGCCGGACTCGGACGTGGTTCGGAGTGCCCGTTGGTCGAGGCGCGGTCGGGTACCCGAGCCGGCGGGGCGACGGGACGCGGCGGCGTCGACTGCACGTTGCCCGACCCCCGAGCCACCGGAACGTACGGACGCGGGGGTGTCGACTGCACGTTGCCCGACCCCCGAGCCACCGGAACGTACGGACGCGGGGGTGTCGACTGCACGTTGCCCGACCCCCGAGCCACCGGAACGTACGGACGCGGGGGTGTCGACTGCACGTTGCCCGGCCGCCGAGCCGCCGGAACGGCCGGGCGGTCCGAACGCCGCGCCGGTTGCCCGGTGCTCGACGCTCGGGCAGACGGCACATAGGTACGAGTACGAGGCGCCTGGTGTCCATTGCTCCCGGCCGGCACCGCGGTGCGTGGTGCTGCCTGCGCGGCCACCGGCTTGTGCAGCGCAGGCTCCGGCACCGCATGTTCCGGCAGCACAGGTTCCGGCAGCACAGTGCCCGGCAGCACAGTGCCCGGCAGCACAGTGCCCGGCAGCACGGTGCCCGGCAGCCGCACGGCGGCGAAGGTGCTGGTGGGCGGTCCGGCGACGACCCGACCGTCCAGCAGCGCGTCGCCGTCACCGGTGCGCTTGAGCTTCTGCCAGCGCAGCCGCACCCCGGCCAGTGCCGAGGCCACCGACTGGATCAGCACGGCGTACATGAGCTGGCGGTAGACCAGCTGCTGCAGCGGCAGCCAGATCAGCGGCCGCATGCTCTCCCCCTCGAGGCGGAACGCGAACATCGCCCCGATGAGCTGCACGATCAGCACCGTGACCCACAGCGTGACGGTCCACTGCGCGTCGCCGAACAGCAGACCGAAGATCAGGAACAGATCGATCAGCGGCGCGAACAGCGGCAGCACCACCTGGAAGGCGGCGAGGCTCAGCAGCCCGCGCCGACCGAAGCGCCCCGGAGCGCCGCGCTCGACCACCGCGTGGCGGTGCTTCCACATCGACTGCATGGTCCCGTAGCTCCACCGGTAGCGCTGCCGCCACAGCTGCCGGACGGTCGCCGGTGCCTCGGTCCAGGCCCGCGCGCGCTCCTCGTAGACGATTCGCCAGCCGGCGCAGCACAGCGCCATGGTGAGGTCGGTGTCCTCGGCGAGGGTGTCCGAGCTGATCCCGCCGACCTCACGAAGTGCCGCCAGGCGGTAGGCGCCTACCGCGCCGGGCACGGTGGGCATGCACTGCCACAGGTCGTATACCCGGCGGTCGATGTTGAAGCCGATCACGTACTCGATGTGCTGCCAGCGACCCAGCAGCTTCGAGCGGTTGGCGACCTTCGCGTTGCCGGCGACCGCACCGATCGCGGGGTCGGCGAACGGCTGGACCAGCCGCCGGATGGTGTGCCGCTCGACGATGGTGTCCCCGTCCAGCATCACCACCAGAGCGTGCGAGGCGTGCGCCAGCCCGGTGTTGAGCGCCGCGGCCTTCCCGCCGTTCGACCTGCGGATGATCCGCACGTTCGGCAGTCCCAGACCCTTGACGACGTCGGCGGTGCCGTCCGACGAGCCGTCGTCGACCACTATCACCTCGACGTCGTAGTCGCTGGCCACCAGGGACCGGACCGTCGCGGTGATGCACTCCCGCTCGTTATACGCCGGCACGATGACCGTGACCGGCTCGGTGACCTTCTCCCCCCACGACCACCGCTTCGGGTCCCGCCGGTAGCGGTGCAGTCCGGCGAACACGATCAGGATCAGCATCCGGAGCAGGACCAGCGCGCCACCGATCCAGGCCAGCCAGACCAGCCCGCTGACCGACTTGATCGCCACGCTGACCGCGACCAGCGCCGCGGCGCCGACCGTGACGTCGCGCTCGGCGGCCGACTGGTTGGCCGGCGGCAGCCCCACGGCCTGCGTGACGGTGGTGAACCGGTAGCCCTGTTGCTGCAGCGCGGGGATCAGCTTGTCCAGCGCCTCGACGGTCTGCGACCGGTCGCCACCGGCGTCGTGCATCAGCAGGATCCCGCCCCGACCGTTCGGCGGCGTCGAGTTGCGCACGATCGCGTCCACGCCGGGCTGGGTGTAGTCCTTCGAGTCGACGTCGGACAGCGCCGTGACGTAGCCCTCCTCGCCGAGCTTGCGGACCACGTTCCAGCTCCGCTCGTCGAGCGCGTTCGGCGCGCTCGAGTACGGCGGGCGGACCAGGTAGCTGGTCTCCCCCACCGCGCCGATCAGCGACAGCTGGGTGAGGCTCAGCTCCCGGCTGATCCGGTCGCCGTCGATCGTGGACAGGTCGGGGTGGGTGAAGGTATGGATGGCCAGCTCGGACGAGCTCGCCTTGATGTCCTGGATCAGCTCGGGGTAGGCGGCCGCGAACTTCCCGACCGGGAAGAACGTGGCCGGCACGTTGTGCTTGCGCAGCACCGCGAGCACCTGCGGGGTCCAGATCGGGTCCGGTCCGTCGTCGAACGTGATCGCGATCGTCTTGTCCGGGACCGTGTAGCTGCGTACCGGAGTCGGTCGGGTGTCGATCACCGGACCGCCGTCGACGACGCTCTGCGGCACCCGCGAGTCCCGGCCCGGTGGCCGTTCGCCGGTGGAGTCGCCGAGGAAGTTCGCCTGCACGACCCCGTCGGTCAGCAGCACGCAGCAGGCCATCACCAGGGTGGCCGCGATGAGCACCCAGCCCGGCCGTGGGGACCGCTGCCGTTTGGCCCGAGCGCGCATCACTTCCCCGTGGTCGGACGTCGTGCAGAGACGCGGCGAGCGGCGGCAGACGTCGGCGGAGGTGGCACGGTCGAGCTTGATGACGTGGGCGTCGAGCTTGGCGTCGGGGTGGCGTCGGCGTGCGGTACAGGATGACCGGCGGTGGGACGACGGCTTGGGCACCGGCTTGGGCACGGCCTTCGGCACCGGCTTGGGCAGCACCTTCTTGACCGGCGGCGGTGTCGTCGGCGGCGGGGCGGCGGACGTCGGCGGCGGCGGAGCCGGCGCGCTGGTATCGGGGGCGACGGTCGCCGGGGCCGGCGTGTTCTGCGGCCCGATGGCGGTGCTGACCGCGGTCACCCCGAGCACCGCGACGTAGGACGCGGACAGCGCCGCGGCGACCCAGCCGACCGTGCGCATCCACAGCTTCCGCCGGCCGGAGTCGTCGACGAACACTCCGTTGGCCCGGATGACCGGGATGGGCATCGTCAGCGGGTCGGCCAGCGGCCGGACGAACTGTGGGGTCGGTGGCCGGCCCCGAACGCCGTCGGCGTCGTGGTGTCGAACCGCTGGATCGGCAGCGGTCCGCTATCGGCCGGAATGATCGGTAGCCCGCGTTCTAGCAGGTCAAGAGGGTCGGTCGCCGGTGCGGAATCCAGCACGGAGAGCAGCGGGTTCTCGGCGTGTGGCCGCGAGGACTCCTTCGTCGCCGCCCGACCAAGCACCTGTTGTCCCTTCACACGCGCTCACCGCACGACCGCGCGGCCGTACACCTGATAGATCGGGGTTGCAGGGGCCGCCGTTACTGCGCCGAGTGGCCTACGAGAGCGGCGACATATCGGGCCTAACGGGCCCGTTCACCAGGTGAGACGCGGCAGGTAACGGTGCCGGCGGGGCTCAGGCGACCGCGGCCAGCCAGGGCTCCCACGCGGGGTGCGGCTCCGGCGGGTACGCGATAGCGCCGCCGGCCGTGCGGATCGGGGGCGCCGGCGTGACGCGCAGCGTCCAACCGAGCTCCTCGACCAGCCGGTCTGCCTTGCGCGAGTTGCACAGCCGGCAGGCCGCCACGCAGTTCTCCCAGCAGTGCGTCCCACCCCGGCTGCGCGGCACGACGTGGTCGATGGTGTCCGCCCGCTTGCCGCAGTAGGCGCAGGCCCTGCGGTCGCGGCGCAGGACGCCGCCCCTCGTCATCGGCACCGGGAACCGGTAGGGCACCCGGACGTACCGGGACAGCCGCATCACGGCAGGCGCCGGGATGGTCATCTTCTCCGAATGGAAGGCCGCGCCTTCCAGCGCGGCCTCCACACACTCAGCCTTTCCGCTGAGCATGAGCAGCACAGCGCGTCGGGCCGTCACCACCGCGAGGGGCTCGAACGTCGCATTGAGCAACAGCACTCGAGACATCACGCCGCCCGCGGTGACCGGTTGTCGGTGCGGCACGGCGACCACCTCCTCGGTGCAGTGCACAGTCGACCATATTTCGGGGTGGTTTCGCATCTGCTCTCGTCGTGTCGGCCTGGTCGAGGATCCGACGCCGTCGGCACCGCCTAGTCTCGCTCCGATGACCGGCCTTCCGCCTGCCGCCTGGGCCCAGCCGGCCTGTGCCCAGGATGCCGGCACCTGGTGCGAGCGGGTCTACAAGTGGACCGGCAACGACACCCTGGCGCGCGCCGCCGACCCGGTGCTTGGCGCCGCGCTGTCGATCCTGCTCATCGTCGTGCTCGCCTTCCTCGTGCGGCTGGTCGTACACCGGGCGATCAACCGGCTGACCCGGAGTGCGGCGGAGGGACGGGTGCCCAAGGTCCTGCACCCGCTGCGCGACCGGGCGCCGCGCAAGCTCCGGGAGGCGGCCGCACCGCTGCTGTCCGAACGCCGCGCGCAGCGGGCCCAGACGCTCGGCTCGGTGCTGCGATCGGTCACCTCGCTGGTCATCCTGACGATCGCGTCGATCATGATCTTGGCCGAGTTCGGGGTCGACCTGGCGCCGATCCTGGCCGGCGCGGGCATCGTCGGCATCGCGCTCGGGTTCGGCGCGCAGAACCTGGTGAAGGACTTCCTGTCCGGGCTGTTCATGCTCTTGGAGGACCAGTACGGCGTCGGAGACGTGGTGGACCTCGGCGAGGCGAACGGCACGGTGGAGGCGGTCGGGCTGCGGGTCACCACGTTGCGCGACGTGCACGGCACCGTGTGGCACGTGCGGAACGGGGAGATCCGGCGGGTGGGCAACAAGAGCCAGGGGTACGCGATAGCCGTCGTCGACCTGCCGCTGGCGCACAGCGCGGACACCCAGCAGGCGGCGGACATCGCCGACCGGGTGGCCCAGGAGACCGTGGCCGTGCCCGAGTTGGCCGCCGACGTGCTGGAGGCGCCGGAGGTGCTCGGGGTCGAGACGGTCACTCCGGAGGGCATCACCCTGCGGCTGACGGTCAAGGTCCGGCCCGGCCGGCAGTGGGCGGTGCAGCGCGCACTCAACGCGGCCATCACCGACGCGTTCGACGACGCGCAGCTGCCCCGCCCGGGGCCGCTCACCTGACCAGCCAGGCACAATGGGCCGGTGAGCTTTCCTGACCGGTCGACCACGGTGAACTTCTATGCCGAGGTCGGCGGCGAGCAGACCTTCCGGAAGATCGTCGGCCGGTTCTACCAGCTGGTCGGCGAGGACGAGGTGCTGCGGCCGGTGTATCCGGAGGAGGACCTGTCCGACGCCGAGCGGCGGCTGCGGATGTTCCTTGAGCAGTACTGGGGCGGGCCTCGCACCTATTCCGAGGAGCGCGGGCACCCCCGGCTGCGGATGCGACACGCACCGTTCCGGATCACCCCGATCGAGCGGGACGCCTGGCTGCGCTGCATGCGAATCGCGGTGGACGAGGCCGGCCTCGACGATCAGCACCGCGCCCAGCTGCTGTCCTACCTGGAGCTGGCCGCGACGAGCCTGGTGAACACGAACTGGTGAGCCTTGGGTGAGCCGATGACGTGGTGGCGGCACGCGACCTTCTTCCAGATCTACATCCGCAGCTTCGCCGACTCCGACGGCGACGGCGTGGGTGACCTGAACGGCATCCGGTCCCGACTCGACTACCTCGAAGAACTGCGGGTCGATGCGCTGTGGATCACCCCGTTCTTCACCTCCCCGATGGCCGACCACGGCTACGACGTGGCCGACCCGCGCGGCGTCGATCCGAGCTTCGGCGACCTGGACGACTTCGACGCCCTGGTCGACGACGCGCACCGGCGGGGTCTGCGGGTGACCGTCGACCTGGTGCCGAACCACACCTCCGACCAGCACGAGTGGTTCCGGGCCGCGCTGGCCGCCGGGCCCGGCAGCCCGGAGCGGGCCCGTTACCACTTCCGCGACGGCTCCGGACCCGGTGGCGCCGAACCGCCGAACAACTGGAGCAGCACCTTCGGGGCCGACGCCTGGACCCGGGTACCGGACGGGCAGTGGTACCTGCATCTGTTCGCCGCCGAGCAGCCCGACCTGAACTGGGAGCACCCCGAGGTCTGGGCGGACCTGGAGAAGACCCTGCGGTTCTGGCTGGACCGAGGGGTGGACGGCTTCCGGATCGACGTGGCGCACGGGATGGCCAAGCCGGCCGGGCTGCCGGACTCCACGGCGAACGAGACCGAGCTGCTGGCCAGCGACGCCCGGGATCCCCGGTTCGACGACGACGGGGTGCACCACATCCACCGCAAGATCCGCACCGTGCTGGACGACTACGCCGACCGGATGGTGGTCGGGGAGATCTGGGTGCGCGACGACGAGCGGTTCGGCAGGTACGTCCGGCCCGACGAGCTGCATCTGGGATTCAACTTCCGGCTCGTCGAGGCGCCCTACGACGCCGACGAGCTGCGGGCGGCGATCAAGCACTCCATCGAGGCCGTGCGCGCCGTCGGGGCCTGGCCCACCTGGACGCTGTCCAACCACGACGTGTCCCGCCCGGTCAGCCGCTACGGCGGCGGCGAGCTCGGGGTGCGCCGCGCCAGGGCGATGGCACTCGTGGAGCTCGCGCTGCCCGGCACCGTGTACCTGTACCAGGGTGAGGAGCTCGGACTGCCCGACGCCGAGCTGCCTATCGTGGCCCTCCGCGATCCGCAGTGGCTGCGCAGCGGCGGCGAGCGGCCCAGCCGGGACCGCTACCGGGTGCCGATCCCGTGGGAGAACGGCCCGCCGGGGTTCGGGTTCACCACGGGGCAGCCGTGGCTGCCGATACCGGCCGACTGGGAACGCCGCACCGTCGAGCGGCAACGCCGCGACCCGGGCTCGGTGCTCTCGCTCTACCGGCGCGCGATCCGGCTGCGCCACGAGCACCCTGGTCTGACCGGCGACGATCTGGCCTGGGTGGACGCCCCGCCGGGCTGCGTGGCGTTCCGCCGCGAGCCGTCCGGGCTCACCTGCGTGCTGAACGCCTCGGCCGAGCCGGTGCCGATCCCGGACGGTGAGCCCTTGCTCGCCAGCGCCGAGCTGCCCGGCGACGGGTCCCTCCCGTCCGACACCACGGTGTGGCTTGCCGCACTCGGCGAGTCACTAAAGAAGCCGGGAACGGGCCGGTTGAGTCGTCGGTTCCGGATTGATTGGCCTGCCAGGTCGGGACGTTGGGCGATTCGTCGAAAAGCCGACCATAATATTCGAGAAAAGTCTGTGCCATTGTGAATGCGTGAAACCCGGGAATTGTCGGTGCGGCGTGGATAATTGGTGGCATGCAGGACGGCAGCCCGCTCGCCACAGCGCACCAATCCATTGCGGATGGTGTGGCCGCGCTGCGTGCCGCCTGTGATTCCTCGCGCCGATGCGAACACCCGTATCGAAGCCTTCGGCGGTGTGTGAGCAGCTCACTCGCCAGTTGGAGCAGCTGTCGATCGAGGTGACCGCGGGGTTGGATCGGGATGGGGTGTTCACCGACCGCGGCTACCACCGCGCCTGCCATGCGGTGGCCGACCTGCTCGGCTGGGACGTCGGTGTGGCGAACCGGCGGGTCCGGGTTGCCGAGCAGGTGTGTGAGCGGGTGTCGCTGGACGGGCAGGTGCTGCCGGCGCGGTTGACCGACACCGCCGCGGTGTTCGCCGCCGGTGAGGTCAGCCTGCGGCATGTCGAGGTGATCGCCGACGCGTTGGGCAGCTCGGCGGCGGGGCGGTTGAGTCCCGGAGGTGTGGGCCGGTGCGGAGCAGCAGTTGGCCGCCCGGGCCCGGGAGTACCGGCCCCGCGAGCTGGCCGGCTTCGCCCGGGACCTGATCACCACGCTGGACCAGGACGGCCCGGAACCCGACCACGGCGACGAGGAGCAGGTCAACGAGCTGTACCTGGCCACCCGGCCGGGCGGGGCGGGTGGACGGATCACCGGTGTGTTCGACGCGCCCAGCTTCGACGCGCTACGCACCGCGCTGGACGCGCTGTGCGACAGCCGACCGCCGAAGACCAGCGACCCCTCGCCGAACGCCGCGGCGACGGACTGGCCGAACTGTGCCGCCAACGCCTCGACACCGGCGACCTGCCCACCATCGGTGGGCAACGCCCACACCTGGTAGTGACCGTCCCGCTCGCCGAGCTGGAAACCCGCGGCGGGCGGCCATGCTCGACCACGGCGGCCCGCTCACCCCCACCCAGCTGACGGATGCTGGCCTGCGAAGCCGTGTCATCCCCGTCGTGCTCGACGGAACACGGTCAACCGGTCGACATCGGCCGGGCCAGCCGGGTCGTACCCCGCCACCTACGCCGCGCCGTCGCCGCCCGCGACCGCGGCTGCGCCTTCCCCGGCTGCGGATGCCCACCGAGCTGGTGCGACGCCCACCACGTCATCGAATGGCAACACGGCGGACCCACCGCCATCGACAACCTGGTCATGCTCTGCCGATTCCACCACCGACTCATCCACGGCTCCGAATGGGCCGATCACCATGAGCCGCGGCGCACCCGAATTCACCCCGCCCAAATGGATAGATGTCAGCCAAACCCCACGCCGAAAACCACCACCACCACAATCTCGGATCGAAGCGAGAACCGCAGAATCCTAAGCGTCCAGATTTGTCGGGGTGCGGTGGTAGGACGAGACCGTGGATACCGACGCCGCGACATTCGCCGAGGGCTATCTCGCCAACCTGCAGACCACGCTCACCGCACCCCGAGACCGGGAGTGCCTCGCCTGCTACGTCAGTCGAGTGGTGGACGAGTTCGGGTGCGACGGCAGCCTGCGATGGAGCCTGCACTGGCGGGACGCCTGCGCCCCCCGGGCGACCGCGCTGGCCGACCGGCTGGCCGATCGGGGCGGCTTCTGCGACTGCGAGGTGCTACTCAACGTCTACCGTGATCGGCAACCCGAGGACGGCCGCCCGGAAGCCTGTGCCGGCGTCTCCCGACGTGGCTCCACCCGACCGTGCCGGCCGCGCACACCAGAGCCCTCGTGACCCTCGCGGCACGTTCAGCCCAGGCCGACGAGTGGCAACAGGGCCTGCCGTCGGCGGACCACCGCTCCGTGCCGGGTGTCGAGCCGCAGCCAACTGGGCGTCGCGGACACCCGCACCGGACCGGTGTCGTCCAGCAGCCCGAGGCCGGACAGCGACAGCACGCAACGCTGCGGCACCCGCACCGCTTCCGGTCCGGTCGGGTCGCCGGCGGTGAACGCGGACTCGTCGAGCGGTCGCTCCGCGAGTCCGTCGAGCTCGTCGGCGGCGACGTCGGCGACCCACCGCCAGCCGTCGTCGGGCGGCAGCGCCGATCGCCACCGCGCGTCGGCTGGCGCCCCGGGGTCGATCCGGTCCGCACGGGCCACGGCCAGCCCAGCCAGCAGGTGCGAGCCGGACACCGTCAAATCCGGCGGACTCATCGTGCCGCGGGCGGACCTGGTGGCGAGCACGTCGAACGGGGTCTGCCCCCAGAGCACCACCCGACCGTGCCCGGCGCGGAGCCGGACGAACGCGCCCTGGTCCAGCCGGACCACGCGCGCGGTGAAGGCCCCGAGGTCCTCACGCTCAGCGCCGTCCGGCACGAACAGCTCGCTCATCCGTTCTGCAGGTCACCGTTCGGGCCGTCCGCGAGGTCGGCGAGGTAGGTCCGTTCGGCGTCGGTCATCCGCCGGGGCCGCGCCGCCGTGAGGTCGTAGGGCACCAGCTTGGTCCGCGCGTGGGCCGCGACGGGATCGTCCTGCGACGGCCCGCTGCGCACCACGTAGCGGACCTCGAACGAAGCGGCCCGCACCGACTCCACCCACAGCTCGACCCGTACCGGCTCACCGCCGTAGGGGATCGGCCTGCGGTAGTCCACGTGCAGCTCGGCCACCAGGATGCCGTCGACGAAGCAGCCCGCGCCTTCGAAGAACACCGCCACCCGCGCGTCCTCCAGCAGCGTTACCGTGCGCGCGTGGTTGACGTGGCCGAACACGTCCTGGTCCGACCATCGCAGCGGCACCGCGACCGCGATCCGGCTCACCGGGCCAACCCGCGAAGCAGCCGGGACACCACCGACAGCGTGGCGAGGTCCAGCTGGCCCGCCTCGGTGACCTCGTGCAGCGTGGCGCGGGCCCGTCGCAGCCGGGACGCGTTGGCGCGCTCCCACCGGTCGATGATCTCCTCGACCGCCAGGCCGGGTTCGGCGCGGCGCAGCGCATCGAGGGTGATCGCCCGCAGGGCTCCGTAGAAGTCGTCGCGCAACGCCAGGCGTGCCAGCAGGAGCCAGCGGTTGGGCCGCTCCAACGCGGTCACCGAGGCCAGCGCCAGGTCGACGGCGAGGTGCTCGGAGAGCGCGTAGTACAGCCGTGCGGCCTCGGCGGGCTCGAACGCAGCTCGACCCTCGGCCTCCGCGGTGGCGAGCTCCGCCACCTCGATGACGTCCAGCAGGGCGAAGACATGTGTGACGCAGGCGATCTGTTCGGCGAGCTCCCGCGGGACGCCACGAGCGCGCAGCCGCTCGGCGTGGCTGGCCACGCCGGCCGCCTCCCGGCCACGGAGCATCCCCGGCACCTGCGGTGACAGCTCGGCGACCAGGTCTCGGAATCGGTCGATCTCGGCGTCGACGTCCAGCGGCTGCGGGCGGCTGGTCAAGAACCATCGGGACGCTCGGTCGAGCAACCGGCGTGACTCCAGGACCAGCTCGTCGACGACATCGGTCGACACTGTCGACCCAGCGGCCTCGATCGCCGCCCACAAGTCGGGTAGCCCGAACACCGCGGTGGTGACGGCGTACGCCAGCACGCCGTCGGTTGGCGAGACGCTGAGCTCCTCGCCGAGCCGGAACATGTAAGTGATGCCGGCCCGGTCGACGACCTCGTTGACCAGCGCGGTCGTGGTGATCTCCCGGCGCAGCGGGTGCTGCTGGACGGCTGGCCGGTAGCGCTTCCGCAGCACCACCGGGAAGTACCGGTCCAGCCACGCCTCGAACACGGGCAGGTCGGGCAGGCCACTGGACAGCATGCAGTCCTTCAGGTCCAGCTTGGCGTGCGCGAGCAGCGTCGCCAGCTCGGGGCCGACCAGCCCGGCGCCCTGCTGCTCCAACGCGACGAAGCCGGCGTCGTCGGGCAGCACCTCCAGCTCGCGGTCGAGCCCGCGACGTTCCGCGAGGTCGGCGACCATCCGCCGGTGCACCCCGACCATCTTGTCGGCGTGCGCACCGGACGCACCGAGGGCGGCGTTCTGTGACACGTTGTCCCGCAGCACGAGGGTGGCGACCTCGTCGGTCATCTCGACGAGCAGATGATCGCGCTCGGCGCGGGTCAGGGCCGCGTCGCGCACCAAGCGGTCCAGCAGGATCTTGATGTTGACCTCGTGGTCCGAGCAGTCGACACCCGCCGAGTTGTCCAGCGCATCGGTGTTGACCTTCCCGCCTGCCCGGGCGAACTCGATCCGGGCGCGTTGGGTGAAGCCCAGGTTGCCGCCCTCCCCCACCACCTGCACCCGCAGCCGGTCGGCGTCCACCCGCTGCGCGTCGTTCGCCTTGTCGCCGACCTCCGCATTCGTCTCGGTGCTCGCCTTTACGTAGGTGCCGATGCCGCCGTTCCACAACAGCGCGGCCGGGGCGGTGAGGATCGCCCGGATCGCCTCCGGCGGGGTGAGCGTCGCGACGTCGTCCGGCAGGCCCAACGCCGCCCGCATCGCCTGGCTCACCGGGATGCTCTTGACGGTGCGCGGCCACACCCCGCCGCCGGCACTGATCAGGCTGCGGTCGTAGTCGTCCCAGGACGACTGCGGGAGCGCGAACAGCCGGGTGCGCTCGGCGAGGCCGACCACCGGGTCCGGATCGGGGTCGATGAACACGTGCCGGTGGTCGAACGCGGCGACCAGCCGGATCTGCTCGGACAGCAGCATGCCGTTGCCGAACACATCGCCGGACATGTCGCCGATGCCGACCACGCTGAACGGCTCGCGTTGGACGTCGACGCCCAGCTCGCGGAAATGCCGCTGCACGCTCTTCCACGCGCCGCGCGCGGTGATCCCCATCTCCTTGTGGTCGTAGCCGACCGAGCCGCCGGAGGCGAAGGCGTCGCCGAGCCAGAACCCGGACGAGGCCGCAATCTCGTTCGCGACGTCGGAGAACCGGGCGGTTCCCTTGTCGGCGGCGACGACCAGGTAGCTGTCGTCGGCGTCGTAGCGGACGACGCCGGGCGGCGGGACCGTCTTGCCGTCGACCAGGTTGTCGGTGAGCTCCAGCAGCCCGTGCACGAACGTGCGGTAGCCGGCGAGGACCTCGGGCGGTCCGGCGTCCGGGCGCGCGATGATGAAGCCCCCCTTGGCGCCCACCGGCACGATCACCGCGTTCTTCACCTCCTGCGCCTTGACCAGACCGAGGATCTCGGTTCGGTAGTCCTCGGGGCGGTCGGAGTGCCGCAGGCCGCCACGGGCCACCGGGCCGAACCGCATGTGCACACCCTCCAGCCGGGGCGAGCACACGAAGATCTCGAACCGCGGCCGGGGCAGCGGGGCATCGGGCACCCGGGTCGGGTCGAGCTTGACAGCGATGTGCGGCTGGTCGCGGTAGTAGTTGGTCCGCGTGGTGGCCATGATCAGGGAGAGGAACCCGCGCAGGATGCGGTCGGCGTCGAGCGCGGTGATGGCGTCGATCAACGCCGTGGCCGTCCGCAGCGCGTCATCGACGGCCGGTGCCCGGTCGGTGGCGAGCGGCTCGGGGTCGAATCGCGCGGTGAACAGCCGGATCAGCGCGACAGCGATCGTGGAGTGCGCCAACAGTGTCTCGGCGATGTAGTCCTGACCGAACCGGCTGCCGATCTGCCGCTGGTAGCGCGCGTAACAGCGCAGCAGCGCGACCTGCCGCCAGGACAGCCCGGCGCGCAGCACCAGGGCGTTGAACCTGTCGGCCTCGGTCTCGCCGCGCAGCGCGGCTGCGAACGCCTCGGCGAAGTCGTGCTCGACCGTGGCCGGCTCCCGCGCGGTGACGGCCTGCATCGTGGCGGCGTCGAGCCGCAGCCCGAAGTCGTAGATCCAGCACCGCTGCCCGTCGGGCCGATCGATCTCGTACGGCCGCTCGTCGAGCACCTCGACGCCCATGTGTTGCAGCACGGGCAGCGCGTCGGTGAGCGTGATGCCCTCGCCGGCGAGGAAGAGCTTGAACCGCGGGCGATCGGGTGGGGCGTCCGCCGGGACGTGCAGGTACATGTCTGGCTGGTTGTCGAGTCGGCCGATGCGGCGCAGGTCGCTCGGGGCCTGGCTCGGGTCGACGTCCTCCTTGTACGCCTCGGGCACCCCGGCGAGCTGGCGCTGCAGGTCGGTGGCGTCGGGTTCCTCGACGCCGGCGAGCTCGAGCACCCGATCGTCCCAGGTCAGGATGGCCGCGGAGAGCAGATCCTGGAGTCGACGCGTGGGCGGAGGGGCTGTGTCTGGCGTGGAGTCTGGCGGGGTGTGCACGGTGAAACGCACCTGCGCGAACACAGAGTCCGTGATCCGGGCCGAGTACGAGATCGAGGTGCCGTGCAGTTCCCGGACCAGCACCCGCTGCATGTCCAGCCGGGAACGAGTGGTGTAGCGATCCCGCGGCAGGTACACCACGCATGAGAAGTACCGATGGTAGGGGTCCTGTCGGAGGAACAGCCGGACCCGCCTGGGCTCCAGGGTCAGCACCGCGAGCGCTATGTCGTGCAGCTCGTGCTCGTCGAGGCTGAACAGCTCCTCGCGAGGGTAGGTCGTGATCACCTCGAGCATCCGCTGCCCGGAGTAGGACTGCAGCGGGAACCCGGCGCGCTGGATCGCCTTGCGCACCCGGCGGTCCACCATCGGGATGTCCAGCACGTTCTCGTACAGCGCGCTGACGGTGAGCATGCCGACGAAGTGGTTCTCCCCGGCCGGTTGGCCGTCGACGTCGAACTCGGTGACCGCGACGTAGAACGGGTGCACCGGGCGGAACACCCGGCTGGGCTCGCTCGCCTGGCTGACGACCAGCACCTCGCCTGGTGGGACGTGCGTCGCGTCGTCGAGCGTCCCGTCTGGGCCGGGGCCGCTCGGCAAGAGTCGGCGGCAAGCCTCCGCGTCGCGGAGCACGCCGAGCGGCTGGGGGTCCGGGTGGCCGAACCGGCGGGCTCCGAGGAAGGTGAAGTGCCCGTCGGCCAGCCAGCTCAGCAGCCGTGCGCCGTCCTGGACGGTGGTCGGGGCGAGGGGCGGAGGGACGTCGACGAGCGCGTCGGCGACATTCCGTGCCCGGTCGCGCATCGCCGGGGTGTCCTCGACGACCAGTCGCACCTCGGCGAGGACGTGCCGCAGCTCCTGCTCCAGAGCGGCCCGGTCGGCGTCCGCGTCGGCGGGCAGCCGCTCCGGCGCCCACCCGAGCACGAGGCGCATCCACGACTCGGCGATCGCACCCGGCGGCGGCGTGGCCGGGTCGGCGTCGCAGAGCAGCTCCTGCAAGGTGCCGTCCTCGGCGCGGCGCACCGGGACGATCGGATGGAACAGCCGTCGAACCGACCCGGCGACCCGCTCGGCCGCGGCCGTGACCGACTCGACGAGGAACGGCATGTCATCTGTCACGATCTCGACGACGTCGGTCCGTGGCCGGGCCCCGGCCTGTACCCGAATCAGGGGGACACCGGGCATCCGCCGCTCGGCGAGCTCCCGGTGCGACCGGACAGCATCGATCAGCTCTTCCGGGGGCTCCTCGGTCAGGTACTCCTCCGGCGTTTGCCCGAAGTACAGTCCGAGCAGCGGGGCCAGCTCCGGCGCGATTCCGGGGCGACTCCACGCTTGCGTGGGAGGCATCCATCCCAGCCTAGTGTCCCGTCAGCGAGGTTCCTTGCCTCGGAGGCGGGTAAGCCGACCTCGCTTGCGCGGACACCTGTGTCCGTGGGCGGGCCTCGTTCGAGCGACGGCGGATTAGCCAGCGGGCAACGGGCGGGATCCGAGACGAGCGTCAGTCCCGGGTTAGCCTGCGGTGGGTCAGACGGTGTGGCCTGGCGGCCTCCGCCCCGAGCCGCTCGATCTTGTTCTGCTCGTAGGCCTCGAAGTTGCCCTCGAACCAGAACCAGCGGGCCGGGTCATCGTCGGTGCCCTCCCAGGCCAGAATGTGCGTGACGACACGGTCCAGGAACCACCGGTCGTGGGAGATCACGACCGCGCAACCGGGGAACTGCTCGAGGGCGTTCTCCAGTGACGACAGCGTCTCCACGTCGAGGTCGTTGGTCGGTTCGTCGAGCAGGATGAGATTGCCGCCCTGCTTGAGGGTCATCGCGAGGTTGAGCCGGTTGCGCTCGCCGCCGGACAACACCCCTGCGGGTTTCTGCTGGTCCGGGCCCTTGAAGCCGAACGCCGCGACGTATGCGCGGGACGGCATCTCGACGTTCCCGACCCGGATGTAGTCGAGCCCGTCCGAGACGACCTCCCACACGGTCTTGCGTCCATCGATCCCGGCGCGCTCCTGGTCGACGTATGACAGCCGGACCGTGTCGCCGACCCGGACCGTTCCGGAGTCGGGCTGCTCGATGCCGATGATCGTCTTGAACAGCGTCGTCTTGCCGACCCCGTTCGGTCCGATCACACCGACGATGCCGTTGCGGGGCAGGGTGAACGACAGGTCCTTGATGAGCATGCGGCCGTCGAAGCCCTTGTCCAGGTGTTCGACCTCGACGACCAGGTTGCCCAGCCGCGGGCCGGGCGGGATTCGGATCTCCTCGAAGTCGAGCTTCCGGCTGCGCTCGGCCTCGTCGGCCATCTCCTCGTAGCGCTGCAGCCGGGCCCGGCTCTTGGCCTGGCGGGCCTTCGGGTTCGAGCGAACCCATGCGAGCTCGTCGGCCAGTCGCTTCGCGAGCTTGGCGTCCTTACGACCCTGGACGGCGAGCCGCTCACCCTTCTTTTCCAGGTACGTCGAGTAGTTGCCTTCGTACGGGTACGCCCGTCCGCGGTCCAGCTCGAGGATCCATTGCGCCACGTTGTCGAGGAAGTACCGGTCGTGCGTGACCGCGAGTACGGCGCCCGGGTAGCTGGCGAGGTGTTGCTCGAGCCACAGGACGCTCTCGGCGTCGAGGTGGTTCGTCGGCTCGTCGAGCAACAGCAGGTCTGGCTTGCTGAGCAGCAACCTGCAAAGCGCCACCCGACGGCGTTCGCCGCCGGACAGGTGCGCCACGGGCGTGTCAGGTGGCGGGGTCCGTAGTGCGTCCATCGCCTGTTCGAGCTGGGAGTCCAGGTCCCACGCGTCGGCGTGGTCGAGGTCCTCCTGGAGCCGGCCCATCTCCTCCATCAGCTCGTCGGAGTAGTCGGTGGCCATCTGCTCGGCGATCTCGTTGAACCGGTCCAGCTTGCGCTTGACGTCGGCGACGCCGGCCTCGACGTTCTCCAACACGGTGGCGGACTCGATCAGCTTCGGCTCCTGCTCGAGGATGCCGACGGTCGCGTCGGGGGCGAGGAACGCCTCGCCGTTGTTCGGCTGGTCGAGGCCGGCCATGATCCGCAGAACGCTGGTCTTGCCGGCACCGTTCGGCCCAACGACTCCGATCTTCGCGCCCGGCAGGAACGCCAAGGTCACGTCGTCGAGGATGACCTTGCCTCCGTGCGCCTTGCGCACCTTTCTCATCGTGAAGATGTACTCCGCCACGGCCGCGATGGTAGTTGCGGAGCTGGCCTCGGGTTGCCGCGCCCGCAGGCCAGCGCCGCGCGAGACGGGACTATCGAGCACCCGAACCCACCACCTGCAGCGACCGCGGCTCGGCCGCTTGCGATGCCCCTTCGGAACGCGCGTCGCCCGCGGCGCCGTTGGTGCCGTTGCGAGCGCCGCTGCCGGCGTCGTCGCTCGACCCGTTCGGGGTGTCACCAGCCGTCTGGTCGCCGGCGCCGTTGCCCGTGTCGGTGCCGTCTCGGCGGCGTCGTTCCACCCCCTCCACGGTGCAACGGGCCAGGTCGGGCCCGACCGTCCGCGCGTCCAGCTCGGTGATCGAGCGCCTCTGGCCCTCCTGCTCGTACTGACGGGTGTACAGCCGACCCATGACGATCACCGGGTCGCCCTTGACCAGTGAGGCGGAAACGTGCTTCGCAAGATCGCGCCAGCACGTGACGGCGACGAACAGCGAGTCGCCGTCGACCCACGCCTGGGACTCCTTGTCGAACTTGCGCTGGTTGCTGGCCACCCGGAAGCTCGCGATCCGGGTGCCGTCCTGGGTCTTCTTCGGTGTCACGTCGGTGATCACAGTGCCGATGATCGTCACCAGTGTCTCGTTCATCTCGCCCTCCGGTTCGACTGTTCGCCTACCGGCCGCTACCCGGCCTTGCTCACAGCGTGGCCGGCTCGGAGGGCGTTGGGTCGAAACAGCGCTCGCTGTGGACGACGCCGTCTAGATGTGGACAGATCGCGCGAACCAGAGGTGGTACGAACGGAAATGTCGGTGCCGCCCGCTAAGGCGCTTGATTCGCCGCAGGACAAAAGAAAACCAGCAACCGGTGGGGTGTGGTTGCTGGTTTCTGTGGGGTTTGGTGTCGGCGGTGTCCTACTCTCCCACATCCTGGCGGGTGCAGTACCATCGGCGCTGGAGGGCTTAGCTTCCGGGTTCGGGATGGGTCCGGGCGTTTCCCGCTCCGCTGTGACCACCGACATCGTTATCCAGTTATCTATCTATTTGTTGGGTGGGTGGGTGGTGTGTTCAGGGTTGCATAGTGGGTGCGTGTGTGTTGGGTTGTTGGTAAGTCCTCGGCCTATTAGTACCAGTCAACTCCACCCGTTGCCGGGCTTTCATTTCTGGCCTATCAACCCCATGGTCTGTGGGGGGCCTTACCCACGCGTTGGTGGTGGGAGACCTCATCTTGGAACGAGCTTCCCGCTTAGATGCCTTCAGCGGTTATCTTTTCCGAACGTGGCCAACCAGCGGTGCCCCTGGCGGGACAACTGGCACACCAGAGGTTCGTCCGTCCCGGTCCTCTCGTACTAGGGACAGGTTTCCTCAAGTCTCCTACGCGCGCGGCGGATAGGGACCGAACTGTCTCACGACGTTCTAAACCCAGCTCGCGTACCGCTTTAATGGGCGAACAGCCCAACCCTTGGGACCTGCTCCAGCCCCAGGATGCGACGAGCCGACATCGAGGTGCCAAACCATGCCGTCGATATGGACTCTTGGGCAAGATCAGCCTGTTATCCCCGGGGTACCTTTTATCCGTTGAGCGACACCCCTTCCACGAGGAGGTGCCGGATCACTAGTCCCGACTTTCGTCCCTGCTCGACATGTCTGTCTCACAGTCAAGCTCCCTTGTGCACTTACACTCGACACCTGATTGCCAACCAGGCTGAGGGAACCTTTGGGCGCCTCCGTTACCTTTTGGGAGGCAACCGCCCCAGTTAAACTACCCACCAGGCACTGTCCCTGAACCAGATCATGGTTCGAGGTTGAGACACCCAGTTCGACCAGAGTGGTATTTCAACGTTGACTCCCCCCCGACTGGCGTCGGGGGTTCACAGTCTCCCACCTATCCTACACAAGCCGAACCGAGCACCAATACCAAGCTGTAGTAAAGGTCCCGGGGTCTTTCCGTCCTGCCGCGCGTAACGAGCATCTTTACTCGTAATGCAATTTCGCCGAGTCTGTGGTCGAGACAGCGCCCAAGTCGTTACGCCATTCGTGCAGGTCGGAACTTACCCGACAAGGAATTTCGCTACCTTAGGATGGTTATAGTTACCACCGCCGTTTACTGGCGCTTGACTTCTCCGCTTCACCCCTTGCGGGGTTGACGGGTCCGCTTAACGTTCCAGCACCGGGCAGGCGTCAGTCCGTATACATCGTCTTACGACTTCGCACGGACCTGTGTTTTTAGTAAACAGTCGCTTGGGCCTGGTCTCTGCGACCACCCACCCCTAACCCGCGAAGGGTTTCAGGGCGGATGGTCCCCCTTCTCCCGAAGTTACGGGGGCATTTTGCCGAGTTCCTTAACCACAGTTCTCTCGATCGCCTCGGTATTCTCTACCTGACCACCTGTGTCGGTTTAGGGTACGGGCCGCAACAGCACTCGCTAGAGGCTTTTCTCGGCAGCATGGGATCACCCTACTTCGCCGCAATCGGCTACGCGTCACCTCTCACCGCCCAGACTCAACTGGAGACGCCCGGATTTACCTGGACGCCCGGCTACGGGCTTGCACCAGCACATCCACCAGCTGGCGGGACTACCCTCCTGCGTCACCCCATCGCTTGACTACTACCGGCTCGGATCCCACGCTCAGCCGCCCACCGGTCCGAAGACCGTTAAGACAGCATCGGGTGGTTAGCATCACCGACCTCGTCACGGTCGCACTGCCACGGGCACGGGAATATCAACCCGTTGTCCATCGACTACGCCTGTCGGCCTCGCCTTAGGTCCCGGCTCACCCTGGGCGGACAAACCTAGCCCAGGAACCCTTGGTCATCCGGCGGCAGAGTTTCTCACTCTGCTATCGCTACTCATGCCTGCATTCTCACTCGCACACCCTCCACCACTGCCTCACAGCGCGGCTTCACCGGATGCACGACGCTCCCCTACCCACACCCACCACTACACCCACCTGGCGAACCAGACGGGTCGATGTCCGGACTGAACCGGCGCGGATGTGCCACGGCTTCGGCGGTACGCTTGAGCCCCGCTACATTGTCGGCGCAGGACCACTTGACCAGTGAGCTATTACGCACTCTTTCAAGGATGGCTGCTTCTAAGCCAACCTCCTGGTTGTCTAAGCGATCCCACATCCTTTCCCACTTAGCGCACGCTTCGGGGCCTTAGCCGGTGATCTGGGCTGTTTCCCTCTCGACGACGAAGCTTATCCCCCGCCGTCTCACTGCCACGCTAACCTACCGGCATTCGGAGTTTGGCTGACTTCGGTAAGCTTGTCGGCCCCCTAGGCCATCCAGTGCTCTACCTCCAGCAGGCAACACGCAACGCTGCACCTAAATGCATTTCGGGGAGAACCAGCTATCACGGAGTTTGATTGGCCTTTCACCCCTACCCACAACTCATCCCCCAGGTTTTCAACCCTGGTGGGTTCGGACCTCCACACCGTCTTACCGGCGCTTCACCCTGGCCATGGGTAGATCACTCCGCTTCGGGTCTGCACCACGCGACTGGACCGCCCTATTCGGACTCGCTTTCGCTACGGCTCCCCCACCACGGGTTAACCTCGCCACGCAGCAGCAACTCGCAGGCTCATTCTTCAAAAGGCACGCCATCACCCACACCTGCCCCCAACAAAGGAACAGCCAGGCTCTGACGGATTGTAGGCGCATGGTTTCAGG
>CAVZMB010000021.1:0-232500 GCA_963776255.1 uncultured Actinomycetota bacterium | reverse complement strand
ACCCGGTAGGCGTTGATCCACACGGTGCCGGTGCGGAGTTTCGCCGCGACCCGGTGGGCACGGTGCACGTCCTTGGTCCACACCGCACCGGCCAGCCCGTAGCGGGTGTCGTTGGCCAGCTTGACCGCCTCGTCCTCGTCGGTGAAGCTCAACGCGGCCAGCACCGGCCCGAACACCTCCTCACGCACGACCGTCGACTCCGGTGTCACCCCGGTCAGCACGGTCGGCTTGACGAACAACCCACCCAGGCCGGTCTCCGCCGAGCCGCCGTAGGCGACGGTGGCGCCCTCCGCACGCGCGGTGTCCAGGTAGCCCAGCACCTTCTCATACTGCGGGGCGTTGGCCACCGGGCCCATCTCGGTGCCCGCGTCGTTCGGGTCACCCAACTTGATCCTCGACGCCCGATCCACGATCAGCCGCACCAACTCGTCATGCACCTCGGCGTGCACGATCAACCGGCTACCGGCCATACAGGTCTGCCCGGTCGCGGCGAACACCCCCGCGATCACCCCGTTCGCCGCCGCCGCCAGATCGGCGTCCGGGAACACGATCTGCGGGGACTTCCCACCCAACTCCAACGTCACCTTGTTGATGTTCTCCGCGGCCGCCTTGGCCACCGCCCGACCGGTCGCCGTCGAACCGGTGAACGCCACCTTGTCCACCCCGGCATGCCCAGCCAACGCCGCCCCGGTCTCCCGAGACAACCCGCTCACCACGTTGAACACCCCCGGCGGGAACCCCGCCGGGCCGACCAACTCCGCGAACCCCAACGTCGAAGCCGGAGAATGCTCAGACGGCTTCACCACCACCGTGCAACCCGCCGCCAACGCCGGCGCAACCTTCCAACTCATCAACAACAACGGCGAGTTCCACGGCGTGATCGCCCCCACCACACCCACCGGCTCACGACGCGTGTAGACGAGGTAGTTCGGATTCGGCGCCGGGATTCTGACGCCCCTCAACCTTGTCGGCCAACCCCGCGAAGTAGTAATACCAGGCCGGCAACGCCGACATCTGCCCGATCATCTCCCGGAACAACTTCCCGGAGTCGTTCACCTCCAGCTGCGCCAACCGCTCGGCGTGCTGGCCGATCAAATCCCCCAACCGACGCAACACCGCCGCCCGGGCGAACCCCGTCATCGCCCCCCACTCACCATCAAGAGCCGCCCGCGCCGCCCCCACCGCCACATCAACATCCTCCGGCCCACCATCCGGCAACACCGCCCACGACCGGCCGGTATACGGGTTCAGCGACTCAAAGGTCCGACCCGACAACGCATCGGCAGCCGCACCGCCGATCAACATCCGAAAACGCTCCAACTCCATGAAACCCGTCCTCTCAGGCGTGCACCGGGTCTCGGGTGGGAGACCGGCGCCCTTGACCTTTCCGATCTGCTTTTCGAGCATGGGTGACATGCCGGATCCGAGCGGCGACGAGTCGATCTACGAGCGCGATCTCGACCGCACCCCGGCGAACTACGCGCCGCTCTCCCCGGTGTCGTTCCTGCGTCGCGCCGCGACCGTGCATCCGGACCGGCCGGCGGTGGTGCACGGCGACCGCACCTACTCCTACCGGGAGTTCCACGACCGGGCCTGCCGGCTGGCCGCCGCGCTGGCCCGGCGCGGCGTCCGGCCGGGCGACACGGTGGCGATCCTGGCCGCCAATGTCCCGGCCATGCTCGAGGCGCATTACGGCGTGCCGATGCTCGGCGCGGTGCTGAACCCGCTCAACACCCGACTCGACGCGGCGACGATCGCCTTCATCCTGCGGCACGGCGAGGCCAGGGTACTTCTGACCGACCGCGAGTACTCGGCGACGATGACCGACGCGCTCGCTCGTCTGGAGCAGACCGGGGCGCCGAAGCCGCTGGTCGTGGACATCGACGACGATCTTGCCGAGGGCGGCGAGGTGATCGGCGACCTCGACTACGAGACGCTGCTCGGCGAGGGCGACCCCAGGTTCACGACGGACCAGCCGCGGGACGAGTGGCAGGCGATCTGCCTGCTCTACACCTCCGGCACCACCGGCGACCCGAAGGGCGCGGTGTACCACCATCGCGGCGCGTACCTCAACGCGATCGGCAACACGCTGACGTTCGGCCTGAGTCGGGACTCGGTATACCTGTGGACGCTGCCGATGTTCCACTGCAGCGGCTGGACGTTCACCTGGGCGGTGACCGCAGCCGGCGGCACCCATGTCTGCCTGCGCAAGATCGACCCCGCCCTGGTCTACCCCATGATCGAGAAGCATCGAGTGACGCATATGTGCGGCGCTCCGGTCGTGCTGACCATGCTGGCGAGCGCGCCGGAGGCGAAGACCAGGGCGTTCACCCACACCGTCGAGATCGCGACCGGCGGCGCGGCACCGCCTTCGGCGGTGATCGAGGCGATGGAGGCGAACGGCTTCCGGGTGACCCACCTGTACGGCCTGACCGAGAGCTATGGGCCCGCGACGTTCTGCGACTGGCGATCGGAGTGGGACGCCCTCGAGCTGTCCGAGCGTTCCGCGCTGATGGCCCGGCAAGGGGTGCGGTACCCGACGCTTGAGGACGCGATGGTCGCCGACCCGGAGACGCTTGAGCCCTTGCCGTGGGACGGTGCGACCATGGGTGAGCTGATGCTGCGCGGCAACACGGTGATGCGCGGCTACCTGAAGAACCCTCGCGCGACCGCGGCTGCCTTCCGCGGCGGCTGGTTCCATACCGGCGACCTCGGGGTGCGGCACCCGGACGGCTACGTCGAGATCAAGGACCGCTCGAAGGACGTCATCATCTCCGGCGGCGAGAACATCTCGAGCATCGAGGTGGAGGAGACGCTGTACCGCCACCCCGACGTCCTGGAAGCGGCGGTCGTCGCCATGCCGGACGAGCGGTGGGGGGAACGGCCGTGCGCGTTCGTGACCCTGCGGGCCGGCGCCGAAACCCCGGCCGCCGAGATCATCGAGTTCTGCCGGGAGCGCATGGCGCACTACAAGGCGCCCGACCGGATCGTGTTCGGCGAGCTGCCGAAGACCTCGACGGGCAAGGTCCAGAAGTTCCTGCTGCGCGAGCGGGCGACGGGCTCCGCGGACTAGAGAAGGTCGCAGATCGTTACCTCTCGGCTCTCCAGCATCGGCCAGATCCGTCCCTTGGCGACCGAGTTGAAGTGCTCCGACGCGCGGTGCGCGTCCAGCGCGGCCGCGTCGCGGTACTGCTCGTAGAGCACGAACTCGCGCGGCTCGTCCCGGGAGCGCTGGGCGGTGAACATCGCGCAGCCCTCCTCGGCCTCCGCCATCGGCGCGTACTCACGAAGCGCCGCGGCGACGTCCTCGGCCTTTCCTTCGGCGGTCCGGTACTTCGCGACTACGACGATCACACGGTCCTCCCGGTTGATCTCTGGTGGCTCGTCTCTGGGCTCGGCTCGGACCCGGGGCGGAAGTCGGCGCCGAACGCGCCGCCGGCGGCCAGCTCGGCGAATGTCGCGGCGTCGTAGCCGAGCAGCTCCCGGCAGATCTCACGGGTGTGCTCACCGCGGGCCGGGGCCGGATCGTGGGATGTCCGACGCTGGCCGTACCGCACCGGGCTGGCCGGGGCGCGCAGCTTCCCCCACTCCGGCGACTCCGTCTCGACGACCATCTCCCGGGCGGCGGTCTGCGGGTCGGCAACCGCCTCGGCGATCCCGTTGACCGGCCCGCAGGGCACGCCGTGCGTCCCGAGCAGCTGCAGCCACTCCGCCGAGGAGCGCCGGGCCAGCTCGCGCTGCAGCTCGGCGACCAGCTCGTCCCGGTTGCGCCTGCGGTTCTCGAAGCCGGCGAAGCGGCCGTCGGCCAGTAGGTCCTCGCGGTCCAGGGCCGTGCACAGTCGGGCGAAGAACTTCTCCTTCGGGCAGGCCACCACGATCCACGAGTCGGCGGTGCGGAAGTTCTGGAACGGCACCAGCGACGGGTGGCCGGACTGCGGCACCCGCTCGGCCGCCACGCCGTCGTGCAGGTACCAGGTCACCGGGTAGCCGATCATCGCGAACGCGGTGTCGAACAGGCTGACGTCGCAGTCGCCGCCGACGCCGTCGCGCCGGGCCGCGTGCAGCCCGGCCAGCAACGACATCACCGACACCAGGCCGCCCGAGTAGTCCACTGTGGAGAATCCGGTCCGCTGCGGCGGCCCGCCCGGCTCGCCGGTCATGCTCATCCAACCGGTGATTCCCTGCACGATGTAGTCGTAGCCCGCCTCGTCGCGGCGCGGTCCGTCCTGGCCGAAACCGGTCAGCGCGCAGCACACGATGCGCGGGTTGTGCGGCGCGAGGTCGGCGTAGCGGATGCCCAGCTTGGCGGGCAGGTCGCCGCGCAGGTTCGAGTACACCGCGTCGGACACCCGCACCAGGTCGGTGAAGACATCCCGGCCGCCGGGCGAGGTGATGTCCAGGCTGATCGAGCGCTTGTTGCGGTTGAACGTCTCGAAGAACAGGCTCGACTCGCCGGCCTGGTGCGGCGGCACGTAACGCCCGACGTCGCCGCCGCCCTCCGGGTTCTCGATCTTGATGACGTCGGCGCCGAGGTCGGCGAGGTGCAGGGTGCCGAACGGGCCCGCGCCGTACTGCTCGATGGCGAGCACCCGAACGTCGGCGAGCGGAGCCTGGGCACCACTCACAGCGAGAAGCCGATCGCCCGCAGCTGCTCGCGACCGGCTTCGGTGACCCGGGCCGGCGTCCACGGGGGCGACCAGACCCAGCTGACCCGGAAGTCCTCCACTAGCCCGTCGTCCACTATCGCGGTCCGGATCTGGTCCTCGATGATCTTGGTGAGCGGGCAGGCGGGCGAGGTGAGGGTCATCTCCAGCTCGGCGCGCCCGCCGGTCGCCACCGCGACGCTGTTCACGAAACCCAGGTCGACGATGTTGACCCCCAGGTCGGGATCGATCACCTCGTGCAGCGCGTCCAGCACCCGTCCGACCGTGTCCGACCCGGTACCGGAGACCATCACGTCGTGGCTCACCGCCGCACTCCCTCCACCGGGCTCAGCTCGACCCTGATGTCGGTGGTCTCGGTGGTGATCCAGTCGGCCATCCCGTGCGCCAGCCGGCGCACCCGCACCACCGTCTCGCCCTCGCCGACCTCGCTGCCGGTGATCACCAGCCCGGTCCGGGCCGACGCCGAGCGCACGCTCGGCCTGCTCGACGGCCTGCGCGACGACCCGCGCGACCGGCGCGCACGACCGTGCCGGCGGAGAACCGCAAGGCCCACAGCGCGTCGGCCGCGGGCATCCCGCTGCACCCGGCGAAGACCCGCGCGCCTCGTCCTGGCTCGAGCCGGGCCTGCGGCTGCCGTCAGCGCCGACGAGTGCCCGGCTCACGCGCATCCTCATGCCCGCGGGCGGCGCGCAGGACGCCCTTCAGGTCCACCGACTCGTCGGTCAGCTGGTCCGGGGTCACGGCCGCCCCGAGCCCGATCAGCTTCTTGGCGATCAGCAGCTCCTTCGGCCGGTTCAGCGCGATGGCGGTGCGCAGCCTGCCGTCGACGAAGCCGAACCGGATGAACGAGCGTTCCGCCGGCGAGCCGCGCATCGCGTACACCTCGGAGCCGTCGCCCGATCCCGACCGACTGCATGTCGTGCTCGTACTGGTCCGACCAGAACCAGTGCGCCTCGTCGTACGGGGTGCGCTCGCCCAGCATGTTGCGCGCCACCGCGTCGCCGTGCTTCTTGGCGTTGTCGTGGTGCTCCACCCGGACGTGCCGACCGTAGGTCGGGTGCCGGTGCGCCGCGACGTCGCCGGCCGCGTAGATCCCGGGCACCGCCGTCTCGCCGTACTCGTCGACCAGGATGCCGTTCGCGCACTCGACGCCGGTGCCCTCGACCAGCTCGGTGTTGGGCACCATCCCGACCGCGGCGAGCAACAGCCCGCACTCCACCCGTCCGCGGTCGGTGGTGATCACCAAGCCCGTCCCCGGTCCCTTCGACCGACTCCACCCGTTCGCCGGTACGCACCTCGACCCCCGCGTCGCGGTGGATCTCGGCGACGATGCCGCCCAGGTCGACTGCCGAGCGCGTGCTCCAGCGGGGCGCTGGCCATCTCCAGCACGGTCACCGGCGCGCCCAGCGCGCGGGCCGCGGCCGCCACCTCGCAGCCGATGAACCCGCCGCCGAGCACGACGAGCGGCTCGCGCTGCCCGAGTGCCTTGCCGAGCCGGTCCGAGTCGGTCACCGTGCGCAGGTAGACCACCCGCGAGCTGTCCGGGTCGGCCAGCTGCTGGGCACCCCGGAACGGCCGCGGCCGGCCACCGGTTGCGATCAGCAGCGCGTCGTAATGCAGCGTGTCGCCGTCGCTCGACCGGATCGTGCGAGCGTCGGCGTCCAGCTCGACGGCCTTCTCGCCGAGCCGCAGCTCGACGTGCGTTGTCCGCGTACCAGTCGGCGGAACGCACCGGCAGCTCGTCGGCACCGAGCCGACCGGTGAGGTACTCCTTCGACAGCGGCGGACGCTCGTAGGGCAGGAACGGCTCCTCGGCGACCAGCACCAGCCGACCGTCGAAGCCGGCCGAGCGCAGCGCCGCCGCCGCGGAGGCCGCGCACTGCCCGCCGCCCGACGATGACGAACGTGCGCTCGCTCATCCGGCTCCCGATCCCGGCCGGCCCGTCATGGCGTGGACACCCAGATCATCCCGTCCTCCACCTTGACCGGGAACCCGGTCAGCTCGCAGTCATCGGGGTTGATGCCCTTGCCCGTGACGGCGTCGAAGACCCAGTGGTGGTTCGCACAGGTCAGCTCGCGGCCGTCCAGGTCGCCCTCCTCCAGCGGCCACGCCTGGTGCGGGCAGCGGTTCAGGTAGGCCCGCACCTCGCCGTCCACGTTGATCAGCAGCACGTTCGTGCCGGTTGACCTGGACCCCGGTCAGGTCGCCCTCCCAGAGCTCGTCGAACTCCATGACCGGGGTCCAGGTCAGCTCAGCACCTTCGCACGATCAGCCCGCGGCCGCCTGCTCGGCCGACCGAGTGCCCGCGCCCGCCAGGAACTGCTGGCGCGCCGACGCGGCCTGCTCGGCCACCTCCGACCGCCGGCCGGCCCCGCGCCGGGAGCGACTCGAACAACGCGCCGAGCCCCTGCGACGGCCTCGTCCGCACGGGGTGTCCACCGGTCGACCCAGCGCCGCAGCACGCCCGCGTTACCTGGCTTCGCGGTGATCGCGAACCGGGCCAGCTCTCCGCTCCACCGCTCACGCCGATCCACGTCCCGCCGCAGGAACGACGTCAGCATCCACGTGAGGTCGTCGTCGTTGTCCCTGGCGACCTCGCCGAACTGTCGCAGCAGCACGTCGTCCAGGGTAGGCAGCAGTACGAGGTTCATCGCGGTGAACGCCTCGCCCCAGTCGTAAGTGGCCAGCGCCAGCTCGATGGCCCGCCGCGCCGGCTGCCATGCCTCGTCGGACTCCCAGACGGCACGCTCGCCGGTAGCGAACCCGTCGTCCGGCCAGGCGATCTGCAGCTCCCGGGTGCGGTAGGACACCAGGGTGACCCTGCGCAGCATGTCCGCCGCGGCCAGCGCCGCCGGGTTGGTGATGTACGGCGACGGCGACATCATCCCGATGTAGGCCTGCACCTGCTGCGCCCCGTGCACCGGGAAGCGGGTCGGGGTGAACAGCCGGGCCAGCGTGCTCGCGCCACTCCGCACCGAGCTCGGCGTCGTGCTTCGCCGCGGCGTACTGCTCGAGCACCCCCGCGACCTGAGGCTCCTGCGTCGTTCTGATGGGTGACGTAGGCCCGGTAGGTGAGGCTGTCCGGTTCGCGGAACGAACTCCAGTCGTCGGCCTGCAGCGGGGACTGCTCGCGATAGGACCGTATCCACAGGTTGCGCCGGCGACGACGGGTTCTGCTCCAGCGGGGCCTTCCGGCCCGCGCGCAGCGTGTAGTTGATCCCTTCAGTGCCGATCTCGTAGTCGGAGGGCCGGCGCCGGATGTCGCCGAACGCGCTCCAGGTGCGCTGCCGACGCGGCTCCTCGCGGGGCGAGCCGGCTGGTCGGTCGTGTCGGTCATGTCACTCTCCTCAGCCGGCCGGCGCCGGGGTCGGCGATGTGGCGGGCGCCGGGTGGCGGCCTAGCGACCACTCGATGGCTTCCGAGGTCATGTTGATCCGGCCCGCGAAGGCCGTCAGCATCCCTTCGAGCGAACGGATCTCGAAGTCCGCGCCCAGGTAGCGCCGCAGCGAGTCCGCGGTCACCCGCAGGTAGTCCTCGGCTTGGATGCGCACGTACGAGCCGTGGTCGATCACCTCGATCTCGACGTCCGGGTTGTCGTCCTCGATCGCCGCGACGACGAGGTCGACGTCGTCGCCGGAGCGCAGGATGGGTCCCACCGGGTTGTCCATGGCCATCCTCCTGATGCGTCCGCGTAGTCGACGCGGATGTGGTCGAACGGTGCGATGCCGGCATCGGCGACCGTCTGGTCCGGCGGCAGGATCCGGTCGTTGTGGATAGACGACCTTGTCAGCGTCCCGGGCGCGGACCCGCTTCCCCTCGACATGGTGGGCCACCTTGCCGGCGACCTCGGCGATCGTGTCGGCCGTGGTGATCGCCACCAGGATCTCGACGAAGTCGTCGGAGAAGATCGCGTTGACCGGGACGAGCTGCGGCTCGGCCGGAGCCTCGGCGGTGCTCATGATCAGTGACCTCCCGCCATCGCCGGCTCGGGCTGGGCGAATGACTTGGCCCATTCGTAGTTGTGCGCGTCGTCACCCATCACGTCCGGGCGTGAGCCCCATGTAGCCGAGGATCCCCGGCACGTCCATCGGCTGGATCTCGCCGAGCAGGAACCGCTCGACCAGCGTCGTGTGGTTGAGGTTGTCCCGGTCCTCCCACCAGATCTGGCGGCATCCCTTTGTGCAGAAGTGGTAGGTCATGCCGTTGTGCTTGAGCGAGTGGTTGCGCACCCGCCACTTTCCGTCCCGGCCGAACGTCGCGTTGCAGGTCGGCAGGTGGCACATGCTGCACAGCCACGGCAGCGTCTCCGGCAGCGTGGCCTCCATGTTGCCGGCGTTGATGTTCTCCGCGATCACCCGCCACTTGTCGCCGTAGAGCGTCTCCCAGTTCGGGTACTTCTCGTTCAGCCAGGCGCGCGACTCCTCGTCCACTCCCGCCGCGGTCTTCCACCACAGTGTCGGGCGCCAGAACCACAGGCCCATGTTCAGCGAGTGGTGCCAGACGTCCAGGCCCTCGATGAACTCGTCCCAGTACCACGGCCGCTTGAGCCCGTAGTCCTGCAGCGTCCGCATGAACTGGTCGATGATCCACTCTTCCATGAACTCGCGGTAGGACTGCTTGCGGTGCTCGACCGGCGTGTAGTAGTCCATCGACGGCCCGGTCAGCGCGGAGAAGGCCCGCGCGGACAGCCAGAAGAACTTGTCGATCGGTCCACTGTGCGCGGACCGGGTCGTGCTCGACCAGGATCTCCAGCGTCGGGCCGCCCTGCTGGGAGTGCCGGGCCTCGTCGGTCTGGATCGAGGAGATCATGTTGGCGAAGTTCACGTCGCCGGCCTCGAGCGCGTCGGCGGAGAGCGCGACGAACTGCAGGTTGGTGAACCCGGTCTCGAAGGTCAGCGGCAGCTGGATCGCGATGTCGACGGCGTTCGCGCCGGTCATCATCGCGTCGAACAGACTGCGCAGCGAGATCGCTACCCAGTCGTTGGTGTGATACGTCTTCTGCGACCAGTCGTACTGCGGGTCCTTGCCGACGAACTCGTGACCGAACATCAGCGTGATCTGGGTGTGCCGCATCTCGTCGAGCGCGCCGAAGACCGCCATGTTGCGCCAGGCCGGGCTCAGCCCGAACCTCGCCATCTTCAGCTCGCCGAAGGTCGCCGCGCCCTCGACGAGCGCCACGCCGCCGTAGTGCATCTTCGTCGACGACTTCCAGCCCTCGTCGAGCGTCTCGAAGGCCCTCGACCGCTTCAGCGCGTGCCTGCACGGCGTAGGCCGACGTCTCCTTCTCCCGCTGGGTCGCGACGTAGTCCGGGTAGCTGACCTTGTAGCTCTCCTCCCAGGCCTTCCATGCGTCGCGCGGCACCTTCCCGGTGCCGCTCATCCACTCCGGGTAGATCGCCTCGTCGTCGACGTAGCTCGGGGTCCAGTCGACGTCGCGGACGATCCCCTGCCATTCCTCTCGCTTCAGCAGCGCCATCTGAATGCGTCCCTTCAGTGCCTGTCTTGAGCCTGTTGGCCTAGTCGACTTCGAGGTGACCGAGCTGTCGGCTAGATGCTCGCGTTGTCCCAGTAGCCGGTGATGCTGTCGATCTTGCCGTCGGCGTCGACGTGGAAGACGAAAAGGTGCGGTTCGGCGTAGGCCTGCCCGCGCGGCGCGATCGGACCCCACGGCCCGGCCTGGGTGCCGCCGATGACCACCTCCGCCGCAACGTTGCCCCGATCGTCGGAGGTGATCGACTTGACCTCGTTGGACAGGTCCGGAAAAGCGTGGATCAAGCCGGCCCAGATCGGCTTGCCGATCGAGCGCACCTTGCCGTCCCCACGAATCACCTCCTGCTTGCGCCAGATCTCGAAGGGCGGGTAGCTGAACTCGGCGTTGTCCGAGCACAGCTCGACCATCGCGTCGACGTCCTGGCGCCGGTACACGTCGAAGAACTCCTGGACCACGTCGGCCGCGGTTCGCGCTCGCTGGTCCCTAACGTGTCAGCTGTCATGTCCACTCCTCCTCACACGATCGCGACCCGGTCGAGCCGCTTCACGGCCAACCGGCGGTAGAGCATGTTCTGGTCCCAGTAGCCGGTGATCGAGGTGACCGCGCCGTCCTCGATCTGCAGCCGCCAGACCTGGTCGACGTCGAGGTGCTTCTCCTGGTTGATCGCGCCCAGGTAGTCGGCGGCCTGGGTGCCCTCCAGCTTCAGCTCGGTGACGTTGACCCCGTCGGATCCGGTGAACGACTTCTTGATCGTCAACAGCAGGTCGGGGAACGCATTCGCGGTGGCCGTGAAGAACTCGCGGCCCTCCTTCGCCGCAGTGCCGAGGACGCCGGCCGGCGGGATGTTGACCGCGGCGTCGTCGGCGACCAGCGAGAGCGCCGCGTCGACGTCACGATCGCCGACGGCCTGCCAGAACCGTGCCGCGGTGTCGTTTGCCTGCAGTCATGACCCAAGCACCTCCTAGAGCCGTTCGAGTGACTTGAGGACGGCGTCCGCGACCGCGTCGGCCGAGTTCGGGTTCTGTGCGGTGATCAGGTTGCGGTCGACCACGACGTGCGAGTTCCACGCCGAGCGGCCGTCGTCGAAGACCCCGCCGGCGTTGCGCAGCGCGGTCTCCAGGTACCACTCCATGCCCTTCTTGCCGCTGGGCGTCTGGCTCTCCTCCTCGTCGGTGAAGGCCGTCATCCGGTAGCCGTCGAAGATCCACTGGCCGTCGGTGTTCGCCGGCGCGGCGAGCAGCACCGCCGGGCCGTGGCAGAGCGAGGCGATCGTGGCGTCCTTCTTGTGCAGGATCCCGATCAGCCGGGTGACGTCGGCGTTATCGGCCATGTCGACCATCGGGCCGTGGCCGCCCGGGGCGAACACCGCGTCGAAGGAGGCCAGCTCCTGGTCGGTCATCGTCGACAGGTTGGCCGGCTGTTGGAAGCCCGGGAGCCCGGCCAGCGTGCCGGCGATCCGGTCGGACTCGGCCTGGCCGTCGGCGCTGACCGCGGCGATGGCGGCCTCCACCTCGGCCCGGCTCAGCGGGCCGGCCAGCCCCTCGTCCACGAGAGCGTCGGCGAACGGCCGGCCTTCCCGCCAGGTGATCTTCGCGGCCTGGTTGACCAGGTCGCGGGCCTCCTCGGGGTCGACGCCGCGTTCGGTCATGGCCAGAAACACCCGGCGCGCGCCCATCATCCCGAGCTCGGTGAGGTGGCGCAGCGTCAGCCGGATGTCGTCGACGTCGTGGGCGAACGTGCGCACGACGGATGCGAGGAAGTCCTTGTCCTCGTCCAGGTAGTGGAAGATCTCCTCGAGGCCATAAGGGTCGGCGAACGGCGGCCGGCCGTCCGGTGTCGCGACGACGACATCGACCCCGGCAGCGACGAACCGCTCGTAGGGGCTCAGCGCCTCGTCGGCGAAGAACCCGGTGACGTGGGGTGAGCCGTCGGCGAGGGACATCTCCCTGGCACTGGACACGAGAAAGAGAAGGCGTGGCATGGGGCAGCTCCAACCGGCGTTAACGTCCCGAAAAGGTCCCTGCAACCAGCGGAGCTGACGTTATTGATCAGTGAGACACCGGGTGTAGCGAGATCCTGCCGAACAGTTGCGGATTTCGGCGCTAGGCCGGATGGAGTGATATCAAATGGTCGAGATGATAGCGTTCTGCCGGTGAGACAGCTGCTGCTGCGAGTGCCGGACGACGTGCACCGACGCCTGGCCGCCGCGCGCCGAGCGCGACGGACGGAGCATGAACGCCGTGGCCAACGACATCCTCGATGCAGCGGTCGATGTCGATCAGGCTGATGCTCGCAGCCGGCTGCGCGCGAGGGCGGCGAGCGCCGGCAGGCTTCGGGTGGTACCTGCGCAACGCGTCGATCCCGACCGTCGGCGCCGGATTCTCGACTCCATGCGCGGCATCGGCCCGGTGCTCGACGACCTGCTCGCTGAGGAGCGTGAGCGGCGCTGATCGTCTACCTGGACTCGTCCGTGCTCGCCAGGGCGTACCTGCCGGACGAGGACGGTCATCGCGCGGCAGCTGAGCTGCTGGAGAATGACGAAATGCTCAGCGTGACCGGGACGCGGACCCGGATCGAGGTGTCGGGTGCGCTGGTCCGGGCGGCACCTGCAGGCCGCGGCGCCGATGATCTGCTCGCCGTCCTGGACGGTGACCTCGGGCCGGACGGGCCGGTCACCGTGCTGGCCGCCCCGCACGATGACATCGAGGAGCAGGCTCTCACCCTGGTGCGCACCTACCGGCTACCAGCAATCGACGCCTGGCACGTCGCCGCTGCGTTGCTGATCAGGGCGGGTCTCGCACCGTCCGACGAGCCGGTCGCGTTCGCCTCCCGGGACGAGGAGCAGGCCGCGGTCGCGACCAAACTGGGGTTCGCGCGTTGGCCCGGCCGCGGCGGCAACGTGTGACAACCCGCTACCGGGTCGCCACGGCGCTGGTCGCCAGGTCGATCCGGAATCTGACCGCGTTGCGCTCGGTGACCAGGGCCCCGGGGGTCACCCCGAAGTGCCGTTTGAACTCGTTGATGAAGTGGGACAGGCTCGTGTACCCGACCTCCCTGGCCGCCTCGCCGACGCCGAGCCCGTCCTCCAGGATCAGCACCCGCGCCCGGTCCAGCCGCATGGTCTTGACGAAGTGGTAGGGCGCCATCCCGGTGACCTCCCGGAACAGGTGCGCGAACGCCGACGGACTCATGAACACGTGCTCGGCCAGCTCGGCGACGGTGACCGGCTCGGACATCCGGTCCCGTACGTAGCGGATCACCGCGGTGACCGGGTTGTTCTCGTGCTCCTCCATGGCGGCGGCGAGCAGCCTCGAGCACTGCTCGGCCTGCATCAACCGGTAGGCGATCTCGCGCAGATACCCCGGCGCGAGCACCCGGCGGTCCGCGCCCGCGGTGACCGCACGCAGGAAGCGCAGCACGGCGCCCATCAGGTTCTGCTCGACGGCCGAGACATAGGCGGGCGTCTGCGACGTCGGCGCGGGCAGCCGTCGGAACGTCGTCGTGCTGCGATCACCCATGTCTGTTGACACCTGCCGTACCACGGCCGGGTCGATCTGTAGCACCAACGACAGGAACGGCTTCTCTGGGCTGGCCTCCAGGATCTCGGCCTGGAAGCGCATCCCGCGGGTGAACACGAGGTAGTGGAATGGGTCGTAGAAGTGGTCAGCTCCGTCGACCTCAACCCGCTTGCGGCCCTGCAGAACGCAGCAGAGCGAAAGCGAGTTCACCTCGTCCCAGCTCGGGCGCTGCGGGCCGGTGAACCGGTAGGTGGTCAGCCCCGGCCAGGCGCACTCGTTCGGTCCGACCTGCGGCGCGAGCTCGGACAGCTGCGCGATGAGATCGCCGGCCGTCAGGCGCTCCTCCGGCGGCAGCTCCAGCGAGGACATGGCTCACCTCCGCATGCCGGCCCCGCCCCGGGTGGGCAACCGGGCGAGCGGCACGACAAGCTGATATGGACCGATTTGACCGCTCGTCGCGGGCGTCGTCTACGTCTGGCAGAGCAAGCTCAGGGTGGTCAGTTCGTCCTCACGGGTACATGGCGCCGCCGCGGCGGCGGGGCCTAGCGGCCGCTGGGCCGCGATAAGCTCGCCCCGGTTGCGCCGCAGTGCCGCGCCCCCGTAGCTCAGCTGGATAGAGCGGGTGACTTCTAATCTCCAGGTCGCAGGTTCGAGTCCTGCCGGGGGCACCAGGTCAGAGCCTTGATTGCTAGCCGGTCTGCCTACGGCGGGGAGGGAATCACCCGAGACGATCAGCCAGGCCCGCGGCGACAGCGGCGGCACTAGCGCACGCCCATCCATCACGGTTCCTGCTGTCCGGGGCTGGGCTGTCAGCGCCTCCGCCATCGCCGCCGCCCGCAACCCGCGCGGCGGAAGGGCAGACGAACGATCCTCTCGCGATTCTTTTGGGACCTGAGTTAGGGCTACTCATGTTCTGGCGGGAGGTTCGGCGCCAGAATCCTCGGTGTGTTGCGGATTCGGCTGCTGGGCGAGTTCGACGTGCTCGACGGGGCCGAGCGGGTGCGGGGGTTGGAGTCGCGCCGGGTTCAGTCGTTGCTGGCTTTTCTCTTGCTGCACCGCGACGCCCCGCAGGCCCGGCAACGTGTGGCGTTCCTGTTGTGGCCGGATTCGACCGATGCGCAGGCTCGGACCAACCTGCGCCAGCTCGCGCACCACTTGCGGGCACGGCTCCCCGAGCCGGATCGCTACCTCGAGCTGACCACCGGGACGATTCAGTGGCGGCCGGATTCTGTGTTCACGTTGGACGTGGCCGAGTTCGAGCTCGCCGCGGACCAAGGTGCGCTGCCGGAGGCCGCCGCCGCGTACGGCGGCGATCTGCTTCCCGGGTGTTACGACGAGTGGTTGCTCGCCGAGCGTGATCGCCTGCGACAGCGCTACATCGGAGTGATGGAGCGACTCGCTGCGCGGGGCGAGGAGGCGGGAGACGACCAGGTGGCCATCCGGTACGCCGAGGCGCTGCTGCGCGAGGACCCGCTGCGCGAGGCCACCTACCGGCAGCTGATGCGGCTGCACGCGCGAAGCGGCCAGCGGGCGCTGGCGCTGCGCACCTATCACGCCTGCGCAAGCGTGCTGCAACGCGAGCTGGGTGTGGCGCCGGCCGCCGACACGCGTCGGACCTACGAGGCGCTGGTGGCCGCGCCCGGCCGCGCCGGGCCGGTCGGCACCAACGCGCCCAGGTTGGTCGGACGCGACGTCGAATGGCAGCGATGTACGGCGGCATGGAAGGCCGCCGCGGCGGGCAGCGCGGGCATGCTCGTGGTCAGTGGCGAGCCGGGTATCGGCAAGACCCGGCTGGTTGAGGAACTCGATCGGCGATTGTCCGGACGCGACGTCGCAACGGCGTGGGCGCGGATGTATGCGGTCGAGGGAGGGTTGGCGTACGCCGCGGTGGTGGACTGGCTGCGGAGCAAGGCCTTGCGGCCCGCCGTCCGGGCGCTGGACGAGCTCTGGCGGGCCGAAGTGGCACGACTGCTTCCCGAGCTGCTGGTCGAGACCCCAGGTTTGCGCCGTCCGGAGCGGCTGTCCGGCCCGCAGCTGCGTCAGCGGTTGTTCGAGGCGCTGGAGCGCGCGATGCTCGCCCGCGAGGGGCCACTGCTGTTCGTCCTTGATGATCTGCAGTGGTGTGACCAGGACAGCCTGGAGTTCCTGCACCACCTGCTGCTCGCCCGCGCCGACGCGCGGATGCTCGTGGTGGCGACCTTGCGGTCCGAGGAGATCGGGCCGGCGCATCCGGTGTCCGCGCTGCTCACCCACCTGTCCAGGGCGGACCGCCTGGTCGAGGTTCGGCTGGGCCCGCTGGGCCGTGCGGATGTCGCCGGGTTGGCGAGCCAGCTGCTCGCCGACCAAGTCGGGGATGCGCTGTTGGAACGGCTGTGGCGCGACACCGAAGGCAACCCGCTGTTCCTGGTGGAGACGGTCCGGGCCGGCCTGGGCGAGCGTGATGCGCTGCCCGCCAAGGTTCAGGCGGTGATCGAGGCTCGGTTGGGGCAGCTGTCGTCGGATGCCTCGGGTCTGGTGGCGTGTGCGGCGACGATCGGCCGCGAGTTCACGGTCGAGGTGCTCAGCGAAGCCGCGGGGTATGACGACGACGCTTTGGCCGACGGCCTGGATGAGCTGTGGAGCCGGCAGATCATCCGCCAGCAGGGCTCCTCGGCCTATGACTTCACTCACGACAAGATCCGCGAGGTGGCCTACGCCGGCATCGGCCCGGCGCGCCGCCGACGGCTGCATCTCGCGGTCGCCCGCGTTCTCGAGGCCTCGAACCCAGCCGGGCCGGGACCGGTCAGCGGGCAGATCGCAGCGCACTACGAGGCCGCAGGCCAAGCCGGGAAGGCGATCCCGTTCTATCGGCAGGCCGCCGAGCTGGCCCAGGGTGTGTTCGCCACCGACGAAGCCCTCGGTTTGCTGGACCGCGCGTTGTCGCTGCTGGAGCACGTTCCGCACGGACCGGTACGGGACGAGGAGGAACTCGCCGCTCGGGTCGCGCTCGGAGTTTCGCTGGTCGCGCGGAAGGGTTATGCGGCACCGGCGACCCGGGAGAACTACGACCTGGCATACCGACTCTGCGAACGCCTCGGCCGTGCGGCGACTCCACCGGTGCTACGCGGGCTGGCGCTCGCGTCGATCATCACCTGCGATGTCGACCGACCGCTCGCCCTCGCCGGGCAGATCCTCGAGATGGCCGACGAGGACCCGATCCTGCTCACCGAAGGTGAGTACCTGCTCGGCGTCACCAGATTCTGGCGTGGCGAGCTGCAGGCCTCCCGCGGGCACCTCGACCGGGCGATCTCGGTCTATCAGCCGGAGCATCAGCGCAGACACCTGCAGCTGTTCGCGCAGGATCCCAAGGTGATCTGCCTGGCCCGGCTCGGGCAGACGCTGTGGTACCTGGGCCTCGCCGGCCAGGCCGAGCGCGCCTGCCGATGAGGCGGTGCGCCTCGCCGAGAAGCTCGGCCATCCGTTCACGTTGGCCTACGCACTGCTCTTCCGGATGTGGCTGTACTGCGACCGGGGTCAGCACGCGCGGATGGCCGAACTCGCCGGGGTGACCGCGGAGCTGACCGATCAACGGGGGTTGGAGTGGCAGCGAGGGTGGGCGCACATGTGGCTCGGGTGGGCACAGGCCGCCAACGGTGAACCACGCCCCGGTGCCCGGCGAATCGGCGACGTGCTCGACAGATGGGCGGCCACCGGCGAGAACCTGGCCCGGACCCACGGCCTGGCGTTGCGCGCGCAGGCGCTCGCGCTCGCCGGTGACCGGGACGCCGCGCTTGACGACATCGACGCTGCGCTCGAGTTCACCGAGCGGACCGGCCAGCGATATCTCGAATCGGAACTGCACCGCCTGCGTGGGGAGTTCCTGCACGCCCTCGGTCGGGTGGCGGACGCCAGCCGCTGCCTGCAACGGTCGTTCGCCGTGGCGCGTCGGCAGGGCGCGCGAATCCTCGAGCTGCGCGCGGCCGTGAGCCTCGCGCGGCACTGCGGCGAGATCGAACCACTGACCACCGCCACCGGTGCGTTCGACGGCGACGCCGACCTGACCGACCTGGCCGAGGCCAGAACGCTTTTAGAACGCCTCCGCCCGCACTCTGCGCGCTGAGCATTCCCGGAAGGAGTTCGCCATGAGCAGCGGCGCGACGATCGAGCAGCTCGCAACCCGGATGCGCGGGGAGACCTTCGCTCCGGGCGACAACGGGTACGACCAGGCACGGAGAATCTGGAACGGCGACATCGACCGGCGACCGGCGACCATCGCGCGCTGCCAGGGCGTCGCCGACGTCGTGGCCGCCGTGCAGCATGCACGGGAGAACGACCTACCGATCGCGGTACGTGGTGGCGGGCACGCCATCGCCGGGCATGCGCTGTGTGACGACGGTGTCGTGGTGGACCTGTCGGCCATGCGCGGCGCGCGGGTGGACCCGCTGGGCCGCACCGTTCGGGCCGAAGGTGGGTGCCTGTGGAGCGATGTCGACCGGGAGACCCAGATGTTCGGCCTGGCCGTGACCGGCGGGATCGTCAGCCACACCGGCGTCGGGGGGTTGACCCTCGGCGGCGGGATCGGCTGGCTGATGCGCAAGGCCGGGCTGTCCATCGACAACCTGCGGTCGGTCGACGTCGTCACCGTCGACGGCGAAGTGCTGGTCGCCAGCCGTGATCAGAACGCCGAACTGTTCTGGGGGCTGCGAGGCGGCGGAGGCAACTTCGGAATCGTCACCTCGTTCGAGTTCGACCTGCATCCGGTCGGCCCGACCGTCCTGGCCGGCATGGTCGTGCACGAAATGGACGCCGCGCCCGAGGTGCTCGGCTTCCTGCGCGAATTCGCCGCCGACGCACCCGACGAAGTCGGGATCCTCGCCAACCTGCGACTCGCACCGCCGCTGCCGATCATTCCCGAGCACCTGCACGGCAGACCGATCGTGGCGCTGGTCGCGTGCTACGCCGGACCTGTCGCCGACGCCGAACGGGCCCTGCGGCCGCTGCGCGAGTTCGGCCCGCCCATCCTCGACACGATCGCCCCCAAGCCCTACGTCGCCCACCAGCAGATGTTCGATCCGGCGCTGCCGCACGGCCGGTGCTACTACTGGCGCGCCCGACGCCTGCCACCGCTGACCGCCGACATCATCGAGGTCATCGCCAAGCACGCCGCGATGGTCACCTCACCGTTCGCCACGATCCCGATCTTCACCCTCGGGCGAGCCGTCGCGCGCGTCGACGAGAACGAGACGGCATACCCGAACCGCGACGCCGCGCACGACATCAACATCCTCACCGCCTGGCAGCCCGGCGACCCCGACCGGGACAGGCACGTCGAATGGGTCCGGACGTTCTGGAGCGCGCTGGAAGACGCCAGCCAGGGCGTCTACCCCAACTTCCTGTCCGACGAACCGCGCGAACGGGTCATGGCCGCCTACGGCCCCACCCGCTACGCCCGCCTCGTCACGCTCAAGCAGCGCTACGACCCCGACAACGTCCTGCGCTTCAACCAGAACATCCAGCCGGGCGGCGCGGCCCCGCCGAACACCAGTGAAAGCGTCCCCGGTCGACGTCACACCGCGTACGAGCACAGCGCTGGCGGCACCTAACCCGCTCCGGGCAAGTCCGACGCAGCCGTCCGCACAAGGAGGGCGGGTGCAAGCAGGCACCCGCACCTTCCGGCCATCACAGGAATCGACACCAAGGAGGCCCACAATGATTGACACCACAGCCGTCGACGTCGTGCAGCGGTTCTACAAGGCGCTAGCCGACCGTGATCTTGAAGCCGCTGGCGACTGTTTTGCCGAAGACGCCGTCTGGGTGCTCCCCGGGCAGAGCTCTATCGCAGGCACCTATCGTGGCTGGCCAGCCATTCGCGACGACTTCCTCAAGCAACTCGGATTGCGCTCCGGCGGGACCTTCCGAGCCGGCCTGCTCGACGTTTGCGTCCGGCGACACCTATGTCATCGCCGTGCAGCACGCCACGGCCGAGCATGAGGGGCGGCTGCTCGACGTCTCCGCATGCCAACGCATGCGAATCGAAGGCGGGCGGATCGTCGAGGTCCGTGGCCACTACTCCGATCAGCGCGACCTGGACAAATTCTGGCGGTGAAGCTGCCGCATCCACATGGCGCTCGAATCGAGCTTTGTCGTAGAGGTGGACCGGGGAGGAGGCGGCGCCCCGCTAACGGTGGCGTTGCCGAGGTGGGCGGCTGTGAGAGTCGGGAGCCCAGCACGTCAGCAGGCGCAGACCTGAACACAGTTGCAGTGGTAGAACCACGAGCTGTGGGCGTGGGCATCGCGTCTCGGATGGCGCTCCGGTCCGTAGATCATTCGTGGAGCCATTCGTGGTGCGTCACCACGCCGCGTGCGTTTGTTGCGTGGTCAATTTCGCCCTGGATTCCGGCGAATTCGTGTTCGAGTTGCGCACGGTTGGAAGGAAGTTCTGCATAGCGGCTGATGTGGCCGATGAGGTCACAGTGAATGTTGTGTTGGCAGGTTTGACGCTGCGATTCAGGTTCTTTTCGATTCGGGAGAATCTAGGCACCCCGCCAGCGAGCCATGCCGGCAGTCGGTCTATCATTACGCACCCATTCAGACCACGTCGGAAAGGCATCCGCCCGCCCGGCGCCCGTACCGGGTGCGGACCCGCTCCCAGCACCTCGGCCACGCCCGGCCGACGAATGTGATGACGAGGCCTCCTCCGCCGGGACCGGCGAACCGAGGAGATCCACGTGATCACCCAGTGAGCGAGGTAGTCCGGCGCATGACAGATCTCGAGACCGGGTCGGAGCCGACGCCAAGCCCGACGCGGCCGACGCCGAGCCGCCGGTAGCCGACCGGCGGAAGGCCGGCTGGATGCGGCCTTCGCGGTGGGTCGTGGCGGGTGGCCGGGCTGGCGTTGCTGCTGGTTGTGCTGCTGGTGGGTGGCGCCGTACTGCTCCTGCACAACAACCAGATCAGCAACGTCGCTGCGCAGCGTCAGGTAGCTATGAAAGCCGCCGAGAAGGTGGCACTCGGGCTGAGCACGATCAGCTCCGACAACGCGCGACAACAGCTCGACGAGCCTCACCCAGGATTCCACTGGCGCCTTCCGCGACCAGATCTCCGGTACCGCCGCGGCGTTCACGCAACTGGTGCATATGGGTCGGATCACGTCCAGGGGCGTCGTCACCGGTGTCGGGCTCGAGAACATCGAGCCGGGCACAGCCACCGCACTCGTCGGCATCCGCGCGACGGTCGCCAACACGCAGGCACCCCAGGGCGTCCAGCGGAGCCACCGGATCGTGGTGCACCTGCAACGCGAGGGCGACCGTTGGCTTGCATCGAACGTCGTGTTCGTGCCGTGAGCAGCATCGACGCCGAACCGGAGACCATCATGGACACCGAAGCCCGCACCGCCGGCGGATCGAAGACCAGGCGTCTGATCCCGATCGCGCTCGCCGTATTGGTACTCGCGACGGCGGTCGCGGTGGGGCTTCTCGGCTGGCAGGCGATCCGGGCCGCCGACGCCGAACGGACCGCGGTCGGGGCGCTCGACGCGGCGCGGACCAACACCGGCCAGGTGCTCAGCTTCGACTCCACGACCATCGACGCCGATCTCGCGCGGTCCCGGACCCTGGTCTCGGGCACTTTCGCCACGCAGTTCGAGCAGCGGGTCAGCGAGGTGATCATGCCGGCCATCCAGCAGCAGGCCATCACAACTAAGGCCGAGGTGGTCCGATCCGCCCTGATCGACGCCCGGCCGGATCAGGTGGACGCGCTGCTCTTCGTGGATCAGACGACCACCACGTCGGGCAACCCGGCACCCCAGCGGACGCCCGCCCAGCTCCGGGTCACCATGACCAGGAACGTCGACGGCCGATGGTTGATCTCGGACCTACAGCCGACCTGAGAGGGAGCCGGCGGTACGCGCGGGCATGCAGTATTGGTCGAGGTGGCTACCGGTTGCGGGTCGGGATGAGGCCTGCGAACAGCAGCGCTACGACACCGGTTGCAGCGTGCAGAAAGTTGTCAGCGTCCAGGCCGGCGCGCACGCCCAGCAACTCGAGGGCACCGATGTAACCCAGCACGGCGGCGAGAACGTAGAAACCGGCGATCGCCAGGTTCACGCCCTGGGCAGCCGGGCGGGTGAGCGCCAGAGCCGCCAGCAGCCACACCGCCCCGATCAGGATGTGCACGACGTTGTGCAGCGGCGTCACATGAAAGATCCCGAACAGCGCCTCGTGGGTGGCCTCGGTGAAGCTGTCAAATCCGGTGAAGAAGAAGCCGAGCAGACCGATCGCCACATAGACCAGACCCGCGACGAGGGCGAACTTGTGTGCGGGCGAGTCGCCGACGCCGAAGCTGGGCCGGACGCCCCACACCACGTCCGTTCCGGACCGTTCCTGATAGGGAGACATGGCTTCCTTCCCGGTACCTGGGGTGCGACGACCTAGTCGACGCCTACGTTGCGACTCCTGGGCGCGACCACCCACGGCGCTGGCGGTTCCGGCTCTGGCGGCGGGGATACGACCTTCGGCGCTCGCTTCTTCGTGAGCACGGCCTGTAGCGCGGCGTCCACTCCGGCAAGATCGTTGTTGATCTCGGTCAAGATCGGCCCGACCGGGGTGGCCTTCTGGTTGATCGATTCCAGACCCGCGGTGATGGCGGTGAGGCGGGCGTCCACGCGCCACAAGACGAGCGCAACGTAGATCAGGTAGGCGGCCAGCACCAGCACGGTCAGCGCGGCGGCGACGATGGTGACCACGGCTGCAACATCCACAGTGACTCGCTCCTCACAGAATGCGGTCGACCGCTTTGACGTAGCGGGTCAGGCCGGCTCCCACTGGCTTCACCAGGTCACGGGTGCGTACCAGCCCCTGGACGTCGTCCAGCGCGCCGACGAGGCCGACGGCTTGATCGTGGATCTTGTCGACGTGCCTGCCGATTTCGATGACGGCCCTCATCAGCCGGCTCAGCAGCACGACCACGACGGGGATCACCAGCAGGACAAAGATCGCGTTGCCGACCCACCACAGTGTCATCGCCGTCTCCTGTCCTAGCTCGTCACACCTCGGCGCGCGTCAGTTCCGCGCAGCGAGGGACTCGGCCTTCTCCGCGATGGCCGGCAGGGCCTGCCCGATGGCGTCGAGCTTCCGGTTCAGAATCGCCGCGCCGGCTCCGACCAGCGCCACGTCGGCCTGGACCGCACTCAATCCCGCCGACACCGCCCCGAGCGTGTTGCCAACGGACCGCAGCCGCCGAGTGAGCAGGATCAAGTACACCGCCAGCACGGCCACCAGGAGCACGATCTCGACCACGGTCACGATCACCAGCAGTTCGGTGCTCACCGGGCTGCCACCCCCAACAGTCCGGCATGGCGCCCGGCCTCCGCTGCGACCTCGTCAAGGGTGTCCGCCACGTCCAGCGCGACCTTGATGCTGCTGGTATTACTGGCAACCCCGCCGGCGACCGCCAGCAACTGTCGCGCGCCACGCTCGATCGCGCCGACCAGATACAGGAGCAGGCCGAGAAGCGCGATCACGACAATGATCACGACGGCTCCGACCGCCAGTGCGACATACCAGAGCGCGATCTCCTCGGGAGCAAGTTCGATCGGCATGGCTATCCCCCCAATGCCTGTCGAGCGGTCACAGCGCCCCGGAGGATGCTCTGCAATGTCTCGTTCGTCCGGACGAGTTCCGGCAGTGGCTGCGTGGCTACCCGCGTTTGCTCGAGCAGCCGAACCGACTCACCTGCCTGTGCGCCGATCCGGGACGCCAGGGACAGCAGAACTGCCACGACGACCACCACGACGACCACGACCAGAAATCCGATGATCAGGCCAGCCCACCAACCGGCGAGGTCCGCATCACCAAACTCGTTCGCTGCGAGGGTCAACGTGCCTCCGAACGTCCCAAAGGGAGTGGTCGCGGGAGAGCTGATGATCATCTGATGTTACCTCTAGTAATCCGCCATGGGAAGTAGTCATACCGGCTGAAAAGAGTAGGGAGGATGCCTACCTAGCCCAGTCCGCGATAGCGGCGGACCAGCGATCGGCGTCCGGTCACACTCGCGGCAGAACCTCGCTTCGGCTCACTCTCGTTGCACAAAGTATGAGAATTGCGTCGCCAGACGCCCGGCGCTTGTTCGGTGCCGCAAAGAGCAAACGCGTGATTGGCGTCGGCGTCGGGCTGGTGGCTATCACGACCGCCGGTACGTTGGCCGCCGCCGTCGGCTACAACACGGCGACGCCAGCCGAGCCGCCACCTACTGCTGCGGCCAATCCGCCGCCGCCGACTCAACCGCCCGGCCTAGTCGAGTTCAACGACCCAAGATCTGGAATCGCGCTCGGCTACCCGTCGAGCTGGACGCGGCTGGATTCCGGCGACGCCCAGGTTCCGCTGCTCGTGGCGGATGGATCACACTCCTTCATGGTGCGCGTGCTGGACCTACCGACCCAGGTCGGTCCGAGCGAACTGCCAGCGGCCAAGCCGTTCACCGACCAGATCGTGATGTCTAACGGATCCGTGAAGTTGATCGCGCACCCGGAGCAGATCACCCTGGCCGGGCTCCCCGGCTACTTCTACTTCTATTCGTTCACCGATCCCGCAACCGGGGCCACCGGGGCGCACTCTCACTTCTTTCTGTTCAAGGGGACGAGGATGATCTCGATCGTCTTCCAGGCGGTACCCGAAGAACAGTTCAAGGGTGGCGCCGCCACCTTCGACGAGATCACTCGGACGTTCCGCGTGATCGAGTGACGGTCGAGCGCCGGGCCACATCGCCCGCGCTCGACCGCCACGCGATCATGTCTTCGACTTACCGAGGGGATCCGGTCAGTTCGCCGAGCGGGGCGAGCAAGCCGTCGTCTCGCTCATTGCGCGGCTGCCTCGGGCTGGTCTCGGCCTCGGCGTCCGGGCCGAGCAAGGCAGGTGCTTCGGGGAGCACACCAGCGTCGGGCGGTCCGGCAGCCGCTGCAGGCGGCTCCAGTGGCCCGACCACAAGCAGCCCGGAATTCGTATCAAGCAACGGTGGCACCTGCAGTCCGGCTAGCAGCGGATTCGTCGCCAAGGCCACCGGGTCGAGGATCGGGGCGGCCGCGATCGCTGCCGAGTTCTTGACGATGTCCGGAACGAGGGGGTCGCGCACCTTCCCCAGGTTGTCCTTGATCCCAACGGCCGCATCGATCACGGTGGCGGCGCGGTTGTTGATTCCGGCCACCTCGTCGTCGATCGAATGCACCTCGCCAAGGATCCCGTCGAAGCTGTCATTTATCCCGTGCGCTGCCGCGTTGATCGACCCGACCTCGCCGTTGACCGAACTCAGCGTGGAGTCGATCTCCCGCACGCTGGCGTTGATCGAATGCACCGAGGTATTGATCGACTTCACGCTGGTGTTGACGTTGAGCACGCTGCCTTCGACCGACTTGACGCTGGACTCGATGGTGCCAACGGCCCCGACTATCTGGGTGAACTGCGGGCCGACCGGCTGGGTGGCCCGGTTGATCTCGTCCGCGATCCGGCCGGTCTCATCGGCCAACGGAAGCGCCTGGAGATTCTCGCCGATCTTCGGGTACTCGGCGTTGATGGCGTTCACCCGGTTGCCGATCTGCTCGGCGGCAACCAGGGTGCCTGTCAGCATCAACACCGCGAACAGCGCCCAGGCCACGACGACTACGAGCGCGATGACCGGAAGGCCGAATCGTCTCAAGATGTTCATCGGTTGATCACCCCTGACACGGACCGGGAGGCAGGGCGATCAGCAGCGGGGAGTTGCAGATGGCCAGGAGGTTCTTGTTGACGTCCCCGAGCCCGCCGACGATATTGCTGGTGTCCCCCCGGATATCCCCGAGAACACCGTTGGCCCGGTCGACCCGATTCACGATCTCGGCGGTGCCCAGGCTGTCCACGCTCTGAACGTCCTCAAGCGTCGACTCGACCTGGCCGGCGGTGTCCAGAACGTTGCTGAGGATGCTGGCGGTATCCGCCAACGAGCTGTCGATTGCCCCGGTCGTGTCGGCGACGTTCACCAATACCCCGGCGGTATTGGCCAGCGACCCGTTGGTGTCGGTCAGCGATCCCGCGGTGTCCTGCAACGAACCGTCGGTCACCCGCAACGAGTCCCTGATGCTGCCGAGGCCGGTGGCGATCTGACCGGCCTGACCTCCGATGGGCTTCAGGGTGGCATCGATGCTGCCGAGGGCATTGTTGATCTTCTCAAGGGCGGTGGGCAGTGGGTCCGCGCTGACGCCGATGTTCTCCACCGAAGTGGAGGCCTCGGAGAGCCCGCCATTGATCGATTCGAGTGCGCGCACGATGCCGATCAGAAACCCGATCACCACGACGACGACGAGGATCCCGAGCGTGATCCAGATCCACATCCAGCGGACGATCGTCCCCGACCCGGACGGCAGCCTGCCTTGGCTTGGTTGCATTGTCGTCATCTCAGAAGCCTTCCTGGCAGTGGCCGCTAGTGATCGGGGGGCCGCCAGTGATGGGGGGCGCCAGATAGAGCTTCTGGGCGATGCAGTCCGAGTAGTAGCGAGCCTTGATCGCCTCCTGGAGGATGTTGGCGCTGTCACCCTTGATCAACTGTGCGGTGGCGATGGTTCCGTCGAGCTTGTCGTTGATGTTCTTCGCATCGACATCGATCCGCTTGGCGACATCAAGAATCTCGGCGGCCTTGCCGTTGATGTCCTTCGCCACCCCGTTGATGGTCTGCGCGGTGGAGTTGATGTTCATGGCGTTGGTGTTGATCGTCGTCGCGCTGGTGTTGATCGAGCCCGCGGAGGCGTTGATCCCACCTGCCGAGTCGTTGATGGACGTGGCCGAGGCGTTGATGGACCCGGCCTGCGCGTTGATCTCGCCAGCGGTGCTGACGATCGTGGTGAGTACCGCCTCCAGCGGCTTTGCGCTGTTCAGAATCGATGCGGCGTGCTCGTTCGTCCGGTTCAACAAGACTATGGAGTCGGTCGCTGTGTTGATGCCTCGACCGGTCTGCGCGATCACCGTGGCCTTCGCGTTGATGCTCTGCGCGACCGCCATGGTGCGCGCCAGCAGCACGGCCGCTACGCCCACCCCCAGCACCGCGACCACCAGTACTATGACGCTGACCAGATTGAAAATGCCCCCTCCGGAGCCGGCATTGCCCGGCCTGCGATCAGCCAACTCGGCCACCTCCCAGATTGCGGAAGATGCCGGTTGCTTCGGTGACGAGCGAACTGTTGATCATCGTGCCCCCCAAGAGGTTTTGCCGTACGAAGCAGTGACTTCGGCAGATGCCGGAAAGCACGCCCGCCAACAGCGGGACCTGGACTTCGTTATCGGTGCAACGGCCACCTGGGAAAGAGGTGACGTGGTTCTCACCCGTGTAGGTGAGCAGTGCGTTGTGTGCATTCGCAATTACTCAGAACATCACGGTCTTTGCCACTCGATTGAGTGACCGGAGTTCCCGAGGACTAGGTGGGCTGTCGCCTGCGATGCACGCGCTGACGCTCGCGGGACGCCTCCGACCGCTCGTTAGGAGATCAGCGGGGCAGCGGAACCTCGGTCACGGAGTCGCCGAAGTCGATCAGCAGCGGTCCGGTCGACGTCAGAGCGGCTGCGATTCGCTGCCGCGCACGCCGTCCAACGTCGGGATGCCGACCGTCAAGCGCCCCAACGCGCACCGCGAAGGCAAGATCGAACGGGGCTTCACCCTCGGGAAGCTCGAAGTCCTCGACCGCGATCTGCTGGAAGCTCAACCGGCCAGCCGCGATCTGGGTGCGCGAGCCGGTGACAGCCTGGGCGATCGCCTTCGCGGAGCGATCGATGGCATGAACGCGTCCGTCCCCGATCCGGCGGGAAACCGCCCGGGCCGCGGCACCGGTCCCGCAGCCGATCTCCAATACACGCATACCCGCACGCAACGGCAGCGCGTCGACGACGGCTTGGAGCCGCGCAGACAGTCCATGTGTCACCGCCCGAATCGTCCCCCAAGAAGCGGACACCGGATCCCGTGGCGGACCGAGAAGTTCTTCGCGCGGTCGACATCCGAGACTGGGATGACGACCACCTCGAGCTTCACGTCAACGCCCTTGACCCTCGCGATCCCGCTCGCGCCCTTGCCGCACCGCGCCATGTCCGTTCCCAGCTCACCGGAGTCATGGTCTGCCTCCTCGGCATTGGTCGGAAACCTCCGCTGCTCGTAGCCGCCGGCGTCAGGATGGCTCGATTGCCAACCGGAAGCGCCCGTCGAAACCCCTGGTCTCTTCCCCGGGGTCAAGCACTGTCCAAACCAGGGAGCGGACCTCCAGCAGGCCCCGCCGTTACCGGGCTGGTTGATCGACCCAGGCAGTTCGACCTACCGGCTGGCTGGAATGGACGATTGCGGCCGGCTGGAGGCGCCGGTGGATGCTGCCGGTGCGGACTTACTCCCGGCATCCCGCTACGTTTCTCCGTGCGGCCGGGACGGCGCGTCAGGGGGTGGGCCGGGATGGCAGAGCCGGGGCGAGAGGCGGCCCCGCAGGCGGTGCTGAGCCCGCTGACGAGGTCGGCGGTGTTCCTCGTGGTGACCATCGACCCCGGTGGCGAGCCGCAGGCCCGGGCCCTGCTGTCCGACCTGTCGGGTCTGCAGCGGGCGGTCGGTTTCCGCGCGCAGGAGGCCACCTTGAGCTGCGTCACCGGCATCGGGTCGCAGGCCTGGGATCGGCTGTTCGCAGGGCCGCGCCCGGCCGAACTGCATCCGTTTCGCGAACTGGCCGGGCCGATCCACCGGGCCGTGGCCACCCCCGGTGACCTGCTGTTCCACATCCGGGCCCAACAGCCGGACCTGTGCTTCGCGCTGGCGGCCGAGATCATGGATCGGTTGCGCGACGTGGTCGCGGTGTGCGACGAGGTGCACGGGTTCAAGTACTTCGACGTGCGGGACCTGCTGGGGTTCGTCGACGGGACCGAGAACCCGGTTGGCCGGGACGCCAGCGACGCGGTCCTGATCGGCGCCGAGGATCAACCCTTCACGTGCGGCAGCTATGTGATCGTGCAGAAGTACCTGCACGATCTGCAGGCGTGGAACGCCCTGCCGGTCGAGGCCCAGGAGATGGCAGTCGGCCGGACGAAGCTGTCCGACATCGAGCTGGACGACGCGGTCAAGCCCCCCGACTCCCACGTCGCGCTGACCACGATCGTCGATCCGGACGGTACCGAGCGCCAGATCCTGCGGGACAACATGCCCTTCGGCTCCGCAGGGCGCGGTGAGTTCGGCACCTACTTCATCGGCTACGCCCGCACCCCGACGGTCACCGAACGAATGCTCGAGCGGATGTTCCTCGGCGCTCCGCCGGCGACCCACGACCGCATCCTGGACTTCTCCACCCCGGTGACCGGCACCCTGTTCTTCGTCCCGAGTGCCGACTTCCTCGACGAGCCGCCCGACCCACCCGACCAACCCGACGCCGAGACCGCGGCCGCAGCGGACTCCGACCTGGAGAAGCAGTTCCCGGCAGACCTCGGGATCGGCGATCTGAAAGAGAGCGACGTGTGATGGACAACCTCTATCGCGAACTGGCGCCGATATCCGCGGCCGCGTGGGCCGAACTGGAGGAGGAGGCGCGGCGCACCTTCCAGCGGCACGTGGCCGGCCGTCGCATCGTCGACGTGGCCGGCCCGGAAGGGTTCCCGCTGGCAGCGGTCGGCACCGGGCGCCTGCAGACCATCGATGCCCCCTCGGACGGCGTGATCGCCCAGACCCGCCGCTCCCAGCCGATCGTCGAGCTGCGCGCACCCTTCACCGTCGACCGGCAGCAGGTCGACGACGTCGAACGCGGCGCCAAGGACGCCGACTGGCAGCCGGCCAAGGACGCCGCCCGCGAGCTCGCCTTCGCCGAGGATCGCGCGATCTTCGAGGGGTACCCGGCCGCCGGCATCACCGGCATTCGCGCCGGTTCGTCGAATCCGGCGATCAAGCTCCCGGCGCAGGTACGCGACTACCCCACCGCCATCAGCCGGGCCGCGTCGGCTTTGCGACTGGCCGGCGTCGACGGGCCGTACACGCTCGCCCTCAGCGCCGACGCCTACACCGCGGTTGGCGAGTCCTCCGACCAGGGATATCCGGTCCAGGAGCACATCAGACGCCAGGTGGACGGTGAGATCATCTGGGCACCGGCCATCGAGGGCGCGTTGCTGCTGTCCACCCGCGGCGGCGACTTCGAACTGCACCTCGGCCAGGACGTCGCGATCGGCTACCTCGGGCACGACTCCAGCAGCGTCCAGCTGTACCTCCAGGAGACGATGACCTTCCTGGTCTATACCGCCGAGGCCGCGGTCACGCTGACGGCACCCTGACCCGTCTCGGCCGATCGGCCGCTCGTCGCGGGCCGACTTGCTCAGCTCGCTGTCCGGTCCTGAACGGGCGACGCTGGTCTCCCTTGTCGCACTTTCCACTACCCCTAACCGTCGCCCGCGCTGCTCGGTCGATCCCCGATCGGCCCGGGCGCGGACCCGGCGTTATCCCCGCTGTGCGCTCCGGCGGGCCGACCTAGCGTTCGTCGCGCGTGCCGAGAGCACGCACCGAGCCAGCCACACGATCGGCGAGCGCGTCGAGCGCACGCCACCCGGAGGTCATCATGAGGATCCGACCGCTGTTGGGCCGGGCCGCGGTATCAGTCGCCGTCGTCGGCGCGATCCTCGGCTTCACCGCAGGCGTCGCCGAAGCCAAGCCAAGCCGCTGCCAGGTGTACGTCGATCGCATCGACTGGGCGATCGCCAACCTGATGGCAGCCGACAGCGACTTCACCCAGACCATCTGGCAGAGCATGCTGGGCGCAGCGGACGCCGCTGCCGACAGCGCGGGCTGCTGAGGGAGTCACAGCGCGTTGCTAGCTGTGAGCGTCGCCGAGCGTCCAGGTGGTCGACGTGCCAGAAGATCACGACCCGGGCCGGCCCTGAGCGCTGAGCTCACCGAGCGCTACGGCACCGGTCGGCCGTCGAGGATGATGCAGCCCGGGCGTCTGAGCGCCTCGACGTCCTCCCGCGGGTCGTCCGGGTAGCCCACCAGATCCGCCGGTGCGCCCTCCACGATGCCGGGCAGTCCGAGCCAGACCCGCGCCGTCCACGAGGCGGCGCCCAACGCCACCTCCGGCGGCACCCCGGCGGCCAGCAGCATCGCCACCTCACGGGCGATCACACCGTGCGGCACGGCGCCGGCGTCCGTGCCGGCAAGCACCGTGATCCCCCGCGCGACGGCGTCGGAGACCATCGCCGGCTGGCCGTCGAACATCCGGCGCATGTCCTCGATCAAGCCCGGATCGGCGCCGGTGTCGGACGCCCAGGCCAAGATCGCCTCACCGATGACCAGCGTCGGCACCAGCACTATCCCCGGTCGGCGATCTCGGACAGCTGGCCGGGCCGCAGCTCGGTGGCGTGCTCGATCGCGTCGAACCCGGCGGCGACCGCCTGCTCGATCGCCTCCGCACACATGGCGTGCGCGGTGATCCTGGCTCCCACCGAGTGCGCCCGGCGGGCTGCCTCAGCCAAAGCCTCGCTCGGGAAGCACGGCCTTATCCGACCGTCCGGCCCGAAGAAGTCAGCGATCACCTGACCCAGGCGCCACTGGCCGTGCCCTCCTCCGCGGCGGCGTCCGGCAGCGCGTCTGAAGCCTACGCCCGGATGCCGCGGAAGAACGTCCGGACGTCGTCGACCAGCAGGTCACCGACCTCCATCGCCGGGAAGTGCCCGCCCTCGGTGTACTCCGACCAGTGCCCGATCTTCTCCTCCGGGTCCATCACCCGGCGCAGCACCGGGTGGCTGTTGAACACCGCCCACCCGGTCGGCACCGACGACGGGGAGACCCAGTCCAGGTCGGAGTGCGCGGCCTCGTAGAGGAACCTGGCCGCCGACGCGCCGGTACGGGTGTACCAGTAGATGCTGATGATCGTCAGCAGCTGGTCGCGGTCGACCGCCTCGTCCGGGGTGCGCGCGGACGGGTTGGTCCAGGTCTGGAACTTCTCGGCGTTCCAGGCCAGCTGGCCCACCGGCGAGTCGGTCAGCGCGGCGCCGATCGTCTCCGGCCGGTGGCTCTGCAGCTCCAGATAGCCCCGCTCCGCCACCCACTCCGCCCTGGCCGCCTCGATCACGGCCAGCTCGGCCTCGGTGAGGTGATCCGGGACCGGGAACTGCTCGCCGGCCATCCCGAGCGAGCCCTGGTCACTGTTGACGTGTGTGCCGACAACGCGGTCGGGGAACAACGCGCCGAGCCGACCGGTCACGCCGGCACCGATGTCGCCGCCCTGGGCGCCGAACCGCTGGTACCCGAGCCGGCTCATCAGCTCCGCGAACGCGTCGGTCGTGCGCCCGACCTCCCAGCCGGAGTCGCTGAGCGGGGTGGAGAAGCCGAAGCCGGGCAGCGAGGGCACCACGACATGAAACGCGTCGGCGGGGTCGCCGCCATGCGCCCGCGGGTCGGCCAGCGGCGCGAGCAGCTTGCTGAACTCGGCGAACGATCCCGGGTAGCCGTGCGTGATCAGCAGCGGCAGCGCGTCCGGCTCGGGCGAGCGCAGATGCACGAAGTGGATCGGCTGGCCGTCGATCTCGGTGACGAACTGCGGCAGCTCGTTGAGCGCGGCCTCCTGGGCGCGCCAGTCGTAGCCGGATCCCCAGTAGCCGGCGAGCTCCTTGAGGTAGCCCAGCGGCACGCCGCGACTCCAGTCCGGGTCGCTGCCCGGCACCTCGTCGGGCCAGCGGGTCGCGGCCAGCCGGGCGTTCAGCTCGTCGAGCTCGGCCTGTGGGATGTCGATGCGGAACGGGCGGATCTCGTTGTTTGTCATGGTCGTGACGCTACGAGCAATTGCGGAAGGTTAGCTTCCGCAATGGCGTAGATACTTGGGGAATGTTGACGACCTCGGCCCGCCTGCTGCGGCTGCTGGCCCTGCTGCAGACGCGGCCGGACTGGTCCGGCAGCGACCTCGCCGAACGACTCCAGGTGAGCACCCGGACCTTGCGCAGCGACGTCGAGCGGCTGCGCAGCCTCGGGTACCCGGTGCACGCCTCGCCAGGGGTTGGCGGCGGGTACCGGCTGGGCTCCGGCGCGGCGCTTGCCGCCGCTGCTGCTGAACGACGACGAGGCGGTCGCCGTCGCGCTGAGCCTGCGCACCGCGGCCGGCGGGGCGGTCACCGGGATCGAGGAGACCTCGGTCTCCGCGTTGGCCAAGCTCGAGCAACTGCTGCCCTCCCGGCTGCGGCACCGGGTGGCCGCGATGGGCTCGGCCACCGTGGTGGTGCCGGGCACCGGGCCCACGGTGGATGCCGGCGTGCTGACCGCGGTGGCCGGCGCCATCCGGGCCCACGAGCGGCTGCGCTTCGACTACGTGACCCGTGGCGGCGGCGCGAGTGCGGTCCGCTCGGTGGAGCCGCACCGACTGGTCGCCTGGGGCCGGCGCTGGTACCTCGTCGGGTGGGACGTCGAGCGCGACGACTGGCGCACGTTCCGGGTGGACCGGATGACGCCGCGGATCCCGACCGGCCCGCGGTTCACCCCGCGGCCGGAACCGGACGGCGACGCGTCCGCCTACGTCCAGCGCCGCGACGGCGCTGCGACCTGGGCGTACCGCGCGAGGGTGCGGCTGCACGCGTCGGCCGAGCAGGTCGCTGCCCGGCTGCCGATGGCGGTCTCCGTGCAGCCCGAGGGCCCGGACCGTTGCGTGGTCGAGGTGGGCTCGGACACCCCGCACATGCTGACCCTCTACCTCGGGCTGCTCGACGTCGACTTCGAGGTGATCGACGCCCCCGAGCTCGCCGAGCACCTGGAGCGGATGGCCGACCGCTTCCGCCGGGCGGCCGAGCCCCACCCCGAATGAGCGGGCTTATTCCGCCTCAGACGGGCCGATCGCGCGCAATAAGCCCGCTCATTGCGGTCGGGGCCCGGTCCTGGAGCGGCGTGCGCTCGCGCTGGGCGATCGACAGCACGACCGCGGCGGTGAGCAGCACGACCGACAGGATGAGCCCGGCGCGCACCCCGGCGGCGCTGTCCGAGAGCAACCCGGCGAGGACGGGTCCAGCGCACTGGCCGACGGCGAACGCCACGGTCAGCGCGGCGATCGCCGGCGTCCAGTGCCGGGGGTGCAGACTGCGCTGGGCCAGCACGGTCACCGCCGTAACAACGGTGAGGAACGACGCGCCGAACAGCACCGCCGAGCCGAACACCAGCAGGCCGGAGCTCCCGAGCAGCGGCAGCAGTGCTCCGATCGCGACCACGCCGAGAACGACTGCCGGCCCGCGCCCGCCGCGCAGCCGGCCGAGCAGCGGCCCCCACCCGAACGCCGCAGCCACCGACGCCAGGCCGAGCACCACCCAGAACAGGGTGACCGTGCCGGCGGACGCGCCCTCGCCCACCAGGAACGCCACGATGAAGGTCATGTAGGCGATGTAGCCGACCCCGAAGAACGCGTAGCCGATCATCAGCACGGCGAGGCGGCGCGCCGGCCAACGGTCGGACGCCGACCGGATCGGCGGCGGCTCAGGCGCGGCGCGGACCGCCGGGATGCTGCCGGCCAGCGCCAGGGCGGACAACCCGCCCAGCAGCAACCAGCCTTCGCGCCACCCGGCTGCGGCATCGGTGCTCGCCAGCAGCGGGGTGATCGTCAGGCCGGAGATCACGACGCCCGCGCCGCCACCGGCGACGTAGATGCCGAGCAGCAGCGCCGTCCGGCTACGGCCGGAGCCGACGCTGACCTGGGCGACCATCCCGGCGCCCACGATGAAGGTGAACGCACCGGCGACCCCGGTCAGCGCGCGGAGCGCCAGCAGCACCACGAAGTTGTCCGTCGCCGCGCAGGTCGCAATCGAGACGACGATCACCGCGAGCCCGGCCAGGTAGCACCGCCGCGAGCCGAAGCGGCGGGCCGCCCCAGCGGCGAGCACCGCACCCGCGAGATAGCCGAGCGCGTTGGCGGTGTTCATCGCGCCGGCCGCGGAGAACGACCAGTCCAGGTCGGCGCGCATCGGGGGCAGCAGCAGCGCGTACGCGAACCGGCCGAAGCCCATGGCGGCCAGTGGGCCCAGCGCCAGGCCGAGCGCCACGGCGATGTCGCCCCGTCTCGGCTGTCGGTCGACGGCCGCCGTCGGCCCGGACGTCACCGCGACCCCTCGGTAGCCGCCTCGATCAGTACGGTCGCGGCCTGGCGGGCCTGCGTGCAGACCTCCCTGGTCGCGTCCGGCCCGCCCTCCACTACCAGCCGGCTGCTCGCGCCGTCGACAAGGAGCAACAGCTGCGAGCCGAGCCGCTCGGGCTCGCTCAGACCGGCTTGCCCGGCGAGCCCGGCGAGGAACTCCCGCATCCAGGTCTTGTGCCGGCGGGCGACCTGGCGTGCCGGGTCGTCCGGGTCGGGCAGCTCCGCGGCCGCATTGAGGAACGCGCACCCGCGCGCACCCTCGCCGGCGAGGAACTCGGCCAGCCAGTTGAACACCGCCAGCAGCCGCTCCCGCGGATCGCCGTCTCGGGCCGCAAGCCACGCCGGCAGGCTGTCCTGGCGGCGCTCGGTACGCCGTGCCGGGACCGCGGCGAGCAGCTCGGACTTGGACCGGAAGTGCGCGTACAGGGTGGGCTTGGACACCCCGGAGGCGGCGACGACCGCGTCCACTCCGGTCGCGGTGATCCCGCGCTCGTAGAAGAGCGCATTGGCCGCGTTGAGCAGGCGGTCCCGGGCGGGCGCTACGGCGGGCATCCGCCTGAGACTGACAGGTCAGTCAGGTTAGGTCCACGCGACGGCGGTCACCGGCAGGCGCTGTGCGAGGCTGCGCTCGTGGTGTCGGCGTCGGCCGCACTCGAGGTGTTCCGGGTCGCGCTCAAGCTGGGCCTGACGTCGTTCGGCGGGCCGATCGCGCACCTCGGGTACTTCCGCAAGGAGTACGTCCAACGACGAGCCTGGCTGAGCGAGCCGGCATACGCCGAGCTCGTCGCGTTGACCCAGTTCCTCCCGGGGCCGGCGTCCACTCAGTTCGGCATGGGCGCGGGATGGACCCGGGCCGGTCCGCTCGGCGCGCTCACGGGTTGGCTGGGGTTCACGCTGCCCTCCGCCATCCTGATGGCCCTCGCCGGCGCGTTCGCGGCGACAGCGGACATCGGGGACCCGGTCTGGTTGCGCGCTCTGAAGCTGGTCGCGGTGGCGGTCGTGCTCGACGCGGTGATCGGGATGGCCCGCCGGCTGGCCCGAACGGTCCGCACCGCGGCGATCGCGGTCGCCGTCGCTGCCGTGCTGCTGCTCGCCCCGAACGCCGCCTGGGTGCAGGTCGCCTGCCTGGCCGGCGCCGGCTTGATCGGCCTGCTGCTGTTCCGCCGGGTGCCGGCCGAGCCGGATCACGCGACCGCCGACGCGCTGCCGATCGAGATCAGCCGCCGGGTCGGGATCGGCGCGCTGGTGACGTTCGCGGTCCTGCTGGCTGCGCTGCCGCTGCTCGCCGGGCTGGGCACGATCGCCCGCCTCGCCGGCGCGATGTACCGGGCCGGTGCGCTGGTGTTCGGCGGCGGACACGTCGTACTTCCGCTGCTGGAGTCCGAGGTCGTTCCGGAGCTGGTATCCCCCGACGCGTTCCTCGCCGGCTATGGCTTCGCGCAGGCCGTACCCGGGCCGCTGTTCACCTTCGGGACCTACCTCGGGCAGGTCGCCGGAGGGGTGCCGGGTGCGGTTGTCGCCACCATCGCGATCTTTCTGCCCGGGTTCCTGATCCTGGTCGGCGTCCTGCCGTTCTGGCGGCAGGTCCGCTCCGACCGACGGGTCCGAGCCGCGCTCATCGCCGTCAACGCCGCCGTCGTCGGCCTGCTCGCCGCGGCCTGGATCGACCCGATCGTGCTGAGTACGGTGACCGGGCCGATCGATGCGGCGTTCGCCGCCGTGCTGTTCGCGGCCCTGCTCCTCAAGGCGCCACCCTGGGCGGTGGTGGCCGTCGCCGTGCTGGCCAGCCCGCTGCTCGGGCTGCCCTGAGTGCAACTCAACCGGAGGTGTTGAGCGTCCGCGCGTCCTCGGCCAGCCGCCGGTCGATGATCTCGAAGGCGTCGTAGGAGTCGAACTCCCGCCGCAGCCGAGCGACATTGTCGCGGATCTCGCCGTCGGCGAGCAGCCTTTGCAGGCCGTTGGCGATCTTCTTCGGAGTCGGCCGCTGGGTGCGCAGGTCGACCCCGAGCTTGAGGTAGCCGAGGCGGGCGTTGATGTCGTTCTTCCCCTCCGTGCTGCCGGCGGCGAGGATCGGCACGCCGTGCCGCAGCGCCAGCAGCACGCTGCCGGACCCACCGTTGCTGACGAAGGCGTCGGCGTGCGCGAACAGCAGGTTGAAGTCGACGAAGTCCTCGACAAGCACGTTCGGCTCGGGGTAGCGCGCCCGGAGCTCGGTGGTGTGCCGCCCGCCCGTCGTGACAACGACCAGGTACGGGCTGTCCTTCAGCGCCTCCAGCGCCGGCACGATCAGCTTGTCCGGGTCGGCGTTGTCGACGGTGCCCTGGGAAACCACGACGACCTTCGACGGCTGCCGGCGCAGCCGATCCTCGTGCTCGTACGGGGTGGTGAGGGCCCGCGCGTGCGGGAACAGCGGACCGACGTAGCTGACATTGGCCGGCAGGTCGCTGCGTGGATAGTCCAGCCCGGGTGTGCCGCTCTGGAAGCAGGTGCTGGCGCACCGCTCGACGAGGTCCAACCACTCACCCACCCGGATCGGCTCGCAGCCCACCGACTCCAGCAGGAGCGTTGTAGCGGAGCACCCCCGGCTTCATCGTGCTGTGCAGCAGCGCGCGGAACCCGCGGTGCGCCAGTCTGCCGACCAGGGTGCGAGCCGGGCGCAGGCCGAAGAACGGCGGCGGCACGTCGCGCGAGGGAGCATTCATCGGCCAGATACCCAGGGTGTAGACGGGCACCGAGAGCGAGTCGGCTACCGGCTTCGCCGCGTAGAACGCGGGATCGCAGAACAGCGCCTCGAAGCCGAACTCGGCGTGCACGTCCAGGAGATCGCGATAGTGCCCCTCCGCCGGCTCGGCGAAGATCATCTCACCGTCGAAGGCGATCAGCTTCGGACCCTTGAGGCGGGCCCGCTCCGGGTGCAGCTCGGCGATGTTCTCGCCGGTCACCTCCCGGGCCCGCCGAAACGGGAAGATCGGGATGCCGAGGTCGGCGAGCTTGCGCTGGTAGCTCGGCCCGGCATACCAGCGCACGTCGTGACCCCGCTCCCGCAGGTGGACCGCTACCGCGGTCGCCGGGTTGAAGTGCCCGTCGAACGGCATCGTGGCGAACAGGATCTTCATGATCACCTCCGCGGCGTCGTCGGCGTCACTGTAGCGTCACTCTAGTGATGACACTAGAGTGACGCTCTAGTAAATTCCGTCGGGTGACCCGACGAGAGCGCGCGCTGGCCACCCGGCGGCGGATGCTCGCGGCGGCTTATCGGTTGTTCTGCTCGAAGGGCTACGCCGCCACCACTATCGAGGCGATCGCCGCCGAGGCGGGCGTCGCGGTGCAGACCGTCTACTTCACCTTCCATACCAAGAGCGCGGTCCTGGCCGAGACCGTCGGGGCGGCGCTCAGCGGTTTCGACTCCTGGCCCGGTGCGCCCCCCGAGCCGGTCGACATCGTGGCCATCCAGCAGGAGCTGCTCGACTGGCTTGGCGACTTCCACGCCGCTCCGGACGCCTCCGCCGCCCTCGCGGTCTACGTGCACAACGGGAGCCGCATGCTCGCCCGCATCGCCCCACTCACCGCTGCGATGCACGCCGCGGCCGGGGACAGGGACTCGGCGCGGGTGATGGAGGTGGCCGAGCAGCGTCGGGTGGAGACCTTTCGGGACGCCGTGGCCGTGCTCGCGGCCAAGCCGGGAGGGCTCCGGCCGGGACTGAGCCGGGAACGCGCCACCGACATCTTTCTCACGCTGTTCGGCGCCGATGTCTATCAGGCGCTGGTCGATCGCGGCTGGTCCGCGGACGAGTGCGAGGACTACCTCGGCCGACTGCTCGCCGAGCAGCTGCTCGGAGCGCCGCGCTCCGATGGTCGCCAGTCCTCCCCCTCCGCCTTGGCCGCGCGGGACATCGGCCTCGTCCCGCCGGGCCAAGAAATCCGCTGAACCTGTTCCCGCGCAGTACGTTCCGGGCGAGTGATCCCCGCCACGTTCACCGCTGGCGGCGGCGTGCTCTCTGCGGTTCACCTGCCGGAGCCAACTCAGGAAGGAATCAGATGAGAGTCGGAGACCAGGAAGTCCTCATCCCAACCTCGATGGTCGGTAACTATCCGAACCCGCGATGGTGGGACGCCGGACCGGTCCGGGACTGGACCGGCGACCAGGAGCCCCCGGACGCGTTCGTCCAGGAGGCCTTGCAGGACGCCATGGCCGCGCTGGTCAAGGACCAGGAGCTCGCCGGGCTGGACATCATCACCGACGGTCGGCTGCACGGCGACAACTACGCCGACCAGGCGCGTCTACTACTACTACAAGCGGCTCGGCTACGACCTCAAGGGCGGCTTCCTCGGCTTCCCGATCTACAGCCGGCTGCACGCGGGCACCGCCAGCCAGGAGATCAAGCGGTACGGCGCGATCATGGTCGAGCAGGCCAGGGCGCTGAAGCGGGCCACCGACAAGGCCACCAAGGTCCAGTACACCGGGATCCAGGTGCTGGCTCAGGCCACCAACGACCTGCACTACGACAACCCGCGAGATCGGGCGCTGGCCATCGCCGCCGCGATCAACGAGGACATCCTCGAGATCGACCAGATGGGCGTCGACTTCATCCAGCTCGACGAGTTCACCTGGCCGTACTTCTACGAAGACTGGGCCATCGAGGCGTTCAACCGCGCCGTCCAGGGCGTGCAGAACGCCCAGGTCATCGTGCACGTGTGCTGGGGCAACTGGGGCGGCACGCCGGCCTACTTCCCGGACGAGACGGCCGCGGCCGGCGAGATCTTCGACCTGACCCAGCGCAAGGGCGACGCGCCGGCGGCCACCGCGTCGATCGTCCCGAAGGCCTACGAGGCGAACATCAACGTGCTGAACCTGGAGAACTGCGGCCGGCGTTCCGACGACCTCAGCGGGCTGGACGTGATCAAGAACCACCCGATGCCGGACAACGTCATGTTCTGGGCCGGCGTGATCGACGTGAAGTCGACGATCACCGAGACCGCCGAGCGAGGTCGCGGACCGGATCAACCGCCTGCTCGAGTACATCCCGGCGGAGCGGCTCGGCGTCACGACCGACTGCGGGTTGATCCTGCTGCAGCGCTACATCGCGGTCGACAAGCTGCACGCGCTGGTCGCCGGTACCGAACTGGTCCGCTCGAAGCTCGGCGGGTAGGAAGGTCCGTATGCCCGTGCTCCACCTCTCCTGCCCGGACTGCGGAAATGCGTTCCGCTCCCTGGTGATGGAGGGGACCAAGGTCCCCGAGGTGTGGGTCTGCTCCCGGTGCGGCAGCCGGCGGGCCGAGCCGCGGGAGGGCGACGAGCACACCCACCATCCGTGGGCGGACGGCAGTCCGAGCTGCTCCTGCTGCGGGTGATCGGATAGAACGGTTCCGCGGAACGGCCCACCATCGACTGTTCCGCGGAACCACTCCGGCCGCTCAGGGGTTAGCAACAGCTTGCGATGCTGCTGTGTCGTCGGGCCGTCATGGTGGGTTTCGTCCTGGCGGGACGTGCCACCGCGGGCCCCGGATGGTCGATGCTGGTGTGAGGTCACGACCATCGGGAGGGATCGTGCGCATCGCGATGAACATCGGCGGGGACGTCCTCGGCACGCCCATACCGCCGACGGAGATCGTCGAGACGGCCGAACGGGCGGAGGGCGAGGGCTTCCCGGCCGCATGGATGACGCACTTCTCCCGCGGCGTCGACGCGTTGAGTGTGCTCGCGGTCGCCGGCACCCGCACCAGGGAGATCGACCTCGGGGTCGGCGTGGTGCCGACCTACCCGCGTCACCCGCTCGCGCTGGGCCAGCAGGCCGCCACCACCCAGGTGTTCTGCGGCGGTCGGCTCACCCTTGGAGTGGGCGTGTCCCACCGGCCGGTGATCGAGAGCATGCATGGGCTGAGCTACGCCAGCCCGGCCCGGCACATGCGGGAGTACCTGTCCGTGCTGGTCCCGCTGGTGACGGAGGGCGAGGTCGACTTCCACGGGGAGTACTTCAACGTCTCGGGCGGATTCATCGTGCCGGGCACCTCACCGGTCTCGGTGGTGGTCGCCGCGCTGTCCAAGCTGATGGTGCAGGCCGCCGGCGAGCTGGCCGACGGCACCGTCACCTGGCTGGCCGGGCCGCGCACCCTGGAGGGCATAGTCCCGGCGCTGCGCGAGGCCGCCGCGGCGGCGCACCGGCAGGAGCCGCGGGCGATCGCGGGCATCCCGGTCGTGGTGCACGACGACCGGGAGGCCGCTATCGAAAGGGCCGAGGTGGTCTTCGCCCGGTACGGCACGCTGGAGCACTACCAGCGCCAGCTCGAACGCGAGGGCGTCGCCACGCCGGGCGCGATGGCGGTCGTCGGCTCGGAGCACGACGTGGAGAAGCAGCTCCGCCGGTTCGCCGAGGCCGGTGCGACCGAGCTCTGGCCCATCGTGATCCCGATCGACGAGGCCAGCGTGCGGCGCACCTGGACGCTGCTCGCCCAGCTCGCGCCGGAGCTGGGCACCAGCGCGTGACGTCCCGGTACTCCCCGGAGCTGGTCGAGGCCGGCTTCCGCGTCGAGATCGCCGACGCGCCGCTGCTGCACGACTGGCTCAACCTCGCCGACATCGCGCACGTGCTCGTGCTGCGCGACCGCGGCGTGATCCCGGACTCGGCGGCGGGCCGGCTGCTCGGCGTGCTGCTGACCGCACACGAGACTGCCGCCGCGGACTTCGGCTACGACCCGGAGTACGGCGAGGCTTACAACTGCCGGGAGCGAAGGTTCGCCGCCGAGATCGGCCGCGACGCGGGGTGGCTGCACGCCGGGCGGCCGCGCCGGGAGGCGGTGCGGATCGCGCTGCGGCTGCGGCTGCGGCGGGACACCCTGGCGCTCATCGAGGCCGCGGCTGGGTTCGCGCAGTCCGCCAGCCAACTTGCCGCCGTGCACGCCGAGACGTTCATGGCCGAGCAGACGTACCTGCAGCACGCCCAGCCGTCCACATTCGGGCACTACCTGCTGTCGTTCGTCTACCCCGTGCAGCGCGACGTCGAGCGGCTCGTCGAGCATCTTGCCTGGGTGAACCGCAGCCCGGGCGGCGCCGGTGGGGTGAACGGCAGCCGGCTCACCGGCGACCGGGGCACGGTGGCCGCGCTGCTCGGCTTCGACGAGGTCATCGAGCACACCCGGGACGCAATGTGGCAGACCGACGGGCTGCTCGGATTGATGTTCAACGCCACCGGCCTGGTGACCACGCTGTCCAAGCTCGCCGAGGACCTCGAGATCTGGACCAGCAGCGAGTTCGGCTGGGTGACCCTCGCCGAGGGGCACACCCGTTCCAGCGTGCTCATGCCACAGAAACGCAACCCGTACGCGCTGACCATGGTGCGCGGCGAGGCCGGGATCCTGATCGGCCGGCTGACCGGGATGCTCGCGGTGTCCAAGACGCCGTCGGCGCGCAGCGACAACCTGATCTTCGCCTACGGCGAGGTGCCGCGGGCTCTCGATCTTGCCGGCCGGGCCACCCGGCTGATGGCCGGGGTCGTCGAGGGGCTGACCGTGCACGGCGAGGCGATGTACGCCGCACTGGAGTCCGGGTTCGCCCAGGCCGCCGATCTGGCCGAGTTCGTGATGACGACCTGCGGCTGGACTACCGGACCGCCTACGAGATCGTCGGCGACGTGGTCCGGCGGGCCGGCCAGGCCGGCCTGCGCGGAGTGGACATCACCGGCGACATGCTCGACGAGGCGGCTATGGCGCACACCGGGGTAGCGCCCGGGCTCGCCGGCCAGGACCTGACCGAGGTGCTGGATCCCCGGGCAGTCGTACGCAGCCGGGTGACGCGGGGCGGCGCAGCGCCCGATGTGGTACGCGCGATGGCCAAGGACTGCCTGGAAGCCGCACACGCGGCGGCGCAGGCAGCCCTTCGACGCAGCGCAGCGTTCGACGAGGTGGAGGCGGCCCTGCTGCGCACCGCGCGCGATCTCGCGGATCGCTGACCAGGGGCTACCGGAGAGTCCGGAAGAACGCGCGGACGTCGTCCACGAACAGCTCCGGCTGCTCCAGGGCGGCGAAGTGCCCGCCGCGTGGCATGTCCGTCCAGTGGGTCAGGTTGTACCGCTCGCGCACCCAGCGCGGCGCGGCCGGGAGGATCTCCTTCGGGAACGCGGCGACCCCGGTCGGCACCGTCACGTACGGCGGGGTGGTCTTTCCGAAGCTCTCCCAGTACAGCCGGGCCGAGGAAGCCGCCGAGCCGGTCACCCAGTACAGCATCACCGCGTCCAGCAGCTGGTCGCGGCTCAGCACGTTCTCCGGGTGCCCGTCGCAGTCCATCCAGGCGGCGAACTTCTCCAGGATCCAGCCGGCCTGGCCGACCGGGGAGTCGGTTAGCCCGTAGCCCAGCGTCTGCGGTCGGGTGCTCTGCTGCATCGAGTACCCGGAGCCCTCTGCGGCGTAGTACTCCCGGGCCGCGAGCGCGGCCCGCTCCGCCTCGTCGGTGGGCACGCGCTCGTCGCGGTCCAGCCGGGCGGTCGGCAGGTTCAGGTGAATGCCGAGTACCCGGTCCGGGTGGTTCGCGCCGAGCAGCGTGGTGATGACGCCGCCCCAGTCGCCGCCCTGCGCGACGAACCGCGGGTAGCCGAGCCGGGGCATCAGCTCGCTCCAGGCCCGCGCGATCCGCTGCACGTTCCAGCCCGGCGCGCTCGGCTTGGCCGAGAAGCCGAATCCCGGCAGCGCCGGGCACACCACCGAGAACGCGTCCGACGCGTCGCCGCCGTGCGCCACCGGGTCGGTCAGCGGCCCGATCACGCCGGCGAACTCGGCAATCGAGCCAGGCCAGCCGTGCGTGATGAGCAGGGGCATGGCACCCGGAACCACCGAGGGCTGGTGCACGAAATGGATCTCCAGGCCGTCGATCGTGGTGATGAACTGGGGGAACCGGTTGAGTGCGGCCTCGCGCGCGCGCCAGTCGTAGCCGTCGGTCCAGTACTGGCACACCTCCTGCAGGTAGCTGAGGGGAACGCCTTGCGACCAGTCGTCCACGGTCTCGCGCTCCGGCCAACGGGTCGTGCGCAACCGACGGCGCAGGTCCTCCAGCAGATCGTCGGAGACCTCGATACGGAACGGACGGATCTGGTCACTCATCAGCTCCGGTACCCCCTTTTGCGGATCCATGTCGGCTCATCTGACATCGCCCCCAGTCGTGGCCCGGCTAGCACGGTCGCAGCGGCTAACGTTGGAGGTCGAGTTTGTCTTCTCGGGCTAAATCGCGGCGAGGCGGGCAACGGAATACTTACTCGAAACCGAGCCGATGGAGAGGTCGTTCGTAGGTGGCACAGATCGGACCTGGATTCCTCAGCCTCCCGGACCGCCAGGCCAAACCCAGGTCCGACGGCCTCACCCACGTACTCGACAAGGGGCTGTCCCAGATCGGGCTGGAGTCCTTGATCCAGACCGCCGGCGACTGCATCGACATCATCAAGCTCGGGTGGGGCACCGCATACGTGTCGGACGGCGTCAAGGCGAAGGCGGCGATCTGCGACGCCGCCGGTATTCGGCTCTGCCTCGGCGGCACGCTGCTGGAGATCTGCGAGTCACAGCACCGGATCGCCGACTACGTCCGCTGGCTGCACCGGCTCGGGATCACCCACGTCGAGGTGTCCAACGGTGCGTTCGGCATGCCGACCGACCGGAAGCGGGAGCTGATCTCGCAGCTGGCAGGCGAGTTCAACGTGCTGTCCGAGTGCGGCTCGAAGAACCCGCTCCACGAGGTCGTCCCGTCCGCCTGGGTCGACGAGATGCGTGGCGACCTGGACGCCGGGGCGTCGCTACTGATCGCCGAGGCCAGGGAGAGCGGCACGGTCGGCTTGTACCAACCAAGTGGCGAGGTGCGCGAGGAGCTGGTCGAGGCGCTGCTCGAGGCACTCCCCGCGGAGCGGATCATCTTCGAGGCCCCGCGGAAGGACCAGCAGGCCTGGTTCATCCGGCGGTTGGGGCCGAAGGCCAACCTGGGAAACATCCAGGCAGACGAGGTGATCGCGCTGGAGACGCTGCGCCTCGGGCTGCGGTCGGACACGCTCGACCTGCTGCCAACGGTCACCGACGCCGGCCCGCACCCGGACCGGAACGGAGCGGTCGAGCACGCCTCTTCGCTGTTCCACTAGGCGTGTCCGGATGTTGATCGGCGGGCACGACGTCCTGCTGCCGACCACGATGGTCGGCTCCTGGCCTCGGCCGCTGTGGATGCGCGGCGGGGTGATCCGGGAGTCGATGCAGGAGGTCGACTACGTCGACATGTACCAGCGCACCCTCTACGAGGACGCGGTGCGGCTGTGCGTGAAGGACCAGGACCTCGCCGGCCTCGACATCGTCACCGACGGCAACCAGTACTTCCAGGGCGAGACGCCCTACGACAAGATCCAGATTCTGTTGGTGCCGCTGCGGCTGGCGGGCTTCCGGGCGTACGGGCCGCCGGGAAGCGTCCTCGGCACCGAACACTACTTCCGGCCGGTGGTCGCCGAGAAGATCCGTTGGGTCCGGCCGATATTCGGGCCGGTGCTGCAGGCGATCAAGCTCGCCACCCACAAGCCCTTCAAGATCAATATCAACTCCGGTCCGGCGACCGTCGCGTCCTGGTGCGAGGACCAGTTCTACGGCGACGCGCAGGCGCTGCGCGTCGACGTCGCCGAAGCGTTCAACCGTGAGCTGCGCTGGCTCGCCGAGCACGGCGCGGGGTTCATCCAGCTGACCGAGCAGGCCTACATCGCGTCGGCCGGGCGGGACGACTGGGCCGTCGAGCTGATGAACCGGGCGGCGCAGGGCGTGCACGCGCACCTGACCTGGCACATGTGCTACGGCAACACCCGCCAGCACGACCCGGTGTACCCCGAGGTCAACGCGTCGTGCCTGGCCGAACTGTTCAAGAGCGGCCAGCCGGTCGACTGGACCGAGATCCACATGGAGACGGCCCGGCCGCAGATGGCCGAGCTGCCGACGCTGCGCACCTGGACCGACCGCGGCGAGGGCGACCTCGGGATCGGCGTGATCGAGGTGATGAACCCGCACGTGGAGGCGGCCGAGGAGGTCGCCGCCCGGATCCGGATCGCGCTGGAGCACGTGCCCGCCGATCGGCTGATCGTCAGCACCGACTGCGGGCTGTACCAACTGCCGCGCGACGTCGCGTTCCGCAAGCTGATCAGCCTGGTCGCCGGCACCCGCATCGTGCGCGGTGAGCTCGGCCGGGACCCCGACGGCCGGACCTGAGCCGATCCCGGATTCGCGGGGCGTCGACGTCCGCGAGTGGCGCTTTTGTACGGCCCTATTGCACGACAGTGCCGCTCGTTCGGTGGAGCGGACGTGGCTACCCGCGTAGTTCGCGCTTGAGGACCTTGCCGGCGGCACCCTTCGGCAGCGCCTCGACGAAGACGATCTCCTTGGGCTTCTTGAACGACGCCAGCTGCCCACGGCAGTGCGCGATCAGCTCGGCCGGGTCCGCCGGCTCCCCCGGCTCGGCGACCACGAACGCGCACACTGACTCGCCCCACTCGGCGTCGGGCCGCCCGATGACCGCCACCTCGCGCACCGCGGGGTGGGTCAGCAGCACCTCCTCCACCTCCCGCGGGTACACGTTCGACCCACCGGTGATGATCACGTCCTTGGCTCGGTCGGTCAGGTACAGGTAGCCGCGATCGTCGAGGTGGCCGATGTCGCCGGTGTGCAGCCAGCCGCCGTGCACCGCCTTCGCGGTCGCTGCCGCGTCGTCCCAGTAGCCGCGCATCACGACGTCGCCGCGGACGCAGACCTCGCCGTCGGAACCCGGCGGCTGTGGGTCGCCGGCGGGGTCGACCACGCGGACCTCGACTCCGGTGAACGCCCGGCCGCAGGAGACCACCCGCTCGGTGTTCGCGTCGAGCTCCGCGGGCCGCGGCGGCGGCATGACGGTGATCGTCATCGGCGACTCGCCCTGCCCGTAGATCTGGGTGATGATCGAGCCGAACGCGGCCGACGCCGCGCGCAGATCCTCCCGGTACAGCGGAGCGCCGCCCACCACGATGCTGCGCAGCGCCGAGAGATCGTGGCTCGCCGGGTCGCCCCCGGTCAGCAGCCGCTTGAGCATCGTCGGCGCCATGAACGCTGCATGGGTGGCCCGGTGCGAGGCCAGCAGCTCCAGGTAGTCGGTGGCGTCGAAGCTGCGCGCCGTGGAGATCACGTTGTGTGCGGCCCGGCCGACCGCGGGAAGCAGGTACAGCCCACTGCCGTGGGTCAGCGGTGCGGCGTGCGCGAAGACGCTGCCCGGCTCGACCCGGTCGATGTCGGCGTAGTAGTTCAGCGTCATGCCCATCAGGTTCCGGTGGGTGAGGGTGGCGCCCTTGGGCCGCCCGGTGGTGCCCGAGGTGTAGAACAGCCAGGCGGCGTCGTCCGGGGCGGTGTCAGCGAGCGGGGCCGGCGCCGCGTCGAACATGTCCCGGTAGCCGAGTCCGGAGCGGCCCTGGGTGTGCAGCACCTGGACGTCGCGGTCCGGCAGGGCCGTGATCGCGGCGTCGGTCTCGTCGGCGATCAGTATCGCGGCCGCCCCGCTGTGCTCGACGACATAGGCCACCTCCTGGGGGTGCAGATGCCAGTTGAGCGGCACCGCGACGAATCCGCCCCACATCGCCGCGAACAGCGTCTCGACCAGCTCCGGGCTGTTCGGCAGCAGCAGCACCACCCGGTCGCCGGGCTTGAGCCCGATCCGGGCGAGCCCTGCGGCTAGTGCCGCGACCCGGCCAGTGAGCTGGGCATAGCTCGCCGAGCGGGCGCCGAACGTCCAGGCCGGCCCGGACGGCACGTGCGTCGCGCTGGCGATGAGCAGGCTCGCGATGTTCAACGCCGACCGCCTCTCGGGTCAACTTCTCGTCGGAGGTTAGCCCCGGGTCGGCACGGGGGACGCTGGCCGAACCGGCAAAGGACCGCGGGCAGCTTTTCCGTCGCGCACATGTGCGAGTCGCAACCCGCGCTGGTTGCATGGCGACTGCTTGGCTGCGCGCCGGTGACCGGGCGCGCTCGCAGCGCGAAGGAGTGCGTCATGAGTACCGCGATCGCCGACATCGCCGTCGACTACCCGACCTCCGGACTGATCCGTCCGGTGTCCGACGAGGAACGCGCGGCGTACGAACGGGACGGTGCCGCGATCGTGAGGGGCGTCATCCCGCAGGACTGGGTCGAGTTCATGCGCGACGCGGTCACCCGGATGCTCGAGCAGTCGGACCCGTCGTCGCAGAACTACGCCGACGACGGCGACCCGCGGTTCTTCTCGCTGACCTTCCCCTGGATGTTCGACGACGCGTTCAAGGCGTGGGCGATCCACGGGCCGCTCAAGGACGTCGCGCGGCAGGTGCATGACCGATGCCAAGGAGATCATCTTCTTCTACGACCAAATCTTCGCGAAGGAGCCCGGCGCGACCAAGGCGACTCCGTGGCACCAGGACCTGCCGTTCCTTCCGGTGAAGGGCGACCAGCAGATCCGCATCTGGGTGCCGTTCGACAAGGTCACCGCCGACGGCGGCGCGATCCACTACCTGCGCGGCTCGCACAAGTGGGGCGTGATCTACCACCCGATCGGCTTCAAGAACATCCCCGAGATCACCAACACCTACGTCAACTCGCCGTACGAGGACATGCCGGACTTCGAGGCCGACTACGACAAGTACGACTGGCTGGTGGCCGAGGCCGAGCCGGGCGACCTGCTGCTGCACCACCCGCGGACGGTGCACGGCTCCTTGGGCAACAGGACGAACAGACTACCGGCGGGCGATCACCAGCTTCTACGTCGGCGACCAGGCGACCTGGAACCCGCACGTCGCCAACATGTTCAACAACAAGAACCTCACCGGGCACGTCACGGCGCCCGACCTCGAGGTCGGCGGGCCGATCGCCTGCGAGATGTTCCCCAAGGTCTGGCCCTAGGAGAGTCCGCAGCCGCACGGCCTGTGGGCGCTGTCACAACTCGGCAAGCACAACGCTTGGCGTTTTGCGCACCGGGACATGTCGGGCGGCCCGGCGCCGATGGTTCAGTGCATCCGCGGTTGGCGAAGCGCCGGTCGAGCGGCTCGACGACGAGGAGACAGTCATGCGTGTCGGCAATCAGGAGATGTTGCTCCCGACGACGATGGTGGGGAAATACCCGGAACCGCGGTGGTGGAAGGGGCAGGCGTTCGCGAACTACCCGGGCAAGCCGGGCCGGGGGGTGTTCGACTCGATCTCCGAGGAGGCCTACAACGACTGCATCCAGTGCATCGTGCGCGACCAGGAGCGCGCCGGCCTGGACATCGTCGCCGACGGCCGGGTCTTCGACGGTGAGGACGCCTACGGCCAGCTGCTCTACCACTACATCGAGCGGCTCACCGGCTACGAGCTGAACGGCCCGAACCTCGCGGTGCCGATCTACAGCATGCTCTACGCGCCCACCTGCGTCGGCGAGGTCCGCCGCCGGTACCCGTTCCACCTCGAGACGCTCAAGGCGATGCGCCGCTCCACCGACCGTCCGATCAAGATCTCCTACACCGGCGTCGGCGCGATGACCGCGGCGACGAACGACCAGTACTACCAGGACATCAAGGAACTCGGCATGGCCCTGGCGAAGGCGATGAACGAGGACTTCAAGGAGCTCGCCGGGCTGGGCGTCGACATCATCCAGATGGACGAGTTCGTGTGGCCCTACGGCATGGGCGACTGGGAGATCGACTGCCTGAACGCGGCGGTCAAGGACGTCGACGCACAGATCTGGCTGCACGTGTGCTGGGGCAACCTCGGCTCGGCGCCCAGCTACCTGCCCTACGAGGGCGACGCCGAGCACAAGGACCCGGACGGGATCTACGACGTCGCGCGGCGGCCGAGGGGTGCCACCGAGGCCACCCAGCGCGCCCGGAACATCTTCCCGAAGGTGCTCGGCGCGGACATCGACGTGCTGAACTACGAGGTCGGCCGGATGGGCCCGGACGACCTGAAGCCCTTGCTCGACAACAACTGGGACAAGCCGTTCGTCGCCGGCGTGATCGACGTCAAGCAGGTCACGGTGGAGACCGCCGACGACGTCGCCGACCGGATCCGGGCGGTCATGGAGTACGTGCCGATCGAACGGCTCGGTCTGACCACCGACTGCGGCCTGCCGAACCTGAAGCGCTGGATCGCGGCGCTGAAGCTGGTTGCACTGGTCGAGGGCGCCGACATCGTGCGCGCCGAGCACTCCGACCAGGCCGCGCGGGCCGGCGGCACGGAATCGCCGCCGGTCAACACGCTCTGAGCGCCCTGACTGTCCGCCGGCCGCACCGGCCCTGTCTACTCTGCCGTCGGCAGGGTAGACAGGGCCAAGATCTTGCAGGCCAGCTGGACCCGGAACAGGTCCTCCTGGTCGTCCAGGCTCAACCCGGTCAGGTCGCACACCCGCTTGAGCCGGTAGGACACGGTCCGGTGGTGGATGCACATCAGCTCGGCGGTGCGCCGAGTGCTGCATCCGGCGGAGAGGTAGACCTCCAACGTCCGGGTGAGCTCGGTGCCCTTTTTCGCGTCGTAGTCGAGCAGTTGACCGAGCTGGCGGCGGGCGAAGCCGTCGAGGTCCTGCCGTGACGACGGCGCGAGCAGGAACTGGAGCACCCCGAGGTCCTCGAACACCGCCGGTTCCCCCGCCTTCGCGACGGCCGAGCGAGCCAGCTGGGCCTCGCGCCAGCCCTGCGGGAACCCGGCGATCTGATCCACCGGACCACCGATGCCGATCGCGGCGCTCATCGCCTCCGGCCACTGGATCGCAGCGAGCGCCCGGCCCAGCCGGCGGGCTCCGGCGATCGTGTCCCCTGCGCCGGACGGGACCACCGCCGCGACATGGTTCGCCCGCCGCGCGAGGACCGCGCCCGGCACTCCGGCGGCCTCGAGCGCCTGGCTGATCGACCTGGAACACGCGCTGCGCGCCCGCTCCAGGTGCTCGGGGTTGAACCCGTTCCCGGTCGCCTCGTAGGCCAGGCCGCTGACCGTGATCGCGACCACCCGCGCGGGCAGCGCGAAGCCGGTGCCGAGATGTCGCGCCCGCACGCTTGCCTCCACCGAGTCCGGCAACCGGCCGTCCAGCAGGTCCCACACGAACTCAGCCTGCAGCCGGCGAGCCGCCGCGACCGCGGCCTCCTCCCGGGCCAGCAGCAGCGCGCTGACAACCGCGGCCTGAGTGGCGGCCAACCGGTCCCCCGGCGTGGGCGCGGCCCGCAGCGCCAAGCCCGAGGTGCCCGAAGGTGACGCCGGTCGCCCGCACCGGCGCGACCAGCAGCCAGGTGCCGTCCTGCTGTTGCGACCGCCGCCGGTTCCGGACCGTCTCCGGCGGCCAGGCCCGGGGTAGCCTGCTGCACCGCGTCCGCCAGCCGGTGCGAGCCGGGCCGGGCGGACGAGCCGAGCACCCTGCCGTCCTCGGTGAGGACCACCGCGACGCCCGAGGTCAGCCGGCCGACGGCCCGGACCAGCGCGTCGACGTCGCCGCCCTCCATCACGATCCGGGTGAGCTCGGCGTAGACGTGCAGGTCCCGCTCGGCGGCCCGGTGGCGCTCCTGCAACTCGCCGACGTCGCCCTCCAGCCGCCGCGCCAGCGACCGCTGTGCCTGATGCTGGTCGGCGTTCTGGATCGCCACCGCGCACAGCTCGGCGAACGCGGCGAACAGGTGCTCGTCGGCGTCGGTGAACGGCTCGCGGCGGCGGCGCCACGCGCACAGCACGCCGATGACCTTTCCGGCCCAGCGCAGCGGGACGGCGATCGCCGAGCAGGTTCCCTCGATGTCCGAGATCGCCATGAACTCCGGGGCTGAGCGCGGGTCGGTCGAGTAGTCGTCGATCCGCTCCGGACGACCGGACTCCATCACCCTGCCGGCCAGGCCCTGACCGGCCCGGATCCGCAGCCGCGCGGTATCGAGCCGGGTGTTGCCGATCGAGCTGCGCATCTCGAGGTACCGGCCGGCGGTATCGCGCAGCAGCACACCGGCGATCTCCGCGCGCATCAGTTGAGCGACCGCGTCGGCCGCCGAGACCAGCACCTCGTCCGGGTCGAGCGAGGCGACCACGCGGCTTCCGAAGCCGCGAGCCAGCACGTCCGGACGGCGGCCACCGCCCGCCCAGTTGATCAGTTCTGCCAACGCGTGCAGCGACTCCAGGTCTGCCTCGGCGAAACCGATCGGGGCGGTTCGGGAGACCACGACGTCGGTACGCGGATCCACCGAGACCGCGGCGACCGGCTGGCCCCCGGTCCAGCTCGCACCTTCCGGCGGGCGGCCTTCGAGCAGTGTGTCGTGGTCGCCGTTGGCGGCCATCGGCACCGGCTGCCCGTCCTGCCAGCGCACGACCACGGCGGCATCGGCCGCGACCAGTGGGCGAGCGACCCGGATCGCGGCCTCGGCGACCGCGTGCTCGCCCTCGGCGCTCGCCGTCGCGATGTCGTCGATGACCCGCGGCCAACGCGGGCGACGCCGGGGCTCGGTGCGCACCGGACGGGTCCTGATCGCACCGTTCCCGTGAGATCGACTACCGGGCAGGTCAGCCATCCACGTCACCCCCATCGCCGCGTGGACCCAGAGTCGGCCCGCTGGCCGCACGTCATGCACAGTGAACCACCGGACCCGCCCGGTCGAGCCTGTCCGGACGGACGAGAAAGAGCGCATTCTGTTGTCCGGATGGCGCAACGAGGGGAGTTCGGCCATGGCCGACGATGACCTGGTACGGACCGTGCTGGCCTACGTTGCCGCGTGGAACACCGAGGCCGAGGCCGACCGGCGGGAGCTGCTGGAACGCGCGTTCGCCACGGACGGGATCTACGTCGACCCCGGCGCCCGCGTCCTGGGGCGGGACGCCCTGGTCGTCCACTCCCGCCGGTACGCCGAGCGCTTGCCGGGTGCCGGCATCGCGCTGACCAGCGGGATCGACGTGCACGACGGCCGCGCGTGCTTCACCTGGCGGGCCACCGGGCCGGACGGCGCCACGATCCGAGAAGGCATCGACTTCGTCACCGCCGGGGCGGACTGGTCGGCTGTCCGAGGTGCGCGGCTTCTTCGGCGCCTACACCAGCCCGCACCGCCGTGTGTCCGACGACCGTTTGTCCGCGTCGGATAACGATCCAGGAGAATCTCATCGCTCCGCGTAGCGCTTCGGTGCGGCGTTCGGCCTATCGTCACCTCAAGCGCCAGCACGACGTGAAGGACGGTGGCTCCGTGGACATCCGGAACGAGCACTACAACCTCGGTGAGTGGAACTCGGTGATCGACGCGCAGCCTGGCCGATCCGGACTCCGAGCCGCTGGTCAACATCATCGGCGACGACGACGCGGTCTACGACGCGATCTTCGTCGGCGGCGGCGCGGCCGGTCGGTTCGGCTCGGCGTACATGAAGGCGATGGGCGGCCGTCCGCTGATCATCGACGCCTGGCCGTTCCTCGGCGGCTCCTGCCCGCACCAGGCCTGCGTGCCGCACCACCTGTTCTCCGAGGCGGCCGAGGAGCTCGACCGGATGCGCTGGTTCTCCGACGAGCTGTTCTTCCCGAAGTTCGACCAGTCCCGGGCCAGCATCCTGGACCTGATCAAGCTGTTCCTCGCCGGCCGGGGCAGCGCACACGCGTTCATGAACTGGCAGACCAAGGAGCAGCTCGAGGTCGAGTACGTGCTCAACGCCCGCGCGACGATCATCGACAAGCACACCGTGGAGGCCGCCGGACGCACGTTCACCGCGCGCAACCTGGTGCTCTCGCTGGGCGCCCGGCCGGTCAGACCCGGAGATCCCCGGCCTGGACAAGGCCGGCGTCTACGACTTCGTCAGTCTGGTCGAGGAGCTGGACTACGAGCCGGAGCGCTGCGTGATCATCGGTGGCAGCAAGGTGGCCATGGAGTACGGCTCGTTCTTCCAGGCAACCGGCTGCGAGACGACGATCGTGACCCGCTCGCCGCTGATGCGCACCTCGGCGCTGCACCACGTGGACGAGGACCTCCGGCAGTACGTGGTCGGCGGCATGCGCAAGCGCGGGATGACCATCCTGGAGGGTGCGCACACGCTGTCGGTCAACGGGAACGGCCGGGCGGAGAGCGTGACCGTCCAGCTCGCCTCCGGCGAGGAGGTCGACCTGGAGACCGACTTCGTGTTCGTGGGCTGCGGCGAGCTGCCGAACACCGCCGACGCGCAGCAGATCCTCGGCATCGAGGTCGGGCCGACCGGCCGAGCCGTGGTCAACAAGCGGATGCAGACCAACGTGCCGGGGGTGTACGCGGTCGGCGACATGATCGACGGCCCGATGGAGATGTTCAAGGCCCGCAAGTCCGGCGTGACCGCCGCGCGCAACATCATGGGCGAAGACCTGGAGTTCGACTACACCGAGTTCCCGGACTTCCTGCACACCACCTACGAGGTGACCTGGGTCGGGCTGACCGAGGCGGAGGCCCGAGCCACGTACGGCGACGAGAACGTCGTCGTGATCCAGATGCCGCCGTACGTCGAGGGGCTGGACACTCCCAACCTGCCGCTGCCGTGCGCCGAGGGCACGATGCTGTACGCGTTCAGCAAGCCGGAGCTGAGTGGCTTCCAGAAGCTCCTCGTCGAGGCCGAGTCGCGCAAGGTGGTCGGCGCGCACCATGTCGGCTACGGGGCCAAGGACGCCTTCCAGTACCTGGACTACCTCATCCACCGCCCGGAGGGGCTGACCATCGACACGCTGGGCTGGATGAACGAGTTGTTCCTCAACCCGGAGCACTTCGTGCAGCTGTCCCGGTTGCGCGCCGGAAACGAGCGCCTGCGACACCTGTGAGGCAGCTATCGGCGAGTCCTAAGGTGGCCTCGTGGCCACCGGCGACTGGGCCGAAGCGTGCTTGCGGATCATCGAGGCCGGCGCTGAGGGCGCCGACCGGGTGTTCGAGCTGCTGGTCGGAGCTGCCCGCCGGCTGAGCGGCGCCGAGGGCGCCTCGGTGGTGTCCTGGCAGCCTGGTGGGCCGCGGCACCTCGCGATGAGCGGTGCGCAGCCGAGGCTGCCGGAGCGCCGGCTCGGCGAGGGCAGGACGGTCGAGCGCGACCGGACGGTCGTGTCGCTGGGCGTGCAGGGCGACATCGACCTGGTGGTCTGGTGGCCGGCTCGTGGCTCGGCGCCGGACCAGCTCGACGAGCTGCGGCTGCTCGCCTCGCTGGCCGCCACCGCCGCCCGGCCGGCCGCCGGCGCGCTGAGCTCGCTGTACGCCGTGGCTCGTCGACTGCTCGCCTCCCGGGACATGGAGGAGGTGCTGCTCGGGCTCGCCACGGCCACCGCCGACGTGCTGCGCGCGGAGATCGCCGGGGTCTTCCTCGCCACCCCGGACGGCGCGGCCGTCGAGGCCAAGGCGGTGGTGGGCCACCGATCGATGGGCACCGCCCGGCTACGCGTCGCCACCGGCGAGAGCCTGATCGGCCACGTCTTCGCGACCGGTGAGGTGTACCGGGCGGACGACTGGCGGACCGACCCGGTGACCAGCAAGGCGCTGCTGCCGATCGCGTCCGTCGAGGGCACCCAGTCCGCGATCGGCGCACCGATGCGGGTGGACGGCAAGACGGTCGGGGTGCTCGCGGCGTGGCGGCGCCGCCGGTCGATCTACACCGACGACGACGCCGCGTTGATCGCCACGCTCGCCGACCTCGCCGCGCTCGGCGTCCAGCGGGCGCAGGCCGACGAGAAGCTCCGCGAGCTGTCCGAGCAGCTGATGGCCGCGAACTCCGAGCTGTCCCGGCGCTACACCGAGACCAGCCAGGCGCTGGAGATCCACCGCAGGCTGATGCGAGTGGTGGCCGACGGTGCCGACCTGGCCGCGGTGCTCGCCGCCCTCAGCGGGATCACCGGCCAGGAGATCACCTTCGTCGGGTCCGACGGCGCGGTGGTCGGCCCGCGCGGCTGGCTCGAGGCGCTGGTCCAGACGCATGGGATCCCCGCACCGGGCGAGTCGCGCCGGACCGAGCTGGGCGAGGAGGCGGTGCTGCTCGGGCCGGATGACGCCGGCCGGCACGCGATCGCGGTGGCCGTCCGGTCGGCGGGCCGGCACTGGGGGGTGCTCGCGGTGGCCACCAAGCTCCCGACCGAGACCCGCGACGTGGTGGCCGCCGAGCAGGCCGCGGTGGCCTGCGCGGTGCTGCTGTCCTCCCAGGACGCGGTCGCCGGCGCCGCCCGGCGGCTGGAGTCGGAGTTCGTCTGGGACCTGCTCGAGGGCCGGATCGTCGACGAGGGGGACGCCCTGGTGCGGTCCCGACAGCTCGCCAGGGTGCTTCCGGTGCCGGCCCGGATCGTGCTGCTGTCCGCCGGACCGCCGGGTCACGGCTCGGGTGACTGGCCGCGCGCCGCAGCCGAGTCCCCGCAGCGGGTCGAGCAGCTTGGTGCCGAGCTGAGCCGTCGTGCCGCGCAGGTGCTCGCCGCGCACGGCGTGCACGCCCCGGTCGGCCGGCGCGGCGAGACCCTGGCGTTGATCGTCCCGAATCGGCCGCTGGCGGAGGTCCGACGGATCGGGTCCGCGCTCTGCCAGCTCGCCGACCCGGCGGAGCGCGGGCTGACCGTCGGGATCAGCGCGCCGGTGCACGCGATCGGCCAGTACCCGGTGGCCGCCCGGCAGGCCGGGTACGCCCGGGCGGCGACCCGAGCGCCCGGACGCCGCGGTGGTCGTGTTCGAGGACCTCGGCGCGGTGCAGTTCCTGCTGGAGCCGGCGCACGGCGACGACCTCGACCGGTACGCCGAGCAGCAGCTTGGCGTTCTGCTGGCCTACGACCGGGACCACGACGCGGACCTGGTGAACACGCTGCGGGTCTACCTGGAGCACGACGGGCACGTACAGCGTGCCGCGCAGGCGTTGTGCATCCACCCGAAGACGATGAGCTACCGGTTGGGCCGGATCGAGACGCTGTCCGGCATGACCGTCGCGTCCCAGGAGCACCGCTTCAACGCCCAGCTCGCCCTGAAGATCCTGGCGATCCGCAACGGCGACGCCTGACCGATACCACGTAACGCGGGCGTGCACCGGACAGTGCTAGTGATGGATGTATGACGGTTGACGCCTGGTGGCAGCGCGGGGTGATCTACCAGATCTACCCACGGTCCTGGTTGGACACCGACGGCGACGGGGTCGGCGACCTGCCGGGGATCATCACCCGGCTCGACTACCTGAGCTGGCTCGGGATCGACGCGATCTGGCTCTCGCCGATCTACCCGTCACCGATGGCCGACTTCGGCTACGACGTGGCCGACTACGTGGGGATCGACCCGATCTTCGGCACCCTCGCCGACTTCGACCGGCTCGTCACCGAGGCGCACGCCCGCGGCATCCGGGTACTGATCGACTGGGTGCCGAACCACACCTCCGACCAGCACCCCTGGTTCCTGGCGTCTCGGTCCTCCCGGGACGATCCCAAGCGCGACTGGTACATCTGGCGTGACCCGAAGCCCGACGGCTGCCCGCCGAGCAACTGGCTCGACTACGCCGGCCAGCCGGCGTGGACGTGGGACGAGCGCACCGGCCAGTACTACTACCGGATCTTCACCGACCACCAGCCCGACCTGAACTGGCGCAATCCCGAGGTCCAGGAGGCGATGTTCGAGACGCTCCGGTTCTGGCTGCGCCGCGGCGTCGACGGGTTCCGGATCGACGTGCTCTCGCTGCTGGTCGAGGACGACGAGCTGCGCGACAACCCGCCGAACCCGGACTACCGGCCGGACGTCGACTTCCCGTACGAGCGGGAGATCTCGATCTACCACGTGGACCGCCCGGAGACCAGGGAGCTGGTCAGCCGGATCCGGAAGGTCGTCGACGAGTTCGGCGAGGACAAGGTGCTGCTCGCCGAGCTCATGCTGCCGGTGGAACAAACCGTCGCCTACTACGGCCCGCACGGTGACGGCATCCAGGTTCCGTTCAACTTCGAGCTGCTCACCGCCGAATGGTCCGCGCGCGGCCTTGCCGGGTTCATCGACGGCTACCTCGGCGCCCTGCCGGCGCACGGCTGGCCGAACTGGGTGCTCGGCAACCATGACGTGCCGCGGGTGGCCAGCCGGCTGGGCCCGGCGCAGGCCCGGGTGGCCGCGATGCTGCTGCTCACCCTGCCCGGCACGCCGACGCTGTACTACGGCGACGAGCTCGGCCTGCCCGACGCCGAGATCAGGCCCGAACAGGTGCGCGACCCCGTCGCGGAGCTCATCCCCGGTCGCGGCCGGGACCCCGAGCGGGCGCCGATGCAGTGGTCCGTCGGGCCCGCAGCGGGGTTCAGCACCGGTGAACCCTGGCTACCGCTGGCCGGTGACCCGGAGACGATCAGCGTCGAGGCGCAACGGGACGACCCGGAGTCGATGCTGACCCTGCACCGGCGGCTGCTCGAGCTGCGCAGGCGGGCGCCGGCGTTCGTCAGCGACGACTACCGGCCGGTGCAGGCCGACGGTGACGTGCTCGCGTTTGTGCGGACCGACGGCGCGCAGCGCTGGCTCGTCGCCCTCAACCTCGGCCCCGCCGGCCGCGCGGCTCGCGCCGGCCGGGGTCCGGCTGGTCGGGCGGGTCGAGCTGTCGACGCATCCGGACCGGGACGGCGCGCAGGTAGACGGCGAGCTGACCCTCCGCGGCGACGAGGGCACGGTCGTGCGGCTGTCCTAGCCCTGGTGGATCAGCTGCCGGTCAGCTCCTTGCGCACGATCTCGGTGCCCTGCACCAGCGCCTGCAGCTTCTTCTTCGCCACCACTCGGCGCATCGAAGCGATCGCGCAGTCGGTGGATACGCAGACCTGCTCGGCGGGGACGACATCGATCGTCCGGCGCAGCCAGTCGGCGATCTTCTCCGGCTGCTCCACCCGGAGATCCTCGATATCGATCACTCCGACCCCGAGGTCCTTGTCCTTCGGCCAGCCGCGAAGGTCGCCGACCTCGGCGAAGTCGTGACTTGCCATCTGGATGTGGATCTGATCGCAGTCGAGGTCGAAGGCCCACGGGAACAGCCGGTTCGCCTGCAGGTCGAGGATGCCTGGCTGGCCCTCCTCGTGGCCGTAACAGATGTGCACCGCTCGGTACATCGGCACGCCCTCGAACGCCTTGTTGATCGCCTCGATGATCCAGTCGGCGGGTTCGAAGAACGTCAGCGGCTCCGTGATCTGCACGATCTCCAGCCCGCGGGCGGCGAGATCCTTGAACTCGGCGTTGTATGCAGCCGCGACGTCCAACGAGAGCGCCTTGAGATCTCCGTAGTGCTGGTCGGTGGACAGCGCAGACAACGTCGCCGGCCCGAGCGAAGTGTTGATCTTCGCTGGCTTGTCGGTCAGATCCTGGACGGCCTCCAGGACCGGCTTGAACACCGGCCGGCGCCAGTGCACCGGTCCGAGCACGGTCGGCTTGTAGATCGGCAGGTCGAAGGCCCCGACCTGAATCCGGTCGCCGAACGGGGCGTAGCCCTCGAGCCGGTGGGCCATCAGGTGGAAGAGCTCGGCGTACTCGTAGTCGGTCTCGTTCTCGTAGTGCTGGCCGCCGTCGGTGACGATGTCCAGCCCAGCGTCAGTCATGTCCTTGATCGCGAGCTCGACGGAGTGCCGGTACAGCTCACGCATCCGGTAGCTGGGAAACTCGGGCGCGAGAACCCCCTCCCCGAACACCTTTCCCGCCATGAACACCGGCCTGGGGTAGGAGCCGACCAGCGTGGTGGGCAGTAGGACTTCTTGGCCTCGGACCTTCATCGGACACCTCCGAGCGCGTTGAGCAGCAGCGCGAACGCTCGGATGGTAGGGACCGCTGAGATCGTCCGGCGTCGCGGAAGCGAGCGGAACCAGGGGGCGCTATTCAGCCCGATGAGACAGTCGGGATCGATCGAACGCTGTCCCGCAGCCGGACCGCGAGCTCCACGTTGAACCGGACGTCGGCGTCCCCGAGATCGAGGTCGAGGATCTCCCGGATGCGACCGAGCCGGTACTTCAGGGTCGACGGGTGGATGGACAGCGCCTCCGCCACAGCGCGCTGCCCGTCGCCGGCGAGGACGCAGCCGAGCGTCTCGACCAGCTGCGAGCGGTGGGCCTCGTCGTAGCGCAGCAACGGGCCGATCCAGCGCTCGACGTGTTCGCCGACCCGGTCCGCGTTGGCGGTGTCGAACAGCAACCGGTGCAGCCCGAGGTCGGCGAAGCTCAGCACACCCGCCGGACCTCGCTCGCCGAGCGCGGCCGCGGTCACCGCTTCGCGGTAGGCCGGCTCCAGGTCGCCGACATCGGGCCGCGGATCGCTGATCCCGATCGAGACCCGCAGTTCGGGCGCGGTCGTGCGGAGTCGGTCGCGGATTCGGGCGGCGCAGGCGGTGGCCGCTTCGGCGCGCACGATCACCACGATGTCCTCACCGATCGCCCCGACCAAAGCACGGTGGTCGGACCGCAGCTCGTCGCGGACCGCGGCCACCGCCCTGGGCCTTGCCGTCTCCAGGCGAGCGCCGCCATCGGGCCGTGGCCGCGGGCGGACGGCGAGCACCGCGGCCGGGCCGCCACGCTCGTCGTAGCCCAGCCGGGCTGCCACCGCGGCCGAGGTCATCGCGCCGCCGCGGCGCAGCAGCACGTCCTGCAGCAGATCCCGGCCTGCTCTTTCCTCGGCCTCCGCGACGCTGCGCTCGATGAGCAGCCGCAGGGCGAGCACCAGCCGGCCGCCCTGGAACGTCGTGTGGTCCACCGGGCCCAACGCCGTCGAGCCGACGAGCAGGTAGCCGAACGTCTCGCGGTCGGTGGCCACGGTCTGCACCAGGAACGACTGCACGCCACCGCTGGTGGACATCTCGACCGCGCGCGGATCCCGGTCGGGGTGTTGCGGCCCCAGCACGCGACGCAGCTCAGACTTCCGTGGCAGCCTTCCGCGCTGCCCGGCGTCGCCGGCGGCGTGCGCGACCGGGCGCCGGTCGCCGTCCAGCAGCCACACCGGCGCGCGAATCTGCTGGGCCAGGTGCTCCACGATCGTCCTGGCGTTCTTGCCGCGAAGCACGAGGTCGATCAGCTCCTCCTGCAGCCGCAGCGCGCGGGAGAGCAGATCGCCCTGCTCGCGGAGCTCGGTGGCGAGGTCGCCGAGCTCGCGGAGCCTGGCGACCTCGGTCTCGTGCAGGCGGGCCACGTAGAGCGCGGTGGAGGTCTGCGCGCCGAGCGCCTGGATCAGAGTGAGGTCGTCGGGCAACGCGCCGCGCTCGCCGCCGACCAGTAGGAAGCCCAGGCACTCGGTGGACACCCGGAGCGGCACCGCGAGCAGCACGTGCAGTCCGGCGAGGCGAAGCGTGCTCGGCAGCTGCCCGTCGCGCAGCCGGCTCGGTCGCAGCTCGGGCAGCTGCTCGCACATCCGACGGAGCGCCTTGGCGACCTCGGCGCTGAGGCCACGCTCACCGCCGCATCGGCCGACGACCCGCAGCGGGGCGTCCTCGCCTTCGGCGCGCCAGGCCACCGCGGCAAGGGGCATCCGGGTCAACGCCGCGAGGCCACCGACGGACAGCTCGGCGGTGTCCGCCGAGCGCGGGGCGGCGTGCATGAAGGAGCCGAGCATGACCACCGCGTGCAGCCCTGCGACGGTCTCCTGCAGCGCGCCCGCCTCCGTGGCGGGGGCGGTCGAGGCGTCTCGCAGCTGCGGTCTCACGGCTCGGCTATCCGCGCGCGGCAGGGCTAACGCACCGGACCGGCGGTGCCGAGGAAGTACCCCGGATCGAGGTGCGGGTTGTGCACCTCGATCCCGTTCAGCACAACCCGCCCGTGCAGCCGCAGCAGGTCGAAGATCTGCTCACCGCGGGTCTGCTCGAGGTCGTAGAGGCACAGCGTGATGGCCGGGGTGCCGCCGAACTCCGTTGCGTACAGCGCCTCGTACTCCATCAGCCGCTCCGTGCCGGGGCAGCCGCGCAGGCTCCAGCTCATCTCGCCGATCACGCACAGGGTGTGGTACCCGTGGGCCGTGCTGTCCAGGTACGCGTTCCGGTAGAACGCGACCGTCCGCTCCGGCACGAAGCACCCGTCCGCGAGGTAGGCGCGAGAGGACTCCACCAGCCGGAGCTGACCCCGCCGCTGTGCACGCTCGACGTCGATGTCGACCGCCTGCAGGTGTTTGGCGACCTGCTCGGGCTCACTGCGGTCGCAGACGTAGATCACCCCGCAGTCGGCTGCCAGGGCGGTGCTGACCAGCGGGATCGTCAACGCGTCGCGCTCGGCATCGCCGCGGTAGAAGACACCTACATGGTCGCCGGTTGCGAGCAACACCGAGTCCAGCGAGATCTCGACTGCGGGCTCGGCGGCGTCGGCGTGGATCGACATGGCAGGGCCCCTTCGACGCCGCCGAGCCTAGTAAGACCTCGCCGGCGTGTATTCGTCCGAGAACGGCAACCCGACCCACCTTCTTCGTCTGACCCGGACAAATCGCGGCTTTCGTCTGGCGGCATGTAACCGGAGGCCGGTGTTCGGCCGGCCAAGGCGATGACCGGCCCCCGGGCCCGTTCCTAACCTCGGGCCAACCAGCCGCACGTGAGAGGAGCCGCAGAATGCGCGTCCGTGACCAGGACATCCTGCTTCCGACGACCATGGTGGGGTCATACCCACGGCCACTCTGGCTGACGGGCAAGATCCTCGGCGAGTACGGCGAGCCCGACTTCATCAACTACCGGGCGAAGGAGGACTTCACCGACGCCGTGCGACTCTGCGTCGACGACCAGAAACGCGCCGGCCTGGACATCGTGTGCGACGGGCAGCAGTACTTCGAGTCCGAGACGAACCACGAGTACGGTCAGGTCTTCCACTTCTGGGGCCACCACCTGAAGGGCTTCGCGCGGTGGGGCGACCCGATCGCGATCCCGCTGTACAAGAAGTTCCACGCCCCGGCCGTCGTCGACAAGATCGAGTGGGTACGGCCGATCTACGCACCGGCCGCCGAGATCACCCGCTTCGCCGCCGGTGACGACCGGCCGGTCAAGATCGCGATGCAGGGCCCCCTGTTCCTCGCGTTCTGCTGCACCGACCGGCACTACGGCGACGTCAAGCCGCTCGCGATGGACATCGCCGCGGCCTTCAACGCCGAGTTCAAGGATCTGGCCGCGCGGGGGGTCGACCAGATCCAAATCCACGAGCCGCTCACCTACTACGGCGAGGAGCCGTGGTACATCGAGGTGATCAACAAGACCTTCGAGGGCGTGAACGCGCACCGCATCTGGCACATCTGCTACGGCAACCAGGGCGGCAACCCCGGTGTCGCCGAACCGCGTGGGCAGGACATGTTCCCGTTCGCGTTCGAGTCCGACGTGGACCAGATCCACATCGAAACCATGCGCCGCGGGCCCGGTGACCTCGAGCACCTCAAGGACCTGCCGGAGCGGATGAGCCTCGGCGTCGGCGTGATCGACGTGAAGTGCACAGTGATCGAGACCCCGGAGGCGGTCGCCGACCGACTGGTCGAGGCGGCCAGGCACGTGCCGGCCGAACGGATCGCGGTGAGCACGGACTGCGGCCTGCTCAACCTGAAGCGCGAGCACGCCGAGCTGAAGATCCAGGCATTGGTGGAAGGCACGCGGCTGGCGCGCGAGCGGCTGTCAAAGGGCTGATCCACCGTCCGACCGCGCAGGCCCCGCCCCTCGCCAGGCCTGCGCGGTCTTCGGCTGCCCGGGGGGAGTCGCCGTGACCGGCAGGTTGAGTGGCAAGGTGGCGCTGGTCACCGGCGCAGGGTCCGGAATCGGGCGGGCGGCGGCAGCGCTGTTCGCGGCCGAGGGCTCAACCGTCGCAGCGCTCGACGTGAATGGCATCGCCGCGGAGCAGACCGTCGCGGCCATCGTCCCGCGGCGGTCACGCGGTCGCTGCCGAGGCGGACGTGGCGTGCGCTGCACAGATCGGTGCGGCCGTCTCACGGACGGTCGCGGATCTCGGTCGGCTCGACGTGCTCTACAACAACGCCGCGATCGACGTTGGCGGCTCGGTCCTCGACGCCACCGAGGACGACTGGGACCGTTGCTTCCGGATCAACGTCACGGGTCTGTTCCTGTGCTCACGTGCCGCGGTGCGCCACCTCGCCGGGACCGGCGGCGTGATCGTCAACGCGGCGTCCCCGCTGGGCTGATCGGGGTGCGCGACCTCGCCGCCTACAGCGCGTCGAAGGGTGCGGTGATCTCGCTGACCAGATCGATGGCGATCGACCTGGCGCCGCTGGGTATCAGAGTCAACGCCATCTGCCCCGGCGCGGTGCACACCCCGATGCTGAAGCAGCTAATGCGGCGGCGCGGCGGGGGCGATGACGACGCCGCCGTCGCCGGCACGCTGCCGAGGTACCCGCTCGGCAGACTTGGCCGGCCTGAGGACATCGCCCGACTGGCATTGTTCCTCGCCAGTGACGAGTCGTCGTTCCTGACCGGCGCGATAATCAGCGCCGACGGCGGCCTGACCGCGCATTAGGCCGAGCCCGTCGAAAGGGCCGCAGCCGCGCAGCCCTCCCGACGGTGACGCCGACGCCTACTACGTGGCAGGCATGCCGAGGCGCTCGCGGGACAGCTGCGCCCCGTCGGCCAGCGACCGAATCTTCTGGTACGCGGTCAGCCGAGGCAGGTTCTTCAGCCCGCACCCGGTGGTGAGGCCTACCCGGTCGGCGGGCACCACGTCCAGGACGCGGCCGATCCGGTCCGCCACCTGCTCGGGCGTCTCGACGTAGGTGGACTTCGGATCGATCACGCCTGCAACGAAGTCGATCCCGTCCGGCAACGGGTGCTTCTGCAGCGCCTTCAGCACCCCGTAGTCGGGCTCCTCGATGACCTGCAGGTTCAGGATGTCGATGTCGGCCTCGTAGGCCTTCGGGATGACCGACTCGTACACCAGGCCTTCCCCGTGGCGGACGTGCAGGTCGAAGGCGCCCTCACCCGGCACCGCCGTGTTGTCCGGCCGGTAGCCGCGCCACCACGGTAGTTCCCCACGCAGAGATGGACCATCACCTTGGCGTTGCGCACGCCCTCCACCGTGCGATTGAAGACCTCGATGCTCCAGTCCTCGAACTGGTACGGCCAGAACCACTCGTCGAGCTGGAGGACTTGACCTGCTCGATCGCGTCCACCTCGAGGATGTCCTCGTTCAGTGCGGCCGCGATGGCCATCGCCCGCTCCCGGTCGCTGCCGTAGTGCTTGTCGGCCGAAAGGCCCGCGAGAGTGCCGGCGGCCGACCACTGAATCTTGAGCGGCGAGTCGGTCAGCTCGGTAAGCATGCGGGCGATCGGCGGCATCATCGGCACGGCTCGAGCGATGTCCCCAACCACCGTCGGCGAGTGCAGCGTCGAGTAGAGCGGGTGCCTGACGTGTCGGCCGTGGGCACGAGTCCGGTGAGCCGGAAGAAGTAGTACACGACGACGTCGGAGTAGTTTCCGGCGGCGAACATGTGGCAGTCCGAGACCAGATCGAGCCCGGCACGCTCCTCCTCGCCGACCACTGCCCACAAGCCATCCTTGAAGACCTCGGTCTCGATACGGTCCTCGATGAACTCGCCGAACGGCACGTTGTAGGAAGCTGAGATGAAGTCGTACCACCTCGGATTGAATACGCCATTTTCATGGTGGGCAGCACGACATCGTTATCGCCGATGCGCATGTGGATTCTCCCCTTTCCGCGTAGCGAGTGAACGTTCTGTCGAGGGTCCAGCGGAATCGCCGACCAAGCTCGTTTACGTGCAGCAGCTACAACCCAATCCGTGAACCATCTGAATTCCGATAATATCGGTGGGCCCGGTGCATTCTCACATGTTCTTGCGCGAGTTATCGCATCGTCGTGCAATGCAAGGGTGGTTCGCTCGTATCCGCAGCTCAGGCAGTGCACGGTCAGGCGGGCGGGCGGTGCCGGCCGAACGGCATCCGGATCCTGGTGACCGTCGATCACACCCACGGCACAGGATGTTAGGCAGGCTCGACCGTGGGGGCTTCGTCTGCGTCGAGCGAAAGCCCGGCAACGATTGGTCCAATCCGGCTTGTATCGTTTCCAGTTCGAGGAATGATCAGTTCCGATCGACCGGCGGCACCGGCCCGGTCCACCTCTCGATCTGCACGAGGGCCCGGCTACCGGCGCAACCCTGGGACAGCCGCGAGCTGCCGACGTCCGGGGTCAGCACGTTCACGTTGCCGGCAGCACACAGCAACGGCTCGACACCGTCCACAGGGGACAGCCAGGCGCCGGTGGACAGCTGCACAACGCCCTCGACGATGTCGGTGTCGAGCACAGCGCCGGCGAGGCAGGCACCGCGGTCGTTGAACACCCGGACGAGGTCGAGGTCAGCGATCCCGCGCGCCGCCGCGTCGCGGGGGTTCATCCGTACCGGCTCGCACCCGTGCACCTTGGTGGATCGGCTGTGCGGCCCGAAGTCCAGCTGGCTGTGCAGCCGGGCTGCCGGGTTGTTCGCGAGCAGCACCAGCGGGTAGCGCCGGCGCGCGCGGCGAACCGTGCCACTCCCCCGGTTCGAGCCACACCGGGTGGCCCGGGCAGTCGCTGTACCCGAACCCGGCGACGGTCGGCGAGAACAGCTCGATCCGCCCGCTTGGGGTGGAGAGCGGGTTGCGCACCGGGTCGGCCCGGAAGCCGGCGAGCAGGACGTTCGGCGGCGGCTCGGGTAGCTCGACGCGACCGTCCCGCCAGAACGTGTCGAAGTCGGGCGGATCGCCGGACCCGGCCGCGGCCCGCCAGCCGTCGTAGAGGTGGCGCAGCCACTGCGCCGCGTCGCGACCCTCGGTGAACTCCTTCGCCACCCCGAGGATCTCGGCGAGCGCGCTGAACGCCTGGTAGTCGTCCCGGGCCTGCTCGTAGCGCGGCACTTGCGCGTGCATCGCGATCAGGAACGGGTCGGCGCGGGAGGCGCCGATGTCGTCGCGCTCCAGCGTGATCGTCGCGGGCAGCACGACGTCGGCGTGCCGGGCGGCCGGGGTCCAGTAAGGCTCGTGCACGACGACGGTGGACGGCCTGCGCCAGGCCTCCCGCAGCCTGGCCAGGTGCTGGTGGTGGTGGAACGGGTTGCCGCCGCACCAGTAGACGAGCTCGATGTGCGGGTAGCGGCGACGCTGGCCGTCGTAGTCGTACTCGCCGCCCGGGTCGAGCAGCATGTCGGCGATCCGCGCGACCGGGATGAACTCGCGCACCGGGTTGACCCCCTGCGGCAGAGCGAGCTGGGCCGCGCAGGTCCGGGTAGCCGCTGTCGCCCAGCGAGCCGTACCCGTGCCCGAAGCCGCCGCCGGGCAACCCGATCTGGCCGAGCAGGGCGGCCAGCAGCACGGCGGCCCACACCGGCTGCTCGCCGAACTCGGCGCGCTGCAGCGAATAGCTGACGGTGACCATCGTGCGGCGGGTGGCCATGGTGCGGGCGAGGTCGCGGATGGCCTCGGCCTCGATGCCGGTGAGGTTGGCGGCCCACGCCGGCGACTTCGCCAGCCCGTCCGCCTCGCCGGTCAGGTACGGCTCGACCCGGTCGAACCCGGCGCAGTAGGTGTCGACGAATCCTCGGTCGTAGCGCTGCTCGGTGAGCAGGACGTGGCAGAGCGCGAGCAGCAGCGCCGCGTCGGTGCCGGGCCGGGCCGGCAGCCACCGCGCCGGCAGGTAGCCTGGGCAGGTCCCGCCGGTCCGGGCCGACGAGCACGAACTCCGCGCCGCGGGCGGCCATCGCGCGCAGGTGCTGCTCGGTGCGGTGCCGGCTGATCCCGCCGGGCGCCACCGCGTCGTTCTTCGCCGGCAGCCCGCCGAAACAGACCAGCAGCTCGGTGTGCTCGGCGAGCTGGGTCCAGCCGGTGAGCGAGCGCAGCACGTTCGCGTCCGCGCCGAACACGTGCGGCAGCAGCACCTCGGAGGTCCCGACGCTGTAGGTGTTCACCGACCGGACGTATCCGCCGAGGCAGTTCAGGAACCGGTGGACCTGGCTCTGCGCGTGGTGGAACCGTCCAGCGCTGGACCAGCCGTAGGACCCGCCGTAGACCGCCTCCGGTCCGCGGGTGTCGTAGACCCGGCGCAACTCGGCGGCCAGCCGCTCGAGCACCTCGTCCCACCCGACCTGCACGAAGCGGTCCGTCGCCGCGCCGCGCGTCCGGCCCCGGGCCGTCGGTCAGCCATCCCACCCGGACCATCGGGGCCGGCACCCGCAGGCGGTGTCGCGCCGTACCGACCAGATTGCCGAGCAGCGGCGACGGTGCCGGGTCGAGCGCCGACGGTCGTACCGCGGTGACCTCGCCGGTCTGGTCGACGATCGGGGTGAACGCACCCCAGTGCGCGGCGGAGCCCATCGAGCCTAGGAGAACAGCTCGTCGAACACGTCCTGCTCGAACGGGTTCTCCCAGACCTCGGCGATCTTCCCGTCCCGGACGCGATACACGTTGACGTGCCGCCAGCTGACCGTGCGGTCCGGCAGGTCCAGGTGCATCGTGTACACGCCGACCGCGTGGTCGTCGGAGCCCGAGAACGTCGTCCGGCTCGATCCGCAGCGTGCCGCCGGTGAGCTCCTGAACCCGGGCCCGGAACGCGCCCCGCCCGTGGTGGTCGCCGGCGATCCGGCTACGGCCCGGTACATGCACCACCAGGTCCTCGGCCATCAGCGCCGCCGGCCGTGGCTCCGTCCCCGGAGGCGATCGCATCCAGCACCGCGCGCAGCAGCTTCTCGTTCGCGTGCATCGTGTGCTCCCTTCAGCCCACGCTGAACAGCGTGGGCGCGCCGCCGGAGACGAGGAAGATCACCGGGCCGGCGACCGCGCCGTCCTTCGCCGCGGCGAGCAGCCCGGCCATCGCCTTGGCCGCGAAGACCGGGTCGAGGAACACGCCCTCGGTCCGGGCGACCAGCCGCGCCGCCGCGTCGCCGTCCTCCGAGCGGCGGCCGTAGCCCGGGTCCGACGTACCCGCCGACGATCACCGGCGGGTCGGCGGGCTTCGGGCCGCCGATCAGTGCAGCGGTCTCGGCGGCCAGCCGGTCGACCCGCTCCGCGCACTCCTCGGCGGAGCGGCTGACCGTCACCCCGATGAGCTCGCAGCCGAGCCGCAGCCACTCGACGCCGGCCCGCAGCCCGGCCATCGTGCCGCACGGAGCCGACCGCCAGCCACAGCTCGGCGGGCGCGAGGTCCAGGTCGCGGAGCTGCCCGGCGAGCTCGAGGCTGGCGGCGACGTAGCCCAGCGCACCGACGGCGGTCGCCCCGCCCCGACCGAGCGGGTAGGCCCGCCGGCCGGTCGCGTCGAGCTCGGCGGCGGCCTCGTCCACCCCGCTGTCGACCGACGCGCGGTCCGGGTCGCCGGTGAACCGGATCTCGGCGCCGATCATCTCGGCCAGCAGCATGTTCCCGCTCGGCGGCACCGGGTCGCCGTAGCAGACCAGCACGGTGTCGCATGCCGCGGGTGCGGGCCGCCGAGCGCGGCCAGCATCGCCCAGTTCGACTGCGGCCCGCCGCCGGTGACCAGGGTGTCGCAGCCGCGCCGCTGCGCGTCGGCGAGCAGGTACTCCAGGCCGCGCACCTTGTTGCCGCCGAGCCCGAGCCCGGTGAGGTCGTCGCGCTTCAGCCAGATCTCGACGCCCGCCTCGGCGGAGAGCCGCGGTGCGGGCTGCAGCGGCGTCGGGAACGTGCCGAGCCGGATCCGGGGCTGCGCGAGCAGGCTCACGGGTGGATCGGCTCCTCGGCGCGCGCGACGACCCGGTCGACGAACGCACCCGCGGCGCCGAGCACCGCGGTCGGGTCCATCGCCTCGGCCACCTCGTCCTCGGACAGCAGCCCGTCCGCGAGCAGCACCTCGGTGAGGTCGCGGCGCTCGTCGCGCGCCGCGCATCGCCGCCGCGTAGACCCGCGTCGTGCGCGGAGTGCTTGCCGACCCGCCGCGCGACCGCGCCGCATCAGCGGCTCGGAGGACAGGTTGCTGCGGTGCGCGTCGAGGTTGGCGCGCATCCGGTCGATGTCGACCTGCAGCCCCTCCAGCAGCTTCGCGGCGAACGCCAGCGCCACCCCGGTGAGCTGGCTGGCCTCGGGCAGCACCAGCCACTCGGCCTTCCAGCCGCGGCCGTCCCGCTCGTGCAGCGACGACCAGCCCCTCGACGGCGACCCCGGCGTCCGCCCGCACGATCCGGGCCAGCGTGTCCAGGTGCTCGGACAGCTCCGGGTTGCGCTTGTGCGGCATCGTGATGCTGCCGACCGTGCCCGGGGTGAACGGCTCGGCGACCTCGCCGATCTCCGGGCGCTGCAGCTCGAAGATCTCGTTGCCGATCTTGGCGAGCGTCCCGGTGACCAGCGCGAGCAGCCCGAGGAACTCCGCGACGCCGTCCCGCGCGGTGATCCACGGGGTGTCCGGGACGCCGAGGCCGAGCCGGGCGGCGAAGCCGTCGAGCAGCGTCGAGCGCCGGCTCGCCCCAGAACTCCATCGTGCCGAGCGCCCCGCCGAGCTGGACGACCTCGAACCGCGGTCGGGCCTGGGCCAGCCGCTGCCGGTGCCGCGCGCAGCTCGGCCGCCCACACCGCGGCCTTGAACCCGAACGTGATCGGCAGCCCGGGCTGGCCGTGGGTGCGCCCGCACATCGGGGTGTCCCGGTGCCGGCGCGGCCAGCGCAACCGACGCGGCCGTCGCAACGCGCCAGGTCCCGCTCGACGACGTCGCCGACCCGCCGCATGACCGACCGCGAACCAGGTGTCGCTGACGTCCTGCACGGTCGCGCCGTAGTAGACCCACTCCCGGGCCGACTCGGGCAGGACCGTCGCGCAGCTCGCTGGATCAGCCCGGCGGTGGAGTGCCCGGTGGCCCGGGTGCCGGCGCCGACCGCGTCGAGGTCGAGCCGGTCCACCTGCGCGTAGCGCTCGATCGTCGTCGCGGCGTCGGCGGGGATCAGCCCGAGGTCGGCCTGCGCGTGCGCCAGCGCGGTGAGGATGTCCAGCCAGGCCTGGGTGCGGCCGCGGTCGTCGAACAGCCGTGCAGCTCGGGCGTGGTCCACAGGTGGCCGTAGACCACCGAGTCGGACAGGTGCGCGCTCACAGCAGCAGCTTCCGCAGCCCCTCGCGGACCTCGTCGAGGTTGGCGCCCCAGGGCACGACCGCGGTGCTCGTCGGTCGACCTCGAGGCCGCGTTCGAGCAGGCAGCACTTCGTCAGCGTCGTGCCCGCGGCCGCCGTCGGCCATGCACCCGGGCCCGCGGGCAGAGGTCGACGCGCTCCGGCTCGTCGCCGTAGAAGTGCCGGTGGAACTGCAGGGAGCGCTCGCAGCCGATGAGCAGCCAGTTCTTCCGCGCTCCGCCGGCCGGGTGTCCAGGTAGGCCACCCCGGCACCCTCCCCGAGGTCGGCGCCGGAGCCCCGGCAGGGCAGCAGGTACTCGGCCGACGGGGTGCGCCGCGGCGATCTCCTCGACCGAGACCGCGTCGAGCAGCAGCTCGACCGGCGGCAGGTCCTCGTCGAACTCCACGGCCTGGGTGGCCTGCGCGAACAGCTTCGCCGGCTCCGGCGGCACGACCTCGGTGACCCGGACCGGGATCGGCTGCGGGCGGTAGATGAAGTTGACGTGCTCGAAGCGCCCGAGCACCACCGTGGCGAGCGCGCCGGGCACCGCGGCGCCGGGCCAGCGCTGTCGCGTTGCCGACGTCGACGTCGGGGTCCTCGACCCACGCCGTGGTCGTCCGGGCCGGACATGACCCGGGCGTCGACGACCGGCGAGAACAGCGGCTCGGTGCTCGCCTTGCGCACCTCGACCATCGCGATCCCGTCCCGGCCGCGCAGCGCGAGGAAGTCGGTGCGGCGGTAGACCTCGCGGCCGACGCAGGTAGCCGAGGATGCGCCTCCTCGGTGAGCGGGACGTCGACCTCCTGCATCGACAGCCCGCGGTAGGGATGCGCCCGGGTGTTCGGACCCGGCTCGGGGATTCCCGAGGGGTTCGGGGCTGCTGGCGTCGTGCGGATCATCACGTACTCCGGCGGGGTCACAGGTCTGTCCTCAGTCGGCACGGTACGTGCTCCACCCGCAATGAGCGGGCTCATTCCGTCCCAGCCGCGGCGCAAATGCCGAATGAGCCCGCTCATTGCGGGACGAGCTGGTCCCGAGTTGCCAAGACCTGCCGCTGGCTTTGGTCGAACAGGACGTTCTCCCGCCGACCGGCAGGCCTACGGTTGGCGACATGCCCAGCAGGCTGGTCGTCGTCGGCGGGGGCGCCGCCGGCATGTCGGCCGCCTCGGCCGCCCGCCGGGTCGACCCCGCATCTGGAGATCGTCGTGCTGGAGGCGACCGGCTACGCCGCCTACGGGCTCTGCGGGCTGCCCTACTACCTCTCCGGGCTGGTCGAGCGCGCCGAGGACCTGGTCGCCTACCCGCCGGCGTACTTCCGCGACCAGCGCCGGCTCGACCTGCGCCTGCACGCCAGGGCCGTCGAGCTGGACATGGAGCGCCGCACGCGTCGTCTACCAGCCAGGACGGTCACGCCAATCGGATCGGCTTCGGCCGCGCTCGTGGTGACCACCGGCGGCGAGCCGAGCACGTTCCCGCTGCGCCGGGGTGCCGGCGGACCGGGTGTTCACCATCCGGACGCTGGAGGACGCCGATCGCGCTGCGCACCCTGCTCGACGCCGGACGGGTGGGCCGGGCGCTGGTCGTCGGCGCGGGCTACATCGGGCTGGAGATGGCCGAGGCGTTCGCCGCCCGCGGCTGCGCGGTGACGGTGGTGGAGCGGCTCGACCGGGTGCTGCCCAACCTCGACGTCGAGGTCGCCGCGCTGGTCGAGAAGCACGTCCGCGAGCACGTCGACCTCAAGCTCGGCACCGACGTCGCCGCGGCGCTCGCCGAGCCGGACGCAGCCCCCGACGTCGTGGTGCTCAGCACCGGCGTGCGCCCGGCGGCGTCGATCGCCGCCGTCGCGGGGGCCGAGACCGGACCCGGCGGGGCGCTGCTGGTCGACGACGCGATGCGCACCAGCCTGCCCGACGTGTGGGCGGCCGGGCGACTGCATCGCGCCGCACCACCGCGTGCTCGGCGGGCCGGCGTTCGTGCCGCTCGGGCCGGCCGCCAACAAGACCGGGCGGGTCGCGGGCACGGTCGCCGCCGGCGGCGACGCGACGTTCGGCGGCGTGGTCGGCACCGCCGTCGTCAAGGTGTTCGACTACGAGGTGGCCCGCACCGGGCTCACCCTGGCCGAGGCGACCGCGGCCGGCCTCGACGCGTCGGCCACCGACGTCGTCGGCCGGTCGCCGGGCGAAGTACTACCCCGGGGTCGCGCCGGTGCACGTCCGGCTGGTGCACGAACGCGGCGGCCGGCTGCTCGGCGCCCAGCTGGTCGGGCGGGAGGGTGCGGCGAAGCGGGTCGACGTGGTGGCCGCCGCGCTGTACGCCGGGCTCTCGGTGGCCGACCTGCGCGGCGTTCGACCTGTCCTACGCGCCGCCGTACTCCCCGGTCTACGACCCGCTGACCTTCGCCGCGCAGGCGGCCCTGCGGAAGCTGGCAGGTGACCAGCATGACCACACCGGTCGCGGTGGTGACCGGCGGTGCCTCCGGCATCGGCCGCGCGACCTGCGCCCGGCTGCTCGCCGACGGGTATCACCCTGGCCGTGCTCGACCTGGACGGCGACGCCGCGAAGGTCGCCGCCGGGCCGGACGGGCTGGGCGTCGCGGCCGACGTCTCCGCAGGAGCCGACGTGCGAGCGCGCGTTCGCCGCGGTCGTTCGACGCGTTCGGCCGGGTCGACGTGCTGGTCAACAACGCCGGCATCAGCGGCGGGCCGGACGTCACGCTGCTGCACACCACGTCCGTCGAGGACTGGGACCGGGTGCACGGCGGTGAACAGCCGCGGGGCCGTTCCTGTGCTCGCGGGCGGTGCTGCCGGTGATGATCGCCCAAGGCGGCGGGCACGTCATCACGGTCGCCTCGGTGGCCTGCGCAGATCGTGTTCCCCGGCCGGGTGCGCCTACACCGCGTCCAAGGGCGCGGCGCTGATGCTCGCCAAGTCGCTGGCCGTCGACTACGCCGCGCACGGCATCCGCTCCAACGCGGTCTGCCCCGGGTTCGTCGAGACGCCGATGACCCAGTGGCGGCTCGACATCCCGGAGCTGCGCGAGCGAGGTCGAGGCGCGCATCCCGATCGGACCGGGTGGCCGCAGCCGGACGACATCGCCGACGCGATCGCGGTGCTCGCCTCCGGGCCGGATGCGGCTACATGACCGGGCACGCGCTGGTCGTCGACGGAGGGTGGACGGCCCTATGAGGCTCGACGGCAAGGTCGCGCTGGTCACCGGCGCCGGGTCCGGCATCGGACGCGCCACGGCCCGGCTGTTCGCCGCCGAGGGCGCAGCCGTCGTCGTGCTGGACCTCCGGGAGGAGGCCGCCGAAGGAGACCGCCGAGCTGATCACCGCAGGACGGCGGCCGCGCGCTCGCGCTCGTCGCCGACGTCTCCGACGCCGCCGCAGGTCGACGACGCCGCTGGAGCGGGTCGCCGCGGAGTTCGGCCGGCTCGCACGTCCTCTACAACAACGCCGGCATCGGCAGCTCGGGCTCGGTCGCCGTCGCCGAGGAGGACGGACTGGGACCGCGCGCTTCGCGGTGAACGCCAAGGGCACCTTCCTGTGCTCGCGGGCGGCGCTGCGGCACATGGGCGAGAGCGCGGCTCGATCATCAACCAGGGCTCGGTGGCGGCGCTGGTCGGCGTCCCGAACTTCGCCGCCTACTGCGCGGCCAAGGGCGCGGTGGTCGCGCTGACCCGGTCGATGGCGGTCGACCTCGGCCCGCGCGGGATCCGGGTGAACGTGATCTGCCCCGGCACCGTGTTCACCCCGCTGATGGAGGACGATGCTGCGCGCCCGCGGCGACGGTGACCTCGAGCTCGGGCTGGAGCGGACGGTGGTCAAGTACCCGCTCGGCCGGCTCGGGCACCCCGGAGGAGATCGCCAACGTGGCGCTGTTCCTGGCCAGCGACGAGTCCTCGTTCATGACCGGTTCCGTGATCACCCCGGACGGCGGGATGACCGCGCAATGAGCGGGTTCCACCTCGCACCGGACAAGCGGGCCTCGCTGGCCGACGCCGCGGCGCTGGTGCACGACGGCGCGATGGTGGCGCTCGGCGGCGGGCTGTGCGCGCGGCTGCCGATGGCGCTGGTGCGCGAGCTGATCCGGCAGGACCGGCGCGACCTGCACCTGGTCGGCTCGGCGCACAGCATCGACGTCGACCTGCTGATCGCGGCCGGCGCGGTGAAGGTCTGCGAGGAGAGCTACGTCGGCTTCGAGCAGGACCTCGGGCTCGCCCCGGCCTTCCGCCGGGCCGCGCAGACCGGCGCGATCGAGGCCCGGGAGAGCTGCTGCGTCACGGTGCTCACCCAGCTGCGGGCCGCGGAGATGGGGCTGCCGTTCCTGCCGGTGCGCGGGGTCAAGGGCACCGGCATCGGCTCGCGCTGCACCCCGAGTACGGCCCGGTCCGCTGCCCGTTCACCGGCGAGGAGCTGGTCGCCGTCCCGCCGCTGACGCCCGGACGTCGCGCTGGTGCACGCGCCGCTCGGGCGACCGGCACGGCAACCTGCACCTCGACCAGCCCTACGTGCTCGACGAGCGGTTCGCGGCGGCGTCGCGCGATGGTCGTCGCCACCGTGGACCGGCTGGCGCCCGACCGGCCGAGGTCGCCGCGGCCGGCGTCGTGATCCCGGCGCACACCGTGGCCGCGGTCGTCGAGGCGCCGTTCGGCGCGCACCCGTCGTCCTGCTACCCCGGCTACGCCTACGACCGCGCCGCACCTGGCCGACGTACGTGGCCGCGGCCGAGCGCGGGCGGCGCCGAGCTGGACGCCTACCTCGACGCGTTACGTGCACGCCGGCGAGGAGGCCTACCGCGCGCGCCGTGCGACGCCGGAGCGGCTGACCGGGTGGTCGGAGTCGGCCGCAGGCCTGGCAGGAGCTGTTCCGGATGACGCGCGAGCCGAGCGGAGACGGCCGACCAGCTGGACGATCGACGAGTGGTTCGTGGTGGCGCTGGCCCGCACGATCCGCGACCGGGAGGTCGTGTTCCACGGCTTCGCGAGCCCGTGCGCGCAGGTGGCGATGCACGTCGCCCGGCGGACCCACGCGCGGGACATGCCTGCTGGTCGAGGGCGCCACCTACGCGGTCAACCCCGACCCGGTGTTCATCCCGCCGACCAGCAACGACCTCGCGCTGCACCGCGACGCGGTGTACCGGATGCGGTTCGAGGAGTTCTTCGACGCGGCCTGCGCGCGGCGACGTCGACCGGATGTTCCTGTCCGGCGGCCAGATCGACGGCTACGGCAACACGAACGTCACCGCGATCGGCGGGCCGGACCCGGCCGCGCCGCCGAAGATCAAGCTCGGCGGCGGCGGGCGGCGGCTGCAACATCTCCGCGACGATCGGCGCGCTCACCGTGTGGACCACCCGGCACCGGTCCGGGCCGCACGCTGGTGCCCGAGCTCGACTTCCTCACCGACATCGGCCACCGCACGCCCGAGGGCACCGCGCGCCGAGCTGGGCTACACCGGCGGCGGCCCGCAGTGGCTGATCACCGAGCTCGGGCGTGTTCGACTACGACGCGGACGGGCACGCCCGGCTGCGCGCGGTCTGGCCCGGACGTCGACGGTCGCCGACGTCGAGGCGGCGACCGGCTTCGAGCTGCGCGTCGACCTCGCGCCGGGCATGCTGCACCCGCCGAGCGGCGCCGAGCTGGCCGCGGTGCGCGTCGTCGACCCGCTCGGTGTGCGGCGGCTGGAGTTCGGCCCCGACGAGCTGAAGCGGCACTTCTCGCACACCACGACGGCGCATGCGCCTGCTGACGCGCTGTTCAGCCCCGCGCCGCGTCGCGCTGGTCGGGGCCTCCGACCGCGCCGGGCACGCTCGGCAACCTGCTGGCGACGCAACCTGGCGACCTTCCCCGGCGAGGTGGTGCCGGTGCGCGGCGGCGAGTCGCTGCGCGACGTCGACGGCGAGATCGACCTCGCCGTGGTGGCGGTGCCCGCGCACGGCCGTGCCCGCAGGTCGCCGCCGACGCGGCCGCCAAGGGCGTGCGCGGCGATGGTGGTGCTCTCCGGCGGGTTCGCCGAGACCGGCGCCGACGGCGCGGCGCTGCAGGCACGAGCTCGTCGCGCGGCGGCCGGGCGCCGGTCGCGCGTGATCGGCCCGAACTGCTTCGGCATCCAGAACTGCGACCTGCCGCTGAACGCGTCGATGGCCGCCGGGCTGCCCCGCGGTGGCGGCGGGATCTGCCTGGTCAGCCAGTCCGGGGCGTACGGCATGGCGATCTACACCCTCGCCGCCGACGAGCGCGCCCGGTTCGCCAAGATCCTCGCGCCGGGCAACACCTGCGACGTGACGATCGCCGAGCTCCTCGGCGAGCTCGGCCGACGACCCGGCGACCGGGCACGCTGTGCTTCCTGCTGGAGTCGCTCGCCGACGGGCGCGCGTTCGTCGAGCAGGCCCGCGCGGCTCACCCCGACGCAAGCCGGTGATCGTGGCCAAGACCGGGCGGTCGGAGGCGGGGCGCGGGCCGGCGTCGTCGCACACCGCGGCGCTCGCCGGCGACGAGGCGATCTGGCGCGGGGTGTTCCGGCAGGCCGGGATCGTCGAGGTGCGCCTCGGGACAGGAGCTGCTCGACGCCGCCCGCGCCCTCGACGGCCAGCCGCTGCCGGCCGGGCCGCGGGTCGGGATCATCACGAACTCCGGCGGCGTCGGGGTCGAGCTGTCCGACCTGCTCGCCGACGAGGGCCTCACCGTGCCGGCGCTGTCCGACGGGCTGCAGGACGAGATCCGCGCGATGCTGCCGCCGTTCGCGAGCCCGGTGAACCCGGTCGACGTGACGCCGGTGTGGTCGCGGTACGCCGAGCTCTACCCGGCGCTGACCGAGCTGCTCGCCCGCTCCGGCGAGGTCGACGTGGTGGTCCCGGTGCTGCTGCAGCGCGCCGCGCTGGACGCGCCGACCGCCGAGGGCGCTGCGCGACGGCGGTCGCCGGGCCTGCGCGCCGACGGCGTCGCCGGTGCCGGTGCACGTGTGCTGGGTGGCGCCCCGCGACGCGCGGCCCAACGCCGACCTGCTGCCGGAGCGCGGGCGTGCCGTGCTTCGAATGGCCGGCCCGCACGGCGCGGGCCGATCGGGCACGCCCGCCGGTACGCGCTGGCCCGGGAACGGGCCGGCCCGAGCCGGCCGCTCCGCCGCCGCACGGCGCGGGCCGACGCCGACCGACCCCGTCGCCGACGCGGCGCTGCTGGCCGAGTTCGGCATCGCGACGGCGCCGTCGCGGCTGTGTCGACCGCCGACGAGCGGCCGTCGCGGCCGCGGACCGCGTTCCCCGTCGGTGGTCAAGCTCGCCGACGGCCGCGCACCGCACCGAGCTCGGCGGGGTCCGGCTCGGGCTCGGCGACGCCGCCGAGGTCCGGGCCGCGGCGACCGACCTGCTGGCCGGACAGGGCCCGGTGCTGGTGCAACCGCAGCTCGCCGGCGTCGAGGTGGCCGTCGGCGCGCTGCGCGACCCGGTGTTCGGGCCGGTGGTCATGGTCGGGCTCGGCGGGATCTGGGTCGAGGTGCTCGCCGACGTCGCCTTCGCCCTGGCCCCGCTGCACCGCGCCGAGGCCCGCGACGCTGCTGACCGGGCTGCGCGGCTACCCGCTGCTGACCGGCGCGCGCGGCCGTCCGCCCGTCGACCTCGACGCGCTGGCCGACGTCGTCGTCGGGGCCGGGCAACCTGCTGCTCGCCGCCGACGACGTCACCGAGCTCGACCTCAACCCCGTGCTCGCCACCCCGGACGGCGCGGTCGCGGTGGACTGGAAGATCACCCACGCACCGACCGCTTGACCGACCCGCCCTGCCGGCACGAAGTGCATGCATCCCGCAAGCAGTGCAGGTAAAATGCAGGCATGATCAGCATCCAGATACGCAATGTGTCACCCGGCACGCACCGCGTGCTCCGACAGCGTGCGGCCGAGCGCGGTGTCTCGATGCAGGAGTACCTCCGCGCCCTGCTGGACGACGCTGTTGCGCGGCCGACGATCGACGAGGTCCTGAGGCAGGCAGGCGGCCGGGCGGGCGGACGCATCGGCCTGCGGCAAGCGGCCGCGGACCTTCGATCGGACCGAGAAGCCGGATAGTGCTCGTCGTCGATGCATCGGTTCTCGTGAACGCGCTCGCCGACGACGGCCTTGACGGTGACCGGGCGCGTACGCGGTTGCTCGCCGACCGTGAACTCCATGTCCCCGACATGATCGACCTCGAGGTGCTTTCGGTCTTGCGGAAGCATCTCCGTCGCGGCTCGCTCGACGATCGGCGAGCCGGCCTCGCCCTCAACGACCTGCAGGCGCTCGCGGTCACCCGCTACCCGGCTCTGCCCTTCCTCGATGAGGTGTGGCGCCTGCGAGACAACCTCACGCCGTACGACGGCGCGTATGTCGCCTTGGCGCTGGCCCTGGACTGTCCGCTACTGAGCGCCGACGAGCGACTGGCGGCAGCGCCAGGGTTGCCCTGCGCCGTCGAGCTGCTCGCGTAGATCGTCGACTAGCCTGACCGGGATGGTGCAGCGCGCCGCGGGGGTGGGTCGTTGAACGACGATGCCGCGCGGAGCGCCGCCGAGATGGTCGGCGCCTGGCAGCTGGTCAGCATCGGCGGCATGGCCCTCCCGGCACAGCCGGTCATCGAGCTGCACCCGGACGGCCGGATCACCGGGAGCACCGGGGTCAACCGGCTGGTGGGGACCTTCGAGCTGGTCGACGGGGAGCTGCGTTGCTCCCCGCTGGCGACCACCAGGATGGCCGGCCCGCCGGAGCTGATGGACCTCGAGCGACGGCTACTCGCCGCGCTCGCCGAACCCACCACCGTCGCGCTGACCAGCACCCACCTGATGATCGGCACCGGAGCGGACCAGCTCATCCTTCAGCCGGCTACCCCGCCTGCCGGCGACGACACCTCCGGATAGCCGGAGCCGGACCTCGTCCTGGCGGGACAAGGTCGTCGAACTCCTTTATCCTCCCCGGCTAGCGACCTGCAGTTTTCCTCCGCGTAACATCCGGCTCACCTGGGCGAATGCGCCCGCCTGCATCCGAGGGAGGACCGGATGGATTCCACCTCGACGGTTGTGGACCGCGCGAGGGCCGCCCAGGCCGTGATCAACGACTGGACCGCCGAGCAGGTCGAGGAGCTGACCACCGCGGTCGGCTACGCGGTGGCCCGCAAGGACCGGGCCGAGCAGCTCGCTCGGCACGCGGTCGACGAGGCCGGGTTCGGCAACTACGACGACAAGGTCACCAAGATCGAACGCCGAGTCCTCGGCGTGCTCTCCGACCTGCGGGCCACCCGAACCGTGGGCGTCGTCGAGGAGGACCCGGCGCGCGGCATCGTCAAGATCGCCAAGCCGGTGGGCGTGGTCGCCGCGCTCGTCCCCACCACCGGTCCGGACGCCACACCGCCGGTGAAGGCGCTGTTCGCGCTGGCCGGGCGCAACGCCGTCGTCTTCGCCGCGCACCCGCGCAGTCACGGCACGACGATCGCGGTGGTCGACTACATGCGGGAGGCCTGCGAGCAGGTCGGGCGCTCCGGCCGACCTGGTCCAGGTGCTACCCGTGGCCAAGATCGCCGCGACCCAGGAGCTCATGCAGCTCGCCGACCTGATCGTCGCCACCGGCGGCGCGGCCATGGTCAAGGCCGCCTACAGCTCCGGCACCCCGGCGTTCGGGGTCGGCGTCGGCAACAGCGTGCACGTGGTCGACGAGACCGCCGACCTGGCCGACGCCGCCGACTCGATCGCCGCCGCCAAGACCTTCGACTACGCCACGAGCTGCCTCGCCGACAACTCCGTCGTTGCGCACGACGACGTCTACGACGAGCTGGTCGCGCTGCTGAAGGCACGTGGCGGCTACCTCTGCACGGCCGCACCAGAAGCCAGGCCCTGCAGGCCGCGATGTGGCCCAAGGGCGGCGAGATCCCGACCATGGACGTGATCGCCAAGCCGGCGGCGCACATCGCCTCGCTGGCCGGGTTCGACGTCCCGGCCGGCACGACGTTCCTGGTCGTCGAGGAGGACGGCGCCGGGCCGGAGCACCCGTTCAGCGGCGAGAAGCTGTCGGTCGTGCTCGCGCTGTACCGCTACTCCGGTGGCATCGAGCACGCCGTCGCCACGGTCAACGCGATCACCGACTACCAGGGACTCGGCCACACCTGCGGCATCCACACCAGCACGGAGTCCAACGTCGACGCGCTGGCGAACGGGACCCGCACGGCCCGGGTGCTGGTGAACCAGAACCTGAACGAGGGCGCCGGAAGCCCGCGCAACGGGCTGCCGTTCACGCTCAGCCTCAGCTGCGGGACCTGGGGCAACGGGATCACCACGGAGAACGTCAACGCCCGCCACTTCGTGAACCTCACCTGGGTGTCGCGACCGATCGCGCCGAAGACGATCGATCCGGAGTTCCTGTTCGCTCGAGCACTTCGAGCGGTACGGACGATGACCACCGCGATCCGGATGGGCGTCCCCGGCGTCACCATCACACCGGGTGATCACATCTGCGCGTTCTACCGCGGCGCCACCCAGCGCAACGACGTGCTGGTGCCGTACCTGCGCGAGGCGCTGCTCGCCGGGGACAAGTGCATCTGCGTGATGGACGACCCGGACACCGAGCAGGTCGTCGCTCCGCTGGCCGACGAGCTCGACGTGGACCGGTCGATGAGCACCGGCCAGTTCGAGCTGATGCGCTCGGATGCCACGTACCTGTCCGGCGGCTACTTCGCGATCGAGGAGATGCTCGACTTCTGGGAGCGTGGGGTCGGCGGCGCGGTCAAGGAGGACGGCTTCGGCTTCGTCCGGGCGGTCGGCGAGATGACCTGGGCGCTGCGCGACCTGCCCGGGGTCGAGCAGCTGGTCACCTACGAGGCCCGGCTCAACCACTTCCTGCCGCGGTACCCGCAGGTGATCCTCTGCCTCTACGACCTGGAGCGATTCTCCAACGGGCACGTGCTGCTCGAGCTGTTGCGCACCCACCCAAAGGTGCTGCTGTCCGGCGAGCTACTGGACAACCCTTGGTACACCGAGCCCGACGAGTACCTCGCGGAGCGGAATTGACCACACTCGAGGTCGGATCCTCCGATGAGCTCGGCACGGCCGAGACAGGTCGGAACGGGTCCGGCCGCGACCTGCTGTCGACGATGCGCAGCCTGCTGGTGCTCGGCCAGCTGATGACCAATGGCGCCGGCGAACGCCAGATCCTCGAACTCGCCGGCACCGCGGTCCCGTCGTTGGCCAGCTGCCGGCTGGTCGGCATCGAGCGGGGCAGCGCCTCGGACGGCTCGTCGGAGCTCGCCGCGCGGCTCGTGCTGGTCGGGCAGCACGGGCGGGGCGGTCGGACATCCCGGGCGCCGGATGGGCGTGGGCGTACTCGCTCGGCGCCCGGACCGGCGGCGTCGGGCACCTCGTGGTCGCCGCCGACACGGAGCCGTCCGGCGAGGAGCAGTTCCTGCTGCGCGCGCTGGCCCAGCAGGCCGGCGCGGCGCTGGCCAACCAGCGCCTGCACGCGCAGGAACAGGCCACCGCGACCGAGCTGTCGGAGGTCAACGTCGCGGCTGCGCGGCACCGTCGGCGCCCTGCAGCGCAGCATGGACATCCACGCCCGGTTGACCGCGGTCGCGGTGTCCGGCGCGGGCGGCGACGGGATCGCGCACGCCGTGCACGAGCTGACCGGACTGCCGGTCGCGATCGAGGACCGGTACGGCAACCTGCGCGCCTGGGCCGGGCCGAACTGCCCGCACCCGTACCCGAAGGACACCCCGGCGCGCCGGGAGCAGCTGCTACGCCGGGCGCTGCGTGAGGTTCGCCCGGTCCGGGACGGCGGCCGGGTGCTCGCGTTGGCGCACCCGCAGGGCGACGTACTCGGCGTGATCCTGCTGGTCGATCCCGCCCGCACCGCCGGCGACCAGGAGCTGATGGCGCTCGAGCACGGCGCGACGATCCTGGCGATGGAGCTCGCCCGGGTGCGCAGCATCGCGGAGAGCGAGCTGCGGCTGCGCCGCGACCTCGTGGACGAGCTGCTCACCGGCACCGACGAGGAGAGCGCGCTCACCCGCGCGGTCGCGCTCGGCTACGACCTGCAGCGGCCGCACCGGGTCGTCGTCGTCGAGGGCGAGCCGCACGCGCCGGGGCCCGACCGGGACAGCGACCTGTTCTTCCAGGCAGTGCGCACCGCCGCCCGCGACGAGCCCGCCGGATCGCTGCTGCGTGGCCCGCGGCTCCGCAGGTGGTGCTGCTCGCCGACACCGAGGCCGACTGGGAGAGCCTGCGCAAGGCGGTGATCCGCGAGCTGGGCGGCGGCCGGGCCCGGATCGGGGTCGGCGAACGCTACGACCGGGTCGCCGACTTCCCCCGCTCCTACCGCCAGGCCAAGCTCGCGCTGCGGCTGCCGGCCGCCGCGGAGTGGGAGCGACCGCGCGATCCGGTTCGGCGATCTCGGGGTCTACCGGCTGTTCGTGGCGATGGACGACCTCGGCGAGGTCGAGTGCTACGTGCGGCAGTGGCTCGGCGATCTGCTCGCCTACGACGAGCAGCGCGGCGCCGACCTGGTGCGCACGCTGTCGATCTACCTCGAGCGCGGGCGCAGCTACGAGGCCGACCGCCGGCGCGCTGATCGTGCACCGGAACACCCTGAAGTACCGGCTGCACCGGATCCGCGAGATCTCCGGGCACGACCTGAGCGACCCGGAGACCTGCTTCAACCTGCAGCTCGCCACCCGAGCCTGGAGCACCCTGAACGTCCTGCAGACCTGACCGCCCGCGGCGCCCCGTCGACCCCCTCCCCCGACTTGTCGTGGGTTCTTAGAACGACAAGTGGCCCGGCGCTGGGTGGTTTCCCACGACAAGTCGCCCGCAGTTGGGTGGTTTCCCACGACAAGTCGCGTCCCGACCGTGGTTACGCTCGGCTGGCGTGACTGCGACCACTGACAGCCCACCGATCCCGGAGCAGGACCGGCGCCGGTTGACCCGGCGGATCGCCGCGCTGTTCTCGCCGTACCGCCGCCGGCTGGTGCTGATCGCCATCGCGATCCTGCTCGCCGCCGGTCTCGGCATCGATCAGCCCATTCCTGACCCAGGCCGTGTTCGACGACGCGCTGTTCGCGCCGGGCGGTCCGGAACCTCGGCGCTGCTCACCGCGGCTGGTCGCCGGGCTGATCGTGATACCGCTGGTCGCGGCACTGATCGGCATCGACCAGAACTACCTGACCACCGCGCTCGGCAACCAGGTGATGAAGGACCTGCGCGACCGGCTGTTCGCCCACCTGCAGTCGATGGAGCTGGGCTTCTTCACCGGCACCAAGACCGGCGCCATCCAGTCCCGGCTGGCCAACGACGTCGGCGGCGTGCAGACGGTGCTCACCGACACCGCGCTCGTCCATCCTGTCCGAACTCGGTCACCGTGATCGCCGCGCTGGTGGCCATGCTGCTGCTGTCCTGGCAGCTGACGCTCGTGGCGCTGCATCCTGATGCCGCTGTTCGTGCTGCTGCAGATCCGGGTCGGCCGGATACGCCGCCGGCTGGCCGGGCAGACCCAGGAGTCGCTGTCGGAGATGACCGCGATCACCCAGGAGTCGCTGTCGGTGTCGGGCGTCCTGCTGGCCAAGGTGTTCGACCGGCAGCGGTTCGAGACCGAGCGCTACCGCGCCGAGAACGCCCGCAGGCCAGACCTGCAGGTCGCGCCAGACGATGACCGGGCAGTCCTTCTTCGCCGTCGTGCAGACGTTCTTCGCGGATCACCCCGGCGCTGATCTACCTGGTGGCCGGGTTCATGATCGACCGGCGGCGGCGCCGGGATCACGGCCGGCACCCTGGTCGCGTTCACCACGCTGCAGGCCCGACTGCTGTTCCCGATCGTGCAGCTGATGCGGGTCGCGCTCGACGTGCAGACCTCGCTGGCGCTGTTCGCGCGGATCTTCGAGTACCTCGACCTCCGGCCGGCCATCGTGGAGCTCGCCCGACGCCCGGACGACTCGAGCGCCACGGCGCACGTCCGCGGGCGAGATCGAGCTCTCGACCACGTGTACGTTCCGCTACCCCGCGCCGCCGAGCTGATCGTCGAGGACGACCGAGAACCGCCGACGCAGCCCGCGGACGCCGACGCCGACGCGGTACGAGACGGCGACGGCTGACCGCGCCGCCTGGGCGCTGCAGGACGTCTCGCTGCACATCGAGCCCGGGCAGCTGGCCGCGATCGTCGGGCCGTGTGGCGCGGGCAAGACCACGCATGTCCTACCTGATCCCGCGCCTCTACGACGTCGACCGTGGCCAGGTGCTGATCGACGGCGATCGACGTGCGCGACGCTCACGCTGTCCTCGCTCGCCGAGCCTGGTCGGCATGGTGACCCAGGAGACCGTACCTGTTCCACGGCACGATCCGGGACAACCTCGCGCTACGCGAAGCCGGACGCCACCGACGCCGAGCTGGAGCCGGCGGCCCGCGACGGCGAACATCCACGACCGGATCATGAGCTTCGAGGAGGGCTACGACACGGTGGTCGGCGAGCGCGGCTACCGGCTGTCCGGCGGCGAGAAGCAGCGGCTGGCCATCGCCCGGGTGATCCTGTCGAACCCGCGGGTGCTGATCCTCGACGAGGCCACCTCGGCGCTGGACACCGACGAGCGAGCGGCTGGTGCAGGACGCGCTGGAGTCGGTGACGCAGGGACGCACCACGATCGCGATCGCGCACCGGCTGTCCACGATCCTGGCCGCCGACGTGATCTTCGCGACTCGACGGACGGACGGGCTGGTCGAGCAGGGCACCCACGCCGAGCTGCTGGCCGCCGACGGGCTCTACGCCCGGCTGTACAGCGAGCAGTTCGGCGACGGCCGGGTCGAGGCGCGCTGCGCGGACGGCGTCGTGTTCCGGGACGGGTTCGTGCTGAACCAGGAACGCGGCGCCGTCGCCTGACACGGGCCTCCAAATTCTGCAATGAGCGGGACGGCCGGCACGCGCACGTTAATGTGACGAAACATTCGTGTCGCGAGCGGACATCACCCGGCGATCGTCGGGAACACTGTGGCGTGGCTACGAACACTGTCACCGCCCTCACCCCGGCGGTCGAACGGCTGCCCCGGGTGCAGACCATCGGCGTGCTGGGGTCCTACGGCGGTTTGAACATCGGCGACGAGGCGATCCTCGAGTCGATCCTGGACAGCCTGATCGATGTCCGGCCGGACGCCAGGATCGTGGTGTTCAGCCGAAATCCGGCGGAGACCAATCGCCGCCATCCGCGGGTCGCCGAGGTCATCGCCTGGGAGGGCACCGCCCGCGCCGAGGTCAGTGCGGCGATGTCCCAGGTGGACCTGCTGGTGCTCGGCGGCGGCGGCATCCTCTACGACGGCGAGGCGCAGCGCTACCTGCGCGTAGTGGAAGCGGCCCGCAACCGGGGCATCCCGGTGTTCGTCTACGCCGTCGGCGCCGGCCCGCTCACCGACCCGGACGCCAGGGCGGCGGTCACCCGCGGGCTGTCCGACGTGAGCGATCTCGTGGTGCGCGACCAGGAGTCCCGGCGGGTGCTGGAGGAGATCGGCGTGGACCGGGAGATCACGGTCGCCGCCGACCCGGCGCTGCTGCTCACCCCGTCGGAGTTCCCGGCCGAGTGGCTCACCCGGGAGGCGATCCCGGTCGGCGAGCGGCTGGTCGGCATGTCGGTGCGCGAGCCGGGCCGCGCCGCCGAGCATCTCGACGAGACCGGCTACCACCAGCTGCTGGCCACCGCCGCCGAATTCCTGATCCACCGGCTCGACGCACACGTGGTGTTCGTCCCGATGGAGCGCGACGACGTCCGGCACAGTCACGCCGTGCTCTCGCACATGACCAACCCCGACCGCGGCCGCATCCTGAACAGCCGCTACAGCCCGCGTGAGGTGCTCGGCTTCATGCAGCACCTCGAGTTCGCGGTCGGGATGCGGCTGCACTTCCTGATCTTCGCTGCACTCAGCGGGGTGCCGTTCCTGCCGCTGCCCTACGCCGGAAAGGTGTTCGACTTCGCGCAGGCGGTAGGAGCGCCCGCGCTGCGCGGGGTGGCCCGCGAGCAGGCCGGGCCACTGCTCGCCGAGATCGACCGGCTCTGGGACGAGTACCCTCAGCGGTTGCCGCGCCTGCGTGACCGAGTCCGCGACCTGCAGCGTCGTGCGCAGACCACCGCCCGCCGCTACCAGGATCTGCTGGACTCGCTGGAGGCCACCGGCGACGCCGATCCGGGACCCGACCCGGACGCCCCCGAGAGAGAGCCGGATGCCGCCCCTTATCCCGCCGCGGCACCGCACGCTGGTGCCGCTGCCGCCGCGCTCCGCACAGCTGGCCGGGAGGACTGAGGTACTCGTCGTCGGCGGCGGCCCCTCCGGACTCGGCGCCGCCCTCGGCGCGGCGCAGTCCGGCGCCGACGTCGTGCTCGTCGAGCGCTACGGGTTCCTCGGCGGCAACGCCACCGCCGCCCTCGTGATGCCGTTGATGTCTTTCCACAACGAGCTGAAGCAGGCGGCGCCGGACTCCGAGCCGCGGCTGCTGCCCACCGACCACGGCCAGGGCGAGCCGGTGGTGGCCGGCGCGCTGTGGAAGCTGCTGGCCCGGTTGACCGAGCGGCGCGGCGCGGTCCCGCCGTCACCGGAGACCGGCTACACGGTGCCGTTCGACCCGGAGCAGTTCAAGCTCGCCGCACTGGACCTGCTGGACGAGGCCGGCGTGCGGATGCTGTTCCACGCGTTCGCCTCCGGGACGGTGCCGGTCGAGCGCGGCCACCGGGTGGTGTTCGAGACGAAGTCCGGGCCGGTAGCGATCGACGCCGACGTGGTGATCGACTGCACCGGCGACGGGGACGTCGCGGCCGCGGCCGGCGCCAAGTTCGAGGTCGGCCGCGAGTCCGACGGCCTGGTACAGCCGATGACGTTGATGTTCCGGATGGTCGAGTTCGCCGCACCCGGGTTCGCCGACTACGTCCGCGACCACCCAGACCAGTGGCGCGGCGTGCACGGGCTATGGGACCTGGTCCGGGAGGCGACCGCGGCCGGCGAGCTGGAGCTGCCCCGGGAGGACGTGCTGTTCTTCGCCACCCCGCACGAGCGGGAGGTGAGCGTGAACAGCACCCGGGTCGGTGCGCTCGGCATCGACGTCTGGGAGCTCACCCGAGCCGAGTGGACGGCACGGCGGCAGCTGGACCAGGTCGCTGAGTTCCTGCGCCGCCGGGTGCCGGGTTTCGCGGAGTCCTACGTCGCGCAGAGCGGGGTGCAGGTCGGCGTCCGGGAGACCCGCCGGGTACTCGGCGAGTACCAGCTCACCGGCGAGGACATCCTCGCCGCGCGCACCTTCGATGACGGCATCGCCCGCGGCGCATACCCGGTGGACATCCACAACCCGGCCGGCACCGGGACCGTGCTCAAGCGGGTGCCGCGCGGGCAGGCCTACGACATCCCGCTGCGCTGCCTGCTGCCGATGGGGGTGGACGACCTGCTGGTCGCCGGGCGGTGCATCTCCGGCACGCACGAGGCTCACTCGTCCTACCGGGTGATGCCGATCGCGATGGCCACCGGGCACGCCGCCGGGGTGTGCGCGGCGCTGGCTACCGCGTCGGAGCGGCCGCCCCGGAAGGTCCCGGCCGCCGACGTGCAGCGTGAGCTGCTGGCGCAGGGCGCGAGCCTGCGGGACGAACCGATCTAACCGGCGGCTCAGCCGACCCGCGACCCCAGCGCGAGCGCGACGGCCTGCTTGGCACAGCCCCAAGACTGAAGCACGCCGACCCCACCGTGTCCGTAGTTGTGCACGCAGCGCACTCGGCCGTCCGCGCCGTCGATGTCCTCGACCTCGAGCCGGACCCGCGGCCGCACCGGCCGCAGCCCGCCCCGGTGCTCCAGCACCGTCGCATCGGCGAGCCGCGGCTCCAGTGCGGCGCAGCGCTCGCGGATGCCGGCCGCGTCCCGCTCGGTCGGCGTCGGGTCCCAGCCGTCCTCGAACGCGATCCCGCCGAGCAGAACGTGGTCGCCGTGCACGTGCCAGGACGCCCACTCGTCCGGGCCGGGCGCGGGCATAAAGAAGCCCGCCAGCCCGGGGTTGGCCACCACGACCTGCTGGCCGCGCACCGGCCGCAGGTCGGCGTCGCCGCACAGCGCCGCCGCGCCCACCCCCGCGCAGTTGACCACCACCCGCGCGCCTTCGGCTGCAGCCGCCGGTGACTCGACCCGCCGCTCGGTCAACACCCCGCCGAGCCGGACGAAACGATCCGCCAGGTACCGCAGGTAGACCGGCATGTCGACCAGGGGCACCCGCAGCCACAGGCCGAAGTCGAACCCGGCGGGCAGCTCGGCCGGATCGGCCGGCCGGACGAACGCGGTCTCGTCGGCCAGCGGCGGCGCCGAGCCGACCGAGGCTGGTGCAGCGACCAGCCCGGTCGAGATGTGCACACCCGCGCCGGGCTCGTCGCCGGCCAACTCGACGAGGTGCCGGACGGTCGCCAGCTCCCAGCCGGCGGTGCGCTCGTCCGGACCGCGGAACACCGGGCCGCACATGCCGGTCGCGGCGGCCGACGTGGTGCGCAACGGCGGCTCGGCCGCGACGATCCGCACCCGGGCCCCGGCCTCGGCCGCCAGGATGCCCGTGCTCAGGCCGCTCACTCCGGCCCCGACAACCACCACGTCCGGGATCGCCATACGCCGCACGTTAGCTCCGGCCCGCACCTCCGGCTTGGACGTTTGCCGACCTGTGATGCGACAGAACTGCTACGATCGTCGCCATGGCTGCGTCCCGTCGCGGGAGCTGCGCAACGACACGGCGGAGGTACTGCGGCGGGTGCAGGCCGGCGACGATGTGACGATCACCGTCCGCGGCCGTCCGGTGGCTCGGCTTGTTCCGGTTCAGCGTGCCCGGCGCCACTGGTTACCCAGGCAGAGCTGGTCAGACGGCTGCGAATCGCCCAGGCGGATCCTCAGCTGCGGACCGACCTCGAACGCCTCGACGAGTCGACCGACGATCTCGGGCCGGTCAGATGACCGCGCGTGGTGTGCTCGACACCAGCGTCTTCATCGCGAGCGAGAGTGGGCGCGCGCTGGACGAGTCCCGACTGCCCGACGAGTCTGCAATCTCCGTGGTCACCCTGGCCGAGCTGCACGCCGGCGTGCTCGCCGCGTCGGACACCGAGACACGCGCGATCCGGCTGGCCACCCTCGACTCGCTGGCCGACGTCGAAGTGCTGCCGGCCGACGAGCGCGCGGCGCTGATCTGGGCCGCGATGCGCGTCCACCTCGTGGAGGTCGGCCGGCGCGCGGGCGTCAACGACCTCTGGATCGCGGCCACCGCAGCGTCCCGCGGGTTGCCGGTCGTCACCCAGGGCGACGACTACGACGCGGTCGCCGGGGTCGCCGACCTGGCCGTGATCAAGGTCTGAGCCCCTTCCGCTCACTGCGACGCCTGCCCCGACCCTTCGGCCTGGGAGATCGCCCATGCGGCGTTCACCAGCCCGATATGGCTGAACGATCGGCGGCGGCGTCCGCGCAGCCGACATGAACCGCCGCCACCCCGGCGCCCGGGTGGTCCGGGTTCGGCTGCTCGGCCAGCCGGTACGCCGCCAGCATGAACGACGCGTCGTGTACCCAGGCATCGCGGTAATCCCAGTTGCGCTCCCAGCCGATCCCCTCCGGCAGCGACGTGGTCGCCGCGGCGCAGACCGCACCGGTCGGCGGCGCGGTGGCGGTCGGACAGCAGGGCGTAGTCGGCGATCGGGGTGGTGCTCATGCGTTCCTCCCGGGAGGGTCCTCGCCGCACAGAGCCCGACGATGCCCGCGGCGTTACGTGTGTAACAGGCCGCCCGCCCATGGGACTGTGTCCCCGTGAACGCAGCGGCAGCACCGAAGCGCGCGGACGTGGTCGTCATCGGGATGGGACCGGGCGGCGAAGAGGTCGCGAAACGGCTCGCCGAAGCCGGGCTGGACGTGGTCGGCGTCGAGGCCGAGTTGTTGGGTGGGGAGTGTCCGTACTGGGGCTGCGTGCCGAGCAAGATGATCATCAGGGCGGCGGAGACGATCGCCGAGGCGCACCGGGTGGCCCGGCTCGCCGGTTCGGCCGAGGTGCACCCGGACTTCGCCCCGGTGGCCAAGCGGATCCGCGAGGAGGCCACCGACGACTGGGACGACACGGTGGCCGTGCAGCGCTTCGAGAAGGCCGGCGGCACGTTCGTGCGCGGCCGGGCAACGCTGTCCGGGCGGGACCGGGTGGAGGTCGACGGCCAGGAGTTCGTCGTCTCTCGCGGTGTCGTGCTCGCGACCGGGTCGGCCCCGGTCGTCCCGCCGATCCCGGGGCTGGCCGACGTGCCGTACTGGACCAACCGGGAGGCGATCTCCGCCGAGGCCGTGCCGACCTCGCTGGCCGTGCTGGGCGGCGGGGCGATCGGGCTGGAGCTCGCACAGGCGTTCGCCCGGTTCGGCTCCGCGATCACCGTGATCGAGTCCGCGCCGACGGTGCTGCCTTCCGAGGAGCCGGAGGTGAGCGCGGCCGTCGCGGACGTGCTGCGGGCCGAGGGCCTCGAGCTGCGGCTGGGCGCCCGAGCGGTCGGGGTCGGCCGATCCGGCGCCGAGGTCAGCGTCGAGCTGGACGACGGGTCGAGCGTCTCCGCGCAGCGGTTGCTGGTCGCGGTGGGTCGGCGGCCGCGGATGCATGGCCTCGGGCTGGGGCACTACGGGCTGGACGAGTCGACCGGCGCGGTCGCGACGGACGAGCGGCTGCGTGCCGCCGAGGGACTGTGGGCGGTCGGCGACGTGACCGGCGTCGGGGTGTTCACCCACCTCGCGGTGCACCAGGGCCGGATCGCCGCCGCCGACATCCTGGGCGAGCCGCTGACCCCCGCGGACTACACCGCGGTGCCCCGGGTCACGTTCACCGACCCGGAGATCGGCACGGTCGGGCTCACCGAGGCCGCCGCCCGCTCAGCCGGGCACGAGGTCCGCACCGCGACGGCGCAGACCTCGGAGTCGGCCCGGGGCTGGATCCACGGGCCGGGGAACGCCGGGCTGATCAAGCTCGTGGTGGACGCCCGTACCGGGGTGCTGATCGGCGGTACTGCCGCCGGGCCGCGCGGCGGGGAGGTGCTGGGTTTGCTCACGCTCGCCGTGCACACCCGGCTGACCGTCGACGTGCTGCGCACCATGATCTACGCCTACCCCACCTTCCACCGCGGCGTCGAGGACGCGCTGGCGCGCCTGTGAGCGCGGACTAACGCCATAGCGGCAATCGGCACTCACGAGGCGTCCATGTCATTCACGAACCTGCTGATCGTCATGGTGGTGGCGTTCCTGGCGCCGCTGGTGGTCCGGCTGATCCCCCGGGTGCGGGTGCCGTCACCGGTGTTGGAGATCGTCGCCGGGATCGTGATCGGCCCGGCGCTGCTCGGGTGGGTGCAGGTCGACCCGCCGGTCGAGGTGCTCGCGTTGATCGGGCTGGCGTTCCTGCTGTTCCTCGCCGGCCTGGAGATCGACATGCGGCGGCTGCGTGGCCGACCGCTGACGCTGGCGCTGCTGGGCTTCGTGGCGTCGTTCGCGCTGGCCGTGCTGGCCGGGCTCGCGCTGTCCGCGGCGGGCTTCACCTCGTCCCCGCTGCTGGTCGCGATCATCCTGTGCGCAACCTCGCTCGGGCTGGTGGTTCCGGTGCTCAAGGACTCCGGGCAGGCGACCGGCCGGACCGGGCAGCTGATCATCGCCGCGGCGTCCATCGCCGACTTCGGCGCGGTGATCCTGCTCTCGCTGTTCTTCTCCGAACAGGCCACCAGCCTCGGGGTCAAGCTGCTGCTGCTGATCGGGTTCGGGGTGATCGCGGTGCTGTTCGTGCTCGCCCTGCTCCGCGGCGGGCTGTTCCAGCGCTTCGAGCGGATGTTCACCCCCCTGCAGGACACCACCGCCGAGATCCGGATCCGGTTCGCCGTGCTGCTGCTGGTCGGCTTCGTCGCGCTGGCCGCAGGGCCTCGGCTTCGAGGCCATCCTCGGCGCGTTCCTGGCCGGGGCGCTGCTGCGGCTCATCGACATGGACGCCGAAACCGTGCACCCGCACACCGAGCTGAAGCTGGACGCGATCGGCTACGGCTTCCTCATCCCGGTGTTCTTCGTGGCGAGCGGAGTGAGCTTCGACGCCAGCGCGCTGTTCGCCTCCGTGGTCAACCTCGTGCAGGTCCCGCTGTTCGTGCTGGCGCTGATGATCGTGCGCGGACTCCCGGCGGTGCTGTACCGCAGCCAACTGGGAACGCGGCGGACGGTCGCCGCGGGGTTCCTGCAAGCCACCTCGCTGCCGTTCATCGTGGCCGCCGCCGAGATCGGGGAACGGCTCGGCGCGCTCAGCCCGGCGACCTCGGCGGCACTGGTCGCGGCCGGCCTGGTGTCGGTGCTGGTGTTCCCGGCCGTCGCCCTCGCCCTGCTCGGCACCGCCGGTGCGGCCGCTGGGGCCGGTATGGCCGATGACGCCGGTTCGGCAGACTGTGGCCGGTGCGGCCGATGACGCCGGTGCGGCCGGTGCGACCGGCACGCCGGAGGGACAGCCCGGCGCGCGTCAGCACGACTCCCCGTGATCAACGGCGGGTTTGTACGGCCCTATTGCACGAGAGTGCCGTTCGTTGCAGGGATCGGGTACGGGCTCGGGTTGGGGAACCCTGCCGACCGGCCGGGGCGGGCAGACTGGACCGGTGCATGCGGCCCCGGCAAGAGATCACCTTGGACGCATCGCCGCGCAGGCCAACGAGATCGCGGACGGCTGGTCGGGGCCCGACGCGCCGGCGAGCTGGCGGCTCACCGCGGAGACCTTCCGGGCGATCGCCGAGGAGCCGGTGCTGCTCGAGCTGGCGGCCGGCATACCGGCCGAGCGGCTCCCGCCGCTGCTGCTCAGCGCGGCCGTCCAGTTCCTCGTCGCGGAGCGCGAGCCGCCACTGCTGACGCCGTACTACCCACTGCCGGGCGGGAACCAGCCAGCGCTGGACGGCGACTTCCGGGCGGCCTACGTCGACTTCTGTGTGTCGCACCGCGCGGCGCTCGCCGAGCTGTGCGGCCGGCACCGCTACCAGATGAACGAGGTCGGGCGCAGCGCCGCGGTGCTTCCGGTGTTGGGTCGCATCGCGCAGGAGTACGGCCGACCGCTCGCGCTCGTCGACCTGGGTACCGGCGCGGGCCTGGGCCTGCAGCTCGATCGCTACCGGTACCGCTACCGACGGCCGCGGTCCGACGTCGTGGTCGGCGAGGCAGCGTCGCCCGTCGAGCTGGCGTGCATGCTGCGCGGCGGTCCTGCGCCGGTCCCGAGCGCGATGCCGGCGATCGTCGCGCGGGTGGGCGTCGACGTCGAGCCGCTGGACGTCGAGGTCGAGGAGGTGCGCCGCTGGCTGGCCGCCTGCATCCCGCCGGAGGCCGGCGCGGTGACCCGCTTCGCCAGCGCGGTCGACGTCGTCCGGGCCCATCCGGAGCGCCTGGTCCGCGGCGACCTCGTCGACGCACTCCCGGCCGTCGTCGCGGACCTGCCGGCCGAGGCGGTGCTGTGCGTCGTGGACACGTTCGTGCACGTCTTCCTGACCGACGACGAGCTGGCCCGGTTCCGGGAGGTGCTCGCCGGCATCGCGGCCGGCCGGGCCGTCGAGTGGGTGTCGGTGGACCCGCTGATCCCGCTGGGGCCGGACGCTCGACGCAGCGTGCAGGGGCACCCGGTTGCCGAGGCGCTGGTCGAGGCCAGTCGGCGAGACGGCGTGTTCGGGCTGGTCGGGCGGCTGGGCTGGCGGGAAGGGGCAAGGGCACCGGGCGGCGGGGCATTGGCGCGGGCCCACCCCAGCGGGGCGTGGCTGGACTGGCTGGCGTGACGCGACCGACTCCCTTCTCAGACTATCTGAATTTGCTATTCTGAGCGGGTGCGTGAGATGTCGGCGTCCGAGGCGTCGCGGAACTTCTCCGCCGCGCTGGACGCCGCGGAGCAGGGCGAGACGATCGTGGTGACCCGCGCCGGGAAGCGAGTGGCGTTGATCGTGCCGGCGCCACGCGCGAATGGCGCCGCGGTGCGTGAGGTCTTCAGCCGGTGGCGCGACAACCCGGCGCTTGATGACGACTTCGCCTCCAACGTGCGTGCGGCCCGCGAGGCTGTCTCCGCCGAGCTGGACACCGACCCGTGGCACGCCTGATCCTCGACACCGGGGTGCTGATCGAGGGGGTGCGAGGCCGCACCGACCTGGCAGAGCTGGCTGACACCGACGACGTCGCCGTGCCGGCGATCGCCATCGCCGAATACACCGCCGGTGTCCTGCTCGACGACAACCCCGCCCGCGCGGCCGCGCAACGTGCCTTCCTCGACGAGGTCCTGGCTGTGCTTCCGATCGCCGGCTACGACGCGAGCGTCGCCGCCCACCACGCCGCGCTGCTGGCTCACGTCCGCCGCACCGGCGAGCGGCGAGGTGCGCACGACCTCGTCATCGCCTCGATCGCCCGTGCGACCGGCCGCACGTTGATCACCACCGATGAGGCCGCCCGCTTCGGCGAGCTGCCCGAGGTCAGCGCACGGGTGATCAACGCTTGACGGTCGGTGGGTGGGAACGCCGTGGCACCTTGGTAGAATGATGTGTCTACCACGGAGGACCGAGTGAGTCTCAACATCAAGAACGGTGAGGCGCACGAGCTGGCCCGGGAGCTGGCCAGGCTCACCGGTGAGAGCCTCACCGAGGCCGTGACCGTCGCGGTACGGGAAAGGCTGGAACGTGTCCGGCAGACGGACTCCGGCATCCGGTCCACGGCGGACCTCTTGCTGGCCATCGGCCGTGACACCGCGCCTCGTCTGCCGGAGCCGCTCCGCACCATCGAGCACGGTGACCTGCTCTACGACGAGTCCGGGCTGCCGCGTTGATCGTCGACACCTCTGCCCTGATCGCGATCCTGCGAGACGAGCCGGACGCCGAGACGTTCGCGCTTGCCATCGCCACGGCGCAGCGGCCGCGAATCTCCGCGGCGAACTACCTCGAGACCGCGATCGTGATCGACTCCAGCCGCGATCCGATCGCCAGCCGGCATGTCGACGACCTGGTTGCGACAGCAGGGCTGCAGATCGAGGCGGTGACCCGGGACCACGCGATGCTCGCCAGGGCCGCGTATCGCGATTTCGGCAAGGGCAGCGGGCACCCGGCCCGGCTGAACTTCGGCGACTGCTTTGCGTACGCCCTGGCGAGGGCAGCTCGTGAGCCGCTGCTGTTCAAGGGAGCGGACTTCAGCCACACCGACGTCGAGCCCGCGGTTTCGCCGGGCAGGTAGTTACCGGCCGGCTAGCTCAGGGCGGACAGGGCAGCGTGCACCATGATGCGCACGCCGATCGGCAGCGCGCGCTCGTCCAGCTCGAATGCGGGCTGGTGCAGGTCACGCATCGGGCCGTGCCCGGGCCAGACGCCCAACCGGCCCATCGCGCCGGGGACCTTCTCCAGGTACCAGGCGAAGTCCTCGCCACCGCTGGACTGCTCGGTGGTGGTGGCGCCCTCCATACCCAGGACGGCCACTGCGGCGTCGCGCAGCATGCCGGCGGACATCGGCTCGTTCACCACCGGCGGCACGCCGCGCAGGTGTTCCAGCACGTAGCCGACGCCGGTCGGCACCAGCAACGCGGTGACCAGCTGGCGCACCAGGGGCTCCAGCTCACACCAGGTCGCGTGGTCGCCGGTCCGCAGCGTGCCACGCAGCACGCCGTGCTGCGGGATCGCGTTCGCGGCCTCGCCGGCGTTCACCGCGCCCCAGACCAGCACGGTGCCGGAACGCGGGTCGACCCGCCGGGACAGCAGCACGGGCAGCTGGGTGATCACCGTGCCCAGCGCGTGCACCAGGTCGGCGGTGAGCTGCGGGCGCGAGGTGTGCCCGCCGGGCGAGGTCAGCCTGAGCTCGAGGTAGTCGCAGGCCGAGGTGATCGGGCCGACCCGGGTACCGAACTTGCCTACCTCGAGCCGCGGATCGCAGTGCAGCGCGAACAACCGGTCCACTCCGACCAGCCCGTCGCTGGCGATGACGTCCAGCGCACCGCCGGGCTGCACCTCCTCGGCCGGCTGGAAGATCAGCCGCACCCGGCCGGGAAGCGACGGCGCCGCGGTCAGCGCGAGCGCGGCGCCCAGCAGGATCGCGGTGTGCGCGTCGTGACCGCAGGCGTGCATCACGCCGTCCACCGTGGACGCGTAGGGCAGCCCGGTTCGCTCGATCAGCGGCAGCGCGTCCAGATCGGCCCGCAGCGCGACACAGCGCTCGCCCGAGCCGACCTCGCAGATCAGCCCGGTTCCACTGGCCAGCGGCTCCGGTTGCAGCCCGGCGTCGACCAGCTGCTTCGCGATGAGCGCGGTGGTGAGGTGCTCGCGCCTGGACAGCTCGGGTACGGCGTGCAGCTGGCGGCGCCAGGCGACCAGGTCGCTGCGATGCCGGGCCAGCCAGGCGTCCAACCAGGACGGCCCGCTGCCCTGTGCGATGTCGTCCACGACCGTCCCCTTCGCCACCGGAGCGTCGGGCGCGAGGTCGCTGTGCACCAGCAGAGTCACGCGGAAAGTTCACCACCGTTCACCGGACGAAACGCACTTCCCCCATGCGCATATCGTGCATCACCCGTACGGCGGCGTACCAACTTCAAAACCCGCCGCGAGCGATCAGCGCGCCAAGGGGTAGCCGATCTGCTGCGGACGGCCGGACCAGCACCTTCCGGCCCGACGAATCGGCCGATCACCGGCGCGGATCGGCCGCTCGCCGTGCGTAGTCCGGCGCGACGGCAGCACCGTCAACCAGCGCGGCTCAGAACGCGTCGCTGGGTGTGTAGCTCCCCCAGACATCGCGCAACGCGTGGCACACCTCGCCGACCGTGGCTCCAGCCGCCAGCGCCTCACGCAGCGGGTACAGCACGTTGTGCTCGGGCCCGCTCCGCTCGGCCGTCGAGCGCAGCGCGCTCAACGCCCGATCGACCTCGGTGGACGACCGCGACGCCCGCAGCGCGGCCAGCCGCTGCGCCTGCTGCCGCTCCAGCTCCGGGTCCATCCGCAACGGCTCGTACGGCTCGTCGGCCTCGATGCGGAACCTGTTCAGCCCGACGACCACCCGCTCACCGGACTCGATCTCCCGGGCGGTCTGGTAGGCGGTCTTCTCGATCTCGGCCTTCTGGAACCCCTGCTCGATCGCCTCGACCGCGCCGCCGCGCTTCTGCACCGCCTCGATCAGGTCGAGCGCGGCGCGCTCCAGGTCGTCGGTCATCGTCTCGACCACGTACGAGCCGGCGAACGGGTCCACGGTGGCGGTCAGGTCGGTCTCGTTGGCGAGCACCTGCTGGGTGCGCACGGCCAGCCGAGCGGCCAGCTCCGAGGGCAGCGCGAGCGCCTCGTCGTAGGAGTTGGTGTGCAGCGACTGGGTGCCGCCGAGCACCGCGGCCAGCGCCTGCACCGTCACCCGGATCAGGTTGACCTCCGGCTGCTGCGCGGTGAGCTGGACCCCGGCGGTCTGGGTGTGGAACCGCAGCATCTGCGACTTCGGGTGCTGCGCGCCGAACTCCTCGCGCATCAACCGGGCCCAGATCCGCCGTGCCGCCCGGAACTTCGCCACCTCCTCGAGCAGCGAGGTCCGGGAGACGAAGAAGAAGGACAGCCGGGGCGCGAAGTCGTCCACGGCGAGCCCGGCGCGCAGCGCGGCGCGCACGTACTCCATGCCGTTGGCCAGCGTGAAGCCGACCTCCTGCGCGGGGTTCGCACCGGCCTCGGCCATGTGGTAACCGGAGATCGAGACGGTGTTGAACCGCGGCAGCTCCGTCGCGCAGTAGGCGAAGATGTCGCTGGTCAGCCGCAGCGAGGATGCCGGAGGATAAATGTAGGTGCCGCGCGCGATGTACTCCTTGAGCACGTCGTTCTGCACCGTGCCGGACAGCTTCTCCCCCGGTACGCCCTGCTCGGCGCCGACCAGCTGGTAGAGCAGCAGCAGCACCGCGGCCGGAGCGTTGATCGTCATCGAGGTGGACACCTGGTCCAGCGGGATCCCGTCGAACAGCGTCCGCATGTCCTCGATGGAGTCGATCGCCACGCCGACCTTGCCCACCTCGCCCGCCGCGATCGGCTCGTCGGAGTCGAACCCCATCTGGGTGGGGAGGTCGAAGGCCACCGACAGCCCGGTGACGCCGTTCTCGATCAGCTGGTGGTACCGCCGGTTGGACTCGGTCGCGGTGCCGAAACCGGCGTACTGCCGCATCGTCCACGGCCGCTCGGTGTACATCGTCGGGTAGACGCCGCGGGTGAACGGGTAGCGGCCGGGTGCTCCGAGCCGCTCGTCGAGCCCGTCGGCGACGTCGTCCGGCCCGTAGACCGGACGGATCGGGAAGCCCGACTCGGCCGTCCTCGGATCGGGGAGCTTCGACTCGCCCACCGACGGGACGCTACCCGGTGCCCGACCCGGACGCCGCCGGCGACGAGTGCCGGGACGGCCGGTGTGCAGAATGTGACGCATGCCCACCGCCGGGAACGCTCCGCCACGGCCGGGCGCACGGCGCATCGCAGGTCGCTACCTGCTGACCGGCGCACTGGGCAGCGGCGCGATGGGCGTGGTGTGGTCCGGCTTCGACGAGGTGCTGAAGCGGGAGGTGGCGGTCAAGGAGCTGACCGTGCCGCGCGGCGTGCCGGCCGCGGACCGCGCCGACCTCCGGGAGCGGGTGCTCCGGGAGGCACGCACCCTGGGCGGGCTGTCCCACCCGAACGTGATCACGGTGTACGACGTCGTCGAGGACGGCGGCGAGCCGTTCGTCGTGCTCGAGCTGCTGGTCTCGCGGAGCCTGTCCGAGCTCGTGACCGACCGCGGGCGGCTCGGCGCCGCCGAGGCAGCCGCGATCGGCACGGCGGTCGGTGCTGCACTGCGCTCGGCGCACCGGGCCGGGATCACCCACCGGGACGTCAAGCCGGGCAACGTGCTGGTCGCGGGCGACGGGCGGATCAAGCTCACCGACTTCGGCATCGCGCGCAACGTCGCCGACACCACCATGACCACGACCGGGCTGGTGCTCGGGTCCCCGGCCTACATCGCGCCCGAGGTGGCCGCGGGCGGCCCGGTCACGCCGGCGGCCGACCTGTGGGGACTCGGGGCGACGCTGTTCGCCGCGGTCGAGGGCCACCCGCCCTACGACGTCCGCGGCGACCCGATCGCCACCATCACCGAGGTCGTGGCCGGGCCGGTGCCCCGGACCTCGGTACGCGGTCCGGTGGCCGAGGTGATCGCCGGGCTGATGCGCAAAGACCCTGGTAGACGGCTGCCGCTCGCCGAGGTGTTGCGCAGGCTGAGCCCACTGCTGCCGGACCCGACGCTGCCACGGTTCCCCCGCGATGAGCCGCGACCGCGTGCCAACGCCGGCGTACCGGCTCCGCGCAGCCCGGCCGTGCCCCCCGGCAGTGAGCGGGTACCAGCTCCACGCCAGGCCGGTGAGCGGGTGCCGGCGCCTCGTCGCGCCTACCGGCAACCCCCCGACCCGCCGGAGGTCGGGGCGCCGCTGGCCGTCGATCCCGGACCGCTGCCGCCGCAGGCCGATCGGTCGACGCGGCGCCGCCGGCCGGCCCGGGTCGCCGCCTCGGCGGTGCTGCTGGTGCTCGCCGTGCTGGTCGGGGTGGCCGGCGGTTGGACGGCCACCAGGTTGGTGGCCGGGCAGTCGCCGCTGACCGCGCCGCCCGCCGACGTCCCCGATCAAGCCGTCGCCTTGGTCACACATACCGACCCGGCGGGCTTCACGGTGCCCGTCCCGCCGGGCTGGTCGAAGCTCGCGGAGGGGAACTCAGTGGCACGTTTCGTCAGCCCGGACGGCGCCGCCGACCTGCGCGTCGACCGGTTCACCGGGAACAGCGCGGACCCGGACGCCTTCGCTTCGACGCTGACCGCCCGGCGGCTCGGCGTCGACCGCGTCACCGTCGAGGAGCCGCTCCGCGCGGTGCCTTCCAGCCAGACCTACGAGCTGCGCTACCGGACCGAGAGCGCCGAGGGCGAGCGCCTGGTCTGGGCCAGGCTCGTGCCGAGCGGCGACGACCTGTGGGTGCTGCGGCTGGCCGGGGTCGGCGGCCCGGAGCAGGCCGAGCTGTTCGGCAGGATCGCGGAAGGGTTCAGGCCGGCATGAGCGGCCCGGAACCTGACGCGTTTGCCGAGGACGAGCTCGCCGAGGCGGCGGCGGCCGCGCTGGCCAGGGAGACCGGATCGGCTAGCCACGACGCGGCGATCGTCCTCGGCTCCGGCTGGGGACCGGCCGCGGACGTGCTCGGCGAGCCGCTGGCGTCGGTGCCGATGGCCGAGCTCCCGGGTTTCAAGCCGCCCACCGTCACCGGCCACGGTGGCTCGATCCGCTCGGTGGAGCTCAGCGGCCACCGCATCCTGGTCATGCTCGGGCGCACCCATCTCTACGAGGGTCACGGGGAGCGGGCCGTGGCGCACGCGGTGCGCTCGGCAGCCGCAGCCGGCTGCGGGCTGGTCGTGCTGACCAACGCGGCCGGCGGGATTCGCGAGGGGATGCGGGTCGGCGAACCCGTGCTGATCTCCGACCAGCTGAACCTCACCGCGCGCTCGCCGCTGTCCGGCGGGCACTTCGTCGACCTCACCGACCTGTACAGCCCGCGGTTGCGCGCCTTCGCCAAGGAGATCGACCCGACGCTGAGCGAGGGGGTGTACGCCGGGCTGCCCGGACCGCACTTCGAGACGCCGGCGGAGATCCAGATGCTGCGCTTGATCGGCGCCGACCTGGTGGGCATGTCCACCGTCCTCGAAGCGATCGCCGCCCGGGCCGAGGGCCTGGAGGTCTTCGGGTTGTCGCTGGTCACCAACCTGGCGGCCGGGCTGACCGGGGCACCGCTGGACCACCGCGAGGTGCTCGAGGCGGGTGCCGGGGCCGCCGGGCGGATGGGCACGCTGGTCCGTGACCTGGTCATCCGTTGGGCCGCCGACCGGTCCGGGCTCGGCTAGGGAGGTGCCGAGGCCATGACCGGCGCGATCGACCGGATCGGCTGGACCGCGCTGCGCGACTCGGCGCTGCGCTGGGTGGCCGACGACCCGGACCCGGACACCCGCGCCGAGCTGCAGCGGGTGCTCGCGGCGGCGATGGGCGGCTCGGGAGCGGCATCGGTTGCGGCCGCCGACGAGCTGGCGATCATGATGGCCGGTCCGCTGCGCTTCGGGACGGCCGGGCTGCGTGGCCCGGTACGGGCCGGGCCGGCCGGGATGAACGTCGCGGTGGTGCGTCGGGCGACCGCCGGGCTGGCGAGCTGGCTGGCCGGCCGCGGCCACCGGGGCGGCACCGTGGTGCTCGGCCGGGACGCCCGGCACGGCTCGGAGGCGTTCTGCGCCGCGGCCGCCGGGGTCTTCGCCGCGGCCGGGTTCGACACCAGGGTGCTGCCGGCGCCGCTGCCGACCCCGGTGCTCGCCTTCGCGGTGCGCCGAAAGGACGCGGTGGCCGGTGTGCAGATCACCGCCTCGCACAACCCGCCGGCGGACAACGGCTACAAGGTCTACCTGGCCGACGGCGCCCAGCTGAACGCGCCGACGGACGTCGAGGTCGAGGCGGCGATCGCCGCGACTCCGGCGGCCGTCTCGGTGCTGACCAGCGAGCGCTGGACCACCCTCGACGACGAGGTGCTTCGAGTCCTACCTGGACCGGGTCGGCGGGCTGCCCCGGGGCACCGCGCGCGGGCTGCGGGTCGCGCTGACCCCGCTGCACGGGGTGGGCGGTGAGCCGGCCGTGCACGCGCTGCGCCGGGCCGGTTTCACCGACGTGCACGTGGTGCGCGACCAGGCCGCCCCGGACCCCGACTTCCCCACCGTGCGCTTCCCGAACCCCGAGGAGCCCGGCGCCGCGGACGCGCTGCTGGCGCTGGCCGCCGAGGTCGGCGCGGACCTCGCGGTCGCCCTGGACCCGGACGCGGACCGCTGCGCGCTGGGCGTCCCGGTACCCGGTGCGGGCTGGCGGATGCTGACCGGAGACGAGACCGGATCCCTGCTCGGCGAGCACCTGCTGTCCGCGTCGGCCTTCACCGACCCGCTGGTGGCGACCACGGTGGTCTCCTCGTCGCTGCTGCGCGCCATCGCCGGCCGGCACGGCGCTCGGTACGCGGAGACGCTCACCGGCTTCAAGAACATCGCCCGTGCCGGGTCCGGCCTGGTCTACGGCTACGAGGAGGCGCTGGGCTACTGCGTCGACCCGGACGCGGTGCGGGACAAGGACGGCATCTCCGCGGCGGTGCTGGCCTGCGACCTGGCCGCGACGCTGAAGGCGGCCGGCCGCACGCCGCTCGACGCGCTGGACGACCTGGCCGTCAGCCACGGCGTGCACCACACCGAGGGTCTCTCGCTGCGGATGGACCCGGCCGAGCGGCTCGACGTGCTGAACCGGCTCGGCCCCGAGCTCGCGCGGCTGCTGGGCTCCGAGCCGACCGTCGAACGGCCTGCCCCGGACGTGCTCGTGCTGCGCGCGGCGAGCCAACGGGTCGTCGTCCGGCCGTCCGGCACCGAGCCCAAGCTCAAGATCTACCTCGAGGTCGTCGAGCCGGTCGCGGATCCCACGGCGCTGCCGGCGGCACGGTCGCGGGCGGCCGAGCGGATCGGCGCGTTGCGCGCCAGGCTGCAGGCGCTGCTGGCAGTGGCGCCGTCCGACCCGGCGGCCGAGGAGCGGCTGACCCGATGCCGCGTCCGACGAGCGGGTTCGCCGTCCGGCACGTGCAGTCCGGCTAGCCGCCGTCGGACGCCTGCGGCAGGCTCGCCGGCATGCCGCGGCTGCTGATCGTGCACCACACGCCGTCACCGGCGACGGCCGAGCTGTTCGACGCGGTGCTGCGCGGCGCGACCGAGCCGGCGGAGCTGGCCGAGGTCGAGGTGGTGCGCCGGCCGGCGCTCGCCGCGACCGCGTCCGACGTGCTCGCCGCGGACGGGTACCTGCTCGGCACGCCGGCCAACCTCGGCTACATGTCCGGGGCGCTCGAAGCACTTTTTCGATCTTGTGTACTACCCGGTGTTGGATGCCACCGCCGGGCGGCCCTACGGGGTCTGGGTGCACGGCAACCTCGGCACCGAGGGCGCGGCGCGGGCGGTCGACGCGATCGCCGGTGGGCTGTCCTGGCGGCGCGTCGCGGCGCCGCTGGAGATCACCGGCCAGCCCGACAAGGCCGCGCTGGAGTCCTGCTGGGAGCTCGGGGCCACGGTCGCGGCCACACTGCTCGACTAGGTTCCAAAACACGTTGCAGGTATTCTTCGGGCGATGCCGCGGCCGAAGGTGCACGACGAGGCCCTGCGGGTGCGGTTGCTCGAGCGGGCCGGGCAGACCCTCTCCGCGCACGGGCTCGGACGCGCTGAGCCTGCGCAAGCTCGCCGCCGACGTCGGCACCTCGACCACCGCTGTGTACTCGCTGTTCGGCGGCAAGCCCGCGCTGCTCAAGGCGCTGTTCGACGAGGCGTTCCACCGGTTCGGCGCGCACCTGGCGGCGGTGGCGCCGAGCGGCAACCCGGTCGAGGACCTCTACCGGCTCGGGCTCGCCTACCGGGCCAGCGCGCTGGCCGACCCGCACTTCTACGAGGTGATGTTCGGCAGCGCTCCGGGCGGACTTCTCCCCCGACGCCGAGTCGACCGCGCTGGCCGCGTCCACCTTCGATCCGGTGCTCGACGCGGTCCGCCGCGCGATCGCCGCCGGTGAGCTGCGGGCGGTGCAGCCCGGCGACATCGCGGTCTCGCTGTGGGCGATCGCGCACGGCATGGTGTCGCTCGAGCTGCGCGGGTACCTGCCGCCGGATGCGGGCGACCCGGCGCGGCTGTTCGGCGCCGCGCCACTCGGGGCGACGCTCGACGGCTGGCGGCCGTGAACCGCCGCCAGCCCGGCGCTCAGACCGCTCCGAACTGCCGGTCTCCGGCGTCGCCGAGCCCGGGGACGATGAACGCGGCGTCGTTCAGCCGCTCGTCGATGCTCGCGGTCACCACCCGAACCGGCAGCCCGGCCGCGCGCAGGGCGTCCAGCCCCTCCGGTGCGGCGAGCACGCAGATCGCGGTGACGTCGGTGGCGGCGCGCTCCACGAGCAGACCGATCGTGTAGCTCATCGAGCCGCCGGTGGCGAGCATCGGGTCCAGCACGAACACCGGCCGCCCGGCGAGCGAGGTCGGCAGCGACTCCATGTACGGCGTCGGCTCGTGCGTCTGTTCGTCGCGGGCCAACCCGACGAACCCCATCTGCGCCTCGGGCATCAGCCCGTGCGCCGCCTCGGCCATGCCGAGCCCGGCCCGCAGCACCGGGACCAGCAGTGGCGGGTTGGCCAGCCGGTAGCCGGTGGTCTCGGTCAGCGGGGTGCGCACGGTGTACTCCTCGACCGGCGCGTCCCGGGTGGCCTCGTAGATCAGCATCAGGGTCAGCTCACGCAATGCGGCGCGGAACGCGGCGTTGCCGGTGCGCTCGTCGCGGAGGGTGGACAGCCGGGCCTTGGCCAGCGGGTGGTCGACCACGTGCACATCCATGGCCGCACACCGTAGTGCCGCACCACCCCGAACGAACGGCACCTTCGTGCAATAGGGCGACGCAAAAGCGCCGTTGATCACGGGTCAGAGCGCCCGAGCGCACGGATCCGCTCGGCCTGGGCCAGCTGCAGCCGTCCACCCCGCTGCAGGAACGTGCCGATCAACCCGAGCTCCGCGTCGGTGAACCGCTGCAGCTCGGTCCGACCGGCCCGGCCGAGTGGCCCGTACACCCGCTCGCTCAGCCGCTTCGCGTCGTCGGTGAGCGCCAGCACCACCCGTCGGCGGTCCGCCTCGTCGGTCTCCCTGGTGAGGTGTCCGGCCGCCACCAGTCGCTGGATCGCGGTGGTGGTCGCGGCCGGACTCAGCCCGGCAGCGGCGGCCAGCCCGCCGGCGGTGAGCTGCCCGTTTCGCTGCACCGCGCCGAGGATCCGCAGGTCGGTGCGGTTCACCCCGAACGCCTCGGCGGCCGCGGCGTCGACCGCGTCGGTCGCGGCGCCGAAGTCTGCGGTGGCCTGCGCGACTCGCTCGATCAGCCGCACGCGGGCGGTTTGCTTCGACACTCGAAGAAGTATACGGTGGCGAGAGAAATGTTTCGATACTCGAATGAAAAGGTCTCGGCATGACGACCGCTACCGCCCGGCTGCCGGGTTGGCTGAAGCACGCGAACCGCGTGGTCAAGTTCCTGCAACGGCTCGGGCTGCCGCTGGGCACCATCCACGTGCTGACCGTGCCCGGCCGCGTCTCGGGTGCGCCGCGCGCCACCCCAGTCTCACCGCTGACCGTCGACGGCCGCCGGTACGTGATCGCCGGCCTGCCGCAGGCGGACTGGGCGAAGAACGCCAGGGTGTCAGGGCGCGCCGAGCTGTCTCGGGGCCGACGGCGCGAGCAGGTCGGTTTGCGCGAGGTGACCGACCCGGACCTCCGGCGGGCCGTGATGACCGCGTTCCCGCTCGAGGTGCCGCACGGGGTGCAGTTCTTCGTGCACATCGGGCTGGTGTCCGGGCCGGACCCGGCCGAGTTCGCCGCGGCCGCCGACCGCGTCGCGGTCTTCGAGCTCACCTCCCGGGCCCACCACCCGCAATGAGCCCGCTCATTGCGCATCAAACCCGCCGGCCGACCCGCAATAAGCCCGCTCATTGCGGCGTAGGGCGCGGCTCATTGCGGGGTAGGGCGCACGCGGGATGTGCCTACCGGGCTGTGTGGGGCACGGCTTGGACGAAGCGCACCACCGCGGCCGCCAGCCGTGGGCCGGCGTCCTCCTGGAGGTAGTGGCCCGCACCGGTGATCGTCGGGTGCGCGAGACCGGCCGCGCCGGGCATCACCCGCTGCAGGATCGGCGCCACGGACGGCGGTGATCGGGTCGCCGTCCGAGAACGCACACAGGAACGGGATGTCCGAGCGGGTCAACGCCCCCCACGCAGCCCGGTTCGCCGTCGCGGCCGGGTCGTCCGGGCGGGTCGGTACCAGCGTCGGCATCGCCCGCGGGCCCGCCTTGAACGACTCGTCGGGGAACGGCGCGTCGTAGCCGGCGCGCACCGCGGCGGGCAGTTCGGTCCGGCAGCCGGCCTGCACGAGCCGACCGATGTCCAGGGTCGGCGCCCGCTGTACGGCCTTCCGGAACGCCCACCACTCCGGGGGCATGTCGTCATCCCCGGTGGGCAGCCCGGTGTTGGCGGCGACCACGGCGGCGAACCGGTCCGGGTGCTCGGCGACCAGCCGCAGCCCGATCAGCCCACCCCAGTCCTGGCCGACCAGGGTCACACCGCGCAGGTCCAGCGCGTCGAAGGCCAGCGCGCGGGTCCACTCGACGTGCCGGGCGAAGCTGTGGTCCGCCGGATCGGCGGGCTTGTCGCTGCGCCCGAACCCGACGAGGTCCGGTGCGACCGCGCGCAGCCCGGCGTCGGCGAGCACCGGCAGCATCGTGCGGTACAGGAACGACCAGCTCGGCTCACCGTGCAGCAGGAGCACCACCGGCCCGTCGGCCGGTCCGGCCGTCACGTAGCCCATCCGCAGCACGCCGCCTGTCGCCGTCGCCGTCCGGCACCTCGGCGTACCGCGGCTCGTGGTCGAAGTCGGGGAGGTCGGCGAACCGGTCGTCCGGGGTGCGCAGCAGACGCATGGCGGCGATCATGGCACCGTCGCCGGCGGGTGCTACTGCAGCGGGAAGGGCGGCTGCGACCACCACGGCGTGTCGACCACCTCGACGCGGGAGACCCACTTCACCCACCAGAACCCACGGCGGCCCGGCGCCACCAGCCGGGCCGGTCCGCCGTGCCCGGACGACAGCGGCGACCCGCCGACGTGGGTGGCCAGCAGCAGACTCGAAGCGTCCGTGATCGGCAGCAGCCGGCTGTACCCGGTCGACGAGACCACCGCGATGCTGCTCCGCCCCGACGGCCGGACCGAGCAGGGCCGACAGCGGCACCCCGCGCCAGTCCTGGGCGGCGTACCAGCCGCCGGTGCAGTCCAGCACGGCGCGCACCTCGCGCTGCGGCAGCGCCGCGAGCGCGGCGAGGTCCAGCGCACCCGACGGCGTCTCCACCCGCCAGCCGACCGGGTCCGGCGAGCGGCACCGGGTCGAACAGCCACTGGGTCACCGGCATCGTCGCCGGGTCGTCGGTGCCCACCTCGTGCGACCCGGTCTCCCGGCGCGCCGCGGTCGGCACCACCACATAGAGCGCCGCGGCCCCGGCCACCAGCGCACCGGTGCGCAGCGCGACCCGGCGGGACAGGTCGGTGTGTCGCGGCAGCACCCGGCGGCGGCGGTGCGCCACCAGGTGCCCGACCAGCAGCGGCAACGCGAGCACGGCCGCACCGACGTGCAGCTGCATCGGCGTCAGGCCCAGGTAGTCCCGGAACCCGCCGGCCGCGTGCAGCACGCCGGCGCCGATCGACACCAGCACGAGCAGCGCGAGCGCCACGCCGGCCGCCCGGCGCAGCGTGCCGGTCCGGCGCAGGCCACGGCGGGCGATCAGTGACTTCCACGGCAGCAGCAACAGGACACCGAGCCCGGCGGCACCGTGCAGCACGACGATCACCCGGCTCCACGCCGGCGCGCCGACCGCGAAGGCCAGCACCCCGGTGACCGCCGTCACGGTGAGCAGCACGAGCAGGGCGAGGTTGGTACGCCGCCCTGGTGATCGCATGCGCGCAGTGTTCCTAGCTGCAAGCCGGGTGTCACCGGCGCCGATGAGTGCTGACCCGAACGGGTGTATTGCCGGCCGAGCTGTGACGCGAGAGCACCCTCCGACGCTGTACTAGGTGAGCGTAGGAGGTGATCGCAGTGCCGGAGAACACGACGTCCGACGAGGCGGCTCTGGTGGCCGCTGCCGAGAAGCTCGGGCAGTGTGACGGCTACATCGTGCTCGCCGTCGACCCGCAGACCGGCGAGGTCGACGCGCACGGGCCCTTCGACGGCATGATGGCGACGGTCAAGGCCGACCAGCTCCGACGCGACTTCGACGCCGGCGGGCTGGAGGACGTGACGGTCGGCGTGGTCCGGCTGCACACCTCCCGCTGACCCGTCCGGCCAACGGCAACGCGATCCGCCGTTCGGCCCGCCCCGCACCGCCGCGGCGTCACTAGACTTCACGAGGTGACCAGCACCGTTCCCGCAGCTCGGACCCCCGTCGAGCGGGACGACGAGCTGCACTCCGACTTGATCCAGGCCGCCCGGGACGCCGCGGGCTTGCGCCGGTTCCTGCACGCGCTGCCCGGCGTGGACGCGGTCGGGCTTGGAGCAGCGCGCCGCGACGCTGGCCACCCGCAGCATCAAGCGGCAGGCCAAGCGCCAGGCCATCGACCTGGCGATCTCGATGATCGACCTGACCACGCTGGAAGGCGCGGACACCCCGGGCCGGGTCCGCGCCCTGTGCGCCAAGGCGATCCGCCCCGACCCGGAGCGCCCGGACGTGCCGCACGTCGCCGCGGTGTGCGTCTACCCCGACCTGGCCGGCCTCGCCGTCGAGCGGCTGCGCGGCTCCGGGGTCGCGGTGGCCGCGGTCGCCACGGCGTTCCCGTCCGGCCGCTCCTCGCTGCCGGTCAAGCTCGCCGACACCGAGCTGGCCGTGGACGCCGGCGCCGACGAGATCGACATGGTGATCGACCGCGGCGCGTTCCTGGCCGGCGACTACCGGACGGTGTTCGACGAGATCGTCGCGGTGAAGCAGGCCTGCGGCGGCGCACACCTGAAGGTCATCCTGGAGACCGGCGAGCTGAGCACCTACGACAACGTGCGGCGGGCGGCCTGGCTGGCCCTGCTCGCCGGCGGCGACGTGCTGAAGACCTCCACCGGGAAGATCAGCCCGGCCTCGACGCTGCCGGTCGCGCACCTGCTGCTGCAGGCCGTCCGCGACTGGCACACCCGCACCGGGCAGCGTCGCGGAGTCAAGGTGTCCGGCGGGATCCGCAACACCAAGGACGCGATCCGCTACCTGGTAGCGGTGAACGAGGTCGCCGGCCCGGAGTGGCTCACCCCGGAGCTGTTCCGCTTCGGCGCCTCCAGCCTGCTCGGTGACCTGCTGCTGCAGCGCCGCACCCAGCTGGAGGGCAACTACGCCAGCCCGGACCAGATCGGCGGCGAGTAGATGACGGTGTCCAAGAAGATCGATTGGGAGTACGCGCCTGCCCCGGAGTCGGCGGCTATCGCGCACGTCCGGCCGTCCTACCAGATGTTCGTCGGCGGCGAGTTCGTCGACGGGCACGGCGAGCCGATGAAGACGCTCAACCCGGCGACCGAGGAGGCCCTCGCCGAGGTGTCCACAGCGGACTCCTCCGATGTGGACAATGCGGTCGGCGCCGCCCGCACCGCCTACCAGCGCACCTGGCGGGACATGCCGGGCGCCGAGCGGGCCAAGTACCTGTACCGGATCGCCAGGATGATCGCCGAGCGCAGCCGCGAGCTCGCCGTGCTGGAGAGCCTGGACAACGGCAAGCCGATCCGGGAGTCCCGCGACGTCGACGTGCCGCTGGCCAGCCAGCACTTCTTCTCGCCACGCGGGCTGGGCGGACAAGCTCGACTACGCCGGCTACGGCCCGAACCCCGCGACCGCTCGGCGTGGTCGGCTCGGTGATCCCGTGGAACTTCCCGCTGCTGATGGCGGCGTGGAAGATCGCGCCGGCGCTGGCTTGCGGGAACACCATCGTGCTCAAGCCGGCAGAGACGACGCCGCTCACCGCGCTGGTACTGGCCGAGATCGCGCAGCAGGCCGAGCTGCCGCCCGGCGTGTTGAACGTGCTGCCCGGAGCCGGCGACGTCGGCGCGGCGCTGGTGGCGCACCCCGGTCTGGACAAGGTGGCGTTCACCGGGTCCACCGACGTCGGCAAGGAGATCCAACGCACCCTGGCCGGCACCGGCCGCCGGCTGACCCTGGAGCTCGGCGGCAAGGCGGCCAACATCGTGTTCGACGACGCCGCGCTGGACCAGGCCGTCGAGGGCATCGTCAACGGCATCTACTTCAACCAGGGGCACGTGTGCTGCGCCGGATCCCGGCTGCTGGTGCAGGAGTCGGCGGCCGAGGAGCTGCTGGACAAGCTGCGCGCCCGGGTGGCCACGCTGCGGGTCGGCGACCCGCTGGACAAGAACACCGACGTCGGCGCGATCAACTCGCGGGCCCAGCTGGAGCGGATCACCGAGCTCACCGCGGCCGGTGACGAGGAGGGCGCGCAGCGCTGGACCAGCCCGTGTCCGATCCCCGACCGCGGGCTGTTCTTCCCGCCGACGGTGTTCACCGGCGTCGAGCAGTCCATGCGGATCGCCCGCGAGGAGATCTTCGGTCCGGTGCTTTCGGTGCTGACCTTCCGCACCCCGGAGGAGGCGGTGGCCAAGGCGAACAACACCCGGTACGGGCTGTCCGCGGGGATCTGGACCGAGAAGGCCTCCAAGATGATGTGGACCGCGCAGCGGCTGCGGGCCGGCGTGGTCTGGGCGAACACCTTCAACCGGTTCGATGCGACCTCACCGTTCGGCGGGTACCGCGAGTCCGGCTTCGGCCGGGAGGGCGGCAGGTCCGGGCTGGAGGCCTACCTTGCCTGACACCGGGTCTCAGACGAAGGCCGCGAGTACCAGGGCGCCGGTACGCAAGACCTACAAGCTCTACCTGGGTGGCGCGTTCCCGCGCTCGGAGTCCGGGCGCAGCTACCCGGTCAGCGACGCGAAGGGGCGGTTCCTGGCCAATGCGGCGCAGGCCTCCCGGAAGGACGCCCGGGACGCCGTCGTCGCCGCCCGCAAGGCGCTGCCGGGCTGGTCGGGCGCGACCGCGTACAACCGCGGACAGGTGCTGTACCGGGTCGCCGAGCTGCTGGAGGGCCGCCGCGAGCAGTTCGTCGCCGAGGTGGCCGCCGCCCAGGGCGTGCCGACACGACGCGCCGACGCGCTGGTCAGCGCCGCGATCGACCGGTGGGTCTGGTACGCGGGCTGGACCGACAAGATCGCCGCGGTGCTCGGCGCGATCAACCCGGTCGCCGGGCCGTTCCTGAACTACACCACGCCGGAGCCGACCGGCGTGGTCGCCGTGCTCGCCCCGCAGCGGGACGCGCTGCTCGGTCTGGCGAGCGTGCTCGCACCGGTGATCAGCTCCGGGAACACCGCGGTCGTCGTCGCCTCGCAGGACCGCCCGCTGCCGGCCGTGACGCTCGGGGAGGTACTGGCCACCGCCGACGTCCCGGGCGGGGTGGTCAACCTGCTCACCGGGCACACCGCCGAGCTGGCGCCGTGGCTCGCCGGGCACGCCGGGGTCGACGCGCTCGACCTCACCGGGGCCGACGAGGAGCAGGCGGTCGAGCTGGAACGCACCGCCGCCGACACCGTGAAACGGGTGCTCCGACGGCCGGCCCGGGAGCCGGACTTCACCCGCCCGCCGGACATGCACCGGCTCCGCGCGTTCGTCGAGCTGAAGACCGTCTGGCAGCCGACCGGCCCCTGAAAAGGACACTGACACGGCCCCGACGGGTGGCCGCATACCCTCTGCCCCGTGGCAAGCGACATCGTCCCGATCCGGCTCTCGCTGACCGCCGGCGACTTCGTGACGCTCTGGGCACCGCGCTGGCGCGAGGACGGCGAGGAGTGGGAGGCCTTCCTCGGCGACGACGACGCGGTGTTCGGCTTCCCGACGGTCGCGCACCTCGCGGCGTTCGTGCGCACGGCCGAGGAGCACGACCTCGCTCGACCACCCGGCGTGGTCGGTCGTTCCCCAGCTCTCGGTCGACGAGCTGACCCCGGAGGAGACCCAGCGATACGACGTCATCGGGGTGCCGGAGCTGGCCGCCGAGGATCGCCGACACCTGGACGATCAGCGAGCTCGCCGAGATCGTCGCGATCGTCCGGTCGCTGGCCGACGTGTGCGAGCTGCGACGAGGTGCACGACGTGCTGGACTCCGCGCCCGGGTTCGCGCTGCTCGACCTGGGCACGCTGCCGTTCGCCGGGCGGGACGGCGCGCGGCTGTGGAAGGAGCTGTGCACGGCCATCGCCGACCGCTGGGACGAGGTGATCGACGCGCTCGACGCACTGGTGGGCACCCCCGAGGTCGACCCGGCCGCGCTGCTGGCCGCCCGCAACGAGCCCGCCGGCGCCGGTCGGCGAGCCGCAGGAGACGCCGACGCAGCCGGCGAGGGCGCCGCCGCGAGCGGTCGGCGGCCGCTGAGGACGACGAGGCACCGGCCGACGCTGCCGGCTTCTGGCTGGAGGTCGGCATCGACCCGATCCGGATCACCACCGCGGACGACGAGCTGTACACGCTGCGCTGCTACCTGGACGACGAACCGGTCTTCCTCGGCAAGCGACGGGACGATCGCGGCGTTCCGCAGCCTGCGGGCGCTGATCCGGTATCTCGCGGTGGACGGCGCCGACGGGCACGACCTGGCCCAGGTGTCGACCTGGCCGGAGGTGGTGGAGCGGGCGACGGCCGGCGAGCTCTCGGCCGCCGTGGACGAGACGAACGACTACCTGCTGCTGGGCGTCGACGACGACCTCGCCGAAGGCCCGCTCGCGGTGGACCCGGTGCAGCTGGAACTCGCCGCCGAACTGCTGCGCGACGCCGGCCAGTGGTCCGGGGACGGCGAGCCCGCGGAGGCGCTCGCCGAGTCGGAGAGCCTGGGCTGGCTGGTGTCGTTCGTCATCCGCCCGGACCCGACTCGGTTGGCCCCGAGTGCGCCGTTCGACCGCGAGGTCGCCCGCTGGCGCGAGCTGGTCGACGACTTCACCAAACGCCTCGACCTGCACTCCTAGCCGGGGTGCACCCCAAGACATCCGCACTTGTCGTGGGTTCTCATAACGACAAGTGCCACGATGGCGGGTGGTTTCCCACGACAAGTCGGGCGCCCTGCGCGCCGGTGGCGCGCGGCTCGAGGCGGGTGGCTCGGATCAGTCGCCGGCGATCATCTTCGCGTAGACGGGCTTGATCACGTTGTTGATCAGCTCCAGCCGCTCGTCGAACCCGATGAACGCCGACTTCATCGCGTTCACCGTGTACCACTGCAGGTCGGCCCAGCCGTAGCCGAACGCCTCGGACAGCGCCAGCAGCTCCGAGGTCATCGAGGTGTCGGACATCAGCCGGTTGTCGGTGTTCACGGTCACCCGGAACCGGAGCTTGGTGAGCAGCCCGATCGGGTGCTCGGCGATCGAGTCCGCCGCCCCGGTGTGCACGTTGGACGTCGGGCACATCTCCAGCGGGATCCGCTTGTCCCGCACGTAGGCGGCGAGCCGGCCGAGCTTCGGGGCGCCGTCGTTCCCCACCGTGATGTCGTCGACGATCCGCACCCCGTGGCCGAGCCGGTCCGCACCGCACCACTGCAGCGCCTCCCAGATCGACGGCAGCCCGAACCCCTCCCCGGCGTGGATGGTGAAGTGCGCGTTCTGCTGGCGCAGGTACTCGAACGCGTCCAGGTGCCGGGTCGGCGGGAACCCGGCCTCGGCGCCTGCGATGTCGAAGCCGACCACGCCGTCGTCCCGATACCGCACCGCCAGCTCCGCGATCTCCCGGGAGAACGCGGCGTGCCGCATCGCGGTCAGCAGGGCCACGATCCGGATGTCCCGGCCGGCCTCGGCGGCCCGGGCCGCGCCCAACCGGAAGCCCGCCAGCACCGCTTCGACCACCTCGGGCATCGTCAGCCCGGCCTCGACGTGCAGCTCGGGGGCGAAGCGCACCTCGGCGTAGACCACGCCGTCGGCGGCCAGGTCCTCGGCGCACTCGGCGGCCACCCGCACCAGCGCGTCGCCGGTCTGCATCACGCCGACGGTGTGCCCGAACGTCTCCAGGTAGCGCTCCAACGAGCCGGAGTGCGCCGCTCCGACGAACCACCGCTGCAGCTGCGCCGGGTCGGTCGTCGGCAGCGCGTCGTAGCCGGAGAGCGCGGCGAGCTCGATTACCGTGGCCGGTCGGAGTCCGCCATCGAGGTGGTCGTGCAGCAACACCTTTGGGGCGGAACGGACGGTTTCTGCGTTCAACGGCACGGTCACATACGCACGGTAGCCGCTGACAGCGGAAGGACATGGCCCAGTCGGGAGCCGCAGGTCAGCCCGTTATCCTCATCGCGGCTCCCCGTCCGCTCAAGAAAGCAGCAGCTGCCGTGAGCGATAACAGCACCCTCTCCTTCGACCGGATGCGCAGCATGCTCAACCGTGCCGCCGAGATCCGGGACAGCGAGCAGCAACAGATCTTCGACTCGCTGGACGAGATCCACGCCCGGCTCGCCGCGTTGGACTCGCTCGGCACGGTGCGCAAGCGCCTCACCGAGCTGCCCGACCGCACCGAGGTCAGCGTGCTCGCCGAGCGACTGGACGAGACGGTCGCCAAGCTCGACAGCCAGGACGACGCCCTCGGCTCGCTCGCCCGCACCGTGGAGGCGATCACCGACCGGTTGGCCACGCCGCTCGCGCAGCTCGATGGGCGGCTGGACGGTGTTGCCGGCCGGATGGAGGGCATCGCGGGCCGGATGAACGGCCTCGACGACCGCCTCGCCGGGCTGCACAAACGCCTCGACGACATCGACAACCGGCTCGACCGCAACGAGCTGCGGATCGACGGTCTTCCCGGCGCGCTGGCCGGCTCGACCAAGGAACGGGTGGACGGCCTGGAGCGCTCGATGCGCGAGCAGCTCGACGGCGCCCGCGACGTCCTGCAGAAGTCGCTGGCCGAGTCCGGCGACGGGGTGCGGACCCTGCTCGGTGAGACCGGCGCCGGGCTGCACGGCAGGCTCGACGAGCTGGCCGCCCGTCCGGCGGTCGACCCGAGCGAGCGGCTCGACGCGCTCGCCGGACGGCTGGACGGAGCTGACCACCCGGCTGGACGACGTCGCGGCCCGGCTCACCACGATCGAGGACGGTGTGCTGGGCAAGGTCGGCGGCCTGGCCGAGTCCGTCGAGCAGGGTCTCGGTCGATTGGAGAACGCGGTCGGCAGCCGGCCGGACCGCAGCGCCGTCGAGTCGCTGGTCAAGCAGGCCAACCAGGAGTCCGAACGGCGCAGTGTCGTCCAGGTGGCCGGCCAGCTCGACGAGGCGATGGCCACCTTCGCCGAGCTCATCCTCGGCCGCGGCGCCCAGGTTGCGCCGCCGATGCCACCGCCGCGACCCGCCCAGCGCCGGGGCCGCTCGAAGGCCGCCGTCAAGACGACGAACGGTGTGGTGCCCGCCGACGACGACGCCGACTCCGCCGACGACTAGACGGGTTCAGCTTCTGAACTAGTTTGGGATCGCCCGGGGTGCCACGCTGAGTGCGTGAGGTCATATGGGCAGTACTGCCCGATAGCGCGCGCATCGGAGGTGTTGGCCGAGCGCTGGTCGATCATCATTCTCCGCAACATCGTCATCCTCGGCTGCCGGACGTTCAACGAGATCGCCGACGGCGCTCCCGGCCTGTCTCGCGGGCTGCTCTCGAAGCGGCTGCGCGACCTGGAACGGGCCGGTGTGATCGACATCCGTTCCAAGCTCGACGGCCACGGCTCCACCTACGAGCCAACCCAGGCGGGGCGCGAGCTCTCGGTTGTGATGACGGCCCTTCAGCATTGGGGATCGAAGTGGGCCGAGCTGACACCGGAGCAGGCCCATCCGGGTGTGGTGCTGTGGATGTGGGCAACCTTCTTCCTGGACGTAGAGCGGCTGCCGCGGCGTCGGGCGCTGATTCGTTTCGACTACCCCACGCTCACCGGCGGCGGCAGTCGCAACTGGCTCCTCGTCGAACGTGGCGACGCCGAGATCTGCGAGAAGTACCCGGGCGGTGAGGAGGACCTGGTCGTCGTGATCAATGACCCGGTGACGTTCGCCCGCTGGCACCTCGGTGAGCTCGACTGGCATCACGCGCTGCGCTCGGGCTGGATCGAGGTGCACGGTTCACCGGCAATCGCCCGGGCCCTGCCCACATGGCACCGCGATCACAAGTACGGCCCGCGACCGTTGCACGGCGCCGAGCCCGTCGCCTAGCCAGGTTCAATCACTGCACTTCTGGCCACCTCCCGTCGGCATCACGATCGATGCCTGGAAACCAGGAGGTGCGAAATGGCAACGAACACTGACGGGATCGATGGAGGGACCATCGAGGGGCTGGCCGCGAACTTCGCGGGCGAGCTGATCGGGGAACGGCACCCGGACTTCGACGCCGCCCGGCAGATCTGGAACGGGCACGTTCAACGGCGGCCAGCGTTGATCGCTAGGTGCCGGGGCGTCGCCGACGTGATTGCGGTGGTGCGCTTCTGTCGGGAGCACGACCTCGACGCATCGGTCCGGGGCGGCGGGCACGCCGTCGCCGGCCACGCCGTCCGCGACGGCGGTGTGGTCATCGACCTGTCCGCGATGACCGGAACACGAGTCGATCCACTGGCACGCACGATCCAGCTCCAAGGCGGATGCCTGAACGCCCATCTCGACCGGGAGAGCCAGGCCTTCGGGTTGGCCGGCACCGGCGGGATCGTCAGCCACACCGGGATCGGCGGCCTGACCCTGGGTGGCGGGCTCGGTCACCTGATGCGCAGGTTCGGGCTGGCGATCGACGGGCTGCGAGCGTGTGATGTCGTCACCGCCGACGGCGAGTTCGTCGTGGCCAGCGAGCAGGAGAACCCCGAGCTGTTCTGGGGGCTGCGCGGTGGGGGCGGCAACTTCGGCATCGTCACCAATTTCACGATGGCGCTGCAGCCGCTCGACCCGACCGTGCTCGCCGGCATGGTGGCGTGGCCGATGGACCAGGCACCCGACGTGCTCGCGTTCCTCCGGGAGTTCATCGCCGACGCGCCCGACGAGGTCGGCATGATGGCCAACCTGCGCTTGGCGCCATCGCTGCCGATCGTGCCCGAGCACCTGTGGGGCAAGCCAATCGTGGCGCTTGTCGTCACCTACGCCGGGCCGGTCGACGCGGGTCGCAAGACGCTGGCGGCCATCCGGGCGCTTCCCGCCCCGGTCCTCGACGCCGTGCTGCCCAAGCCCTACGTGGACCACCAGAGGATGTTCGACCCGGCCTACCCGCACGGCCGGCACTACTACTGGAAGTCACACAAGCTCGGCCCGCTCACCGGCGAGATCATCGACATCGTGGTCGACCATTGCACCCGGATCACATCGCCGCTGTCTGCGGTGCCGATCTTCTCTTTCGGCGGTGCGATGGCGCGGGTAGCCGAGGACTCGACGGCGTTCCCCTACCGGGACGCTTCCCACGACCTCAACATCGTGGCGTCCTGGCTCCCCGAGGAAGCCGACCACGCCGACCGCCATGTCGAATGGGTGCGCGGGCTCTTCCAGCGCCCTCGAGCCCCACAGCCGCGGCGTGTACGTGAACTTCACCAGCGACGACACCCAAGAACGGGTGCGCAAGGCGTACAACGACCACCAGTGGATCCGACTGACCGCCCTCAAGTCCAAGTACGACCCGACAAACTTCTTCGACATGAACGCCAACATCCCGCCCGAATAGCCTGCGGCGGAGCCAGATCGACGCGCGGCGCCCTCAGCCCAGCCGGATCGCCTCGATCAGCAACGGCTGCCGAGCCTCGGCGGTCTCGGCGACCAGCACCCCGCCGTCCAGCGCGGCCCGAGCGCCCTCGAAAGCCTCCGGGGTGTCGGTGTGCAGCTCCAGCAGCGGCTGACCGGCCGTGACCTCCGCACCCAGCCGGGCCAGCAACCGGACCCCCGCACCCGCCTGCACCGGGTGCTCCTTGCGCGCCCGTCCCGCCCCCAGCAGCCAGGCCGCCGTCCCCACCGCGAGCGCGTCGCAGCGGGCGAAGACCCCGTCCTGCGAGGCGAGCACGGTCTCGACGTGCCGAGCCTGCGGCAGCGGCGCGTCCGGGTCGCCACCCTGCGCGACGATCAGCTCGCGCCACTTGGCCAGCGCGGCGCCGGAGGCGAGCACCTCGGCCGGATCCGGCCCGTCCAGCCCGCCGATGGTGAGCATCTCGCGAGCCAGCGCCACGGTCAGCTCCACCACGTCCGGCGGTCCGCCGCCGCGCAGCACGTCGACCGCCTCGGCGACCTCCAGCGCGTTCCCGACCGTCGCACCCAACGGCACCGACATGTCGGTGAGCAGCGCCGACGTGCGCAGCCCATGCGCCTTACCGATCTGCACCATCGCGGTCGCCAGATTCACCGCGCGGTCCAGCGTCTTCATGAACGCACCCGAGCCGACCTTCACGTCCAGCACCAGCGCGTCGGTTCCTTCGGCGATCTTCTTGCTCATGATCGAGCTGGCGATCAGCGGGATGGACTCCACGGTGCCGGTGACGTCGCGCAGCGCGTAGAGCTTGCGGTCGGCCGGCGCGAGTGTCGGGGTGGCCGCACAGATCACCGCGCCGACGGCGTCGAGCTGCGCGCCGATCTCCGCCAGCGACAGCTCGGCCCGCCAGCCCGGGATGGACTCCAGCTTGTCCAGCGTCCCGCCGGTGTGCCCGAGCGCTCGGCCGGACAGCTGCGGGACCGTCACGCCGCAGGCGGCCACCAGCGGCGCCAGCGGCAGAGTGATCTTGTCCCCCACCCCGCCGGTCGAGTGCTTGTCGACCAGCGGCCGCCCGGTCCGCGGCAGCTCCAGCCGCTCCCCGGAGTCGATCATCGCCTTGGTCCAGCGCGCCGTCTCGGCGGCGTCCATCCCGCGCAGCATGATCGCCATGGCCAGCGCGGCCATCTGCTCCTCGCCGACCGTTTCGCGGGTGTAGCCGTCGATCATCCAGTCGATCTGCGCGTCGGTCAGGCGCCGGCCGTCGCGCTTGGTCGTGATCACCTCGACGGCGTTCGGCACGCTCACATCCTGCCGGTCGCCCTGGCGAACTCCGCGCGCGGCTCGTGCAGCTCGTCGAGCGCCACCACCTCGCGGCGGAAAAGCAGCGCCTCGGTCCAGTCGGTGACGATCCGGGCCTTGCGGTTGAACGTCGGCATTCGGCTGACGTGGTAGGTGCGGTGCATGAACCAGGCGACGAAACCGCGTAGCCGCACGCCGTAGACCTCGGCCACGCCCTTGTAAAGCCCCAGGCTGGCGACCGAGCCGGCGTAGCTGTGGCGGTACTCCCGGCACGGTCGGCCCCGCAGGGTGGCGATGACGTTGTCGGCGAGCACCTTGGCCTGCCGCACCGCGTGCTGGGCCGACGGGCTGGTCGTCGCGCCCGGCTCGGGCTTGGTCAGGTCGGGGACGGCCGCCGAGTCGCCCGCGCTGAACACCTCGGGCAGGCCGGTGACCTGCAGCGTCGACTCGCAGCGCACCCGCCCCTTGTCGTCGAGCGGGAGGTCGGTGCTGGCGAGCACCGGGTTCGGCTTCACCCCGGCGGTCCAGATGATCGTGTCCGAGTCGAACTCGGTGCCGTCGTCGAGGACGACGTGGCCGCCCTCCATCGACTTGACCCGGGTGTCCAGGTAGACCTCGATGCCGGCCTTATGCAGCTGCTCGACCGTGTAGGCGCCGAGTGCCGCGCTGACCTCGGGCATGATCCGCCCGGCCGCCTCGACCAGCACCCAGCGCAGGTCGTCGCGGCCGAACTCGCGGTAGTACCGGCTGGCGTAGCGGGCCATGTCGGCGAGCTCGGCGAGCGCCTCGACACCGGCGTAGCCGCCGCCGACCACCAGGAAGGTGAGGAACCGGCGGCGGAGGTCCGGGTCGAGCGTGGAGGCGGCGGCGTCCATCCGGTTCAGCACGTGGTTGCGGAGGTAGATGGCCTCGCCGACGGTCTTGAACGAGATGCCGCACTCGGCCAGACCGGGGATCGGGAGCGTGCGGGCCACCGAGCCCGGGGCGACCACCAGCAGGTCGTAGCCGAGCTGGACCTCGTCTGCCGGCGGCGAGCCGGGCGGTGACGGTGTGCGCGGCGTGGTTGATCCCGGTGACCCGGCCCCGGAGGACCTCACAGCCGCGGAGCACCTTGCGCAGCGGGACGACCACGTGCCGCGGCTCGATCGACCCGGCGGCTGCCTCGGGCAGGAACGGCTGATAGGTCATGTTCGAGTGCGGCTCGATGACGGTGACCGAGGCCTCGCCGGCGTGCAGCTTGTGCTGCAGCCGGAGCGCGGTGTACATCCCGACGTAGCCGCCTCCGACGATCAGGATCCGCTTGTCGCTGGCCATACCTCCAGGATTCCACCGCATACGTGCGCTGACCCAGCCTGCTGGCGGTGATCCTGCCTACCCTGGATGGCCTAACTGCTCATCGGGACAGCCCGGCGAGCTCGGCGCCGCGGGCGAGCACCTCGGCCAGCATCGCCGGGGTCAACCGCCCGGTGAAGGTGTTCTGCTGGCTGACGTGGTAGCAGCCCAGCAGGTGCAGCCGGGGCTCGTCCTCGTCCGCCACCCCGTCCAGCTCGACATGCGCGCCGTGCCCGAAGACGGGCCGCGGCCGCGGCACTGTCCAGCCGGCCTCGGCCAGCGCGGCCAGCAACGCCTGCCAGCCGAAGCCGCCGAGCGCGACGGCGGCGCGCAGCGTCGGCCGGAGCAGGCCCAGCTCGCGTGACCAGCCAGTGCCGGCAGGCGTCCCGCTCGGCCGGGGTCGGCCGGTTCTGCGGCGGCGCGCAGTGCACCGGCGCGGTGATCCGGGTGCCGCGCAGGGCGAGCCCGTCGCCGCGGTGCGTGGCGGTCGGTTGGTTGGCCAGGCCGACGGCGTGCAAGGCCTCGTAGAGCACGTCGCCGCTGCGGTCTCCGGTGAACATCCGGCCGGTCCGGTTCCCGCCGTGCGCGGCGGGGGCCAGCCCGACGATCAGCAGCGCGGCGTCGGGCGGCCCGAACCCAGGGACCGGGCGGCCCCAGTACGTCTCGTCGCGGTACGCCGCCCGCTTCTCGGCCGCGACCTGCTCGCGCCAGGCGACGAGGCGGGGACAGGCCCGGCAGTCCACCACGGCGTCGTCCAGCGCCGCGATGTCGCCGAAGGCCGAGTGCACCGCACCAACGTATGTCTCTATCCGGTTGCGTCGACTGTCGGGCCGGAGCGGGAGCTGGGAGACTGCGCCGCCATGAACCGTCTACGGCTTGGGCTCCTCGGGCTGCTACTCGCGCTGCTCGCCGGGTGCGGCTCCCTTGCCGCTGCCGGGCAGCTTCAAGGTGCGCTCGGCCAGGACGGCTTCACGAATCCGAGCGTCAATGTTTCCAACACGAACGGCGTTGACACGGTCACGGTCACCGCGTCCGCGCACTCGTCGCTGGCCGGCCAGGAGGCGGTCAACCGCGCCGCCGAGATCACCTGGACGACCTTCCCGCGGCGCTTCGACCGACTCGAGGTAACTGTCGGATCGGACCAGCAGTCGGGCAGCTACCAGGACCTCGCGCAGTTCTTCGGACCGCGGAACCCCCAACTCGACGCCCAGACGATCGGTGGCGACTTCGGCGGCACGTTGATCGGGGTCGGGGTGGGCATCCTGGTCGTGATCATCGCCGTGGTGGTGCTGGTCGTGCTACTGGTTCGGCGGTCCAGCCGGCGGCGCCGCCAGGCCGGCCAGCCACCTCCTGGGGCCTACCCGCCACCGGGCTACCCGCCACCCGGTCAAGCGCCGCCTGGTTACCCGCCGCCGGGGTACCCGCCACCCGGCAACCCGCCACCTCCTGGGGGTTACCCACCCCCCGGCCAGCCGCCTCAGGGCTACCCACCGCAGGGCTACCCGCCACCGGGTTACCCGTCGCAGGGCGACCCCCCGGCGGGCGGTCCGCCGCAGTCCACTCCCTAGTGTCGCGTGAGCAGGTACGCGGCGGTCGCGGTCGCTGGGCTACCGCAGGTCAGCCGTCGGCGAGCGCGAGGGCGACGCCATCCAGGATGTCGTGCTCGCTGACCACGAGCTCGGTGATGCCGGCGCGCTCGGACAGCTGTTCCGCAAGCACGTCGACGATCAGGGCGCCGCCGGCGATCACATCCACCCGTCCGGGGTGCATCGAGCCGATCGCCGCCCGCTCGGCCCGGGGCGCGCCGAGCAGCCGCTCGGTCACCCGGTGTATCTGCGGCCGGGACATCGTCGACAGGTGGATCACGGCCGGGTCGTAGCCCGGCAGGTCCATGGCGATCGCGGACAGTGTCGTGATCGTGCCGGCCACCCCGACCCAGGTCCGCGCGGCACCGATCGGCACCTCGTCCATGGCCTCGGCGAGTGCGGCGGCGGCAAGGTGGCGGGCCTGCTGGATCTGAGCCGCGGTGGGCGGGTCGTCTTGCAGGCAGCGTTCGGTGATCCGCACGCAGCCGATGTCCACCGAGCGGGCCGCCCACACGTGCGCCTGCCGGCCGTCGAACTCGCCGACTACCAGCTCGGTGGACCCACCGCCAACGTCAACGACGAGGAACGGACCGCCCGCCGAATCCAGGCCGGCGACCGCGCCGGTGAAGGACAGCCGCGCCTCGTCGTCGCCGGAGATCACCTCGGCGTCGATCCCCAGCGTGGCGCGCACCATGCCGAAGAAGTCCTCCCGGTTGGCCGCGTCCCGAGTGGCCGACGTGGCGACCATCCGCACCCGCTCCGCGCGGGTCCGCCGCAGTACGTCCCGGTAGTCGGCCAACGCCGCCCTGGTGCGCTCGATCGCCGCCGCGGCGAGCACCCCGGTCGCGTCCACCCCCTGCCCGAGGCGGACGATCCGCAGCTCCCGGTGTACGTCGCGCAGGCTCGGCCGATCGCCGTTCCGCACGGTGTCGGCCACCAACAGTCGCACCGAGTTCGTCCCGCAGTCGATCGCCGCCACCCGTGGCACGGTCTACAGACCGTAGCCAGCGAAGGTCGCTACCGCGGCTACCAGCGGGCGACTCGCGTTCGGCCCAGGCCCGATGCGCTGGACCGCCCAGGCCGATGTGCGCCGGTCGGCCGCTGCGGCTGCCCGGTTGGCGGCGAGCCGGACTTAGCGAGCTGTGCCGACCCCCATGATCATGCCGGGCGGCGACCCCCGGCATCACCGCCCGGCCGACGTGGCTGCCCACGCCACTCGCTCGCTTCCTCGACCTCGCCGCGAGGCCGTGCGTACGCCCACCAACTCCGGGAGATGTGAATGTTGTGTTACCTGGATACGACGATCGTGTTACTGAGACGATCACGGGCCTGCTACGCATCGAACGCAGACCACGCGGCGTGGAACGTTGTCGGCGGATGTGAGGCGTGCCCAGGGTTCCCGACGCCGAGATCGAGAGATGGCGATGCATGCCGGACGAGAATCGGGTCGAATTCACCACTTTCGCGACGAGCAGCGCAATTCCTGAAGTCGCATGAATATGAATAGCGTGTTACCGCCGTGAGTCGGCTGCGTTATCGGACGATTCACGTAGGTTATCGACCTGGAAGAAGACCACTGCTCGGGCACATCCGCGTCTCTACCAGGCCAGAAGCAAGATCGCGGAGTAGCGCGACATCGCGAATGGCCTATTGACGACGGAGCCGATTATACCCACACTCGGGTCCCGTCAAACGCCGTTTTGGTTGCACCGTGTGTGCTCGTCGGGGCTGAGGAAAAATGGCAAAGTACGAGTATCGCTGTGAACAGGACGGTCTACTCGAGGTCAATCGGCCGATAGGCACTGCGACCCCGAACTGGCCTTGCCCGGCGTGCGGGGCGCAGATGTCGCGGGTCTTCACCGCCCCGATGCTGAGCCGGGCGTCCCACACCGCGATGGCGGCGATCGACCGAAGCGAGAGCACCGCCGACACGCCTGACGTCGTGTCCCAAATTCCGGCGAAGGGTGCGCGCCGCCGGACGCCGACAGCCCCGGCGAACCCGGCACTGATGCGCCTGCCGCGACCGTAGGCCGCAGCCGAGCACGTCCCGGCGCGACCGCGCCGGCCGGCAGATCTGACCTGAAGAGCGAAGTCACAGCCGCCTCGTGGGCCCGCATGCCTGCGCGCCGGAGCCGGGGCCTCGGTCCCGGCGCAGTCAGCCGTGGTCGGGCACGCCGACCGCGGACCATCGAGACAAGAGGACATCTGATGCCGAACGTAGTGTTCCCGATGGACAACAACCGGAGCTTCACCGAGCAGGACATCGTCGGCCACAACCGGTGGCATGGGGACATCCCGGCGCAGGTGACCGTCCGCCCTGGCGACAGCTTCCGGGTGGAGTGTCGGGAGTGGTTCGACGGGGCGATCCACAATGACGACTCCGCCGACGACGTACTGAACGCCCCACTGCCCGGGGTTCACGTGCTCAGTGGTCCTATCGCGGTGCAGGGCGCGCAGCCCGGCGACCTGCTGGTCGTGGACATCCTCGATGTCGGGCCGGTGCCGCAGGAGGACTCTGGTCCCTACTCCGGCCAGGGTTGGGGCTACACCGGGGTGTTCGCCACCCAGAACGGTGGGGGCTTCCTGACCGAGCAGTTCCCCGACGCCTACAAGGTGATCTGGGACTTCCGCGGCGGCGTCGCGACCTCACGCCACATCCCCGGGGTGTCCTACACCGGCATCGTCCACCCCGGGCTGATGGGGACCGCCCCCTCGGCGGCGCTGCTCGCAAAGTGGAACGCCCGTGAGCAGGCGCTGATCGACACCAACCCGAACCGGGTGCCACCGCTCGCGCTGCCGCCGCTGCCGCAGTCCGCGATCCTGGGCAACCTCACCGGCGCCGAATTCGACCGCGTCGCGGCCGAGGCCGCCCGGACCGCGCCGCCGCGGGAGAACGGCGGAAACCAGGACATCAAGAACTTCACCAAGGGGACGAGGGTGTTCTACCCGGTGTTCGTCGACGGGGCGAAGCTATCGATGGGTGACCTGCACTTCAGCCAGGGCGACGGCGAGATCACCTTCTGCGGCGCCATCGAGATGGGCGGGTTCATGGACCTGGGCGTGGACCTGATCAAGGGCGGGATGGAGACCTACGGCGTGTCCGAGAACGCGATCTTCATGCCGGGCAACGTCGACCCGCGGTACGACCAGTGGCTGGCGTTCTCCGGTACCTCGGTCACGCTGGACGGTGTACAGCACTACCTGGACTCGCACCTGTCATATCAGCGGGCCTGCCTGCACGCCATCGACTACCTGCAGAAGTTCGGCTACAGCGACATCCAGGCATACATGATCCTGGGCTCGGCACCGATCGAGGGCCGCCTGTCCGGGGTGGTCGACATCCCTAACGCGTGCGCCACCGTCTACATCCCGACCGCGATCTTCGACATCGACGTACGCCCTTCGGCCGCCGGCCCGGTGCAGGTTGCGCAGGGCATGGCGGTGCCGAAGTCCAGCTTCTGACCCTCAACCCGGCGGCGACTCGGGCGGGAGTCGGGCACAGGCGATGCCCTCCTCCTGCCCGAGCCGTCTCATCGGCTCGGGGCACGGCCGGGGCCACGCTGGTCGCAAGGAATCGGCCGGCGTCCCGGGGCCGAACGCCGAGAACTCCACAGACCACGCCCGAGGAGGCGGTCATGACCACGGCAGAGCCGACCGAGCGGCGCGGCCCGCTGCACCTGGTGAACGGCACCATGCCGGAGTTTCAGGAGCGAGTGCTGAACATTCCGATCGTGGGGTTCCTCGAGTACTGCCTGCGCGGGGTCGGGCAGGTGGTCTTCATGAACAGCCCGATCACCGGGCTGATCATCATGATCGCGGCGTACATCCAGAACCCTTGGCTGGGTTTCGCCGGCACCCTGGGTGTGATCTTCTCGACGCTCGCCGCGCACGCACTGGGCTTCGACAAGGGCGCTATCCACGCGGGCCTGTACGGCTTCAACGGGGTACTCGTCGGGCTGGCACTCGGACTCTTCCTCGCGCCGCCTTGGGACGGGGTCATCATCGTCTGGATCATCTTGATCAGCGCGCTGTCCTCGGTACTGATGGGGGCGCTCGCGGCCGTGTTCCTTGGGGCATGGGGAGTCCCGCCGTTCACCTTGGCCTTCAACGTCGTCACACTGCTCTTCCTGGTGACTGCGCTGCAGATCGCCTTCGGGCGGCTGGGCCCGCTGGTGGCGCCGGCGGCACCCGCGGTGAAGGGTCCAGGCGCCCAAGTCGCTTTGAAGGAGACCGCGCAGGCCGCGGGCAGCACCGACGCGTTCGCGATCTTGAACGCCATCTTCCGCGGCATCGGGCAGCTGTTCTTCCTGAACAGCATCCTCGCCGGCGTTCTGATCATCGTCGCGATCCTGTTCTGCTCGCGGATCGCCGCGCTGTTCGCCCTGGTCGGTTCGATAGTCGGGATGCTGACCGGAATCGCCCTCGGCGCCGACGGCGTGTCGATCTACAACGGTCTCTGGGGTTTCAACTCGTTCGACGCGGCGCTGGCGATCGCCGGGGTGTTCTACGTGCTGACCTGGCGTTCGGCGTTGTTGGGCGTCGCGTGCGCCGCGTTCACCGCGCTGCTCTTCGGGGCGATCGCGTCCATCTTCACACCGTGGGGCCTGCCCGCGCTGACGTTGCCGTTCGTGTTCGGGACCTTGGCCTTCGTGCTGCTGAAGGACGTCACGAGCAAGTTCACCTGGGTGCCACCCGCGGAAGTCGTCACACCAGAAGAACACCTGCGACGAGCCCGCGCGGCGAGCGAGCCGGAGGCCGCCTCGGCGGACGATCCACCGCCGGCGGCGGAGGACGCTGGCGGCGACGTCGAGACCGGGCGCGCCTGACCGACGTGCGCTGCGGGGCGGCGACGTGTCCAGCGGCGCCGCCTCGCACCCGGACCGTGGTAACCAGCCCGCACCGGAGCGGGTGACCCACCTGCGTCCGCTGCTGATCCTCCTGGTGGTGATCGGCGGCGCGCTCGGCACGGCGGCCCGGCACGCCGTCGCCGAGGCGCTGCCGACCGCACCAGGCAGCTGGCCGATCGCGACGCTGTCCGTCAACCTGACCGGGGCGTTCGTGCTGGGTGTGTTGCTCGAAGCGCTCGCCCGGCGGGGTCCGGACATCGGTCGGCGCCGCGAGCTGCGGCTGTTCGCCGGCACCGGATTCTGCGGCGGCTTCACGACCTACAGCGCGTTCGCGCTCGAGCTGGATCTCCTGCTGCGGGATCGGGCGCCGGCGATCGCCACTGGCTACGCCGCGGTGAGTGTCTTCGGGGGAATCCTGCTGACCGTGCTCGGGATCATTCTCGCGGCCGGCCACCACCGATGGCAGCAGGGCCGCCTTCCGATCGACCCCGACCTGGTCGACGGCGAACCGCCGTGATCGCGCTCTGGGTCGCGCTCGCTGGCGGGCTCGGCGCCGGTGCGCGCTTGGTCGTGGACACCGCGGTGCGCAACAGATGGGCGAGCACCTTCCCGCTGGGCACCCTATTGATCAACATTGGTGGATCGCTGCTGCTGGGGATCGTCGCCGGGCTGACGCTGTTCCACGGCGCGCCCGACAGCCTGCAGCTCGTGGTAGGGACCGGGTTCTGTGGCGGGTTCACCACGTTCAGCACGGCCAGCATCGAGATCGTGCGGTTGGTCCAACGGCGTCTTGTCGGCCAAGCCCTCGGCTATGCGGTCGGCAGCGTCGTCCTGACCGGGCTCGCCGCTGCGGCCGGGCTCGGCCTCGCCGCCCTGTGAGCACTGCGGCGACCGGCCTCGAGTCCTGACATCGGGAGGCCAACCCGCATAGGCTCCACCCGTGGTCGGACAGCAGCATCTGCCCAGGCTGGAGGCGTTCGTGTTCGACACCCACGACGTGTCGAACCAGGTGCCGCCGCTGGACGGATTCGACCCGCTGGCGGCCGACCCGGCGCTCCGCGACGCGATCGTGCGGGAGGGCGCCGGCGGCGCGATGCCGGTGTTGCAGGGGCTGGCCACGCTGGTCGGCTCCGCCGACGCCCGGGAGCACGCCCGGCTGGCCGACACCCACCCCCCGCGGCTGCGGACCCACGACAGCTACGGCAACCGGATCGACGAGGTGGAGTTCCATCCGTCGTGGCACTGGCTGATGGAGACCTCGGTGCAGGCCGGCCTGCACGCCGCACCCTGGGTGCCGGACGCGGCGCCCGGGGCGCACGTCGCACGGGCGGCTGGGTTCTACCTGGTCAGCCAGCTGGAGCAGGGCCACTGCTGCCCGATCTCGATGACCTATGCGGCCGTCCCGGCGCTGCGGCACGACGCGGAGCTCGCGGCGCGGTTCGAGCCCGGCCTGCGGGCCACGATCTACCAGCCCGGGCTGGCCGAACCGTCCACGAAGGACGGCCTGCTGGCCGGCATGTCGATGACCGAGAAGCAGGGTGGCTCGGACGTCCGAGCCGGGACGACCACCGCCAGCCCGATCGGGGACGGCAGCTACCGGCTCGTCGGGCACAAGTGGTTCACCTCGGCGCCGATGAACGACCTGTTCCTCACCCTGGCCCAGGCACCGGAGGGGCTGACCTGCTTCGTGCTGCCGCGGGTGCTGCCGGACGGCTCGCGCAACGGGATCCGGCTGCAGCGGCTGAAGGACAAGCTCGGCAACCGGTCCAACGCATCCGCGGAGATCGAGTACGCCGGGGCGATCGGCTGGCGGCTCGGCGAGGAGGGCCGCGGCGTCCAGACGATCATCGACATGGTGGCGATGACCAGGTTGGACTGCGTGCTGGGCTCGGCGGGGACGCTGCGCGCGGCGCTGTCCGAGGCCGCCCACCACGTCGCGCACCGCTCGGCGTTCGGCAAGAAGCTCGCCGACAGCCCGCTGATGCAGACCGTCGTTGCCGATCTCGCCATCGAGTCCGAGGCCGCGACCGCGCTGGCGATCCGGCTGGCCGGCGCCGTGGACCGCGGTGAGCGCGAGCTGCTCAGGCTCGCCCTGCCGGTGTCGAAGTACCTGGTGTGCAAGCGGACGCCGACCGTGGTGGCCGAGGCCTTGGAGTGCCTCGGCGGCAACGGCTACGTCGAGGACTCCGGCCTGCCCAGGCTGTACCGGGAGGCGCCGCTGAACTCGATCTGGGAGGGCGCCGGCAACGTCACCGCGCTGGACGCGCTGCGGGCGATCGAGAAGGAGCCCGACTCACTGGACGCGCTGCTCGCCGAGATCACCGGCGCGGCCGGAGCCGATCCGTGGTTCGACCGCGCCGTGGACGCCTTGCGCGAGGAGCTGCGCGCCCGCGAGGAGCGCCGGGCCCGCCGGCTGGCCGAGCTGGCGGCGCTGTGCCTGCAGGGCTCGTTGCTGGTGCGGTTCGCGCCGGACGAGGTCGCCTCGGCGTTCGTGTCCTCGCGTTTCCTCCCGGACGGCCCCTGGCGCACCCCCGGCACACTGCCGGCCGGCACCCCTGCCGACGTTCTGGTCCGTCGCGTCACGCCGGTCCGGTAGCCGGAACTCGCGCCCGAGACCCTTCCGCCAGCGGACCAGGGTATTGGCCAGGGATGTCCACGGGCGCGACGCGCGTTCCCCAGGGTCGATCATGACGTCTGCACCTACCGAACTGGACTCGCCTGGAGCAGTCCCCGAGCGGAGGATTTCCGATGTCGGTGCCAACACAGACCACGACCGACCAGACGTCCCAGGCCGAAATTCGAACCTTTTGCCGCTGATCATGACGCACGGCTGGCCCGGCTCGGTCATCGAGCTGCTCGAGGTCGTCGACCCGCTCACCGACCTGACCGCGCACGGCGGACGCGCCGAGGACGCCTTCGACCTCGTGCTGCCGTCCATTCCCGGCTACGGCTTCTCCGGCGAACCGACCGAGATCGGCTGGGGCCCCGGCCGCGTCGCGCAGGCCTGGGCGGAACTGATGAACCGTCTCGGCTACACCCGCTACGTCGCTCAGGGCGGCGACGTCGGCGCCTCGATCACCGACGTCGATGGGCCGCCAGGCACCCGAGGGGCTGGCCGGCATCCGCGCCAACCTGCTCGTGACGGCGCTGGGCGGCCCCCAGCCGACGGACACCGAGCAGGAACGCGCGGCGGCCGACGCGCTCGCCACGTTCAGGGCGAGCGGCTTCGGCTACTTCCTGGAGCAGGCCACGCGGCCGCAGACGTTGGCTACGCCCTGCTGGTTCACCCGTCGCCCTGCGGCCTGGATGTTCGACCACGACACCGACAGCTACTACAAGATCTCCCGCGCCTTCCTCGACAACCAGCCCGCGGGCAATCTCACCCGGAACAACATCGTCGACAACGTCACGCTGTACTGGCTGAGCGGCACCGGGGCCTCGGCGGCCCGGTCCTACTGGGAGAGCGGACGAGCGCAAGCTCTTGCCGCCGGCCAGGCACCTCCGGAGGTCTCGCTCCCGGTCGGCTTCACGACGTTCCCCGACGAGATCTTCCGGGCCCCGCGCAGCTGGGTGGAAAGGTCGTACCCCAGCCTCACCTACTTCAACGAGGCCGACCGGGGCGGTCACTTCGCCGCCTGGGAAGAGCCTGAGATTCTTCTCCACGGAGGTGCAGGCCGCGTTCAGGTCGCTCCGCTAAGCGGTCACCATGGGTGGCGCACACAGACCGTGTGCGCCACTCACGAGACCACTGACCACGGAGAGACTCGATGATCCTTCGCCGCATCGTGCCGAACCTCAACGTCGACGACGCGACCACCGGTCACGACTTCTACGAGGAGTTCCTCGGTCTTCGGAAGCAGTTCGACATGGGTTGGGTTGCCAGCTTCCGATCACCGACGAACCCGAGTGTGCAGGTGAGCCTCGTCGCCGGCGACGCCACCGCACCTGAGCAGTCGTTGCTCAGTGTCGCTGTTGCCGACGTTGACGCCGCATATGCGGAGGCACAACGCCGCGGTTACGAGATCGTCCACCCACTCACCCAGGAGCCCTGGGGCGTGCGTCGGTTCTTCGTCCGAGATCCCCACGGCATCGTGGTCAACATCGCCGGACACGCGGACTAGCGGATGCGGAGACCGTGAACGAGATCATCGAGCTGATGGACAAGGCCTGCGAGGCCAACCACCAGGGCTGCCAACCGGCATCCGCCGCACAACCTCGCGAACTGTGGCACGAGCCGGTCGCCAGGGCTGCTGACCAGCGCCGGAACCAGCCAGCGATCTTGCGCGCGAGCAACATCGGCACACATTCGGCCGCGTGCCTTCTGGCGGGCAGTTGCCGATCGTCTCGGTCGTCGCATCACGTCGGACTGACGCGGGACAGCACATCGCGCACGACCCAGTAAGGAAGTTGGCTCAGCGCCTCTTCCTCGCTCAACGCCTTAGCCGACAGCATCACGCCAGGCGGAACCCAGGCCGGGAACACGATGCGATTGGCTCGATGAGCGCCCGAGTCCGAGTGCTCCTCGTGAAGAGCGTCGAGCGCTCCGACGTCGAGCCGGTCCGCGAGGCGCACAAGCGCCGGCCAGAGCCGACGATGGACCAGCGTCACCTTCCCCCGCACGAGGGGTGTGGCGATGATCGCCGACGAGGAACGTGCCCGGTTGATCGCTTCAAAGATCTCGTGATTTCTCGGGTGACCCCACCAGCTGCCCCTGATCGGAGCGCCCGCCACAAGTTCAGCCAGGCTCGGAGTTGGACCGCGCGCTGACTGTAGGACCACTCCACGACGACGAACAGTTGCCACCGGATCGATGGGATCGAGCAAAGCACACGCTCCCCGCATGCGGGAACATGCGGGGCGCCATCCCGTGCCGTCGCATAGAAGCCGCCCTCGACGCCCGGTGAAACTTCTGACCGTATTCGGGCGCACAGCCGGAGAAGGCGGGTGTTTGTCGGACACAGCCGGGCAAGCTGTGCGCGGCAGTGCTGACGCTGCACGCCATCGCCGATGAGGCGTGCGCCGGGCTCGGCGTCGCCCTGGCCGCTTCAAATCCCCTCGGGTGTGGCTACCGGGGCCGCGCCCGGGAGCTGCTCGCGCAGCGCGGCACACTCGCGCGAGTTTCGCAGGACGCGGTGCTGGTGCTTCCGAAGGTGCGCACGCCCCCAGCGCCAGGAACCTCCATCCGATCCATGTCTCGGTACGCGACCGCGCACGGGCCGAGCGTCGGCGTGCGATGGCACAAGCTGCCGGCCCGTCGGCGGGGCACCGAGCCTCGCGCCGACCATGTCAACTTCCTGCTGCTGCCATGGCCGTTGCAGATACGCGCAAGCGACTTTCGCCCCATCGAAGGTTCCGCGCAGCGCGATACCGACGAACCGTATGGATTCTTCGACTTCGACCCCGCCGAGCGACTCGACTTAGATCTGGTTGACCGGATGCTGGTCGCCGCCCGCAACGAGGTCGACAGCATCGACGTGGTGTGCCTGCCGGAGAGCGCGATCGCGGAGGATGAGCTTGCGCCGTTGGAGGCACTACTCGAGTCGCACGGCGTAGCCTCGCTCACCACCGGGGTACGCCGAAGGCGATCGCGGCTCGATGAGTTTCCCGACAACTGGGTGCACTGGGGCTGTCGCCGCAGCTGGAGAAGGGCTGCTCCCGACCGCTGGAGCGCTTCGGTACCGGCTGGTTCCACGTCCGCCAGAACAAACATCATCGATGGTCCTTGGACGCGGGGCAGATCTATCAGAATCACCTCGGGGAGAGCTGCACCCCGCGATGCGGTGGTGGGAAGCCGTGAACGTATCCCGACGCGTTCTCCACTTCATCGAGTTCGCGAGGGGTTCACCGTGGTAGTCCTGATCTGCGAGGACCTTGCTCAAAACGACGAAGTCGCCGACCTCATCCGCGCGATCGGCCCGACGGGGATCGTGACGCCGCTCCTCGATGGACCGCAGCTCGCATCGCGGTTGTCTGCTCGCTATGCGAGCGTGTTTGCCGACGACCCAGGTTCCGCTGTGCTGACCCTCAGCGCTTGGGGCCTGGTAGACCGGTGCCGTCCACGCGGACACGATGTCGCACGCGTAGTCGGCCTGTGGAAGGACCCCAGCAACGGCTTCAACAAGATCCCTCTGGAGTCCGGCGCCCAGGGCATTCTGCTAACCGCATGCGTCAGCCCCGCGCAGCGGCGCAGCAACGACGGCGTCGCCCAGTGCAGAATGCGGTCGACTTGTACGATGTCGGCCAGCATCAGATCCGCCCGGCGACGACTGGCTCCCAAGATTGGCGCCGGTTCGGCAGCTGTCAGATCCTACGCCGCTGAACGTTGACGACCTGACAATCCTGTGCGGCTGGCCGAGGCCGTAGCCGAGGCGTTGGCGTACGCGCCTAGCCGGGTCGCCGCAGTCCTGAGCGACGCCGCCGCAGGCTCGCCTTGGCGGGCCACGCTCGGCCTCAACGAGCCTTCAGACCCTCTGTTTCGGACACAGCCGGCAAGCCAAGATCAGTACGACGAAGCGTTTCCGCAGCTCAACGCCATGATTTGCCGGTCGCTGGGTGGTGCCCCCGGTGGGATTTGAACCCACACTGGGACCCTTTTAAGGGGCCTGCCTCTGCCGATTGGGCTACGGGGGCGCGCGTGCTGACGGCGGCTCCAGCCTAGGGTCAGCCCTTGCGGGAGGACACGAACTCGCTCGCCTCGTGCGAGAGCGCGCTCCACACCTCGGGGTCGAGTCCGGAGACGGCCAGCCATTCCTTCATCGGCCGGGTCTTGCCGCCGTCGAACGGCTCCCCGGTCCCGTCCCGGATCAGCTCGGCGACGCGCTCGGCCGGCAGCTTCACGACCAGCCGGCCCTCGGACAGCATCGCGAAGATCGATCCGTTGATCTTCAACGCGGACGAGCCGAACGTGCGCCTGCCGGTCGGGTCCGGCACACCGACACCCGGTCGTCCGGCGAACTGCTGGACCAGCTCGGCGAAACCGTCCTCCGGCTGCACGCCCGCCATTTCATCTCATCGATCCGACGGTGCCGGTCGGCGGGCGGATCGCAACCGGGCGGTAGCCGCGGAAATAGTCGATCACGAACTCCTTCGGGTACGGCCGCGACGGCGGCTGCGCATCGTCGGCCCCGAACTCGTAGATACCGAGCATGAACTGCATCGGGTACGACGGCGACTGCTCGACGATCTTTATCAACTGGCCGTCGACGAAGAACGACACCCGCGACGGCGTCCACTCGGCGGCATAGACGTGGAACTCCGTGGCGTCGATCGGGACGCGCTCGGCGGCGAACTCGTCGACGATCGCCGGGTCACCGAACGGGTGCAGCCCCATCCCGACCGCGGCCGACTCGGCCTGCACGTCCCGCCCGAAGATCTCGCAGATGCAGATCTCCGCGGACCGCTCTGGCTCGTCCTCGTAGCCGATCATCCACAACGCGACCATGCAGCGCGGGTCGTCGAGCGCCTTGGCGCGCAGCTCGAACCGGCCGTACTGCGGGGTGTACAGCCGCTCGCTCCGCTGCGCCTCACGCACGACCAGACCGGGAGCGAACCGGGACTGGCCGACGGTGCTGCCCACCGGCCCGGCGAACACCCCGGTCTGCAGTGACGACACCCGGGTCTGTCCGTCGAACTCCGGGCACCACGGTTGCTGGCCGTCCTCGATCACCAGCCGGAGCAGGCCGTCACCGAGCCGGTGGCGCGCCGCGGAGGACTCCCGCGAGCTCCACTGCGGCAGGTAGCAGGGCAGCCACCGGGAGCGGTCCAGCGAGTCGCCGGCGAAGGTGTCCTCGAACTCCAGCTCGTAGCCGTCGGGTGGGTCCGCCATCGCGGAACGCTATCCCGGCCGAGCCGGCAGGTCGTCCGGCCCGAACGCCTCCGGCAGCAGCTCCCCGAGCGGCCGCGGGCCGGCCGCCGCGTCCACCAGACAGCCAGCCCCGCCGAACTCGTAGAGCACCTGTCGGCACCGCCCGCAGGGCAGCAGCAGCTCGCCCGTGCCGGAGCGGCAGGCCACCGCGACCAACCGCCCGCCCCCGGTCAGCCGGAGCTGCCCGGCCAGCGTGCACTCCGCGCACAGCGCGAGCCCGTAGGAGGCGTTCTCGACGTTGCAGCCGACGACCACCCGGCCGTCGTCGCACAGCGCCGCCGCCCCGACCATCAGCCCGGAGTACGGCGCGTACGCGTGTCCGGCCGCCGCCACCGCTGCGGCTCGCAACGCCGGCCAGTCCGGCGCCGCGTCGACCGCGCCGGCGCCGGTCACTGCGCCCTCGCCGCGGCGGTACCCCAGCCCGTCGGCCGCGGGTGGTCGCAACCGTTGTGCCGAGACCGCGAGCACGATCAGGGTGACCAGCTGCGGGGAGTAGGTGGCCAGCTCGCGAGGCACGGTCTCGGTCGAGATGTAGAGCAGGTACACCACCAGCCCGGCAGCCAGGCCGACAACGCGGCCGGCAGCCACCGCCGCCGGGCCAGCCACCACACGCCGAACGCCGACCGCGAGCAGCGACGCCCCGTACAGCAGCGCGTGTACCGCCTCGCCGCCGGTCCGCAGCTGCAGCCCGTCGACGAAGCCGAACAGCGCCGCACCGGCCAGCGTCCCGACCGGTCGCCAGTTGCCGAAGATCATCGCGGCCAGGCCGATGTAGCCGCGACCGCCGGTCTGCCCCTCCAGGTAACCCAGCTGGCCGGGGAAGAGCACCAGCGCCGCGCCGCCCATGCCGGCCAGCCCGCCGGAGACGATCACCGCTGCGTACTTGTGCCCGTACACGCCGACGCCGAGCGACTCGGCGGCGTACGGGTTCTCCCCGGTCGAGCGCAGCCGCAGCCCGAACCGGGTGCGCCACAGCACGAACCAGGTCAGCGGGACGAGCAGGATGGCGAGGATGACCAGCGGGGTCAGCCCGATGAGCAGCCGGTCAGCAGCCCGGCCACGTCGGAGACGATCGGTATCCGGGCTGCCTCAGATCGCCGAACCAGTCGGCGAACGGCTGCACGGAGTAGACGTCGAAACCCTCCAGCCGGGGCGACGCCCGCGGGTTCTGGGTGATCGGCCCGAAGACCAGCGCGGACAGGTACTGGGTCACCCCGGCGGCGAGCAGCGTGATCGCCACGCCGGAGATGATGTGGTTGACGTTGAAGGTCACCGTCGCGAACGCGTGCAGCAGCCCGCCCAGCGCGCCGAACAGGATGCCGCCGGCGATGGCGGCCCACGGTCCGCCGTAGTAGCCGGACCACGCCGCGCCCCAGGTGCCGAGGATCATCATGCCCTCGAGACCGATGTTGATGATGCCGGCGCGCTCGGACCACAGCCCGCCGAGCCCGGCCAGCAGGATCGGCAGCATCAGGCCGACGGCGGCCTGCGTGGTGCCGGACGACGCAAGCTCGTCCTGACCGGTCAACGTGTCGGTCAGGGCGAGCGCGAACACCCCGATGCCGACCGTGATCATCGCGATGGCCCAGCGCGGCAGGCCCCGGCGCCGTCCGGGCTGGGCCAGCGGCCCGGACTGGCGAGGTGCGGTCAGTCCGATGGTCATGGTTTGGCCGCCGGGGAGGAGGTCTCGGGTTCGAGCTGCTCGGCCACCCGGCGTTGCTCGGCGGCCAGTTCCCAGCGCCGCACGATCTCGTAGGCGATCACCACGGACAGCACGATGGCACCCTGCATGATCAGCACGATCTCGCGCGGGATCCCGACGTTGTCCAGGGCCAGCCCGGACTTGTCCAGGAACGCCCAGAGCACCGCGCCGAACGCGATGCCGAGCGGGTGGTTGCGGCCGAGCAGCGCGATCGCGATGCCGGTGAAGCCGTAGCCCGAGGGCGAGGTGAGGGTGTAGGCGAGGTCGCGGCCGAGCAGCTCGGGAATTCCGACCAGCCCGGCCACCGCGCCGGAGAGCAGCAGCGCGATGATCACCATCCGCCGGGCGTTCACCCCGCCGGCAGTCGCCGCGGTCGGCGAGATCCCGGACGCCCTGAGCTCGAAGCCGAACCGGGTGCGGCCCAGCAGGAACCAGTAGCCGAAGCCCAGCGCGGCGGCCAGCGCCACCATGCCGAACACCGTGCCGGCGCCGCCGAGGCTGATCCCCGGGAACGACCCGCTCGGCGCGATCGGGGTGGTCGAGATGTTGTTGCCCTGCAGCACGCCGAACGTCTCGGGGCGGATCAGGTACGCGATCACCCCGATCGCGATGAAGTTCAGCATGATCGTCGAGATGACCTCGCTGACCCCGCGGTAGGCGCGCAGCAGCGCCGCGATCCCGGCCCAGGCCGCGCCGACCGCGGCCGCGACCAGAATGATCACGATCGTGTGCAGCACCGGCGGCAGCACCAGCGCGCCGCCGACGATCGCCGCCACACACGCGGCCAGCCGGAACTGGCCCTCCACGCCGATGTTGAACAGGTTCATCTGGAACCCGATGGCGACGGCGAGGGCGGCCAGGTAGTACACCGCCGCCGAGTTCACGATGTCGACTGCCGTGGTGCCCTGGCCGACCTGGGTGACCATCGCGGTCAGCGCGATGGCCGGCGAACCGCCGCTGATCAGCACGACGACCGCACACAGCAACACCGCGAACGCGATGGCCAGCAGCGGCGGCAACAAGGTGGCCCGCACCGCGGCGACCCTCATGCCGGTGTCTCCTCGCCGGTGCTCGGCGATGCCGATGTCTCCGCGCCGGTGGTCGGCGACTCCGGTCGGCCTCCACGCCGGTGGCTCGGCGACTCGGTCGCCTCCGCGCCGGTCATGGCGGCGCCGAGGTCCTCCGGGGTGACGGTGGCCGGGTCGGCGTCGGCCACGATCGCGCCGCGGAGCATCACCTTGATCGAGTCGGACAGCCCGATCAGCTCGTCCAGGTCCGCCGAGATCAGCAGCACGGCCAGCCCGCGCGCCCTGGCGTCGCGGATCACGTCCCAGATCGCGGCCTGCGCCCCCACGTCGACACCCCGGGTCGGGTGCGACGCGATCAGCAGCCCGGGCTCCCCGGACAGCTCCCGGCCGACGACGAGTTTCTGCTGGTTCCCGCCGGACAGCGCGGCGGCGAGCGCGTCGACGCTCGGGGTGCGGACGTCGAACTCGGTGACGATGCGCTCGGTGTCGGCCCGGGTGGCGCCGCGGTCGATCAGCCAGCCGCGGGACACCGGCGGGCGGCTCTGGTAACCGAGGATGCGGTTGCTCCACAGCGGCTGCGGCGCGAGCAGGCTGTACCTCGTGCGGTCCTCGGCGATGTAGCCGATCCCCTTCTCCCGGCGCTCCAACGTCGTCGCCTTCGTCACGTCCGCGCCGTTCAGCTCGATCCGCCCGGCGGTCGCGCGCCGCATCCCCATGATCGTCTCGACCAGCTCGGTCTGGCCGTTGCCCTCGACGCCGGCGATGCCCAGCACCTCGCCGGCGTGCACCACGAGGTCGACGCCGTCCAGCAGCATCCGGCTGCCACCGTCGGCAGCAAGGTCGAGCCCCTCGACCCGGAGCACCTCCCGGTCGGTGACCGTCGAGTCCCTGGTCTCCGGCGTAGGTAGCTCGCTGCCGACCATCATCTCGGCAAGCTGCCGGCTGGTGACCTCCTTGGGATCGACGGTGCCGACGGTCCGGCCACGGCGGATCACCGTGATCGAGTCGGCGATCGCCCGCACCTCGTCGAGCTTGTGCGAGATGAACAGGAACGTGTACCCCTCGGACCGCATCGTGCGGACCGTCTCGAACAGGTTCTCCACCTCCTGCGGCACGAGCACCGCGGTCGGCTCGTCGAGGATCACCGTCCGGGCGCCCCGGTAGAGCACCTTGAGGATCTCCACCCGCTGCCGGTCTGCCACGCCGAGCTGCTCAAGGAGCTCGTCCGGTTCGGCGACCAGGCCGACGGTCCCGGCCAGCTCGGCGATCCGGGCGCGCGCCCGGGCCCCGATCCCGGCCACGTCCTCCGCCCCGAGCACCACGTTCTCGGTCACCGTGAGGTTGTCGGCCAGCATGAAGTGCTGGTGCACCATGCCGATGCCGGCCTTGATCGCGTCGGCCGGCGACCGGAAGTGCACCTCCTCGCCGTTCACCTTGATGGTTCCCTCGTCCGGCTGCTGGAGGCCGTAGAGGATCTTCATCAGGGTCGACTTGCCGGCTCCGTTCTCGCCGCACAACGCGTGCACCTCGCCGGATCGCACGGCGAGGTGCACGTCGTCGTTGGCGACCACGCCGGGAAAACGCTTGGTGATCCCGGCGAGCTCAACCGCGTAGTCGGTCACCTATGGCGCGATGCCGACCGTGATCTGTCCGTTGATGATCGCGTCGCGGTACCCCTGCAGCTGCGGGGTGATGTCGTCGACGAAACCACCGGACTTGGCGTAGCCGACGCCGTCCGCCTTGAGGTCGAAGATCGTCGGCAGCGCGGCCACCGTATTGCCGGCGACCGCGGCGATGAAGTCATAGGTCGCCACGTCGACCCGCTTCAGCATCGAGGTCAGGATGATGTTCTTCACCCCGGCCAGCGCCGGCGCGTTGTACTGGTCCGAGTCGACGCCGATGCCCCACTTCGGGTTCTCCGGCGTGTTGGCCGCGTTGACCGCCTCGAAAACGCCGTTCCCGGACAGTCCGGCGGCGTGGTAGATGATGTCCGCTCCCGCGTCCAGCTCACCCTTGGCCGCCACGTTCCCCTTGGCGGGGTCCTGGAAGCCGGTGAAGTCGCCGGCCGGGGTGAGGTAGCGCGAGGTGATCTGGATGTCCGGAGCGACCGCCTTGGCGCCCTGGATGTAGCCGGCCTCGAACTTCTTGATCAGCGGCACCTCGACGCCGCCGACGAAGCCGACGTGGCAGGCCTTGGTCTTCAACGCGGCCGCCGCGCCGACCAGGAACGAGCCCTGCTCCTCGGCGAACAGCAGCGGGGTGACGTTGGCTGCGCCCTCGACCGCGGCGTCGACCAGTCCGAAGCGGACGTTCGCGCTCTCCGCGGCCACCGTCTTGACCGACGGCGCGTACGCGAAGCCGACCGCGATGATCGGGTTGTAACCCTCCGCGACGAGCTGGCGCAGCCGGGTCGCCTTGTCGGCCTCGCTCTCACCGGCGGCCGCCGACAGCTCCTTGACCTGGGTCAGCCCGAGCTCGGCCTTGGCCAGGTCGATCCCGGCCGCGGCGGAGTCGTTGAACGAGGCGTCGCCGCGTCCGCCGATGTCGTAGGCGAGCCCGACCTTCAGCGAGCTCGCATTCGGCTTGGCTCCCTCGGCCTGTGTGGGGCCGGCGGCCGCGCTCGCGGCCGGCGCGGGATTGCGCTTGCACTCACCGCCGGCGGCTCCACCGCTGCTGGTGGGTTGCGCACACCCGACCACAGCCAGCAAACCCGTCAGCAATGCCGCCAGCACCGCCAGACTCTGCCTCGTCCGCACACCAGCCTCCTGACACTCGTTTTGAATCGGCCGACGCTACCGCCGGGGGCCATGGGCGGGCGCGCTTTGATCGTCTCCCGTGACCCAATTGTGGCTTGCGCGGTGTGAGCCGACGATCACCCAGCGCTAGATCCAGAACACCGCCACCGCGACGTTCAGCACCGTCAGTCCACCGAGCGTCGGCGCGACCCACCCGGGCAGCGGTTCCCGGCGCCGGAAGACCAGTACCAGCCCGAGGATCACCAGCAGGACGAGCAGCTTGACGGTGATCTTCGGATAGTTCGGCGGTTCGGTGCCGAACTCGGCCACTCCGACCAGGGCCAGCCCGGTGACCAGCTGCAGCAAGGCGCCGTGCAACCAGCCGACGTAGAGCGGGCCACTGGGGGCGACGCGCCGCTGCAGCAGGAAAGAGGCCACCAGCACCGCCATGCCGAGCAGGTGCAGGAACAGCAGAGCCGAGGTCAGCAGCACCATCGACGCAGTATCACTGCCACCGACCCCAGCGGCTGCGTAGGGTCGGCGAGCATGTCGGGGCGGCGCGGGACGCTGACCGTCGTCGCCGTGCTCACCGCCCTTCTGGTCGCCGGGTCCGCCGCTACGGCGATGGCCGCCCCGGCGCAGGGGTGTGCCGTGAGCGCGGTACCGCCGCCGGCCGTGGACAACTCCGAGGTGCCGCAGCCGGGCGAGGCGTCACCCACTCCGCTGCCGGTGCCCGGGATACCCGTCGGCGGGCCGCGGATGGCGGAGTGCGGCTTCGTCCTGCCGGTCGGCGCGGCGGCACCGCCGGCCGGGATCACCGCAGCGTCCTGGCTGGTGGCCGACCTGGACAGCGGCGCGGTGCTCGCCGCGCGCGACCCGCACGCCCGCCACCGGCCGGCATCGTTGATCAAGGTGCTGACCGCACTCCTCGCACTGCGCACCCTCAATCCCGACGCGACCGTCGTCGCCACCGCGGAGGACGCGAACCAGGAGGGCAGCCGGGTCGGGCTGGGGGCAGGCGGGCAGTACACGGTGCGCCAGCTGCTGGGTGGGCTGCTGCTCAACTCCGGCAACGACGCCGCGCACGCGCTCGCCGGCCAGCTGGGCGGACCGCAGCCCACCGCGGCCGCCATGTCGGCGCTCGCCGCCAAGCTCGGTGCGCTGGACACCCGGGCGGCCAGCCCGTCCGGTTTGGACCGAGCGGGCATGAGCACGTCCGCCTACGACCAGGCGCTGCTGTTCCGGGTCGCGATGCGCGAGCCGATCTTCGCGCAGACCATCGCCACCCGGCTGATCGACTTCCCCGGGTGGGGTGGACGGGCCGGGTTCCAGGTGAGCAACGACAACAAGCTGCTCGCCGGGTACCCGGGAGCGCTCGGCGGCAAGACCGGGTTCACCGACGACGCCAGGCACACCTACATCGGCGCCGCGCAGCGCGGCGAGCGCCGGCTGGTCGTCGTGCTGATGCGCGGGGAGCAGACGCCGCAGCCGATGTGGCAGCAGGCGGTCGCGCTGCTCGACTACGGCTTCGGCCTCCCGGCCGGCACGCCCGCGGTCGGCACGCTGGTGGACTCCGCACCGCCGCCGCCGGAGGCAGTGGTGGTGCTGGCGCCGCCCACCGACCCGCTGCCGTACCTGGTCGGTGCCGTCGCCGCCGCCGCGACCGCGCTGGCCGCCCTGGTCATCGGGCTGATCCGGCTGCCGGCCGCACTCCGCTCCCGCCGCACCCGCACCGCTGGCTAGACCACAGATGAGGTGAACGCCTCATGTGCACGGGCCACGGCCTGCCTAGCGTCGTGACCCGAGGGAACCACCAACGACCAGGAGGCCAGCGATGCCGAAGGTATCCAGCGAGAGCGCACCACACGTCGACGACTTCGGGATTGCCGAGGATCGCCACGACGAGCTCGGCGGCTACACGGTCAACTTCGTGACGATCCGGGAGCGGGTCGACATCACCCCCTGGCTCAGGGGCTGCCCGACGACATGTGCCAGTGCCCGCACTGGGGATACGTGTTCGAGGGCCGGATGACCTGGCGTTATGGCGATCGCGAGGAGGTCGTCGAGGCGGGCGAGGCGTACTACGCCCCACCCGGCCACACCCAGATCGCGGAGGCCGGCTGCCGGTTCCTGAACATCAGCCCGACGGAGGAGCTGAAGCCGACCGACGAGGCCATGAAGCGCAACATGCAGGCGATGCAGGGAGCTTGACGAACGCATTACGCCTGGTAGATGTGTGTCTGGGGGGTCGAAGGCGGCCTAGACTCCCGGCGTGCACAGTGGCGGCGACGAGGCCGAGGTCAGGATCGCGGAGCTGGTCGCGACGCTGTCCTACGCCGCTGACCTCGGTCTCGGCCAGCCCATGCAGCACTGCATGCGCCAGACCGTCATCGCGCTCCGGATGGCCGACCTGGTCGGCGCCACGCCAGCCGAGCGGGAGGCGACGTTCTACCTCGGCCTGCTGAACAACTCCTACTGTCACGCCGACGCCATGGAGCAGGCGAGCTGGTTCGGCGACGACATCAGCTTCAAGGCCGACGCGTTCGAGGCCCTCGACCTGAGCACACCGCGGGCGGTCGCCTTCCTGCTGCGCAAGCTCGGCTCGCACGGCGCCCCGGTGCAGCGGGCGAAGCGGTACGCGGCGTTCCCCGTCACCGGTTGGAAGCAGGTGATGGAGTTCCTGAGCACCCACGTGAGACTGGCATCCCAGTTCGCTGCGCAGATCGGACTGGACGACTCGACGTGCACCGCGGTCAGTCAGGCCTACGAGCAGTGGGACGGAAAGGGCCAGCCGCAGCGGTTGAGCGGCGAGCAGATCTCCCTTCCGGCGCGACTGGTCCAGCTGGCCAGCCCCGTCGAGGTGCACGCCCGGCGCGACGTGGCCGCGGCCCGCCGGGTCGCTCGCCGGCATCGGGGGACCCAGTTCGACCCGGCGATCGTCGACCTGTTCGACGCGCACGCGGTCGAGCTGCTCGACGGCCTCGACGAAGCCGCCGACTGGGATGAGGTGATGGCAGCGCAGCCCGCGCTGTCCCGGCGGGTCAGCGGTGCAGAGCTGGACCAGGTGCTGGCCGGGATGGCCGACCTGATCGACCTCAAGTCCCCACATTTCGCCGGGCACTCCCGCGGCGTGGCGAACCTGGCCGCCGAGGCGGCGCGGATCTCCGGGGGATCCGTCGTCGAGGTCACCACGCTGCGACGGGCGGGCCTGGTCCACGACCTGGGCCGGCTGGGAGTGTCCAACTCGGTGCTGGACAAGCCCGGGTCGCTCACCGCCGCGGAGTTCGAGCGGGTCCGGCTGCACCCTTATCTCACCGACCGCATGCTGGCCCGAGTGACGGCCCTGGACGCCAGCCGGCGGATCGCCGCCCACCACCACGAGCGGCTGGACGGCTCCGGCTACCCGCACGGGCTGACCGCCACATCCCTCACTCCGGCGGACCGGTTGCTCGCCGCCGCCGACAGCTACCACGCGATGACCGAACCCCGTCCCTACCGCGCGGCACTCGAACCGGACCAGGTCGCGGTGGCACTGCGCACCGAGGTCCGGGCCGGGCGCCTGGACGGCGACGCGGTCAACGCGGTGCTGACGGCAGCCGGCCAGCGAGCCCCGCATCGGCGCGACTGGCCGGGCGGGCTGACCGCGCGCGAGGTCGACGTGCTGACGCTGCTGGCCCGCGGGCACCCCAACAAGGAGATCGCGCGCCGGCTGGTGGTGACCCCGAAGACGGTGTCCAACCACGTCGAGCACATCTATACCAAGCTCGGGATCTCCAGCCGACCGGCGGCGACGTTGTTCGCCATGCGGCACGGCCTGGTCGGCGCGTTCGAACCGGCCGCCGGTGAGTACGTGGCGGAGTAGATCTGGCGCTCAGGGCTCGGGCAGAGGGTCGCGCCCGGCGGCGTGCGCAGCGCGTTGCGCAGTCAGGCGCTCGGCGAGTTCTCCGATCATCCGGAGTCCGCACGGCCATACCGGCGAGGCGCCAGAGGAGGTAGGACACGACCGGCAGTGACCGCTCGAGTCGGCGACGTGTTCGGTCAACAGCTTGCGCCAGGCGCCCGGGTCGGTCGCGGCGAGGATTCCGGCAACGCCGAGGAGCTGGTCGACAGGCTGGTCGGTCACTGCGCCCTCCCCCGGCTCGACCATCTGCGAGTTCGGCCTCTGAGATGGTCACGCACGACGTCATTGTGTCTGGAATGACATGCACATGCAAGCGGGGATTGCATGTGCAACTGTCACGTAGCCCGCCGAGCACCTTGCGCCGCGCCGAACGACGTCGCCAACGTCTGCCGGATGGTCCTGCGCTGAGCGGATCGCACACGTCCGGTCGGACCCCTCGCCCGCCGGCATCCTCCCTGGTCAGTTCGGAAGACGGCCGATGCTTCCGGGGCCGCAGGTGTGCGACGATGTCCCCCGCTTCGAGGTGCACCGAGGTCAGGATCTCGGCCCACTTCTCTTGCGTAGGACGTATCGCTGATGCAAGGTGAACGCATCTTCATATGCACATGCGGACGACCGGTCGCTGGCCAGCGCCGGCTCCGGTCGCGTGGCAATCGGAAGGTTGGCAACCAGATGGACGGCTTCGCTAGGCAGACGTCGGCGCCGGATACCGCGTCGCTTCGGTGGCGGAAGAGCCAGCACAGCAATCCCAACGGCGCTTGCGTCGAGATCGCCGAGCTGGCGGACGGGCGCGTCGCGGTGCGCAACTCGCGGCACCCCGACGGCGCCATGCTGATCCACAGCCAGAACGCGTTCCGTGCGTTCGTCCGGGGCACGAAGGACGGCCAGTTCGAAGACTGACACACAGCGGCCGGCCGCGAGAGGCGAATCGACTCGAGGCCGGTATCTCACGCGGCGCCACGTCCGGCAGGTGGCCACGGGCGTACGGTGTTGCTCGGTCGCCGGCGGCACGGCGCGTCGGCGGCTCCCCTGGGCAGGGTTTACTCAGAGGTAATCTGTCAGACTGTGACGCGATACGCGCGCGCCTGAAGGGGGGTCATGGCTGATCAGCGCGGCCAGATCGACTCGTCGGACCACGCCCGCGGTGGCCCGACGATCAGGCGCATCGTGGTCGGCGCAGAACTGCGCCGACTGCGCGAAGCCTGCGGCATGACCAGAGAAGCCGCCGCCGACGTCATCCGCGGCTCGGAATCCAAGATGAGCCGACTCGAGACGGGTCGGGTCAGCTTCAAGCGCCGCGACGTCGCCGACCTCCTCACCGCGTACGGGGTCGTCGAGGGAGCGCATCGGGACGTAGCTGCTGACGCTGGCCGAGCAGGCCAACGAGCCGGGGTGGTGGCAGCGCTACAACGAGGCGATGCCGGAATGGCTCGTGACCTTCGTCGGCCTCGAGCAAGCCGCCACGATCATCCGCTGCCACGAAGCCCAGTTCGTTCCGGGCCTGCTACAGACCGAGGACTACGCCCACACCGTGATCGACCTCGGGCAGGCCGGCGACGCCGACGAGGTCGAGCAACGGGTCGCCTTGCGGATGCAACGCCATCAACTGCTCGACGCTCCGAAGGCACCCGAGTTCTGGGCCGTGATCGACGAAGCGGTGCTACGGCGAAACATCGGCGGTCGAGCGGTCATGTCCGAGCAGCTCGACCACCTGCTCAAGGTCAGCGAACGGCCGAACATCACCGTGCAGGTCGTGCCCTTCGACCGCAGCGACGCCGCGGCGACCGGTGGCCCGTTCACCCTGCTGCGCTTCGACGACCCCGACATGCCCGACATCGTCTTCGTCGAACAGCTCACCAGCGCCCTCTACCTCGACAAGCGGCGTCGACGTGGAGGTCTACCTCAAGATCGTCGACCGGCTGGCCGCGGGAGCGTTGACCCCCGCAGGTCGGCCGCACTGATCGCATCGGTGCGTGATCAGCTCTGCGCCCGACCTGACGGCCGATGGCTCGGTGTGCCTCGCCTGACCCTCTCAGGGCTGGAGGTGACGTGACCGAGACCAGCTGCCGCTCGTACGCTCTGGATGTCGATCTGGCTCCTAGCGGATACCACCAGCCGCGCCCGTGAAACGCCAGTCAGGGGGAGAAAGCACGTGACGACTCGGCGATCAGCTCAGATCCACCGCATCGGACGAACCGGCTGTCGCTGGTATCGACACGACCACGCCGGCGATCTCCCGCGTGTACGACTACCTGCTCGGGGGCAAGCACAGCTACGAGGTCGACCGCGAGGCCTGCCAGGCGATGATCGACGCGGTCCCGGAGACTCCGCTGCTGGCCAAGGCGAACCGCAGCTTCGTGCGTCGGGCGGTGCGGATCCTGGTGGGTGAAGCCGGGATCACGCAGATCGTCGACATCGGGTCCGGCCTGCCCACGGCGGGCAACGTGCACGAGATCGCTCAGGAGATCAACCCGAAGGTCCGGGTCGTCTACGTCGACAAGGACCCGATCGTGCTGGCCTATGGACGAGCGCTGCTCAGCAGCAACGACAACACGACCGTGATCACTGCCGACCTCCGCGATCCCGACGCGATCTTCGAGCACCCCGAGGTCCGACGGCTCATCGACACCAGTGAGCCGTTCGCGGTGCTGCTGGGCGGCGTCATGATGCATCTCGAGGACGACGAGGACCCGCTCGGGGTCGCGAGCCCGCTTCCGCGCCCGGCTGCCGTCGGGCGGATACCTGATGCACTGTGGTTGCTCCGACCCGGGCGACCCGCGGGCTAGTGAGCTCAATGTCATCTTCGACGCAGCAGGCCATGGGCTCCAAGTGCTTCCGCAGCTACGAGGAGCAACTGCCGTACTTCGACGGCCTCGAGATGGTCGAGCCGGGCTTCGTGCCGGCCAGCAAGTGGCGGCCGAGCTCCGACTTCCCGACCCGGACAACCCCGCCCACCCGATGCTCGCCGCAGGCATCGGCCGAAAGCCGGCGGCCGGACCGGGAGCACAGCAGCGTCAACCCGGGTTAGCCGCTGACCCGGGCGGCCAGCGCCGAGACCTTGGCGAACGTGGGCGGCGGTGGTGGCGGTACCCGGCGGCGCGCTTCGTCGTCGGTCGCCCGCCGGCGGCGCAGCTCCAGCCGCAGGCTCTCCTCGCCGCGGGCCATCGCCCAGCGGTGGTTCGCCGAGAACGCCGGCCGCAGCAACCAGCTGAACCGGCGCAGCAACGGCTTGCTCGCACCGACCCGCCAGTCATAGGTGATCACCACCTCCGGCCCGTCCGGCTCGAAGGTCCACCGTCCGGCGCCGTTCAGGTCGCCGGTCGCGGACAGCGCGAACCCGGCCTCGGTGATCGGCTCGGTGACCCGCAGCGTCCACCGCAGCGTGTACGGCAGCCAGCCCGTGGTGTGCAGCGCGAGGGCCCGTCCGACGCCGCCCGCTCCGCCGGCCTCGAGCCGGTCGACGGACAGGTAGACCGCAGGCCACCAGCGCGGCAGCGCCTCCCCGTCGCCGAGGATGTCCACCACCTCGGCGGCCGTGCCGGCGACGCGCCACTCGGTGACGAAGTGGTAGTCGGCTCCCACGTCGGGTGGGCCGCTCTAGACCTGCACGCCGCGGGTCAGGGCGCCGTCCACGACGAGGTTCGTGCCGCTGATCCGGCTGGCGAGCGGGCTGGCCAGCATCGCCACCGCGTAGCCGATCTCCTCGGGCGTGCCCATCCGGCCGGTCGGGTTCAGCGCAACGGTGCTCTCGTAGACCTCCGGCATGCTCTGCTGGGCGCCGTGCCAGAAGCCACCTTCGAAGATCGTATTGCCCGGCGAGACGATGTTGGCCCGGATGCCCTTGGGCGCCAGGTGGAAGGCCAGGCCCTGGGTGTAGTGGACCAGCGCGCCCTTCATCGTGCCGTACGGGCCGGCGGCGAAGTCGACCTCCCGGCCGGACACGCTGGACATCGTGACGATCGACGGTGCGTCGCTCTGCTCCAGGAACGGCATCGCGGCGTCGACCAGGCGCACGGTGTGCAGCATGTCGACCTCGAAGCTCGCCAGCCAGTTCTCCGGCGTGTTCGCTACGGCGAGCGCGCTGACGTTGGCGACCACGATGTCCAGCCCGCCGAGCGCTCGGCCGCCTCGCTGACCCAGCGGGTGAGCCGATCCCCGTCGGCCACGTCGAAGGCGGTGCCGAACGCCCGAGCCCCCTTTCCCTCCAGCTCCGCGACCTTCGCCTTGACGTCGGCCTCGGTCCGCGCGCAGAAGCCGACGGCGACACCCTCGTCGGCGAGCACATCGACGATCGCCTGCCCGATCCCCTTGGTGCCACCGGTGACCAGCGCCCGCCGGCCGTTCAGCTGAAGGTCCATGATCTTCGTCCTCTCCGTCGAGGTGTGTCCGGCTAACGTGCGGCCGCCGCCTGCTCGCGTAGGTAGCGATGCATCCCGCCGAAGCCGTCCGCGTTCGGCAGCAGCGCCTTGGCGATCTTGGTGACCGCGCTGTAGTTGGTGTCGCAGACGTTCGCCAGCGGGGACTCGCTGACCTGGGTCAGCAGCTGGTATGCGTCGAACGGGTGGAGCGCGTACAGCTCGCCGAGCCAGCGAATCATGCCGACCTGGCTCGCCCGCCAGGCATCCTCGAGTGGTCGCGAGGAACCGACGACCATGTAGTAGTCGTCGCTCTCGATCCGCGGCCACTCCGGTGCGCCGCCCTTGATCAGCTCGACGATGAGCGTGCTGTCCATCGCGCCCTCGACGGCCGTGCCGCAGGACTCGCCCTCCCCCTGGCGGTAGTGCCCGTCGCCGACCGAGAACAGCGCGCCCTCGACGTTCACGCCGAGGAAGCAGGTGACACCCGCGCGCATCTCCGGGGTGTCCATGTTGCCGCCGAACTTGTCCGGCACCAGCGACGAGCGCACCTCGCGAGCGGCCGGCGCGACGCCGACGGTGCCGAGCATCGGCGCGATCGGCAGCTCCAGGCGCAGCTCGCTGTGCTGCGGGGCGAACGTCACGGTGTTGCGGGTGCGGTCGAGCTCGTAGATCCAGGTGAGCTCGGGCAGCGGGTCCTGCAGCGTCGCGGTGCGGTCGGTGCTGGTGAGCGCGCCGAAGAAGGGGATCGTCGACGAGGCCGCCCAGTCGCGCGCCGGGGTCAGCTCGACGAAGTGCAGCGCGAGGGTGTCGCCGGGCTCGGCGCCTTCGACGTAGAACGGCCCGGTCTGGGGGTTCACCTCGGCCATGTTGAGCACCGCGCTGGGTCGGTCCGCTGGACTCTGCAGCCGGCCGCCGAAGGCATCCTCGGACCACAGCTTCAAGATCGTCCCCGGCGTGACCCGGCGCACCGGCGGCACACCGCCGAACGTCCAGGCGTACTCGTGCGGTTGCGGCCGGAACTCCAGGACGTCCACGCCGCTGATCGTTGCGCTGGCACCTACCTCGGCGCAAGGTCGGTCTGCCCGAGCACATGCATGGCGGCGCTCATTGTGGCGGGCGGGCCGCCATCACCACCGCGGAGACGGCGTCGACCACGAGTTGTGGTTGTTCGATGTTGATCGCGTGGCCGCCGCCGACGAGAACGGTGCAGCCGACGAGAACGCCGAGCCAGCGCGATGTCGAAGCCATCGCCGCGTCAAGGGTAGCCCGCACCGCCGCGCCACCCTCGCCCGACATGATCAACAGCGCGCTTCGCTCGGCACATACCTCCGGCGATCGGCACACATGTCCTGACGTCTGTACCGGGGCACTCAGGTATGTGCGGACCGGGTCAGCGTCGACGAAAGGGCCGCTAGGACGGCTGGTGGAATGACCGGCGCAGCCGCTCGGCCACCGGGTCGAACCGGTCCAGGTCGGCCCAGGTCCACCGGACGACGGCCAGGTCCTCGCCGCGAAGTGCGTCCTCGCGGATCTTCTCGTCGAAGACCACATCGCCGGCAGACTCCCCGGCGCGCAACAGCCGGCCGTACTTCAGCCGACCGTCGAACTCGCCCACGGTCCGCAGCTCGGGCCAGCCGAAGTCCACCCGCCCGACGAGCCGGCCGCCGGCGTCGATCACCTCCCATTGCGGCACCGGAGCCGGCAGACCCGCGCGCAGCAGCGCGACGCGGCTGCGCGACTCGCCGACGCTCTCCGCCCGGCCGTCGGCGAACGCCACCACCCGGCGCGCCGCTGGTGCGCCCGGCCACCCCACCGCGCGTCGCAGCGCAATTTCGAGCTGCACGCTGTCGACCAGCCCGCGGGCCAGCGCGGCGTCGGTGACGACCACCGCTTGCTCGAACGGCACCGAACGTGCGAGGTCCACGATTGTCCGCGCCGGCGACGTGACGACCATCCCGTCGACGACCGTGACCTCGCCCGGTCGGAGCCGCGCGGTTCGCACGTGTACGCGGGTCCCCCGTCGCCCGCCGCTGCGGCGGGCCCGGGTGACCCAGGCCCGGTCCAACCGGATCCCCCACACCGGCAGCCCGTACAACACCGCCGCGGACACGTGGCTGGCCACGGCCGCCGGGCAGAGCTCGGCCATGCTCGCCCGCACCAGCAACGCGTGCCGAGCGCATGGGTTATCGGGCAGCTCACCGACCGTGTAGGCCCCGCGTCGCAACGGGCGGAGCGTCCCGCCGATGCGCAGCCTGCGCAGCTCGCCGGGCGAGTAGCCGGCCGCGCGGAGCGACGCCGTGGCCTGCAGACCGCTGAGCTCGATGGACACGAGGTCCAGCGTGTCCGAGCACCGCGCGGTACGCGCGGTTCACCGTGAACCTGTGGACACCCGGCCCGGCATGTGGACAACCCGGCGGCACATACCGCGGCACCCCGGCACCTAAGTCAGGACGTGTGTGTCGGCGACCGCAGGTGTGTGCCGAGCCACCGGGTGGAGCTGTACGGCGCGGCGGTTTCCGGGTACACCGTGAACCGTGCTGCTACGTCAGCTGGAGTACCTGAGCGCGCTGGCCAGGGAACGGCACTTCGCCAGGGCGGCGGAGAGCTGTCACGTGTCCCAGCCGGCGCTGTCCGCGGCGATCCGCAAGCTGGAGGGCGAGCTGGACGTGCAGATCGTGCGCCGCGGCCGCCGGTTCGAGGGCTTCACCCCGGAGGGTGAGGCGGTGGTGCGCTGGGCGCACCAGATCATCGCCGAGCAGAACGCACTGCGCCAGGAGCTGTCCGCCATGCGCGCGGGGCTCTCCGGGGTGCTGCGGATCGGGGCGATCCCCACCGCGCTGACCGCGGCGTCGCTGCTCACCACACCGTTCTGCGAGCAGCACCCGATGGCCCGGATATCGCTGGACTCGATGTCATCCCGGGAGATCCTGCAGGGCCTCGCCGAGTTCGAGCTTGACGTCGGTATGACCTATGTGGACGGTGAGCCGCTGGGCAGCGTGAAGACAGTGCCGCTGTACCGGGAGCGCTACCTGCTGCTGACCCCGGCCGACGGTGAGTTCGCCGACCGCACCTCGGTCGGCTGGGCCGAGCTGGCCAAGACGCCACTCGCGCTGCTCTCATCGATCATGCAGAACCGGCGCATCCTGGACCGCAACTTCACCGAGGCCGGGGTGAACGTCATACCGTCGATCGAATCCAACACGATCTCCGTGCTCTACGCGCACGTCGCCACCCACCGCTGGTCGACAGTGATCGCGCACGCCTGGCTGCTCGTGTTCGGCGTGCCGGACGGTACCCGGGTGGTGCCGATGGAACGTCCGCGGCGCTCCTACCAGGTCGGGCTGGTGCTCGCCGACCGCGACCCGGAGCCGCTGCTGGCCCGAGCGCTACTCGACGTCGCACACCGGGTGGACATCCACGGCGACCTCGACCAACTGCTCCGCCGCCACGTCGGGCCGACCCAGACATAGGATTCGGTTATCACGGAATAGTCAGGGTTGCTTTGACCGCGCGGGCTACCGGCGGAATGGTGAGACAACTCGGTCTCGCACGGCGAGCATGCCCCGGAAGGAACTCAGATCATCATGCCGTTCCCGTCCGACCTGGAGATCGCCCGCGGCGCGAAGCTGCGCCCGTTGACCGACGTCGCCGCCGACATGGGGATCGGGCCGCAGCTGCTGGAGCCGTACGGCGAGAACGTCGCCAAGATCAAGCTCGACGCGATCGACGAGCTCAAGGACCGCCCGAAGGCCCGCTACGTGGTGGTCTCCGCGGTCACCCCGACCCCGCTCGGCGAGGGCAAGACCACCACCACGGTCGGCCTCGGGCAGGCGCTCAAGCACATCGGCCGGCAGGCCACGGTCGCCATCCGGCAGCCCTCGATGGGCCCGACCTTCGGGATCAAGGGTGGCGCGGCCGGCGGCGGGTACAGCCAGGTCGTGCCGATGGAGATCCTCAACCTGCACCTCACCGGCGACTTCCACGCGGTGACCTCGGCGCACAACATGCTCTCCGCGGTGCTGGACAACCACCTGTTCCAGGGCAACCCGAGTGGGCTCGACGAGCACAACATCACCTGGCGCCGGGTGATGGACGTGAACGACAGGGTGCTGCGGAACGTGATCGTCGGGCTCGGCACCAAGGTGGACGGCATCCCGCGGCAGACCGGGTTCGACATCACCGCCGCGTCGGAGGTGATGGCGATCCTGGCGCTGTCCACCTCGGTCGTGGACATGCGCGAACGGATGGGCAGGATCGTGGTCGGCTACACCAACGACGGCGTCGCGGTGACCGCGGACGACATCCAGGGCGCCGGCTCGATGGCGGTGATCATGCGTGAGGCGATCAAGCCGAACCTCATGCAGACCCTGGAGAACACCCCGGTCCTGGTGCACGCCGGGCCGTTCGGGAACATCGCGCACGGCAACTCCTCCATCGTCGCCGACCTGATCGGCATCCACGGCGGGGACTTCCTGGTCACCGAGGCCGGGTTCGGCGCCGACATGGGCGCCGAGCGGTTCTTCAACATCAAGTGCCGGACCTCCGGGCTGACCCCGGACGCCGCGGTTGTGGTGGCCACGGTCCGCGCGCTGAAGGTGCATTCCGGGGTGCACAAGGTCGTCGCCGGCAAGCCGCTGCCCGAGGGAATGCTCAAGGAGAGCCCGTACGAGGTGTACGAGGGCGCGGCGAACCTGCGCAAGCAGATCGAGAACATCCGGCTGCACGGGGTGACCCCGGTGGTGGCGATCAACGCCTTCCCCACCGACCACCCGTCCGAGCACCGCGCCATCGCCGAGATCGCCCAGGCGATGGGCGTCCGCTCCGCGGTGTGCAACCACTTCGCCGAGGGCGGGGCCGGCGCGGCCGAGCTGGCCGAGGCGGTCGCCGAGGCCACCGACGAGCCCGGCAAGTTCGAGCTGCTCTACCCCGACAACGCCTCGCTCCGGGAGAAGATCGAGACGGTGGCCGCCAAGGTGTACGGCGCCGACGGCGTGGACTACGACCTCACCGCGTCCCGGCAGCTCGACCGCTACGAGCGCAACGGCTTCGGCAACCTGCCGGTCTGCATCGCCAAGACCCACCTGTCGATCTCGTCCGACTCCTCGCTGAAGGGCGCCCCGAAGGGCTGGCGGCTGCCGGTGCGAGAGGTCCGCGCCTCGGTGGGCGCCGGGTTCATCTACCCGATCTGCGGCGACATGCGCACCATGCCGGGGCTGGGGAGCAACCCGGCCGCGCACCTGATCGACCTGGACGCCGACGGCCAGATCGTCAACCTGTCCTGAGCGCGCCGTGAATGCCCAGGTGATCGACGGCCGCGCATACGCGAAGCGGCTGAAGGACGACGTCCGCGACGAGGTCGCGCGGCTGGCGGAGCAGGATCTGACCCCAGGGCTGGCCACGATCATGGTCGGCACCGACTACGGCGCGGTGGCCTACGAGCGCCGGCTGCGCCGGGTGGCCGGCGAGCTGCACATCGGCTACCGGCACTACTACCTCGGCGAGCGCTCCAGCACCGACGAGGTGGTGCGGGTCATCGGCTTCCTGAACGCAGACCCCGCCGTGAACGGGATCCTCGTGCTGCGCCCGATGCCGCCGCTGGTGTCGGAGTCGGAGGTGTTCCAGGCACTCGACCCGGCCAAGGACATCGAGTCCGTGCACCCGTTCAACGCCGGCCTGCTCGCCCTCGGCACCCCGGTGTTCGTGCCGTCCACCCCGGCGTCGGTGTTCCACCTGCTGGACGGCTGGCTGGCCGAGGTCGGCGAGGACGCCGTCGACTTCTACCACCGGGCGACGATCGTCGTGGTGGGCCGGTCCAACAACGTCGGCAAGCCGGCCGTCTCGCTCGGCTACGCCCGGCAGGCCGTCGTGCTGTCCTGCGACGAGTGGGCCAGCCGCACCGACCGGCTCGCCGAGCTCACCCGGCAGGCCACCGTGCTGGTGGTCGCCGCCGGGGTGCCCGGGCTGATCCGCGCCGAGCACGTGAGCGAGGGCGCGGTGGTGCTGGACGTCGGGATCAACCCGCTGACCGACGAGAAGACCGGCGAGACCCACATGGTGGGCGACGTGGACTTCGCCGACGTGGCCACCAAGGCCCGCGCGTTGACACCGGTTCCGGGCGGGGTCGGCCCGGTGACCGACGTGTTCCTGATGCACAACACCGCGATGGCGACCGCCCGGGGTGCACGATGACGGTCTCGGTGACAACCGCTGCCTATCGCCGGATAGCCGCGGGTACTTTGACCTGCGGCGCCGCCGGGGCGACAGTCGAACGATGACAGCCGGTGCCACCGCGCCGGAGCTGGCGGCGCGGGTCCGCTCGATCGTCGCGGACCATCGCGGAGAGCGCGGCGCGCTGCTGCCGATCCTGCACGCCGTGCAGGCCGAGCTCGGCTGTATCGACCCGGCGGTGGTGCCGATCGTGGCCGACGAGCTGAACCTGTCCCGCGCCGAGGTGCACGGCGTGGTCAGCTTCTACCGCGACTTCCGGGCCGAACCGGCCGGTCGCAGCCGGGTCCGGGTGTGCCGGGCGGAGGCCTGCCAGTCGGTGGGCGCGGAGGCCCTCGCGGCGCACGCTCGGTCGCGGCTCGGCGTCGGGTTCGGCGACACCACCCCGGACGGCGCGATCACCCTCGACGAGGTGTTCTGCCTGGGGAACTGCGCGCTGGGGCCGTCGGTGCAGGTCGGTGACCGGGTGCACGGCCGGGTCAGCCCGGACCGGCTGGACGCCCTGATCGCGGAGGCACTGATCGCGGAGGCAGGACGATGAGCGTGACGGTCTACGTGCCGCGCGACACCGCCGCGCGCAGCGTCGGCGCCGACGAGGTGGCCGAGCGCCTGGCCGCCGTGCCGGACGTTCGCGTGGTGCGCAACGGCTCCCGCGGCGTGCTCTGGCTCGAGCCGCTGGTCGAGGTCGGCACCCCGGACGGCCGGGTCGCCTACGGCCCGGTGTCGCCGAGCGACGTCGACGGCCTGCTGGCCGCCGGGCTGCTGACCGGTCGCGAGCATCCACTGCGCCTCGGCCGGCCGGAGGACCTCCCGTGGCTGCGCGACCAGACCCGCGTCACGTTCGCCCGGATGGGCGTGATCGATCCACTCTCCGCCGCCGACTACGAACAGCACGGCGGGATCGCCGGCCTGCGCCGAGCGCTCGAGCACGTCCCAGGCAGAAGTCGTCGCGGAGGTCACCGCAGTCCGGGCTGCGCGGCCGGGGCGGCGCAGGCTTCCCCACCGGAATCAAGTGGCGCACCGTGCTGGAGGCGCAGGCCGGGCAAAAGTTCGTCGTGCTGCAACGCCGACGAAGGCGACAGCGGCACGTTCGCCGACCGGATGCTGATGGAGGGCGACCCGTTCACGCTGATCGAGGGCATGACGATCGCCGCCCACGCCACCGGGGCGACCGAGGGCTACGTCTACATCCGCTCGGAGTACCCGGACGCGATCGGCACGATGAAGGCCGCGATCGACATCGCCTACGCGCACGGCTGGCTCGGCGAGCGGATCCTGGGCTCCGGGCTGCGCTTCGACCTGTTCGTCCGGGTCGGCGCCGGCGCCTACATCTGCGGCGAGGAGACCTCCATGCTGGACAGCCTGGAGGGCAAGCGCGGGATGGTGCGCGCCAAGCCGCCGATCCCGGCGCTGGAAGGTCTGTTCGGCAAGCCGACCGTGGTCAACAACGTGCTCTCGCTGGCCGCGGTGCCGGGCATCCTGGCCGACGGCGCGGCGTCCTACGCCGGCTACGGCGTGCAGCGATCCCGCGGCACCCAGGTGTTCCAGCTGGCCGGCAACATCGCCCGCGGCGGGATCGTGGAGGCCGCGTTCGGGATCACGCTGCGCGAGCTGGTCGAGGGCTACGGCGGTGGCACGGCGTCCGGGCGCCCGGTGCGCGCGGTGCAGGTCGGCGGCCCGCTGGGCGCGTACCTGCCGGCGAGCCAGCTCGACCTGCCGATGGACTACGAGGCGTTCGCCGCTGCCGACGCGATGATCGGCCACGGCGGGATCGTGGTCTTCGACGACACCGTCGACATGGCGTGCGATGGCCCGCTTCGCCATGGAGTTCTGCGCCGAGGAGTCCTGCGGCAAGTGCACGCCGTGCCGGGTCGGCTCGGTACGCGGGGTCGAGGTGATCGACCGGATCCGCGCCGGCGTCGACCGGGAGGCGAACCTCGTGCTGCTGGACGACCTGTGTGAGCTGATGGTCGATGGGTCGCTCTGTGCCATGGGTGGGTTGACCCCGATGCCGGTGCGCAGCGCATTGCGGCACTTCAGGGAGGACTTCGAGCGATGACACTCCTCAAGGAACCCGACTTCGGCACGCCCGCGAAAGCCGGCGAGGCAACCGTTGAAGTCGACGATCGACGGTCAGAGCGTGAGCGTCCCGCCGGGAACCTCGGTCATGCGCGCGGCGGCACTGCTCGGCCTCGACATCCCGAAGCTGTGCGCCACCGACAGCCTGGAGGCGTTCGGCTCCTGCCGGCTGTGTCTGGTGGAGGTCGAGGGCGGCAAGGGCACGCCGGCGTCCTGCACCACCCCGGTGGCCCCGGGCATGCAGGTGCGTACCCAGAGCCCCAAGCTGGAGAAGCTGCGCCGCGGGGTGATGGAGCTCTACATCTCCGACCACCCGCTGGACTGCCTGACCTGCTCGGCCAACGGCGACTGCGAGCTGCAGGACATGGCCGGCGTGGTCGGGCTGCGCGAGGTGCGCTACGGCGTGGGCCCGGAGGCCGGCGAGAACCACCTGGACGCCCCGACCGACGTCTCCAACCCGTACTTCAGCTTCGACGAGTCCAAGTGCATCGTCTGCTCGCGCTGCGTGCGGGCCTGCGACGAGGTGCAGGGCACCCTGGCGCTGACCATCGACGGCCGCGGGTTCGACTCGAAGGTCTCCCCCGGCGGCACCGACTTCCTCAGCTCCGAGTGCGTGTCCTGCGGCGCCTGCGTGCAGGCCTGCCCGACCGCGACGCTGCAGGAGAAGACCGTCGTCGAGCTGGGCATGCCGACCCGCAGCGTGATCACCACCTGCGCCTACTGCGGGGTCGGCTGCTCGTTCAAGGCCGAGCTGCGCGGCGACCAGGTCGTGCGGATGGTGCCGTACAAGGACGGCGGAGCGAACGAGGGCCACTCCTGCGTGAAGGGCCGGTTCGCGTTCGGCTACGCCACCCACCCGGACCGGGTGCTGGCGCCGCTGATGCGCGAGCGGATCACCGACCCGTGGCGCGAGGTGTCCTGGGACGAGGCGATCTCCTACACCGCGAACCGGCTGCGCGAGATCCAGGCCGAGCACGGCGTCGGCGCGATCGGCGGGATCACCTCCTCGCGGTGCACCAACGAGGAGGTCTACGTCGTCCAGAAGATGGTGCGGGCCGCGTTCGGCAACAACAACGTCGACACCTGCGCCCGGGTCTGCCACTCCCCGACCGGGTACGGGCTGAAGACGACCTTCGGCACCTCGGCCGGCACCCAGGACTTCCGCTCGGTCGAGCAGGCCGACGTGATCGTGGTGATCGGCGCCAACCCGACCGACGGGCACCCGGTCTTCGCCTCGCGGATGAAGCGGCGCCTGCGAGCGGGCGCGCAGCTGATCGTGATCGACCCGCGGCGGATCGACCTGGTGCGCACCCCGCACGTCGAGGCCGCCTACCACCTGCCAGCTGGCTCCCGGGACCAACGTCGCGGTGATCAACGCGATGGCGCACGTCGTGGTCACCGAGGGCCTGGTCGACGAGGCCTTCGTCGCGGAGCGCTGCGAGGGCTTCGCGGAGTGGGCCGAGTTCATCGCGGCGCCCGGAGCACAGCCCGGAGGCCGTCGAGGAGATCACCCGGGTGCCGGCCGCCGACCTGCGGGCCGCGGCCCGGCTGTACGCGCGGTGCGCGCAACGCGGCGATCTACTACGGGCTCGGGGTCACCGAGCACAGCCAGGGCTCGACGATGGTGATGGGCATGGCCAACCTCGCGATGGCCACCGGCAACCTCGGGCCGCGAGGGCGTCGGGGTGAACCCGCTGCGCGGGCAGAACAACGTGCAGGGCTCGTGCGACATGGGCTCGTTCCCGCACGAGCTGCCCGGGTACCGGCACGTCTCCGACGAGTCGGTGCGCGACATCTACTCCGAGGCTGTGGGGCACCCCGATCCTGGAGGAGCCGGGGCTGCGGATCCCGAACATGATGGACGCCGCGCATCGACGGCACGTTCAAGGCGATGTTCGTGCAGGGCGAGGACCTCGCCCAGTCCGACCCGAACACCCAGCACGTCGTCGAGGCGCTGTCGCGCGATGGACCTGGTCGTGGTGCAGGACCTGTTCCTCAACGAGACCGCCAAGTTCGCGCACGTGTTCCTGCCCGGCACGTCGTTCCTGGAGAAGGACGGCACGTTCACCAACGCCGAGCGCCGGATCAACCGGGTGCGCCCGGTGATGACGCCGCAGCACCGGCAAGCACGAGTGGCAGGTGGCCTGCGAGATCGCCCAGGCGATGGGCTACCCGATGACACTACGAGCACCCCAGCCAGATCATGGACGAGATCGCGCTGACCACCCCGACCTTCGCCGGGGTGTCGTTCGCGCACCTGGACAAGGTCGGCAGCGTGCAGTGGCCGTGCAACGCCAAGGCCCCCAACGGCACGCCGATCATGCACGTCGACGAGTTCGTCCGCGGCAAGGGCAAGTTCGTCCCGACCGCGTACGTGCCGACCGCGGAGCGCAGCACCCGGCGGTTCCCGCTGATCCTGACCACCGGCCGGATCCTGACCCAGTACAACGTCGGCGCGCAGACCCGGCGCACCGCCAACGTCGACCTGGCACCCGGAGGACGTGCTGGAGATCCACCCGCACGACGCCGAGGTGCGCGGGATCAGCGACGGCGACCTGGTGGCGCTGTCCAGCCGGGTCGGGCAGACCACGCTGCACGCGGTGATCGCCGACCGGATGCCGGTCGGGGTCGTGCTACACGACCTTCCACCACCCGGTGACCGGGGCGAACGTGGTGACCACCGAGCACTCCGACTGGGCGACGAACTGCCCGGAGTACAAGGTGACCGCCGTTCAGGTGGCCCTGACAACCGCGCGCGTCACACAAGAGGCCGGCGAGGCCAGGGTTCCGGTCGGCGCTGCAGGAGACTGAGGCCATGCAGTCGAGGGCCGTCCTGTCGGGGACGCTGTGAGCATGCCGCCCTACGTCCGGCTGGCGAACGACATCGCCGCCCAGTTCCACCACCTGCCGGCGGACCAGGGCGCGGCCGGCGTCGCGGGGCACTTGCGCAACTTCTGGGACCCCAGGATGCGCCGGCAGCTGCAGGCGCATGTCGACGGCGGCGCGGACGAGCTCGACCCGCTGGCCGTGGCTGCGGTGGCCCTGCTCCGGCAGCCGGCGCGTTGATGGCCGGGGTGTCGTGGAAGCGGGCGCGGCGGCTGGCCTATGCCGCCGCCGAGCCGCTGCCGCCGGTCCCGCTGCCGCTGGCCGATGCCGGCGGCACCGTGCTCGCCGAGCCGCTGGTCGCGTTGCTGGACCTCCCGGCATTCGACCAGGCGGCGATGGACGGCTACGCGATACGCGGCAGTGCGCCATGGGCGCTTGTCGGGCAGGTGCGGGCCGGCGACCCGGTGCCGGCCGGGCTCGAGCCCGGCACGGCCTGCGAGGTGGCGACCGGCGCCCCGGTGCCGCCCGCCACCACCGCCGTGCTGCCCTACGAGCGGGCCGAGCGCGACGGCGACCTGGTGCGCGGACCCGTCCGGCCCGGGCAGCACGTCCGCCGCGCCGCTGAGGAGTGCGCCGCCGGGGAGAAGCTGCTCGCCGCGGGCGCTGCGGTGAGCCCGCAGGTTCTCGGCCTGGCGGCCGCGTTGGGACACGACCAGCTCGTGGTGCACCCGGTACCCCATGTCGCGGCGGTGATCACCGGCGACGAGCTGACCGACTCCGGGCCGCCCGGCGCCGGCCTGGTGCGGGACGCGATCGGCCCGATGCTCCCCGACGCGGTCGGCTGGGCGGGCGGCTCGTGCACCGGCGCGATCGTGCTTCACGACTCCGCCGCCGAGCTGGACGAGACGCTGCGCCGCCGCTGCGCCGCCGAGGTCGTACTGGTCTCCGGCTCGTCGTCGGCCGGACCGGCGGACCACCTCGCGGACGTGCTGCGCGGGCTCGGCGCGACGCTGCTGGTCGACCGGGTGGCCTGCCGGCCCGGGCACCCGCAGACGCTCGCCGCACTGCCCGACGGCCGGCTGATCGTCGGGCTGCCCGGCAACCCGCTCGCCGCACTGGTCGCCTTCCTCACCCTCGCGCTGCCGGTGATCACCCGGCTCCGCGGCGCAGCGCTCCCGGAGCTTCTCGCCCTCGCGGCTCCGACCGGCCGAGCTGCCGCGGCACGGTCCGACACCCGGCTCGTCCCGGTCCGGATCGCCGGCGGCGTCGTCGAGGCGGCTGGCCATGCGGGTTCGGCCATGCTGCGTGGTGCGGCCGCCGCCGACGCGATCGCCGTCGTCCCGCCGGCGGCCGAGGCGCCGGTGCTGCTGCACCCGCTCCCGGGAGGATCAACTACCGGAGGTGCTCAGCCATGGGCCGGGTGACCGCGCGCCGCCCGGTGCTGCGGCTCACCGAGTCTGGCCAGAGCCAGAAGCCGGACACGCTGGCCGTCGAGGAACCGCTGGAGCTGCGGGTGGACGGCAAGCCGCTCGCGGTGACAATGCGTACGCCGGGAAACGACGTCGAGCTGGCGCACGGGTTCCTGTTGACCGAGGGCGTGCTCGGGCACCGACAGGACGTGCAGACCGCCCGGTACTGCGACTCGGTGGACGAGTCCGGTCGGAACACCTACAACGTGCTCGACGTCGCGCTGGCCCCGGGGGTGCCGCCGCCCGATCCGGGCGTGCAGCGCAACTTCTACACGACGTCGTCCTGCGGGGTGTGCGGCAAGGCGTCGCTGGACGCGGTGCGGCTCAAGTCGCGGTTCCCGCCGGCGGCGGACGACGTCCGGGTGGCGGCTGAGGTGATCAGCGAGCTGCCGGACCGGCTGCGGGCGGCCCAACAGGTGTTCGACGCGACCGGCGGGCTGCACGCCGCGGGCGTTGTTCGACGCGGAGGGTGCCCAGCTCGTCGTGCGCGAGGACGTCGGCCGGCACAACGCGGTGGACAAGGCGATCGGGTGGGCGCTGCTCGCCGACCGGGTGCCGCTGGCCGGCTGCGTGCTGATGGTGTCCGGCCGAGCCTCGTTCGAGCTCGTGCAGAAGGCCGTGATGGCCGGCTTACCGGTGCTCGCCGCGGTGTCCGCGCCGTCCTCACTGGCCGTGGACCTCGCCGCGGACGCCGGCGTCACCCTGATCGGCTTCCTGCGCGGCTCGTCGATGAACGTCTACTGTGGAGCCGAACGGCTCAGCGCCGGTGGTGGCTAGCTGCCCTGTGCTGGATGTCAAGCACGGTCACGGTGTGGCTGGGTTCGTCGATCTCGTAGAGCACCCGCCAGCGCTGGCCGAGACGTGCGGAGTGGACTCCGGCCAGTTCGGCGCGCAGCGCCTTGCCCACGCGCCAGGGGTTGTCCGCAATCGGGCCGGTGATGAGCTCCACTGCCGCGGCAGCGAGCTGCTCAGCGAGGCCATGCGAGATCGCCCGGCGCGCGGTGCGCGACCAGCGCAGCTCGTACGGCGGCACGTCACGCGCTGCTCCGCTGCCGCTCGGCGAGCGCGGCGAGCACGTCGGCGGTGGTGGACACCTCGCCGCGGGCGGCCTCCTCGCGCGCGGCGGCGATGGCACGCAACGCCGCCGGATCAGACTTGATCTCGGCGGTCTCCCGAGCGGCGAGCCACTCTTCGACGGCGAGCACCACCGTCTGGTGCACGCTGCGGTGATCGCGCTCGGCAACTTCGCGCAGCTCGGACGCGAGGTGCTCAGGGAGGCGCAGTGTCATTGCCATATCAGAATGGTATCAGTCTGCACCGTTATTGCGCCCGGTTCGTAGGCCGCGGCTGACGACCGCCCCGATCACCGCGCCGACCCCGACCAGGCCGGCGGCCGTCGGGACGTCCGGGCCGCGGCGCACCACGACCTCCGGCCGGATCACCGCCGGGGCCGGCGCCGGCACCGGATCCGGCACGTCGTACTTTCGGTTCTCCCGTGCGGTCGCCGCCCACGCCGTGACGAACAGCACCAGGCGCGAAACGAGGTACACGAAGAGGAGCACACCGAGGGCGGAGCCGAACACCGCGGCGGTCGGGCTCCCGGAGATGAGCCCGAGATAGATCGAGAAGCCCTGCTTGAGGACCTCGAAACCGACCGCGCCGAGCACCGCGGCCTTGGCGGCGGCACGCCAGGACACCCGCTGCCGGGGCAGCTTGGCGATCACCCACAGGAAGATCAGCCAGTTGGCCACAAGGCTGAGCAGCACGCCGAGCACGCGCAACATCAGTTCGGCGAGCGGGGCGTCAGCAACCCCGAGGAACTCGAGCACGGCGCGAGCGAACCCGGAAGCCAACCCGGTGAGCCCGAACGAGATCACCAGCGCCAGCCCAAGGCCGATCAGCGCCAGCAGGTCGGTCACCACCCGGCGCACCAGACCCGGCGGCTCGCGACGGTGGTGCCACTGCTCGCCCAATGCCTCCCGCAGGCTGGTCATCCAGCCGATGCCGGCGTACAGCGCGGCGAGCAGGCCGAAGATCCCGACCGCGGTCCGGGCCTGGATCGCCTGGTCGATGATCGGGTCGAGGGTGTCGGCCAGCATGGGCGGGAGGTTCATTCCGATGGCCTCCCGCAGCTCCAGCAGCAGGTCGGGCCGCTCGAACAGCACATACCCGGCCACCGCGAAGGCGACCATGATCAGCGGAACGATCGAGAGGATGGTGAAGAAGGTGATCGCCCCGGCATAGTGGTCGCCGTGCCGCTCGGTGTAGCGCTCGGCGGCGCGGATGATGTGGTCCAGCCACTCGTAGCGCTGGCGGAGCTGGTCGATCTTCGACGGCTTCGCCGACGGCGCTGCCGGCTTGCCATTGCTGTCGGCCACGGTCGGAGATCCCCTTATGTCATGCGCGGCAAGAATCCGATCTTGTCGTGACGTCCGCGAGCGTCGCGTCGGCAACCTCAGCGGCCCGGTCCACGCCGCCCGCGAGCACCCGGTCCAGCTCGGCCGGATCGTCCAGGTCCTCAGTATCCCGAGGCGGCTGCAGGGAAACCCGTCGGTACCCGTTGTCGGGCAGGCTCAATTGCCGCCCGAGGCGGGCTCCCGCGGCCGAGGACAGAAACTGGCGGTGCTGGTCGAGTGACCGTCGGTAGGCTGGCGGCACGCCAGTTGCCAGGGACGAGCAGAAGGACCGCCACACATGCCCACGAGCGACCCGGGACGCAAGCCGCGCGTGCTGTCAGGAATCGCGACGACCGGAACCCTGCACATCGGCAACTACGTGGGCGCGCTGAGCGTGTGGGCAGACGAGCAGGACTCCTACGACAACTACTTCATGATCGCCGACCTGCATGCACTGACGATCCCCGAGAATGTGCAGCCCGACGAGCTGCGTAGCCGCATCCGCGAGGCCCTAGCGCTCTACCTCGCGTGCGGGCTTGACCCGGAGCGCTCGGCGATCTTCCGCCAGTCCCAGGTCAGCGCGCACGCCACGCTCGGTTGGATCCTTGGATGTGTCACACCGGTCAGCTGGCTGGAGCGGATGACCCAGTACAAGTCGAAGTCCGCGAGCGCCACCCCTAGCGCCGGGCTGCTCACCTATCCCGCCTTGCAGGCGGCCGACATCCTGCTTTACCACGCGGACTACGTGCCGGTCGGCGACGACCAACGCCAGCACGTGGAGATCACCCGCGACATCGCCCAGCGCTTCAACCACCTGTTCGGCGAGGTCTTCACGCTTCCGGAGCCGCTCATCCGCACCAGCGGAGCGCGCATCATGGGGCTCGACGACCCGTCGGTCAAGATGTCCAAGAGCCTCGCCGGTAGTCGCGAGGGCCACGCCATCGGACTGCTCGATCCGCCGGACAAGATCCGCCGGACGATCATGAGGGCGGTAACCGACTCCGGATCGAAGGTCGACCCCGATGCGCTGTCGCCGGGCCTGGACAACCTGCTCGTGCTGTTCGAGACGTTGACCGGTTCCACCCGGGAGGTTGTGCTGGCGAAGTTCGCCGGCCAGGGCTACGGCGTATTGAAGCGGGAGCTGGCGGAGGTCGCGATCGAGAAGGTCGGAGCAATCCGTGCGCGGTACGACCAGCTGCGGTCGGACGAGTCCGCCCTGGACGCCGTTCTCGCGGACGGAGCTGCCAGGGCGACTGCGATCGCCTCGACCACCGAGGACGCCGCCTTGCGGGCGACCGGCTTGCGCTGACCTGCGTCATTGCAGCGAGCCCTGGTTCCGCCTCGTCAAGTCCGGCATGTAGCCGTGGCCAGCGCGCTCAGACCTGGTTGGCGGCGTCGCGGCGGAAGTCGGCGGCCACCGACCGGATGAACTCACGCGCGTCCTCGCCGCGCAGCGCGTATCGCCGGTAGAACTCGAAAAGCTCGGTGTAGTAGCGAACGTCGGTCGGATCCCGCAGCACGAGCAGCCCGGTGGTGTCCTCGATCGCGGCTCGGCGATCATCGTAGATCGAGAACATATGTATGCAGCGGGCCGATTGGCACCTCGATGGCGAACGGGATGACCTCGATCGTGACGTTCGGCCGCGCCGCGTCGGCCGCCAGGTGATCCATCTGCTCCGCCATGCCGGCGGCGTCGAGCAGCCGCCAGCGCAGCGCCCCCTCGGTGAGGAGGAACTCGAAGCGCTTGTCCGGCCGGTCCAGCACGGCCCGCCGCAGCCGCTTGCCCGCCATGACCTCGTCGATGACCGTCGCCGGCTCGGAGTGGACGGCGTCGGTCACCGCCCGTCGGGTGTAGGCCGGAAGCTGGATGATCCCGCCGAGCATGGTCGGCAGGAACTGGCGACGCAGCCGGCACTGCTCCTCCAGCGCCAGATGCTCGCGCTGCCGAGTGAGGTATCCGCGCCGTTGCACGACCCGGTTCGGCTCGTACTCGGTGTTGGCTATCCGGGCCAGCCCGACCAGCTCGCGGCCGCGCTCCGGCTCGACCTGCAGCGCGTGGGCCAGCAGCTCGACGTCGGTGATGCTCGGGATCACGTGTCCAGTCTCGATGCGGGAGACCTTGGCCTGGCTCATGTACACCTTGGCGCCCAGAGCGGCGCCGGAAAGGCCGGCGACCCTTCGCAGCTCGCGAAGGGCCCCGGCCAGCTCCATCCGGTCCGCTTCGGACCGCTCGGGTTGCAGCATCAGGTCCCGGTGAGCCTGCGGTAACTCCAGAACACCGTGGCGTGGCTCAGCGCCAGCTCACGGTAGCGCCGAAAATCTGCCGGATCGGCGTCGGGCAGGACCTCGCGGCCGACGAAGATGCCGTCCTCGGTGTAGATCTGCTTGCGGACGAGGTGGTCGTCGAAGAACCAGAAGTCCCAGTCCGGCAGTCCCAGCTCATCCGCCTTGGCGCCATCCAGCATCCGGATGTCCTCACCGGCCCGCAGGTTGCCCGGGTAGGCCCAGTCGAACTGGCTGCGCTGGTAGTCGGTGAGTGGCGGCCGGACAACCCGCACACGCTGCACGATCTTGCCATCCCGTGCGTACGCCTCGAGCATGTCGTGCCACTCCGCGTTGAAGCCTTCTGGCTTGGCTGCTCCGGCCAGGTACAGCTTCAGCTCTCCCGCCTCGTCCGGCATGCGATACCACGGCAGCGTCTCCAGCCGGAACGCCGAGCGCCGAAAGGTGCCCCACGGGTCGTCCGGGTTGATTACCGGGGCGTCAGCCGAGGGCACGGGCGGCCTCCAACAACAATTTGAGTGGAATCTCGATGACCCCCTCACCGCCCGGGGTCTCGGCCTGTAGCACATCGCCCTGGATCGCAGCGGTGCCGCGGTCGGTCAAGGACACAGTCGGGCAGTCGCCTCTATAGCAATCGCTGGCGATCTTGGTCAGCTCGACCGGTCTGCCGTGTCGATCAGTCGCTCTCATCCAGTCCCCCTCGGTCAGCGATGGGTGTGAGCCTAGGCGCTTGGTATCACCGGAACAACGCACAGACGCCGCTATGCACGTGTCGGAATAACCAATCAAGAGAATGTGCGTATGCACGTGCACGCATTGCCGATTGCTTGCGGCAAGACTGATTTTGCCGCTCTACTGACTTTTCGCGTCCCCATACTTCAACTCTTCTGAGAGGCTAGGGTGTCTGGTGAACGGGTACCAGATGAATCAGCAGTATCCGAACGTAATCGCCGAGCAATTCCTGATGAGCACGGGTAAGAAGGTCACGGTGTACCGCTGTCCGTATCCCTCAGAAGGACCGGTCTTGGTGCGCCTCGGGCTATGGGATGCACTGAAGTTCATGTACGCACATTTCGTTTTCACGTGGCCGGACGGGACGTCTCGCGTCCACATCAGCCACGGAACCATCGAACGCTCGTGGACTTTGTGGCAGGACCATCCGATCGAGGGGCGGTGGTCGGCGGAATCCCTAGTGCGGTTCGGCCGCTCCTGGACGCACCGGCACCTCGAGAAGTTCCGTCCGCCGGACCGGGAGGGAGGTTGACGATACTGGACATCACGGTGCTCTGCGGCCATTGCGCCGGCAAGGGCTGCGCCGGGTGCAACTGGAACGGGACGATCACGATCGTCGAGGACTGACCGGCAGCGCCGCGGCCGCGCCGACCCGACGACGACCGTCAGCCGTGCCTCAGCTTCCCTGAGTCTGGCTGACCGCGCCTTGGCCTTGGCGCTGCTGGTCCGGCGTCCGCGGCTGCTGGCTGGGCACCGACTCTTTCCGGCCGTGCTTGGGCGCCTCGTCCGAGTTTTTGTTGTTGCCGGAGTTCAGCTCGGCGGTGAGCAGCTTGTGCAGGCGGGAAAGCTCGGCGCGCACCCCGGTGTGCATGCTGGTCAGCCGGCGCAGCTCGTGCTCGGCCGCCTCGCGGTGCTGGCGGGAGGTCTTCTCTGCGCGCTGGCGTAGCTCGGCCGCTGCGCTCTCGGCGTCCTGACGGAGCTGCGCGGCGTCACGCTGGGCCTGAGCGAGCAGCTGGTCCGCCTCCTTGCGCGCCGAGTTGAGCTGGTCGGCGATCTGCTGCTCGCGCTCCTGGAGTTCGACCTGCCGGCGGGCCGCCTCCTGGTCCATCTCCGACGCCCTGCTGATCAACGACTGCTCGACCTCGTGCCGGTGGGTCTCCGCGTCGGCACGGGCCTTCTCGACCAGCGCCGAGGCCTCCCGGGCGGCCTTGTTCCGGATGTCCGACGCCTCGACCTCGGCCATCCGCAGCACCTTCTCGACGCGGTAGCCGAATCCCTCCTGCTCCTTGGCCGGGTCGCCCTTCTGCGCCCGCCACCTTGAGCTTGGTCAGCGCCGCGCGCAGCTCGTCCTCGGCCTGCGCGGCCCGCTGGTCGGACTGCTGAAGGGCATGCTGCAGGTTCGCCAACTCCATGGTGAGCTCCCGCATCCGGGCGTCCACCTGCCGACGGTCGTACCCGCGGACTGCGGCGGCGAAAACCGGCCTGTCGACGTCGGCGGTGTTGGTCGTCGGATGTGCCATCTCGATCCCCTTGCCCTTAGCGGTGGGATTCCTCGACTGCCCCGGCTATTGAACTACGCAGAGTCGCGGCACCCGCGAGCGGGTCTGCCCGCCCCGATCGCTGGGGACGGCGGTGGGTGGTCGGTCACTCGTGCATCGCCCACTCCGGGCCGCTTGCGGTGTCGGTGACGACCACACCGGAGTCCGCGAGCCGGTCCCGCAGCTCGTCGGCCAGCGCGAAGTCGCGATCGCGCCGCGCGGCTTCCCTGCGCTCGAGTACCACCTCCACCAGCGGCGACAGCACCGCGCGCGGATCACCGAGCCCGCCCTCGGCGCGGTCCGCCAGCTCGAGGAGCATCCCGCGCAGGGTCCGGCGGGCGTACTCGGTGTCGTCGGACTGCAGCGTGTCCGCGGCCCAGTCGTGTATCGCCTGTTCGAGGCTCAGCACCGCCTCGACCGCACCGGCGGCATCCGCGGCGCCCAGTGCCAGCGTCGAACCTGGCGCGGGCCTGGTCGGCGGCGGCGCGCAGCGAGGTCGGCGCGGACCGGGGCATCGACGGAGACCCCTGGCCTCCCGGTTCCGCCTGCTCGCCGGCCGATTCACCCGACTCCGGCCCGTCCGGCGCTGCGGGCCGGGCCGGCTCGCCGGGGTGCTCGTCGGCCGGGCCCAGCTCGGATATCGGCACCACCGTGCCGCTGACTACTGTCCGTGACCGACCTTGGTTGCGCACCGTGACTGTACCGTTCCCGAGCACGGCCGCCGTCCCCGCGGACAGGTCGAACACCAAGGCGGTGTGCTCGTCGACGCCTATCACGTGCGCACCGGACGGCAGCTCGGGTTCGAGCAGCCGTAGCCGCCGCTCGCCGAGATAGCAGAACCGCGTCGAGTGCGTCCCGCCCTCGGTGTTGTCGTAGTGCGGGATCAGCGCCGCACGCAGCCCGGTCAGGGCACCGAGAACGTCCATCCCCGGAACCCAGTACGGCTCGGCGCCACACTTGTAGATCTCGTACACCGGGATCGCGCTGACCCCCAGGGTGAGCGCGGCGGCGCTGGCGAACGTCACGGTGCCGCCCCGCCGCACGACCGCAACCAGCGCCTCGGCCAGTCCGGAGGAGTTCCAGACCCGCAGCGCGTAGGTCGGGCTGCCGGGGCCGGCGAAGACCGTCGCCGCGGCGCGCACCGCCGCAACCACCTGGTCGAGCTCGACGCCGGCCAGTGCCCGACGCCAGCGCAGCGGGGTGACCGATCGCTGCACGTTACGGGCGAAGTAGCCGACGGCGCGTGTGGTGATGTCCTCGGCGTTCTCCTGGAATCCATACGGGGTGTCCAGCAGCAGCGCCGGCCCGTCGCCCGCCGCGCGCATGATCGTCTTGTGCACCTCGACCATCGTCGGCGCCGTCTCGCCGGAGCCCATGATCACCAGTCGGCCGGTCACGCCAGGCTTCCGATCGCGGCCGCCACGTGGTTCGGATGCTGGGCGTGCAGGTCGTGGTCCGCGCCCGGGAAGCGGCGCAGCGTGCTGCCCGGCGGCAGGGCGGCCAGGGCCTCCTCGGCCAGCGGGTTGGACGTGTCGCCGGGTGGGGTGACAGCCAGCAGCGCGCACCGGCAGCGGACCCTCGGGTAGAGCTCACGGGGGCGGTGCGAGATCAGGCTCGCCACGATCGCCTTGTGCCATTCGCGAGACAACCACGGCCGCACCGTGCCGTCCGCCAGCTGTTCGAGGCTGGCCATCGTCGCCGAGACAGCCGGCGCCGACCAGCCCGGATGCGCGCCGGCCAGATCGGTGCGCAGCACCTCGGCGGGTCGGCCGACGAGCACCGGCGGAGCGAGCTCGACCCAGGCGTCCTCGACGGAGCGCCACCGGTCGCCGAGGTGCAACCAGCCACCGTCTACCAGGGCCAGCCCGTGCACCAGGTCCGGCGCGTCGGCCGCGAGCTGGAGCGCAACGTTGCCGCCCCACGACTGGCCGACGACCACCGGCCGGTCCCAGCCGACCGCGACGCAGACCGCCGCCAGATCGGCTGCCGCGGTCAGCGTCGGGTCCGCGCCGAAATCGGCCGCCGCGGCCGACGCGCCGTGTCCGCGCAGGTCCACCGCCATTACCGGATGTCCGCGCGCCTCGAGCAGGTCCGCCACCTCGTCCCACAGCCGGGCGTTGGACGCCAGCCCGTGCACGCACAGCACCGGCCGGCGCCCGCCGCCCGGCCAGTACCGGGCCCCCAGGACGACCTCCCCGGTGTCGATCTCCACGGGCTTCGGGCTCGGCACGATTCGGAGCCTACGGACCGCCTCGGCGGGTGACGCCGATCGTGTGCCCACACCCGTTCGGAGTCGTCGCCTGAGCTCCGGAAGCAAGATCCGCGCGTATCTCACGGCACGCTCTGCAGTTGTCAGCCCGAGGGGGCCTCGCCCGATCGGGGGTGGCGCCGCATTACCCGCAGTTGCTACCGGACACCGGGGTCAGGTAGGCGTTGTAGGCCCACTGGTTGGTGTCGAGGGCGCGGAACCCGTTCTGCACGGTCAGGCTGGCCGTTCGTATGTCGCCCTGGTTGAGCACGGTCACCACCGGCGCGGTGGTGCTGGGCTCGGTCCGGACGTTTACGTCGGCAGCGTTCACCTGCACCGTGCAGCCGCCCTCGTTGAGCCCTGCCTCCACGTTCTGCACGCCGCCCTGAGAGACGAATACGGCGACGGTGATCACCAGGCCGAGCAAGGCGACGAAGCCCCACCCGCCGTAGAACTTCCGGCTGGGCATCTGGACCTTGAACCTGGCCACCCGCCCTCCCGCCCGGATCGACCAATGTCAGGAACACCACAACCGTAGCGTGGCGGACCGCGATCACGGGGTTAGCGCGGCAGCGCGGTGCTCAGGTTGCGCTCCAGGGCGTGGAGGAACTCCTCGGTGCTCAGCCAGGGCGTTTCCGGGCCGACAAGCAGCGCGAGGTCCTTGGTCATCTTGCCGCTCTCCACGGTCTGCACGCAGACCTGCTCCAGGGTCCGGGCGAACTCGGTCACCTCCGGGGTGCCGTCGAGCGCACCGCGGTGGGCCAGCCCGCGGGTCCAGGCGAAGATCGAGGCGATCGGGTTCGTCGAGGTCGGGTTGCCGGCCTGGTGCTGGCGGAAGTGCCGGGTCACCGTGCCGTGCGCGGCCTCGGCCTCCACGGTCTTGCCGTCCGGGGTCATCAGCACCGACGTCATCAGCCCGAGCGAGCCGAAGCCCTGGGCCACGGTGTCGGACTGCACGTCGCCGTCGTAATTCTTGCAGGCCCAGACGTAACCGCCGTCCCACTTCAGCGACGCGGCGACCATGTCGTCGATCAACCGGTGCTCGTATCCGATCCCGAGCTCCTTGAACTCGGTCTCGAACTCGGCGGCGAAGATCTCGGCGAACACGTCCTTGAACATGCCGTCGTAGGCCTTGAGGATCGTGTTCTTGGTGGACAGGTAGACCGGGTACTCGCGGGCCAGCGCGTACCGGAAGCTCGCCCTGGCGAAGTCCTCGATCGAGCGCCGGTAGTTGTACATGCCCAGCGCCACCCCACCGCCCTCCGGGAAGTCGGCGACGATCATCTCCAGCGGGTCGCTGCCGTCGGCGGGCGTGTAGGTGATCGTCACGGTGCCCGGGCCGGGGACCTTGAAGTCGGTCGCTCGGTACTGGTCGCCGTGCGCGTGTCGGCCGATGATGATCGGCTTCGTCCAGCCCGGCACCAGCCGCGGCACGTTCGAGCAGATGATCGGCTCGCGGAACACCACGCCGCCGATGATGTTGCGGATCGTGCCGTTCGGCGAGCGCCACATCTGCTTGAGGCCGAACTCCTCCACCCGCGCCTCGTCCGGGGTGATCGTGGCGCACTTGACGCCCACCCCGTGCCGCCGGATGGCCTGCGCGGCGTCGACCGTGACCTGGTCGTCGGAGGCGTCGCGCGCGGTGATGCTGAGGTCGTAGTAGTCCAGGTCGACGTCGAGGTGGGGCAGGATCAGCTTGTCCTTGATCAGGTGCCAGATGATCCGGGTCATCTCGTCGCCGTCGAGCTCGACCACCGTGCCTTCGACCTTGATCTTGCCCATGGGCCGAGACTACTTGGTCGGGCCGGCCGGCCAGCGGGCCTCAGAAGATCCTGCACGTCGGCCTGCTTGGCCCGGACCGCGTCCGCGGCCTCGGCCAGTGCGTCGAGCTCCTCCGGATCCAGCTCGATCTCCACGATCCGGCGCACGCCCGCGCGGCCGATCTCGGCGGTTACCCCGAGGTACACCCCGGATATCCCGTAGGCCCCCTCGACCCAGGCGCACACCGGAAGCACCGCGCCGGAGTCCTCGATCACCGCACGCACCATCCGGGCGGCCGCGGCGGACGGCGTGTAGAAGGCCGAGCCGGTCTTGAGCAGGCCGACCACCTCTGCGCCGCCGTTACGGGTGCGCTCCACGAGCTCGTCGACGGTCGCCTCGTCGAGCAGCTCGGTGAGCGGCTTGCCGCCGACCGAGGAGGCGCTGGGCACCGGCACCATGGTGTCGCCGTGGCTGCCCAGGGTCAGCGTCCGGACGTCGCCGACCGGCACGTTCAGGTGCTCGGCGACGAAGTGGCTGAACCGGGCGGTGTCCAGCATGCCGGCCTGCCCCATCACCCGGTGCGGCGGGAAGCCGGTGGCGCGCTGGGCCAGCGCGGTCATCTCGTCCAGCGGGTTGGAGACCACGATCACCACGGCGTCCGGTGCGTGCCGGGCGATGTTCTCGCTGACCTGCCGGACGATCTTGGCGTTGGTCTGCAGCAGGTCCATCCGGCTCATCCCGGGCTTGCGCGGCAGCCCGGCGGTGATCACCACGACGTCCGAGCCGGCGATCGCCTGGTAACCATCGCCGTCCGGGCCGGTGGTCTGGCCGATCACCTTGGTCTCGAATCCCTCGATGGCGCGGGCCTGGTTCAGGTCGAGCGCGAGGCCCTCCGCCCGGCCCTCGATGATGTCGGTCAACACGACCGTGTCGAGGATGTCGTACTCGGCCAGCCGCTGAGCGGTGGTGGAGCCGTAGAAACCGGCACCGATCACCGACACCTTTCCTGCACGCGCCACCCGGCGGAGGTTACCCGCGGGTGATCGTCGCGGCCAACGCGATCACCATCAGGCCGAGCCCGAGGTAGCAGAACACGTCGAACGCCGTGCCGCGCACCGCCAGCACCCCGACCCGGCTGCGCGGCAGGATCGCCCGGAGCAGCGCAGCAACCAGCAAGGACGCGCCCAGCAGCGCGGTCCCCTCCCGCCAGTGCTCGGAGGCCAGCCGCAGGAAGCCGATCGCGACGATCAGCAGTACCAGCGCCAGCGGGGCATGCACCGGAACCGACTCCCGCAGGTCGGTGGCGCGGTCCCGCACCCGGCGGCCCCGGCCGGTCATCCGCCCGCCAGGGCCTGCTCGGCGGCCTCGACCACGTTCGTCAGCAGCATCGCCCTGGTCATCGGTCCCGACCCCGCCCGGCATCGGGGCGACGAAACCGGCCACCTCGGCGACGTCGGGCGCGACGTCGCCGACCAGGCCGGCCTCGGTGCGGGTGATGCCCACGTCCAGCACCGCCGCTCCCGGCTTCACCATCTCCGCGGTGACCAGCCCGGCGCGACCGGCGGCGGCCACCACGATGTCGGCCCGGCGCACCTCCTCGGCCAGGTCCTTGGTACCGGTGTGACACAAGGTGACCGTCGCGTTCTCGGTGCGCCGGCTCAGCAGCAGGCCGAGCGGGCGGCCCACCGTCACGCCGCGGCCGATCACCGTGGCCCGGGCGCCGGCGATCTCCACCCCGTACCGGCGCAGCAGCTCCACGATCCCGCGCGGCGTGCACGGCAGCGGGCCGGGCTCCGCGAGCACCAGCCGCCCGAGGTTCGCCGGGTGCAGCCCGTCGGCGTCCTTGCCCGGGTCCACCCGCTCCAGCAACGCCCCGGCGTCGAGCTGCTCCGGGACCGGCAGCTGCACGATGAACCCGGTGCACGCCGGGTCCGCGTTCAGCTCGTCGATCACCCGCTCGACGTCGGCCTGGGTGGCGTCGGCGGGCAGCTCCCGCCGGATCGAGGTGATGCCGACCTTGGCGCAGTCGGCGTGCTTGCCGCGGACGTAGGCCTGCGAACCGGGATCGGCGCCGATCAGCACGGTGCCGAGACCGGGCACGACGCCGCGCTCGCGCAGCGCGCCCACCCTGACCCGCAGCTCGGCCAGCAGCGCGTCCCGGGTGGCCTTGCCGTCCAACACCGTCGCGGTCATGCCGGCCATCGTCCCACCCGTGCTGGGCCCGACTCCGCCGCACCGTTCGGGCGATCGCGATGTGAAATGGAGGTCAAAATGAGACGATTCGGCGACGTGAGCACGCGCACACTCTGCTGGTTACATCCGTGCAGTTCGACTCCTGGAGCAGCTCGATGAGCACAGCGAGCGAGACCGACGTCGACACGGCAGCCGCAGACGCCGCGGCTGCCGCCAACGCCAACCCCGTACTTCTTGGCATCCCGTCCTTCGCCGTGGGCGGTTTTACCCTCGCCTTCTACCTGCTCGGGTATCCCGCCGCAGGCCTTACCGCGCCCGTCGCGGCGAACGCCGCCGCGGTGGCCGGGCTCGGCCTGCTGATCGCGGCCATCTGGGCGATCACACTCGGCGCCGGCGCCGTCGCCGCGATCTTCGGTGTCTTCGCCGGTTTCTGGTTCAGCTTCACGCTGATGCTGCTGGGGTTCGGGGCCACGCCTGGACCTGATCCCGTCAAGTCCCTCGTCGGCGCGTTGATCTTGTACTCCCTGGTCTGGACGATCGTGGTGGTCGTGCTGACCTTGGTCACCCTGCGACTGCCGCTGGCCTTCTCGGTGCTGATCGCCCTGGTGGCGGTCGCGCTGTTGCTGGTGTACCTGTCCTTCGCGACGGCCACGGCGGGGCTGGCGACCTTCGCCGGTTGGGTGGCGATCGTGTTCTCCCTGCTCGGGCTCTACATCATGGCCGACGCCTTCCAGAAGGCGCTCGGCGGAAAGGGCATGCCGCTGGGCAACCCGCTGGTGAAGTAGCACCGCGAGCTGAGGTTCCCCCGGCCTCGGCTCCATCCCCACCGGCAGCCGCCTGGCTGGCCATTGCGTGCCGCGCGGTCGGCGCGGTGGCGCGGCACAATCCGCAATGAGCGGGCTTATTACGGGTTCGAGACGCCGTCGAACCCGCAATAAGCCCGCTCATTCGGGGTTGGGGGTGGGGTTGGGGTGGGGGGGTGGGGGTTCAGCGGAAGTCGCGGGACTTCACCGCGACCTGCAGGCTGAGCCGCTGCAGCCGGTCGGCGGCCAGGCTGAGCACCAGGCCGTCGGCGTCCGGCGCGCGCTCCAGCCGGCCGCGGACCAGCAACGCCGCGCTGCCGATCGCCACCTTGCGGAACCGGGCCCACAGCCCCTGGCTGCACACCACGTTGAGCATCCCGGTCTCGTCCTCCAGGTTGAGGAAGGTGACCCCGGCCGCGGTGGCCGGCCGCTGCCGGTGCGTGATCAAGCCGCCGACCAGCACCCGCTCCGCGCTGCCGACCCCGGCCAGGTCGGCCACCCGGCTCGCGCCCAGCCCGTCCAGCCGCTCCCGCAGGTGCTCCATCGGGTGGCTGCCCGGGGAGACGCCGGTGGCCCAGACGTCGGCCACGGTCTCCTCGACGTCGGTCATCCCGGGCAGCATCGGCGCGTCCAGCCCGACCGCGGTGCCCGGCAGCTGCTCCGGCCGGGCCGCGGCCACCACCCCGGCCGCCCACAGTGCGCTGCGCCGGTCCACCCGGAAGCAGCCGAACGCGCCGGCGGTGGCCAGCGCCTCGGCCTGCGGCACGGTGAGCCGGACCCGGCGGGAGAGGTCGGCCAGGTCGGCGTAGGGCGCCGCGCGCGCTGCGTTCGTCCTCGATCTCGCTCGGCCAGCTCGTCGCCGATGGTGCGCACGCTCGACAGCCCCAACCGCACGGCCCGCCCACCGGCGGAGCGCGAGTCCGGCTCCAACACCGCCTCCGCCGCGCCCGCGTTGACGTCCGGGCCGTACACCACGACGCCGTGCCGGCGGGCGTCGGCGACCAGCGACTGCGGCGAGTAGAAGCCCATCGGCTGCGAGTTGAGCAGCGCCGCGCAGAACGCCGCCGGGTAGTACAGCTTGAACCAGGCGCTGTAGTAGACCAGCGAGGCGAAGCTGATCGAGTGGCTCTCCGGGAAGCCGAAGTTGGCGAACGCCAGCATCTTCTCGAAGATCCGGTCCGCGACCTCGCCGGTGATCCCGTTCGCGGTCATCCCGGCGAAGAACCGGCCGCGCAGCCGCTCCATCTTCTCGGTGGACCGCTTGGCGCCCATCGCACGGCGCAGCTCGTCGGCGTCCGCGGCGGAGAACCCGGCAACGTCCACCGCGATCTGCATGAGCTGCTCCTGGAACAGCGGCACGCCCAGCGTCTTGCTCAGCGCGCCCTCGAGCAGCGGATGGTCGTAGACCACCGGCTCGGCCCCGTTGCGGCGCCGGATGTAGGGGTGCACCGAGCCGCCCTGGATCGGACCGGGGCGGATCAGCGCGACCTCGACGACCAGGTCGTAGAACTTCCGCGGCTTGCAGCCGGGGCAGGGTGGCCATCTGCGCCCTCGACTCCACCTGGAACACCCCGACCGAGTCGGCCTTGCGCAGCATCGCGTAGACCGCCTCGTCCACCGGCTGCAGCTCGTGCAGCTCGAACTTCCGACCGTGGTGCTCGGCCACCAGGTCGATCATCAGGTGCAGCGCGGTGAGCATGCCCAGCCCGAGCAGGTCGAACTTCACCAACCCGGCAGTCGCACAATCATCCTTGTCCCACTGCACGACGCTGCGGTTCTGCATCCGGGCCCACTCCACCGGAACCACCTCGGACACCGGCCGGTCGCAGATCACCATGCCGCCGGAGTGGATGCCGAGGTGGCGGGGGAAGCCGAGCAGCTCGTCGGCCAGCTCGATCACGTGCTCGGGGATGCCGTCCTCGGCGAGCACGCTGGCGCCCCAGCGCTCGATCCGCTTGCTCCAGGCGTCCTGCTGGCCCGGCGAGAAGCCCATCGCCTTGGCCATGTCGCGGACCGCCGACCGCGGTCGATAGGTGATCACGTTGGCCACCTGGGCGGAGTGCGTGCGCTCGTATTTCTCGTAGACGTACTGGATGGCCTCCTCGCGGCGGTCGGACTCGATGTCCAGGTCGATGTCCGGGTAGCCGTCGCGGGCCGGGGAGAGGAACCGCTCGAACAGCAGCCGGTGCGCCACCGCGTCCACGTTGGTGATGCCCAGCGCGTAGCAGACCGCCGAGTTGGCCGCGCTGCCCCGGCCCTGGCAGAGGATGTCGGCCCGCTTACAGAACCGCACGATGTCGTGCACGATCAGGAAGTAGCCCGGGAAGTTCTTCGACTCGATGATCGCCAGCTCCTTCTCCACCGTGGCGACCGCCTCCGGGTACTCGTCGTAGCTGCCGTAGCGCTCCGCCATGCCGCGATAGGTCAGCTCGCGCAGGTAGCTCGCCTCGGTGTGCTCGGGGGGCACCGCGAACGGCGGCAGATCGGGGGCGATGAGCCTCAGCTCGAAGGCGAGCTCACGTCCAAGGCTGGCCGCCCGCTCGACGGCACCCGGATATCTGCCGTCGAATGTCTCAGCCATCTCCGCGCCGCTGCGCAGGTGCGCGGTGCCGGCCGGCGGCAGCCAGCCGTCGATCTCGTCCAGGCTGCGCCGGGCCCGGACCGCGGCCAGTGCGGTGGCCAACCGGTAGCGCTGCGGGGCGGCGTAGTGCGCGGCGGTGGTGGCGACGGTGGGCAGGCCGGCGCCGGCGGCGAGCGCGGCCAGCAGGTCGTTGCGTTCGGTGTCGGTGGGCAGTCCGTGGTCGGTGAGCTCCACAGCGACGTTCTCGGCGCCGAACATTTCCACCAGCCGGCGCAGCTCGCTCGCCGCCGCGGCCGGGCCGCCGTTCGTCATGGCCTGTCTGACACTGCCCTTGCGGCAGCCGGTGAGCGCGACGACATGGCCCACCGTCTCGGCGACCACCTCGTCGAGGTCGTAGACCGGGCGGCCCTTCTCCCCGCCGCGCAGCTGCGCCACGCTGATCACCCGGCACAGCCGGCGGTAGCCCTCCGGGCCGCGGGCCAGCAGCAGCAGGTGGCTGCCGAGCGGGTCGGCGATCCCGTTCTGCGGGGCGGGCAGCCCGAGGCTGAGCTCGGCGCCGTAGACCGTGCGCACCCCGAGCTCGCGGGCCGCCTCGGCGAACCGCACCACGCCGTACATGCCGTCGTGGTCGGTCAGCGCCACCGCGTCCAGCCCGAGCCGGGCGGCCTCCTCGACCAGCTCCTCGGGGTGGCTGGCCCCGTCCAGGAAGCTGTAGTTGGAGTGGCAGTGCAGCTCGGCGTACGGGGTCCCGGGAGTAGCTGTCGGCAGCGGGCGCGGCCCGTCCGGCGGGACGTACGGCTCGCGCTTGCGCGACCACGCCGGGCTGTCCCCGCCGTCGCCGTGCTGGGGCCCGCCGCTCAGGCTGGCGCCGTTGCGTGGCCGCCCGGAGAGCAGCCGCTCCAGCTCGGACCACGGGATGTCCGGGTTGTTCCAGCCCATCGCTTCAGGCGGCCGCTAGAACGGCGGCGGTTCGTCGCAGCGGTGCGCCGGGACCCGGCGGCCCGGGAACGTGCAGGTCTGGCTGCGTGCGATCACGTGTTCGGTGAGGTGGCCGGCTAGTTGGCCAGCAGACTCGAACATGTGTTCGATTATAGCAAGCGGACGGCGACAGTCACAGATCGTCGGCGGGCGCGGCTAGCGTGCGAGCGCCGACGAGGGAGGGCCGGTGGAGCAGACCGACGAGATCATGGTCCGGATCGGCGAGGGGATCGGGCTCGGCCAGCGGGGAGAGCGCGGGGCGGCTCGTGAGCTGTTCGCGGAGCTGTGGGACCGGATCGGCGAGGGCGGCGACCCGCTGCACCGCTGCGCGCTGGCGCACTCGATGGCCGATGTGCAGGACGACCCGGCCGACGAGCTGCGCTGGGATCTGATCGCGCTCGACGCCGCCGACTCGATCACCGACGAGCGCGCCGCGCGAGCCGGGATGGGCGGCACCGTGGCGGGCTTCTACCCGTCGCTGCACCTCAACCTGGCCGAGGCCCACCGAAAGCTGGGCGAGGTGAGCGACGCCGAACGACACCTCGCCCTCGGCCAGGCCAGCCTGGACGCCCTCGACGCCGGCGCCTACCGGGCGATGATCGAGGACGCGTTCAGCCGACTGGCGTCGCGTCTGAGTGCCACTGCCCGGCCTAGCTGAGCGCCGGCGACTACCGGATGGCATGCGTTCCAGCGGTATGTTCGACCGGTGGCTCGTGCGGAGTACACAATCCGCGGTGGCGCGACGGACGCTGATCGGCTGGCCCGAGGGGCGTCCATCATGGACGCCGCGACGATCGAGTTCCTGACCGCGGCGGGTGCCCGGCCAGGTGCATCCTTCCTCGACGTCGGGTGCGGGGACGGGCAGGTGACCGTCGAGCTGGCCAAGATCGTGGGGCCGGGCGCGCGGGTGGTCGGGGTGGATCTAGACGCCGGCGCGCTGGACATCGCCCGAAAGGCGGCGCAGCAAGCGGGAGTCGCTGCGGAGTTCGTGCCCGCCGACGCCTGCACCGCGTTCCACAGCCAGTTCAACACCGCCGAGTTCAATGACCAGTTCGATATCGTGTTCGCCCGGCTGCTGCTGAGCCACCTGGTGGATCCGATGTCCGCGCTCCGGTCGATGCGGTCGGTCGCGCGGCCGGGCGGTGTCGTCGCCGTCGAGGACCTGTTCACCCCGTCGCTGCACGCCGAGCCGCCGGTGGCCGCTCTGGATCAGCTGATCGAGGTCTACTCGGCGACGGAGCGCTACCACGGCGGTGACCCGGCCATCGGTCCCCGCCTGCCCGCACTGCTGGCCGCGGCGGGTCTTGACGACGTGCACGAGCACACCGTGGTCAACCGAATGAGCACCGTGCGCCAGAAGTTCTTCCTCGTAGAGCTCGTGGACAACATGCGCGACGCGATCTCGTCGGCCGGCGCAGCGACCACGTCTGAGATCGACGAGCTGCGGGCGGCCGTCGCGGTGGGCGCGGAGCGACCCGACACGGTCTTCCTGCAGGCGCGGATGCACCAGGTGGCCGGACGCCGGCCGTAGGCCCGTTCACCCCGTCGGATGGCAGCCCGGGCGGCCGTGCAGGCGCCTCGATACGCTCGCGCTGCTCCGAGGGAAAGGTCCCGATGCGCATCGCCCGCCGCACGGTGTGGTTCGGTGTCATCGGCCTGCTGTTGGCCGGAGTCCTGGTCGCGTCCTTGCCGGTGGTGCTCGCGCAACGCGGGGACGACGCGGCGCCGGCGGTCAGCCCGGAGGCACTCACGGCCAAGGTGACCGGCGCAGCCGTCACCGCGCACCTGGAGGCGTTCCAACGGATCGCGGAGGCCAACGGCGGCAACCGCGCGGCCGGCACCCCGGGCTACGACGCAAGCCTGGAATACGTCGCCGAGAAGCTCCGGGCCGCCGGTTACGACGTGAGTACGCCGGAGTTCTCCTACGGCTCCTTCACGGTGCAGGCCGCCCGGCTGACCGTCGGTGGGGCCGAGGCACCCGTCGACGCCCTCACGTACTCGCCGAGCACCGCGCCGGGAGGGCTGTCGGCGCCGCTCGCGGTGCTCGCCCAGGACGAGACCTCCGGCTGCGAGCCGGCCGACTTCGCCGGCGTGCCGCCCGGTGCTATCGCGCTGATCCGGCGCGGCACCTGCCCGTTCGCGGCGAAGGCGCAGCTGGCCGAGGCGGCCGGGGCCGGGGCGGTGCTGATCGCGGCGAGCACCGAGGAGCCGCTGCAGGCCACCCTCGGTGACCCGAACGCCGTGCGCATCCCGGTCGGCTCGGTGTCCAAGCAGGACGGCGACCGGCTCGCCGGCATGCCGGGGGCGCCGACGACGCTGGTGCTGGTGACGACGACCGACGTCCAGCGGACCCGCAACCTCATCGCGCAGACCCGCACCGGCAACCCGGACAGCGTCGTGATGGCCGGGGCGCATCTCGACTCGGTGCCCGAGGGTCCCGGGATCAACGACAACGGCTCGGGCTCGGCGGCCCTGCTCGAGGTCGCGCTCGCGCTGGGCGGATCGCCCGGCACCCCCAACGCGGTGCGCTTCGCCTGGTGGGGCGCCGAGGAGCTGGGGCTGATCGGCTCGACCAGCTACGTGCAGACGCTCGCCGAACCCGACCGCGGCCGGATCAAGCTGTACCTCAACTTCGACATGGTGGCCTCGCCGAACGTCGGCTACTTCGTCTACGACGGCGACGACTCCGCCATGCAGGGCGCGGGCCCCGGGCCACCCGGCTCCGCCGAGCTGGAGCAGACGCTCGCGGGCTACCTGTCCTCGGTCGGGGTGGCCGCCGAGGACACCGACTTCGACGGCCGCTCCGACTACGGCCCGTTCATCGAGGTCGGCATCCCGTCCGGGGGCATCTTCACCGGCGCCGAGGACATCAAGAGTCCCGCGCAGGCTTCCCGCTGGGGCGGGCAGGCGGACACCGCCTTCGATCCGTGCTACCACCAGTCCTGCGACACGGTGGCGAACGTCGACCCGGTGGCGCTGGACCGCAATGCCGACGCGATCGCGGCGGCAGTGGCGAAATACGCGACGGCAACCGATGCCCCGCGCCGCTGACTGTTTTCGGGTGGACGGTCAGTCGTAGATCGCGGTGACCCGCCACCTGGTGTCGCGATGTTCCACGAGTAGCGCCGTACCGTCCTCGATCAACATCTGGAACCGCGCGCCTCGGCTGCCCGCGGCCGGATCCCACCAGCGGGTGTCCAGCGGCCACGGTCCCGCCCAGGCCAGCACCTCGCGCGGCGGCCCGCCGTCGATCGCGACGCTGTGCGGGGGGGCACCCATCGGGTAGCGGTCACCGAGCCGCAGCGGGTTCCCGTCGGCGTCGAGCACCAGGGCCGGGAGCGGGCGCTCCGGGACCGTGGCCGGGGAGGGCGCCGGTAGCCGTCCTGGCCAGGCAGCGGGCGGCTCGGGCCCCGGATTGGACACCGGCCGGTACCGCCGGCTACGGCGCCGCCCGATACCGCGTCGCCGGCCCGGCTTGATCACTTGTTCAACGGGATCGGCCACCGTCTCCGCCGCTCTCGTTCGCGACGTCGCCGGGGTGGACGGGCGCTGGGAGGCGGGCACCGGCTCGTTGCGGTCGTCGCCCCAGGGGACCAGCCGGACCCGTTCTCCGGGATCCCGCCCGCCGCCGAGCACCGCCGTGCACACCGCCTCCGGGCCGAGCATCGCCTGCACCCGGACCAGCGCCCGGCCGGCCCGCTCGTCGGACTCCCCCACGTCGCCCCAGAGCCCGAGCTGCAGCGCGCCCGCGGTCACCGTCTCCGTCGGCACCAGCCGCAGCCGTACCACCGCGCCGCTGCCGCCCCGGGTGAGCCAGGCGTCGAGCTGCCAGCGGGTCCGGTCCGCGGTGCCGGACGGGGTCAGCGGCTCGGCGCAGCGCCAGACCCTGGCCAGCTCCGCACCCTGTTCGGTGCGCGCCTCGATGCCCAGCCGGGTGCAGGCCAGCCCGTGCCCGACCAGCCCGCGGTGCAGCCGGTCGGCCAACGCGCGGGCGGCGAACGCCGCGGTGTCCACCCGGTCGACGGGCGGGTCGAGCTCGATCTCGACGGAGAGCTCCTCCGGCGGGTGCCGGCGCGCCGGCGGCCGCGGGTCGAGGCCGCGGGCCAGCCGGTGCGCGAGCACCGCATCGGCACCGAACCGGGACGCCACGTCGGCGGGCGGCAACCCGGCGAACGCACCCAGGCTGCGCAGCCCCAGCCGGCGCAGCAGGCTGATCAGCTCGGCCCGGTCGACCTCGGGCTCCCGGTCCAGCTCGTCGACGTCCAGTGGACCGAGGAACTCGCCGGTGCGCCCCGGCTCGACGCTCAGCCCGCGGCGGGCGGCCAGGGTCGCCGCGAACAGCCCGTCCGCGACCCCGACCTGGCACTCCACGCCGGCGCGGGCGGCCACCTGGTCGATCAGCCGCTCGGCGGCCGGCTGCTCGCCGCCGAAGTAGCCCACCGGGCCCTGCGCGGGCAGCGCCACCATTCCGGGCCGCACCACCTCCACCCCCGGGGCCAGCTCCTCCACGGCGGCGACCACCGGCTCGAACGCCCTGGCGTCCCGGCCCTCGTCGACGCCGAGCACGGCGAGCTCGGGGCAGCGGGCCTGCGCCTCCCGGCGGCGCAGCCCGCGGCGCACCCCGGCCGCCCTGGCCGGGGCCGAGCAGGCCACCACCCGGTTCGCGGCGAGCACGGCGGCGGGACGGCTGGCCGGCAGCCCGGCGTCGGCGCACGCCGCGACCACCGGCCAGTCCGGGCACCACAGGGCCAGCACCCGGACCGGCTGGTGCGTTCCTGGCCGGCGCCGGCTCATCCCGCCGCCTGCACGGCCGCCTGCACTTGTCGCGGGAAAACCCCCTCGGCGCCGGCACTTGTCGTTGTGTTTTCCCACGACAAGTCGATGGTTGCGGGCTGCAGCCCGCGGCCGTGGATGTGCACCACCAGCGTCCGCGACCGCAGCCGGCCCACCCCGGTGGCCCCGACGTTCGGGCCGAGCCCATGCCAGCTCGTCGAGTCACAGCGCAGCTCCAGGTCGGCGCCCGGCCACCGGCCCAACGGCAGCAGCACCGAGCCCCGGCTGCGCGCCCGGGCCGCCAGCCGCTGCCGGTCCCCGGCGCGCAGCCGCTCGACGCCGGCCACCGCGACCAGGTCGACCCCGTCCAGCAGCGCGGCCGCCACCCCGACCAGCTCGGCGCCGGGGTTCGGGACCAGCGCCAGCCGGGCCAGGTCCACCCCGGACTCGTCGGCAGCCACCACACCCAGGTCGGGCCGGCCGACCACGACGCTCCACGACCCGGCGGCGGAGGCCTCGGCCAGCAATGCGAGCAGCAGCGAGGTGGACCCCCGCACGGCCACCGTGCTGCCACGGCGCAGGCCGCCCGCCGGCAGCAGCGCCCGCAGCGGCGCGGCGACTGGCAGCACACCCGCCTCGGAAGGCAAGCCAGCCAACGGCCGCTCCACTCTCCGAAGCAGGCTGCGGGCGGTTTCCAGCTTGCCGGCGTACGCCGTTGCCGTCCCGGGCATAGAACATATGTTCGAATACCGCTGGCCGCTGGTCAAGGGTTGCATCCGGTACCCGGGTACCGGGTTACGGTCGAAGTCATGAGACAGGTACCGGCCGCCTGCACCTTGCCGACGGCGGAGCAACCATTGCGGATCGCGGAGTTCGCAGGACTGTTCGCCACTCGACTCCTCGGCACGGACCGCACGTCGCCGACGACCATCGTGCTCGACCTTCGGGCCGACGTGGCGGCGGAGGCCGCCGTCCGCGACCTCGCCGCGAGGGAGAGCGAGTGCTGCTCGTTCTTCCGGTTCACGATCACCCGAACCTCGGCCGACCGGCTGCGGCTGCAGGTCGAGGTGCCCGCCGCACACGCCGACGTACTGGACGGGCTCACCGAGCTGGCAGCGTCGGTCAGGGCGGGCAGGCGATGAGCACCGGGCTGCGATGGTCGCGGCGACGCTCGCCGGTCAACTCGCCGAGGGTCAGTGCGAGAAGTGCCGGGTGCCGGTGTGGTACAGCGCCACCCCGGCGCGGTCCGCGGCGGCGATCACCTCCGGGTCGCGGACCGAGCCGCCCGGCTGGACGACCGCCCGCACGCCGGCCTCCACCAGCACCTCCAGCCCGTCCGGGAACGGGAAGTAGGCGTCCGAGGCGGCGACCGCTCCGGCGGCCCGTTCACCGGCTCGGCTCACGGCCAGCCTGGCGGCGTCCACCCGGTTCACCTGGCCCATCCCGATCCCGACGGTCGCACCTCCGGCGGCGAGCACGACCGCGTTGGACTTGGCCGCGCGACACGATCGCCAGGCGAACCTCAGCTCCGCCAGCACCTCGGCAGACACCGGCGAGCCGGCCACCAGCGTCCACGCCGCGGGGTCGTCGCCGGGCGCGTCGAGCAGGTCCCGCTGCTGCAGCAGCAGCCCGCCGCTGATCGCCCGCAGCTCGGCACCCGGCCCCGGCACCGAGCGAACCTGGAGCACGCGCAGGTTGCGCTTGCGGGCCAGCACGTCCAGCGCCCCCTCGGCGTAGCCGGGCGCGAGGATCACCTCGGTGAACACCTCGGCCACCTGCTCGGCCATCGCGACGCTGACCTCGCGGTTCGCCGCGATCACCCCGCCGTAGGCGCTGACCGGGTCGCCGGCGTGCGCGTTCCGATGCGCCGCGGCCACATCGAGGTCCGACACCGCGATCCCGCACGGGTTGGCGTGCTTGACGATCGCCACGCAGATCGCGTCGTGGTCGTGCGCGGCCCGCCACGCCGCGTCCGCGTCGACGTAGTTGTTGTAGGACATCTCCTTGCCGTGCAGCTGCTCGGCGCCGACAAGGCCGGACGGCTGGAACGGGTCCTCGGCGCGGTACAGCGCGGCCTGCTGGTGCGGGTTCTCCCCGTAGCGCAGCCCGGCGGCCTTCCGCCAGCTCGCCCCGACCCAGGTCGGGAAGATCCCGGCGTCGGGATCCGGCGCGAGCACACTGCCCATCCAGGACGCCACCGCTACGTCGTAGGTCGCGGTATGCCGGAACGCCTCGGTGGCCAGCAGCCGCCGCTCGTCGAGCGTGAGCCCACCGGACTTGAGCTGCTCGAGCAGCCAGTCGTAGCGGGCCGGGTCGACCACCACGGCGACGCTCGGATGGTTCTTGGCCGCCGCACGCACCATCGCCGGTCCACCGACGTCGATCAGCTCGACGCACTCGTCGGGCCCGGCGCCGGAGGCGACCGCCGCGGTGAACGGGTACAGGTTGCTCACCAGCAGGTCGAACGGCGCGATGCCCAGCGATGCGAGCTGGTCGAGGTGTTCGCGGCTTGCGGGTGTCGGCGAGCAGCCCGGCGTGCACCCGCGGGTGCAGCGTCTTCACCCGCCCGTCCAGCAGCTCGGGGAAGCCGGTGAGCTCCTCCACCCTGGTCACCGGAACCCCGGCGTCCGCGATCCGGGCCGCGGTCGAGCCGGTGGAGATGATCTCCACGCCCAACGCGTGCAGGCCGGTGGCCAGCGTCAGCAGGCCGGTCTTGTCGTAGACGCTGACCAGCGCCCTGCGCACCGGGCTTCGATGCCGCTGCTGCTCCTCCGCACTCACATCGGCAGCACTCACGGGATGCTCACCTCTCGTCCGTCGACTGTGCAGCCCTGCTCGGCCAGTGCCGCGACCACCTCGACCAGCAGCCGCCGCTCCACCGTCTTGATCCGTTCGTGCAGCACCGGCGCGGTGTCGCCGGGACAGCACCCGGACCGCCTCCTGGGCGATGATCGGCCCGCTGTCCACCGCCGCGTCGGCGAAGTGCACGGTCGCGCCGGTGATCTTCACGCCATGGCCCAGCGCGTCCTGCGACCGCGTGCACCCCGGGGAACGCCGGCAGCAGCGCAGGGTGCGTGTTGACCACCGGGCAACCCACCGCGGCGAGGAACGACGGCGCAAGGATCTTCATGAAGCCGGCGCTCACCACCAGGTCCGGCCGGTGCGCCCGCACCGCCGCGGTCAGCGCGGCGTCCCAGCCGGCGCGGTCCGAGTGGTCGCCGCGCTCGACCGCGAAGCCCGGCACCCCGGCTCGCTCCGCCCTGGCGAGGCCCTCGATGCCGGTGCGGTCGGCGCCGACCGCGACCACCGCGGCGGGATAGCCGGGCTGGTCGGCGGCGTCGAGCAGGGCCTGCAGCAGGGTGCCGGAGCCGGACACCAGGACCACCAGCCGGGCCGGGCGGGGCAGCTCGACCCGATAGCGGCTCACCGGGCCAGCCTATGGGGAGCGGGCAATGGCACGGTCTACCGCGAGCGGGCCGCGCGCCGGGCCGGGCGACTCGGCCGGCGGGCCACGCGGCCGCCGAGCGCCGTCGCTGCCGCGGGCAGGGCCGTCCAACCGAGTGCGGCCGCGGCCGCTGCCAACACCGGTACGACCACCGGATCGAACGGACCTGCCCCGAGCCGTCCACCGGACACCGCCGCGAGCACCGCCACTCCGGCGGCGACGACCAGCGCGGCCATCGCAACCGCCCGCAACCGGTCGAAGAGCCCGCCGGCGGCGCGGCACAGCAAGCCGACCGCCACGCCGACGATCGCCGGCAGGACGAACGCCAGCGGGGCCCACGCCGGCGGTGGGTCAACGGGCATCGCAGCCAGCAACGGCACGCTCGGCAGGGGCATGCTCGGCCCGACGCCGAACACCGACTCCGTGGCGCTGCCGATCGAGAATCCGGGCCCGAGCAGCCAGGACGTCGCCGCACCTACCGCGTTGGGCAGGTAACCGGCCGACAGCGCGGTCAGCCCGACCGCGCCGGCCACCTCGGCCGGAGCGGTGATCAGGTCATGTACCTGCGTCGCGGAGGTCACCAGGCCGGCGAGCACCAGCATCGCCGCGCACGCCGTCAACCCGGCCAGCCCGGCCACTCCCCCGGCCGCGCCGATCCGCAGCCAGCCCGGCGAGCGAGTCCAGCGCGGTGGCGGGCCACAGGCTCGCAGCACCCCGATCGCGGCCGCCGCCCCGGCCGTCAGCGCGCCGCCCACCAGCGCCGCCCACGGCGCGACCGCCACCGCGCCGGTCGGCGGCAGCACGGCGCTGAGCAGCACGGCGACCATCCCGTGCGCACCGGCGACGGTCGCGACCACCGGCCCGGCGTCGGCCGGGTTACGGCCGCCGAGGCGCCGGGCCACCGTCGCGGACCCGATCACGACCAGCGCACCGACGGCCACCGTCGGCAATAGCGGCAGGGCGCTCAGCGGGACGCCGTCCAGCACGAGCGGCACCTGGTGCGCGGCAAGCCACAGCGGCGCAGCGAGCACGAACGCCGCGTCGACGCTCAGCTCGGTCCCGGCTCCCAGCATGACGAGCGCACCGACCGGCACCACCAGCGCATAGCTGACCAGCACGGTTCCCATGCCGAGGGCCACGAGCAGCCGCACCCGGGCCAGGCCGACCGGACCGGGCGGTCGGTTGTCCGGGCCGTCCTGCGCCTCGACGTCGGCCGCCGTGCCCGCTGTGTGGTCGGTGACCGCCTGGCGCACCCCAGCACGATGTCAGCCCGACGGGTCGCTCACGGCGGAGCCACGCCGATGTGGCCGGACCCAGCTCCGGTCAGCTCCGGCTGGGCCCACCGTCCGGGTCGGAGGCCTGGTCGCCCGACCCTGCGGGCCGGTCAGACGACGGCGGAATGATCCTGGTCGTCGCGGACGGGCTGGGCGCGTCGTCGTCGACCCGGTCCGCGGCGCTGGGTGCACCCGCGGGCTCGGGATGCGGGCTGCCCCACGACGGTGTGGGCTCGGGCCCGGTGCCGGCCGACATGTCGGCCGGACCGGGGCGCGAGGCGGGCGCCAATGGCGGCCCAGCGGACTGCTCGGGGCCCGGCGGCTGGCCGGCCGGCGGGTAGCCGGGGTAGCCGTACCCGCCTCCCTGGCCGTAGCCGGGCTGCCCGCCCGGTGGCTGGCCGCCTGGCTGCTGGCCGTAGCCGTACCCGGGCACCGGCGTGCCGTAGCCGGGCGTCGCCGGCGGTTGCTGGGGGTAGCCATAGCCCTGCGGTGGGCCGCCTTGCGGCGGGCCGCCCCGGGTTGGGCTGCCGGGGTAGCCACCCTGCGGACCCGGATAGCCGGGCGTCGGCTGTTGCTGCTGTTGCTGCTGTTGCTGCCGCCGCTGCGTGTCGCGGGCTTGCTGGCGGGCCAGCCGGGCCGCCGGGTCGGGAGCGGCGAAGATGCCCATGTCGTAGAGCACCGCGCCGACGACCGCGGCAAGCTGCAGGATCGCGAGCACGAAGACGACGATCGCCATGACGCTGATCTGGGGGTTCACGGTGAAGATGACCTGCGCCAGGGTGAGCACACCGACCACGACCGCCACCGCGGCCGGGATCAGCAGCCGACCTGCCTTCGGCAGCACCGTGGCCGCCGCCAGCAGCCCGCCGCCGAGCAGCAGCGGCATGATCGGCGTCAAGCTCAGAGTGGGCAGCTCCTCGAAGAAGGAGCAGATGTAGATGATCAGACCCAGACCGCCGGCGACCAGCGCCAACAGCGGTCCAGGGTTACCGGTGTCGAGCCGCTCCGGCGGGCGGGCGGACTCAGTCATCACGTGCCTCCTCAGCTGAGGGCTGACCCCAGCACGCTAGCGGATCGGGCGTGCCTTCACGCGACAGACTTCATGATCTCCCGCATGATCTCGGCGGTCGCGCTGGGGGTACGGCCGACCCGCACGCCGGCCGCCTCCAGGGCCTCCTGCTTGGCCGCCGCGGTGCCCGACGAGCCGGAGACGATCGCGCCGGCGTGGCCCATGGTCTTGCCCTCCGGCGCGGTGAACCCGGCCACGTATCCGACCACCGGCTTGGTCAGGTTCGCCCGGATGTAGTCGGCGGCCCGTTCCTCGGCGTCGCCGCCGATCTCGCCGATCATCACGATCGCCGCGGTCTCCGGGTCGTCGGAGAACGCCTGCAGGCAGTCGATGTGCGTGGTGCCGATGACCGGGTCGCCGCCGATGCCGACCGCCGTCGAGAAGCCGATGTCGCGCAGCTCGTACATCATCTGGTAGGTCAGCGTGCCGGACTTCGAGACCAGCCCGATTCGGCCGGGCCCGGTGATGTCAGCCGGGATGATCCCGGCGTTCGACCTCCCTGGGCTGATCACCCCGGGGCAGTTCGGGCCGACGATGCGGGTCCGGTTCCCGGTAGCGTTCGCGTGCGCCCAGAACCAGGCCGTGTCGTGCACCGGGATGCCCTCGGTGATCACCACCGCGAGCCCGATCCCGGCGTCGATGGCCTCGACCACGGCGGCCTTGGCGAACCGCGGGGGTACGAACACCACCGACGTGTCGGCGCCGGTCTCGGACATGGCCTCGCCGACGGAGTCGAACACCGGGAGGGTGGTCCCGGTGTCGAACTCGACCGACTGCCCGCCCTTTCCCGGCGTGACGCCACCGACGACAGTGGAGCCAGCCTTGAGCATGCGCTGGGTGTGTCGGCGGCCCTCGGACCCGGTCATTCCCTGGACGATGATCCGGCTGTGCTCGTTAAGGAAGATCGACACGGCTGATCAGCCCTCCTTGCCGGCGAGCTCGGCGGCCCTCGCCGCGGCAGCGTCCATCGTGTCCACCAGCGTGACCAACGGGTGGTTCGCGTCGAGCAGGATCCGCCGGCCCTCCTCGACATTGTTGCCGTCCAGCCGGACGACCAGCGGCTTGGTCGCGGCATCGCCCAGGATGCCCAGCGCCTGCACGATCCCGGTCGCCACCTGGTCGCAGGCCGTGATCCCGCCGAAGACGTTCACGAACACCACCCGCACGTCCGGGTCGCCGAGCACGATGTCCAGCCCGTCGGCCATGACCTGGGCGTTCGCCCCGCCGCCGATGTCAAGGAAGTTGGCCGGGCGCACCCCGCCGAACCGTTCCCCCGCGTAGGCCACCACGTCCAGTGTGGACATGACGAGGCCGGCGCCGTTGCCGATGATCCCGACCTGGCCGTCCAGCTTCACGTAGTTCAGGTCGCGCGCCTTGGCCTTGGCCTCCAACGGGTCCTCGGACTCGGTGTCGGCCAGCGCGGCGTGCTCCGGGTGCCGGAACGCCGCGTTGTCGTCGAGGGTGACCTTCCCGTCCAGCGCGAGAACCGCGTCGGCCGGGTCGCGGACCAGGGGGTTGACCTCGACCAGCGTGGCGTCCTCGGCGACGAAGGTTTCCCACAGTCGCACCAGCACGTCGGCGGTCTGCGCCGCGACCGCGTCCGGGAACCGGGCCGCGGTGACGATCTCGCGCGCCTTTTCGGCGTCGACCCCGGCGATCGGGTCGATGGGCAGCCTGGCGAGCGCCTCGGGCTTGGTGGCCGCGACCTCCTCGATGTCCATGCCGCCCTCGACGCTGGCCATGGCCAGGAACGTGCGGTTGGCGCGGTCCAGCAGGAACGAGACGTAGTACTCCTCGGCGATCTCGCTTGCCGGGGTGACCAGCACCCGGCGCACGGTGTGCCCCTTGATGTCCATGCCGAGGATCGCCTCGGCACGCTCCCGGGTCTCCGCCGGGCCGGTGGCCAGCTTGACGCCGCCCGCCTTGCCCCGCCCGCCGGTCTTGACCTGCGCCTTGACCACCACGGTTCCGCCCAGTTCCGCGGCGGCATCGCCGGCCTCGGCCGCGGTCTGCACCGTTCGCCCGGGCAGGACCGGGACCCCGTGCGCCGCGAACGAGATCCTTCGCCTGGTACTCGTACAGGTCCACGGATGCAGACCCTATCCACGCTGCTCGCGGCAGCGCCGAGATGCTCCGAGTGATCGCGGCCACCCTGGCGCACCGGCAGGCGCCGCGGTGCGCGGACGATTACATTGACCAGCGGCAACGGAGCACCCCAGACACCAGGCGGAGGTTGTTCGGCAGTGGCGCGGCGGCCGTATCGAGTCGTCTTCACCCGTCCGCCGGCCGGCAACGGCCAGCAGGACAAGCCGGCAACGATCGTCAAGGCCGATCTCGAAGGGGCCACGGCCGAGGCCGAGGCGATCGCGCGCGGCGGTGGCACCGCCGAGGTGCTGTTCGTCAGCAGCGACGGCGAGCGGCGGCTGGTCGCGAGCTATCCGGCTCCGTCCGCGTCGATGTCGGCGACGCTCATCCGGCTCGCCCCGATCGCGCTGCTGGCCGCGGCCGTCGCGTTCCTGATCGTGCGCCGGTTGCTGCGACCCTGAGCCCCGAGCGGAGCACCCTGCTGGCAGCCGGGCTCGTTGACCGGCGACTCGTCGTGTGCTGCCATCGCCGCGGCAACGAGGGGGCCGCCGATGGACGCCCAGACCCGGCTCGAGCCGGACGACCGCTACCTGCGCCGGCTAATGGCGCTGCTGGTGCCGGCGGCGTTCTTCCACGGGTACGACATCACGATCCTCGCGGTGCTGCTGCCCGAGATCGCCGACCAATTCGCGGCCAGCGAGGCGTTGCTCGGGCTGACCCGGATCCCGATCGAGCTCGGGCTGTTCGTGGCGTTCTTTGTGGCCCGGCTGACCGACCGCTACGGCCGTCGCCCGCTGCTGATCTGGACGATCCTGGGCTACACGGTGTCCAGCGCGCTCACCGCGCTGTCCTGGGACCTGACCTCGTTCGTGGTGTTCCAGTTCTTCTCCCGGGTGATGCTCGGGGCCGAGATCATCGTGGCGGTCACGGTCGTCGTCGAGGAGTTCCCCGCCGGGCGCCGGGCCCGCGCTCTTGGCACCCTGTTCCTGTTCGAGGCGCTCGGCACGATCGCGGTCGCCGCGCTGCTGACCGCGGGCCTCGCGGAGACCGAACTGGGCTGGCGGGCGTTCTACCTGGCCGGCCTACCGATGCTCATCCCGCTCGCCCTGCTGCGCCGGAAGGTCAGGGAGACCGCGCGGTTCACCATCCAGGGCCCGGTCGCGCCGCCCACCTTCCTGTCCGCGTGGCGGCGCGGTGGGCGGCGGCTGCTTTCGGTCGGCGGGATCCATCTGTTCCGGTCCATACCCCTATTCGGCGCCACCGCGTGGTGGGCGTTCTACGCCGAGCGGGAGCAGGGGTTCACCGCGACCGAGGTGGGGTTCTACCTGCTGTTCGGCTACGGACTGGGCTGCGTCGGCTACCCGCTCTGTGCGCGCCTGATGACCTCGGTGGGGTACCGGCCCACGGCGATCGGGTTCCTGCTCGGCGCCGCGGTGGCCTGCGCCGTGCTGTTCCAGACCACGGACCGGATGCTGATGTTCATCGCGCTGATCTTCGCCGTCGGGCTGGGGTTGGGCTGCGAGCCGGCGCTGTCCGGCTTCGCCGCCGAGCTGTTCCCCACCCCGGTGCGCGGCCAGGCCAGCGCGTGGGTGCGGAGCTGGTTCGCGCTGCCCGGGATCGTGCTCGGGCCCGCCCTGGTCGGGGTGATCGGGGACCCGCAGACCGGGATCGGGAGCATCGGGGATGCGGTCACCTGGCTGACCGTGCTGCTCATTCCGGCCGCGCTGCTGATCTGGCTGGCGGTGCCGGAACCCGCCGGCCGCGAGCTCGAGGACATCGCGCCGGCTTGACCGGCTCGTGGCTTTCAGTCCGGCACGTCCGCGTAGCGTCGCTGCGCGCCTGACCGGGTCCAGGGCCAGGTCAGCAGCGCCCAGGCGGCCAGTACGACGGTGAGTGCCACCGGCAGGTACCAGGGCCATGGCCCCATGAAGTCCAGCAGGGAGGGGTTGTCCGGCCGGCTGCTGACGAACATGTAGTTGGTGCCGGCCACGGCGTTGAATCCCAGCATCGCGATGCCCCACACGGTGGTAACCGCGGCGGCGAAGCCGAAGCTGCGCCAGGTTGGCCGCATCCCTACCCACCATGTCAGGTAGACGGCCGCCCACACGACCAGCAGGTGTTGGCCCCAGAAACTGAAGAAGTCGATGCTTGGGAACTGCGGTGCGTCCAGGGCCGGTGTGAGCAGCGCCTGTGGGGCCAGCGTCAGACCCCAGTAGTAGGTCAACGCGTACGCCCATTGCCGGTGCGACCACAACGCAATCGCGGCGGCGATCCACGCGAGATCGGAGATGTGGAACGGCAACGAGTGCTGGAGGCTGAACCGTTCGGGTGTCAGATCGTAGATCAGGATCGGCACGTGGAAGGCCACCAGGAACACGGCGAACACCCGGCCGACCGTCCCGACGGTTCGGGTGCTGCCCTGGTAGCGGCCTCCGAACAAGGCGAGGGCCAGCGCACCCACCGCCAACAAGATCAAGACTGCCCAGTGCGAAACGCCGTAGGCGGCGAACGAACGCTGCGCAAACAGCGGGTCCACCGACCCAGCGTAGGCCGTCGCTTACGTCCGGCGAAGGTGGCCTGGTGGCGCGGCCGTCAGGGGTCCGAGGCGCCCGACGCCATGTCTGCCTGCGCGACGTTCGCCCGGACCCAGTCGACGATCTCGCCGGTCGTCGCGCCGGGCGTGAAGATCTTGGCAACCCCTAGCTCGCGCAGCGCGGCGATGTCCTGCTCCGGGATGATGCCGCCGCCGAACACCACGACGTCCTCGGCGCCGCGCTCGCGCAGCAGATCGATCAGCCGGGCGAACAGGGTCATGTGGGCGCCGGACAGCACGGACAGCCCTACCGCGTCGGCGTCCTCCTGCAGGGCGGTCTCCACGATCTGCTCGGGCGTCTGGTGCAGCCCCGTGTAGATCACTTCCATACCGGCGTCTCGCAGCGCGCGGGCGACCACCTTCGCGCCCCGGTCGTGGCCGTCGAGGCCGGGTTTGGCCACCACCACGCGGATTCGCTCGCCCACAGCCCGAACCCTAGTGTCGCTGCGGAGGCCCAGCACCCACGGCATTGATCGCGGATAGGTTGCTGGCGGCCCTGCTGGGGCCCTGCTGGGGCCCTGCTGTTGCCAAGACCGTTCACCCGCTCGGCCCAGCGACTCCCGCATGAGGGCTAACCAAAAGGTGCGGACGGCCGCCGTTCATACCGCTGTGGCGCCGTTCGGCGCATCACCCGCACAGCCCAACGGACACACCGCAGGTCGGGTTTGCGTTCGGTGTGCACGGACCGCTACGTTTCCGCGGTCCGTGTCACAGTCTGATCACGCGGTGCTGCGGAGCTGACCCCGATCGGCTCCGTCTGGTCCCCAGCCCAGCACCGGGTGCCAGTACTCGTACGGAAGGCAGGTCTTGGCGCGCCACCGCTCCCCACGCGGCGCGGGACCAGCCCCGGGTAGGACGCCGACGGCGTACGCCGTGGAGCGTGCCGGCCGCGGGGCACATCGGCTCCCGGCGCCTCCCGCGGCGCTCCGCGGACGGGCCACCGTCGCCGCGGTGGCTGTGGGTGCGGTGGCGGCTGCCGGACAGTCGGTGGTGACGCTCACGCCGACCGTCGATCGCGAGGTCGCGCCGCTGGCGCAGGGTGCGGTGATCACCAGCGTGCCGGTCGAGCCGGTCGACGGCCAGGGCGAGATCGCCAACATTGGCGGCGGTGTCCCGGACGGCGCGGTCGCGGCCGGCGACATGCACGACATGCTCGACGTCCGCAGCCTGACGAAGGCGCTCGACATGGGCGTGGAACTGGCCAAGATCCCCCCCGGGCTGGACGACTCGTCGGTCGCCGTGGTCGACGGGATGCGATTCGTGCGGCCCTGTTCGGGCGTGCTGACCTCCTCGTACGGCGCGCGTTGGGGTACCACGCACCGCGGGGTGGACATCGCCAACCGGCTCGGCACCCCGATCTATGCGGTGAGCGACGGGGAGGTGATCGAGTCCGGCCCGACACCCGGCTACGGCATGTGGGTGCGCGTCATGCACGCCGGCGGCTGGACCAGCGTGTACGGCCACGTCAACCGCGCCCTGGTGCGGGAGGGACAGCGGATCAGGGCCGGCGAGAAGATCGCCGAGATGGGGAGCAGGGGCAACTCCACCGGCCCGCACCTGCACCTGGAGATTCTGGGACCCGGACGGCAACAAGGTCAACCCTTCGCAGTGGCTGTCCCGCCGCGGAGTCCGGCTCTGACCCGCACCGCACGCCCTCACCGCCCGTCACCCGTCACCGCACCACACCGCAATGAGCGGGCTTATTGCGTGATTTCGGGCCTCTCAACCCGCAATAAGCCCGCTCATTGCGGGTTGAGTTGAGTTGAGTGCTGTGCACTCCGTGGGCGCTCCGCGGGTACTCCGGGCAGTCGGAGGGCGCTCCGCGGGCGTTCGGGGGGCTTCTAGAGCTTCTGTAGCGGGACGCCGCCGATCAGCATCAGCCGGACGGTGCCGGAGCTGCCGAAGTCGATCGTCACGTTGGCCCGTGGCCCGCTGCCCTCGGCGGCCACCACGGTGCCCAGCCCGTACTTGTCGTGGTTGACCCGGTCGCCGATCTCCAGGCTGATCGCCGGCATCGCGGGCCGCTCCGGAACCTTCCAGCTCCCCCGGTCCACGTCCGACCTGCCCTGCGCTGACGAGCCGCGCCAGCTTCCCGCCCGCTGCTCGCGGCCGAACCCGAGCCGCCCGACCGGTGCGGACCGGGCCGGCTCCCGACGCCGCCAGTCCACCAGCGACGGCGGGACGTCCTCCAGGAACCGGGACGGCGGGTTGGCCGCCGGGGTGCCGTGCGCCGAGCGGATGATCGCTCGGGACAGGTACAGCCGCTCGCGGGCCCGGGTGATCCCGACGTAGGCCAGTCGGCGTTCCTCGGCGAGCTCGGTCGGGTCGCCGAGGGTGCGCTGGTGCGGGAAGACGCCGTCCTCCCAGCCGGTGCAGAACACGACCGGGAACTCCAGGCCCTTCGCGGTGTGCAACGTCATCAGCGTGACCACGCCGTCGCCGGAGTCCGGGATCGAGTCGGCGTCGGCCACCAGCGCCACCCGCTCGAGGAACGCGGCCAACGAGCCCAGCGGGGCGGCGCCGTCGGTGTCTGCCTGGCCGTCGGTGCTCGCCCGGGCGGCCGCGACGTCGCCGGCGAACTCCCGCGCCACCGTGACCAGCTCGGCGAGGTTCTCCACCCGGGAGGCGTCCTGCGGGTCGTCGCTGCCCTCCAGCTCGGCGACGTAGCCGGTCCGGGACAGCAGGGTGTCCAGGATGTCGTGCACCTCGACGCCGCGCTCGACCAGCTCGCCGAGGTCGTCAAGCAGCTCGACGAACCCGGCGATGCAGCGCTGCGAGCGGGTGGCCAGCCCGGGGACGCCGTCCACCGGCACCTGGTCGTCCGGTGGCGCCATCGAGGGTGCGGCCGCCTGACGCAGCGCGGCGGCGAAGGAGATCCGCTCCCGTTCGGCGTACTGCGCGACCAGCTCCTCGGCGCGGTCGCCGATGCCGCGCTTGGGCACGTTGAGGATGCGGCGCAGGCTCACCGTGTCGTCCGGGTTGTTCAGCACCCGCAGGTAGGCCAGCGCGTCGCGCACCTCACGGCGCTCGTAGAACCGCACCCCGCCGACCACCCGGTACGGCAACCCCACCCGCAGGAAGATGTCCTCGAACACCCTGGACTGCGCGTTCGTCCGGTAGAACACCGCGACGTCGCAGTTCCGGGCGTCCCCGGCGTCGACCAGCCGGTCGATCTCCGCGGCCACGAACGCCGCCTCGTCGTGCTCGTTGTCCGCGACGTATCCGACGACCTTCTCGCCGTCCCCGGCCTCGGACCACAGCCGCTTGTCGCGACGGTCCGGGTTCCGGGAGATCACCGCGTTCGCGGTGGACAGGATGGTCTGCGTCGAGCGGTAGTTCTGCTCCAGCAGGATCGTCCGGGCGTCCGGGTAGTCGCGTTCGAACTCGACGATGTTGCGGATCGTCGCGCCGCGGAACGCGTAGATCGACTGGTCCGCATCGCCGACCACGACGAGCTCACCGGGCGGCACCCGGCCCTCGGCGCCCTCGGCGCCCTCGGCACCCTCGGTGCCACCGCCGGTGCCGGCCGGTCCGGTGAGCTCGCGGATCAGCATGTACTGCGCGTGGTTGGTGTCCTGGTACTCGTCCACCAGGATGTGCCGGAACCGGCGCCGGTAGTGCTCGGTGACGTCCGGGTGCGCCTGCAGCAGCGCCACCGTGCGCATGATCAGGTCGTCGAAGTCGAGCGCGTTCGCCGCCTGCAGCCGACGCTGGTAGCCGGCGTACACCTCGGCGACCCGGCGGTCGAAGTCGTTGGCCGCCGCGTCGGCCGCGTGCGCCGGGCCGAGCAGCTCGTTCTTCAGGTTGGACACCTGCGCGGCGAGCACGCGGGCCGGGTAGCGCTTGGGGTCCAGGTCGATGTCCCTGGCGACCGAGGCGACCAGCCGCCGGGAGTCGTCGGCGTCGTAGATCGAGAAGCTGCTCTTCAGTCCGAGGTGCTGGTGTTCGCGGCGCAGCACCCGGACGCACATCGAGTGGAAGGTGGAGATCCACATGGCCGCGGTCCGCCGCCCGACCAGCGACTCCACCCGGTCGCGCATCTCGGCCGCGGCCTTGTTGGTGAACGTGATCGCCATGATCTGCCCGGGGTGGACCTGGCGGGCGGCGAGCAGGTAGGCGATCCGGTGGGCGAGCACCCGGGTCTTCCCCGAGCCGGCGCCGGCCACGATCAGCAACGGCGAGCCGGCGTGCACCACCGCCTCCCGCTGCTGCGGGTTCAGGCCGTCCAGCAGGGCGTCGGAGGGCGAAGCTGCGGGCAGGTCGAACAGGGCGCTCATCGTGGGGTTCACGCTACCGGCGTGGACCCGGCTCCCGAGCTGTGGCACACTGCCGGGCGTGCCAGCGCGAGCACTTGCCGTCAACTGCGGCGAGTTTTTCTACGGGTACCGGACCCCGGTGCCCGTGGCGCGCTGATCCCACCAAGCAACCACGACGCCCTGGAGTCCGCGGACCCGGGGCGTTTTCGCGTCACGGGCTCTGCTCACAAGACGGGGCATCGGATCGAGGAGGAGAACCGTGACCGCCCCAGCAGGACATTCGGCCGGACCTGAGGTAGGAGCCGAATCCCACCCCCCTCCCGACCCGATCGACGCGATGCGCGCCGAGATCGACGAGCTGGACGGGGAGATCCTGCGGTTGGTCAAACGCCGCAGCGAGATCTCGCAACAGATCGGGGCCGCGCGGATCGCGTCCGGCGGCCCGCGGATCGTCTACAACCGGGAGATCGCCGTGCTCGCCCGGTTCCGGGAGCTCGGCGCGGAGGGCCGCGAGCTCGCCATGCTGCTGCTCCGCCTGGGCCGCGGGAAGCTCGGCAGCCGCTGAGGTCGGGCGCCCGACGCCGGCACCCGGACGTGTCGTGGCACTCTGGAACCATGGATGTGTTCGGGGTCGTCGCGTTCTTGATCACACTGCTCGGCCTGGCAGCGACGGTGGCGAACGTCGGCTACCTTGCGATGCTCTCCTCGGCCGCGTCGAAGCGGGCCGGCGGCGAGCCGATCGCGCAGTACGTCCGGGGCCGCTGGCCGCTGGCCGGTGGCTTGGCGGTCGCCGCGCTCATCGGACTGTTGATCGCGGTCAGCGGCGGGCTCGTTCCGGACATCCTTGGCATCATCGTCGCAGGCGGCAGCGGCGCGGTCGCCTACCAGGCGCTGCAGAGCACCCGGCACCGGTTCCGCGGCACCGCATAGGCATCGCGAGGTCGTGACCGGTTCGGAGGTCTCGCCGCGGGACGACGTGGAGCGCGCGCTGGTCGTGACCGCGCACCCCGACGACATCGACTTCGCCGCGGCCGGCACCATCGCCACCTGGACCAAGTCCGGCATCGACGTCGCGTACTGCATCTGCACCTCCGGTGACGCGGGCGGGCACGACGACACCCCCCGCGAGCAGATGGCCGCGCTGCGGGAGGCGGAGCAGCGAGCCGCCGCCGCCGAGGTCGGGGTGTCCGAGGTGACCTTCCTGCACTATCCGGACGGCCGGCTCACGGTCAGCATGGAGCTGCGGCGGGACATCAGCCGGGCGATCCGGCGCTTCCGCCCGCAGCGGGTGCTCACCCATTCGCCGGAGTTCTGGTGGCGTCGGCTGGGTGCCAGCCACCCGGACCACCGGGCCTGCGGCGAGGCAACCCTCGACGCCGTCTACCCGGACGCCCGCAACCCGTTCGCCCATCCCGAGCTGCTGGCGGTCGATGGTCTCGAACCGTGGATGGTCGGCGAGGTGTGGCTGAGTCGCCGCACCGGAGGAACGGCTCAACCAGGTGGTCGACGTGACCGACGTGGTGCCGGCGAAGCTCGCCGCGCTGCGCGCACACGCCTCCCAGACCGGGCACATGGACGGTCTCGAGGACCGGATCCGGGGCTGGCTGAGCGCCACCGCCGAGCAGTACGGGCTCGGTCCCGGCCGGCTTGCCGAGGTTTTCCAGGTGATCACAATCGGGTGAGCGGTCTCGCACGCACGGTTAGTGGCATTTGTCGGCTTTTGCGCCAATCGGGTGAGGGTAGGTGAACGGGCGAACAGCACTCTGCCTGGGCTGGTCTGGACAGTGACTGTCCGGTAGACCTTTTCGGGTTAGCTCCCCACGAAAGGCTTCCGATCTTGTCCGACCTGGCGCTTCCGAATGTGGCCTTGCCCACCGGAATGGTGACCGTCGCCGATTTGCTCCGTCGGCTGTCGCCGGTTGCGCCCGAGGGCGTCCATTCGCGCGCTGCGTTCGGGATCGAGTCAGCGGTCGAGCGTGACGCCGCACAGCTGCCGATCGAGATGCTGCTCGAGCGGGAGGGTCGGTCCACCGGATCGATCCCGGCTCAGCGGCCGCCCTTTGATCAGCCGGCGCGGAAGCCGGCCGCGAGGCGCAGCCTGGCGAAGATCGCGGTCGCCGTTGGAGCAGTCGCCACCGCCGGCACGGTGATCGCCGGCGGCCTGTGGCTGAGCCAGCCTTCGATCGGTCAGCAGCCGGTCGTCGACGCCGAGCAGGGCAGCTATCCCGGCGAGGCGGGCTCGCTCGGCACCGGCCCGCCGGCGGACGGCCTCTTCGACGTGAATCCGTTCGGTGCACCCGGCTCCGCGTTCTCTACTGCCTTTCCCGACCTCGCTGCCGCGGGGGCCGGGTCGATTCCTGCGACCGGCGGTAGCGACCTGACGCCCGCCGGATCCAACGGTGCTCCGCCGTCTGTGGTACCCCCGGCCGTGGGCGGCGGAGCACCCCTCTCGGCGCCCGGCGCGCAGGGCGGTGGCGCCGCGAGTGCCCAAGACGGCGGCGCTGCGAGCAACGCGGACCAGAGCGGTGAGACCGGCGAGGCGGCGCGCAGCAGCGGGGCGGTCAGCGACACGGTCGACACGGTCACCGACGTCGGCGACGGCGCGGTCGGGACCGTCGGCAGCCTGCTGGGCACGGTCGGCGGGCTGCGCTAGCCGGCCGGCGGCGCCGACCTCAGACGAGTCGTCGGTCGGAAGCCCACCGGGAGAGCTCGTAGCGGTTGGACATCTGGGTCTTGCGCAGCACGCTCGACACGTGCGTCTCGACCGTCTTGATCGAGATGAACAGCTCCGCGGCGATCTCCTTGTAGGCGTACCCACGGGCCAGCAGCCGCAGCACGTCCCGTTCCCGCGGGGTCAGCCGGTCCAGCTCGGGGTCGACCGGCGGCGCCGCGCCCGGACGGTCCGCGAACGCGTCGAGCACGAAACCGGCCAGCCGCGGTGAGAACACCGGGTCGCCGGCCCGGACCCGGCGCACCGCCTCCGCCAGATCCCGCCCGGAGATCGTCTTCGTGACGTATCCCCGAGCCCCGGACCGGATGACGGCGATGACGTCCTCGGCCGCGTCCGAGACGCTGAGCGCAAGGAAAACGACGTCGGGTAGCTCGGTGCGCACCTGCCGGAGCACCTCGGCGCCGCCGCCGTCGGGTAGGTGCACGTCGAGCAGCACCACGTCCGGCTGGAAGTGCCGGATGCCGGCCACCGCCTCGGCCACCGAGCCCGCCTCACCGATGACCGTGACATCGGGGATGCCCGGGTCGAGCTCAGCGCGCACCCCGGAGCGGAACAACGCATGGTCGTCGACCAGGAACACCCGGATCGGCTCGCTCATCGTGCGTCTCCCGCCTTGTCGCCGCCGGCCTTCGTCGCCGGCCTTTTCGTCAGCCTTCGCGACGACCGCGCGTGGCATCTCGAGCTGCACCTCGGTGCCCTCGCCTGCGCTGCTACGCAGCTTGACCGTCCCGCCGAAGCGTTCCATCCGGCCGTGCACGGAGTTGGCCAGCCCGTGCCGGTCGTCCGGCACATCGGTGGCCTCGAAGCCGATCCCGCGATCCCGGACGAACACGTGCACGGTCTCCGGCTCGACCTCGGCGTACACGCTCACCTCACCGACCTGGGCGTGCTTGGCGGCGTTCACCATGGCTTCCCGGCTGGCCGCGACCAGCGCGTGCAGCCGCTCGTCCAGCGCGATGTCGCCGACCAGCACCGGCTTGACCGTCACGGCGTAGGTGTCCTCCACCTCGGCCGCGGCCGCGGCGAGCGCCTCGGACAGCACCTCCGGCGCGCCATCCTGCGACCGGCCCTCCTCGGACGGCCGGCCGTAACCGGTCGGCCCGTAGAGCCAGTTGCGGAGGTCGCGCTCCTGGCCACGGGCCAACCGGCGGACCTCCTTGGCCGACTCGGCCTGGCGCTGGATCAGGGCGAGGGTCTGCAGGACCGAGTCGTGCAGGTGCGCGGCGATCTCGGCCCGCTCGGTGCTGCGGACGCGCTCCAGGCGCTCCTCCCGCAGCTCGCGCATCAGCCGGACCCACCACGGCACCGTCAGCACGCCGACCCCGACCAGGGTCGCGAGCACCGCGAGCAGCCCGAACTGGACCTGTCCGAGATCCAGGCTGCCGAGCAGGAACACCGTGATCCCGGTAGCGACGAACAGCGCGCCGGCGACCACCCGGAGCAGCGCCATCCGGCCACCGCCGCCGAACACCCCGGAGCGGGCACCGGCCGCCCAGCGCTGCCGCCGCGAGCTGTCCGCCTCCCGCCACACGACCGCGGCGCCGACCAGGGCCACCCCGAGCGGCCCCACGACCCAGCCTAGGGCGGTGTTCCCCAGCGCGGACGCGGCCAGCGCGAGCCCGATCCCGAGCGCGGCCAACCCGACCGCCTGCTGCCGCTCCCGAGCCGTGACGACGCGCTGCACCCCGTCCGGCTCCTGCCGCACGAAGATCCACAGCAGGCCGTAGGCGATCACCCCGGAGCCGCCGAGCGCGGTCAGCAGCACGAACGCGCCGCGCACCCAGCCGACGTCGACCCCGAGGTGGTCGGCGATGCCGCCGGCCACCCCGGCCACCAGCCGTCCGGACCGCCTGCGCCGCAGGGCAGGCTTGACCGGCGGATCGCCGGTCGGGCTCGGCCCGGGCTTCACCGGTGGGCTCACCAGTGGCTCACGGCTGGCTCACCTGCTCCTCGTGCACACGTCTCACGGGACACCCGTCGCATCCCACCGAACCCATGGTCACACGCCGCCCCGGCCGGGTCATCGGGGAACGGCTCAGGGAACGCTCGGGGTAGCCCCCGATGCCGCGCAGGCCCGGCGGAGGCAGGGTGGCAGCCATGAGCGGTCAGCAAGACGTGCAGGGGACGCTGCGCGACATGTGGGAGACGCGGCCGGCGCGGCCGCGGGACGATCGGAAGATCGCCGGCGTTTCGGCGGCCATCGCCCGTCGATACGAGATCGACCCGGTGCTGGTGCGGATCGCGTTCGTGGTGGCGGCGTTCTACGGCGGGATCGGGTTCCTGCTCTACCTCGCCGGCTGGGTGCTGCTGCCCGACGCCGGTCCGGGCACCGCCATGGATGACGCCGGCCGGCCGGCTCGTCGGTCCGAGCCGCACCCGGTGCTGTTGGTGCTGCTGATCATCCTGGCGGTGGGTACCGGCTCGGCGGTGCTGTTCGGGGGCAGCCCGGGCGGCCTGGTGGCGCTCGCGGTCGCGGCCGGGCTGCTGTTCATGCTGCATCGCACCCGTGGCGACCGCGGTCGGCGCGAACCCGGACCCCGGACACCCGAGGCGGGCCCGGCCGGATCTGCCGGATCTGCGGGTACGCCCGGTGCGGGAGCTCCCGTGGGCACGTCGACGACCTCTGCCGCCGCCGACGCCGAGACCGAGACGGTTCCCGCCGGGCCGTACGGTCGGACCGAACCGCCGTCCTGGGATCCGCTCGGCGCCGCGCCGTTCGCCTGGGACCTGCCCGAGCCGGCCACCCCGCCGGAGCCTCCCGAGCCGCCACGGCCGGGTGCCTGGCTGACTCCGCTCACGTTCGGGCTCGCCCTGCTCGCCGGTGGCATCGCCGGCGCGGTGGTGCTCGGCTTCGGCGGCGCCGGCGGGCTGCGCGTGGTGTTCGGCGTGGTGCTCGCGGTGCTGGGGCTGGGCCTGCTGGTCGGGGCGTTCCTGCACCGCGGCCGGGGACTGATCGCCCTCGCGATCCCGCTGATCCTGCTGACCTACGCGGTGACCGCTGCCCAGCTGCAGGACTGGCGAGGTGCCGAGGACCTGACCGCGGCGCCGACGACCGTGGCGGCCGTCGCGCCGAGCTACGAGCGCAGCGCCGGCGACATCCGGCTCGATCTGCGCCAGCTCGACCTCTCGACGCCTACCGGCACCGACGCGCTGCCGGCGACGACCGGGCCGGTGAGCACCACGGTGGCGGTCGACGTGGGCAGCATCGAGGTCCAGGTACCGCCCGACGCCGACGTCACGGTGCGCTGCGAGGCCTCGCTGGGGCAGGTCGACTGCCTCGGGCACGAACTGGAAGGGCCGGGGCTGGAGACGACGGTGACCGACCTCGGCCGGGACGGAGTGAGCTCCGGGCGGCCGCTGATGCTGGACGTCAGCGCCGGCCTGGGTGATGTGGAGGTGCGCCGTGGCTGATTCAGCGGACGAGTCGAGCCGGGTGGTGCCGGTCCGGCGCCGGGGACCGGACCTGATCGCCCTGACCGTCGGTGTCGTCAGCATCGCGGTGGCGATCATCGCGTTCGTCGGCGTCGTCCCGCCGGTGGCGATCGACATGCGCTGGCTGCTGGCCGCCGCGGCGATCGCGCTGGGCGTGCTGCTGCTCGGTTCCAGCCTGCGCCGCCGCCGACACTAGGCCCGACACTAGACCCGAAAACGGAACCCGCCGGGCCTGGTGTGTCAGGTCGATCAACCAGCTTGATCGCCGGCAGGCCGCCTACCGCGCCCCTCTCCTCGGCCTAGTCGACCTTGGCCAACCGGTCCAGCGTGTCCGCGTTGATCTTGCTGAGCAGCGCGGAGCCCAGCCCGAGCACTGCGTCCGAGGCGGCCAGGTCGCGTTGCCGGCGGGCGATCCGCTGGGTCAGCTCCGCCTGGTGCAGCCGCTGCTGCTTCTCCAGCCACTTCTGCTCGGCCCGGCGCCAACAGAGGTAGAGCCCGAGCAGCACAACCAGCCCAAGCACCGGCCACGCGTTCGCCACGATCAACACCACGAGAAGGAACAACCAGAACAGACCCCACATCAGCCCTTTTCGCTCCTCATGTCGGGCCGGGCGCAGTGGGAGTGTGTGCAGCCGAGCCGCGCCCGAGCCTTCACAGCCTGGCCCGCCACCCGGGCACCGCGCTACACCCGCCGGGGCGCTCAGATTCCCGTGAACCGGGCGGAGGCACCGGCAAGAGTAGTTGATCTTGCTGGCCCGTGAGTCCCACAAGTAACAGCAGAGCCAACGGGTCGCGGCCAGTTGCGCACCTGTTGCGTTGCCCGACGTCCTCAGCGAGATCCACCCGATGAGTCTCGCGGGCTGGGCCGGTCTACCAAGGGCGTACGCCAACGAGATGGAGTGGAGACCCACCATGACCAATCCCGCACACCCCAGCCGCATGCTGTTTGTGAACATCCCCGTCGCGGACCTCGAGCGCAGCAAGGCGTTCTTCGCGAAGCTCGGGTTCAGCTACAAGCCGATGTTCACCGACGAGACCGCCGCCTGCATGCTGGTCGGCGAGCACGCCTTCGTCATGCTGCTCAGCCGCGAGAAGTTCGCGGAGTTCGCCAAGCTGCCGATCGCCGATCCCACCACGCACACGCTGGCGCTGTACTGCTTCAGCGTGTCATCACGCGATGAGGTCGATACGGTCAGCGCCGCTGCGCTCGCGGCGGGCGGCTCCGAGGCGGATGACGCCGAAGACTACGGCTTCATGTACTCACGCAGCTTCTTCGACCTCGACGGCCACGGCTGGCAGGTCATGTGGATGGACCCGGCGGCGGCGGAGCAGGGCCCCGAGGCGTTCGCGGCCTCCATGCAGGGCGCCGACGCCCCGGCCTGACCACCTCCACGTTCGGGGGTACTCCCTACCCGAGAACAACTCGCGACTGCTCTTCCTGGCAACGACCTTCTGTACGGAATACATACCGTTGAGATCTTGACGTTCTGGGGGCTGTGGGTGCGACTAGACCCACTTCCGCGCACCCTATGCGCGCGCCTACGCAGCCCCGGACGGACAGGTCGGCGGTGGCTCGCCGGCGTTCGGTCGAGTACGGCGCCGAGTCCGGGGACGGCGTCGGTCAGCGTCGACAAGCGCTAGGAGGCCCCTGAACAATGGCGTTCGATCATCGAGCGGCTCATCCGCGCCCGATCCGGCAAGGCGGAGGAGGAGCTGGTAGTGGAACTACCAGCGACGACGACAACGCCGCCGGGCGGGATGCGGGGAGTCGCGAGCCGGACGGCCATTGTTCAGGGCCTCCTAGATACCGTCGACGATCTCGGTGACAGTGGTTTCCATCAGAGGGGGAGCTCCTTTTCGAGCAGGCCGGTGCCGGTGCCCCGGCCCGAGAGGATCCAGATCCATTCGACGGCGTCGATCGTGAGCTCGTCGCCGCCGCTACCGCTCACGAATGTGCCGCCAGCGGGTCCGTCGAGGTGCAGCGTGAAGGCCAGGCCATGGACGCGGGCCCATTCGGCGACCATGTCCTCGATCAGGCGCCCGTCGTGGCCGGGCGTCAGGACCGGGTCGAGTCCCACCGCCCGGCAGACGTCGATGCGGTGCATCCACGTGTCGCGGGTGAACACCACGTCGATGGCGTACGAACCCATCGGCTTCTTGCCGATGGGCGGCCCGAACTCGACAGGGATGGGCCGCATGAACGGCGGGAACCGCTTGCGGCCCTTGAGGGCCTTGGGCCAGATCTCGGACCATCGGCCCACGAGTTCAGCGGGTGTGAGGTGCTCCCGTTCCTCGACCTGGACCTCGTTCATGCCGTGCACGAAAAGGTCGTAGCCCTTCTCGGCCGCCCTCTTCTTGCCGCGGCGCATGCCGTTCACGAAGACCCGGAATGAGGCGTTGCTCTCGGCGAACCCGAGGACATGGGCCACCAGCTGCTTGACGTTCCAGTCCGTGCACACCGTCTGCTTGGACCAGTCGCCGGGCTGCAGCTGCTGGAGCATGTCCGAGAACCGCTGGTACTCGGTCTCGGCGAGTCCCATCCCCTCTCGGTGGCTGATCGGCGCGATGTCCTCGACCCGCATCACGGTCTCTTTCACTCGGCGCCTCTCCTCTTCTTGTGCTTGTCGACGTTGATGTGCTTGTTGACATGGGCCAAGAACATGTCGACGACGTCATCGACCCACCGCGCCCACCGGTCCCCTCCGGGCTCGTTGGCGATCTGCTGCCAGACGACGCCCGAGAGCAACGATGTCCACAGGTCGAAGTATTCGACCGGTATCCCGCACCGCTGCATGCGGGCTTTGCCCAGCTCAACGATTCGCACAGCGACGTCGTATGTCTCCTGCGACGGTTCGAATCCGGGGATGGTGCGCATGAACAGCAGCTGCGCCCGAGCCGGGTCCTCGACGCCGAACTGGACGAACAGCCGTCCACCCGCCCGCAAAGCCTCGACGGGGTCGTCGTGCTCTGGCACGGCCTCATAGCGGGCCAGCAGCTCCAAGTTCCCCTGGAGGAACATGGCGTCGTAGATGGCGTGCTTGGAGTCGAAGTACGAGTACAGCGACGGCGGCCGCATGCCGACCTTGGCGGCCAGGTCGCGCAGGTTCAGGGCCGCCAGGCCTTCGGCTCGCACCAGCTCCCACGCGGCGTCGAGGATCTCCGCCTTCGTTGCCTCTCGGCGTTCGGCACGCCTATCTCGGATCGGCTGTACAATCATCGTTCTGTAATCCTAACTTAGTTAGGGGTTCTGCTGTCAAGACAAACCTGCTCCCGCAGATGAATCCACGGGCGCGATACGGACGGGCACGGCGATGTCGCGTGGTCGCCGCGCTGCTCGGCACGGTGCTGGCGGCACTGATCGGACCGCCGGTGGTGGCCCGCCGGCGACGCGCCGAGGCGCCCGAACCGACGATCGCGCCGTCGGTGCCCGGCTCGCCCTAGGCAGACAGCCCGGCGCGCTGCACGATCTCCGGCACGACGTCGGCCACGCCGGCGGCCATCACGTGCACGCCGGCGACCCCGGTGGTCTCCCGGAGCCGCTGCACGGTCTCCACGCACATCCGCATGCCCTCCTCGGCCACCCGGTCGGAGGGCACGCCGCGCAGCCGGCGGACCACCTCGTCCGGCACCTGCACGCCGGGGACCCGGCTGCGCAGGAACTCCAGCGTGCGCAGCGAGCGGATCGGGCCGACTCCGGCGAGCACCGCACATCGGGTGTGCAGCCCGAGATCGCGGATCCGGCCCAGCCAGTCGTGGAAGGCGGGCTGGTCGAACACGAACTGGGTCTGCACGAACTCGGCGCCGGCCTCGATCTTGATCTGCAGCGGCTCCGGCGGGCCGACGGCGTCGACCACCGCACCGATCAGGTACCGCGGCGGCGGGGAGACCTCCCGGCCGGACATCAGCCGGCCCTCGTCCCGCAGCGTGCGTGCCACGCCGATCAGCTCCACGCTGCTCAGGTCGAACACCGGCTCGGCGTCCGGATGGTCGCCGTAGCTGGGGTGGTCCCCGGAGAGCAGCAGCAGGTTCGGGATGCCGAGCGCGCCGGCCTCGAGCAGGTCGGACTGCAACGCGATCCGGTTGCGGTCCCGACTGGTCAGCTGCATCACCGGCTCGATCCCGGCGTCCCGGACCGCGAGCGCGCCGGCCAGCGCGGACAGCCGCACGTGCCCGCCCTGGTTGTCGGTCACGTTCAACGCGTCCACCCACCCGTGCAGCGCCGCGGCGGCCTGCCGGACCGGCTCGGCGTCGGCGCCCAGCGGCGGGCCGATCTCGGCCGTGACCGCGAACCGGCCGGCCCGCAGCACGGACGCCAACCGGCCGGGTAGCACGGCGGCGGTGCCGGACGGGCTCGACGAGCCGGAAGGCACCGCGGGCACGCTCACTCCCATTCGATCGTGCCGGGCGGCTTGCTCGTCACGTCCAGCACCACCCGGTTGACCTGCGGCAACTCGTTCGTGATCCGGGTCGAGATCCGCTCCAGCACGTCGTAGGGCAGCCGGGTCCAGTCCGCGGTCATCGCGTCCTCGCTGGACACCGGGCGCAGCACCACCGGGTGCCCGTAGCTGCGGCCGTCGCCCTGCACGCCGACGCTGCGCACGTCGGCGAGCAGCACCACCGGGCACTGCCAGATCGCGGCGTCCAGCCCGGCCGCGGTGAGCTCCTCGCGGGTGATCGCGTCCGCCGCGCGCAGCACGTCCAGCCGCTCGGCAGTGACCTCGCCGATGATCCGGATGCCGAGCCCGGGACCGGGGAACGGCTGGCGACCGACGATCGTCTCGGGCAGCCCGAGCTCGGCGCCGATCCGGCGGACCTCGTCCTTGAACAGCGCCCGCAGCGGCTCCACCAGCTCGAACGCGACGTCGTCCGGCAGCCCCCCGACGTTGTGATGGCTCTTGATCACGGCCGTGCCGCTGCCCCCGCCGGACTCCACCACGTCGGGGTAGAGGGTGCCCTGCACCAGGAACCCGGCGGGCTCCTGGCCGGCCACCGCGGTCTCGAACACCCGGATGAACTCCCGGCCGATGATCTTCCGCTTGGCCTCCGGGTCGGTGACGCCGCGCAGCGCGCCGAGGAATCGGTCGGCGGCGTCGACCGTGATCAGGTTGACGCCGGTGGCCGCCACGAAGTCCCGCTCGACCTGGGCGCGCTCCCCGGCACGCAGCAGCCCGTGATCGACGAACACGCAGGTCAACCGGTCGCCGATGGCGCGCTGTACCAGCGCCGCGGCGACCGCGGAGTCGACCCCGCCGGACAGCCCACAGATCGCCCGGCCGTCGCCGATCTGCTCCCGGACGGCCTGCACGGTCTCGTCGATGATCGACGCGGTGGTCCAGGACGGGCGAATGCCGGCCAGCTCGTGCAGGAAGCGGCGCAGCACCTGCTGGCCGTGCGGCGAGTGGCCCACCTCGGGGTGGTACTGCACCCCGGCCAGCCGGCGGGCCGGGTCCTCGAACGCGGCGACCTGGGAGCCTTGACTGGTCGCGGTCACGGTGAACCCGGTCGGGGCCTTGGTGACGGCGTCGCCGTGGCTCATCCAGACCGGGTGCCGCGGCGGCAACTGCTCGTGCAGCACGCTGGGCCGGCCGGTGAGGGTCAGCTCGGTGCGGCCGTACTCGCGGCTGCCGGTGTGCTCGACGACTCCGTCCAACTCGAGCGCCATGGCCTGGTGCCCGTAGCAGATGCCGAGCACCGGCACCCCGGCGTCGAACAGGGCGGGATCGACCCGGGGTGCGCCGTCGGCGTAGACGCTAGCCGGCCCCCCGGACAGCACGATCGCAGCCGGCCGACGGGCCAGCAGCTCCGCGGTCGGGGTGCCGGCCGGGACGATCTCGGAGTACACCTGCGCCTCGCGCACCCGTCGCGCGATCAGCTGGGCGTACTGCGCTCCGAAGTCGACCACCAGCACGGGCTGCACGACCGCCACGGTAGCCGCCCGGATGCTCCGGGCGGCCGCTCCGCCACGGTTCGGGGCACGTATGCTGATCGCAGTCCCCCGGCGAGGGCGGAACGTGTTCCGCCGTGATCGACGTGGACCGGCATCGCTGGCTCCTCGTCGCGCCTGGCCGAGAACGAGGAGAGTGCCGTGTCCGAGAACCGCTCCGAGATCCGGCTGGCCGTCGAGCCGCGCACCGAGTTCGGCAAGGGTGCCGCGCGCCGGACCCGGCGAGCCGGGAAGATCCCCGCCGTGCTGTACGGCCACGGCACCGTGCCGCAGCACCTCGCGCTGCCGGCGCTGGAGTTCGCCAGGGTGATTCGGGAGAACGGCCGCAACGCGGTGCTGACCCTGAAGCTGAACGGGGAGGACTCGCTGGCGCTGACCAAGACCGTGGCGGTGCACCCGATCCGCCGGCACATCGAGCACGTCGACCTGCTGGTGATCCGCCGCGGCGAGAAGGTCGTGGTCGAGGTGTCCGTCTCGGTCACCGGTGAGGCGGTGCCCGGCACGCTGGTCACCCAGGACCTCGACCGGCTCGAGGTGGAGGCCGACGTGCTGTCCATCCCGGAGCAGTTCGAGGTGTCCGTGGAGGGCGCCGAGATCGGCACCCGGGTGCTGGCCGGCGACATCACGCTGCCCGATGGAGTGACCCTGCGGACCGACCCGGAGTACCTGGTCGTCAACGTGGTGCCCGCGCCGACCGCCGAGGAGATGGAAGGCGAAGTCGAGGGCGAGGCCGAGGAGGAGGAGCTCGAGGAGGGCGAGGAGCCGGCCGCCGACGCCGAGGCGCCCGCCGAGGGCGGCGAGTCGCAGAGTGGCGAGTCCAGCAGCAGCGAGTGAGCCCGGTCCTTCGAGGTCCGAGCCCGACCGTCCGGCGGAGGCCGAGCCCGTGCTGCTGGTCGGGCTCGGCAACCCCGGCCCGGACTACGCCGACACCAGGCACAACGTCGGATTCGGTGGTCGCCGACCTGCTGGCCGACCGGATCGGTGTCCGGTTCCGTTCGCACAAGGCCCGTGCCGACGTCGCGGAGGGCCGGCTCGACGCCCGCCGGTTGATCCTGGCCAAGCCGCGGTCGTTCATGAACGTCTCCGGCGCGCCGGTGGCCGGCGCTGCTGCGGTTCTTCTCGCTGCCGGTGTCCGCGCTGGTCGTGGTGCACGACGACCTCGACCTGGACTTCGGCGTCGTCCGGCTCAAGCGCGGCGGCGGCGAGGGCGGGCACAACGGGCTGCGCTCGATCAGCTCCGCGCTGGGCAGCCGGGACTACGCCCGGGTCCGCTTCGGCATCGGCCGGCCGCCGGGCCGGATGGACCCGGCGGACTACGTGCTGCGCCGGTTCTCCGCCGCCGAGCGCCGCGAGCTCGACGTCGCCGTCGAGCTGGCCGCCGACGCGGCGAGCGCACTGATCACCGTAGCGGCCTCGAACCGGCCAGAACCGCTTCGCACCCACTGCCCGGCGAGACGGGCGCCGGCGGGCACGCCGCCGCCCTCATGACGGAGCAGCTGGCGCTGATCAGGTCGGCGGTAGCGGCGCGGCGCAGCTTGCCGGACGGGGTCTTGGGCAGGCTGGTCGGCGGCAGCACCACGACGTCGGCCGGGCGGACGCCGACCGCGGAGACCACGCTCGACATGACCGCCTTCCGGATCGCCTGCTCGGCGGCCTGGTCACCGGCCTTTCTCGACTCCACGACGACCAGGAACGACTCGCGGCGCTGCCCGGCGGTGCCGGCGCCCTCCGCCAGCCGTACCGCGACGGTGTTGCCGGCCCGGACATCGGGGACCTGCTCGGCCGCCCGCTCGATGTCGGTGGGGTAGATGTTGCGGCCGGCCATGATGATCACGTCCTTGCGACGGCCGCAGACCACCACCGCGCCGTCCGACCAGGTACCCCTCGTCGCCGGTGTCCAGCCAGCCCTCGGCGTCCTGTGTGGACACCGGGCCGTCGACGGTGAGGTAGCCGCCGGTCACCGCGGGACCGCGCAGCTGGATGACGCCGACCTCGCGGTCGCCGAGCGCCCGGCCGTCGTCGTCCACCACCCGCGCCTCGATGCCCGGCAGCGGCGGGCCGAGCAGCGGGAACCGGCGCACCGGGCGCTCCGCGTCGGCCGCGGCCGGCACCGCCCGGCGGTCGGGCTCGAGCTGGTCGGCGTCGATCACGTCGACCTGCAGCCCGGTGTCCCGCGGGGCGAAGCGACACCCCGAGCACGGTCTCGGCCATCCCGTACGCGGCGACCACCGACTCGGCGCGCAGCCCGAACCGGGCGCCCGCCGTCGGTGAACGCCGCCACCGCCTGCGGGTCGATCGGCTCCGCGCCGTTGAGCGCGAACCGCATGCTGGACAGGTCCAGCGAACCCGGCGTCGGCCCGGGCCAGCTGGCGGGCCAGCACGGCGTAGGCGAAGTTCGGCGCGGCCGTCACCGTGCCGCGGTACCGGCTGATCAGCTCCGCCCAGAGCAGCGGCCGGGACAGGAAGTCCACCGGGGTGACCGTGACCAGCTCGATGCCCGAACATCATCGGCAGGGTGAGGAAGCCGACCATGCCCATGTCGTGGAACAGCGGCAGCCAGGACACCATCACGTCGGCCCCGGGTTCCAGCGCGCTGGCCGCCAGCATCGCCGTCGCGTTGGCCCAGAGGTTGCCGTGGGTGATCCGCACCGCCTTCGGGTGCGCGGTCGAGCCGCTGGTCAGCTGCAGCAGCGCGACGTCGTCCTCGGCGGCGTCGCGCACCTGGCGCGCTGCCGCTCGGCGGAGCGCGGCGCGTCGAGCTCGGCGATCGGCCGTACCGCGATCCCCCGCTCGGTGAGCACCTCGGCCACCCGGTCGAACGGCGGCGCCGAGCAGCACCAGCCTGGCGCCGATCATCTCCAGCACCCGCACGGTGTCCTCGGCCCAGGCCGCCAGGTCGGTGCGCGCCGTCGGCTGGTGCAGCATCGTCACGCTGCCACCGGCCAGCCACACCGCCTGCGCGGCCGGAGCGATCTCCGCCGGCTGCCCGGCCAGCAGGGCGACCGGCGCGCCGGGGCCGAGCCCGCCCGCCGGGCCGCCGTCGCGCTGCAGGTCGGCGGCCATCCTGCGGGCTGTCGCGTGCACCTCCGGCCAGCTCCGGCGCACCGGCGCGCCGGGCTCCCCGGTGGTGATCCCGCACGGTGAGTCCGCTCCGGCACGGATCAGCTGATCGACGAACCGGGACATGGCGCCGAGCCTACGGGCGGTTGAGCCGCCGGGCTCAGCCGCTCTCGGCGGCCTCCGCGGCGGCCAGCCAGTCCTGCTCGGCCTCGGTGCGCTCGGCGACCACCGCGCGCAGTTGCGCGTCCAGCGCCAGCAGTCGGGGCGCCGTCGGTGGCGGCCGCGGCGAGGTCGTTGTGCAGCTGCGACTCGCGCTGTTCGAGCGCGGCGATCCGCCGCTCCAGCCGGGCGGCCTCCTTGCGGGCGGTGCGCTGCGCGGCCGCGCCGGAACTCGCAGTCGACCCGGACCGTCCGGCCGGTGCGGGCTCGGCCGAGCGACCCGTCTGCCGGCCGGGCAGCTCGGCGACGTACTGCTCGATCCCGCCGGGCAGGTCGGTCAGCCGGCCGTCGCCGCGCAGTGCGACCACCGTGTCGCACACCCGGTCGATCAGGTACCGGTCGTGGCTGGCCACCACGAGGGTGCCCGGCCAGCCGTCCAGCAGGTCCTCCAGCTGCGGCCAGCGTGTCGATGTCGAGGTCGTTGGTCGGCTCGTCGAGCAGCAGCACGTTCGGCTCGTCCATCAGCAGCCTGGTCAGCTGCAGCCGGCGCAGCTCCCCGCCGGACAGCTCGGCGACCGGGGTCCACTGCCGCGTCGGCCGGGAAGCCGAGCCGCTCCAGCAGCTGCGGACGCGGAGCAGCTCGTGCCGGCCGACCTGGACGTGCCGGGCCACCTCCTGCACGGCCTCGATCACCCGCAGTCCGAGCGGGACAGGTCCGGCCAGCTCCTGGGTGAGGTGCGCCAGGTGCACCGTCCGGCCCACGACGCGCCGCCCGGCGTCCGGGGTCGAGCTCGCCGGCCAGCACCCGCAGCAGCGTCGTCTTGCCCGACCCGTTCGCCCCGACCAGCCCGATCCGCGCACCGGGGCCGAGCCGCCAGGTCACGCCGTCCAGCAGCGCGCCGGCCGGCCACGCTCGACCGCGACGTCCTCCAGTTCCAGCACGGTCCGCCCGAGCCGGCGGGTCGCGAAGGACATCAGCTCGACGCCGTTCCGTGGCGGCGGCTCGTCGGCGATCAGCGCCTCGGCGGCCTCGATCCGGAACCGCGGCTTCGAGGTGCGCGCCGGCGGGCCGCGCCGCAGCCAGGCCAGCTCCTTGCGGGCCAGGTTGCGACGGCGGGCCTCGGCCGCGTCGGCAGCCGGGCCCGCTCCGCCCGGGCGAAGATCCAGTCGGCGTAGCCGCCGGCGTAGCTGCTCGACCCGGCCGTCGACGACCTCCCAGGTCCGGGTGCACACCGCGTCCAGCAGCCACCGGTCGTGGGTCACCACGACCAGCGCGGCGCGGCGGGACACCAGGTGCTCGGCCAGCCAGTTGACCGCCGTCGACGTCGAGGTGGTTGGTCGGCTCGTCGAGCACCAGCAGGTCGCGCTCCCCGACCAGGGCGGCGGCCAGCGCGACCCGGCGGCGCTCCCCGCCGGAGAGCTCGTCCACCGTGCGGTCGAGGTCGGGCTGCCCGGCTTGCTGCCCTGTTTGATACCCAGGCCGTCCAGCACCGCCCGTACGGCCGGGTCCGCCGCCCACTCGTGGGTCGCCGACACCCGCAGCGGCCCCAGCACGACGTCGCCGATACGGCTGCCCGCCGGCAGCTCGGTGCGCTGCCCGAGCACCCCGATCCGCAGGTCGCGGCGCTGGCTGACCCGGCCGGCGTCCGGCGCGCCGGCGCTGGGTGAGCACCTCGAGCAGGGTCGTCTTGCCGTCGCCGTTGCGGCCGACCACGCCGATCCGGTCGCCCTCGGCGATGCCGAGCGAGACGGCGTCCAGCAGTACCCGGGAGGCGTCCCCGGGCACCCGGGCGGTGACGCCCTCCAGGTTGACCAGGTTGGTCGGTGTCGTCACGGCAGCGCTGTCCCAGGGGTGTATCAGGCCCGCTCGGGCGGCAGCGGGGCGATCGGCGCGGGCGGCCCGGGCGTGGCCCGGGTGGCCCGGCCGGCCCCGGCGGTATCGGCCCGCCCTCGGCGGAGTCGACGACCCGCGCCCCGGCCACCGGTCCCTGCACGACGCGCACCGTCCGGCAGACCCCGGCGCCGGCCAGCTCGGCGGCCACCCGCACCGCGGCGTCGGCGTCCACGCAGAGGAACGCGCAGCTCGGCCCGGAGCCGGACACCACGCCGGCCAGCGCCCCGGACTCCACCCCGGCCCGCAGCGTGCGGCGCAGCGCGGGGCGCATGCTCACCGCGGCGGCCTGCAGGTCGTTGCCCAGCGAGAACGCCAGCTGCCGCGGGTCGCCGGCGGCCAGCGCCGCGAGCACCGGCTCGCACCGCCCCGCAGCGGGCTCGGGTTGCCGTCGGTGCGCAGCCGGTCCAGCTCGCCGTACACCTGCGGCGTCGACAGCCCACGGTCGTGCAACGCGACCACCCAGTGCACCGGATGCCGGGCCAGCACCGGGACGAGCTGGTCACCGCGCCCGGTACCCAGCGCGGTGCCGCCGTGCAGCGCGAAGGTCACGTCGCTGCCCAGTGCGGCGGCGAGCTCCAGGACGCTCCTCGCGCGGCATGTCGAGCCGCCACAGCGCCGGCAGCCCGACGAGCACGCCCGCCGCGTCCGCGCTGCCGCCGGCCATGCCGCCGGCGACCGGGATCGCCTTGCGCAGCACGACCCGCACGTCCGGGCTGCGGCCGGCGCTGCTCCGCGAGCGCGAGCACGGCCTGCCAGGCCAGGTTGCGCTCGTCGGTGGGCACCCCGGCCACCCAGTCACCGTGCACCTCGACGCCGGGCTGGTCGGTCGCCGCGACGGTGACCTCGTCGAACAGGCTGACCGCGTGGAACACCGTGATGAGGTCGTGGTAGCCGTCGTCGCGGCGGTCGCCGACGGCGAGGTGCAGGTTGACCTTGGCCGGGACACGCACGGTGACCGGGGGCGGCACGACTGGTGAGCATCACGATCACTGTACGTGGCGGTGGGCCGCCAGCCGGGCGAAGTCGTCGACGGTCAGCCGCTCGGCGCGCGACGCCGGGTCGATCCCGGCCGCCCGCAGCGCCTGCTCGGCGCGGCTCGGCGAACCGGCCCAGCCGCGCCAGCGCGGCCCGCAGCGACTTGCGCCGCTGCCCGAAGGCCGCGTCGACCACCGCGAACACCTCCCGGCGGTCGGCCTCGTGCGCGTCGCGGCGGCTCGCGGCGGCGCGAGCGCGAGCAGCGCGGAGTCCACGTTGGGCACCGGCCAGAACACGCTGCGCCCGACCGCGCCGGCCGGCGTCGCGTCGGCGAACCAGGCGAGCTTGACGCTCGGCACCCCGTACATGCCGGCCGCCCGGGGCGGCGGCCAGCCGGGCCGCGACCTCGGCCTGCACCATCACCAGCCCGCTGGCGCAGGCTCGGCAGCTCGGCCAGCAGGTGCAGCAGCACCGGGACCGCGACGTTGTAGGGCAGGTTGGCCACCAGCGCGGTCGGCGGCCGGTCGGCCGGGCCGTCGATCAGGCCGTCGCCGTAGCCGCAGCGCGTCCGCGGCGTGCACGACCAGCCGGTCGGCGTGCGCCGGGTCGTGCTCCGCGACGGTGGCCGGCAGCGCGCCGGCCAGCACCGGGTCGATCTCCACCGCGTGCACCGCGGCGGCGACGGGCAGCAGCCCGAGGGTCAGCGACCCGAGCCCGGCGCCGACCTCGAGCACGACGTCGTCCGGCTGCAGCGCGCGCGGCCCGCACGATCCGGCGGACCGTGTTCGGATCGTGCACGAAGTTCTGCCCGAGCCGCTTGGTCGGCCGCAGGCCGAGCCGGTCGGCGAGCTCGCGGACCTCGGCCGGACCGAGCAGGCTCACCGGCTGTGCGGCCCGGACACCAGCGCTGAGGGGGGCAGGCCGAGCTTGCGGGCGCAGCCCGGCCACGAGCCGTACCCGCCGCGGGTGTCGCGCACCTTGGTGGCAACCGCGATCTGCTCCTCCCGGCTCGCCATGTCCGGACGCGGCGCGTACTGCGTCCCGCCGAACTGGCGCCAGGTTGCCATGTCGAACTGCAGCGCCGCCGTAGTAGCCGTTGCCGGTGTTGATCGCCCAGTTGTTGGTCGACTCGCAGGTCGCCAACCGGTCCCACACGCTGCCGTCGCCGACGCCCGGCACCGCGGTCCGGTGCCGACCTTCACCAGCGCCGGCTTGGGCAGCTTGGTGACTCCGCCGCGGATCTTGTCGCGGCGGATCTCCTGGCCGTCCTTCACGACCACCCGGTAGACGGCGACCTGCTCGCCGGGCTCACCCGGTTGCTCGCACGACCTGCTTGCCCTTGGGCAGCTGTCGGATCCTCGACCACCTGCTCCGGCGCGCGGGATCGGCACGATCTCCATGACCTCGCCGGCGCCGTTGCGCACGACCTGCACCGTCGCGCCCTCGGTCAGGGTCGCGTCGCGGGCCGGGACCGAGATGTCCTCGGGGCCCAGTGGGGCGCCCAGCTCGAAGAGCAGCCCCTCGACGGTGCCCGCGGTCGGTGCTGACCGGGCGGGGCGGGTTCGCGCCGTCGGTGAGCATGCACGTTGCGCGGCACGCTCAGCTCGAGCTTCATCCCGCTCATCGGGATCGCGGTGCTCCGGCGCGGTGGACATCTGCACCGGGTTCGGCCGCCACGCCCATCCGGCGCAGCGCCTCGTCGACCGACGCCGCGGTGGTCCACACCACGCGGCTGTGCCCGGCCTCGACCAGGGTCAGCGGGCGCGCCTTGTGCACGATGATCTGGTCGCCGTCGGTCAGCTCGGTCGGCGGAGCCGGTTCGATCCGGTCCCGATCCGAGAACTCGACTCCGGCCGCCGTGCCAGGGCACCCGAGACGTCCGGGGCGAACGTGTGCACGGTGCGGTCCTGACCGTCGACCGTGATGGTGACCGACTTGTCGAGCGCGACGGCGGTGCCGACCGAGGCGACCAGGGCCGCCAGCACCAGCACGACGATGAGCCGGATCCGGCGGCTCCCGTGCGGCCGGTCGAGCACCGCGGCCCGGGCGGGTGCCGGCGGTGGCTCGAGCGAAGGCCGGCGATCGCGACGGTGGTGCGCGCCCGACCGCGGCGACGCCAGTGCGGCGGCCGCCGCGGCAAGCACCTGCGCGGATGGCGCGCCGGGGTCGGCGAGTGCGGTCCCGATTCCGGAGGTCTGCGGCGCCATCGCGAACCGCTCGGTGGCGCAGTCCAGCGCGCCCGGGCTCAGCCACGCCCCGGTTTCGCCGGCGGGCTCATCGGCGTCGGACCACTCGCCGGCCTCGTCCTGGTCGCCGGTCTCGTCGACGAACTCGACGCGGGGGTGCTGCTCGGTGGGCGGATCGGCGTCGAACCACTGCTCCGCCGGCCAGTTGGGCGCTGGCCGCCGTTCGCTGGGCCACTCCTGAAGTGGCGGCTCCGCGGATTGCCCATGGCCGGGTCCCGCGAGCGTGTGGGTCAATTTCGGTCCAGGAGTCGGGCGGACCGGGCAGGGGAGGGACAAAGGGGGAGCGTCTCCCCACCCCGGCTTTCGCGATCACGGGACGATAACGGACTGTCACCGTCGGGGCGAAGGCGGGGCGCGCGTGTCGCGCCAAGTGGCGGCAACGGCTACGGCGAGCGGTGCGGCCCGGCGGGGCGGCCGAAAACGCGTTCCGCGTTGGCCGCGAGGGTCGCCGCGAGCGGCTGCTCCTCGGTGCCACGAAGCTGCGCCAGGGCTCGCACGGTCCACGGCAGCAGGTACGGCTCGTTCGGGCGACCCCGGTGCGGATGCGGGGTGAGGAACGGTGCGTCGGTCTCCGCGAGCAGCAGCTCGTCGGGGACGGCGCGCGCCGCCTCCTGCAGCTCGCGCGCATTGCGGAAGGTGACCGGGCCGGCGAAGGACATCAGGTAGCCGGCGGCGGCGCAGCGTCGGGCCAGCTCGGCGTCCCCGGAGAAGCAGTGCATGATCACCGTGTCCGGCGGTCCCTCGCGGTCCAGCAGGGCGAGCACGTCCTCGTGCGCCTCCCGGTCGTGGATCATCAACGGCTTACCGAGCCGCTTGGCCAGCTCGACGTGCCAGGCGAACGCCTCCTGCTGCACCTCCGGCGGCGGACAGTCCGGATCGTGCAGTGGCCAGTAGTAGTCCAGCCCGGTCTCCCCCACCGCGACCACGCCCGGCCGACGCGGCCAGCGCGGCGATCTCGGCGCGCTGCTCGGCATCGAAGTGCGCGGTGCGGGTCGGGTGCAGCGCGACCGCGGCGGACACCCTGGTGTCCCAGCCGGCCGCCTCGACCACCCAGCGCGCCGAGGTGAGGTCGTCGGCGACGGTCACCGCCGCGGCGACCCCGACCGCCGCGGCCCGGTCCATGATCACGGCGACGTCGGCCGCCGTCACCGCACCGCAGGCGTCCAGGTGGGTGTGTGCATCGATGACCGCGGCCGCCAACGGCTGCGGTGCCGGCGGACGCTCCCCGCGTCCACGCCGCTCCCCGCCTTCACGCCGCTCGCCCATCACACCCCACCTCCGCAATGAGCGGGCTTATTGCGGGTTGCGTTGCGGTTTGACGTCGCGCAGGGCGCTCTCCGGGTCTGTCGCACTGCGCCGGGTTAGCGGGCGATCGGCGCCCACTCCGGGCCGGTTTCCCCGAGGGACGCGTCCAGCTTGCGGAACAGCGGAACCGGCTTGTCCAGCGGTCGGCCGATCTCCACCGGTATCGACTCCCAGCGGGCCTGCTCACCCGCGTAGTCGCCGGTGAGCACCGGGTAGTCCGGCCCACCCTGCTCGGAGACCTCCCGCATCTCCGGCTGGGCGGCCCATACCCCGGCGCCGCCGAGCTGCTCGAACACCTGCTGCGCGGCGTGCGGCAGGAACGGGGTGAGCAACGTGTTCGCGTCCGAAACCACTTGCAGCGCGGTGTGCAGGATCGTGTCGCGCCGGTCCGGGTCGTCGCCGCGCTTCCACGGCTCCTGCTCCGAGAGGTAGCGGTTCGCCGCGGACACCACCCGCATCGCCTCGGACAGCGCCTGCTTGAACCGGCTGCGCGCCAGCAGCCCGCCGACCGTGTCGAACGCCGCCCGGGACGTCGCGAGCAGCTCCGCGTCGGCGGGCTCGGGCGCGGTCGGCTTCGGGATCGCGCCGACGTAGCGGTTCGCCATCGAGATCGACCGGTTGACCAGGTTCCCCCACTCGTTGGCCAGCTCGAAGTTCACCCGGCGGACGAACTCGTCCCAGGTGAAGTCGGTGTCCTGGTTCTCCGGGCCGGCGACCGAGATGAAGTAACGCAAGGTGTCCGGGCCGAACTCGCGCAGGAAGTCGCCGACATAGATCACCGTGCCCCGGCTGGTGGAGAACTTCGAGCCGCTCATCGTGAGGAACTCGCTGCTCACCACCTCGTCCGGCAGCCGCAGCCGGCCGAACGGTCCGGGCGAACCGCCGTGGTCCCCTTCCCCGTTCTGCCCGAGCAGCATCGCCGGCCAGATCAAGGAGTGGAACACGATGTTGTCCTTGCCCATGAAGTAGTTGTGGCGGGCGTCCGGGTTGTTCCACCACTCGCGCCAGGCGTCCGGGTTGCCGGAGCGCCGCGCCCACTCCACCGACGCCGACAGGTAGCCGATGACCGCGTCGAACCAGACGTAGAGCCGCTTCATCGGCTGGTCCGCCCAGCCCGGCAGCGGCACCGGAACACCCCAATCCAGGTCGCGGGTGATCGGCCGCGGCTTGAGGTCGGCGAGCAGGTTGGTGCTGAACTTCAGCACGTTCGGCCGCCAGTCGGTGCGGGAGGCCAGCCAGGAGCCCAGCGACTCGGCGAGCGCCGGCAGGTCGAGGAACAGGTGCTCGGTCTCGACGAACTGCGGGGCCTCGCCGTTGATCCGCGACCGCGGGTTGATCAGGTCGACCGGGTCGAGCTGGTTGCCGCAGTTCTCGCACTGGTCGCCGCGGGCGTGCGGGTAGCCGCAGATCGGGCAGGTGCCCTCGATGTAGCGGTCCGGCAGGGTGCGGCCGGTGGACGGGCTGATCGCGCCCATCGCCTTGCGGGTCAGCACGTAGCCGTTGCGGTACAGGGCCAGGAACAGGTCCTGGGTGACCCGGTAGTGGTTTCGGGTGCTGGTGCGGGTGAACAGGTCGTAGGACAGCCCGAGCCCCTGCAGATCGCCGGCGATCACCCGGTTGTACTTGTCGACGAGCTGCCGCGGGGTCAAGCCCTCCGGCGTCGGCCTGCACCTGGATCGGGGTGCCGTGCTCGTCGGTGCCGGAGACCATGAGTACCCGGTTGCCGATCATCCGCTGGTACCGGGAGAAGACGTCGGAGGGCACACCGAATCCGGAGACGTGGCCGATGTGCCGCGGGCCGTTGGCGTAGGGCCACGCCACGGCGGTCAGCACCGGGATACTCATGCAGTCCAGGCTATCGGCCGGGGCGAACGGGTTCGTCCGAGCGGTGGCCGAGCGGGCGGGCCTACGCTCTGGTGGTGGAGGTGTTCATCCGGCCGTGCCGCCCGGGCGCCAGCCCGGCGCAGGTGCTCCGGCGCCTGGCCGAGCGGTCGGTTCGGGCCGGGATAACGCCACCGGCCGCCCTGGTGGGCACCTGGTTCGGCGGCGGCGCGGTGCTGGTGCCGTCGGTGGACCTGCGCCCGGTAGCAGGCACAGCGCAGGCCTTCGCCGCGTTCGAGCGCGTCGGGCAGCTGGCGGACGTCGACGTACCGCCGGGCTCGGTGGGCGGTGGCTGGGTGGGCTACCTCGGCTACGGGCTGACCGACGTGGGTAGCCGGCTCAGGCGGCTGCCGCTGGCCGTCGGCGGCTGGGCCGACCACGTGCTACGCCGGGATCCCGGGGGCGGCTGGAACGTCGAGGCACTGCTCGCGACGGGCGCCCGGGCGCCGGTCGAGCTGGCTGACGAGCTGAGCGCGCTGGTCGCCGACGCGGCGGACGATCCACCGTCCTGGCCGGACACCGGTGCCACCGGAGCGCCGCGCTGGCCGCACCCCGGTGTGCATCGCGCGGCCGTCGAGTCCTGCCTGGATGCGATCGCAGCCGGCGAGATCTACCAGGCGAACGTCTGCGTGCGCGTTGAGCTGCCGGCGGTGCCTGCGCCGGCGGAGCTGTTCGCGGCCGGGATCGATCGGATGGCGCCGGCCCGGGCCGCCTGCCTGACCGGGCCGTGGGGCGCTGCTGTCTCGTTCTCGCCGGAGCTGTTCCTGGCCAGGCGCGGCGACGCGGTGCGGTCCAGCCCGATCAAGGGCACCCGGCCGCGGACGGCCTCGCCGGCCGAGCTGCTCGGCTCGGAGAAGGACCGTGCGGAGAACATCATGATCACCGACATGGTGCGCAACGACCTCGGCCGGGTCGCGGTGCCCGGCTCGGTCACCGTCCCCGAGCTGCTCGCGGTGCGGGCCGCGCCCGGGGTGTGGCATCTGGTCTCCACGGTGACGGCTCGACTGCGGGACGGCCTCGCGCCCGGCGAGCTGCTGTCCGCGACCTTCCCACCGGCCTCGGTGACCGGCACCCCCAAGCTGCGCGCGGTCCAGCTGCTCGGGCGCTGGGAACCCGACGCAAGAGAGATCTACTGCGGCGCGATCGGGATGGCGTCCCCGCTGGCCGGGCTCGAGCTCTCGGTGGCGATCCGCACCGTCGAGGTGGCGCCGGACGGCACCGCGTGGCTCGGGGTGGGTGGCGGGATCACCATCGACTCCGACCCCGCCGAGGAATGGCAGGAGTGCGTGGACAAGGCGGCACCGGTACTCGGCCTGCTCAGCCCTCGGGCGCTGCTGACCGGCTAGCGCGGTACGGCGAAGAAGGCCTTCGCGTCCCCCTGGAACATGAACACTGTCCCGGTGATCGTCAGGATCAAGACGATCACCAACAGGATCGCGGAGACGGCGCCGAGAATCCCCTGGCCGAAGAGTAGGAAGAGATCGGATAGGGCCAGCAGCTGAGACACGACGAATGCCGAGGCCAGCACGGCCGTGGCGATCCGGGCCCAGTTCATGCCTCGGCGCATCAGGAAGACGACCACCAGGAAGACCGCGATCAGGAGCAGTAGGAGCCCGAGCACCAACGCCATACCGACGAAAAGCGAGCTTCGCTGCTGGTCGGTCAGCGTGGCCGGATCGATGCCCTGCGCCCGCAGGCTCGCCTCCGACCCTCGGGCCAGGTAGGACAACACCGCGGCCACCACATACGCCACGATCGCGCCGATGAACAGGTTGAACGCCAAGCGGACCGAGGGGGGAGCGCCGGCTGCGGTCGGCGGCCCGGGGGGTGTCATGCGGCGGACCCTATGATCGACCGCTCCGAACTGTCCAACCCCTGCTCGTCCAGCTAGCGGCCGCGGCCCGCGGTCATTCACGGCGGTGGAGTGTTGGCCGCGGTCGTCGCGTTGTAGAGCGCGCGCCGGGGCACACCGGCCGCCTGCGCCTCCGCCGCCACGGCGTCCTTCAGCCGCTCCCCGGCCGCGACCCTGGCCTGCACCAGCGGCACCAGCCCCTCCACCGGAGGCGCCTGCCGGGCGGCGGACCCGGCCAGCACGACCGTGATCTCGCCGCGGACCGGCTCGCCGGCCGCCCAGCCGGCCAGCTCGTCCAGCCGCCCCCGGCGCACCTCCTCGTGGCGCTTGGTCAGCTCACGGCAGACCACCGCCTCCCGGTCCGGGCCGAGCACGACAACCGCGTCCGCCAACGTCGCCGCCAGCCGGCGCGGCGACTCGAAGAACACCGTCGTCCGGCGCTCCTCCGCCAGGTTGGCGAGCCAGCGGCGGCGCTCGCCCTGACGGCGCGGCGGGTATCCCTCGAAACAGAACCTGTCGACCGGCAGCCCGGAGACGGCGAGTGCGGTGGTCACCGCCGACGGACCTGGCAGGCAGCTCACCGGCAGCCCCTCGGCGACCGCGGCCGCGACCAGCCGGTAGCCCGGGTCGGAGATCAGCGGCATCCCGGCGTCGGTCACCACCAGCACGGTCTGGCCGCCCCGGACGGCGTCGAGCAGCCCCGGAAGCCGGGCCGGCTCCACGGCGTCGTAGTGGCTGACCACTCGACCGGTCACCCTGACGCCGAGTGCGGCGCTCAGGGCGCGCAGCCGGCGGGTGTCCTCGGCGGCGACTACGTCGGCCGTCCCCAACGCCGCCACGAGACGCGGCGACGCATCGCGGGCGTCACCCAGCGGAGTTGCGGCCAGCAACACCCGGCCACCGGGCACCGTCTCGTCCGGCACGCCGCAGAGCCTACGATCAGGCGCCGTGGCCTTACCCCGCGTCGCCGACCGGCTTGCGCTCGGTCGTCCCGCGGACCGGCTGGGATCAGCGGCCTTCGTGCCGGGTCTGGACCAGAGCCCGTTCGGCCCGCCCGCTCCACGGGACCGGCTGCGGGGCTGGGTGGTCACCGTGGTGCTCACGCTGGTGGCCGGGGTCGTCCGGTTCTGGCAGCTCGGCTACCCGACCGACGACGGCACCCCGGTCTTCGACGAGAAGCACTACGTTCCGCAGGCCTGGCAGATGCTGCGCAACGGCGGCTTCGAGGACAACCCGGGCTACGCGCTCGTGGTGCACCCGCCGCTGGGCAAGCAGCTGATCGCGGTCGGCGAGGCGCTGTTCGGCTACGACGGTTTCGGCTGGCGCGCCGCGGCGGCGCTGGCCGGGACGCTGTGCGTGCTGCTGGTGATCCGGATAGCCCGGCGGATGACCCGATCCACGCTGCTCGGCGCGATCGCGGGGATCCTGCTGATCTGTGACGGGCTGTCGCACGTGCAGTCCCGGATGGGGATGCTGGACGTCTTCCTTGCGCTGTTCGTGCTCGCTGCGTTCGGCGCGCTCGTGGTGGATCGCGACGACGTCCGCGCGCGGCTGGCGGCCCTGCCACGACCGGTCCGCTCGGCGCCGGTGCCCGCCACGGTGGGCGCCGCCGAGGAGGATGCGCCCGCCGACACAGCCGACACTGCCGAACCCGCCGACACTGCCGAGCCCGCCGAGCCGACCGGGCCGCCGGAAGGGCCGCGGTTCGGGGTCCGCTGGTGGCGGTTCGCGGCCGGGGTGCTGCTCGGGCTGGCGGTGGCCGTCAAGTGGTCAGGTGTCTACTGGGTGGTCGCGTTCGCCGCGCTGAGCCTGGCGTGGGACTACACGGCGCGCCGGGCCGCGGGCGTGCCGCGGCCCTGGTACGGCGTGCTGCGCCGCGACCTCGCCCCGACGGCGTGGGCGTTCGCGGCGGTGCCGGTGCTGGTGTACCTGGGTAGCTGGTGGGCGTGGTTCGCCAGCGAGACCGGCATCGAGCGGCACTCGGCGGACACGGCCGGGTCGTTCGGCGCCATCCCGGCGGCGCTCGCCTCGCTGTGGCACTACAGCGAGGCGGTGCTCGCCTTCCACGCCGGGCTGAGCACACCGGTGGACTCGCCGCACCCCTGGGAGTCCAAGCCGTGGACGTGGCCGATGGGGCTGCGCCCGATGCTCTACTACTACGCCTCCGGAGACGCCGCGCCGGGCTGCGGCGCACCGGACTGCGTCGGGGCCGTGATGCTGGTCGGCACGCCGGTGCTGTGGTTCCCCGCCGTGCTCGTGCTCGCCTGGGCCGTCTGGCGGGTGATCAGCCGCTACGACTGGCGCTACGCCGCGGTGTTGGTGGCCTACGGCGCCGGCATCCTGCCGTGGTTCATCAACGTCGACCGGCAGATGTACTTCTTCTACATGACGCCGGTGGCGCCGTTCCTGGTCATCGCGGTGACGTTGCTGCTCGGTGAGATCCTCGGCCCGGCGAGTGCCGGGCCGGAGCGGCGCAGCACCGGTCTGCTCGTGGTCGCGCTGTACGTGGGGGCGGTGGTGGCCAACTTCATCTGGCTGTGGCCGATCCTGGTCGGCAACTCGATAACCCCAGAGCACTGGAACGCCGAGCTCTGGCTGCCCTCCTGGCGCTGACCGGCGCCCGGACGACGAACACCTGAGCGCCGCTGCGGAGGTGGCGTCACGCAGTCGGCACGAAGGGCAGCGGAGCTTCTCGCCTTCATCGAACGCGCCGTTGCCGATTTCGCCGACCATCGATCGCCGCAACCGTTGCTGCTTCGGGTGAGGAGCCGGCTCGGCGGTCGCGCACCCTACTGTGCTCGTTGACAAATCGACGGGAGTGACGATGGGTGCGGTGATCGGCGAAATCCTGCCGTTGGCGATCGGTGTCGCGGTGTCGCCGGTGCCGATCATCGCGGCGATCCTGATGCTGTTCTCGAAGCGGGCGGGCCGCACCAGCAGCGGGTTCCTGATCGGCTGGGTGCTGGGGATCGTGGTCGCCACGGCGATCTTCACGGCACTGGCCGGCGTCCTGCAGACCGGCGGTGCGCCGTCCGCCGCGGCATCGTGGACCAAGATCGGCCTCGGGGTGCTGCTGTTGCTGGTCGGCATCCGCGAGTGGCGCGGTCGCGGGGAGCACCACGACACTCCGAAGTGGATGGCCGCCATCGACGACTTCACCTTCGGCAAGGCGCTCGGCCTGGGCTTCCTGCTGTCCGCCGTGAACCCGAAGAACCTGATCATGGCGGCCGGTGCCGGCGTGATCATCGGCTCGGCCGCGCTGAGTCTCGGCGGCGAGGTGCTGGCGGTGGCCGTGTTCACGGTCATCGCGGCGTCCACCGTCGCGGTCCCGGTGATCGGCCACCTGATCGCGGCCGAGCGGATGCGCGGGCCGCTCGACTCGCTCAAGACGTGGCTGCAGAACAACAACGCCACCGTGATGGCCACCCTGATCCTGGTGATCGGAGCGGTGCTGATCGGCAAGGGCGTCAGCGGCCTGTAGCCGGTCGACGTCGGCCCGATAAGCGCCAAGCGCTCGTCGGCCAATTCAAGATCACTGGATCGAGGACCGGCTAATCCACACCTTGCACAATGGTGGAGCTGAGGGGAATCGAACCCCTGACCTACTCGATGCGAACGAGTCGCGCTACCAACTGCGCCACAGCCCCGCGTCGACCGGCGGCGACCGGCGAGCGACATCGAGACTAGCAGCCGGAACCGGCCGTACCGGCGCCGCACGGTCGAGGCGACGGCCGCCGCTAGCCCGCTGCCCGCCGGTACCGCGGCGGTTGGTGCTCGTCGAGCGGGTGCAGCGCCGGATCGTCGTCGTCGGGTCCGACCACCGCGGTCCCGATGGGCCGGCCCGGCAGTTCGGCCCGGGGCAGCGGCGGCAGCGCGAACTCGCCCGGCTCCGCACGCTCGGGCTTCAGGTCGGCCGTCGGCTCGGCGGACGGCGTCGCCTCGGACGGTGCTACGAAGGCGCCAGTCTCGATCGGGCCGTCCAGCGGTACGTCGCCGACGTGCGCGAACCGGGTTCCGGCGAGCCGGGACGCCCGTCGGAAACGGATCTCGTCCTCCAGCCGCACCTGGCGACGCAGGTAGATCAGGTATCCGAGGAGGACCACGTCGATCGCGCCGTGCAGGTACCACACGACTGGCAGCCCGACCGCGGCCACGATCCCGGTGCCCAGCGCGGCGATCAGCAAGGTGAGCACCACCCGCTGGCGGAACGCGTACCGGGCACTGGCGGCCAGCGCCGCCGCCTCGGGGTCGAACCCGCCCCGTCCCCTCCGATAGCGCGCCGGGACGCTCGGCGTGCCGGCGGTCGCGGCAGCGTCCGCGCCGGCACCGTCCGCGCCGGCACCGTCCGCGCCGGCACCGTCCGCGCCGGCACCGTCCGCGCCGGCATCGTCCGCGCCGGCATCGTCCTGGACGGCGACGTTGACCTCGTCCACGCCGCTGTCCGCCGCGAGCGAGCGACCCCGGTCGGTGGCGCCAGGCTCGTCGACATCGTCGGCCTGCTCCGCAGGCTCGGCGGCTTCGTCCACCGAGTCGCCCTCATTCACCCGGTCGGCGTCGACGGTCGCGGTGTCGCGATCGTCCAGTTCGTCCTTGTCCGGCTGCATCTCATCCATCTCCTCCACCCGGCCCGGTCGCCGGGCCGGGCGCCGCAGGACGCGACCGGCCCGCGCGGCGTGGCCCGGTCGCGGCACCTCTTGCCTGCGGCGGGCGACGATCGGCACCAGGATCAGCAGCCAAAGCACCACCAGCCCGACGAAGATCAACGAGCTGGGCACGGCCGCCTCCTTCCCGGTCAGACCATGATCGCGTTCGGCAACTCACCGTAGCTACGAGATCGCCAGGTTCGGCGCCGACGCGCCGGGGATGGTCAGCTACTCCCGCTCACCGGGGCAGGTACGTCACCGATCAGCCGGATCCCGTGCCGTCAGACCCGCTGCACTCGTCCGGCCCGGATCAACAGGTCCACCACGCCGCCGGGAGCGTCCTCGGCGGTCAGCGCGTAGCAGAGGTGGTCCCGCCAGACGCCGCCGACGTCCAGGTAACGCCGGAACAGCCCCTCCTCGCGGAAGCTGAGCTTCTCCAGCACCCGGCGGCTGCCGACGTTCTCCGGCCGCACGGTGGCCTCCACCCGGTGCAACCCGACCGCCCCGAAGCAGTGGTCCACGACCAGGCCGACCGCCGCGGTGCCGACTCCGGCGCCGACGGCCGCGGTGCCCACCCAGTAGCCGATGTAGGCCGACAGCAGCGGCTCCCGCACGACGTTGCCCACCATCACCTGGCCGACGAACTGCCCGTCCAGGGTGATCGTGAACGGCAGGCACGTCCCGCGCCGAGCCGCCCCGCGCAGCACGGACCAGCGTGAGATCCACTCCATCGTGCTGTTCCGCAGTGCCCACTCGCCGGCGGCGCCCGGTTCCCACGGCGCGAGATGGTGCTCGTCGCGGCGCCGGATGGCCGACCACGCCGCTCCGTCCCGGAGCCGTTGCGGCCGCACGGCGACCGTCCCGATCCGGACCTGGAGCGGGCCCAACCGGGCCGGCCAGCCGGGGTGGCGGCCGGTGTGGCGCAGCGGTTCGATCACGGCCGAGGTACTCATCCGCGTTGGGCGAGGAAAGCGACGTCCACCTGCTCGCCGACGGTGAGCTCGGTCGCCGGCTCGTCCACGATGATCAGACAGTTGGCCTCGGCGAGCGCGGCCAGCAGGTGGGTCCCGGCGGTGCCGAGCGGCTGCGCCAGGTACTCGTCGGTGTCGGTGTCCCGCAGCAGCCGACCACGCAGGTACCCGCGCCTGCCGGGTGTCGAGCTGATCGGCGAGGTCAGCCGCGCGGAGACCAGGCGGCGGTGCGGCTCGGTCCGGCCGAGGGTGGCCCGGATCAGCGGGCGGATCAGCACCTCGAAGAGCACCAGAGCGGTGGCCGGGTTCGCCGGGAGCAGGAACGTCGGCACCTGGTCCGGCCCCAGCCGCCCGAACCCCTGCACCGAGCCGGGATGCATCGCCACCCGGGAGCCGTCCAGCTCACCGAGACCGGCCAGTGCCTCCCGCAGCTCGTCACCGGCCGCGCCGCCGATCGCGCCGACGATGACCATCACCTCGCTGCCGGGCAGCAGGTCCTCCACCGCCTCGCGCAGCCGACGAGGCTCGGTAGGCACCACGCCCACCCGGTTGACCTCGGCACCGGCGTCGCGGGCCGCCGCGGCCAGCGCATAGGAGTTGACGTCGGCCACCTGCCCGGCACCCGGCTCGCGGCTGAGGTCGACCAGCTCGTCGCCGATGGCGAGCACCGACACCCGGGGCCGCGGATGCACCAGCACCTTGTCCCGCCCGACCGCGGCGAGCAGCCCCACCTGGGCCGCCCCGATCACGGCCCCGCGGCGGACCGCGACGTCACCTGGCTGGACGTCCTCGCCGGCCCGCCGGACGAACGCCGCGGAGGGAACTGCCCGGATCGCCGTCACCCGGGCCACACCGCCGTCGGTGTCCCCGGTCGGCACGACGGCGTCGGCCAACGTCGGCAACGGCGCCCCGGTCATCACCCGCACCGCCTGGCCGGGCTGCAGCCGCTGCGGCTGCCGGGAGCCGACCGGGATCTCCCCCACCACCGGCAGCACCACCGGCCGCTCCGGCGTTGCCCCGGTGAGGTCGACGCTGCGCACCGCGTAGCCGTCGACGGCGGCCTGGTCGAAGCCGGGCAGCTGGCGCTGCGCGACGATCTCCTCGGCGCACATCAGCCCCTGCGCCTCTGAGATCGCCACCCGGACCGGGACCGGACGCACCGCGGCGTCCAGCACCCGGGCCACCTGCTCGTCGACGGACCTCACCCGCGGGATGCTCCCAGGCGGGCGATCAGCCAGTCCCGCAGGGCCGGCCCTTCGTCCGGGTCGTCCAGCGCGAAGTCGACGGAGGCACGGATCAGCCCGCCGGGGTTGCCGAGGTCGTGCCGGTCGCCGCGATGCACGACCACGTGCACCGGATGACCCTCGGTGATCAGCAGGGCGACCGCGTCGGTCAGCTGCAGCTCGCCGCCGGCGCCGGGGGTGATCCGGCGCAACGCGTCGAAGATCGCCCGATCGAGCAGGTAGCGCCCCGCCGCGGCGTAGCTGGACGGCGCCTCGGCGGGCTCCGGCTTCTCCACCATCCCGCACACCGCCAGCACGTCCTCGGTGCCGGTGGCCTCGACGTCGAACACGCCGTACGCGCTGACCTCGTCCCGCGGCACCTCGAAGGCGCACAGCACCGAACCGCCGTGCTCGGCCCGCACCGCGGCCATCCGGCGCAGCACGCCGGTGGGCAGTACCAGGTCGTCGGGCAGCAGCACCGCGAACGCGTCCTCGCTCGGCGCCAGCGCGTCCTCCACACACCCGACCGCATGGCCGAGGCCCTTCGGCTGCTCCTGGACGACGGTCCGCACCGTGATCAGCTCCGCGGCCCGGCGGACCTTGCGCACCAGCTCGTCCTTGCCGCGCTTGGCGAGCGTCGCCTCCAGCTCGGGCTGCGGAGCGAAGTACCCAGCCACCGCGTCCTTGCCCGGCGAGGTCACGACGAGCAGGGTGTCCGCTCCGGCCTGCGCCGCCTCGGCGGCCACCAGCTCGATCCCCGGCGTGTCCACGACCGGGAGCAGCTCCTTCGGCACGGTCTTGGTGGCCGGCAGGAACCGGGTGCCCAGCCCGGCAGCCGGCACCACGGCGGTGCGGAACGGGCGGGTGGCCTGCATGGTGCACGAGGGTATCTACCGAACGGCGATAGGGTGCGCAGCTCGTGGGCGGTGCGGCGACCAAGGCGGAGCTTCGGCGACGGCTGCTCGCTGCCAGACGGGCGGTGCCGGCCGCGGTGCGCGCCGCCGAGGCGCTGTCCCTCGCCCGGCATGCCGCTGTAGCGGCGGCCGCCGTGGACGCACCGGTGTGCGCCTACCTGCCCTTCGGGACCGAGCCCGGCGCCGACCCGGACTCGCCGACCCGCCTGGTCGACGCGCTGGTCGCGGCCGGGATCGCCGTGCTGTTGCCGGTGGTTCCGGAGCGCCCCGGCGCACTCGACTGGGCGAGGTACAGCGGTCCGGACGACGTCGCACCGGGCCCGCTCGGGCTGAGCCAGCCGACCGGTCCGCGGCTCGGGCCGGCGGCGGTTGCCGAAGCCGGGCTGGTGCTCGTCCCGGCACTCGCCGTCGACCGCACCGGCATCCGGCTCGGCCGTGGCCGCGGCTACTACGACCGCACGCTGCCGACGGTGCGCCCGGGCACGCCGGTCGTGGCCGTCGTGCGCGACGAGGAGCTGGTGGAGCGGCTACCCGCTGATCGACACGACGTGCCGGTGGACGCCGCACTGACCCCCGGGCAGGGTAGACTGGCACTCCCGCGGTGAGAGTGCCAGCCAGCCACCCGCCAAGCAGCCCCAGGAGGACGTCCGTGCCCACGTACCAATACGCCTGCCGGGCCTGCGGGCACAGCTTCGACACTGTGCAGTCCTTCTCGGACGACACGCTGACCGAATGCCCGGAGTGCAGGGGCACACTGCGCAAGATCTTCTCCCCGGTCGGGATCGTGTTCCGGGGCTCGGGCTTCTACCGGACCGACAGCCGGGCTGGGGCCGGACGCAACGCCGGCGACCCGGGAGGCAACGGGAGTAAGCCGGACGCCGACAGAGACAAGGCCAAGGCCGAGGACGGCGCGGGCAGCGGCTCCAAGGACAACGGGTCGGCCGGCAAGACGGACTCCGCGAGCAAGGCCGACTCCGCAAGCAAGACCGGTGGCACTACTGGGGACAAGGCCACCTCGAGCGTGCCGGC
>CAVZMB010000020.1:0-74734 GCA_963776255.1 uncultured Actinomycetota bacterium | reverse complement strand
CCGGCGCCGTCGAGCGGCCCAAAGACCACAATGGACGTTGAACCGTCAACGATCTGACCTGTTTGCGCAGGTCAGATCGGTTCAGAGGATGGTGCGCCGCCAGGGACTCGAACCCCGAACCCGCTGGTTAAGAGCCAGCTGCTCTGCCAATTGAGCTAGCGGCGCGAAGCAACGCGCCCCTCCGGAGGGGCGCACATAAACGCTACACGATCCGGGCGGCGGTCCGTCAGACGGTGGTGATCGAGGCGGTCAGCCTGCGGTCGAGCACCTTCTCCAGCAAGGCGATCTCCTCGTCGAGGGCGCGCTGATGCAACCTGCCCGCCTCGTCGAACAGCCCGATCGTGAGCTCGTCGCGGTCCACCTCCCAGGTGCCGGCCACCCGGCCGCCGACCACCACGACGGGGGAGATCCAGCCGGCGGCCTTGCTGACCAGCGACCGGCGAGCGGGCGGATACAACAGGCCTTGCCAGGCCAGCGGCTTCAGCACCGCCCCCCATCCGGAGCTCAGCTGCTCGCCGACGGTCGCGTCGCCGGTGCGTTCGATGATCGCCGCGGTCAGCTCCTCCCTGGTCAACTCCGCCCCGTCGAGCAGCTCGACGACCGCCTCGGCGATCTTGCCCAGCTGCTCGGCGGTGGCGAACGCGCGCTGCCACGCGCCCTTCTCCCAGGTGCGGGCCGCAGCCAGCAGGCTCAGGTAGGCCGCGGCGTCGTCCACGACCAGCAGGTGCAGGGTGCCCCGCTGCGCCCAGGTCTTGACGATCGTGCGGTCGGCCAGCGCCGAAGCGACGTCGGACGCAGCATCGGCATTCCGGATCGCGATCGCCTGCTCGGTGTACGAGGCGACCTGCGCCTGCACGCCGGCCAGCCGCCGCACGATCTGCGGGACGTCAAGATCGGGTGGGCGGTCGAGGAACTGCCGCTCCATCCGCCAGGTAAGAACCTGGTCCCAAGTCAGTGCGAGGGTCATCGCTCCTGATTGATCGAAGTGGGGTGAGTGACGGGACTCGAACCCGCGACTTCCTGGACCACAACCAGGTGCTCTACCAGCTGAGCTACACCCACCACGAACGGCCGCCCGCCCCGAAGACGACCCCGGACGATGTTACCCCGCAGCGGGCCGCGCACCGGAGCCGGTTGCCAGCGCCGCGGCCTGGGCCTCCTCGGTCGTCGGCCCCGGCGGCGGCACGAACGCGGTGCGCCGGTAGTAGTCGAGCTCGGCGATGGACTCGCGGATGTCGGCGAGCGCGCGGTGCGCGAGGCCCTTCTCCGGCTTGGCGTAGAAGATCCGCGGGTACCAGCGCCTGGCCAGCTCCTTGACCGAGCTCACGTCGACCATCCGGTAGTGCAGGTGACCGTCCAACTCGGGCATGTCGCGGGCCAGGAACGCCCGGTCGGTGGCCACCGAGTTCCCGGCCAGCGGCACGGTGCGCGGCTCCGGCACATACCGCCGCACGTAGTCGAGAACCTGCCGCTCGGCCTCCTCGACCGAGATGGTGGACGCCCGGACGGCCTCGGTCAGCCCGGAGCGTTCGTGCATCTCCCGGACCACCTCGATCATGCCGTCGAGCCGCTCGTCGTCGGTGTGGATCACGAGGTCGACGCCCTCGCCGAGGACGTTGAGATCGCCGTCGGTCACCAATGCGGCGATCTCGATCAGCGCGTCGCGCCGTAGGTCGAGCCCGGTCATCTCGCAGTCGATCCACACCAGGCGGTCGTTCATCTGGATCAGTCTATGCTGCCGCCGTGACCGAGAACGGCGGTGACGACACGGGCGGTGACGACAAGGGCCGTGACGACAAAGGCGGTGACGACAAGGGCGGGGACCAGGCGAGCCCTGCGAAGGAGATCGCCGCCGGCTACCACACAAAAGGCGCCGCGCTCGAGCTGGGCACCGTGATCGTCGACGGCCAGGTCGACCCCGAAGCCCGGGTGCGCATCCCGTTCGCCACCCTGAACCGGCACGGGCTGGTCGCCGGCGCGACCGGCACGGGCAAGACCAGGACGCTGCAGGGCATCGCCGAGCAGCTGTCAGCGGCCGGGGTCCCGACGCTGCTCGCCGACATCAAGGGCGACCTCACCGGGATGTCCCGACCCGGCGAGTCGAACGACAAGATCGTCACCCGGGCCGCGGACACCGGCGACGACTGGCAGCCGACGGCGTTCCCGGTCGAGTTCTACTCCCTCGGCGGTGACAGCTCCGCGGTGCCGATCCGGGCGACGATCACCCAGTTCGGCCCGATCCTGCTGGCCAAGGTGCTCGACCTCAACGACACCCAGGAGTCCACCCTCGGACTGATCTTCCACTGGGCGGACCAGCGCGGCCTGCCGCTGCTGGACACCAAGGATCTCCCGCTCGGTGATCCAGCACCTGACCAGCGACGAGGGCAAGGCCGACCTCAAGGGCATCGGCGGGGTCTCCTCCACCACGGCCGGGGTGATCCTGCGGGCGCTGGTGAACCTGGAGGCGGCCGGCGGCGACCGGTTCTTCGGTGAGCCGGAGTTCGACCCGGCCGACCTGATGCGCGTCACAGCCGGACAAGGAGTCGTCAGCCTGCTCGAGGTCGCCGACCAGGCGTCCAACCCGCGGCTGTACTCCACCTTCCTGATGTGGCTGCTCGCCGAGCTGTTCGAGAACCTCCCCGAGGAGGGCGACCTCGACAAGCCCAAGCTGGTGTTCTTCCTCGACGAGGCGCACCTGCTGTTCACCGACGCGAGCAAGGCCTTCCTGGAGCGCATCGAGCAGACCGTCAAGCTGATCCGCTCCAAGGGCGTCGGGGTCTTCTTCTGCACCCAGCTGCCGACGGACCTACCCGACGACGTGCTCTCCCAGCTCGGCGCCCGGATCCAGCACGCGCTGCGCGCGTTCACCCCGAACGACCAGGCGGCGCTGGCCAAGACCGTGAAGACCTACCCGATCACCGAGAACTACGACCTCGAGGAGGCGCTGACCAACCTCGGCACCGGTGAGGCGATCGTGACAGTGCTCTCCGAACGCGGTGCTCCGACGCCGGTGGCCTGGGCGCGAATGCGGGCGCCGAGGTCGCGGATGGACGCGATCGAGCCGGCCGAGGTCGCCGCGGCGGCCCGCGGCTCGGCGCAGTACGCGAACTACGGCCAGACGCTGGACCGCGAGTCGGCCTACGAGCGGCTGACCACCAGAATTGCCGAGCCGCCCGCAGCGCCACCCGCAGGGGCACCCAATGGAGCACCCGCGGCCCCGCCCGAGCCCGAGCAGCGCGACGAGCCCGGCTTCGTGGAGAAGATGTTCGACAGCCCGATGGTGAAGTCGTTCCTGCGTTCCGCGGGCACCGCGCTCGCCAGGGAGATCACCCGGGGGATGTTCGGGACCCGGCGCCGACGCCGGTAGGGGCGGCGGCCGGAGTTGCGTCCAGCAGTTCGGTGACGACCTCGGGCGTGGTCTCGGCCATCAGCTCGGCGGCGCGCGCCGGCGCGATGTCGATCAGCTCGTAACCGCCCCGGCCGGCCGCGGTGATCGCCTCCAGCGTGAGCACCCCGGCACGGCGCTGGAACGGGCTCTGCAGCACGCGCCACCCGATGATCCCGTCGCGCTCCAGCGCAGCGGTGTGCCGCAGCAGCGAGCCGTGCCGGGCGACCAGGAACCGGTCGGTGAGCGTGTGGCCGAGGTTGCGGTACCGGTCGAGGGCGAGCAGCCAGCGCGATCGGGATCGCCACCAGCGCACCGGGCCACAGCCAGAACAGCACCGGCACCCGGTCCGCGAGCACCAACGCGACGGCGACCAGCGCGACAGCCGGGATCAACGCCCGGGTCAGCCGCCGGCGCAGCGCCGCCCGGGGGTGCCGGTCCAGCGTCGCGGCGGTGACCCGCTCGGGCGGTTCGGTCAGGGCGGCCGCGGCCACCCGGTGCGCCTCGTCCAGCGGAGCCGGCGGCAGGATCGCGCCACCGAGCGCCTCCCGGCTGAGCCCGGTGGTCAGCGCACGGGCTTGCCCGCCACGCCCGGCGCGCAGCAGCAGTCCCTCGACGACCTCCGCGCCGCGCAGCCGCTGGTGCGCCACGGCCAGCGTCCGCTTGGTGAGCAGCCCGCGGCGCATCAGCAGCGACCCGTCCGGCTCCCGGGTCAGCAGGTAGCCCCACCAGCGCTCGACGTACATCAGCACGGCGCCGATCACGGCCAGCACCAGCAGCACCCCGCCCACCTGCAGGACGGTCAGCCAGACCGGTGCCTCGCTGAGACGCCGGGTCGCCTCGTCCACCCCGGGCAGGTCGCGATACCGGATGCCGGCGGTCTGCAGCAGGTTGTACGCCGCGGAGATGATCACACCGACGCCGGCCAGCGAGGTCGCGGTCAGCGGGGCGAACCGCAGCCACGACCAGTCGAGCCGGGAGATCACCTCGGGCGCCGGCCCGATCGAACCGGCGGGCGAGTCAGTGGAGGCACCTGCCGGCTCGGCGCCGTTCATCGGCCGGGTCTCCGGCGACCGGGCCTCCCGAGAGCGTGCCTGCCGCGCGCGTTCGAGCAGCAGCAGCCGCAGCCGCTCGGCCTCGGCCGCCGTGACCGCGTCCAGGTTCACGCCCTTGGTGTCGGCGTACGGGTCACCGGTGCCCACTCCGACCTTCACCACCGCCAGCCCGAACAGCCGGTGCAGCAACTGCGCGGTCACGTCGACGTTGCGGATCCGGTCCAACGGAACCGAGCGTTGCTGGCGGTTCAGCAGCCCGGTGTGCAGTTCGATCCGCCGGTCGGTGATCCGGTAGCGAGTGGTCCGCCAGCGGACCACGGCGAACAGGATGACCAGCACGCCGACCGCGATCGTCGCCCACAGCCGCCACTGCTCACCGCTGCCGGTTAGGACGATCACCGCGATCAGTGGGAGCACGGACAACAGCCCGCGCAGCGGGCCGACCGCCAGCATCCGGGCGTCCAGCCGGTGCCACTGCTCGGTCGACTCGGCCGGTTCGCCGAGTGAACCGGTCACGTCGCGTCCCCCGGCGTGGTGTGCGTGCGCTCGGCCAGCATCCGGGCCAGCTCGGCGGCCTCGTCGGCGTCCAGCTCGGCGATCCGCACCGGACCCCGGGCGGACGCGGTGGTGACGGTGACCGTGGCAAGCCGGAACAGCTGCTGCAGCGGCCCGCGCTCGGTGTCCACCGTCTGGATGCGGGATATCGGTGCGATCCGCCAGTGCCGGGACAGCCAGCCGGTCAGCGTGTAGACCGCCGTTTCGGTCACCTCCCAGCGGTGCACCCGATAGCGCACCCGCGGCATCACCAGCACGTAGAGCAGGCCGAGGGCCGCGGTGACCGCCGAGGTCACCCCGAACACGGCCGGACCGCCGACCAGGTAGGTGATCAGTTGGGGGAGCAGCAGGACGGCCACCAGTATCGCCGCGCCGAGGGTCCAGAACGGGACCGCGCGCGGGCTGACCCGGTTCGCCGGCGCGCGCAACGGGAGATCGACGCTCACCCCTCCACTCTGCCCGAACGATCCCGAGCCTGGTCCGCGCCGCACGGCTAAGAGATGATCCGGCGATGAGCTTCGAGTCCCTGCTCGGCGTCGGCCAACGCCTGAACGTGTCAGTGGAGGCGATGGCCGCGTTGGCCGCCGAGCTCCGGCGGCGTGTCGAGGGACTGAGCCCGGCGCCGGAGGTGTCCGCAGTCCTGGAGCGGATCATGGTTGCGCTGGACGTCGACCCCGCGGATCTGGACGCCGCCACCGAGGCACAGCTGCAGACCCTGCTCGGTGGCGCGCGGTCGTTCTTCCGGCAGGCCCAGGACCTGATGGACAACCCGGACCGAGCGCCGGGCTGGGTGCTCGACGAGCCGACCATGCTGCACAACCAGGGTCGGATCTCGATGGTCGTCGCCGACCTGATCGAGCGGGTCGCTCCCGGTGCCCCCGGGTTGGACGAGCGGCTCCGCGCCGACGGCGGGACGTTCCTCGATGTGGGCACCGGCGTCGGGCTGCTCGCGGTCGCGATCTGCCGGATCTTCCCCGGACTGCGGGTCACCGGGATCGACCCGTGGCCCGCCGCGATGGACCTGGCCAAGCAGAACGTGGCGGAGTCCGGGCTCGGCGACCGGATCGAGTTGCGGCTGCAGTCGGCGCAGGACCTCCCCGACCGGGATGCCTTCGACGCCGGGTGGATTCCGGGCCCGTTCCTGCCGCGGGAGATCATCTCCGCCGCGTTGGACCGGACCGTCGACGCGCTGCGAGCCGGCGGCTGGGCGATCTTCGGTCTGTACGCGGCGCCTCCGGAGCCGTTGGCACAGGCGCTGTCCGACCTGCGGGTGATCCGGTCCGGCGGCTACCCGTGGACGCCGGTCGAGGCGGCCGAGCTGCTGACCGCGGCGGGGTTCGACGACGTCCGGCCGATCGAGCGCACCTGGAACGCCCCGGTAGGGCTGGTGCTCGGTCGAAAGCCGTGAACCCGGTCAGACGGCCGCGGCGCCGGAGAGCAGCGCGCGCAGGTAGTCGGGCGGGCACGGCGGGACGTTGGATCCACCGGTCAGCAGCAACCCGATCGCGGTCGAGCGGGCGGCCTCCTCCAGGTTGAACGCCCGCTTGTGGGCCAGCTCGACGCTGTCGGCGAGCACCGAGCAGCCGTGGTGCCCGAGCACCACAGCGTTCGCCCCACCGGCCACGGCCTGCGCGGCGTCCCGGGCCAGCTCCGTGGTGCCGGGCTGGGCGAACGGGCGGACCACTACCTCGCGCAGGTAGTACAGGTGATCGCTGGTGAGCAGGGTGACCTCGTGGCCCAGCGCGGCGAGCAGCACCGACAGCTGCGGGTGCAGGTGCACGATCGCGTTGACGTCCGGCCGTACCCGGTAGGTCTCGGTGTGCAGCCGCCACTCGCTGGACGGCCGCGGGTGCCCGCCGACGATCGCGCCGTCGGCGATCCTCAGCTCGGAGAACTCCGGCTGCTCCAGCCGGTCCAGCCAGGTTCCGGTCGCGGTCATCCAGCAGGTGTCCGACTCGGGCTCGCGGGCCGACAGGTTCCCGCCGGAACCGACCACCAGCCGGGCCCGCACCGCCTCGGCGCCGAGGTGCGCGAGCTGATCGCGCAGGTCGCCGCTCGGGTAGCTCACGGCAGCTCGATCGCGGTCACCGGCACGGCGCCATCTTCGCAGCCGGACTGGCTGCGCACGTTATTCAATGCGCATTGATTTTCCGCGCGGTCCGGACTAGCTTCGGTGAACAATGCGTGCCGCGCCGGGGAACGCGTGATGAACACGGCCGGGAGGATCGGGACATGGGTGGGCGGCGTGCGGTTGCGGACCACGTGCGCGACCTGGCCGATGTCGCGGCCGACCAGCTCGACGCGGTGGGTGGCAAGGCGGCAAACCTCGGCGAGTTGATCAGGGCCGGGTTTCCGGTCCCGACCGGGTTCGTCGTCGGGACCGCGGCCTACCAGTTGGTCGCGGACCGTCCCGAGATCAACGAGCTGGTCGCTGCCCTCGACGGCGTGACCGACCAGGGCGAGCAGGCGCGGTTGGCGGCCGAGATCCGCGAGCGGCTGGTCGACGCCCCGGTGCCTTCGGAGTTGGCAGCCGCGATCACCGAGGCCTACGCCAAGCTCGGCGCCCGGCTCGACGGTACGGCTGCCGTGCCGGTGGCGGTGCGCTCCTCGGCGACCGCCGAGGACCTGCCGTTCGCAAGCTTCGCCGGGCAGCAGGACACCTTCCTGAACGTTGTCGGCGCCGACGCCGTCCGCGCGGCCGTGCGCCGCTGCTGGGCCTCGCTGTGGACCGACCGCGCGGTGTCCTACCGGAGCAGCAACCGGATCGACCACCGAGCCGTCAGCCTCGCGGTAGTCGTCCAGCACATGATCGACTCCGCGGTGGCCGGCGTGCTCTTCACGGCCAACCCGGTCACCGGCACCAGGGACCAGGCGGTCGTGGACGCCAGCCCGGGCCTCGGCGAGGCGGTGGTCTCCGGCGCGGTGGATCCCGATCACTTCGTGCTGGACGCGACGGGCACCGTTCGGCAGCGCAGGTTGGGCGCCAAGCAACTGGTGATCCGGCCGGCGCCCGGCGGCGGGACGGACACCACCGCGTCGACGGGCACCGCTACCACGGCCTCCATCGCCGACGGACAGCTCCGCGAGCTCGCCGCGCTCGGGCGGCGGGTCGCCGCACACTATGGCGCGCCGCAGGACATCGAGTGGGCGCTCGACGGGGACGGCACGCTGTGGCTGACCCAGGCGCGCCCGATCACCACGCTGTATCCGGTGCCGCAGCCCCGCCGGCCGGGGCTGCGGGTGTACCTCTCCGCGAACGTCGCCCAGGGCGTCAACCAGCCGTTCACCCCGATGGGCCTGGCCGGGCTGAAAGCCCTCGCCGGGACGGTGCCGCGGGCGGCCGGGTTCCGCATCGCCGAGCCGCTCGACGGTCCGCCGGCGCTCGTCGAGGCCGGCGGCCGAGCGTTCATCGACCTGACCGTGCCGATCCGCAGCACGGTCGGCCGAGAGCTCGTGCCGCGCGCGCTGAACGTCATGGAAGCCCGGTCGGCGGTGCTGTTCCGGGCGCTGACCGAGGACCCACGGCTGTCGGTCACGGTCCGCTCCCGGCTGCGCGGTGTGGCGCCGATCGCCCGCGCCGCGCTGCACCTGCGGGCACCGCTTCGGCTACTGCAAGCCCTGGCCCGGCCGGAGGCGGCACGCCGGTGGGCGTTCGGTCAGGCCGAGGAGGTGGACCGACTGAGCCGCCCGCCCGGCCGACTCGGCCCCGCGCAGCGCGTCGACGAGGCAATCCGGGTGCTGACCGAGGTGGGCGGCCCGCGGATCGCGCCGATCCTGCCCCTGATCGCGACCGGCTTCGTGCTGGTCGGCGGCCTGGCACCGAAGCTGCTCGGCGATGCCGGCACCCGCGACGAGCTGCAGGTCGTGCAGCGCGGCATACCGCACAACGTGACGACCCAGATGGATCTGGAGCTGGGCCGGCTGGCCGGCTCGGTACGGGCCGATCCCGAGGCGGCGCGGGTACTGCGGGACACCGCCGCCGCCAAGCTCGTGGACGCCTACCGCGCCGGGTCGCTGCCGCCGGTGCTGCAGCGGGGGATGCGCCGGTTCCTGAACCGGTACGGGCATCGGGCGGTCGCGGAGATCGATCTCGGTCTGCCGCGGTGGTCGGACGATCCGACGCACGTGTTCGGAGTGCTCGCAAACTACCTGCGGGTCGAGGACTCGACATGGAGCCCCGATGCACGGTTCGACGCCGGTGCGGCGGAGGCCGAAGCGATGATCGCCGAGCTGGTCGCCCGGACCCGAAAGCGGTACGGCCGGGCTCGCGGGTGGCTGCTCGGCGCCGCACTGCACCGCTACCGGGAGCTGGCCGGGCTTCGCGAGCTGCCGAAGTTCTGCCTGGTGCTGCTCATGTCCAGGGCGCGGGCGCAGCTCGCCGCGGTCGGCGAGGCGCTTGTCACGAACGGCACCTTTGTCAAGGCCGACGATGTGTTCTTCCTGAACCTGCGCGAGCTGCGGTCGGCCGTTGGCGCGGCCGATGAGCGTCGCGGCGAGCTTGCGGCGCTCGTGCAGCGGCGGCGCGCGGACTACGAGCTCGAGCTGCGGCGCCGGCACGTGCCGCGGATGCTGCTCTCCGACGGCACCGAGCCCGAGGCCGCATTGGCCGCGGCGGTGCCTCCGTCCGCCGACGGTCTGGTCGGCTCGGCGGCGTCGCCCGGCACGGTGACCGGGGTGGCCCGGGTCGTGCTCGACCCGGTCGGCGCGCACCTCGCACCCGGCGAGATCCTGGTGGTGCCGTCCACCGATCCCGGCTGGACGCCGCTGTTCCTGACCGCAGGCGCGCTGGTGATGGAGATGGGTGGGCCGAACTCGCATGGCGCGGTGGTTGCCAGGGAATACGGCATACCGGCCGTGGTCGGCGTGCCCGACGCCACCACCCGGATCAGTACCGGCCAGCGGATCACGGTGAACGGAGCGGCTGGGACGGTGTCCCTCGTGAGTGCGTAACACTGTTCGGACGGTGTTAGGCGCGCACGGGCTCGTGCTGGCACGAGCAATCTCGAGCCTGGGTGACTCGCTCGGGCTGGTCGCGCTGCTGCTCTACCTCGCCGACAGCACCGGGCAGGCGTTCGCGGTCGCGGCGTTGCTGTTGGTCGGCGACTTCGCCCCGGCGCTGCTGGGCCCGCTGACCGGAGTGCTCGCCGACCGGTTCGACCTGCGCCGCCTCATGATCGTCTGCGAGCTGCTGCAGGCGGCCGCGGTGGTGGTGATCGCGCTGGCCCTGCCCGCGCTTTCGCTGCCCGCCCTGCTGGCGCTGGTGGCGGTGCGCGCGATCGCGGCGCAGGTGTTCCTGCCGGCGTCCCGGGCCGCGGTCCCGGCGCTGGTCCCGGACGAACGGCTGGAGCGGACGAACACCGCGCTCGGCTTCGGCACCAACGGCATGGAGGCGCTCGGCCCGTTCGTCGCCGCCGCGCTGCTCCCGTTGATCGGGGTGCGCGGTGTGCTGCTGGTCGACGTCGCCACGTTCGTGGTGTCCGCGCTGGTGCTGGCGCTGTTGCCCCGACTGCCCCCGGCGCCGCGCGACGAGCAACAGGGACGCGGCTGCAGCGCCTTCCTGACCGACGCGCGGGCCGGCCTCGGCTACCTGCGGCGCGAGCCGCTGATCCGGGCCGTCGTGCTCGGCTTCGTCGCGGTGGTGGCCTGCAACGGCGTCGACGACGTGGCCCTCGTCTTCCTGGCCAGCGACTCGCTGGCGGCCGACCAGTCGGCGGTCGCCCTGCTGTACGGCGCGGTCGGCATCGGCCTGCTGGCGGGGTACGCGCTGCTGGCCCGGTGGTCCGGGCGCGCGCCGCTGCTGGTGCTGCTCATCGCCGGGTTCGCGGTCAGCAGCCTTGGCAACCTGCTCACCGGCCTGGCCTGGGCGGTCGGCGCCGCGTTCGCGCTGCAGTTGGTGCGCGGGCTGGGGCTGGCCGCGATGGACGTCGGATCGAACACGCTGCTGCAGCGCCGGGTGCCGGCGCACCTGGTGGGTCGGGTGTTCGGCAACCTCTACGGCGGGATCGGGGTGGCCGCCGCGGCCTCCTACCTGCTCGGCGCGCTGCTGCTGGAGCTCACCGACCCGCGCACCACGTTTGTGCTCGCCGGTGCCGCCGGCCTGCTGGCGACGGCCGGCACGCTGGTCGCGGTCCTGATCGGCGGGCAGCGCAACCGGTCCGAACCCCAACCCGAATGAGCGGGCTCATTGCGCACTTTTCCGCGCCAGAACCCGCAATGAGCCCGCTCATTCGGGGTTTAGCCGGAGTACATCGCGTCCAGGCGGTCCCGGTAGTGGTCCTCGACCACCTTCCGCTTGACCTTGAGGCTGGGGGTGAGCTCGCCGGACTCGATCGAGAGGTCGTGGTCGAGGATGTCGAACTTCTTGATCGTCTCCCAGCGGTTCAGCCTGGTGTTCAGCTCCTCGACGTAGTCGGCGATCGTGTCCCGCATGGCCTCCGAGCGGACCACGGCCGGGTAGGACCGGCCGGCCATGTCGTGCTGCGCGGCCCAGCCTTCGACCGCGTCCGGGTCGAGGGTGATCAACGCGACGCAGTAGTTCCGCTCGTTGCCGTGCACGATCATCTGGCTGGCCAGCGGGCACACCGCCTTGAACTGGCCTTCGATGAACGACGGCGCGACGTACTTGCCGCCGGAGGTCTTGAACAGGTCCTTCTTGCGGTCGGTGATCCGCAGCCGGCCGTCCGCGTCGACCTCGCCGATGTCACCGGTGGCCAGCCACCCGTCGCCGACCAGGGTCTCCTTCGTCTGCTTGTCGAGCCCGTTGTAGCCGTCCATCACCCCAGGGCCCTTGAGCAGGATCTCGCCGTCCGCGGCGATCTTGATCTCGGTGCCGGGGAACGGCAGCCCGACGGTGCCGAACTGGTAGCTCTCCGGCCGGTTCACCGTCGAGCCGGCCGAGGTCTCGGTGAGCCCGTAGCCCTCGAGGATCACGATCCCGGCCGCGTCGAACCACTCCGCGACGTCCCTGGACAGCGCCGCCGAGCCGGAGATGAAGAAGCGCACCCGGCCGCCGAACCGATCGCGCACCTTGCCGAACACCAACCGGTCGGCCAGCGCGTACTGGACCTTCAGCCCGGCCGGCACCGGCTTGCCCGCTCGGCTCAGCCGGGAGACCTGCACGCCGACCGTGCTTGCCCAGTCGAAGATCTTCGCCTTGGCGCCGCCGTGGCCCTTGGCGGTGGTCACGATCCGGGCGTAGGCCTTCTCGAAGATCCGGGGCGCGGCGCCCATGAACGTGGGGCGGACCACCGCCAGGTTCTCCACGATCTTGTCGACCCGGCCGTCCACCGCGGTCGAGAACCCGATCTGGAGCTGGGCGGTCAGCAGCACCTTCCCGAAGGAGTGCGACAGCGGCAGCCACAGGAACTGCACGTCGTCGACGCTGAGGATCTTCACAGCGTCGATCGCGGCGCCCTCGTAGGTCCAGCTCGAGTGCCGCAGCCGCACGCCCTTGGGCCGGCCGGTGGTGCCGGAGGTGTAGATCAGGGTCGCGAGGTCGTCGGATTGGATGGCGTTCACCCGGTCCTCGACCGCGTCAGGGTGCTCCTGCAGGTGGGCCGATCCGAGGTCGGCCAGGGTCTCCAGCGTGATCACCCAGGCGTCGTCGCCCTGCTCCGGCGTGCCGTCGAAGGTCACCACCTTGGTGATCAGCGGCAGCTGGTCGCGGTGCGCCCTCAGTTTCTCGATCTGCTTGTCGTCCTCGGCGAACACCACCCGGCTCTCCGAGTCGGCCAGGATGTAGGCCACGTCCTCCGGGATCGTCGACGGGTACACCGTTGTCGTTGCCGCGCCGCTGGACATGATCGCCAGGTCGGCGAGTATCCACTCGTACCGAGTTCCGGCAGCGATGGCGACCCGCTGTTGCGGCTCGATGCCCAGCGCGATCAACCCGGCGGCGAGCAGGCTGACCTGGTCGCCGGTCTGCTGCCAAGTGCGCGACGCCCAGCCGTCCGCACCGTCCGGGTAGCGGTAGGCCTCCAGGTGCGGAGTCTCCCGGACCCGGTCCCGCAGCATCTCGGCCACGCTTCCGGCGCGGTTCGCCACGATGGTGAGCTCGTCGGGCCGGGCGGTCGTCGTCATGTACGTACTCCGGTTTCGCGCAGGTCGAAGCGGCTGCTCCGCCGCGCCAGACTAGCGACGTGGAGCGCCCGGTTTCCAGCCAGTCGTCACGTTCGGTGACCCGCTACGGGCGCCGAACAAGGCGATGTCGAGCAGCTCCACCGGATGCATGGTCGGGATCGACTTCTCGGCCGATGCGGCGAGGTGCTTGCCGATCTGTAGCAGGCAGCCGGGGTTCGCGGTCACCAGCACGTCAGGTGCGGTCGCGGCGACGTTGGCGGCCTTGCGCGCCCCGAGCTCGGCGGCCGGCTCCGGTGCGATGAGGTTGTAGACGCCGGCGGAGCCGCAGCACAGCTCGGCCTCCGGCAGGTCGACCAACTCGACGCCGGGGATGGTGCGCAACACGGCCCGTGGCTGGGCGCGCACGCCCTGGGCGTGCCCGAGGTGGCAGGCGTCGTGGTAGGCGACTCTGGCCTCGATCCGGCGACGCGGGGCGCGCGGTTCGAGTTCGGCGAGCAGCTCGTGCACGTCGAGCACCCGCGCGCTGAACTCGGCCGCCCGATCCGCCCACACCGGGTCGTCGGCGAGCAGGTGCCGGTACGTCTTCATCGACGATCCGCAGCCGGCGACGTTCGTCACCACCGCGTCCACCCGCAAGGCCTCGAACCGCTCGATCGTGCGCCGCGCCCGGCGCAGCGCGGGCTCCTCCCGGCCGGCGTGCAGCTCCAGCGCGCCGCAGCAGGACTGCAGGCGCGGGATCAGCACCTCGCAGCCCTCCGCGGCCAGCACCCGGGCGGTGGCGGCGTTCACCCGGTGGAAGAACACGTCCTGCACGCATCCGGTGAGCAGCGCGACCCGGCGCCGCTGGCCGCCGATCGGCGCGACCCGCTCCGGCAGCACGGCGAACGCCTCGCGCAACCGCACCGGCGGCAGCAGCGACTCCACGGCGGCCAGCCGCGGTGGCAGCCGCCGGGTCAGCCGGCGAACCGGCGCGGAGTCCCGGACCCGCTGGTAGAGCGCACCGGCCACCGCCGCGGCCCGCAGCCGCCGGCGGTACGGGAACAACGCGAAGATCACCGCGCGGAACGCCCGGTCGGACCACGGACGCCGCACGTTGCGCTCGAGCTGGGGGCGCACCGCCTCCAGCAGCTGGTCGTAGCGAACGCCGGACGGGCAGGCCGGCACGCAGGCCATGCAGCCCAGGCAGGCGTCGACGTGGGTGTGCAGCGCGCCGTCCAGCCCGATCTCGCCCTTCGCCGCCAGGTCCATCAGGTAGATCCGCCCGCGCGGGGAGTCCATCTCCTCGCCCCACAGCTGGTAGGTCGGGCAGGTCGGCAGGCAGAACCCGCAGTGCACGCAGTCGTCCAGCAGGGCGCGCTCGGGCGGGCGCGTCAGGTCGAAGCTGCTCACGTCACAGCCACGGGGCGAACCGTCCGGGGCCGAGCCGGTCGGTCGGGTCGAGCGCGTGCTTGACGGCCCGCAGCACGCCGACCGCCGACGGTGGCGGGCCCCAGGCCGGTGCCGTCGCAGTCGTCGGGGCGGTCCCGCAGCACCGCCGAGCCGCCCGCCTCGTGCACCCGCCGGTGGGCCTCGGCGACGGTGTCGAGCGGCAGCACGACGGTGGCGACACCGGTGCCGAGCTCGGCGCCGACCGGCGCTCGCCGGCAGCGCGTCGAGCAGGTCGGGGCAGCCGGCTGGGCAGGCAGCCGATCCGCAGGACCGCGTCGTCGGCGGCTGCCGGCTCGTCGTCGGCGGGCTGCTCGTCCCGCCGCCGCCGACCGGGCCCGCCAGTGACCGCGCCTCGTCGCCCAGCAGCTCGCGGCACCCGGTCGATCCGGCCGTCGAGCGCGGCGGCGCCGCCCTGCAGCCCGACCAGCAGCGAGTTCGCCCGCCAGGTCAGCGACACCGGCTCCAGCGGGCTGGCCAGCACCGTGCGGGCGTGCGCCGCGGCCGCCGGCGAGCCGGCACGGCAGCGCGACGGTCGCGCTGCGCCCCGGGATCGGGTGCAGCCGCAGCACGACCTCGGCCAGCACCGCCGAGCGTGCCGTAGCTGCCGTGCATCAGCTTCGCCAGGTCGTAGCCGGCCACGTTCTTGATCACATGCCCGCCGCTGCGGGCGACGGTGCCGTCGGCGAGCACCACCGTCATGCCGATCACCAGGTCGCGCAGGGTGCCGTAGCGCAGCGCGCAGCGGGCCGGAGTCGGCGGTCGCGATCAGCCCGCCGACGGTCGCGCCGCGCCGCACCCGGTCCGCGTCGAAGCGCCACCCGCTGGCCGTGCGAGGCGAGCATCTCCTGCAGCGAGCGCAGCGGCGTGCCGGCGCAGCACCGAGACGGTCATGTCGCCGGGGTTGTGCGCGAGCACGCCGGACAGCTCGGTCGTGTCCAGCACGGCAGTCCGACCGAATCGAGCCGTCCTGCCCAGCCGGACGCCGTGCCGGTGCCCCGGACCGCGAGCGGACCGCGGGCGTCCAGTACCGCGGTCCGCAGCCCGTCGATGTCGGCCGGCCGCAGCACGGGGGCGAGGGTGGTCATAGCCGCTCGATCACCCCGGCCTCCTCCAGCGGGTGCGGGCGGTACTTGCCCGGCCGCTCCCCGCACAGCCGGGGCGTGGGCAACAGCTTGCCCGGGTTGCACAGGCCGTGCGGGTCCCACGCGGCGCGCACCTGGCCCATCACCGCGAGGTCGTCGTCGGAGAACATGCTCGGCATCGAGCACGCCTTGTCGGTGCCGATGCCGTGCTCGCCGGACAGCGACCCGCCCAGCTCGACGCACAGCTCGGCGATCTCGGCGGACAGCTTCTCGGCGCGCTCGGTCTCCCCGGCGTCGGCGTCGTAGAGCACCAGCGGGTGCAGGTTGCCGTCGCCGGCGTGGAACACGTTCGCCACCCGGATGCCGGCCTCCTCGCCCATCGCCGCGATCCGGCTCCAGCACCTCGGCCAGCCGGGTGCGCGGCACCACGCCGTCCTGCACGAAGTAGTCCGGGCTGATCCGCCCGACCGCGGCGAACGCCGACTTGCGGCCGCGCCAGATCGCCGCCCGCTCCTCGGCGTCGCCGGCGATGTGCAGCCGGGTGCAGCCGTGCCGCTCGCAGATCGCCTTGACGCTGTCGAACTGCGTCGACGCACTCCTCGGCCGGCCCGTCCAGCTCGACGACCAGCGCGGCCGGCACCCCGCGGGTGTACCCGGCGTCCACCGCCTCCTCGGCGGCTTCGATGGCCAGCGTGTCCATCATCTCGACCGCCGCCGGGACGATCCCGGCGGCCACGATCGTCGCTGACCACCTCGCCGGCGGCGCGGATCGAGGGGAAGTCGGCGAGCAGCGTGCGCACTGTCTCCGGGGTGCGCAGCAGCCGCACGGTGATCTTGGTGGTGATGCCGAGGGTGCCCTCGGAACCGACGAACACCCCGCGCAGGTCCGGGCCGGCCTGCTCGGTGGTGTCGGCGCCCAGCGTCACCACCGAGCCGTCGGCCAGCACGACCTCGAGGGCGAGCACGTGGTTGGTGGTGAACCCGTACTTCAGGCAGTGCGCGCCGCCGGAGTTCTCCGCGACGTTGCCGCCGATCGTGCAGACCTGCTGGCTGGACGGGTCCGGCGCGTAGTACAGCCCGTGCCCGGCGGCCGCCTTGGTGATCTCCAGATTGGTCACGCCCGGCTCGACCACGGCGCGGCGGTTCACCGGGTCCACCTCGACCACCCGGCGCAGCCGGGCCAGGCTGATCACCACGCCGTCGGCCACCGGCAGCGCGCCGCCGGAGAGCCCGGTGCCGGCGCCACGGGCCACGAACGGCACCCGGTGCCGCGCGCAGACCCGGACCGCGGCGGCCACCTCGGCGGCCGTGCGGGGCAGCAGCACCAGGCCGGGAACCACCCGGTACCCGGTGAGCCCGTCGCATTCGTAGGAGCGGCAGCGGGCCGGGTCGGAGATCACGTTCTCTGCGCCGAGCGCGTCGGCGAAGGCGCCGTGCACCGCCGTGGCGAGCGCCACCGGACCACCTCCCGTCGCTTCGCTCCGCCCCGATCGTCGCATCAGCACGGGTGGATTGCACTGCGCGCCCCGGGCGCGGCTTGACGTCAACCGCGGTGCAGGTCCGACGATGTGCAGATGGACGTCGGCGCGTACCTCGCCCGGATCGGCGCGCACCGGCCGGCCGCGGCGGACACCGCCGGGCTGGCCGCGCTGCACCGGGCGCACCTGCGCACGGTCCCGTTCGAGAACCTGGACATCGCGGCCGGTGTGCCGATCTCATTGGAGCTGCCGGACGTCTACGACAAGATCGTCAACCGCCGACGCGGCGGGTACTGCTACGAGAACAACGCGCTGTTCGGCTGGCTGCTCGCCGAGCTGGGCTACCCGGTCACGCTGCTGTCCGCGCGCCTGCTCGGTTCGGACGGGCTGCCGGGGGTGGAGTACGAGCACATGCGGCTGGCCGTCGAGGCCTCCGGGCGGCTGTGGCTTGCCGACGTCGGCAACGGCGTCCAGCTGACCGAGCCGCTGCCGCACGAGCCGGGGGAGTACCCGATGGACGGCCGGGCCTGCGCGGTCCGCCGCTCGGGCGTGAGCTGGCGCACGGAGCTGCGGGACGGTGACGGCGGGTGGGTGCCGGACTGGACCTGGACCCTCACGCCGCGGTCACTCGAGGACTTCGCGGAGCGAAACCGGTACCAGCAGATCTCGCCGGAGTCGCATTTCGTGCAGCACCGGATGTGCGTGCTGCTGACCGACGCCGGGCGGGTTGCGCTGGTGGACGGGGTGCTGTCGGAGCGGGTGCACGGCGAGCTCGTCGAGCGGAGGGTGCCCGTGGAGTCCGAGCCGGCGGTGCTCCGTGAGCTCTTCGGCATCGAGCTCGCCCCGGCGCGGCCCTAGTGTCCTGGCGAAAGGCACCATGGAGACGTGCAGCTGCGGACCCTCGGACTCGATCACCCCGATGCCCGACGACTGATCGCCGCCGTGCAGCGGGAGTACGTCGAGCGGTACGGCGGCGAGGACGGCTCGCCGGTCGATCCGGCCGAGTTCGCCCCGCCGCAGGGGACGTTCCTGGTCGGCTATGTGGACGGTGAACCGGTCGCGTCCGGGGGTTGGCGGCGGCGGGACGGCGCGACGGCGGAGATCAAGCGGATGTACGTCGTGCCGTCCGCCCGACGCCGCGGCTACGCCCGGCTGCTGCTGGCCGAGCTCGAGCGCTCGGCGGCGGCTGCCGGGTACCACGACGTCGTGCTGGAGACCGGCGACGCGCAGCCGGAGGCCCTCGAGCTCTACCAGGCAAGCGGCTACAGGCCGATCGAGCCGTTCGGGTACTACCGCTGCGCCCCGTCGAGCCGGCACTACGGCAAGGCTCTCGGGCAGGTCGGCGCCCACCTACCGTAACCGGATGTCGATCAACGTGCTGGGGACTTCGCGGTCGAGTCGTACCTGCAGCGATCGAAGCGGTACCGGGCCGAGCTGCGCCGCCTCGATCCTCCTCGCGGTGCTCCACCCGCGACGTCATAGGCTGCGTGGCCGTGGCAGCCCGACCGTTACGTGAGGTGGTCGAGGCCGGCTGGGCCGAGGCGCTGGATCCGGTGGCCGACACGGTCGGCGAGCTGGGCCAGTTCCTGCGCGCCGAGCTGGCCGCCGGCCGGCGCTACCTGCCTGCCGGGGAGAACGTGCTGCGGGCCTTCCGCCAGCCGTTCGCCGAGGTCAAGGTGCTGATCGTCGGGCAGGACCCGTACCCGACGCCGGGGCATCCGGTCGGGCTGTCGTTCTCGGTTGCGCCGCAGACGCGGCCGCTGCCCCGCAGCCTGGTCAACATCTTCCGGGAGTACTCGGACGACCTCGGGCATCCGCCGCCGAGCAGCGGCGACCTGACGCCGTGGTCCGAGCGGGGCGTGCTGCTGCTGAACAGGGTGTTGACCGTGGCGCCGGGGCAGCCGGGCTCGCACCGCGGCAAGGGCTGGGAGCGGGTGACCGACCAGGCGATCCGGGCGCTGGCCGCCCGGGACACGCCGATGGTCGCGATCCTGTGGGGCCGGGACGCCGGCACGCTGCGCCCACTGCTCGGCGCGGTGCCGTGCGTCGAGTCGGCCCATCCCAGCCCGATGTCCGCTGACCGCGGGTTCTTCGGCTCGCGGCCGTTCAGCCGGGTGAACGCGCTGCTCGCGGAGCGCGGCGCCGATCCGGTGGACTGGAAACTGTCCTAGTGTCTCGCTCACGGGACACTGGGGCGCGGCTGGTGATCCGCCGGCCACGCCCTCACCCTCGCTAACCACACAGAATCACTTCAGTCACAATGCGTGGCGGTGCTTGACGTTCCGTAATCAGGGATCACACTCTGCAACGTGTCCATCGCGGAGCTGCCCGCCGGCCTCACGGAGCCGTTGGAGGGATTCCTCCGGCATCTCCGCCTGGAGCGCGGGCGCTCGCCGCACACCCTGCGCGCCTACCGCGGCGACCTCGCCGCGCTGCTGCGCACCCTGCCCGGTCACGATCTCGCCGCGCTCGACCTCCCGGCGCTGCGCCGCTGGCTGGCCGACCAGCACGCCGCCGGCGCGAGCCGGGCGACGCTGGCGCGCCGTGGCGCGGCGGCCCGCACCTTCACCGCGTGGGCCGCGCGGTCCGGCCTGCTCGCCGAGGACCCGGGAGCCCGGCTGACCGCCCCGCGGGCCAGCAACGCGCTGCCGACGGTGCTCCGCACGGACCAGGCCGAGGCGGTGCTCGCCGCCGCCGAGGCCGGCGCGGCCGAGGACGAACCCGGTGCGCTACGCGACCTGCTGGCCATCGAGCTGCTCTACGCCACCGCGGTCCGGGTCTCCGAGCTGTGCGGGATCGACGTCGACGACGTCGACCCGGTGCGACGCACCATCCGGGTGCGCGGCAAGGGTGATCGCGAGCGGACCGTGGTGTACGGGCGACCGGCCGAGCTCGCCCTGCGCCGCTACCTGCGGCACGGCCGGCCCCGGCTCGCGGTGCCCGACTGCCCTCCCGCCCTGCTGCTCGGCCTGCGCGGCGGACGGCTGAACCCCCGGGTGGCGCGGTCGCTGGTGCACGCAGCGGTGGCCGCGGTCCCCGGCACACCGGACATCGGGCCGCACGGCCTGCGGCACAGCGCCGCCACCCACCTGCTCGACGGGGGCGCCGACCTGCGCACCGTCCAGGAACTCCTCGGACACGTCACGTTGTCCACAACGCAGCGTTATACGCATGTGAGTGTCAACCGTCTGAGGGTCGTCCATGATCGAGCTCATCCCCGCGCCTGACGGTTGCGGCCTGGACACCGCCACCGGGCTGACGGTCCTGTGGCGGGACTTCCACAGCGCGCGCGAACGGTCCCAGCGGGACCGGCTCGTGCTGCACTACGTCCCGCTGGTGCGCTCCATCGCCGGCCGGGTCGGCACCGGCTTGCCGGCACACGTCGAGCTCGCCGACCTGGAGCAGTCCGGCGTCTTCGGACTAATCGACGCGATCGAGCGGTACCAACCGGACCTCGGGCCGCGGTTCGAGACCTACGCGGTGCCCCGGATCCGCGGCGCGATCATCGACGAGCTGCGCGCGCAGGACTGGGTGCCGCGGGCGGTGCGGGGCCGGGCACGCGAGCTGGAACGGGCCCAGGAGCGGCTGGAGGGCGAGCGGCAGCGGGCGATCAGCGAGGTCGAGCTGGCCGGCGAGCTGGGCATCGGGCGCACCGAGCTGCGGTCTGCGCTGGACCAGATGCACCTGGTCAGCATCGAGGCGCTGGAGGAACGCCGGGCGGCGCGCGGGGTGGCGGTCGGGGGGATCGTGGACACCCTCGCCGACCCGGCAGAGTCCGACCCGGCCACCGCGTTGGAGATCTGGGACGAGTACCGCATGTTGTCCCGGTCGGCGATGCAGCTCGAGGAGCGCGACCGCCGCGTGCTGCGCATGTACTACCTCGACCGGCGCACCTTGGCGCAGATCGGCCAGGACCTCGGCGTCACCGAGTCGCGCGCCTGCCAACTGCGGGTCCGGGCCGTGCAGCGGCTACGGCTGCGCTTCGACGCACTGTCCGCCGCCTAGCACGCTCGCCTCTCCCGAACGAACGGCACTTTCGTGCAATAGGGCCGTACAACAGCGCCGTTGATCAGCGGGCATCGCCGCTTCACGGGTTCCGTGATCACCGGCCCCCGGCCACGAACGGCACTTTCGTGCAGTAGGGCCGTACAACGGCGCCGTTGATCTTGCGAGGCAGCGGTGCGGCGGCTGCGCCGCGCGCGTACGACGTGCCGTTCGCGCCGTTCGAGGGCAGCAGGCGCACCTGGTACCGCACCAGGCGCAGCGGGTCCAGGTACTCGATGCCATCGGCGCCCGCCCGGCGCAGCCCCCAGTGCAGGCAGACGGCCGGTGCACAGCTCGGGTGACCGGCGACGAGCCTGCCGAGCGGCTCGCCACGCCGCACCGGCTGGCCCGGCCGGACGGCCGGCTCGACCGGCTCGACCGGCTCGTAGGTGGTTCTCAGGCCGCCCGGATGCTCGACGGACACCACCCCGCGCCCGGCCAGCACGTCGGCGAACGCCACCACACCGTCGCCGGCGGCGAGCACCGGCTGCCCCACGGACCCGGCCAGGTCCACGCCGCGGTGGCCCGGTCCGTACGGGTGCGACGGTGGCCGGAACGGTGTCAGCACGCTCGGCGGGCCGGGCTGCCCGCCCGGCTCGAGGGCCAGCCGAACGCACCCGCCGGCGCCACCGGTTGCGCGGCCGCCGGAGCGCCAAGGGCCAGCAGCAGACCGGCCAGCAGACCGAGCAGCGCACCGGTCAGCAGCCCGGTGCCAAGCGCGGCGATCGCCAGCACGCCGATCCGGCGGAGCCGCCCGGCCTGCGATGGGGTCACCCGGCCAGCCTGCGCCGGACCGCGACGGATCGGTGCAGGTAGCGGCGGGCTGTGGATCGCCGGACCGGGTTGGGGATGGGCCGCCGTCCGCCGGGCAACCGGGAGGTCGGAGGCGACGGCCGCGGCGTACACTGACCTCGCGCCTCCGCTGTGTTTGGGGGCGACTTCGCGCGCGCATGGTTCCCGCCTACCGCGGGAAGGGTGTCCGAGCGGTCCCAGCTGCTGCGGCGGGTGGGTTCGGGCGCCCCGGCGTTCGGTCCGCTGACAGGATCTGCGGTCCGGGCAGATCAGGCAGCGCCAGGGCGACGTCACGGCGTCGCACAAACCGCACAGCGTGCTCCGCCCGGCGGCGGACGCGCCCGAACGAGACGAGGTGTGACCTCAGGCCATGGCCGTCGTCACCATGAAGCAGCTGCTCGAGTCCGGCGTCCACTTCGGACATCAGACCCGGCGCTGGAACCCGAAGATGAAGCGCTACATCCTCACCGACGCGCAACGGCATCTACATCATCGACCTGCAGCAGACGCTGTCCTACATCGACCGCGCCTACGAGTTCGTCCGGGAGACCGTCGCGCACGGCGGCTCGATCCTGTTCGTCGGCACCAAGAAGCAGGCGCAGGAGGCCATCGCCGACGAGGCGAAGCGGGTCAACATGCCGTACGTGAACGAGCGCTGGCTCGGCGGCATGCTCACGAACTTCCAGACCGTGCACAAGCGGCTGCAGCGCCTCAAGGAGCTGGAGTCGATGGAGCAGACCGGCGGCTTCGAGGGTCGGACCAAGAAGGAATCCTCATGCTGACCCGGGAGAGCGCAAGCTGGAGAAGACCCTCGGCGGCATCCGGGACATGGCCAAGGTGCCGAGCGCGGTGTGGATCGTCGACACCAAGAAGGAGCACATCGCGGTCGGCGAGGCCCGCAAGCTGGGCATCCCGGTCGTGGCGATCCTGGACACCAACTGCGACCCGGACGAGGTCGACTACCCGATCCCGGGCAACGACGACGCGATCCGCTCGGCCGCGCTGCTCACCAAGGTGATCGCCAGGGCCGCGGCCGACGGCCTGATGGCCCGGGCCGCACGGGCCGGTCGCGCCGGTGAGGGCGAGGAGAAGCCCGACGCGGGCGTCGGCACCGACGAGCCGTTGGCCGAGTGGGAACAGGAACTGCTCGCCGGTGGTTCCGATGGGGCAGCCCTCGAGTCCGCCACCGAGGCGGCGCCGGCCGACCCGGCCGTTCCGGTCAGCACCACGAACGGCACCCCGGCCGCGAGCGAGTAGACCGACCACTCACCAAGAACAGGACGGATGAGGGAATCTCCATGGCGAATTTCACCGCCGCGGACGTGAAGAAGCTCCGGGAGCTGACCGGTTCCGGGATGATGGACTGCAAGAACGCGCTCACCGACAGTGACGGCGACCTGGAGAAGGCCGTCGAGCTGCTGCGCATCAAGGGCGCGAAGGACGTCAACAAGCGCGCCGAGCGGACCGTCGCAAACGGCCTGGTAGTCGGTGCCGCCGGGGCGTCAGGCTCCGGCGGCACGCTGGTCGAGCTGGACTGCGAGACCGACTTCGTGGCCAAGAGCGCGGACTTCCAGGCGCTGGCCAACCGGATCCTCGAGGTGGCCGCCGCCACCCGGGCGGCCGACGTCGACGAGCTGACCGTCCGCCCAGCTCGACGGCGGCACGGTCGGCGACGCCGTCCAGGCGCTCGCGGCCCGGATCGGCGAGAAGCTGGAGCTCCGCCGGGTCGCGCACCTCGAACGGCCCGGTCGCGATGTACCTGCACCGCCGGGCCAGCGACCTGCCGCCGGCGATCGGCGTGCTCGTCGGCTACACCGGCGACGGTGGCGCCGAGACCGCCCGCGGCGTCGCGATGCACGTCGCCGCCGCCCGGCCGCGCTACGTCTCCCGCGAGGAGGTCCCCGACGAGCTGGTGGCGAACGAGCGGCGGATCGCCGAGGCGACCGCCCGCGAGGAGGGCAAGCCCGAGGGCGCCCTGTCCAAGATCGTCGAGGGCCGGCTGAACGGGTTCTTCAAGGACGTCGCGCTGCTCGAGCAGCCCTCGGTGCAGGACGCCAAGAAGACGGTCGCGAAGGTGCTCGACGAGGCCGGTGTGACGGTGACCGGCTTCGTCCGCTTCGAGGTCGGCCAGGGCTGAGCCGCGCCGTGGATCACCCGGACGGCGTGCAGCAGGTCGAGGTCGGCAGCGGTTCCGGCCCGGACTCCAGCCGGCTGGAGCACCCGAACGGTGCCCGGCCCACGTTTCGCCGGGTGCTGCTGAAGCTCGGCGGCGAGATGTTCGGTGGCGGTGGGGTCGGTGTCGATCCCACCGTCGTCGACACCGTCGCGCGGCAGATCGCCGAGGTGGTGGCCACCGGGCGTCCAGGTCGCGGTGGTCATCGGCGGTGGCAACTTCTTCCGCGGCGCCGAGCTGCAGCAACGCGGCATGGAGCGCTCCCGCGCGGACTACATGGGCATGCTCGGCCACGGTGATGAACTGCCTCGCGCTGCAGGACTTCCTGGAGCGCCAGCACGGCATCGACACCCGGGTGCAGACCGCGATCACGATGGGCCAGGTCGCCGAGCCGTACATCCCGCGGCGGGCGATCCGGCACCTGGAAAAGGGCCGCGTGGTGATCTTCGGTGCCGGGGTGGGCATGCCGTACTTCTCCACCGACACCGCCGGGGCACAGCGCGCGCTGGAGATCGGCGCCGACGTCGTGCTGTTGGCCAAGAGCGTGGACGGCGTCTACACCGCCGACCCGCGATCCGACCCGAGCGCCGAGCTGATCCCGGAGATCAGCCACCGCGAGGTGCTGGAGCGCGGGCTGCGGGTGGCGGACGCGACGGCGTTCAGCCTGTGCATGGACAACCGGATGCCGATCATCGTGTTCAACCTGTTGACCGAGGGCAACATCGGCCGCGCGGTGCGGGGTGAGAGGATCGGCACGTTGGTCGACACGCCGGACGACCAGCGCTGACGACGGTACAGCCGGAAGCATCGCCGGGAGCAGGGAGCTGCCGTGATCGACGAAGCCCTCTTCGAGGCCGAGGAGAAGATGGAGAAGGCCGTCTCGGTGGCCCGGGACGATCTCGCGACGGTGCGCACCGGCCGGGCCAGCCCGGTGATGTTCTCCAAGATCATGGTCGACTACTACGGATCGATGACCCCGCTGAACCAGCTCGCCTCGATCGGCGTCCCCGAGGCGCGGATGGCGGTGATCAAGCCGTACGACGTGAGCCAGCTCCGGGCCCTGGAGCGGGCGATCCGGGACAGTGACCTCGGCGTCAACCCGAGCAACGACGGCACGATCATCCGCGTGATCATCCCGCAGCTGTCCGAGGAGCGCCGCCGGGAGATGGTCAAGGTGGCCCGGAACAAGGGCGAGGACGCCCGGGTGTCGATTCGCAACATCCGCCGCAAGGCGATGGAGGAGCTGCACCGGATCTCCCGCGACGGTGAGGCCGGTGAGGACGAGGCGAAGCGGGCGGAGAAGGAGCTGCAGGACACCACCGACCGCTACGTGCACCAGATCGACGAGCTGGTGAAGCACAAAGAGGCCGAGCTGCTGGAAGTGTGAACATCGAGCAGGTGCCGCGGTCCCGGCTTGGTCGCGACCTCACGGCCGCCGTCCTGGTCGGGCTCGCGCTCGGCGCGGTCATCCTCAGCACGCTGCTGGTGGTCCGCTACGTGTTCATCGGGCTGGCCGCGGTGTGCGTGGCGTTCGCCACCTGGGAGCTGGCCGCCGCGCTGCGTCGCGGCGCGGGGATCCGGGTTCCGCTGGTCCCGCTGCTGGTCGGTGGGCAGGCGATGGTCTGGCTGTCCTGGCCGTTCGAGACGACCGGGTTGCTGGTCGCATTCGCGGTGACAGCGTTGGTGTGCCTGGTGTGGCGGATGGCGCGGGGTGCCGAGGGGCACCTGCGGGACAGCGCCGCCGCCCTGTTCACCGCCAGCTACGTCCCGCTGTTCGCCTCGTTCGGCGTGCTGCTGGTGGTCCCCGCGGACGGGGTCGGCAGGGTGCTGTGCTTCATGATCTGCGTGGTCGCCTCGGACATCGGTGGTTATACGACCGGCGTGGCGATCGGCCGGCACCCGATGGCGCCCACGATCAGCCCCAAGAAGTCCTGGGAGGGGCTGGCCGGTTCGCTGGTGGCGGGCACCGTCGCGGGCGCGCTGGCGGTGTCGCTGCTGCTCGGCGGCCCGTGGGCGCTAGGCGCGGTGTTCGGCGCAGTGATCGCCGGCGTGGCGACCCTGGGCGACCTGGTGGAGTCGATGATCAAGCGCGACCTCGGGCTCAAGGACATGGGCACGCTGCTGCCCGGGCACGGTGGACTGCTGGACCGGATGGACTCCTTGCTGCCCTCCGCCCTGGTGGCCTGGCTGCTTCTCACCGTGATCGTCCCGGTCCCTTAGTCTGCGACCGGCAGCGCCGTGCGCCGCGATCTCCCAGGGCGTGTCGGACCGGTAGATCAGGTCATAGCCGCGTTTGAAGACCACCGGGTCCTGCCCTCACTCGTCCGCGGCCAGCCGCGCAGGATCAGCACCGTCCGGGCCAGCGCGAACAGCGGAGGGTATGGCAGCGCGAAGCCCCACCAGAACACCGCTCCGACCGGCAGCAGGACGAGTGCGAGTACGGCCCCGCGTCGCCGCCCCTTCCACAGCCACCGTCCGGCGAGGCCCGCGAGCACGCTGTGGATCAGGAAGGCCACCAGCAGTGGGACCGTCGTCCGGAATCCCGTGCGACTCGAATGGCCCGCCGCCGTAGGCCGGGTAGCCGAGCACCAGTGGCACGCCGCGCCCGGTCGACACGCTCCAGATCGCCAGCACGCAAGGCAGGCCGATGCCCACGGCGTCGATCCACAGCAGCACCGACGCGGCCCGGAGCGACGTGTTCGTCGTCATCGGGGGGATCCCGCTATCGCGCGCGCGACATGGCCGGTGCCGACATCGTGACGGTTCACCACGGCGGCGACCAGCAGCAGGCCGCATAACAGGCTGGTCCAACCGATCCAGAGCCTCCGGTTCATTGGCTCGCCACCGCGGCAGATGACGTGTCGCTCGCGTCCCGGACCACCCCGGCGAGGCCCCAGATCAACACGAACGGGACGACGAACAGCGGCACGTGGAAGGCGTAGTCGATGGCCAGGATGTTCTCGAAGGTGAACGGGGCGCTCTGGTGCAGGTTGATGTGCAGCCACCAGGAGACCATCAGGTAGCCAACCGGCAGGTAGATCGCCAGCGCCCGCGCCCGGTCGCCGCGGGTCAGCCTGCGGACCACCGGCCAGCCGAAGATCAGGAACGCGACGCCGGCGCCGAGCAGCAGCGAGTCCAACACGGACAGCGCCAGGAAGAACGGCAGCTGGCCCGCGCTGGGCGCCGGCCCGGGCGGCGGCGGGAACAGCACTGGGGTCAGCAGGAAGGCCGGGACGGCGACCGCCAGCGTGACTAGGACGGCCTTGGTGCGAGTGGACATGACATCCCCTTCGATCAGACGACACGACTCGGACCAGAAAGCTAGGTAAGCGGGGTGCGTCCCGGAACGTGGTTGACCCCATCGCGGATGGAGGCCAGCCACGGGGGACGGGAGGGCGAGCACCCTGGACGGCAGGTGCCTCCGCGGCGGACCATCTCGCTGTGCCGGCAGCGACCCGGATCGGCAGGTATGCGCTCGCCGCCCTCGGCGGCGCGGGGCTGCTGGTCGCGATCGGCTACCTGCTCGCCGGTTCCGTGGGCGCGGACGGACACGGTGGCGGCTACGTGTTCCTCGGCGTGCTGCCGCTGTACGTGGTCGCGGTGTTTCTGCTGGCCCGGCGACCGGAGCACCCGGAGGTGCGGTGGCTGGTGCTGATGGCCAGCGCGGTCGCCTTCGAAGCCGGGCTCGTTCAGGTCGTCCACGCTGTCGCTGGCGGCCCGGGCCTGGGGGAGTGGTTCTGGCTGGTCAACCTCGTCGACCAGTGGCTGGGCGTGATCGCGGTGGCCGCGGCCGCGGCGGTGCTCGGGTATTTCCCAGACGGTGTGCCGCACCGGCGCTGGGAGGCGGTGGCCGTGCGCTCGCTGTGGGCGCTGCTGGTGCTGCCGCCGTTGCTGCTGTTGACGGTGCCGCAGCTGGTCGTGCACCCGCTGCTGCTCGACCCGGCGCCGGTGCTGCCCAGCCCGTTCGCCGTGCCCTGGCTGGCGCCGCTCGGCCCGCCGCTTGAGTCGTTGTTCGGCAGCTACGAGGTCTTCGGCGCGCTCGGTCTGGTGCTGCTGCTGGCCCGGTACCGGCGGGCGAGCGTCGGGGAGCGCCGGCCGGTGCGGTTGCTGCTGGCGACCATGGTGGTGGTCGCCGCGGTGCTCGTCGCGCAGCTGGTCATGCGCGCGGCCGGCGTGCCCGAAGGCGCGTTCCTGTACCAGGTGACAGTGGTCCTGTTCGTCCCGGCGGTGTTCATGATCTCGCTCAGCATGGTGGTCGGGGTGCTGCGCTACGGCCTGTTCGACATCCAGCTGGCGATCCGCCGGTCCGCCGTCTACGCGGTGCTGACGGTCGGCATCGCGGGGCTGTACGCGGTCGTGGCGGCGGCGCCGGGGCTGGCTCTCGGCCGGACCATCCCGGTCGAGCTGGCGGTGCTGCTGACTATTGTCGCGGCCTTTGCGTTCCAGCCGCTGCGTCGGCGACTGCAGATGCTCGCCGACCGGTTCGCCTTCGGCGAGCGGGTCAACCGATACGAGCTGCTCACCGGGCTCGGCGCGACCCTGGAGCAGGCCGTCCAGCTCGACGAACTGCTGCCCCGGCTCGCGACGACCGTCCGCCGCGGGCTGGGGGCGCGCTGGGTACGGGTGGCGCTGCGGGACGCCGAGCACGACGGCTGGCTCGCGGAGCCGGTCGGGGTGGCCGGCGACCCGCGGGGCGCGGCGGTGCTTGTCGTATCGCTGGAGCGCGGCGAGGAGCGGATCGGTCGGATCGAGTGCGGTGAACCGGAGGCCCGGCCCTACACCGCGCGGGACCGGGAGCTGCTCGTCACACTGGCCCGGCAGGCAACGCCCGCGATCGCCAACGTCCGGTTGACCGCGCAGCTCGCCCAGTCCCGGGCCCGGATCGTTGCCGCCGGCGACGCCGAACGGCGCCGCATCGAGCGGGACATCCACGACGGCGTTCAGCAGCAGGTCGTCGCGCTGCTCGCCACGATCCGGCTCGCCCGCAACCGGGTCGGGCGGGGCGACGTCCCGGCGGACGAAGTGCTCGCCGCGCTTGCCGCGGACGTCCGCGAGCTGCTGGTCGACCTGCGCGACCTCGCGCACGGGATCCACCCGCCGGTACTTTCCGACCGCGGCCTGGTGTCCGCTGTGGAGGAACGCGTGCGGCGACTGCCGGTCCCGGCCACGATGCACACCGAGCCCGAGCTGCGCACCCGCCGGCTGCCGCTCGCCGTCGAAGGCGCGTCCTACTACGTGATCTGTGAGGCGATCACCAACGTGATCAAGCACTCCGGGGCGGCGAGCGCCGACATCGCGCTGTGCACGGAGAACGGCCTGCTGACGGTCGACGTCCGCGACGACGGAGCCGGTTTCGATCCGTCGGCACGCAACGGCGGTGCCGGCATCACCAACATCCGGGATCGGGTGGAGGCGCTCGGTGGCCTGCTTCGGGTGCGGTCGGAACCGGGCGGTGGCACCGAGGTGCACGCCGAGTTGCCGCTGGCGGTGCACGGTGGCTGAGCGACTGCGGGTGGTGATCGCAGAGGATCACTACCTGGTCAGGGAGGGGACCCGCCGGCTGCTCGAGGACTCTGGAACGGTTGAGGTCCTCGCGGCCGTCGGCACCGCGGACGAGCTACACGACGCGGTGCGGCGATTCGGCCCGGACGTCGTGCTCACCGACATCAGGATGCCGCCCGGACACCACATGGAGGGCATCGAGGCCGCGCACACCATCCGGCGCGATCACCCCGGCGTCGGGGTTGCGGTGTTCTCCCAGCACACCGACGCCGCGTACGCCGCCGAACTGTTCAAGGACGGTACGTCCGGGCTGGCCTACCTGCTCAAGGACCGCCTTGACGACGTGGACGACCTGGTCCGAGCGCTCCGGGAGGTCTCCCGCAACGGCTCGGTGATCGACCCGATCGTGGTCGACGCCCTGCTCGCCCAGCGGAACCGCTCCCGCCGATCGCCGCTCGGCGAGCTCACCCCCCGCGAGCTCGACGTGCTGCGGGAGATGGCGCGGGGTCGTACGAACGCCGGAATCGAGCAGGCCCTGCATCTGTCCGGGTCGACAGTGGAGAAGCACGTCAACTCGATCTTCGGCAAGCTCCGGCTCGCCGACGCCCCGGTGCACCGCCGGGTCGCGGCGGTGCTCGCGTTCCTGCAGTCCGACGGCTGAGGCCGGGCACGGTGCGCCACACTCGTGCGGTGTCCCCGGTGCCCAGCCCCAACATCTGGAACTGGCCGGAGATCTACGAGGTCGAGAACCGGGCGCAGGACGCCACCGGTGCGCTGTGGGCGGCGCTGCACGCGGAGTGCCGGTGGGACGGCCTGGATGTGCTGGACGTCGGGTGCGGGGACGGGTTCCACCTGCCGCGGTTCGCCGAGACGGCGCGCAGCGTGGTCGGCGTCGAGCCGTTCGACACGCTGGTCGCCAGGGCGCGGCGCCGGGTGGCCGGGTTGCCCGCGGTCGACGTGCTGGCCGGGCAGGCCGAGCGGCTGCCGGTGCCGGACGGCAGTGTCGATCTCGTGCATGCCCGCACGGCGTACTTCTTCGGGCCCGGTTGCGAGCCGGGGCTGGCCGAGGCGGAGCGGGTGCTCCGGCCGGGCGGCGCGATCGCGATCGTGGACCTGGACGGCGCACGCCCGCCGTACGGCGACTGGATGCGCGCCGACCTGCCGCGCTACCGGCCGGCGAAGGTCGAGCGGTTCTTCGCCAAGCAGGGCTTCTCGTTGCGCCGGGTGGAGACGGTGTGGCGGTTCGAGACGCGGACCGACCTGGAGTCGGTGCTCGCGATCGAGTTCAGCGCGCCGGTCGCTGCAAGGTCGATCGCCGCGACCGTGGGCTTGACGGTGCCGGTCGGCTACCGGGTGCACCTGCGCCGCAAGCCGACCGGACCGCTTCTCCCGGACCGTCCGTGATCAGGCCAGCGTGATCGAGTCGCCCTGAACCGTGATGTTCTTCTTCTCCAGCGGGGACGGTGCGGGGCCGTTCGCGACAGTGCCGTCCAGGTTGAACTTGCTGCCGTGGCACGGGCAGTTGATCGTGCCGCCGGCAATCTCGGCGACATCGCAACCTTGGTGTGTGCAGACCGACGAGAAGCCAGCGAACTGACCCGCCGCCGCCTGAGTGACGACCACCTTCTGCGCTGGGAAGATCTTGCCGGAGCCGACCGGGATGTCAGTCGTCTTGGCCAGCGGGGTTCCGGGTGCGGCAGCCGGCGCGGCGGGCTGCCGACCGTAGATGGCGCAGCCGCCGAGCACGACGGCCGCCGCAACCGCACCGGCGCCGGCCACCACGGCTCGGCGGCCGAGCGCCGGGGCCTGCTGATCCTCGGTTCTCACGTCACGTCCCATCTGGTCGTCCTCCGGTCGTCAGAAGCGGATGCCCTTGGCGACGAACAACCAGAGGCTCGCCGTCACCCACAGCCCGACCAGGAGGGTGAAGACCACCCCACCGATCACCGGCAGCGCCCAGCCGGGCATGCCCTTGCGTGACAACACCAGCATCTTGGTGACAAAGGCCCCGTAAAAAAGGCAGCCGAACAGCGAGTGGAACAGGACCCGGGGTTCGTAGATCTCGAAGCCGATCGCGTACAGGCAGTGCACCGCGACCGGCACGGTCAGCAGCACGGCGATCCGGCCGGACCACCGGTGCAGCGGCCCGATCCAGGACGGCTGGTTGGCTAGCTTGATCTTGCCAAACATGATCAGGGCCGTGATCAGCTGCACGATGGCCAGCACGAATGCGCCGGTGGTCAGCCACGCCTTGACGTACAGCGGGTCCGAGAAGCCGGCGACGTTGACGGACTGTCCGGTCGAGATGTGCAGCGCGCCGTAGACCCCGAGCAGGACGGAGACGCCCACGCCGATCGCGACGACCCCGAGCAACGGGCCGAGGGACGGCCCGGACTTCGTCGGCCGGATCTCGGTGGTCGGAGGTTCGGCTGTGGTCATCGGGAGTTCCTCTCGCCGGTGGTGACGGGGTCAGCCGCTGACGACGTCGGAGTTGCCGTCCACCGGGGCCCCGCCGTTCTGCTCCAGGCTGGCCTGCAGGTTGGCCAGGTCCAGCGGCGGCGCGGGTGCCGGCGGAGCGGGTGCCGGCGGCTGGATGACGCCGGTCTGCGAACCGTTGTCCTGCACGATCCACCCGGTAGTGCCGGTGGAGCCGCTCGCCCGGTACAGGCCGGAGTCGGGCTTCGTCGTCACGGCCGCCTGGTACGGCCACTTCACCTGGTCGCCCTTGACCAGGACCGAGACCTCGCCCTTGATCGTCTCGCCGTCGAGCTGGCCGGTCAGGGTGTTGGCGCCCTTGCCCTTGACGTCGACCAGCTTCCCGTCCTGCTGGGTGCCCTGGAACCAGGCCTCGATCGTCTTGCCGTCACACAGGTAGGCCTTGACCTTCGCGCCGTCGACCGTGATCGCGATCGGCACCGGCGTGCCATCCGCCTTCGTGGCGTTGCCGGTGTACTTGGCCTTGGCCGGGAACGGGGTCGCCTGCGCGGCCGGCGCGGGGGAGGCGTCCGTCGTGGCGGGGGCGGCCGCCGGTGCGGCGGCAGGTGTGCCAGGGGCGGCAGTCAGGTTCACCAGGAACAGCACCAGCCCCAGCGCGACCACCGCCACAAGGGTGAGGATCGGTCCACGGTTCTGCATGGCTTTCTCCCTGGCTCGCATGTGCCGGCCGGATCGGGGTGTCCAGCGAGGCACACGGCGCAGCTTGTCGCAACGTTCAATGCCGCGGGGTTACGTTTTCGCAACGGGCTACCGTGGTCCGGTGGGCAAGCTGATGGCGCTCGCGGGCGGTGCCTGGTGGACGGCCGGCGCGGTGGTGCTGCCGCCGGGAGTGTCCACCGTGGTGCTCGCATTGGGGCTGGCCGTGACGGTCGCGCTGTGGCTGGCCGCGCGCGGCCGTCCGCCGCGCGCCGACGGCCCTACCGAGCCGGTGCGGCAACGGATCACCAAGCTCTCGGTCTGGACGCTCGTGCTGCTCGGGCTGGCCGTGCTCGTCATGGGCTGGATCGGCTGGGGTGAGGTCGCCGCTCCGGTGGCCTGTGGACTGGTCGGACTGCAAATGCTGCGGCTGGGGCGACCCAGCGTCCTGCCCGGCCTGGCGTTGCTGGCCATCGCGCTGATCGGCGGGCTGCTCGCGGTGCGCACCGCCGGGCCGGTGTACGCGCAGGGCTTGGTCGGACTCGCCGCTGGGACGGTGCTGTGGATCGCGGCCGCGCAGCGCTTCGGCATGTTCCGCGAGCTGCGTACCCGGGTCGACGCCCGGTGAGCGCCCTTCCGCTGGTCTTCGACGAACCGCGCCCGACCCGCCCGCCGCGACACCTGGCCGATCTCGACCCGGACGCGCGTCGGGCGGCGGTACAGGAGCTGGGCGTGCCGGCGTTCCGCGGCGACCAGCTCTCCCGGCACTACTTCGGCCGGCTCGAAGCCGACCCGGCGCTGATGACCGACCTGCCAGCCGCGCTGCGGACCCGGCTCGGCTCGGCGCTGCTGCCGAGACTGCTCGCACCGGTGCGCTCGCTGACCTGCGACGCCGGCGCCACCGCCAAGACGCTGTGGCGCACCCACGACGGCGCACTGGTGGAGAGCGTGCTGATGCACTACCCGGACCGGGTGACGGTCTGCGTGTCCAGCCAGGCCGGCTGCGGGATGGCCTGCCCGTTCTGCGCGACCGGACAGGGCGGGCTGCAGCGCAACCTGTCCACCGGGGAGATCGTGGAGCAGGTGCGCGCCGCCGCTGTCGAGGCCCGGCCGGAGCGGCTGTCAAACGTCGTGTTCATGGGTATGGGTGAGCCGCTGGCGAACTACGTCCGGGTGCGGGACGCGCTGCGCCGGCTGATCGAGCCGGCGCCGTCCGGGCTGGGGCTGTCCGCGCGCGGGGTGACCGTGTCGACGGTGGGGCTGGTGCCGGCGATCCGCCGGCTGGCCGACGAGGGCATCCCGGTGACGCTGGCGGTGTCGCTGCACACCCCGGACGACGAGCTGCGCGACACGCTGGTGCCGGTGAACACCCGCTGGCCGGTGCATGAGGTGCTCGCTGCCGCCCGGTACTACGCCGACCGCACCGGCCGACGGGTGTCGGTGGAGTACGCGCTGATCCGGGAGGTGAACGACCAGCCGTGGCGGGCCGACCTGCTCGGCGCCCGGCTGCGGTCGGCGCTCGGCGCGAGCCTGGTACACGTCAACCTGATCCCGCTCAACCCGACACCGGGCAGCGCATGGGACGCCAGTCCGCCCGAGGTGCAGCGGGAGTTCGTGCGCCGGGTGCGCGCCGCCGGGGTGAGCTGCACGGTGCGGGACACCCGCGGCCGGGAGATCGCCGCCGCCTGCGGCCAGCTCGCCGCCACCCCGCCGCCGCCGTCCGCAACGAACGGCACTTTCGTTCAATAGGGTCGTACAAGAGCGCCGTTGATCTTGCGGCGTAGTAGGCGCGGCGTAGTTGGGCACGGCGTAGTAGTGACACTGGCGGGGTGCGTCGTAGGGGACACTGGCGGGGTGCGCCTGCCAGTGATGCCGCCCGTCTCGCCGATGCTGGCGAAGCCGATCGCCGAGATCCCGCCCGGCCAGTTGTACGAACCGAAGTGGGACGGTTTCCGGTCCATCGTGTTCCGCGACGGTGACGAGGTCGAGATCGGCAGCCGCAACGAGCGGCCGATGACCCGCTACTTCCCGGAGGTCGTGGACGCGGTGCGGGCCAACTTCCCGCCGCGCGCGGTGGTGGACGGTGAGATCGTGGTGGCCGACACCGAGCGCAACACGCTGGACTTCGAGGCCCTCCAGCAGCGGATCCACCCGGCCGACAGCCGGGTGCGGATGCTCGCCGAGCACACCCCGGCCAGCTTCATCGCGTTCGACCTGCTGGCGCTGGACGACGAGGACCTGACCGGCCGGCCGCTGATCGAGCGCCGGCGTGCTGCTGGAGCAGGCACTGGCCGACGCCAAGCCGCCCGTGCACATCACCCCGGCGACCCAGGATCTGGACACCGCGCGGCGGTGGTTCGAGCAGTTCGAGGGTGCCGGGCTGGACGGCCTGATCGCCAAGCGGCTCGACCTGCGCTACCAGCCCGACAAGCGGGTCATGAGCAAGATCAAGCACGAGCGCACCGCCGACTGCGTGGTCGCCGGGTACCGGGTGCACAAGTCCGGCCCGGACGCGGTCGGCTCGCTGCTGCTGGGGCTGTTCGACGAGCGTGGGGTGCTGGCCTCGGTCGGGGTCGTCGGCGCGTTCCCGATGGCCACCCGGCGCGCGCTGTTCACCGAGCTCCAGCCGCTGGTCACCACGTTCGAGGGGCATCCGTGGAACTGGGCCGCGCACGAGCTGGGCGAGCGCACCCCGCGCAAGAACGAGACCAGCAGGTGGAACGCCGGCAAGGACCTGTCGTTCGTACCGCTGCGCCCGGAACGGGTGGTCGAGGTGCGCTACGACTACATGGAGGGCAGCCGGTTCCGGCACACCACCCAGTTCGTGCGCTGGCGCCCGGACCGTGATCCCGAGTCGTGCAGCTACGAGCAGCTGGAGCGCCCGGTCAGCTTCAACATCGCCGACGTGCTCACAAGCGGCTGACCGCGCCCACTGCCACTGAACGCCCACTGCTCTCTGCGCGCCCACTGCCAGTGAACGCAACGAACGGCACTTTCGTGCAATAGGGCCGCGCAAATCCTCCGTTGATCACGGGTCGGCAGGCGGCGGTCGCAGGCTCAGCGCTCGCGGGGCCAGTTGCGGGGGCGGCCGCCGCCGGTGGGGCCCCAGTCCGGGGTGGGTCGGGTGCTGGTCGCCGGCGTCGCCTGGCTCTCCAGGCCGTCCCGCTCCGCCCATTCGAGCAACGGCTCGATCGAGAACACCGCGTCGTCGATCCCGGCGTGCAGGTCGCCGAGCTCGGCGAACCTCGGGCGAGCCTCCTGACGAGTTCGGCGAAACCGCACCTAGCGCCGTGTAGCGCAGGCAAGAATTCGCCGGTGCAGGCGTTCCGCGGTTCGACGGCCCTCGCTGCCGGCCTGCTCACCCCGGCCCAACTCCGCGGGAAGCGCTTCCGGCGCGTGTTCCCCGACATCTACCTGTCGGCGAGCGTGGACGTTGGACCTGGTGGCGCGGTCCCGCGCCGCGTACCTACTCGTTGCGGGGCGCGGTGCCTTGGCCGGCTGGTCGGCGGCCGAGCTGCTCGGCGCCGGGTGCGCTCCGAGCGACTGGCCCGCCGAGGTGCTGATCACCAACGGTGAGCTACGCAGCCACCCGGGCCTACTGGTACACCGGGGGACGCTCGGACCTGGGGATACCCGGAACACTGGCGGCGTCGTCTGCACGTCGGCCCTGCGCACGGCCTACGACCTCGCCCGATGGCGCGATCTCGTGGACGCCGTCGTCGCGCTGGACTCGCTGTCCGCCCTCGGCGGGTTCGCGCCCCAACGGCTGGTCGAGCTGCGCCGGCGGCACCCAGGAGCGCGGAACTGCCGGCGGATCGACCAGGTCGTCGACCTCGCCGATCCGCGCTCGGAGTCGGCGATGGAGAGTCGACTGCGCCTGTTGCTGGTACTGCAGGGGCTGCCGCGTCCTGCCGTGCAACACCCGGTGGCCGACGAGCGAGCGCGGGTGGTCGCCTATCTGGACCTCGCGTACCCGCGGCAGCGGATCGGGATCGAGTACGACGGCGGCCATCATCTGACGCCGGCGCAGGTGGCGAAGGACATCCGCCGGGGCACCCTGCTGGTCGACCTCGGCTGGCGCGTCTACCGCTTCACGGCGCCCGACGTGCTCCGTACTCCTGACCGCACAGTGAAACTCATCGGCGCGGCGCTCGAGACGTCGAGACCTGCGTGAGTGCTGTTCGATCATGGATGGGACAGCAGTGGTGTTGGTTTCGGTGAGAATGCTCAGCGCTCGCGGGGCCAGTTGCGGGGGCGGCCGCCGCCGGTGGGGCCCCAGTCCGGGGTGGGTCGGGTGCTGGTCGCCGGCGTCGCCTGGCTCTCCAGGCCGTCCCGCTCCGCCCATTCGAGCAACGGCTCGATCGAGAACACCGCGTCGTCGATCCCGGCGTGCAGGTCGCCGAGCTCGGCGAACCGGGCCGGCATCGTCGCGATCGTGAAGTCCCGCGGCGCGGCGTCCGGCACCTCGTCCCAGGTCAGTGGCGCCGAGACCAGGGCCTCCGGCGATCCCCGCACCGAGTACGCCGAGCGGATCGTGTGGTCGCGGGTGTTCTGGTTGTAGTCCACGAAGATCGTCGCCGGATCGCGGTCCTTCTTCCACCACGACAGGTCGACCAGGTCCGGCAGCCGCCGCTCGATCTCCTTGGCGAACGCCCAGGCGGCGTTGCGCACCTCGGGAAATCCCCACTGCGGCGAGATCCGCACGTAGACGTGCATCCCCTTGCCGGCGGAGGTCTTCGGCCAACCCACCGCGCCCAACTCGTCCAGTACCTCGTGCACCACCCCGGCCACCCGGCGCACGTCGCCAAAACTCGCAGCAGGCCCCGGGTCGAGGTCGATCCGCCACTCGTCGGGCTTCTCGGTGTCCGCCCGCCTGGAGTTCCACGGATGGAACTCGACGGTGGACATCTGCACCGCCCAGATCACATCCGCGACGTGCGTCACGGACAGCTCGTAGGCGTGCCTGCCGAACCGCGGGAAGTCCACCCGAACCGTCTGCACCCAGTCCGGCGCGCCGGAGGGGATTCGCTTCTGGTGCACCTTCTCCCCGGTGACCCCGGTCGGGAACCGGTGCAGCATGGTCGGACGGTCCCGCAGCGCGCGGACGATGCCGTCGCCGACCGAGAGGTAGTAGTTCGCCAGGTCGAGCTTGGTCTCACCGCGAGCCGGGAAGTACACCCGATCCGGGTTGGTGATCCGCACCACCCGATCGTCGATCTCCAGCTCCACCGCCGACGGCATGCTGCGACGATATGGGAGATGAGGCGCGTCGTGGTGATCGGCGGGGACGCCGCCGGGATGAGCGCGGCGTCCCAGGCGCTGCGTCGCGCCGAGCCGGGCGCCCTGCGGGTGATCGCTTTCGAGCGCACCGGGTACACCTCGTACTCGGCGTGCGGCATCCCGTACTGGCTAGGCGGCGAGCTCGGTGCGGACACCGGCCCCGAGGTGCTGGTCGTGCGCTCCCCGGAGCGGCACCGGCGCAACGGGATCGACGTCCGGACCCGCACCGAGGTCGTCGCCCTGGACCTTGAGCGCCAAGAGGTGCTCGCCCGACCCGAAGACGGCGAGGAGTACCGGGAGGGGTTCGACGAGCTGGTGGTCGCGACCGGCGCGGTCCCGATCCGCCCCGAGCTGCCCGGCATCGACCTGCCCGGCATCCACGGGGTGCAGACCTTGCAGGACGGCACCGCGGTGCTCGACTCGCTGAGCAACGCACCGGAGCACGCGGTGGTGGTCGGTGGCGGCTACATCGGACTGGAGATGGCCGAGGCATTGCTGGCCCGCGGCCTCGACGTGACAGTCGTCGAGCAGGCGTCGCAGCCGATGTCCACGCTCGATCCGGACATGGGTGCCCTGGTCGGGAAGGCGATGGTGGACGCCGGCATCGACCTGCGCACAAGCACGACGGTGGTCGGCTTCGGCGCCGGTCCGGACGGCCGGGTCGGGGTGGTGCGCACCGACACCGCAGACCTGCCGGCCGAGCTGATCGTGCTCGGCATCGGCGTGCGGCCGAACTGCCAGCTCGCCCGGGCGGCCGGGATGCCGCTCGGCGAGACCGGCGGGCTGCGCACCGACCGGCGGATGCGGGTGCTCGGGCACGACAACGTGTGGGCCGCGGGCGACTGCGTCGAGGTCACCAACCGGGTCAGCGGCGCGGCGGCGCACGTCGCGCTCGGCACTCACGCCAACAAGCAGGGCCGGGTGATCGGGACGAACCTGACCGGCGGATACGCGACGTTCCCCGGCGTGGTCGGCACCGCGATGAGCCGGATGGGCGACCTGGAGGTCGCCCGGACCGGGCTGTCGGAGAGCGAGGCGCGGCTGGCCGGGTTCGCGTTCCGCACCGTGACAGTGGAATCGAGCACCCGCGCGGGATACCTGCCCGGCGCCGCACCGATGACCGTGAAGCTGATCGTCGAGCTGGGCCGCGGGCGCCTGCTGGGCGCGCAGATCGTCGGGGGGCAAGGCGCGGCGAAACGCGTCGACGTGTGCGCGACAGCGCTGTGTGCCGGGATGACCGTCGAGGACATGGTCGGCCTCGACCTCGGGTACGCGCCGCCGTTCTCACCGGTCTGGGACCCGGTGCTGCTGGCCGCCCGGAAGGCCGCGGAACAGGGGCCGAACAGCCAGCGAACAGGGCTAGTGGCGTTTCGGCCGCCAGCTATTGCGCCGCCGCAGGACGCTGAGCAGCACCAGGACGAACAGGATCAATGCCGTGCCGACCGTGTAGATCATCTCGGTCCAGTCCGCGTTGCTGGCCACGAGCAGGCCCAGCGTCAGGAACCCGACCAGCACGCCGAGCACCCGCGCCGCGCGCGGGAAGTGCTGGTGCCATCCCCACTCCGCGGACGGTTCCACGACCGGATCCACCTTGGCGACCGCGCTGGGCCGCCTCGCCAGCTCCCGGGGCTTCGCACCGTCGGTCTCGACCACGGTCGTCATCCTGGCACACTGGACTTCCGTGCGTGACGTGCTGGTCCTCGGCTCGACCGGGTCCATCGGCACCCAGGCCCTCGACGTGATCGCCCGCAACCCGGACCGGTTCCGGGTGGTCGGGCTGGCCGCCGGGGGAGCCGACGTCGGGCTGCTCGCCGAGCAGGTGCTGACGACCGGCGCCCCCCGGGTGGCCGTGCCCCGCGCCGAGGCCGCCGTCCAGCTCGCCGACAAGCTCCGCGGTCCGGCCAACTCCGCCCCCGAGGTGCTGACCGGCCCGGACGCCGTGGTCGAGCTGATCGAGTGCAGCCGGGCCGACGTCGTGCTGAACGGGATCACCGGGTCCCGCGGCCTGCGCCCGACGCTGGCCGCGCTGGCCACCGGGGCGAGCCTGGCGCTGGCGAACAAGGAGTCGCTGGTCGCCGGCGGTGCACTGGTCACCGGCGCCGCGGCGAGCGGTCAGATCGTCCCGGTGGACTCCGAGCACTCCGCGCTGGCCCAGTGCCTGCGTGGTGGGCGGGCCGAGGAGGTGGCCCGGCTGCTGCTCACCGCGTCCGGCGGGCCGTTCCGCGGCCGCGGCCGCGAGGAACTGGCCGGGGTGACCGTGCAGCAGGCGTTGGCCCATCCCACCTGGGACATGGGCCCGGTGGTCACCGTGAACAGTGCGACCCTGGTGAACAAGGGCCTCGAGCTGATCGAGGCCCACCTGCTGTTCGGCGTGCCCTACCAGCGGATCGACGTCGTCGTGCACCCGCAGTCCGTGATCCACTCGATGGTGCGCTTCACCGACGGCTCGACGATCGCCCAGGCCAGCCCGCCCGACATGCGGCTGCCGATCGCGCTGGCCCTCGGCTGGCCGGACCGGGTGCCGGACGCCGCCCCGGCCAGCGCGTTCGATGCGCCGACCAGCTGGACGTTCGAGCCCCTGGACGATGACGCCTTCCCCGCGGTCACGCTGGCCAGGGCGGCCGGCGAGGCCGGCGGCTGCGTGCCGGCGGCGTTCAACGCCGCGAACGAGGAATGCGTCGCGGCCTTTCTCTCCGAGGCGCTGCCCTTCGTCGGTATCACCGCCGTCCTGGAGGACGTGCTCGCGGCCGCCGACGGCTGGCGCGGCGACCCGGCTACGGTGGAGGACGTGCTAGCCGCCGAGCAGTGGGCCCGAGAACGCGCTCAGCAGCGGGCCAGCGTCCGAGCCGGATAGAAGGAGTAGCACCGCGTGATCTTCGCCCTCGGTGTCGCGCTGTTCGCGCTCGGCATCATGATCTCGATCGCGTTGCACGAGGCGGGCCACCTGGTCAGCGCCAAGGCGTTCGGCATGAAGGTGCGGCGCTACTTCGTCGGCTTCGGCCCGACGCTGTTCTCGTTCCGCCGCGGCGAGACCGAGTACGGGTTCAAGGCGATCCCCGCCGGCGGGTTCTGCGACATCGCCGGGATGACCGCGCTCGACCCGGTCACGCCCGAGGAGGAGCCGCGCTCGTTCCTGCGGGCGAAGACCTGGAAGCGGGTGGTCGTGCTCGCCGCCGGCTCGGCGGCGCACTTCCTGCTTGGCATCCTGCTGATCTACACGCTCGCGGTGACCTCCGGGCTGCCGAACACCACCAGCTCGCCGGTCGTCGGCGAGATCAGCTGCGCGACGAGCCAGGACCCGACGACCCGCCAGCTGGTGCCGTGCGGGCCGGGTTCGGCGACGCCCGCGCGGGCCGCCGGAATGCAGCCCGGCGACAAGGTCGTCTCGGTGGCCGGCGTGCCGACCGCGACCTGGCCGGAGGTCGTGCAGGTCATCCAGCGCAGCACCGGGCCGACACAGATCGTCGTCGAGCGGGACGGCGAGCAGGTCCCGCTGACGGTCGACGTCGCGCCGGTGCAGCGACTCGACCAGCAGACCCTGCAGCCGAAGACGGTCGGTGCAATCGGAGCGAGCCTGCAGCTGAGCTTCAGCTACAACCCGCTGGCCGCCGTGCCGGCGACGGTCGCGTTCACCGGCGCCACGTTCGGCCAGATCTGGGACGGCCTGCTCAAGTTCCCCGAGAAGATCCCGGGCCTGGTCGACGCCATCGGCGGCGGGCAGCGGGATCTGGAGTCCCCGGTGAGCGTGGTCGGGGCGAGCGTGATCGGTGGTGAGCTGGCGGACCGCGGGATCTGGGAGTCCTTCATCCTGCTGCTCGCCGTGCTGAACATTTTCATCGGCGTCTTCAACCTGCTGCCGCTGCTGCCGCTGGACGGCGGGCACATCGCGGTCAACGTGTACCAGCGGGTTCGCGACGGGATCCGGGCCAGGCTGGGCAAGCCGCAGATGCCGCCGGTGGACTACACGCGGCTGGTGCCGATCACCTACGGCTTCATCCTGGTGCTCGGCGTGATCAGCCTGCTGACCCTGACCGCCGACATCGTCAACCCGATCCGGCTGCCCGAGTAGCGCCGGCAGTAGGAGTGCTAAGGCTTCCGTAGGCTGGGAGCCGTGAGCGCCGACAGCACGGTCAGCCTGGGAATGCCCGCCGTCGGGGTCGACGGCGCGACGCTGGCGCCCCGGCGGCAGACCCGCCAGCTGCGGGTCGGCAAGGTCGGCGTCGGCAGCGAGTACCCGATCTCGGTGCAGTCCATGACCACCACGCTGACCGCCGACGTGGACGCCACCCTGCAGCAGATCGCCGAGCTGACCGCGGCCGGTTGCGACATCGTCCGGGTCGCGTGCCCGTCCCAGGACGACGCGGACGCGCTGCCGGCGATCGCGGCCAAGTCGCAGATCCCGGTGATCGCCGACATTCACTTCCAGCCGCGGTACGTGTTCGCCGCGATCGAGGCCGGCTGCGCCGGGGTGCGGGTGAACCCGGGCAACATCAAGCGCTTTGACGACCGGGTGGCCGAAATAGCTGCGATGGCGTCCGAACATGGCACTCCGATCCGGATCGGGGTCAACGCCGGGTCCCTCGACCCGCGGCTGATGCAGAAGCACGGCAAGGCGACCCCGGAGGCGCTGGTCGAGTCGGCGCTGTGGGAGGCGAGCCTGTTCGCCGAGCACGACTTCCACGACGTCAAGATCTCGGTGAAGCACCACGACCCGGTCGTGATGGTGCGGGCCTATGAGCTGCTGGCCGAGGCCAGCGACTACCCGCTGCACCTCGGGGTGACCGAGGCCGGGCCGGCGTTCCAGGGCACTGTGAAGTCGGCGGTCGCGTTCGGCGCGCTGCTGTCCCGCGGAATCGGCGACACGATTCGGGTCTCGCTGTCCGCGCCTCCGGTCGAGGAGGTCAAGGTCGGCCTCCAGATCCTGGAGTCGCTGAACCTCCGACAGCGCCGCCTGGAGATCGTGTCCTGCCCGTCCTGTGGACGGGCCCAGGTGGACGTCTACCGGCTGGCCGACGAGGTGACCGCGGGGCTGACCGGGATGGAGGTCCCGCTGCGGGTGGCCGTGATGGGCTGCGTGGTGAACGGCCCCGGCGAGGCGCGCGAGGCCGATCTCGGCGTCGCCTCCGGCAACGGCAAGGGCCAGATCTTCGTCAAGGGCGAAGTGATCAAGACAGTCCCGGAGTCGCAGATCGTGGAGACGTTGATCGAGGAAGCCATGCGGCTGGCCGAGGACATGCCGCCAGGGCCGCCCGGCGAACCGGCCAAACCTGAGGTCACGATTCGCTAGTGGATCTGGCAGGGTGAGCAGGTGCTCAAGCTTGCCGGCGCGCGGGTGCTCGACGAGCGCGACAGAGCCGACGTCCAGCTGGCACTCGACGCCGATCCCGTTGCCGGTTGCATGGTCGCCTCCCGGGTGGAGTCCAACGGCCTCGAGCCGTGGCGGCTCGGCGGCGAGCTGTGGGGCTCGGGCGGGAGCGGGGACGGCGGCCTGGACGGGCTGTGCTTCTCCGGGGCCAACCTGATCCCGATCAGCGGTGAGCGCTCGGCGATCCGCGGGTTCGCGCACCGGGCACGTCGGCACGGCCGGATCTGCTCGTCGCTGGTGGGGAAGTCCGAGTTGGTGCTGGCCCTCTGGGAGGAGCTGGAGCCCAGCTGGGCGCCGGCTCGGGAGGTGCGTCCGGACCAGCCGCTGATGGTGCTCGCCCGCCAACCTGACGTGGCGCCGGACCCGACGGTGCGCCCGGTCCGGCTGAGCGAGCTGGACCGCTACCTGCCGGCCGCCGTTGCCATGTTCACCGAGGAGGTCGGCGTCGACCCGCGCATCGGTGACGGCGGCTCGGGGTACCGCGCCCGGGTGGCCGAGCTGGTGTCTGCCGGTCGGGCGTTCGCCCGCTTCGAACACGGCCAGGTGGTGTTCAAGGCCGAGATCGGCGCGCTGTCCCGCCGGGTCGGTCAGATCCAGGGGGTCTGGGTCCGCCCGGACCAGCGCGGACGCGGGCTCGGCGCTGCCGGGACGGCGGCCGTTGTGCAGCACCTCGTCGCCACCGGCCGGGTGGCCAGCCTGTACGTCAACGCGTTCAACGCCGTTGCCCGGTCGAGCTACGCCAGGGTGGGCTTCGCTCAGATCGGCAGCCTCGCGACCGTGCTGTTCTGACGCACCGCGGTGGGTTGTCGCAACGAACGGCACTTTCGTGCAATAGGGCCGTACAACGGCGCCGTTGATCACGGGGGCAGGGCGACGTGCCGCACGCTTGCGGCCGTTCTGGTCCTGCTCGCCACCACGCTGTTCACCGGCTGCGGGCTGTTCGAACCCGGCCAGGACCGGGTGGCGCGCGAGTTCGCCGCGGCCTGGTCGCGCGGCGACGACCGGGCCGCGGCCGCGCTGACGGACTCCCCGGCGGCCGCCGAGCAGGCACTCGCAGCGGTGCGTGCCGCGCTGCGACCGGCCGGGCTGGCGGTCGCAGTCGACCAGGTCCGCGCCGCGAGCGGGCGGGCGGACGCCTCGGTCACCGTGACCTGGGACCTCGGCAAGGACCGGCGGTGGAGCTACCCGGGCACGCTGGCGCTGCGCGAAGCCGACTCCGGCTGGCTCGTCGAGTGGTCGCCGGCCGCGGTGCACCCCGGCCTTGGTCCCGGACAGTCGCTGGTGCTGACCGAGCAGGCACCGGATCCGGCGCCGGTGCTGGACCGCGACGGGGCCCCGCTGCTCAGCGCCCAGCCGGTCGTCGTCGTGCTGCTCGACACCGCAGCGAACAGCACCGGTGCCGGCGACCTGCCCGCGGTTGCCGAGGCGCTGGCAAGAGCGCTGTCCAGGTTCGACCCGACGATCACCCAGCAATCGATCATCCAGGGTGCGGGCGGCACCCCGGGCCGGGAGTACCAGGTGGCGGTGCTGCGCGAGGCCGACTACCGGCAGGTCCAGGCGGCGATTCACGAGCTGCCCGGCGTCACGTTCAGCACCCAGACCCGGCTGCTGGCCCCCGACGCCGGCTTCGCCAGGCAGGTGCTGACCGGGGTGCGGGTCGGGCTGGCCGACCAGCTCGACGGGGTGCCCGGCTGGACGGTCCGGACCGTCGGCGCAGACGGTGCCGCGGTCGCCGACCTGGAGCAGCAGCCGCCACGGCCTGGAACCGCGGTGACGGTCACGATCGACCGCGCCGTCCAGGCCGCAGCGGAGGACGCCGTCGACCCGATCGGGCAGCAGGCGATGCTGGTCGCGGTCCGGCCGTCCACCGGAGAGCTGCTCGCCGTGGCGCAGAACGAGCCGGCGGACGCCGAGGGCCCGGTCGCCCTGACCGGCCGGTACCCGCCGGGCTCCACCGCCAAGATCGTGACCGCAGACGCCGCGCTCACCCGGGGACTCACCCCGAGCTCGCCGGTGGGCTGCCCGGCGACCGTGACGATCGGCGGCCGGGAGGTGCCGAACAACGACCGGCTCGACCTGGGCACGGTGCCGCTGGTCACCGCGTTCGCCCGCTCGTGCAACACGACGTTCGCGCAGCTCGCCGCGGACGGTGGCGCTGGGGACCTTTCGGCCGCAGCCCGCCGGCTCGGGCTCGGCGCGGACTATGTCGTCCCGGGGGCTACCACCGTGACCGGGTCGGTACCGCCGGCCGACGACGTCGTGCGCCGGGCGGCGAACGGGTTCGGCCAGGGCGACGCGCTGGCCAGCCCGCTGGGCATGGCCCTGGTCGCCGCGACCGTCGACCGCGGCGCGCCGGTCACCCCGCAGCTGGTCAAGGACCGGCCAACGGCGGTCGCGGTGCCGCCCGATGCGCCGCAGCCCCCGGTGATCGACGCGCTCCGGACGATGATGCGGCAGGTGGTGGTCGCCGGCACGGCCAGCCGGCTGGCGCCGTTGGGCGAGGTGTCGGGCAAGACCGGCACCGCCCAGTTCGGCGCTGGGGACCGGGCGCACGGCTGGTTCGTGGGATACCGGGGTGACCTGGCCTTCGCGGTGCTACTGGTGGACGCCGGTTCCTCCCAGCCGGCGGTCGAGGTGGCGGCGCGCTTTCTCGGGGCGGTGAGCTGAGCCGAGGCCAGGCGGCTCCGATCACCGGGCGTGCCGTCCTAGGCTGGACCGCGATGAGCCGAGCTGCCGTGGCCGCACTGATCGCCGACATCGTCGCCGTGCTGGTGTTCGCCGTGCTCGGTCGGGCGACTCACGGCGAGCTGACCGATCTGGTCGGGGTGCTGGTGACCGCGGGGCCGTTCCTGGTCGGGGTCGGGTTGGGCTGGTGCGCCGCCCGGGTGCGGGCCGCACCGCTGACGTTGCGGGCCGGCGGGCTGGTGCTCGCTGCGACCCTGGTTGTCGGGCTGATCGGCCGGGCCATCGTGACCGGTCGGCTGCCGCCGACGTTCGTGCTGGTCACCGCGCTGACGCTGACCGTGCTGATGCTCGGTTGGCGGGCGGTCGCGCTCCTGGTGGCGCGCCGCTCGCGGAGGGGGAGGGCCGGCGAGCATCGCAGCGCGCGAAGCGCGTGAGGAGCGGAACCGGCCCGGACCAGACCATCAGGACGGGCGGACGCCGGATGACGGTCGCCGGCTAGAAGTTCGCCGGCTAGAAGTTCGCCAGCACCGCCCGCGCGGCGGCGGTGGCCCGGTCGCAGCCGTTCTGGTCCTGCGGGGTCTGCCGTGAGCTCGTGGTGATCGACTCGTTCTGGGACACCCGGACCGTCACGCTGCACGAGCCGGCCGCGCCGTAACGCACCGCCTGGCGGCCGGCTACCTCGACGCGGTCCAGGTGCGCCCAGCCGCCCGGGTTGTTGATGATGTCGGAGTAGATGTCGGGCCCGGACGCCGCCGAGACGTCCACCTCCGGGGCGTTCTGGCCCTCCCACCGACAGCCGATGCCGTTGGACTCTCGCCCCGGGCTCCGCAGGTCGAGCTCCGCGGCCTGGTCCGGGGTCAGCGCGCTGCACGGATCCTGCCGCAGGCCGGCGACCGTGAGCTTGGGCGGCGCGGTGGGCGTGGGCGTCGTCGCCGCGGTGGTGGTCGCCGGGGTGGTAGCGGGGTCCGCGGTGGCCGTGGTGGTCTTGGGACCGATCGACGAGGTGCTCCCGCTGCCGCTGTTCGTGATCAACCAGATCAGTGCGGCCGCGGCGAGGATGCCGACGATCGCCGCCGCGACGGGCGGGATCCAGCGGCGTTCCCTCGTCGGTCCGCCGGCGGCCGCACCCCGCGCCGAGGAGCTCGCCAGGGCTCCGGCCGAGCTGCGGGCCGGACCTCGGGGTGGCTCGGCGTCGATGGCCGCCCTCGGCATGACGGCGGTCGGCCGTCGCGGTGGCTGTGCCGCAGCGGGCGTCGCGGGCCGCGGAGTGGCGGGCGGCGTCGCGGGAGGGGAGGCGGCGGGGGAGACGCGAGGCGCGGCGGGCCGGGCGCCGGCGGCGGGGGGCTTGGCCGCACCGGGGGACTGGGCGGCACCGGGGGGCTGGGCGGCACCGGGGGACCGGGCGGCGACCGGACGCGCTCCGGGTCCGGCGCCCGGCCGCGGCGCGACGACCGGTGCCGGCGGGCGGGTGCGCCGGGCCGGCTGCGGTTCCAGGATCTGCGCCGCTCCGATCGCCACCGCGGTGGTCGGCGAGATGTCGGTGGCGATCGGCCGTCCCAGCTCGGCCGACACCAGCTGGCTGACCAGCGGGATGCGGGACGAGCCGCCGACCAGCAGCACCGCGTCGAGCTGCTCGGGTCGCACCCGGCCGAGCCCACGTCCGGCGCAGCGCGGCGACCGTCTCGGCGATGGCCGGCCGGATCATGCCCTCGAACTCGGCCCGGGTGATCCGCACGGTGGTGTGCGCGCCGGGCAGCAGCACGGCGACCGCGGCCTCGGTGTCGGCGGACAGCGCCTCCTTGGCCGCCACGCACTCCGCGCGCAGCTGCACCGCGGCCGCCAGGTCGGCGGGGTCGGACGGGTCCAGCTTGCTCCAGTGCCGCACCGACCGTGGTGCGGACGTGCGCAAACACCGCCTCGTCGAAGTCGATGCCGCCGAGCCGCTCGATGCCCTGCGGCGTGCCGAGGATCGTCGAACCCGGTCGCGGTCTTGCGCAGCACCGCCGCGTCGAACGTCCCACCGCCGAGGTCGTACACCGCGATGGTGCTCCCGACCTCGACCCGTTCGGTGGCCGCGTAGCACGCCGCGGCCGCCTCCGGCTCGGTGAGCAGCGACACGGGCGCGATCCCGGCGCGCTGCGCGGCCTGCCGCATCAGATCGCGCTTGTACGGACCCCAGTTCGCCGGGTGGGTGAGGGCCACCCGGCTCGGGCGGCCGCCCTCGCGGGCCGCGACCGCGTCGACCACCCAGGACAGCAGCCTGGCGATCAGACCATCGGCGGAGTACGGGCTACCCCCGATGATCACTGGTGCCGGGTCGCCGACCCGCCGTTTGAACTCCCTGGCGACGCGTTCCGGCTCCAGCACGGCGCGCCGGACCGCCGCGTCGCCGACCTGGACCGTGCCGTCGGCGGCGAAGAAGAGCACCGAGGGGACCGCCGCTCCGTGGCCGCTGAGCTCGACCGCCGCGACCCGGCCACCACGTCCCACCGCGGCCACGGTGAACGTGGTGCCGACGTCGACACCGATCACATAGCTCATGCCAGGGTCCCCCAAGGGCTGCCCACTCGAGCTGCGCGCGGGCTCGACGCAGCATAGGGCGAGCTATGACGGGTCGACCCGGCGCGGCATAGAGTGGCTGCATGCCCGTTCGCGCACTCCTCACCCCTGGTGAGACATCCCCGCTGCGCGCCGTGCCGGGATCGATAGAGCGTCCGGAGTACGTCGGCCGGAAGCGCCCGCGGCGCACCACCGACCCCTGGGTGCAGCCGCCCGAGGTGATCGAGGGCATGCGGGTGGCCAGCCGGATCGCCGCCCAGGCGCTGCAGGTCGGCGGCGACGTGGTGGCCCCGGGGGTCACCACCGACGAGATCGACCGGGTGGTGCACGAGTTCATCTGCGACCACGGCGCGTACCCGTCGACGCTGGGCTACAAGGGCTTCCCGAAGTCGTGCTGCACGAGCCTCAACGAGGTGATCTGCCACGGCATCCCGGACTCGACGGTGATCGAGGACGGCGACATCGTGAACATCGACGTCACCGCTTACATCGGGGGCGTGCACGGCGACACCAACGCGACCTTCCTGGCCGGCAACGTCAGCGAGGAGGACCGGCTGTTGGTCGAGCGCACCCGGGAGGCGATGCTGCGCGGCGTCCGCGCGGTGAAGTCCGGCCGGGCAGCTGAACGTGGTGGGCCGGGTGATCGAGTCCTACGCCAAGCGGTTCGGCTACGGCGTGGTGCGCGACTTCACCGGGCACGGCATCGGACGCAGCTTCCACAGCGGCCTCGTCGTGCTGCACTACGACGAGCCGACCGTCGGCACGGTCATGGAACCGGGGATGACGTTCACCATCGAGCCGATGATCACCCTCGGCACGATCGACTACGACATATGGCCGGACAACTGGACGGTCGTCACGAAGGACCGCAGGCGCACCGCGCAGTTCGAGCACACCGTGCTGGTGACCCCGGAGGGCGCGGAGATCCTTACCGAGCTCCCGGCCTGATGTCCGACGACAAGCTCGATCAGCTCGTGCGGGTCGGCGAGCGGAACGATTTCCTGGCCGTGGTGGCCACCGCCCGGGCCGACGGCTCGGTGCAGTCGACATTGGTCAACGCCGGGGTGCTGGCACATCCGGTGACCGGCGAGCGGGTGGTGGCGTTCGTGACCTACGGCCGCACGAAGCTGGCGAACCTACGCGCCCGCCCGTCCGTCGCCCTGACGTTCACCGCGGGGTGGCAGTACGCCACCGTTGAGGGGTCCGCAGAGATCATCGGGCCGGACGACGCCTACCCGGGTGTGGACGCCGAAGGGCTGCGGCTGCTGCTGCGGCAAATCTTCACCGCCGCCGGCGGCAGCCACGACGACTGGCCGACCTACGACCGGGTGATGGTCGAGGAGCGCCGCGCGGCCGTCCTGATCCACCCGGTCCGGATCTACCCGAGCTGAGCGCGCGCCCGTCGCCTCCGGCGGCGTGCTGCGGCGAGACCTATCGCCGCTGCGCCCGCGAGGGCTGCTCCGGCGACCCAGCGTCCGGGGCGCGAACTGGGCGTCCCGTCCGGCGATGCGGCCGGCAGCTCGTCGTGCTCGTCGTGCTCGTCGAGGAGCGTGACGGTTCCGGCGTCGCCATCGACGTGAATGCGCGCGCCGTCCTGGATGCGCCGGGTGGCGACGGCGGTGCCGAGCACGGCCGGGATGCCGTACTCCCTGGCCACGATCGAGCTGTGGCTCAGCGGGCCGCCGACGTCGGTGACCACCCCGGACGCCATCGCGAACAGGGAGGTCCAGGCCGGCGTGGTGATGCCGGCGACCAGCACGTCGCCGGGTCGCATGCGACCGAAGTCCTGCGGGCCGGCGAGCACCCGGGCGGTCGCGGTGACCTGCCCCGCGCTCGCGCCGGTGCCGGTGAGCACGCTGCCGGTCTGCTCGGTCGACGCGGCAGGCATGATGCCGGAGAAGACCTCCCACGAGGTGCCCTTGGGTAGCAGCTGCGGAGGCGTGGCACGTCGCTGGCCCCGCCAGAGCGCCTTGCGCTGCTCCACGACTCCGGCCAGCTGGGCACCGCGGTCGCCGAGGATCTCCGCGCGCCGCAGCCAGAACACGTCGTCCGGGCTGGTGATCACCCCAGCCGCGACCAGGCGTCGGCCCAGCTCGTGCAGCATCCGGCGCAGCTGCGGCCAGGCCAGGCCGATATCGGCAAGCGCGTCCTCCCGGATCGGCGCGATGCGCTGCGCCCAGCGAAGCAGCCGGATGAACGGTGCCCGGCGCGCCGGGTCCAGCCGGTCGAGCACGGCGGTCGTTTCCGCCTCGCGACGAGCGGCGGTGCGCCGCTGCCGCTCGTACGGGTCCTGCCTCGACCCAGTGCCGCCGCCGCTCAGGTAGAACCGCAGCGTGTCCAGCAGCGGCGCCGGGTCGTCGGCCGGCACCGGGTTGAGGAAGTCCATGTTGTACACGGCGTGTCCGTACCGGTCGAGGTGGGCGCGGAGCCGATCGCGCCACTCGTTCCAGACGGCCCCGGGCACCCCGGCGGGCGGCTGGTCGGCGTCCAGCAGCTCGACCACCCGCGACGACGGCGTCGCGAGCAGCGCGGCGGTCAGGTCGTCGTGGCTGCGGGCCCACGTCGAGAGGTCGTACAGCGACTTCTCGGCTCGAATCGGGGTGCTGTCGAACCCCAGCAGGAACGTCTGCGCTGGCGGGTCGCCGGCGCGGCGGACCAGCCGGTTGTAGAAGCCGGTGAAGATGACCTCGCTGCCGGCGGCCAGCGGGATGATCGTCTGCACCGACGTGTAGTACTCGGTACCCGCGTCCAGCAGCTCGCCGACGCCGTCCATCAGCTCACGGTCGGTCAGCTCGTCCAGCGGCCGGTTGCGCCAGCCCTCGACGATGCCTACATAGCGCGGGTGCGAATGGTTCTGCCAGCGCTCTCGCAGGTTCCCGGCACCTGTGGTGGTGAGTGCTTTGATGGCGGCGGGCAACCGCCGCATGATCCGCCACAGCCCGGCTCGTGAGTAGAGGTAGTAGGCGTAGCCGTTGATCGTGGGCAGCCCGATGTCTCCGTCGCGCAGCACGTCCTCACCGAGCAGTTCCCGAAACAGGCTCTGCAGCGAGCGGGTGACCGAGGCGTCGACGAGGTCGGCGAACAGCGGGGAGAGCGGGTCCGGCAGCTGCTCCACGATGCTCGCGCGGGCGTAGAACGCGCTGGGGTCCGGCACCGACCAGTCGGTGGGTGGGGCCGCCTCCGGCTCGGGTAGCGCGGTGATCGGCCGGGACTGCACTATCCAGAACTCGCCGCCGGCGCGGGCCCACTCGACGTCCTGCGGCGCGCCGAACCGTTCCTCGATCCGGGCGCCGAGACCGGCCAGCACGGCGGCCGCCTGGTCGTCGAGCACCTGCCGGGTGCGCAGCTCCGCGGGCGCCGGGCGCTCCTCGGTGCCGCGGTCGGTCGGGACGGTCATCACCGCCTTGTCGGCGGTGGTCCGGGACGACACCCGCCCGGACGTCCCGTCCACGACCACGTCGTCGGTGGTCACCGACCCACCGACCACCGACTCGCCCAGCCCCCACGCGGCGGAGATCACCGTCTCGTCGCGACGCCCGGTGGCAGGGTTCGCGGTGAACATGACGCCGGCCGCCTCGGCGTCCACCATCTGCTGCACCACGACGGCGAGCGCGACGCTGCCGGGGTCGATCCCCTCGCGCGCCCGGTAGGCCATCGCCCGCGCGGTCCACAGCGAACGCCCAGCAGTCCCGGACGGCTGCGAGCAGCGCATCCGCGCCGTGCACGTTGAGATAGGTGTCCTGCTGACCGGCGAAGCTGGCGCCGGCGAGGTCCTCGGCGGTCGCCGACGAGCGCACCGCGACCGCGGACTCGCCCAGCGGTTCGCGGGCGGCCAGCAGCTCGCGGGCGACCCGCTCCGGCACCGACTCCGCACCGAACAGCGCCCGGATCTGGGCGGACCGCTCGTCGTATTCGGCTGGGTCGGCGTCCGCGGGCAGCGCAGCCAGCTTCAGCACCTGCTCGCCGATGCCGCTGGACACCAGAAACTCGCGGTACGCCTCCGTGGTGAGCACGAACCCGGGTGGCACCGGCAGACCCGCCTGGGTGAGCTCGCCGAGGTTGGCGCCCTTGCCGCCCGCGACCGCTACGTCCTCCCGACCGAGATCCTCGAAGCTCCTGATGTACTCCACGTCGTCGATTCTGCTCGCGGCCGTGCCTCGAGGCTCTCGGGACGGCGTCAGGGATTCGTCACGACCCGGTACTTCACGTGCGTCACGCCGGGTGCCTCGATCACCCGCAGCTGATCGAGCCACAGGTTTGCGCCGACGTTGTCCAGCAGCCGTGCGCCGCCGCCGAGGATCAGCGGGACGATGTGCAGCTCCAGCTCGTCGACCAGCCCGGCGGCCAGGTACTGCTGGATCACGTCGGCCCCGCCGCCGATCGTGACGTCCTTCCCGCCGGCCGCCGCGCGGGCCTGCTCGAGGGCCGAGGTGATCCCGTCGGTGACGAAGGTGAACGTGGTGTCGGACAGCTCGAGCGGCTCGCGGGCGTGGTGGGTGAGCACGAAGACCGGCTTGTGGAACGGCGGATCCTCGCCCCACCACCCGTTCCACGGGTCGTCCTCCGACCACGGCCCCGGGCCGCCACCGAACTTGTTGCGACCCATGATCTCGGCTCCGCTGACGGCCACCGACTCCTCGACGACCGCGGTGCTCGCGTTGACCTCGCCGCCGTCCATGCCGTGCATCTTCCGGAAGGCGTCCAACCCGACCACCCACTCGTGCAACCGCTCGCCGCCCTCGCCGAGCGGGTCCGTCGTGCTCTGGTTCGGGCCGGCCACGTAGCCGTCGAGCGACACCGAGATGTCGAAGCGGACCTTGCTCATCGCGCCTCCTGTCCGTCGGGCGCCGGCTCCCGACCGCCCTCGCGCCTGCCGAAGGTAGACGGGCGGGCCGCCCGAACTCGTCGCGGCCGTGCTCAGTCGGTCGGCCGGACGGCGATCACCACGTTGCCGATCTTCCGGCCGCTCTCGACGTACCGGTAGGCCTCGACGATGTCGTCCAGCGGGTACACCCGGTCGATGACCGGAGTGAACTCCCCGGACTCGATCAGGCCCTTGAAGTACCCGGCCATCTCCCGGCCCTCCGTGATCCCGAACGGGAACTTGGCCCTTCTCCCGCCGAAGATCGGTGTGACGATTGGCAGGATCAGATTCTGCCCGAACGGGCCCAAATCCGAGGACAGGTAGACCCCGCGCGGTTTCAGCAGGCGCTTGCACCTGCCGAACGTGCTCTTGCCGACCGCATCGAGGACGACGTCGTAGGTCGAGCCGTCCTTGGTGAAATCCTCGGCCGTGTAGTCGATGACCCGGTCGGCGCCCAGACCCTTGACCAGGTCCACCTGGTCGGTGCCGCACACCGCCGTCACGTTCGCGCCGGCGTTCGTCAGCAGTTGGACGGTCGCCGAGCCGATTGCTCCGGTTGCGCCGTTGACCAGCACGTCCTGCCCGCTCGTGATCCGTGCCGTCCGGAGGAACGACCGAGCGTAGTGCGAACCCTCGGTACTGGGAGCGGCCTGCTGGTAGGACAAGCCGGTGGGGATGATCGCTATCGCGCCGTCCTCCGGAATCGAAAGGAGCTCGGCATGCCCGCCGAACCTGCCCTCGCAGTACCCGAAGACCCGGTCGCCGGCGGCGAAGTCGGTCACACCGTTGCCCACCGCGTCGACAACTCCGGCGAACTCGTTTCCGAGCACCGTCCGGCGTGGTCTGCGGAGCCCGGTGAAGAACCGCACGACGAACGGCTTGCCCGACCGGTAGCCGCAGTCGGTCCGGTTCACCGTCGTCGCGTGCACCCTGATGAGCAGCTCATTGTCCGTCACCGTCGGCTTGTCGATCTCCGAGACCCGGACGACCTCCGGCGGACCGTAACTGGTGTGGACCGCTGCCTTCACGCCCGGACTGTATCGAGAGCAGCTTCTCGGGTAGCGGTGATGCGTCGCAGCCTCAGCAACAGCACCAGTACCAGCACGCCGAGCCCGGCCGCCACCGCCGGCAGCGCCGTCACCCCGACCGTGCTGATCACCAACCCGCCGACCACCCCGGACACCCCGACCCCGAAGTAGATCGCCGACGCGTTGAGCGCGAGCAGCAGGCCCCCTTCCGGAGCCAGCTCGAGCAGCATGTTCTGGATGGGCGGGTTGAACGACCAGGTGAACACGCTCCACACCAGCATCGAGACCGCAGCGCCGAGCGCCGTCGTGGCGACCAGCGGGAACGCCGCGATCAGGACTACGAAACCGATCAGGGCGACGAGCAGCGTGCGCATGCTGCCGAACCGGTCGGTGGCCCGGCCGCCGAGCACGTTGCCGATTACCGCCCCCAGCCCGTAGGCGAGCAGCACGACCCCGATCGCCGCACCGTCGAGCCCGGCCGTCGCGACGAGCAGGGGCACGACGTAGATGTAGACGCTCATCGCCCCGATCACACCGAGCACCGTCATCGCCAGCACCGTCAACACCCGGCGGTCCCGGGCGACCGCGAACCGCTCGCGCAGCCCGACGGCACCGAACCCGTCCAGCCGAGGGAGCAGGAACCGCACCAGGACGGCGACAACCACGCAGACGACGGCGACCAGGCCGAACACGCCCCGGTAGCCGATGCCGCCACCTAGCAGGCTCCCGACCGGCACGCCGACGACGAGCGCGAAGGTGAGGCCGCTGAACACGATCGCGACGGCCCTACCGCGTGCGGCGGGCGGGATCAGCTCGGTGGCGAACAGGGTGGCAGCGGGCGTGTAGACGGCCGCGCCGAGCGCAGCTATCACCCGGCTGCCGAGCAGCACCGGGTAGTTGGTCGCCACCGGGACCTGTGCATCAGCCCCGACGGGCAACGGTTGGCGACGGCCACGCGCAATCCGGCCGTGGATCACCGCCCCGACCTCGGCAAGTCCGCTTATGTCAAGGCACCCGTGCCGCCGCAGCCGGGGGTCGCCATCAAGATCTGGCGAGCTTCGGACGGCCGGCTTGAGCATGTTCTGCCCGGACAGATCGCCGTTGCCTTCAGCCCCGACGGGCAGCGCCTCGCCGGCGCAGGCCGATTGCTCCGTGAAAATCTGGGACGTCGCCACCGCCAAAGAGCTGCGCACATTCACCGGCCCCGCCGATCCCCTGCTCAAGGTGCAGTTCGTCGCCGACGGCCGCCAGATCGTCGGCTTCACCTATCGCCAAGCCATGATCTGGGACGCTGACACCGGACGTACGCTCGCCACCGTGGACGGCCTCAAAGGACCGGCCATCGCCACCCGCGACGGCCGGCGCTTCGTCAGTCTCCACGGCCCGCTGATCAAGTGGTGGGACGTGAAACTGGGACGCGAGCTGCTCTACCTGACCGGGCCCGAGAAATCGTTCGCCTTCCTGGCCCTGAGCCACGACGGGCGCCGCCTCGCCGCCGCGGGGGCCGAGCGAGTTGTGATGTGGGAGGCCGCCCAACAGCCCTGATTGCTCAAATGGTGGGACGTGCACCTGGGCCGCGAGCGCAGCACTTCGTCCAGGTCTTCGACGATCCACGGCACCCGCAGGAACTCGAGGTTGTAGATCTCGCGCACCCGGCCCTGCGGATCGACGAGGAAAACGCGCGAGGGATGATCGAGCTGGCCGTCGGCGGCGGGTTTGGCCCACATGTCCCAGTCGGCGAGCGTGCGCCGCACGTCCTTGGGCGGCCCGGTCAGGAACGACCAGCCGCGGCCGTCGATGTCGTAGAGCCGCATGTAGTCGCGCAGCTTGGCCGGGGTGTCGCGCTCGGGGTCGAGGCTGATCGAGACAAACTGCACGCGCCCGGCGAGCGGCGTCTTGGCGAGGGCTTCGTGGATCTTGGCGAGGCGGTGCGTCGTCGCGGGACAGGAGCCGTTGCAGGTCGTGAAGATGAAAGCGACCAGGACCGCCTTGCCGCGAAATTGCCGCAGGGTGATCGGCTTCTCCGCGGCATCGAGGAGCGTGAAATCGGGGGCGGGGCGAATCACCGGCAGGCGCGGCGCCGCCCGCCGGCCGCCACCGCGGGCTTGCCACGAGGGCGTGTAAGCCCCCGGGTGGCAACCCGTGGGAACACGCGCCGCGACCAGAACCAACGCGATTGCCAGCATCGATCCAACCCTCAAACCACCCGATTCTGCGGCCGCCCTTCGAGAAACGCGATCACGTTGTCCACCGCGCCGCGGTTGAGGATCTCCATGCCCTTCGGCGTTCTGATCGGCGACGTGCGGCGTCAGCACGACCTGCTCGCAGCGCAGCAGCGGATGATCGGCGCGGCAGCGGCTCGACGTCGAAGACGTCGATGCCCGCGCCGCCGAGCTGGCCCGGCTTCGAGCGCCTCGACCAGGGCGGCGTTGTCGACGATGGCGCCGCGCGCCGTGTTGACCAGGAAGGCGCCTCGGCTTCATCAGGCCGATCTCGCGGCGGCCGATCAGGCCGCGCGTCTGCTCGGTCAGCTTGACGTGGATGCTGACGACGTCGGAGGTGCGCAGCAGCTCGTCGAGCGTCGACGAAGTGATGTCTGCAGCTCGCGGCCGCGCTCCGGCGTCGGGTTGAAACGTCCAGGCCTGGACGTGCATGCCGACGCCGCGGCCCAGGCGGATCATCTCGGCGCCGATGGTGCCCGCGCCGATGACGCCGAGCGTCTTGCCGCGCAGGTAGAGTGTTGAAGCCGACGCTTCCAGCCGCCGCGCTTGACGACGTCGGTCTGGAACCAGGCCTGCGCGGGCGACGGCGAACATCAGGGCCAGGGCGTGCTCGGCGACGATCGGCGCGGTCTGGCCGGGAATGTTGCAGACGACGATGCCGAGCTCCTTGGCGGTCTCCAGGTCGATGGAGTCGGTGCCGATGCCGCAGACGGTGATCATCTTGAGGTCGGGCAGTTGGCGCAGCGACGTCGCCGGGCCATTTGACGGCGCCGCGCGAGTTGATCAGGCAGGTCGGCGCCCGGGCGCGGCGGACTTTCTCGTCGTCGTCGGCGGGGCGGTCGGTCGCAGAGCAGCACCTCGCCGCGGCCGCGCAGCCGGTCGAGATGCGGCGAGCCCTGCAGCTGCGGCGGATCGTCGCCGGGGATGGTGATGCGGGTCATGCGCTTTTATTCCGTGGGTCAGGCTTCCAGCCCTGCGGCCTAGCGATGGCCAGTGCGAAGGCTGCCGGACCCGGAAACCATTGGAATCGCCCTGGGTTCGTTTTAAGATGGTAGCCGACTCTGGAACAGGTCGTCAGGAAAACCTCGCTCATGGCCGTCGATTGTCCTGCGTGCGGTCGACCGTCGCAGGACCTGGAGTTCTGCGATCATTGCAACGCGGACCTTGCGCCGCCGCCGGAGCGGCTGCCGCCGCGGGTCTGTCCGCTGCCGGGCGGGCCGGTCGAGCTCAACGACCTGCAGCGCCAGCAGCTCGGGCACCCGGAGAACGCCCTGATCGCTCAAAGAGCAGTCGGTGCGGCGCCGCGTCCACTGGGTGGCGCAGCTCGAGCCGGTGGCGGCCCGTGTCTCGATCAGCGTCTGGCGCTGCGATAGCTGGGTCTTGCCGCGCGGCACGCTCATCCCGGACGGCGACGGCGCCTGGCTGATCTTCGAGGCCACCAGCGACCGCTATGCTCCCGTGGCGGCATGCCGCTGGAGGAGCCGCTCGACGAGCTGGCCCGGCTGCTGGCTCGGGATTCGGCCGCTCGTGGACGCTCTCGAAGAGCTGCATCGCCACGGCCTGGTGTGGCTGACCTTCGACCCGGACGAGATCGAGCGCAACGGCGCCGCCCGGCTGCGCCTCACCAATCTCGATCTGGGCGTCTATCCGCAGCACCAGTGTCCCGAGCGGGTGACGGTGCGGCCCGCGTTTGCCGCCCCCGAGGTCGTGCGCTTTCAACCCTCGGCCATCAGCCCGCGCACCGACGTCTTTCATCTGACGCTGTTTTGCTGGTACTGGCTCGCGCGGCCTCCTGCCCGACGGCCTGCCCGGCGACGGCCTCGAAGCATTCCAGTACGAGCTGCCGCCGCTTGCGCGGTCTACCGCCGCACCTGCCGGAGGGGATCGAAGCGGTGCTGCGCCAAGGCACGGCGGTCGACGCCGGGCAACGCTTCACGGCGCCGGCCGGCTTCCTGGCCGCGCCTGCAGAGGCCGTGGCGCAGCGCGCACCAGCGGCGTCGCTCGACGGCGCCGGTCCGCTGGGAGATCGGCCAGCACACCCGCCCCGGCCGCACCAAGGCGGCACTGCATACGCGCCAACGAGGACCAGGTGCTGGTCCGCGCGTTCGCGGAGCCGGAGCGCGCCCTGGTCGCGGTCGCCGACGGCATCTCGACGCTGCGACGTCGGCAGCGGCGCAGCTCGCCAGCCTGATCGCGACCATCGTGCTGGAGAACGCGCTTCGACGGCCGACGCTGCACGCCGCCGACTTCCCCGGCGACGATCACCGAGCTCTGCCGCCGCGGCACGCCAGACGCTGCTCGACTGGGCCCTGGAAAAGGGCTATCGCGAACAGCTCGCGCACGGCCGCGACCTGATGGGCACCACGCTGACCGCCGGCTGGCTCGAAGGACGCGAGCTCATGCCTGGCCAACCTGGGCGATAGCCGGGCCTACCTCATCGACGGCCCGCTCGTCGAGCAGCTCACCGTGGACGGCGACCTGGGCTCGCACCTGCTCAGCCGCGGCACGCCTCCCGAGCAACTCCGCGAGCTGGGCATGATGGCCAAGGCGCTGCGCGAGTGCATCGGCGGCTGCACGGTGTACGACGACAAGGCAAGGTTGCCGTCCTCGAGGACTCGTGCATACCCGACGATCACGCAGCTGGCCGCTCTTGCCCGGCGACATCGTCGTGCTGTGCACGGACGGGCTGGTCGAGGAAGGCGTCTTCCTGGAGCCGGAGACGCTCGGCGAGCTGGTGCGGCGCACCGGCAGACCTGCCGGCCCAGGAGCTGGCCGACCTGCTCGCCGAGGCCGCCGACGCCCTGCAGCGTCTGCCGTCGCTTCCTCGAGCCGGAGGGATTCGGCGACAATATCTCGTGCATCGTGATTAAGATACTGGATGATTCGAGCGCATGCCGCGGACGTTTAGCCCGTGCGGAAACGGGACAGACGTGTCGCCGGAGGCGTGCGATTCGCCAGGGCGCCTACCGTCGCTAAGCGGCAAGCTGCGAACTCCATGCCCGACGCGTTTCGTCTGCGCTGGAAGCTCGATCGGCCTTACCTCGAAGCGGGCAAGCCGGAGGACGTCTACGTCCTGCTCACCATCGAGCCCGACGCCGCGCTCGGCGCGCGGCAGCCACGTCCAAGCTGCCGGTGCACCTGATCCTGCTCGTCGATGTCAGCGGCTCGATGGACTTCCTCGTCCGCCACGATCCCAACGCGCAGAAGATCGGCGAAGGCGTCACCGAGGGCAAGGCCGCCCAGCGCGTCGTCTCCGACGTGCCCAGCCGCCGCGAGATGGCCTGCGCCGTCGTGCAGAAGCTGGTCGAACGCCTCGGGCCGGACGACCTGATCACGCTCATCGCCTTCGACGACAAGGCCCACGTGCTGCTCCAGCCGATCTAGCCCGCATGGCCACGGACGCGGTCCAGGCGGCCATCGCAGACGCTCGGCACCGTCGGCGGCGGCGGCACCGCGCTGGGCCAGGGGCTCGACGCCGTTCGCGCCATCCTCGCCGGCAACTCCGACGACGGCCGCACCCGCAAGCTCGTCCTGCTCACCGACGGCGAAGACGAAGACCCGCACCAGGCCCTCGTCGAAGCCCAGCACGCTCGGGCAGGAGTTCAGCGTGCCGATCGTCGCGTTCGGCACCGGCGAGTGCAAGGTCGCCTTCCTCACCGAGGTCGCCAACACCAACCTCGCCGGCGGCTTCAACCACATCCGCCACGAGCCGACGCCGAGCAGCTCTTCTTCCAGGTGCTGCAGGGCCAGAAGAACATCCAGGCGACCAACGTGGCGCCTGCAGCTGTGGCTGTCGCCGGAGCTGCACGTCCGCGAGCTGTATCGCACCCGGCCGGAGATCCTGTTCGTCGGCGACCTGGAGCCCGACGCCAACAACCAGGTCGATCGCTGCGGCTGGAGCAGATGGAGCACGGCAAGGCGTACGAGTTCCTGTTCCGCTGCTCGCTGCCGGCGCGGGCGGCCAACCAGCGCTTCCGCATCGCCAAGGCGAGCTTGCAGTACGACCTGCCGGGCCAGGGCGTGCACCGACCAGACGGTGGAGACGAACATCGTCGTCGAGTTCACCGCCGACGCCGCCCGCGCCAGCGAGCGCTCCGGCGACGTCCGCCGCGTGCTGGCCCGCGCCGAGGTGCAGCGCCAGGTGCTGTTCCTGCAGAGCAAGATCGACGCGCCTGCAAGCACGGCGGCGGCGACCGCGACGCGCCGATCGTCGCCAAGCTGCTGCAGGCGCTCATCAAGAAGTTCGAGGACTTCGGCGACCAGGCGATGGCCAACCAGTACCGCGCCATGCAGGAGGAGTTCCAGACGCAAGGGCACGATCTCGCAGGAGATGCTCAACCGCTCGCTGGCGGCGTCGTCGCGCGCGGAGGAGCTGGTGATCGCCCAGGATATCGATTTCTGAGGGCCAGCCGGTCAAGCTCCGCTCGCGGGGTGGTCAGGACGTGTGATACGATGACGCCGTTGCCAGGAGAGGCCGACCATGAATGCCGTGATCGCCGAACGCACGTATTCGCCGGAGGATTTGCTGCGCATGCCGGATGGCAACCGCTATGAGCTGGTGGACGGCGAACTGGTGGAGAGACCGATGAGCGCGTGGTCGAGCTACGTTGCTGGACGGGTGTATCGCCTCGTGGCCAACTTCTGCGAGCCGATTCGCCTGGGTTGGACGTTTCCCGAAGGCACGAGCTATCAATGCTTCGCCGACGCGCCGACCAAGGTGCGCAACCGGATGTGTCGTTTCTTCGCCGCGACCGACTCAGTGCAGCGCAAGCGATGGCCGAAGGCCACCTCACGATTGCGCCGAACGCCGCCATTGAAGTCATTTCGCCCCATGATGTGCTCTACGAGGTGGATCGTCGGGTGGGAGAGTTCCTGAAGGCGGGCACCGAGCTCGTTTGGGTGGTCAATCCTGACGCCAAGACGGTGCAAGTGCATCGCGCCGACGGCACCGGCATCATTCTCCACGAAAACGACGTCCTGAGCGGCGAGAACATCATTCCCGGCTTTTCGTGCAAGGTCAGTGAGTTCTTTGCGCTGCCCATCTAGCTGGCGTTGGACAGCTCGACCACCCCCCGCGACCGTAGTCCCCCATCATGAGTCCCTCATCATGCGGCGTCGCGATTTCCTGTCTCCGAAGCAGCTCGCACGCTCGGCCGCCCAGGTGCTCGACGTGGTCGAGCAAGTGCGCGCTCTCGAGCGCGAGCTGGCCGACGACGCCGTGCTGCTGCGCTTCGCGCGGCGGGCGATGGCGACGACGTTCGAGGTCGTCTTGCCGTTCGGGACGCCGCACGCTCAGGCCTGGGCCGACGCCGCTCTGGACGAGATCGATCGCCTCGAAGCGCAGCTCACGGTCTATCGCGACGACAGCGAAGTGAGCCGGCTCAACGCCCACGCGGCTCAGAAGCCGGTCGCGGTCGAGGAGAACGCTCTTTCAACTGCTGGCCCGCGCCAAGCACCTCTGGCACGAGACGGCGGCGCGTTCGACGTCGCGGTCGGCGCCTTGATCAAGGCGTGGGGCTTCTATCGGCGCGCAGGGGCGCGTGCCGCCGGACGAGCAGCTCGCCGCGGCGCGCGGCACAGTCGGCCTCCAGCACGTGCACGCTCGACGCCGGACGGCCGACGGTCGCCTTCGACGCGGCCCGGCCTCGAGATCAACCTCGGCAGCATCGGCAAAGGCTACGCGCTCGATCGGGCCGCGCGCCATCTGCGCGCGCGACGCCGGCATCCGCCACGCCCTGGTGCACGGCGGCCACAGCAGCGTCTTCGCCCTCGGCAGCGAGCCGGGCACGCGCGACGGCTGGTCCGTCGGCCTGCATCGCACCCCGAACACCCCGACCGCCGGCTCGGCGTCCTGCGGCTGCGCGACCGCGCCCTGGGCGTCTCGGCGGCCACCTATCAGCATTTCGATCCACGACGGCCGCAAGCTGGGCCACATCCTCGACCCGCGCACCGGTTGGCCCGCCGAAGACCTCGCCCTCGCCGCGGCGACCGCGCCCACCGCCGCCGAAGCCGACGCGCTGGCGACCGCGTTCTTCGTCCTCGGCGCCGAGGCCGCCCGCGCACTCTGTGACGCACACGCACACTTGGGTGCGATCTTGCTGCCGGTTGGGGAGGATCGACCTCCCGTCATCATGGGACGCGCCGCGACGAGATCGGCGCTTGATTGCGAATTGTGTGTGGCCAAAGTGGGCAAAAATAGACGTGGGAGCGCAGCACCGATGGCTGTTGGTTCGTCGCTCGACCGTGCCGACCAGGCCGTCCGCGAAGGAAGACTTTGGCGGGCCAAGGAGATTCTGCAGGGTGGCATGCGGAGCGCCGGTTACGATGTGGTTTTTTTCGAGCGGCTGGGTGTGCTCCTGCTGCGGATGGGCGATCTGCTCGAGGCGGGCAAGTTCTTGTTCCTGTCAGGGCGACGTGAGCCAGACTGTGCGCAGAGCTTCACGACTTAGGAGGCATCCTCCCGGAGACGGCACATGACACTCGACTCAAGAACAGGGCGGGAACAACTTGAACAATTCTTCACCCCGGAACTCGCCGCACGCCTGGCGCATGATTCCGCACCTTTGCAGGTCCCGCTGCGCAAGGCACAGCCAGGAGTTCATTCTCACCTTGGTGCGCACGACGATGACCCGATAGCGGCAGTAGGTCGGTTGAAGATGGTCGTCGATCTGGTGGTCTCCGCTGGAGGAGTGATCGAGGCCATCGCGGGGTCTTTGGTAGTCGTGACCTTCGACAGCGTCGGGGAAACGGCTCTTTCTCGCGACGATCTCGAAACGCGCCGTCGCGGACTGGTAGCTAAGCTCAGCGACGCCTTGCAGCAGGATGTGGTGATCGTGCACGGTGCTGGAGACGGATTGGTCGGCCTGGTCGGTGGCGACCGGCGTTTGCACTACGGCACTCTCTTCGGCGGCTTCTCCCGATTCCTGAAGGTTCTATGCGGCCTGCGTGGGGAGATGTTACAGAATGGCGGAGCGAAATGAGTCCGGAGTGACGCAACCAACCTCAATACTTCGCCATCTCCTGCTTCGCCGCGCGCCGCCGGCCAGCTTCTTGCACCTCCGCGGCGGCGCCGTTCAGCATCATCTTCAGCTCGCTGCCGATGGCCATGAACTGCCAGCCCTCGGCGATGCGGGCGTTGACTTCGTCGGCGGAGCCGCAGTGGATGCCGGCGGCGACGTTGTGCTTCTTGCAGGTCGCCAGGATGTGGTCCATCGCCTCCTTGGTCGCCTCGCCGCTGGGCGGCTTGCCGTCCTTGCCGCGCATGCTGGCGGCCAGGTCGTTGGGGCCGACGAAGATGGCGTCGATGCCGGGGACCGAGAAGATCGCGTCGGCGTTCTCGACCGCCTGGATGTGCTCGCACTGCAGGACGATCGAGCAGCTCGTCGTTGGCGTGGGCGTAGTAGTCGTTGGCGGTGGTGCCGAAGTTGAGGGCGTGGACGCTGCCGCCGACGCGAGCGATTGCCGCGCGGCGGATACAGGCAGGCGGCGACGGCGTCCTCGGCCTCCTGCGCGGCTGTTGACCATCGGCACGACGACGCCGTGGGCGCCGTTGTCGAGCACGCGCTTGATGTGGTCGTGGCGATTGGCGGGCACGCGCGCCAGGGCCGATGCAGCCGGCGTCGGCGATGGTGCGCGAACATGTGCGTCGCCGTCTCCCAATCGACCAGGCTGTGCTCGATGTCGACGGTCAGCCAGGCGAAGCCGGCCCGGGCCATGAAGCGCGCCGCGGTGATGCTGCCCAGCGACAGCCAGGTGCCGACCGCGGGCTTGCCGGCCTTGAGGGCGCGTTTGACGGGATTGGGACGCATGCGGATCTCCGTGCGTAAAGTCGCTTCGCGTAGCGCGCCGCGTCTGCGGAGCAAGCGCGCGGCCGGCACGGGTCCAGCGCGTCGGCGTACTGGCCGTGGCGTCGGCGGCACTGCTCCGGTAGTCGTCCGGAATCGTGGCATCGCTAAACGTGGTCCGATCGCTGGCGAATCGTCATACAGTGCCGCACGCTATTGTACGCATGCGCCAGGGCGATTGCATGACCGACGCTCGATACGCCTCGAACCAGCGACGTCCAGCGAACGTGCGCGGCCCGGCTCGACCCGCTCTACGCGCAGATCGGCCGCGTCATCGTCGGCCAGCGCGACGCTGATCGATCGCCTGCTGGTCGGCCTGCTGACCGGCGGCCACGTCCTGCTCGAAGGCGTGCCCGGCCTGGCCAAGACGCTCGCCGTCCGCACCGCTGGCCCAGGCGCCTGCACCTGACGCTTTCAGCGCATCCAGTTCACGCCCGACCTGCTGCCCGCCGACGTCATCGGCACGCAGATCTACAACCCGCGCACCGGCGAGTTCACCGTCAAGAAGGGCCCGATCTTCGCCAACCTCGTCCTGGCCGACGAGATCAACCGCGCCCCCGCCAAGGTGCAGAGCGCCCTGCTCGAAGCGATGCAGGAGAAGCAGGTCACCATCGGCGACACCAGCTATCCGCTGGAGCAGCCGTTCCTGGTGCTGGCGACGCAGAACCCGATCGAGCAGGAGGGCACCTATCCGCTGCCCGAGGCCCAGGTCGATCGCTTCATGCTCAAGCTGAAGCTCGACTATCCGACGCAAGGAGGAAGAGCTGGCGATCCTCGACCGCATGGCCGCCGATCGAGCCGGACCTCGAGCGTCGAGCCGGTGCTGGCCGCCGACGACATCTTCGAGCTGCGGCGAGGCGATCGACGGCATCTACGTCGACGACAAGATCAAGCGCTACATCGTCGACGTCGTCCACGCGACGCGCCGGCCGGCGGAGTACGGCCTGGACCTCGGCGCCGTACATCCAGTACGGCGCCAGCCCGCGGGCGACGATCTTCCTGACGCGCGGCGCCAAGCGGCCAGGCGTTCCTCGAAGGCCGCGGCTACGTCACGCCGCAGGACGTCAAGACGATCGGCTACGACGTGCTGCGGCACCGCGTCAGCGTCACCTACGAGGCCGAGGCGGAGGAGATCACGCCGGAGCAGCTGCTGCAGAGGATCTTCGATCAGCTGAAGGTGCCGTGACAAAAAACGCGGCGACTGCGGGTCGAGGGTATCATGCATGGAATCCAAAGAAATCCATGGTGAAGCATGAACGTCAAGACTTCGCCTCCCCTGATGGACGTGGTCATCCCGCCAGCAGCGCCAGCAAGGGCGAACGAGAGCATCAGGCTTTCCTGCGCCTGCTTCCCGATTTGCTCAAGACTCACGAGGGCAAGCACGTCGCGATTCATGAAGGGCGTGTGGTAGACAGCGACGCCGACGACATCGCTCTGGTTCAACGCGTCCACGACCGTTTCGGCTACGTCCCCATTTACGTAGGTCGCGTCGTGCATCTTCAGCCGATTGCGCGGATACCGCACTATCGCGCCTATCAGCCACCCACGGGCTGCCCATGATCCGCTATCGCTACGTGGATCATGTCGAGCCGCCGGCGCTTTTGTATTTGTGTCGTTGCGGTGCAGCACGACGGGCACACAGCTTACGAATCTTCCCGCCCACCTCGATCGCGCCGCCGATCGAACCATTCTGCCCGGCGAGGTTGTGCGGGGGCTCGGACTGGTCGAAGACGGTCGCATGCTGTTCCAAGGGTTTGCGGGCGAAGTGATTGAGCTGCCGATCTTCCTGGTCGAGCTTCAGGTTCACGACTTGCCGGCAGTGAACATTCGCGCGGCAGTCGGTGAGCGCGAATCGCACATTCTCTTGGGCCGCGACGTGCTTAACGGGCTTCGGTGTCTGCACAACGGGCCCAACCGCACCCTGGAAATCGGCTAACCCGCTTCACTCGTACCGCAGCGCCTCGATCGGATCGAGCCGGCTGGCCCGGCGGGCCGGGTAGAAGCCGAAGAACATGCCGACCGCGGCGGCGAACAGCAGCGCGACGACCGCCGCGGGGAGCGAGATCGACGACCGGCCACTTGGTGCCGCGTCGTGAACGAGTTGATCAGCGTCGTCAGGCCGGCCGAGGCGCCGATGCCCAGCGCGACGCCGATCGACGCCGCCGATGCAGGAGAGCAGGATCGCCTCGACGAGGAACTGCCGCAGGATGTCTGCGAGCCGGGCGCCGACGGCCATGCGGATGCCGATCTCGCGCGTCCGCTCGGTCACCGAGACCAGCATGATGTTCATGATGCCGACGCCGCCGACCAGCAGCGAGATGCCGGCGATCGGCCGACAGCATCAGCGTCATCGTGCCGGTGATGATGCCCAGCATGTTGGCGATCTCGGTCGTGTTCTGCACGCGGAAGTCGGGCGGCTCGCCGGGGTGGATGCGGTGCCGCTCCAGCAGGAGCTGGCGGATCTCGCTGCTCGGCGTCGGCCATCAGCTCGCTGCGTGCGGGCCGAGACCATGATCGCGTTGACGTTGTCGAAGCTCGAGCCCTGCAGCCGCTTCTGCACCGTCGTGTACGGCATCAGCACGATGTCGTCCTGGTCCTCGCCGACGATGTTGGCCCCCTTGCGTCTCGAGCACGCCGATGACGTGGAACGGGATGTTCTTGATGCGGATCGTCTCGCTCGAGCGGATTGGTCGTCTGAAACAGCTTGGCGACGACGCGTCTGGCCGATGACGCAGACCTTGGCGGCCGACGTGATGTCGCGCTCGGTGAAGAAGCCGCCGGCTGCGAGCGGCCAGTTGCGGACGGTCGAGGTAGTCGGGGCCGACGCCGAACATCTCCTTGCGGCTTCCAGTTGGTGTTGCCGTAGATCACCTGGCCCGCCGGCGCCGACGAGCGGCGAGGCGGCCAGGACGGCCGGGCACTCCGTCGGCGATGGCGTCGCAGTCGGCGGCGGTCAGCGTCGGCACCGGCGCCTCGCGGACGCCGCCGCCGCCGGCTGGCTGCCGGGAAAGACGACGATGACGTTGGTGCCCAGGCTCTGGAACTGGCCCTGCACCAGCGCGCTGGCGCTCTGGCCGATCGACACCATCGTCGTGACCGCGGCGATGCCGATGACGACGCCGAGCACGGTCAGGCCGGCGCGCAGCTTGTTCTTGGCCAGGGCGCGCAGGGCGACGCGGAGGGTGAGGAGGAGGTTCATGTGTTCATCGTCGAGTTCCGTTTGCACCGGCTCGCGAGGCTGTGCCGGCCGAACGCTCACGCCGCTCAGCTCTTCGGCTGAATGCCGGTGACCAGCTTCTGCCCTTCGTGCAGGTCGCCGGAGACCAGCTCGGTGTACTTGCTGTCGCTCGAGCCCGGTGACGACCTCGACGGCCCGCAGCAAGTCGCCGTCCACGACCCAGACGTGCCGGCGGTTGCGCTTGCGGCGCAGTCTCGGCCTTCTCGGCGGCCGAGCGGCTGGCTCGTCGGCTGCGTCGCTCGTCCTCGGCCGCGCGTCGGGCGCCGGTTCTCGAGCAGCTTGCGGTCCTCGGGCCGGACCTGCTCGCGCTGCGGGATAGAACCGCAGGGCCGCGTTGGGGATCCGCAGCACGTCGTCCGCCTCGCCGACCTGGAACGAGATGCTCGCCGTCATGCCGGGCAGCAGCTTCAGGTCCGGGTTCGGGGCCGAGACGACGACCGGGTAGGTGACGACGTTCTGCGTCGTCGTCGAGTTCTTGCGAATCTGGAAGATCGTGCCCTCGAACAGGTCGTCCGGGTAGGCGTCGACGGTGAAGCGGCACCGGCTGGCCGGCTCTGCTGGGCCTCGCGGATCAGGCCGATGTCGGCCTCGTCGACCGAGGCGAAGACGTGCATCTCCTTCCGCATGTCCGGGGCGACGATGAACAGCTCGGGCGTCTGGAACTGGGCGGCCACCGTCTGGCCCGGGTCGATCTTGCGGTCGATGACGATGCCGTCCACCGGCGAGCGGATCTCGGTGTAGTCGAGGTTGGCCTCGGAGTTGTCGAGGTTGGCCTGGGCCTGGTCGACCGGCGTCTCGGCGACGCCGAGCTGCGGCCTCCAGCGACATGCGGTTGAACTTGAACTGGTCCATCTCGGCGTCGGAGATGAAGTTCTTGTTCTCGGCCTGCAGGGCCTTGCGACCGCGCTCTCGTCGTTGATGGCCTGCTGCAAGCTGGGCCTCGACGCGCTCCACGTCGGCCTCGCGCGTCGCCAGCGTGGCCCGGTCGCGGGCCACGGTCGCCTTGTAGATCTGCGGGTCGATCTTGGCCAGCAGCTCGCCCTTCTTCACCTCGTCGTTGAAATCGACGAAGATCGACTCGATCGGCCCGGAGACGAACGAGCCGATCGAGCACCGACAGCACCGGCTTGACCGTCCCGGTCGAGTTGACGACGGCGACGATGTCGCCCTTGGTCACCTCGGCTTCGCGGTAGATGACGCGATTGCGCTCTTTGAAGTACGTCGCCGCGGGGCCGGTGATGCCCCAGCCGATGAGACCGAGAATGCCGAGGATGATCGTCCAGCGAATGAGGCGTTTCATGGTTGCCCTCGCAGCGGGTTTGCACCGGTTCATGATACCGGCGCGGCGCGTGTGGGTCATACCCCAAGCGGGGCGGCGTTCCGGAGATTCGGCGAGTTCGACGTTTGCCCCGCTTCGGAACCCACACGGGACCGGTCCCTGCGGTTCTTCGAACCGGGGCTAAACGAAGAAAATCGGCGCGGCCTCTTGCTTTCCGCGGAGACGGGGGTAGTATGGTGGATGGAAATGGGCCAATGTGGGGCTGTGTGGGAAACGCCCCGACGCACGCCAAGGTCGGGTCATGCTGCTCACCGGCACACATCCGCGGACGCTCGACGACAAGCATCGCTTGACGCTCCCCAAGCGCGTCCGCGAGCAGTTTGGCGACGTCGAGCAGTTGTTCGTGACGCCCGGCCCGGACCGCTGTCTGTGGATCTTCGATCGCGCAGGGCTTGGACCGCCTGACCGCCAAGCTCGACGAGACGCCGTCCACCGACGCGGAGGCCCGGGTCTTTCGCCGGCTGTTCTTCGCCCAGATGGAGGCGGTGGACCTGGACCGCAACAGCCGCGTGCTTCTGCCGGAGCGTCTGCTTGAGTTCGCGGGGCTGGAGCATGACGTGGTCCTGACCGGCGTTCAAGATCGCCTGGAGGTTTGGGACGCCAAGCGCTGGACGAAGTACATGACGCAGCATGGGCCGCGCTTCGACGCGGTGGCGGAGAAGGCGTTTCAGAAATAATCGCGCCGGGTGGCGCATGGTGGGTGGTGGGTGTTCAGGGAAGGGCCGTTAATGCGTGGCTGAGACACGAACCTGCCGCCCACCATGCCTCACCCGGCCGCTGCGGTTTGCGACCGTGGAAGCGCCGCATCGCCGGCGCCTGACGGTTGCGCTAAGCCGCCAGCGGCACGAATTACCAAGGAGTCGCTGACACCGACGAGGGGCTTGTCGCAAAAAGCCGGAGGTCATGGGCAGATGACCGCGGCGTGAACCCTGTCGATCCCCCAATCCGTCAAGGTTTGCCGACAGCCCCTTGAATTGAACCCGCGCGACGCCGTGTCGCGCGGTTAACCAAAAGAAGCGTGGGAGCCATCGGCTCCCACGCTTCATTTTTTGAGGTCGGTTCGTTTAGCCCCGTTTCGGAGAAACGGGTGAACGTCGCGCTCAGCGCAATCAGCGCGGCGGCTGTTCGGAGCTGCCGTCGGCAGGTCCGGCCTGGGCGTTCAGCGCCACGTCATAGGCCACGAACGCCGAGAAGAAGGCGCGGTAGGCGGCCTCATCGTAGGTGGTGGCCGGGCGCGAAGCGGAGGCCCTTGGCGAGCATGTAGTCGGCGACGTCCTGGACCGACTTGCCGCCGCCGTTGGACACCCACTTCATGTAGTTGAGCTGATGCTGCGCCTCGCCCTTCTCCAGAGCGCGGCGGGCGTCCTTGAGGTCGGTCAGGAAGCGCTTGGCTTCGAGATAGTGCGGGCCGAGATCGTTGACCTTCTTGACGAGCGCGTCGTAGGTGCGGTCGAGCTCGTTGCTGAAGTCGCGGAAGGTATTCGGGATCGATCTTGCCCTTGGCGGCGCCCTGCACGAGGGCCTGGGCCTGGGTGTCGAGCGTCTTGCGCGTCTCGGGCGAGAGGAACTCCTGCAGGCCGATGGGCCAGTCGATGCGGCCGTCGTTGCGCAGGGCGCCGAGGCCCACGTCGGAGCTGGTGACGTTGAGCTGCAGCAGCACCTCCTCGGCGAGCGGCAAGCTGTCGCTGGAAACCTTGCGGTTGGTGAAGCCGCTTGACGTCGTCGAGCATGAGGTTGAGCGACTTGCCGTTGGCGATCTCGGCGGGGGTCGAGTTCGTCTTGATGCGGCTCAGGGTCGTCTGGGCGACCTTGGCCTGCTCCTCGGTGAACGTCGGCGTGTTGGCCTTGATGAACATCTCGAGCTCGAAGCGCTTGCGCTGGGTGTCGAGCCGGGCCTGGACCGCTTGCTGCTGCGTGATCCGCGCCTTGCTGTTGGGCGTTGATCGCCATGCCGTAGGCGCGCATGACGTCGGCCTGGCCGAAGAGCAAGCCGCCGGCCTCGCCATAGGTGGGGTAGCCGTAGCCGTACCCGGGATAGCCACCGCCGCCGGGCTGGTATGGATTGGTCATGCCGAGGAGCCGAACGAACCCGGCGTGTAGGGGTTGACCTGGGCGAACAACTCCGTGCCGCCCGCATGCACCGCCCCGAGCACAAACGCACTCAGCAAGAACCGTCTCAGAAGTGTCATGGAACGCCTCGCTTCATGTGGGACAGGCGCGCGGGAGCGCCTGCCGGCCTTTTATGTCCAGACGTATTCTATCCTAAAATCGTGCCAATCGGTTGGGAAATGTTGACGCAGGCCGAGTGGGTGTACTTTAGTCCGGCAGCGGCTTGCCCTTGCGTCTCCGGCGCGAACCAGATGATGACCATGCCGACGACGTAGATGCAGGCCAGCACCGAGAAGACGTGGGCGTCGCTCCAGCCGAGCGGCGTGAACAGGCTCTTGAGGTTGCCGAGCTGCAGGACGCCGATGGCGGCGATGATGCGGCCGAAGTTGAAGCCGAAGCCCTGGCCGGTGGCGCGGACGCGCGTGGGGAACAGCTCGGGCAGGTACAGCGGCAGCCAGCCGTAGAACGACGCCGTGATCGCCCCCGCGAGGAAGACGATGACCAGGAAGCGCGTTGTCGAACGGTCGTGCTGTCCAGGAACAGCGTCGGCACGATGAGCGAGCGAGCCCAGGCACAGCAGCGTGTAGGTGACGCGCCGGCCCAGCCAGTCGGCGACCAGGGCGGCGAGGATGGTGCCGACGATCGCGCCGAGCGCCGACCAGATCTGCACCTGCGAGCTGGCGCGTGGCCGGCGCGTCGGCCAGGCCGCCGGACCAGGGCGGCGCCTGCTGCACCGTGCCCCAGGTGCCCAGCAGGGCGACGCCGCTCAGGCAGGCCGCCAGCAGCATCATGCCGCAGCGTGCGCCCTGCCGGGCCACGGCGCGCGTCGGCCCTCGCACCTCGCGCGGCGCGGCGCAGATACAGCGATCACCGGATACAGATAGCCGCCCGGTCACGATCACCAGGCCGACCAGCGTGCCGAGCGACGCGCACGACGCCAGCGCAGCAGCGTCGAACGCCCACAGGCCGATGATGCCGCAGGCCGCCGACGGCGCCGACCAGCACGGCGAGCAGGTCGCGGTTGGCCCAGTGCGAGGTGGCCCCTGCGTCGCGCTCGCTTTCCCAGCGCTGCGACTCGGGCACGAACATGCGGATGAAGAACGTCAGCAGGGCCGGCAGCCGCGCCGAACATCATCAGCAGCCGCCAGCCCTTGTTGCTCGGGCTCGACCAGGTAGTCCACCCAGTCGATCGGACAAGCCCAGGCTGGCGAGCAGCGCCGCGCACCGTCGTGGATGTTGTCCACGACCGCCGGCCGACCAGGGCGATGAGCAGATAGCCGACGTTGGCCGCCGCGCCGATCAGGCCGGCGAGGAAGGCGCGCGAGCGGCCGGGCCAGATCTCGTTGATGAGGGCGACGCCCAGCGACCACTCGCCGCCCATGCCCAGGGCGGCGATGAAGCGCAGGACGCCGATCTGCCAGGCCGCTGGTGGCGAAGCCGCACAGGCCGCTGAAGAGGGCGTAGGTCAGGACGCGAGAGCATCATGGCCCGGACCCGGCCGATGCGGTCGCCGAGCCAGCCGAACAGCACGCCGCCGGTCGCCGCGCCGACGAGGAAGAAGGCGGTGATGATGCCGAGCCAGCGCGGCAGCTGCCTCGGTTCCGACGCCCAGCTCGAGCAGCGCGGAGCGGGCGGTCAGCGGGAACAGCCCCATCTCCAGGCCGTCGAACAGCCAGCCCAGCAGCGCCGCGGTCAGCGCCATCCATTTGCCGAAGTTGCTGGTTTGAGCGGTGCCATTCATGCAGGGGCCTCGGGGCAGCGGTTAGGTCACACGATACCGATTGCGCACGCTGCGGGCCAAGGAATTCACGAACCTGCTGTCGCCCCATTGACTTTGGCAATGTTTACCATGTTTACGTTTCGCGCCTGCGCCGCCTACCGTTGGGAAACGCGGCAGCGAAGGCCATTGAACGCGGACCGGATCGGCGCGATAACGGACCTCTGGGGCGTGCCGCGGCACGCCCCAGCCGTTCATTCGCCTCGGAGTCTTCGCGTGGAAACCTCCGCCGCTTCGCGCTGGCCTTCGTGCTCGTCTTCGTCGCCGTCTACTTCGGCATGCGCAGCGGCGCACGCTCGCCCAGGTCAGCGCCGACCCCGACATGGCCGACGAAGAGTGCGACTATCTCACCCGCCAGGCGCGGCGCCGGCTGATCTGCTCGGCGCTGCTCATCGTCCTGGCCGGGTTCATGATCGGCTGGCCGTTCATCGGCGACGAGCGTGCCCGCGGCCTGGCGCCGGTGGCGGGCGAGCCGCTTTCCCAAGAAGCGAAAGACGCGGTGCGCTTCCTCGTTTACTACTGGAGCGCGGCCCTCTTGGTCCTCATGGTCGTCCTGTTCGTGGCCTCGTGGGACTTCCTGGCGACGGTGCGTTACGGCTTCAGCCGGCATAAGCAGCTCGAAAAGGATCGCCGCGCGATGCTCGAGATGGAGGCGACCAAGCTGTGCCGCCGCCGGCAAGAGTTGAACTGACCGTCTTCGCCGCTTGCGGCTTCAGCGCGAACCGTGGAAGAGCCGCAATCATTCGCGCTTCCACGGTCGCGCTAAGCCGCAAGCGGCCGAATCGCGTCCCGCGCCTGTTGACGAACGCTCCGCGCCGGGACATGATAGATGAGCCGGCTTGGCCTCTCCCCCTCCGCGCCGGTCGCCCGAAGCCCGATGCATCTTGCACCGAACAGGAGGTTCGTCGCCCGCCCAAGCCTGCTCCCCGAGCCCGGTCCTTCCCTCACACCTGCCGCGACCGCCAATCATGATGAAACTTCTCTCCGCGCCTCGCTGCTGGCACTGCCTGGGTCTGTTCGTCCTCGCCGCCGCCCCGGCTTTCGCGCAGCTCAGCGCCGACCAGCAAGCCGAGATGACGCTCAACAGCGCCCGCAAGGCGTATGGCGAGAAGAACTATGCCTTCGCCACGGCGCGTTCCGCGAGTTCCTCGGCAAGTTCGGCGGCCACAAGCTCGCCAACGACGCCCGCTACGGCCTCGCCCTCGCCTTGCTCGACGTCCCGAGAAGAACTGACAACGAAGCCGCCGACCTCTTCCGCGGCCTCGCCGGCGCCAAGGACTTTCCCGAGCAACCGTTCGCCCTGTACCACCTCGGCATCGCGCTGCGCCCAGGGCGTGCAGGAGCTGATCCTCGCCGACGCCAAGCCGCAGGAGGCGCCGCAGCGCCGCGCCGCCGCCAACCAACGTTTCGACCAGGCGGCCCAGACCTTCACGACGGCGCTGCAGACCTTCGCGCAACGCGCGCCGAAGGCGCCGGCGGCCGATCAGATGCTGTCCGCCGACCATGAGTGGGCCGCCCGCGCCCGCTGCGATCTCGCCGAGATGCAGCTCCGTCTCATGAAGGCCAAGGAAGCCCGCGCCACCGCCGAGCCGTTCGTCAATGATCCGCTCTGGTCGCGCAGCAAGTATCGCGACCTGGGCCGCTATCACTTCGGCTTCGCCGGCTTCCTCCAGAAGGACCATGCGGCCGCGCAGAAGACGCTCGGCAATACGTCGGCGT
>CAVZMB010000019.1:0-474037 GCA_963776255.1 uncultured Actinomycetota bacterium | reverse complement strand
CAGGACGCCCCAGCCGTCGGTTCAGGCCGACCCGGACCGCGCTCATGCCCGTTGCGAGCAACACCAGCGCCACACCGGCTCGACCCTGTCCGGTCTAGGCCTGTCGAATATGGGCCGGTCCGATCCGGAGCCGTCCAGCTGATTGCGCGCAGGGTGGCCGGGCCGTTATCTTGCTCGACGCCGACGCCGACCGGGCAGGAGACGCCGGTGCCGCCGATCCCAGTACCCGTACGGAACGTTGGCGAGGTACTGCTGGTGATACTCGTTGGCTAGCTTGAGCTCGGCGCCTTCCAGCGGCGTATCGGCGGCGGCGGATGTCGATGCGAATCCGCGCACCGAGTCGGCGACGACTCCGAACATATCTTGCCGATCTCCAGCCGCAGCCGCTTCGCCTGCGCGTCGCCGACGCGCTGGGACACCGCGGTCACGATGCTGCGCGTGATCGACAGCTGGTGCCCATCCACTGCCCCTCGGCGCCCCGATGCGAACCAGCCAGCCCGACCCTCGGACGAGGCTGTCCGACCTACCGTGGGCCAACTAAGTCGCCAACGCACGCAGGGTGCGCCAGCCACGGGTGGCCAGCTGCAGGTTGAAGCGGGTGTCCGGGTCGGAGTGGTCGTGCCCGGAGATCTCCCGGATCCGGCGCAGTCGGTAACGCAGCGTGCTGCGCCCGACCTGCAGCGACCGCGCGGTGGCGTCGTAGCTCCCGCCGCACTCCAGGAACCGGCTCAGGGTCGCAACCAGCTCGGAGTGCCGCCGCGTGTCGTAGTCGATCAGCGCGCCTAGCCACTGCCTGGCGTGCCGCTCGACTGCGCCAATGTCCTGCACCTCGGCTAGCAGTTGGTAGACCCCGAGCCCGTCGTAGACCACCGCATGGTCGATCTCGCCAGTCACGTCGTGCAGCCGCAGGGCGAGCTGCGCCTCCCGGTAGGCGCGGGGAAACTCGCCCACCGAACCGCACACCCCGCTAACGCCGACCCGGCACCGGCCGCCAGCCAGCTCGGCCTCGACGAGCGCTCGGAACCGCTCCCACGCCGCGCCGTCGTCGGCGGGCTCGGTCGCGGACAGCACGACGACGGCCCCGTCCCGGGGGAGCAGCAGCGAACCGAGCGCGGTGGCGCGGGCAGCCCGGCGGACCAGCTCGAAGAAGCCGTCGTCGGGGTCCCGAGAGCCGTGCGCGTCGACCAGGACGACCCGGTGCGGACGGTCGAGGTCGTATCCCAGAGCCCGGGCCCGGGCGATTGCCACCTCCGGGTTGGTCCCGTTCAGCACCTCGGCGACGGTGTCGTGCCCGAGCCGGAGCTCGGTCTCGGCGAGGCTGTGCAGCCGGGCCAGCTCCATCGCGAGCACGGTCGCCCCGTGCTCGAGGGCGACCTGCGCCGGCTCGCCGGCGCGCGAGCCGGGGTCGACCAGCGCGAGCACGCCGAGCACGTCGGCCCGCGGCTGGACGACGGTGAGCAGTCGGCCATGCGAGCGGATGGGGCGACCTTCGCGCAGCGCCCGGGCCAGCACCCGCTCGCGGCGCGCGGACGATTGCTTGCCGAGCGGGTTCGGCTCACCCGGCCCCGCCCAGGCGAGCAGGTTGCCGTTCCGGTCCTCCACGGCCACCGCGAACCCGGTCAGCTCGTATACTGCGGCAGCGATGCCGTCAACACCCTCGGAAACGATCGCGGCCCGGGTCAGCCGGTCGTGGATCGCGGTTTTTCGCTCCAGCGCCTCTACCGTCCCGGCCAGCCTGCAGTTCGCGGCCCGGAGCTGCTCGGCCGACGCGCGCTCGCGGGCGTGCAGCCGGGCGTTGGCCAGCGCGATGCCGGTCTGCTGAGCGAGCACCCGAAGCATGAAAAGTTCGGCGTCCGGCGGCTGCTCGCACGCGGAGACCACCAGGTAGCCGAACCGGCCTTCGGAGCTGCGCAGCTGGAAGGCCCAGCTCCAGCGGAGGCCGCGGATGGCGATCTCGCCACCGTCGCCGCGCAGCGTGGTGAGCTGCGCCTGGACGTCGGCCCGCACCTCGTGCCGGTTGCCGGCGCCGGCGGTCGAGCGCCAGCCGAGATCGAACAGGTAGACCCCTTCGATCCGGCACCGACCAAGCGAAGGAACTGCGGTAGTCGCGAGGTCGAGGATGTCCTGCTCGTCGCCGCGCTCGGTCATCATCATCGAGATGCCGAGCAGCCCCTGCAGGTTGGACAGCTGCTCGCGCAGTGCCACGTCGACGCAGTCCGCCGCGGCCGAAGGGGCCGGCGGGATAGCCGCGGCCACGGAGGGGACGTCGAGGGCGGTCACCGCTGTGTGGCGAGCTCCTCCGGGGTCAGGTAGTGCGGGTTCTCCAACACCAGGCCCCCGAGGAGCAGTTTCGGGTGGGTCTTGAGCAGGTCGAACAGGATGCCGCTGCCGAGCTTGCTCATGTCGTACAGGCACAGCAGCGACTGCGGATAGCGCGGCGCGAACCGGTGCGCGGACGACTCGTAGTAGAGAAGCCGCTTGCGGTCCAGCCCGACTCGGGCGAGCCAGGACATCTCGCCGACGACCCGGGCGAAGCCGTAGCCGCCCTCACCGGTCGCCGCGGCGACGTGCGCCTCCCAGAAGGCCATCATCGCGTCGGGTTCGAAGTCGCCGCTACGCAGGTAGGTCCCCTCCGAAGGCCAGAGCTCGAGCTGCTTGGACGCTAGGCAAGCCGCGACGTCGACGTCCCCGATCGCCTCGCTGAGCCGGGCCAGCACCCGCGCAGGTTTCGTGGAGTCCACGACGCCGAGGCACTTATCACCGTCCCGCAGCCCGGCGGTCAGGTACGGCAACAGCAACACGTCGCGCTCGGCCTCACCGAAGTAGAACCCGCACAGATGGTCACCTGGTTGGAGATCAACACCGCCGAAGCCGAACTCTCGCGACACGTCGGCACCTCCTGACGGGATGTCACCGGGTGGGCTGCCACACATTCGACCCGCAAGGGCGAGGTCGCAGCCAGGAGCTATCCGGTATACGGGAAGGTCGATGCTGCTGGGCTGGCCCGGGGAGGGCCAGAACGGCTGAATGGTTGGCCCCGGTAGGGCCTCGCGGTGCCGCCGCGCGCGCCGGAGGCTCTGCGCAACGGACCGTCGCCCGTCGACATCCCGGGAGGACTCGTGCCGCAGCTGGCCCGTTCGGACTGGTACAACCTCGCACGCGACATGAACTGGAAAGTGTCCTATGTAGACGAAGAAGAGGCATGGCCGGAGGACCTGTCGGCGAGCCAGGGCATCCCGATGGAGAACTGGTGGGGCTGGGACGAGCCCTACAAGATCAGCTACCGGGAGTACGTGCACAACCAAGTCGGCAAGGACACCGGGGTGTACGCGATCAACTCGGTGGCCTCGCGCTCCCGGATGTTCGAACAGCTGGACAAGGGTTGGAAGTCGGCGATCATCGCGCATTACGGGGCGATCGCCATCGGTGAGTACCTGGCGAGCATCGGCGAGTCCCGGATGGGGCGGTTCGGTCGGGCCGCCGCGTGGCGCAACATGGCGATGTTCGGCTGCCTGGACGAGATCCGGCACGGCCAGATCCAGACCTACGTCCCGTACGGTCTCCTGGACAAGGAGCCGCGCCTTGACTGGGCCCACAAGACGTTCCACACCAACGAGTGGGGCGCGATCGCCGGCCGGCACCTTTTCGATGACATGTTCACCGCAAACGACGCGGTGTCCACGGCGATCCAACTGACCTTCACCTTCGAGACCGGGTTCACCAACCTGCAGTTCCTCGGCATGGCCGCCGACGCGATCGACGTCGGAGACCTGGACTTCAGCGCGCTGATCTCCTCGATCCAGACCGACGAGGCTCGGCACGCCCAGCAGGGCGAGCCCACCGTCAAGATCCTGATCGCGAACGGCAAGAAGGACGTCGCGCAGAAGCTGATAGACCACATGTTCTGGCGGTCCTGGCACGTGTTCGCGCTGCTCACCGGGCTGTCGATGGACTACTACACCCCGCTCGAGCATCGCTCGCAGTCGTTCAAGGAGTTCATGGACGAGTGGATCGTCAAGCAATTCCTCGACCAGTTCCGTGACTTCGGGCTGGAGCCGTCCTGGTACTGGGACCAGTTCCTCAAAGAGCTCAACTGGTACCACCACGCGCTGCACCTCGGGGTCTGGTTCTGGCGCCCGACGGTGTGGTGGAACCCGGACGGCGGCGTGTCACCCGCGGAGCGGGAATGGCTGGAGGAGAAGTACCCGGGCTGGAACGACAGCTTCGGCAAGTACTGGGACGTGATCAGCCAGAACATCCGGGACGGCAAGCCCGAGCTGACCCTGCCCGAGACGTTCCCGATGGTCTGCAACATGTGCCAATCCCGCTGGTCAACCCGGCCGGGTACGCCGCCGGCTACCTGGACAGCCCGGCGCCACTGCTCCTGGACCACGGCGAACGGCGTTACGTGTTCTGCTCTGAGCCGTGCAAATCGATCTTCGAGCAGAACCCCGGCCGGTTCCAGGGGCACATGAACATCATCGACCGGTTCCTGGCCGGCCAGATCCAGCCGCCGACCGTCCCCGGTGCGCTGGCCTACATGGGCCTGTCACCCGAGGAGATGGGCACCGATGCCGAGGACTGCGCCTGGGCGATGGAGAACGGTTCCGCCGTGCACAAGGCCTCGTGAGAAGGGAACGATCATGGCGCTGTTTCCCGTACAGGGAATCACCCAAGGCGACTTCGTGGTCGTCCTGGTGCCGATCGACACCGAGGACCCGATGGCGGTGGTCGCCGAGAAGATCGCGCACCACGCCGAGGGCCGCCGGGTGCCGGTCACCGACAGGCCGAGGGCCGTCCGGCACAACGGAACCACGCTGGCCGACGACGCGACCGTCGTCAGCGCCGGGGTTGCCCCGCTCGACGTGCTGGAGGTCGTCTACCAGTGAGCCACTCGAACCGCGCCGCTGAGGGCGCCGCGGTGCTCACCTGCAGCGGGCACCACTGGGAGTTCGACCCGCGGACCGGAAAGGGCATCAACCCGTCGGAGTGCCGGCTGTGCAGCTTCCCGGTGCAGATCGAAGGAGAGGCGATCCGGGTCGGCATCCCGCAGGACGGGAGCGGCACTACAACCGGTGCGCCGCGGGCTGACCCCCCGGGTCGGCAATTCAACCGCCGAGCAGGACATCCGTGAGAGGACAGGCGATGACCGACGCCCACGTGAAGATGGTCGGCCCGGTGGTGCGCGGGGTCGACGCCGAGCTGGCGGACGCCGTGATCGAGGCGATGGCGGCCGACAACCCGGAGTCCGAGGTCCTGGTCGATGACCGGGGTGGCTACATCCGGATCAGCGTGCCGATGCGGGCCCGGCTCACCCGGGCCAGCCTGGCCGCTGCGCTCGGCCACGACTTCCAGCTTTCCGAGCTCGAGCCGTCACTGTCCGCCTTCGCCGGACGCCTGAAAACCACCGACGACGAGTTCGTCTGGTACCTGGAGCGCAGGACTCGTGATCGACCGAGACCACGCCCGCCAGGCGACCGCGGAGGCGGACCTGGAGCCTGCTCGGCGACGTGCGCAAGAAGGTGTCGCCCTACGAGGCCGTCACCGCCAAGTTCCACTACCACTTCCGGCGCGAGCCCGCCCCGTTCGAACTCGACCCGGAGATGCCACTCAACCGCTGGTACAAGGATCACCGGGAAGGCCTCGCCGTTCCAGGTGGACGACTGGGAGGATTTTCGCGACCCGTTCAAGCTGACCTACAAGGACTACGTCTCGCTTCAGCACGAGCACGAGGTCTATCTGGACGGCCTGGTCGACCGGCACGAGGAGACCAACGCCGCCGCCGGGCTGGACGAGGCCTGGGTCGGCACGTTGCGGCAGCTGTTCGTCCCGCTGCGGTTCCCGCTGCACGGGCTGCAGATGGTCTCGCTGTACGTGGGGCAGATGGCGCCGTCGTCGTTCATCACTAACCCGTCCAGCTTCCAGGCCGCCGACGAGATGCGCCGCGTGCAGCGGATCGCTTACTGGACGAAGGTGCTGGCCAACGCGCACGGCGACGACATCGCGACCACGGCCACAGCCAAGGAGCTGTGGGTGAATGATGCCGCGTGGCAGCCGTTCCGCGAAGCGGTCGAGCGGCTGCTGGTCGCCTATGACTGGGGCGAGGCGTTCACCGCGCTCAACCTGGCCGTCAAGCCGGTCGTCGACGCGCTGCTCGACGTGCAGCTCAGCGAGCTGGCCAGCCGCAACGGCGACCAGTTCATCGCGCTGATGTTCGCCGAGTTCGGCCACGACGCGGCGCGCAGCCAGGAGTGGCCGCGGGCGCTCGTTTCCTATGCACTGGGACGCAGCCCCGAGCTGCGTGACGTGCTTTCCGGCTGGCTGTCGACCTGGACACCGCGAGCCGAGGCGGTGGCCGCCGACTGGCGCCGCTGTTCGAGAACGCGCCGGTGCCGATGACGATCAACGAGGTCGTCGACGCGGTGAAGGCGCGGCACGCCAAGTTCCTGGCGTCCTGCGGGCTGTAGGGAGGTCGACCTGCGCGCGGCGGTGTATCACGGGGCGGGCGACGTCCGGGTCGAGTCGGTCGAGGACCCAAAGATCGTCGAACCGACCGACCTGTCTGGCATCGGACGCCCTCGACAAAAACAGCCCGCGGCACTGCGCCACCGACGGAGCTAGCCGCTAGGCGTCCGAACTCTCTTCCGCGACGCCGACGCCGACCGGGCAGGAGACGCCGGTGCCGCCGATCCCGCAGTACCCGTACGGAACCTTGGCGAGGTACTGCTGGTGGTAGCGTTTCCTCATGGGCATGAACTTGCTCTACACCCACGCCGACGTCGGACCAGATGACGTGCCTATCGTCGCGTACGAACGGATCAGCGACGACTCCGAGCAAGACCAGCACGGCGTGACCAACCAGCGGCGCACGAATGACCGCACAGCTCACCGCTTTGGCTGGACGATCGTTGCGCACATCGTTGACAACGACATCAGCGCGAGCAAGGCCAACGTCGTGCGTGAGGGCTTCGAGGTCATGGTGTCGGGGCTCGGCACGGGCACGCTGCCCGACGGAACTCAGTTCATCGGCGTCCTCACCGTGCATGAGGATCGGCTGTTCCGGCGTGCCGGCGACTACGAGCGGTTCGTAGAAGCCCTCATCTCCAGGCCGGGTCGGCGCTTCGCTGACGCACGCGGCGAGAAGGACCTCTACTCCGAGACCGCCGAAGGGTTCGGGCTGGTTGGCGTCGCCTTCGCCAAGATCGAGTCACGGAAAATCCAACGTCGGATGCGACAGTGGCATCGAGATCGCGCAGACGACGGAAGGCCAGCGGCCGGTGGTAACCGCCCCTTCGGGTGGCGGGCCGACCGCATGACATTGGACCTGTCGAATCCAAGCTACTGGCACAGGGCGCTCGTGATTTCATCGCAGGACGTTCATTGAATTCGATCGTACTTGACTGGCGCAGCCAGTGTGTGCTCACGTCCACTGGTGGAGAATGGACCCAGCGGTCATTGCGGTCGACTCTGTCCAATCCGAGGCTGTGCGGTTGGCGAAGGATTGGCGGCGAGTTGGTGAGAGACACATCTGGGGAGCCTGTCGTTGGCCAATGGCAAGCTGTTATTACGCCGGACGAGTGAGCCATCGATGCCATCATCTCGGCGCGCCGAGGACGACGGATCGGCCGGGACGGAAGCCCGGCCGAGGAAGCCCGCCGCGGACGATCGGGAGCACCGATTCTTGCTTGGCGGGATATTGAGGTGTGGAAAAGAGCGCGAAGACGGTACGCCCTGCAATGCACGCCTTCGCGTGACCCATCAACGTGATTGCGATCAGCACATCTATGCGTGTCCGACGAAATCGCAGGGTGGGTGTGGGGGACTCGGTCGTCGAGGTGACAAAGTCGACGAGTACATCACTGCGATGGCGCTCGCGAAGCTCGACCAGCGCGTTGCGATCGCAGCCGATCCAGGACCTTGGCTCAGCCAGGAGGAGCTTGATCGAATCGAACGCAAGATAGCAAGGCTCCGCACCGAATGGCAGCTTGACCAGATCACCGATGACCTATTCTTCTCCGCCATACGACAGCTGGAGTCCCGACGGGGTGAACTCCGCAACGAACGCGGTCGACACGACATTGCTGTCCGGCGCGCTAGTGCCGACATGGCAGATATCCGGCGCCGATGGTTCATTGACCCAGCTGAGGGGGGTCTCGACATATCTCAGAAGCGCGCCTTCATCCGAGAGGCCATTCACGCCGTGATCGTGCTTCCGGTCGGGCGCGGAAACGGCAGTCGTGGGTCCTTTGACCCTGACAATCTAGTTCCTATCTGGCGGGAAGACTAGCGCCCGCAGACTCATACTTCCCTGTCATTGTTCTCCGCCCTCGACCGAAATAGTCGAACGCCGAGGGTTGCCGCGACCCGCTGCCACTTCTCGTCGCTCCACAGCGGAGAGTCCTGCGCTTGCCGCTGCCCCCACTCGCGGCGGCTCCCGTGATGCCAGCCTGCTGATCACTTTCGTGACTCGTCCGCGTGGACGTCCGTGGCTCGCGCGCGCCTGCGCGTGGGGCCGTTTCGGCGTCGCGGACGTCCGCGTGGACGATGGGGTTCACCTGGGTGTGGGCGGTTCGGTGCCGTCGTCGGTGGGATCCAGCGCCAGCGGCCGCGGGTGATCTGGGTGACGTCACCGGTGAGGGCGTGCGCTTGGAGTCGGGCGTAGACCCAGCTGCGGCCCATGCCGGTGATGGCCATCAGTTCCTTGACCGAGTGGCCGTGCTCGGGTGCGTTCTGCAGTGCGGCCCGGAGCGCGGCGGCCGCGTCGTCGTGGCTTGGCTCATCGGCGGCGCCTTCGTCCTCCTCGCCTGCGCCGGGCGGGTCGGCGGCCTGCCGGGAGATCGCGTCGAGTTGTGGTCGGTGTGGGGCGTGGCGGGCGGCGATGGCGGCGACGTGGTTGTCGTCGAGGCGGTAGGCGCGGGCTCGGCGGGGTGTGGTGTGTTCCGGGGTGGAGAGGAGGAACTTGCCGGGCGCGTTGAGGGTGTGGGCGGCCCATCCGGCGGCGAGCATGCCTTGGCCGAGGATGAGGTCGACGTCGCGGCGTTCGCGCACGCGCAGGCAGATGCGGACGTCCATCTGTGAGCGCACGGCGCCGGAGCCCATGGCCTTCTGGGTGGGTCGTTGGGTCGCGGCGAGCAGGGTGACGGCGACGGCCCGGCCGCGCCGGGCGATGGAGTCGGCGTGCGCGATCGCGGCCGGGGACTCGTCGGCCAGTTCGGCGTACTCGTCGATGACGACGATCAGCGCCGGGCGTCGCGGGTGTGGGCGTCCAGAGCCGTTGCCCGTGCGCGGCCAGTTGCCGGGCGCGGGTCTCCAGGACCGCGACGGCGTCGGCGAGCAGCGCCGCGGCCGTGTCCGGGGTGGTGGCGAGCCGGTCGAGGCAGGACGCCCAGGGCTGTAGCTCCATGCCGCCCTTGAGGTCGATGCCCCAGAGCACGACGTCGGGGCAGGCGACGAGTTCGGCGAGGATGACGTTGAGGACGCCGCTCTTGCCGGCGCCGGCGACGCCGCCGAGCAGGCCGTGCCGGTGCGCCAGGCGCAGCGTCACCGGTTGGGCGTCCTCGAACAGGCCGAGCGGGATCGGGTTGATGGATGGACCGTGCCGGCGCGGCGGCGCTGCCGGTCGGGTAGGGGATGGCGTGGGCGTGTGGGTCGGTGGTGAGGACGCGGATCATGGCGTGGTCGGCGCGGTCGGGGTCGGGCTCGACGCGGACGGCGCCGGGGCGGGTGTGCAGCCCGGACTCGAGCGCGGGCGCGGAGCTGATCAGGTCGGTGGCGGTCTTGCCGGGCGGCAGGCCGATGCGGGCGCGCCAGCCCCAGCGGTCGACGACGGCCGACATCACCCGGGAGCCGGGCAGGCCGACGGCGGCGGTGATGTCGGGCCACGCCGTCGAGGGTGCGCTCGACGCGGACCTTCGCGCGGCGGCGTCGGTGCGCCCACCAGGGGACGCCGCCGACGACCGTCCCGGCGGCGAGCAGCAGCGGCAGCGGCGGCGTGCCCGGGCCGTAGGCGGTGGCGGCGGTCAGCCAACCTCCGCTGAGGGCGACGACGGCGGCGGCGTAGCCGCGTTCGATCGGTCGCAGCGAGGGCGTGACCCGCGGCCAGCACAGCAGCGCCGGTGACGGGCAGGGCGACCAGCGCGACCCACCAGGGGCCGACCTGGTTGCCGTGCAGGATCGCGGCGGCGAGCGCGAGCGTGCCGGCCACGATCAGCGGGACGAGCTCGGAGCGGTAGCGGTAGCCGAGCCGGGCGATCAGCTCGATCCACTCGATCAGGTCGGCGCGGTCGTCGATGAGCATCAGCAGCGGCTCTCCGCGGCCGTCGCCGCGGCGGAGTTGGCGTCGGGCTCGGCGGGTGCGCCGGCTCACCGGCCCACCTCCCACCAGCGGGGGCCGTGGTCGAGGTCGTGTTGCCCGTGCTGGACGACGAGTTCGTCGGCCAGGTACTCGAGCGCGTACGGGTCGCCGTCGCGGGCCGCGGCGAGGGTGGCCCGGGCCGCGGCGAGCAGGTTCGCGTACTGCAGGCGCGCCGCCGCGAGTTCGTGGCACAGCCGGTTGATCGCCCGGATTGCGGGGTCGGTGGGTGCGGCGTCCGGCCGCGTCGGGTTCAGAACTGGATCCCGGAGATCAGGCGGGCGACGGCGGCGCCCGCGGCGTTGACGTACTGGCCCAGCGGCGTGGCGGCGAGGTAGAAGCCGAACAGGATGCAGGTGAGCGCCTGCCAGGCCCGCAGCTTCGTGTAGCGGATCAGGAAGCCGATCAGCACCCCCAGCAGCAGAACGATGGACACGGACACGATCACGGGTTGATGTCTCCTCTCTCGTCGAAGGGGCTGGTCAGCGGCCGGTCCGGCGGTCGCGCCGGGGCCGGGGCTCGCGGCGTCGGGACGGCGGCCGGTCGGCGTGGGGCCGGCGGCCGGTGGCGCGGCGCCCGGTGGCGCGGCGGTCCCAGAGGGCCCGGGCCCGGCACTTGCGGCACCGGCGGTCGCGGTCGGCGGTGGCGCCGCAGTCGCAGCGGAGCCGGTCGGGTCGCAGCGGGTCGACGGGCGGGCGGTCGTGGTCGTCGTTCCGGGTCGGGAGAGGTGGTGTGTTGTCGTCATGCCGGTGACGGTCCGCCACGACGGGCGGGACGGGGTCACCATGCGATCGGACCCCGCGCAGACGTCCCCGGTAGGTTGCGTGGAGTCCCGGGACGTCCCTGGGACGGATTCGGGACGTCTCGCTCTCGGGGATCGGCCCGGGGTGTGGGGTCGCGAACTCGGGAGTCCTGGCGGGGATGGCGAACGAGAGACTGCGCACGGCGCTGCTGCAGCGCGGCGTGACCCCGGCCGAGCTGGCCGAAACCGTCGGGGTGGACCCGAAGACGATCGAGCGGTGGATCGGCGGTCGGATCCCGTACCGCCGGCACCGTCACCAGGTCGCGGTCCGGCTCGGTGTCGACGAGACCTACCTGTGGCCGGGCGCGCTGGCCGCCGACCAGGTGGCGTCGGCGTCGGAGAGCGAGATCCTCGTCGTGCTACCCGCACCGGTGGGCCGTGCCGCGCGACACGTGGGGGCTGCTGTTCGACTCGGCCGAACAGGAGATCGGCGTCCTCGTCTACAGCGGACTGTTCCTCGCCGACGACCCCGGCATGCTGAGCCTGTTCCGCGCCAAGGCCGAGCGGGGCGTGCGGGTCCGGATCCTGCTCGGCGACCCCGACTCCCCCGAGGTCGCGGTCCGCGGGGCGCACGAGGGCATCGACGAGGCCATGGCCTCCAAGATCCGCAACGTCGTCGTGCTGCTCCGGCCGCTCCGCGACGTGGCCGGGGTCGAGATCCGCCAGCACGCGACGGTGCTCTACAACTCGATCTACCGCGCCGACGACGAACTGCTGGTCAACTCCGCACATCTACGGCAAGCCGGCCGCGGAGGCCCCGGTGATGCACCTGCGCCAGATCGCGGGTGGGACGCTGGTCAGCACCTATCTGGACAGCTTCGAGCGGGTCTGGTCCGAGTCCCGACCGCTCGACTGATCGAGGAAGGGACGGCCGAGACCGTGCGGCGGATCGACTACTACGACGACCCCGACGCGCCCCCGGCCAACAGCCTCGTTCCCTCGGCCAACGTGGTCGTCGTCAACGACGCCGGCGAGCTGCTGCTGATCCATCGCACCGACAACGACAACTGGGCGCTGCCCGGCGGTGCGATGGACCTCGGCGAGTCCCTGGTCGACACCGCGGTGCGGGAGACCCAGGAGGAGACCGGGATCCTCTGCGAGGTCACCGGGCTGGTCGGCATCTACACCGACCCCAAGCACGTCATCCTCTACACCAGCAACGGCGAGGCCCGCCAAGAGTTCTCCGTCGTGTTCACCGCCCGCCCGATCAGCGGTACCCCGACCACCAGCAGCGAGTCCCGCCAGGTCGAGTGGGTCGACCCCGGCGCCGTCGAGGGGCTGCCGATGGATCGCTCGATGCGGGTGCGGATCGCAGCACTACCTGTCCGGCCGGCGCACGCCCTACCTCGGCTGACGGCGTCGCCGATGCTGAGCGCCGATTGGTTCTCCGTCTACGTCGAGGCCGCCGCTGCGATCGGGACCATCGGCGCGTTCACGGTCGGGATGGTCCTGTTCCGCCGCGAGCACCACCGCGAGGAGCACCGCGCGGAGGACGAGCGCCGCTCCCAAGCGGTCAAGGTCAGCGCGTGGGTCGAGGCCCAGCGCACCGCACCAGGGCGGCCAGGAGCTGCTGTTCTTCGTGCACAACGCCAGCGACATGCCGATCTACGAGGTGTCGCTGCCCACGCCCGGACGAGAGCCGACGACGAGGCCGAGTTCATCGGCCTCGTGCCGCCGGGACAGACCATCCAGCGCCCGGCGCCGCGGGAATGGCTGCCCACCTACTACGCGCCCGAACCGGTCGAGATCGAGTTCCTCGACAGCAGCGGCCGCCAGTGGACCCGCAACGAACAGGGCTTCCTCACCCCGGCCGGAGACGACGACTCACCAGAGCCGCCCGCCCGGCGGCGGTTCAGGCCGCTTCGAGGAACGCGCTGACCTCCTCGACCTGCGCGCGCAGGCTCGGCGCCGCCCGCGAGATCGACCGGTGCACCACGTGATCGGCCGGGTAGCGGGTCAGGATCTCGGCGATCCGCCGTTCAACGTCGACCGGCCGCCCGTCCGGCCCGGTCGTCATGTCGCAGTAGGTCAGCGCCGCCACCATGAACGGGTCGACATCGCCGATCGGGAACTCCGCGGCGAGCACACTCGTCGAGGCCGCGTTCCTCGGCCTCGATCAGCGCGAACGTGTGATGCGCCACCAACGTCCACAATGGCCGGTCGCCGAAGCCTGAGTCACGCAGGTAGCGGGCCCCGTCGAGCGGGTGAAACCCGCTGGTCGCCAGCGGCTGCGGCATAGCCGATGTCGTGCAGCCACGCCGCCGACTCCACCACCGCGCCGTGATCACCCAACGCGTGGCTGATCGCGGCTGCCTGCCGGGCCACACCCTGGCAGTGCGCCCACCGCTGCGGCAGCTCCGTCGCCAGCAGCGAGCGACACAGCCCGCGCGCATCCGCCACCGGGCGAGCCTAGGTCAGGCCGGACGTCCGTGCCGGTCAGCCGTGTCCCCGATCCGTCCCGACAACGTCCTCCATATGTCCGCGTGACCAGCACTCCCGAGGGACGTCTTGGGACGTCTAGTGCTACGGTCGTGCCGGTCGAGGGGGAGGCCTGGCATGCCGGACACACGCTCCATCGGTGAGCCACTGCGCCGCGCGCTCATCGGCGCCCGCCTCCGCGACATCGACGTGGCCCAGTCCCTCGGCGTCGACCCCAAGACCGTGCAACGCTGGCTCGGTGGCCGCGTGCCGCACGCCCGGCACCGCTGGGGCGTTGCCGACCTGCTGAGCGTGCACGAGTACGACCTGTGGCCGCACCTGGCCGAGCTGCCCTCGATCGACGCCGAGGTCTACGCCACCTACCCGCACCGGGGATCGGTGCCTCGCGAGATCTGGCACCGGCTGTTCGAGTCCGCCGAACGCGAGATCGGGATCCTCGTCTACAGCGGCCTGTTCATCGCCGAGGACGCCGAACTGATCCGCCTCCTCGCCAGCAAGGCCCGCGCCGGGACGACGGTCCGGATCGCCCTCGGCGACCCCGACAGCCCGCACGTCGACCAACGCGGCCACGACGAGGGCATCCACGACGCGATGGCCGCCAAGATCCGCAACGCCATCCTGCTCTACCGTCCGCTGCTCGCCGCGGGCGCGATGATCCGACTGCACTCCACCGTGCTCTACAACTCGCTCTACCTCGGCGACGACGAGATGCTGATCAACCAGCACATCCACGGAATCGCCGCCGCCTACGCCCCCGTCCTTCACCTGCGCCGCCGCGTCGAGGACGGCATCTTCGCGACCTACATCGACAGCTTCGAGCGCGTCTGGACCCCGGCCAGTCCGCTCGCCGAATAGCGGGACGTCGTCGGGACGTTTCCGTCGCCCGACAAGGCTCCTTGACGTCCTGATCATGCGGTTTCGGCGTCCCGCCGATCAGACGAGTCTTCGGCAGGTGCACTCAAAGTACTCAGCGCAGCCCAGGTGGGATCAGGCCAGCTCGGGATCGAGCTGTTGACCGCGCAGCTCGTCAATCGATCACGCCAGAGCCGAATCCGGCAACTGCCGGGGCTGCGCCCACTGCGACGGCAGTCGATAAGGTGACCACCCCCCGCCGGGTATACGGCACCCACGTCACCATGCAAGACAGCTACGTCGGACACATTGACGCCATCTGGCCGACCGAAGCAGAGGCGCGACGGCATGCTCAGGCCCAGAGCACGTTCCCCGGCGTGCTACGCGCGTCGGTGACCGAATTCACCGTTGGTGAGCTCGGCACACGCCGCCCGGTTGTGTGGTACCGCCACGGCGTGTCCGACTCCAACGGCCGGCCGTTCCCTACCGATGGGCTCGACACCGGTCCACGACCGCAAGCACATTCACTGAGCCTCCGTGGTCAACCAGGCGGAGTCACGCTCAACGTTGGACGATGGGCCAGGACACCGCCCAAAACCCACTCAGCATCAACTCAATACTGATCTGGGCGTCTGAGCCTATCTGAACGACGATGGATCCACCATCATGCCGTGCCTGGCCGTGCCCACTCGGCCCAACCGTCGCGTACCGCCGCGCCGGATTTGGTTGACCGCGATTTCCGCGTCGACGCACCGAACCGGCTCTGGGTGGCCGACCTGACCCGATTCGTCACCGCGAGGGCGTGCTGTGGCTGGCCAGCGTGCGCGACGCATTCGCCAACCGCATCGTCGGCTGGGCCACCGACCCCCGCGCGACGACCACGCCGGTGCTCACCGCGCTCACCATGCGCTGCGCTCGCGCGACGTCGGGCCGGCGAGCTGATCCACCACAGCGACAAGGGCGCGCAGTACACCGCGCTGCGGTTCACCCAGCGCCTCGTCGACGCCGGCGTCGCACACTCGACTGGCAGCACCGGTGACAGCTACGACAACGCCCTCGCCGAGAACCTCTGGTCGACGATCAAGGTCGAGCTCATCTACTGGCCCGGCACCACATTCGCCACCCGCGCCGAGGCCGAGCACGCGATGGACCGCGACCGTACGGACCTGCGAGGAGGCGGATCCGGTCATCGATCCAGGACGTAGGTGCCGGGAGCCGGGCCCAGGGGTGGCATCCCGCCGCGGCCGAGCTCGGTCGGCGCGTCCCGCTCCGGCCCGCTGTGCTCCGCCAGCCAGGCGAGGAAGTCTGGCCACCACGACCCGCTGGTCATCTCGGTGGTCCGCTGCCACTCGTCCGCCTCGGCCCGCAGGTCCTCGGAAGCCTGGTAGTTCGCCTTGCGGTTGGTGGGCGGGTTGACGATCGCGGCGATGTGCCCGCTGGTGGACAGCACGAAGCGGGTGCGACCGCCGAACAGCCGGGCGCTGCGGTAGCAGTTCTGCCAGGGCGAGATGTGGTCGGCGACGCCCGCAACGACGTAGCCGTCAACAGCGACGGACGAGAGGTCCACCGGGGCGCCGAGCATCCTCGCCTCACCCGGGTGCACCAGGGAGTTGCGCAGGCCCATGCCGATGAAGTCCGCGGTGCAGACCGGCGGTCATCCTGGTGGTGTCGGCGTTCCAGAACAGGATGTCGAAAGGCGCAGGGTCCCTGCCCTGCAGGTAGTTGTTGACCCAGTAGGACCAGATCAGGTCGTCGGGCCGCAGCCACGCGAACACCTCGGCCAGACGTCGCCCGTCGAGATAGCCGCGGGTCTTCGACGCCGCCTCCGCCGCGCTCGCGGTCCGCTCGTCGAGCAGCGCGCCCGCGACCCCGGCCTTCGCCTGGTCGAGCACGCACACCGCGAGTCCGAACGCCGCCACCCGCTCGGCGAGCTCCCCGCGTTGCTGCAGGCGCGCCGAGCAGCATCGACTCCAGCGTGCCGCCGGAGCACGACCCGTGCACGACCGCCGAGTCAGCGCCGGTGATGGCCAGGGCGGCGTCGACGGCGTCGAGGATCGCCTGTCCGTAGGTGTCGAAGTCCCAGTCGCGGTGTCGGACGTCCGGGTTCCGCCAGGAGATCATGAAGACCTGCTGGCCGCCCTGGACGAGGTACTCGACGAGGCTGCGGCCCGGCCCGAGGTCGGCGATGTAGAACTTGTTGATCACCGGCGGGACCATCAGCAGCGGCGCGGCTCCGCACGGTCGGGGTCTGCGGCGCGTACTGGATCAACTCCAGGACCTCGGTACGCAGCACCACCGCGCCGGGCGTGACGGCCAGGTCGCGGCCGACCTCGAACGCGTCCGGGCGGACCATCGTCGGCACCCGCGGCGCTGCCACGAGATCACCGACCAGGTTGCGCAGGCCCGCGACCACGTTGCCTCCCCCGGTGTCGATGAACGCCTTCCACGCCGCGGGGCTGACCAGCGGGTTGTTGCTCGGGGCGAGCGCGGCGACGACGTTGTCGAGAGCGAACTCCAGGCGTGCGCGGTCGCGCCAGTCCAGGTCCGCGTCCGAGAGCACCGCGCGTGCGGTGTCCGCACCTGCGAGGTAGCCCTGCACCAGCCGGCGCAGCACCGGGTTGGTCCGCCACGCCTCGTCGGCGAACCGGCGGTCCCGTGTCGACGGCGCCCGCTCGGATGTCCCGAGCACGACCTGACCCAGCTCAGCCGCCAGATCCCGACCACGCCGGGCGAGCGTGCGCGGGTGCTGTGCCAGGTCGGCGGTCAGCCGCAGCGCCGCCGAGCCCGGCAGCAACCTGCGCACCGGCCCGGATGCACCGTCGGCGACCAGCATGTCCAGCGGCACGGCCTTCTCGATGGCCGCGGACTCGGTCGTGGCGGCGGCGGGCGAGGGCCCGGCCGCCTGCGCGGCAGGCTGGTCCATCGAGGCGGGCCTGCGGCCGGTCGTCGGGGTCGGTTCCGGTGCGCGCGTCGATGTGGTGGCCGACTTCCGGTTCGTGGTGCCGTCGGTCCTGCGGGGCGCGGTGGTCCCAGTCATGATCGTGGCCTCACCAGGGATCGCGGCACCTTGGTGCTACGTGCGCGCAGCCATTCGCCGAGCGCCTTTGCCTGCGAGTCCAACCGCACTGTCGAGGTGGCGCCGGTCCCGAGCAATCCTCGGAGAACGAAGTTGATTGCGCCGAGGTTGGGGAGTTCGTAGCGCGAGATCGCCAGTTCGCGAGTTTCGGGTAGAAGGCGTCGGAGTTCGTCGACGGTGATGGTCGACGTGAGCCATTCCCATGCGGCCGGGTCGCGTACCCAGACGCCGAGGTTCGCGTCGCCGCCCTTGTCGCCCGAGCGGGCATGCACGATCTCGCCGAGTGCGGCGACGACCAGTTCGTCGGCCGTCCATGGCGCCCGCACGGCTTTCGCGAGCGATTCGGCCTGCGGGGTCTGCTCGAGGCCTGCGCCGTGTGGGTTGCCGGGCGCGATGACCTCGGTGGTGGCGTCGTGGTGGTGGACCATGTGTTCGAGCACCGCCTGGTCGAGCAGCGCCGGCCAGTACACACCGAATGCCGACCCTGGTTGTGGCGGGCCGAGGGAGTACAACCCGGGGTAGCTGGACAGGGCCAGCTCGACCATGCGCGACGAGAAGGCGCGCCCGGCGGCCTCTTTGGTTCCCTGCACTGTGATCTTGAGCAGCTGGGTTGCGGCATTCTGGCTGTCGGGATCGGGTGGGGCCTGTCCGATCCGGTCGATCGCGACCGTGTCGAGCCTGTCGACGGCCTCGGAGTAGCGGTGGACGGATCGCTCGACGAGGGCGGCCTTCGCGTCGAGGTCGATGCCCGTGAGCGCGAAGATCACGTTGTTCTCCCATCCGCCCACCCCGGTGATCGCGACCTTGGTCGTCGCGGGTGGCGCCGAGCCGCGCACGCCGCGGATCTCGACGCGGTCCTCGCCAAGGTCGGTCAGCTGGGCGGTGTCCAGGTGGGTGATCACGTCCGGGTTGGGGTAGGCAGGTTCCCCGATCTCGTAGACCAGTTGGGCGGTGACGGTGTCTGGGGTGACGGCGCCGCCGGTATCCGGGTGTTTGGTGATCACCGACGAGCCGTCGGTGGCGATTTCGGCGATCGGGAAGCCTGGCTCGATGAGGTCCGGAATGGCCTGAAACCCGGAGAAGTTGCCGCCGGTGGCCTGTGGCCCGCATTCGATGACGTGGCCGGCGCACACCGCGCCGGCGAGGGCGTCGTAGTCGCGCGGGGTCCAGCTCCACCACCAGGCGGCCGGGCCGACGACCAGTGAGGCGTCGGTGACGCGGCCGGTGATGACGATGTCGGCGCCGTGGTGGAGGGCGCGGGCGATGCCGAATCCGCCCAGGTACGCGTTCGCCGTCTGGGGCTGATGCGGCCAGGACGACAGCGGTTCGCCGCTCGTCAGGTGCGCCAGTGAATGGCCCGCTTGCTGCAGGGCGTCGAGGCGGCCGAAGACGTCGTCGCCGTCGACGTGGGAGACCCGCAGGTGGTAACCGTGCCGTGCGATCAGTTCGCGGGTTGCGACGGCCAGCCCGGCGGGGTTGAGTCCGCCGGCGTTGACGACGAGCCGGATCCCGTTCGCGACGAGGTGCTCGAGCGCCGCATCGAGGTGCTGCAGGAAGGTGGTCGCGTAGCCCTTGGTGCTGTCCTTGGCGCGCGCCTTGCCGAGGATCAGCATCGTGACCTCGGCGAGGTAGTCACCGGTGAGGACGTCGATACCGCCGGCCCGGGCCATGTCGGCCATGGCCGAGGCCCGGTCACCGTAGAAGCCGGAGCAGTTCCCGACGCGGATGGGACGCTGCCCCGGTCCGGGTGCCGATGTCATGTTGTCGCTCCCGATGTTGACACTGCCTTTTCGTTGGTGTTTGGTCCGCGGGTCCGGCTGACCCACGCCGTGCCGTCGAATCCCACCTCGCCGGAGGGGTTCTCCTCGGTGAGCTCGAGGGTCAGGCTGTCGCCCTCGGCCGCGGTGACCCGGGCGGTGTAGGCGAGATCGGCGGGCGCGTAGATGGGCTTGCGCAGCCGGTAGGAGACCTTCGTGACGTGCCACTCCGGGCCGAGGCCTTCGGTGACGCAGCGGAGGGCGAGCGCCGCCCGCAGGTGGGAGTGCAGCGCAAGACCTTGATGGCTCTCCTCGCGCGCGTAGGTTTCGTCGAAGTGAATGCGGTGGGGATTCCAGGTGACCGCGCTGTAGCGGAACAGCTGAAGGGCGGTAGCCGTGTGCCGGAGCCGGGGAAGCAGGTCTCCGACCTGGAAGGTGCTGGACATTACGACTCCTGCGAGGGGTTGCGCAGTACGACGGTGCGCCGGTTGCGGTTGAGGACGGCGCCGTCGGCGGACGTGAACGTGTTGACGGTGGTGACGAACACACAGGGGCCGGATCGGGTCTGCTTCGGCGTGGCCGCCGCGAGCGTCGTCTCGAGCACCAGTTCCATGCCGGCGGTCACCGGGTTGACCAACTCCATCTCCTCGCCGGCACCCATCACGCGCAGCCGGAGATCGGCGTCCCCGAGCGGGACCTCCGCGTCGTTGGGGGTCCCGTCCGGCTGGAGCCGGGCCTCCGGGGTGCCGACACCCCACTCCACGATCGCCGCGAGCAGGTTCGGCGGCGCCACCACGTCGGCATAGCCCGCCGCCCGTGCGGCCACCGGGTCGTAGTGGCTCGGGTCCGTGGCCCCAATGGTCATGGCGTAACGGCCGATCGTCACCGCGTCCAGCGTGCCGAGGTTGCGCCGGGAGAGGACGGCCCCGACCCGCGGCTGGGTTTCCGCGTAGTAGGTCGCCAGGGGACTGCCGGGTTCAGGCGTCAACGACATGCTGCGGCTCCTCCCGAGTGCGGTGGGTGTCTGCGTCATCGGCCGTATCCGCGTGGTCGCGGAGCTCCGCGAGGATCTCCTCCGTCGACTGGCCCAGCGGCGGGGCGGCCCGAAGCGGTTCCACCGGGGAGTCGCCGAGCCGCAGCGGACATCCTGGGACCGGCACCCGTCCCCTCGCCGGATGCTCGATGTACTGGATCATGCCGCGGTGGATCAGGTGCTCGTCGGTGTCGACTTCACGGATCGACTTGACCGGCGCGCAGGGCACACCGGCGGCCTGCAGGTCCCGCACCAGCTCGGCGCGCGTGCGGGTCCTGGTGACCGCCGACACCTCCTCGTCGACCGCGTCGATGTTGGCGACCCGGTCCTTCGTCGTGCGGAACCTGCCGTCGTCGATCAGCTCGGGCCGGCCCAGCGCGGTGGCCACGCCGCGCCAGTGCCGCTCGGAGATGCAGATGATCGCCAGCCAGCCGTCGCTCGCCGGGTAGATGTTGTACGGTGCGACCGCCATGCCCGAGTGCCGGCTCCCGGTGCGCTCGGGAAGCTGCCGCTCGGGGTGGTTGTGAAGGGCGCCCAGGCTCGAGGCCAGCATCGGGTAGATCGTGTCGTGCAACGAGACCTCGACGATCTGCCCCCGTCCCGTGCGCTCGCGCTGGAACAGCGCCGCGCTGATCGCCCCGAACAGGTGGATGCCCCCGGAGAAGTCCACGAACGCGGCGCCGCCCTTGGTCGGCGGCCCGTCGGGCTCTCCGGTGGCCGCAGCGGCGCCGGACATCGCCTGCACGGTGATGTCCATTGCCGACATGTGTGCGTAGGGGCCGGTGGACCCGTAGCCCTTGCCGGAGGCCACGACCAGACGTGGGTTGTGCTCGAGCAGTCGCTCGGGGCTGAGCTGCAGGCGCTCCATCGTGCCCGGCGCGAAGTTCTCGATGAGCACGTCGGCGGTCTTGACGAGGTCGAGCAGCGCCCGTAGACCGGCGTCGGTCTTGAGGTCGAGCACCACGCTGCGCTTGTTGGAGTTGAGCATCACGAACTCGTGGGACTCGACCGGCTCGTGCGAGCGGAAGCGCAGCGCCTCACCCCCGGGTGGCTCGACCTTGATGACCTCGGCGCCCAGCTGCGCGAACAGCAGCCCGCAGTATGGGCCGTTGTAGATCTGGCCCAGTTCGAGGACCCGGATACCGTCAAACGCCAGCATGATTGCGCCTCCGCTCCGATCTCTCCGGTCAGGACTTAATGACGCCTGCGGCGCCGCCGCGGATGTAGCCGAGCTGTCCCATGCCCTGCGCCTCCGCCGCGTGTGTCGGCCCCGTACTTGAGGGCAACCACGTCCATGACCGAGTGGAAGGTGCCGTCCTCGTTGAAGCTGACCTGCGCCCCCTCGATCCAGGCCAGGGCAATCGTGTCCTCGGTGTTGTCCTCGGGGCAGTAGAAGGTGTGCACCGAGCCGCCGGGCTCGTACAGGTAGGAGCCCGCGATCTGCGGCTGATCGGGGTACTCGCGGTACAGCCAGCGACCCTGGATCGTCCACACCTGCGCCGGACCGGTGTGGTAGTGCAGCGGCAGTACGCAACCGGGTGCCAGGGTGGCCAGGAAGACCCACTCTCCGCGTTCGGGGTCCAGGCGCAGCGGCTGGATGTGGATGCCAGGGGCGACAAGGTCCTTGAGCATCGGGATCTGGTCGATGTTGACGGTCAGAAGTTCACCCTGCGGCAGGGCGACCACCGGGAGCGGGGCGCCGCTGCTGGTGGTGGCCATGCCGGGAGAGAGTGATGCGGTCATTTCGTCGGTTCCCTTCGTACGTATTTACGGATCGTGTGCCGGATATACGTATCGTGCCAGACTCGGAGGTCGTTGACAAGAGCTGCTCCGACTTCTCGGAGCGGCTTGCTAGCGTCGGCCACATGCCTGCGCGCCCGCACCGCACGGTCGACCGAGTGATCCAGATCCTCGAGACGGTGTCCTTGAGTCCGCGCGGCGTGACGTTGGCCGAGCTGGCAGCCACCCTGGACGCGGCGAAGACCTCCGTGCAGGAGCTGACCAACGGACTTCTCGCCCGCGGCTATCTCATCGAGGAGGAGCGCCGGTTCCACCTCGGGCCGGGGCCGTTCATCCTCGCCTCGCGGGCGAACAAGCTGGCCGCGCTGTCACTCGATCACCGATTCGTGGCCGAGTTGGGCGAGGTTCTTGGCTGCACCGTCCTGGTCGGGGTGCGCGTCGGGGACGCCATCGTGTTCACCGACTATGTCGGTGAGGAATCACCCGGCCTGACGTTCGTCGCGCGCACCCGCGCCCGCCGCCCCCTCTACACGAGCGCCGCCGGGAAGACTCTGCTCGCCAACGTCCCCGACGACGAGATGTACCGCCTGCTCGACCTCGCCGGTCCCGAGCAGGCAGACGAGGTCCGACAGTTCCTCGCCGAGCTCCCCGAGATCCGCTCCCGCCAACTCGCCTTCAACCGCGGCGTCACGTTCGGCGACGCTTTCACCGTGGCCACCCCCCTGCTGGCACCCGACGGCGGCCTGATTGCGGCGATCAGTGCAGCCGTCGACGCTTCAGAAGCGGATCGTCTCGACGATCTCGGCGAACAGCTCAAGAAGGCCATTGCCACCCTCGCGCCCCGCTACGGCCTCACCCCGCGCCGAACAGGCTGAACGGCGGGTCGAACAAACACCGGTTGGAGCTCCCGGCCGACCTGGTGGCAGCGAACCGGGAGGCAAGCCCATCGCGCTGGCGGCACGGAATCGCCGAGACCTGCGTCCCGCCGGGTCAGGCGCTGCTGGGGAGGGGGAGGTCGGTGAGGTCGGGTAGTGGTCGGCGGCTGATCTCCTGGGCCTCATCGCCGGGGACGCCGAGCATGCGCAGCAGGTCCTCGGTGATCTGGTCGCCGGCCTGGGCGTCGTCACGCTCGGGATGGTCGTGCAGCAGGCGGCCGAGGCAGAGCGCCGCACCGGCGACGATCGCCAGGGCCAGCTCCGCGTCCCGGACGGTGAAGCGGCCGGACTGCACACCGGCCTTGATGTCGCGTAGGGCGCGAGGGGCGAGGCCGCGGTCGGAGTCGACCAGGGCGAGCCCCTCGTGCAATAAGGCTTCGGCTCAGTTCTGGCTGGCGGCGGTGCAGTCGCGCGGTGAGGCGGAAGCTCTGCGCGAACACCTCGGCGGGGTCGTCGAACCCGACGGTCAGCTCGTCGAGCAGCGCGCCGTGGGCGTCGAGCGCCTCGTCGAGGGCGACCCGGAAGAGCTCCTCCTTGCTCTGGAAGTGGTTGTAGAACGACCCGAGCCCGACGTCGGCGGCCTGGGTGATCTCCGCTACCGGAATGTTGACTCGCCCGTCGGCCAGCAAGGCCTGGGCCGCGCGCACCAGTGCAGCGCGCGTCCGGGCCTTGCGCCGGTCCAGCCGACTGCTCGCGGTCGCCGTTTCCTTGGCCATGCCACCTCCTCGGTCGTGCCGTCATTCCGATCTTAGACGCTGCTGTCAGTACTGACGATGTCGTCAGCATCACATTGACGGACGAGACACTCATGACTGAAGATTTCATCAGTATTGAAGGAGGCAACCATGACCGATCATGTGGATCTGCACAGCGAGCAAGGTGCCCTGCGGGGCGAGCATCCGGGGCGGGCGGTGAACCCGCTGATCAAGGTGGTCGACCTGGCGTGGCTGGAGTTCGAGAAGCCGGACCTGGAGCGTGCCGAGGTGTTCGCCCGGGCGTTCGGGCTGGACACCGCCATGCGCACGCCGGATGAGCTGCAGTTGCGCGGATCGGATCCCGGCGCGCCGTGCGTGCTGGTCCGGCGGGGCCCGCGGTCGCGGTTGGTCGGGCTGGCGTTCCGGGCCGCCGACGCGCACGACGTGCTCCGCCTCGCCGAGGCCACCAACCGGACGGTCGAAAGCGCTGCCGGAGAGCCTGGGCGGGGTCACGGTCGACCTGGTCGACCCGAGCGGGATGCCGGTGCGGGTGGTGTCCGGCAGCCACGAGTTGCCCGAGCTGCCCACGCAGGTTCCGCTGAGCAGTTGGAACGTCGGGCACCATGTCGCCCGCGCCAACGCCACCCAGCGTCCGCCGCGGGAGCCGGCGATCGTGCAGCGGCTGGGTCACGTCGTGCTGCAGTCCACCCGCTACGTCGAGACCCTCGACTGGTACCTGCGGCACCTCGGGCTGATCGTCAGCGACTTCCTCTACTACGCCGGGCAGCGCGAGCGCGGGCCGGTGATGAGCTTCATCCGCTGCGACCGCGGCGCCACCCCGACCGACCACCACACCCTCGCGATGGCGCTCGGCCCGTCCAACCGCTACGTGCACTCTGCCTACCAGGTCGCCGACCTCGACGCGATGGCCGCGGGTGGGGAGTACCTGCGCGAGCAGGGCTACCAGCGGTCCTGGGGGATCGGCCGGCACATCCAGGGCAGCCAGATCTTCGACTACTGGCGCGACCCGGACGGCTTCCTCGTCGAGCACTTCAGCGACGGCGACCTGTTCGACAACACCCTCGAGCCCGGCTGGGCGCCGATGACCGCGTCCGGGCTGGCCCAGTGGGGCCCGCCTGCGTCCAAGGACTTCCTGGGCATCAAGCCCGGCCGGGAGTCCCTGCGGGAGCTGCGCGCCATCGCCCGCGCGCTGCGCGACGACAACGAGTTCGACCTCGACCGCCTGTTCGGCCTGCTGAAGGTAGCGACGATCATGACGCACCACCATCCTGCGCACCGCCGACGCCTGGTACGTCGCACACGCCCGCCGGTGCCGCCCGCATCGACACCGACGGCCACCACCACCGCAGCGCTGCTGGCCGACCGGCCGGCGATCACCGCGGCCGCCGGCGGGCCACCGACACGGTGCCGGTCGAGAGCCTCGCGCTGGTGTCGCCGGTCACCGCCCCCTGCCGGGTGGTGGCCCAGATGACCAACTTCGCCTCGCACGTCCGCGACGTCGGGCATGGACCCGGAGACGATCCCGCTGACCTTCTTCCGCAAGTCCTCCGGATCGATCGCCGGCCCCTACGACGACGTCGATCCGGCCCGCCGCACGTGCGGCTGCTGGACTACGAGGTCGAGATCGGGCTCGTCTTCGGCCGAGAGGTCCCGGTCGGCACCGACGATCACCGAGGACAACCTCGCCGACTACGTCGCCGGGCCTGGTGGTCACCAACGACGTCTCCGCCCGCGACATTCAGCTGCCCAAGACGCAGTTCTACGAGAGCCAAGTCCTACCCGACGTTCACCCCGGTCGGGCCCGCGCTCGTGCTGCTCGACGCCGACGAGCTCAAGCGGTTCACCGACCTGCGGCTGCGGCTGTCGGTCAACGGCGAGACCGCGCCAGGACATGACTGTCGCCGACATGATCTACCTGCCGGTGCAGACCCTGCAGGCGCTCAGCCCGGTTCCAGCGCCTCGACCCGGGCGACCTGCTGCTCACCGGCACCCCGGTCGGCACGGCGCTGTCCGCTCCGGCCAAGCCCGTCGCAGATCCTCACGCTCGCTGCTGCCGCCCGCGCTCAAGTGGAGGCTGTTCTTCCGCGGCCAGGCCGGCAACCCGCGCTACCTGCAGGACGGCGACGTCATCGAGGCCACCGTCGGCCACCGACGACGGCGCGATCGACCTCGGCACCCAGCGCACCGTCGTGAGGTGGGCGCGATGAGCGAACAGCTGATGAGCGAACGCTGCTGTGGCCGGACTACGCCACGCCGGACGACCTGGCCGCGATCGAGGCCGTCCCGCTGCGAAGACCGCGGCCTGCCGGAGACGACCTACGCGCTGCTCGCCCGGGCCGCCGCGCGTGGCCCGACCGGATCGCGGTCAGCGTCCTGCCCGACGCGGCACGGTGGCGCGAGCCGCTGCGCCGGACGCTTCGCCGAGCTGCTGGCCGACGTCCACCGGTACGCCAACCTGCTGCACCGGCTGGGCGTGCGCCGCGGCGACGCCGTCGCGCTGATGGCGCCCAACTGCGCGGAGCTGATCACCCGCCACGCTCGCCGCGCAGCTCGCCGGCATCGCGGCCCCGATCAACGGAGCGCTCGCCCGCTCGCACGTTGCCGAGCTGCTGCGCCCGCTCCGGCGCGCGGGTGCTCGTCGCCGCCGGGCCGGAGCTCGCCCCGCAGGTGTGGGAGACCGCGGTCGCCCTGGCCCGGGATGGCCTGCTCGACGCCCTGCTGGTCGCTGCGGCCCACCGGCCGCCCCGGGCGAGCGGCCCCCGCTTGCCGGAGGTCGCCGGGGTGCGGATCGGCTACCTCGACGAGCTCGCCGCCGGACAGGACTCCGCCACGTTCGCCGGCGAGCTGCCGCGCTCCACCGACCTCGCCGCGCTGTTCCACACCGGCGGCACCACCGGCGCGCCGAAGCTCGCCGCGCACACCCACGCCAACGAGGTCGCCGACGCCTGGATGATCGCCGCGATCTCCCGTGCTCGACCAGGATGCGGTGATCTTCGCGGCGCCTCCCGCTGTTCCACGTCAACGCGCTGGTGGTCACGCTGCTGGCGCCGCTGTTCAAGGGGCAGCACGTGGTGTGGGCCGGGCCCGCTCGGCTACCGCGAGCCGGCGCTGTTCGCCCGGTTCTGGACGATCGTGGAGCACTACCGGATCGCCGCGATGAGCGCGGTGCCCACCGTCTACGCGGCCCTGGCCCAGGTGCCGGTGGACGCCGACATCAGCAGCCTGCGCCTGACCATGGTCGGCGCGTCCCCGCTGCCGGCCGCCGTCGCGCGACGGCTTCCAGGCCCACACCGGCGTCGCCCTGCTCGAGGGCTACGGGCTCACCGAGGCCACCTGCGCGAGTCCGCCCGCAGCTTCCCCGACGCGCCCCGCCCGGGCTCGGTCGGCCAGCGGCTGCCCTACCAGCGGGTGAAGGCGGTGCGCGTCGCCGCGGACGGCACCTGGGAGGACCTGCCCGCCGGGCAGGTCGGGGTGCTGGCGATCAGCGGGCCGACCGTCTTCCCCGGCTACGTCGTCGGCCGCGGACGACGACGGCCACCGTCCTGGACGGGCTCGGCAAGCTGCGTCGACGGCTGGCTCGACACCGGCGACCTCGCCCGGGTCGACGGCGACGGCTTCGTCCACCTGGCCGGCCGCGCCAAGGACCTCATCATCCGCGGCGGCCACAACATCGACCCGGCGATCGTCGAGGACGCCCTGCTGGCCCACCCGCAGGTCACCGCGGCCGGCGGCGGTCGGCCGGCCCGACCCGCACGCCGGCGAGGTGCCCGTCGCCTACGTGAGCCTCGCTCGCGGGCGCCACCGTCACCGCGGCCGAGCTGGCCGCGTTCGCCGCGCGAGCGCGTCGCCGAACGCGCCGCCGCACCCAAGGCCGTCACCGTCGCTCGACGCGCTGCCGGTCACCGCCGTCGGCAAGCCCTACAAGCTCCCGCTGCGCGCCGACGCCGTCCGCAGCGCGCTCGTTGACGCCGTCGCCGGCCTCGGCGCGGGCATCGACGTCGAGACCCAGATCGAGGACGGCTCGGTCGTCGCCACCGTCACGGTCGCGGCCGGAACCGACGAGTCGGCGATCAAGGCCGTGCTCGACCGCTACGCCGTCCCGTGGACGCTGGAGGTGTCCCCATGAACGCCGCTGATTCCCCTCACCGCCCTGCGTCGTGGCGATCTTCCCCGGGCTCGGCGTCGCCAAGGTCCTCGCGCTGGCGCCGATGCGGGCCCGAGCCGCGCACCTCGGCTTCCCCGTCGGACGCCTACCGGGCGATCGGCACGCTCGAGATCGCGGGCGCCGTCGGTGTCGCTGCTCGGGCTCGTCGTGCCGCCGCTCGGCGCCTCGCCGGCGTCGGGCTGCTGCTCCTGCTCGCCGGCGCCGTCGTCGCGCACCTGCGCAACCACGACGGACTCCGGGAGCTCGCCCCCGCCGTCGTCGCCGGCGCTGCTGGTCGCCGCCTACCTCGTCGTCCTGTCCGGAGTCACGCCATGAGCCACACCGTGCTGCCCGTCATCGTGGTCGGTGCCGGACCCACCGGGCTGACCGCCGCGACCCTGCTGGCCCAGTACGGCATCGAATGCCTGGTCCTCGACCGCTGGGAGTCGATCTACCCGCAGCCGCGGGCGGTCCACCTGGACGACGAGATCTACCGCATCCTGGCCCGCCTCGGCATCGCCGACGAGTTCGCCGCGATCTCCCGGCCCTGCCGCGGGTTGCGGCTGATCGCACCGGACATGGCGCGTCCTCGACCGAGTTCCACCGCGACGTCGCCGCCGGGCGGCACGGCTACCCCAAGGCCAACATGTTCGACCAGCCGGAGCTCGAGCGGCTCCTGCGGGCCAACCTCGCCCGGTACCCGAGTGTCACGCTCCGCGGCAACGCCGAGGTCACCGGGCTCGTCCAGGACGGCGCCGGGCACGTGCGCGTCGACCTGGTCGACCGCACCACGGGCGAGGCGGAGACCCTGCTGGCCGACTACGTCCTCGGCTGCGACGGCGCCAACAGCCTCACCCGCACCGCCATCGGCTCCGGCGTGCACGACCTGAACTTCGAGCAACGCTGGCTCGTCGTCGACATCGACACCAAGGTCGAGCTCGACCAGTGGGAAGGTGTGCACCAGGTCTGCGACACCCGCCGCGCCGCCACCTACATGCGCGTCGGCGACACCCGCTACCGCTGGGAGTTCCGCCTCGGCGACGACGAGACCGCCGAGGACTACCGCGACCTGGCCCGGCTGCACCCACTGCTCGCGCCGTGGACCGGCCACGTGCCGGACGACCAGCTCGAGATCGTCCGCGTGGCCGAGTACACCTTCCGCGCGCAGATCGCCGACCGCTGGCGCGACCGGCGGATCTTCCTGCTCGGCGACGCCGCGCACCTCACCCCGCCGTTCGTCGGGCAGGGCATGGGCGCCGGGCTGCGCGACGCGGCCAACCTGTCCTGGAAGCTCGCCGGCGTCCTGCACAACACGCTGCCGGAAAGCGCCCTGGCCACCTATGAGACCGAACGGATACCGCACGCCCGGGCGATGATCCGCCTGGCGAAGCTGGTCGGCACGGCCATGACCGCCGGCGGCGAGGTCGGCAACCTGCTGCGCCGCGTCCTGGCGCCGCGCCTGCACCACGTCCCCGGTGTGAAGCGGCTCGTTCTGGACGGCGAGACCCCCCCGCTACGCCGCTCCGCGCTGGTGGCCCGACCCCGGCTGCGCCGCGGGCTTGCCGGGCGGTTGTGTCCCAACCCGCAGCTCGACGACGGCCACCGCCTCGACGACCTCACCGCGGGCCACTTCGCGATCATCACCAGAATCGAGCCCACCACGGCCCAGCGCGCCGACATCGAGCATCGCGGCGCCGTCCTGCTGGTCGCCCGACCCGGCTCCGAACTGGACAGCTGGCTACGACGCGGACGCGCCCGCGCCGCGATCATCCGCCCCGACGGCACGGTCCTGCGCGCCGGACGGAACCTCGACGCCCTGTCCCGCACGCTCCCGGGCGCACCTCGCCCCGGCCCGACACGACGCAGCGAGAACCCGGACGTCCGCACGTCGGACCGTGGGAATCCGCCGCCGGCTCCTACGGCCGTCAGCGATACCTCATACCATCGTTCGGCCACTAGAAAAGAGGCCCCGAAATGGCACTGTCCGTCGCGCTCGCTACGTGCCGCGCGGGCCAAGGAGGCCGAGGACAAGTTCCTGGCCGCACATACCATCCGCGGGCCAAGCTCGAGAAGGAGGTCGACAAGGTGCGGACCGCGGCCCAGGAGCGCAACACCGAGTTCCGGGCACGGGCCGACCAAACCAAGTCCGAAGTGTCGTCCTGGTGGCGCGACGTCCAGGAGCAGTGGAACAAGCAGGTCCAGCAAATGCGGTCCGACATGAAGGAGACGCGCAAGGAGCTCGACGCCTCGGACGCCGAGATGCGCGCCGAGATGGCCGAGGACGACGCCGATTTCGCGATCGCCTTCGCCACCTCCGCCATCGAGGACGCCGAGTACGCCGCACTCAACGCGGTCCTCGCCCGAGAAAAGGCGAACGAACTCGCCGCACCGTGAGCGCTCACACCACCGTCACGCCCCGTCGGCCATGCGGCCTCGTCGGTTCCGGGATGTGCTGCGACCGAGGTATTCCTGCACTGACCCGGCGAGCAGGTCCATCAGGTTAGAAACGGCAGGGTCGGAGAAGCGGGGCTTTCGGTCGGCCAGGACCGGCCGAAAGCCCGCCAGACCGTCGGCTCGTTCCAACATCGCCTGGCAGGTCACCTCTGGTGCTCATCACTCCCGGGTGAGCCAGCGCGCGGCGACCATGGTGACGCCTACGAGCGCGAGCGGCACCAGGATCCCGAACACTCAGGAAGGTAGCCAGGGATCCGATGTTCTCCACCAGCCAACCGAAGTTCATCCCGAAGAACCCGGTGCTGACCGTCAGCGGGAAGCCCACGATGGCGACCAGCGTGAGCCTTTCGTTGATCAGGGTGGACTTCCGGTTCAGGGTGTCGCCGAGCAGCGCGTAGAGCCGAGCCGCCGTCGCGCTGCTTGCCTCGAAGATCGTTCGCGCCCGGCCCAGCACCCGTCGGGGACGGTCGGCGACCGCGTCGGTGAGCGGCTCGTCATCGGCCAGCATCTGCCGGTGGGCCGCCCATAGCAGCTGTAGCCCGAACAGCTGGGCACGGGCCTGTGACACCTCCCGGCGCTGCGCGCCCGATACCAGACCGGACGAGGCCTGGTCCAGTCCGAGCGCCGCCCCGGCCAGGTGCTCGACCACCTCCTCCGAGAGATGCGCGAGCGCCAGGATCACGGCCGCGAACGCGTCCTGCGGGTCGCCGTGCACCGGAGTGACCGCTCGCCGGACCAGCTCGGCCAGCTCCGGTGACGCCACCACGAGCAGGCCACGCTCACCGACGTGGAGGTGCACCTCGCTCGGCAAATCCCGTTCGCTGGCGGCGAGTGTGACGGCGGCTATCCGGTCGCCTTCGACGTGCGCGGACGGACGGCGATGCGGGTGCCGGCGAAGGTTGTCCGCCAGATCGGGGTCGGCCCCGAGCCACCGAGCCGCCTCTGACACGCCCTCCCCCGAGTCCGGTTCGCGCAGCACCACCACCGTCGCGCCGCTCGGCGCGGTCGGATGCTGGTAAGCCGGCACTGCACCCTCGATGACATCCATGGCGGCACGGTAGAACAGCCGCGCGGTCTCGGACGGCGCCGCGCAGCAACCGATCTCGGAGGTCGGCGCAGCACCGACAGCCGGTGGCGTCCCGCAGGCCCGGCAAGCGCACACCCGGGGAAATTGGCTCGCGCGAGCCGGCCGGTGTGTCAGGCATTGAGCGAAGCGTTGGCCCGCCATGGGGTGCCGGAGCAGATCTTGACGGTCAACGGCAAGGTGTTCACCGCCCGGTTCGGGCCCGGTCCGGTGTCGGTGGCCTTCGACCGGATCTGCGCGTAGAACGGGATCCGGCACCTGCTGACCGCGCCGTACTCCCGCCGACACGACCGCGCCTACCGCGCCGGACGCGCCTGGGCCCGTCAGCGCATCGAGGTGTCCATCGTGGCTGGCTCAGTGCAATTGGCCGCGGACGGGAAGATCATCCGTGTGCACCCCATCCGACACGACCGGGCCAAGGAACACGGCGCCTTCGCCACCCCAACGGACGACCCGCAAACCCCACACCGTCGCCGAGCAGCCGCAACAATCCGTCGGCAAGCTACCGAAACCAGAACGTCGCCCGGGTACCCGAAACTTGACACCCATTGTGTGAGCCCGGTAGATGCTGGACGGATCGGCGATTCGCGAGTGATCGGGCGTATCGGCGCTTGAATGCGAGGAAGTGCCTGTCTGCCTGGGGAGATTTCTGTGCGGCGGAGTAGGCGGGTCGAGGCGCAGCCGAGTCCCGGCCGGTATCACCAGTGGTCGAGCACCGGGCCAGCCCCTTTGCGGCCACCAGCGGCAAGATCAGTTACGAGACATCCCTTAGCCGCCGCTTTGCGGCTAGGCATCCACCGGCCGCCCTGTCTTGACCGCTGGCCGAGGGTGCGCCAGGAAGAGCGAACTGCAGCAGCATCCGGTGACGGTAGGCCGGTGGCCGCCAGCGTCAGCCGCCCGCACTCGCACCCAGGTCCAGGGCAAAGCAGCATGACACGAGGTGGAGAGGAGTTCCTGTGAGGATCGAGGATTACGCGCTGATCGGTGACCTGCAGACGTCTGCCCTGGTGGGCCGCAACGGCTCGGTGGACTGGCTGTGCCTGCCCCGCTTCGACTCCGCATCGTGCTTCACCGCGTTGCTGGGAGAGGAGAAACATGGGCGCTGGCTCATCGCCCCCGCCGGGGAGATCCGCAGCGTGTCGCGCCGCTATCGCGAGGGGACGCTGATCCTGGAGACCGACTTCGAGACCCCCGACGGCGCGGCGCGGGTCATCGACTTCATGCCGCCCCGCGATGGCGGCGCCCCCCAGCTCATGCGCATCGTGCAGGGGCTGCGTGGCCGCGTCCCGATGCGCATGCAGCTGATCATCCGCTTCGGGTACGGCCTGACCGTGCCCTGGGTACAGCGCGTGCCCGGCGGCATCGTCGCCCAGGCGGGGCCCGACGCGGTGCACCTGAGCACACCGGTGGAGCTGCGCGGGGACAATCTCGCCACGGTGGCGGAGCTCACCGTCCAGGAGGGCGCCAGCGAACGGTTCGTTCTCAGCTGGTTCCCCTCCTACGAGCACCCCGGCCGCACCGAGGACGCGCACGCGGCTCTGGCCCGTACTCAAGCGTGGTGGCGGGAGTGGTCGGAGCAGTGCACCTACCGAGGTGAGTACCCCGACGAGGTCCTGACCTCGCTGATCGTGTTGAAGGCGCTCACCGATCAGGTCACCGGCGCGATCGTCGCGGCGCCTACGACCTCACTGCCGGAGGACCTGGGCGGCGAGCGCAACTGGGACTACCGCTACACCTGGCTGCGTGATTCGGTGCTGACGCTGAACGCGCTGCTGGCAGGCGGTTACACCGACGAGGCGCTGGCGTTCAGCGACGCCGTGTTCCGGGCGACCGCCGGGCAGCCCGAGCACGCGCAGATCATGTACGGCATCGCCGGCGAGCGGCGGCTGGAGGAATACCAGCTGGACTGGCTGCCCGGCTACGAGGGCTCCAAACCGGTCCGGGTCGGCAACGCGGCCGCGGGCCAGTTCCAGCTCGACGTGTATGGCGAGGTCGTCGGGGTCGGCTGGGCGGTGGCGATGGCCCGGGGGCAGCTCCCCGAGCCAATCTGGCAGCAGCTTTGCGAGCTGTTGGACTACCTGGTGAGTGCATGGCAGGAACCCGACGACGGCATGTGGGAGGCCCGCGGGCCGCGGCGGCACTACACCCAGTCAAAAGTGATGGCCTGGCTCGCATTCGACCGCGCCATCGCGCTGAGCGAGCGCTTCAAGCTGGCGGGGCCGGTGCAGCGCTGGGAGCAGGTCAGGGCCCAGATTCACGATGAGATCCTCGAGCGCGCCTATGATCCGCAGCGCCACACCTTCACGCAGTCCTACGGCTCGGTGGCGCTAGACGCCGGGGTGCTGATGGTCGGGCTGGTCGGCCTGCTGGAGCCGACCGACGGCCGTTTCACGGGTACCATCGACGCGGTCCGCCGCGAGCTTGGCCACGACGGCTTCATCTCCCGCTACTCGACGGACGTCACCGACGACGGCCTGGCGGGCAGCGAGGGACAGTTCCTTGCCTGCTCGTTCTGGCTAGTCGAGGCGCTCGCGCTCAACGGCCGCGACGCCGAGGCGCGAGAGCTGTTCGAGCGCCTGCTCGCCTTACGCAGCGACCTCGGCCTATACGCCGAGGAGTACGACGTCGCCCGCGGCCGACAGGTCGGCAACTTCCCGCAGGCATTCACCCACCTCGCGCTCATCAACGCCGCCAGGGTCCTCAGCGGCGAGCGGATAGGGACGCGATCCACACCGCCCGCGCCGCTGCCGCGCCTGCCGGCGCCGCCGCGCAGGCCAGCCCCCGGGAAGCGGACGTGACCAAAGGCGGGTGTTCGGGCCGCAGCCTGTCGGCCGATTGCTGGGGTTCCCCTGCTCGCTAAATGCCACACCGGGGAGGCAACCGGCGACACTCAGACGATGACCGGCCTCCCGGCACCTACCCCTGTACCACCGATGGCTCGGCTGGCACGCCCCCGCCATGCGGCGAGCGATCACGGTATTCATCACAGCCGGAATGATCGGCTTGCGCGAGCCGGGCGGCGCCGATTGGGCATTCCGGCCCGGCGGAGTTCCTACCTCTGGCACGTGTAGTGCCCCCGAGCCCGTCCTAAAGTGCCGGCATGCAGGGCAGCGAGGTGCCCGACAGGGCGGCCGAGTCGGACGAGTCGCGCGCGTCGTCCTCGGCCGCCTCTGAACCCGACGACGCGACCAACAACTCCGGCAACTTGAGCAAGGAGCCGCCGTGGCTGCGTCGGGCCGTGCTGCTGGTGCTCGTCGCCGTCGCCGGCTACCAGGTGGCGGTGTGGGCATTCACCGGCCTCCGCAGCTTCCTCGCCCTGCTGTTCCTGGCCTGGCTGTTCGCGACCAGCATCGAGCCGCCCGTGCGTGCCCTCACCCAGCGGGGGATGCGCCGCGGGGCCGCAACGGGACTGGTGATGCTCGGCGTGGCGCTGTTCGCGATCGGATTCCTGGCCGCGTTCGGGGCCCTGCTGGTCGACCAGCTCGCTCAACTGGTGAGCTCGCTGCCCAACCTCGTCAGCAACATGATCGACTGGTTCAACCGGACCCTCCACATCCGCCTGCCGGCCGGGGATGTCATCGGCCTCCTGCAGCTCACCCCCGACCGGATCCAGCAGATCGTGCAGTCCCTCGCGCCCGGTGTGGCCGGGATCGTGACCTCGGTGGCGGAACCGATCGTTCTGGCCCTGACTTTTCCGCTCTTCGCCTACTTCATCTCCGCCCAGGCGCCGGCGCTGCGCGACACCATCTCTCGCCCCTTCCCGCCCCGGCAACAACGGATCATCTCCACGGTCTGGGCGGTCACCGTGGAGAAAACCGGCGGATACGTCTTCTCCCGGTTGGTGCTGGCCACCCTCAGCTCGCTGGTCACCGGCCTTATCCTCTTGCTGCTGGGCGTGCCGTACTGGCTGCCGCTGGCCATCTGGACCGGCTTGGTGTCCCAGTTCATCCCCACAATTGGGACCTACCTCGCGATCGGTGTCCCGGCGCTCGTCGCGCTCGCCAACGATCCATGGGACGCGCTGTGGGTCGTCATTCTCTACACCGTGTACCAGCAGGTGGAGAACTACGTCATCGGCCCGCGGATCACCGCGCGCACGGTACAGATCCACCCGGCGGTCGCGGTCGGCGCGGTCATCGCCGGTGCCACCCTGTTCGGGGCGATCGGCGCCCTCGTCGCCATCCCCGTCGCCGCCGCCGTCCAGTCGCTGATCGAGACCTACGGGCGGCGCTACGAACTGGTCAGTGCGGACGCTCCGCCAGAGACACCGGATACACCGCCCGTGGCGCACCGGCGTCGGTGGCGGTGGCCGGCCAGGTCGCCGCGCTGAGCTCGGCTCCGCTCCACGTCCCAGGTGGTCACACGCCTCGACCGCGAGTGTCGTCCCTAGCGCCAGCCTGGGTCGACGAGGAGTCGCGGCGACGTCGAACCCGAGGAGGGTGCGGGTCCGAGTGGGCGTCCTCAGGCTGACCGCGAGGCCACAGGCTTGGTGGCGGCGTCCATATCGGCCAACAGCGCAGCGCCGCCGACACGCGCTCGTTTCGTCCCAGGTTCGCGCCGAGGCCCCCGCTAGAACCGCCTCCAGTGGCGCCGACCGGGCCGAGTGCCGAAGCGGACCAACCGGTGCCGGGCGAGTCGCACCGCGGCGGCGATTCCGATGTCGACCCGATCACGTCGGATGGGCGCTAGCCTGTTGATCAGCCGGCGTGTGCACGGAATCCGCCGAAGCGTGGTTGGGCCCGCGCGCAGCAGGGTGTCCTGCAGTGCATCGTCCGAGTCGTGGAGAGCCGAGCTTCGATAGCAGTGCGCATGCAGCTCGGCCCAATGCGGCTCGACGGGGGTGGCTGCGCGACCAGAACGACGATTGGAAGCCGTGGATGACCAACACCTTCACGAAGATCCAGCGATAGCGTCCGCGCAGCTCCAACCGGCCACCTGCCCTGCGGCGCCAGCGGTGAGCCGCTGATGGTCCTCCGCGACGGCGGGGTGTGGTCCGCCCAGCCGATGCCGGCGGAGGGGGTGGCCCGACTGAAAGCGGCCCGTGCGCGCCGTGGCGCGGGCGCCTGAGCGCCGTAGCGGCCCCGGCGGGTGTAGCGCGGTGCCCGGGAGGCGCGCCAGGCTGTGAGCGTTGGGCGCGGCCGGCTGCACACCCCTGCGCCCGGCCCGACATGACTGGAGCGAACGGACTATGGGCCTGACTGCTGAATCGGGCGCCAGCTCTAGCTGCACAGCAGGTGGCCAGGTCGCCATGACAGGGATGGCGCATCCCAGCCTCGTTGAGCGCAAAGGCAAGGGTAGGGAGGCCTGGGACCGGACGCCCCCGTCGGGCCACTCCGGGTGGCGCCCTGCGGTGGGCCGCCCCGACCCGGTTGCCCTGCTCGAAGAGCAGAACATCACCCGTGAGCCGGACCTCGTGCCCGTCCGGCACGGCCGGATGATGGTTTCGCCGTTCACCTTCTACCGGGGCGCGGCGAAGATCATGGCGGCGGACCTCGCGGACACCCCGACGGCTGGTCTTGACGCCCAGTTGTGCGGCGATGCCCACCTGTCGAACTTCGGGGTGTTCGCCTCGCCGGAGCGGAGGTTGCTGTTCGATGTGAACGACTTCGACGAGACGCTGCCCGGACCGTTCGAGTACGACGTGAAGCGGATGGCGGCGAGTTTCACGATTGCCGGTCGGAACAACGGGTTCTCGACCGCGGACGCGCGCGCATCGACACTGGCGTCCGTCACGGCTTACCGAGAGGCGATGGCCGAGTTCGCGCAGATGCGAACGATGGACATCTGGTACGCCCACCTGGCCGAGGACGACCTGATGAACGCGGTCCGCGGCGGGGTCGCCGAGACCGAGAAACGCGAAAAAGTCAAGAAGGGAAAGAAGTCGAAACGGGAGAAAAGGGCGAAGCTGCAGGCGAAGGAGGCAAGAAAGGCGGAGAAGGACGCGGCGAAGGCACACACCCGCGACAGCCTGCAGGCGCTGTCCAAGCTCGGCGAGCTGGTCGACGGGCGATATCGGATCGTCAGCCAGCCACCGATCGTGGTGCCGGCCCGCGAGCTGGCCGCGACCTACGGCATGGCTGCAGAGGATGTCCAAAAATCGATCCGGGACCAGCTGCGGGCCTACCGGGCGACATTGCAGGAGGATCGGCGCCAGCTGTTGGAGCGTTTCGAGGTGGTGGACGTGGCCCGCAAGGTGGTGGGCGTGGGCAGCGTCGGCACCCGAGCCTTCATCGCCCTGCTGCAGGGACGCGACGCCCAGGACCCGTTGTTCCTGCAGGTCAAGGAGGCCACCGCGTCGGTACTGGAGTATCACCTGCCGCGCAGCCGCCACGAGCAGCATGGCGAGCGGGTCGTGCACGGCCAACGGATGATGCAGGCCGCCAGCGACATCTTCCTCGGCTGGACACGAGGCCTGGATGACAATCGGCATTTCTACTGGCGGCAGCTGCGCGACATGAAGGGCTCGGCACTGGTTGAGGCGATGTCACCGGTAGGGCTCACGTTCTACGCACGAACCTGCGGGTGGACGCTGGCGCGGGCACACGCTCGGTCCGGAGATCCGGTCGCCATCTCCGAGTATCTGGGCGGGAGCGACGCGTTCGACCAATCGATCACTGACTTCTCCGAGCGCTACGCGGTTCAGAACGAGAAGGACTACCAGGATTTTGTCAAGGCAATCCGGTCTGGGCGCCTGCAAGCGCTCGACGGCGTCTGAGGACTGAATCGCGGCTTCGACTCGCCGGTGCAGACGGTCGTCATGCACGGCGATGTTGAACAGCTCGCGCAACTCAACCGCGCGCGGCGTTTCCCCACCGCTCGCCTTCAACTCGCGGGCGAGGGCTAGGCGGATCGCATCAGCAATGCGGCGTTCGCGGCTGCGGCGTTCGGTCTGTTCGACTTCTGAGCCTCCGGCAGCGGGGGATGCCTGCTAGCCCTGTCAGCTCGTCTGATGCAACGACCACTACGCGACTGCGCGTGGCCCGGGGGCCGCTTTCGCCGCAAAGCCGGAGGGCAGCAGCCACCGCGCCGCGGTGGGCGTGCGGCGAATCGCCGGTGTATCACGTGCCGTCCTTGTACATGATCACCACTGTCTCGCGCTGGAATCGGCTGCCTTTGCCGCGCTTGTCGGGTCGCAACCGCGTGAGTTCCGCAGCAGCGTCACGTCCATGATCGCGCCGAGCACGGCGCGGCGGCGGTACACGTCAGCGTTCAGGAACTCCGCGCAGGGATTGGGGGCGTCGGCGATGCCGTGCAGCACCGAGTCAGCTTCCATCTGGTCGAACTGCGACGTGCACCTCTTCGATCTTGGCCTGCAGCGTTCGTTCGCCTCGATGACTGCCGGCGTCCTTCCGCTCGCCGAGCATCTGGCGAGCGTGCCGCTGTACGCGCTCAGCTCGACCAGCCGATCCCGCAGCGGCCCGGCCTCGTCTGTGACGGGCAGCAACTTCACGTTCATCTTGTCCAGCCAGTAGCAGGCGGCGGCTTCCAACTGCGTCGACCTCCCACGGGACAGGTAGCGCCGCCATGCAGACGTAGTTGGCCCCGCCGACGCCGGCCATCGACGACGCCGAGTGCGCCGCACCGGTAGAGCGAGTGCCCACGTAGCCCAGCGCGTTGGACTGGTTGGAGTGCCGGCGGGCCGGATCGTTGAGCTTCGCAAGCTGCGGCAAGTTGATCACATCGCTGCAGTGCACGAAATTGGTCACGAGAGGTCAGTGGACGGCAGGTAGACCAGGGGAATGGTGCACGATGGGCGACGCGGATCGGCAGGTCAGCGAGGTGCCTGAGGCGGCGGACCAAACGGTAGACACCGGGCCGTTCTCCACATAACCCAGAGGTCGAGGGTTCGAATCCCTCCCCCGCTACCATCACGAGAGGCCCCTGACCAGCAGGTTCAGGGGCCTTTCGAATCTTCTGGGTGCAGCGATCGTCTACATTGGTCGCACCTTGGTCACGCAACTATGTTTGGATGATCTTGCGTGAGCTCGCCAGGCGGTGACCATCTCGACCATGGCGGCCGGGTCGGCGGGCGGCCTGAAGGCGGGGAGGGTGGGCGCGGTCTGCCGGGCGAGCACCTCCGCCAGCGGTACGTCGGTGTTGATCTGGGCGGCGGCGACCGCGCCGGCCGAGCTGCCGTACCCGTGGTCGGCGGTGCGCACGTCGACGCCGTGGTCCGCGAGTGCGGCGAGCACGCCGAGCGTCCAGGACGGCCCACTCCTCCTGCTGCCGAGCACGAGCGCGCGGTTCCGGTTCATGATGGTCTCCTTGCTTGTCAGGTCAGGCCGGCAGGGTGATGGCGTCGAGCTGGCGGAGCATGCCGAGGATGTCCTCGCCGAGCCAGGCCTCGGTGATCCGGCCGTCGGTCACGGTGTAAATGCCGATCCCGAGCCATTCGGCGTACCGGCCGGTGGCCGGGGTGCTGAGGAACGGTCCGGTCTGGCTTCCGCTGTTGGTGAAGCGGACTACCACCTGCTCCTGGCCGGCGACGATTCTCGGCCATGGTCAAGTGCATTCCGGCGGCGAAGGTGGCGCCGGCATGCATCACCGACGCTTTCCATTCCGCTCGGCTGTGGAAGGTGCCGAGGCTGCCGCCGTGCCAGGTCAGCTCCGGCGCGCACAGCTCGTCGATCGCGTCCAGCCGGCCGCCGTTGACGACGTCGTCCAGGAACCTGGCGCACGGTGCGGCGACCGAGCCGGCAAGGCCGAGCGGGTCGCGCTCCGGCGTCGCGTTCGTCGCGGTCGGTCGATCGGCTCAGCTCGCGCCACCGCTCGTCCGACGTCGAGCTGTGCCCCGTGGCAGCGGCCGGGCGTAGGCGTAGGCCTCGCTGCCGAGCAGCAGGCGCGTGGGCGGCTCGTCCATGTCGGCGACCCGAGGATCACCTGCGCGACCTTCGCCGGGTCGCCGAGCGGACGCCAGGACGCGTGTGCATCGCCGGCGGCCGCGCCGACGGTCTGCTGGTAGGGCGCGCTGATCGCGGGACGTCCATCGAGGAGCCGGCCCAGTCGGTGTCCATGCCGCCGGGCTCCAGCGAGGTCACGCGGATGCCGAGCGGCGCGACCTCGGCGGCGAGCACCGCGGAGAAGCCCGCCGTCGGCCCACTTCGCGCTCTGGTAGGCGGACAGGCCCGGGGTCGCCATCCGGCTGCCGACGGACGTGACGTTGATGATGTGCCCGCTGCCCTGCTCGCGCAGCGATCGGGAGCGCGGCCTTGGTGGTGTGCACGGTGCCGAAGAAGACGGTCTCGACCTGGTCGCGGAACGCCTCGTCGCTCATGTCCTCCACCGAGGCCAGATCGGCGTAGCCGGCGTTGTTGACGACGACGTCGAGCCGGCCGAACGCGCTCGAGCGCGGCCTGCACGGCGGCGGTCGCCTGGGCGGGCACGGCGACGTCGTGAGCGACGGTGCGCACGCGATCGCCGTAGGCCGCGACGAGGTCGTCCAGGACCTCGGGGCGACGGGCGGTGGCGAGCACGCGGTCACCGCGCTCCAGCGCGGCCTCGACGACGTGGCGGCCGAGACCGCGGGAGCTTCCGGTGACGAGCCAGACCTGAGACACGATGGCTACCTTTCTAAACAGTTGGTTAGCTCAGTGAAGCACTGCACCCGCCGAGTCGTCAACTGACCGGTTAGTCCGCTAGTCTGGCCCGCATGGTCACGAGACGCCGAAGCGACCCGGCAGCGCCTGCTCGACGCGGCCGCGGAGGAGTTCGCCGCGCACGGCATCGCCGGCGCGCGCGTCGACCGCATCGCGCAGGCCGCCCAGTCGAACAAGGCGCAGATCTACCACTACTTCGGCAGCAAGGACGCGCTCTTCGAGGCCGTCTTCGACCGCATCGTCTCCGCCACCGTGGCCGACACCCCGATCGATCCGACCGACCTGCCCGGGTACGCCGGACGGCTCTTCGACCGCTACGAGAAGCACCCGCAGATCCAGCGACTGGCCACCTGGCACCGCCTGGAACGCGCGCCGACGCGCCGATCGAGCTGTCCATCAACAGGGTTCCAGATCGAGGATATCGCCAAGGCGCAGGCCGAAGGTATCCTGCCGAGCCGCTTCCCGGCCGGCGTGCTGCTCACACTGGTGCTGCACCTGGCCTCCGTCTGGGCAACCACCACGCCGGAGTTCACCGCCGCCGTACCGCTCAGCAGCACCGAGCGCGGCGCACACGTCGCGGAGGCGGTACGCAAATTGCTTGCCGGCTAACGTCGCTCGGCGACCCCCTGGCTTCAGCCGCGTGCAAGTTGATCGAGTCGGCGCTGTGCACGCAACTGGTCACGAGAGCCTTGCTGTTAGGCGGTAGACCAGGCGTGCCGTGCAGGGCGCGCGACGCGATTTACATTGGTCGACCTCGGTCGCGGAGATGCACGGATGATCTTGTGCGAGCCCGTGCGGACGGAACCCGTTTGTGCGAGCTCTGAAACTGACTGGACGGTTTCGATCGGATCGAGCGTCAGGTCGAGGTGACACTCCGGCCCAGGTTGGGCAGGACCAACCGCAGCTGCCGGCGGGTGTAGATCGAGCTTGTTCAACGGTCCCGGTGGATGGTCCGCGGGTACAACATCCTCGCCGATGACGACGCATTGAGCCATGCGTCGTGCCGCCGTGCGGGTCGAGACAGCTTCGATCGCAGTTGATCAAGTCAGCGCTGCGCGGCGTCCCGGCGCGAGCGGTCCGGGGTCTCGCTAGTCGAGCGTGACAACGACCTTGCCCTTGGCGCGCCCGTGGTCGACGTACGCCACCGCCTCGAGCGTCGCGTCGAAGGGGAAGACCCGGTCGACGACCGGGCGGAGGTGTCCGGCGTCGATCAGCATGGTGAGCTCTCGCAGCTGCGCCCCGCTGGCCCGCATGAACAGGAACGAGTAGGTGACGCCACGCCGCTTCGCCCGCATGCGGATGCGGCGGCTCAGCACGGTGATGGCCATGCGCACGAACCATGGCGTTTCGAGCTCCTTCGCGAAGGCCGGATCGGTGGGCCGCCGATGCCGATCACCAGGCCGCCGGGCTTCACCACCGTCAACGACTTCTCGAGCGCCTCGCCTCCCAGCGAGTCCAGGACGAGGTCGTAGCCGGACAGGACCGTGGCGAAGTCGTCGGTCTTGTAGTCGATGACGACATCGGCGCCGAGGCTCTTCACCCGGGCCACGTTCGCGGTGCTCGCGGTCGTCGCGACGGGCGCACCCAGGTGCTTGGCGAGCTGGATCGCCACCGTTCCCACGCCGCCGGAGCCGGCGTGGATGAGGACCTTCTGACCAGCGGTCACCTTTCCTCGCTCGACGAGTGCCTGCCATGCCGTCAGGCCCACCAACGGCACCGCGCTCGCTTCCTGCATGGACAGTGAGGTCGGCTTGAGCCCGAGGTCGTCCTGGTCGATGGCGATGAGCTCAGCGAACGTCCCGATGCGGTCCTTGTCGGGCCGGGCGTAGACCTCGTCGCCCACCGTGAACCTCTGTACCTCGGTTCCTACCCGCGTGACGACGCCGGCGACGTCGTGCCCGAGCACGAACGGCGGTCGGTAGGGGAGGATGAGCCGGAACTCGCCGTCGCGGATCTTGGAGTCCAGCGGGTTGACGCTGGCGGCACGGACCCGGACCAGGACGTCGCTGTCTCGCAGCTCGGGTTCTGGCACTGTCGCCCGCCCGGAGTCCGTCCTTCCCGTAGCGCTCGACGACGAATGCCTTCATGGCAGCCTGCTTTCCTTGCGATCGATGCGTGCGTCGCCGTCCGCACCGGCGCGGCAGCCGAGCTGTCACCGTGCTGCTCGCTGTCCAGCGCCGCGTGAAGATCGGCGCCGCGCACGTCCCGCTCTCGGTGCGCTACGACCCTCACGAGAGGACCCACGGGCAGCCCTGCCGCCACCTGTTCGCCGCCACGTCGGCACCCGTCACGAGGTCATCTCCATCTTCGCCGTCCGCGCCCTGCTCAACGCCGCCGCGGCCTGGCGCCGGTCTCACCGAAACGGCCAGCCGGTGCGGTTCACCCCGCATGACTTCCGGCGCCTGTTCACCACCGAACTCGTCGGCGCCGGGCTCCCCGCTGCACATCGCCGCCTCCCCGCTCGGCCACCTCAGCCTCGACACCACTCGCGGGTACACCGCCGTGTTCCCCGAGCACCTCATCGCCCAACTCATCGCCGCGCGCCGCTCGCGCCAGGTAGCCCTGTATCCCAGGCGCGGTCGAGTTGCGCAAAACGCCGCCCGCATCGAACTCGGGTGTCGCGATTTCGACATCGGGCGAGAGTCGGTAGGGCCTGGCCCGCAGCAGGCCGCCCATAGTGCGGCGCATCCGGGACATCTCCGCACGGACGGTGACGACATGCTCGCGGTCACCGTAGAGCGCCTCGCTGAGCGTAGCCGCGTCCATTCCGGTCGGACCCGCGTTGGCCAATAGAAGCAGCAGCTCGGCGTGTCGGGTCGACAGTGGATGCACCCACACCCTGGTGCTCTCGACTACCGCTCGCATGCCCGTCGCACGCAGCTCTAGGGTGAGCCGCGACCGGCTGGACACCACCCGGTCGGCGGCACGGAGCAGCCATCCGCCCGGGACCGCCTCGGCCACGCATGGCCCGAGGCCGCGCACGCCGATCGGCGTACTGGCCTGCGGCGCGGCTACCCGGTCCACCGGCGGCATGCCGGCGACCGCGGCGACCCAGCCGTGTTCGTCGACGACGAGCCCCGGGCCGGCGCATGCGGCGAGCAGCGGAGCACCGACGGCGCGCAGCGCCTCCAAGCGTGCCTGGTGCTGGCGCCACAGACTCGCCTCGGCCAGTTTCGCCGCGGTGCAGACCAGCGCGACGGTCGTCGGGTGGACCGTCTCGGCCGGGCCGGTCACGTCGATGACACCGAGCAGCCTGCCGGTTCGCGGATCGTGGACTGGGCAGGCTGTGCAGGTCAGCACGTGGTTCGCACGCACGTAGTGTTCCGCAGAGAAATCTGCACTGGGGCATCCTCGGCGATCGCGGTGCCGATGGCGTTCGTGCCCGCGACCGGCTCGGACCAGTCGGCGCCTTCGGTGAAGCCGAGCCCGTCCGCCAGGTGGCACACTCGCGCGGCGCCCTCCCGCCAGAGCACAACTCCGTACGGGTCGCTGATTGCCATGATGTGTCGCGCGTCTTCGGCGACCGAGGTGAGGCTCGCGCGTAGCTCGGGCAGCACGCGGTTCAGCGCCGTCGTCAACCGACGTCGCTCCAGCTCCGCTAATGGCAGCTTGCCGTTCGGGATGACGCTGTCGGGGTCGACACCGGCGGCACGCATCCGACGCCAGGAGCGGGCCACGAGCGGCCGGAGCCTGACCTCAGGTTGGTCATCGGACAGCACCGCTTCGTGCGCTCGCGCCAAGTCGCTGGGCGTACCGGGCGATGCTGACACCCGGCTGAACAGCACAAATGGTGTACGTCATCGGAGTCAGTCTCGCCCCTTGTCAGCGACGCCAGCGCCCGAAAATGAAGCGGCTCGCGACGTCAAATCTCGCCGAGCTTGTGAATTACCCGTCAGCGGGTCTGCGATCTGGCGAAAACGCCCCAACCGCCATCGTCATCTTGCATTCGGAATGGGTGAAATTGCCAAATCTCAGAAAGCGCGCAGGGAGTCGCCGCTCGCTGTCCTTGACCGCCGCCGTGCGAACGCGCTTCACGGCAATGGTGCACCCGGAGGCGCTGGCGCGCCGTGCCTTGGCGCCTCCGGGGTCGTCTCCTGACCGTCACGCGGACTGGCGATTGACCGCTATCTTGGCCGATTCGCTGCCGTGGCGACGCTGACACGCGAGGGTTTGGTCAGTGGTCAATTTGCGACGGACACGGCGGTAATCTTGGGTGTTCCGGAATCCTCTTCCCAGACCGATCGCACCGTGGTCGACTTTGCGTCGCCGCCGTACCGAATGTGCGCGACGTATCGTCCCTCGGACTCGGTTTCCAGGCTAACGACCGTCGCTGAGGTGACGGGCGAAGGCAGCTCGGCGACCACAGGGGGTGCTCCCGCCTTGCCCGCTCTCGGTGAAGTCGGCTAGGGCGCGGTTGAGATTCCCGGCGACCACGGCCTGGCCATGTGCCTCGACGATCGCACGCACCTTTGACTCGTCCATTCGTAGTCCCTTCGTGAGCTCGACTCGGTCGGCGAAGACGGCAGCAGGCGCCGCGTCGGCGCCGGCTGACGGAACAGGGACACTAACGAAGCGCGTAAGAAAATGCAACTGACACCTGGCGCTGGACTCGGCCTACCACGCGTTGTCCGCGAAGTAAGCGCGGAGGTCCTTGCGATGGATCTCCTCGTGGCAGCCGTCGCACACCGTGACCGGGTCGAGGACGTGTCCGCAGGTCTTGTGCATCAGCTGCAGCGGCGGCTCGTCGACCTTGTACCTGTTGCCCCAGCGCAGCATGGCAAGCAGGACGGGGTAGAGGTCCTCGCCCTTCTGGGTGAGGTGGTAGTCGTGGCGGACCGGATTCTGCTGGTAGGGCCTGCGCTCGAGGATCTCTTCGTCGACGAGCATCTGCAGTCGCTCGGACAAGATGTTGCGACCAAGTTGGAGCTTGGCTTGGATGTCCTCGAAGCGCCGGACGCCGCGAAAGGTCTCGCGCAAAATCATCATCGTCCAGCGCTCGCCGATCACGGCCCAGGTGCGCGCCATGGCGCACTCCTTGTCGGCCAGCTCCGCGTGACGCATGACATGACTGTACCGGTTCATCACGGAACGCAATCGAGTCATGGGACCGCAACCAGGCTCGTCTCACGGGCAATCCTTGGCCGTCACGGTCCGCTCGACGCCACGGCGGCGTGTCCCCCTGAGCGCTGAGCTCCCGATCCACTCGCGCTGGACAGGCCTCTGAACTGGGACGACACCACTTTCAACGCCTGCACGTCATCGCGGCGTCGCCTCGATCAAATTCAGTGCGAGCGGCCCGTGTGGGCCGAGGTGGCAATCATCGTGTCGCGGTGCACGGTGCGGCGCGTCTTAGCCGCCTCCTTCTTATGGGAATGGCCCGCACGGATAAGCGGACCTGCAAACGGCAGAAGCCGGCGGAGCTCGTCTCGGTGGCACATCTGCGCAGCACAGAGGGCTTAAGGTCCAGCGAGTGACGCTCTGGAGGTGGCGATGTGTCCGCCGCCGACGGGCCCGGCGCCTGCGTGCCCGCGATTGCTGGAGCGGCCCGGTACCCGTAGCCTGCATCGCAGTTAGTAACGAAATGTAACTCGGAGGTGCCAGCACTGTGGCTACTCGAAACACCCCGCCCGGCGTTCCACTGACCTCGATCGAGCCGGATGACTATCCGCGGCTCAGCCGGGAGGGACTTGGCGCACTGAAGTTCAACTGGCGCAAGGCCAACATCACCGACGACTGGACGAAGGGCGGCGCGCTGTCGGACGCCTGGGACCGGATCAGCGGCTGGCCGTACTGGAAGAAGCCCTCCTACGACCTCGACTATGGCATGCGAGTGCTGGGCAAGATCGCGCAGGAGGTACCGGCGTGGCGTGAGGTGGTCGGGGAGTCCGCCGATCTGCTGGTCTCGCGAATGCCGCAGTACGCGGCGTGGTTCGACTGGGTGGAAGAGGTCGGGCTGGACCCGAATGCCGGGACGTACTCTTACCTGCAGTACCGCAGCCTGATCCCGCCCGGGTTTGCCGGTGTGTACAACTCACCGGGCTATATCGGCAATGGGCTGCGCACACACCTCGATGAGATCGAGGCGTCGCTCATGCAAACCGCCCGCCGCAAGCCGCGGGCCGAGCACCCCTACTACCCGCAGCACTCGCCAGCGGTCGGCCGTCAGTTCAACCCGGATCCGATCTATGCCAATGGCTCGTCGAACATGATGTACAAGGGGTACTTCGCTCACCAGCTGATGCTGAGCTATTTGATGACCGGGAACGACTTGTTCCTCAAGCCCCAGCACCTCGTCTACGACGACGAGATCCACTACCACTACAGCGTCACGGACATCGTTCGGATCATGTGCGAGCAGCACCTGTCCGACGTCGATGAGAACGGCTCACCGCTGCTGCCCGGCGTCGACTGCGAGGTCGGCAAGATGTTTCCGGTCTGCGTGACGGTGGGGGGGCTCGCAGCCCACCTGCACGACCAGATCCTCGGCACCGGCTACCGGCAGGGCTATGACCGGTGGTTGGGATGGGCCAAGGACAACATCGCCGGTGGGAACACCGAGCCCGATGGGCCGTTCTCCTGGTGCGCCCCGTACTACGACCGAGACATTCCGTACTGCATGAGCGAGCCGCAGCAGCAGATGGGGCCGTTTTTTATCGGCCCGGCCATGCAGCTGCTGCCCAACGAGCCGGCCTTCGCCACCCGCATCTACGAGGGGATGATCAGGAATTTCGGACGTGCCAACGACGATGGGCTGCACATCGTCTGGCCGCCCGCGCTGGTCGGCGCGGACGGGGTCATCGACCCGATTGCCACGTCGGGCGCACTGACCTTCGCACGCGAGATCGGGGACGTGGAGCGCGCCGAAGGGCTCGAGCAGTGGCTGGGCGAGCACGGTGGCGTGACCTACGACAACGGCGAGTTCTATTTCACCTACGGATTCGAGGAGGACTGGCCACGCGGCATACCGAATGCCTGGGCCACCCTCGGCTACATCGGCGGGGCCGGCAGCCTGCGGCGGATGTACAACGAACCGAACCTGGACAAGTTCGATCAGCCAACACTCGAGGGCGTCGACTATCCGGGCGTTAACGTCAGCCAGGCCAGCTACGACGCCGACAAGGACGCGCTGGTCGTCACGATCTCGCCGGGCACGGCGCGCCCCGGGTCTGTGACGACGTTCCGGGTTACCAACTACCCCTATGGCGAGCGCGGCCACGAGGTCCTGCTCGACGGCAAGGAGCACGACGACTGGAGCGGTTCAGGCCCGGGTCAGATTGAGATCCGGGCAACCGTCGCCGAGCACACCTTCGTCATTCGCTGACTCCGGCGCCACGGGTGGTGCACCACCGCGGCGCCGGCCAAGGGAGAGATGGATTCATGGCGCTGGAGCGTCGGGCATACCCGTTCACCGCGATCATCGGCCAGGAGTCCATGAAGCTCGCGCTCATCCTGAACGCGATCAACTCCGCGATCGGTGGCGTCCTGATCCGCGGTGACCGCGGCACCGCCAAGTCGACGGCGGTCCGCGCCTTGGCGGCGCTGCTTGCCGACCAGGTCGTCGTTCAGGGGTGCGAGTTCGGGTGTGATCCGGGCGAGCCCGATGTGGTGTGCGATGAGTGCCGGATGCGGCTCGAGGCAGCTACGGGCCCGCTGCCTGAAGCCACCCGCCCAATGCGCGTCGTCGAGCTGCCGATCAACGCATCCGAGGACCGGGTGGTCGGCACCATCGACCTGGAGGCCGCGCTCACCACCGGCATCAAGCGGTTCGAACGCGGTGTACTCGGCAGCGCGCACCGCAACGTGCTGTATGTCGACGAGGTGAACCTGCTCGACGATCACATCGTCGATGTCCTGTTGGACGCGGCGGCGACGGGAGTCAACGTCGTCGAGCGCGAAGGGCTTTCGGTGGCCCACCCGGCGCGGTTCATCCTGGTCGGGACGATGAACCCGGACGAGGGTGACCTGCGCCCGCAGCTGCTCGACCGGTTCGGGCTCTGTGTGGACGTGACCGGGACGACCGACGTCGATCAGCGAGTGGAGATCGCCGACCTGCGCACTCGCTGGGACCGGATCGGCGACGGTCACTTCCGAGTACGAGCCGCATGAGGAGGTACTGCGGGCCCGGATCCGCGACGCGATGAAGCGATGTCCGGACGTCGACATCCCGCGGGCGGTCCGCCGGGTGATCGCTCAGCTGAGCATCGCACTGGAGGTGGACGGGCATCGCGCCGACCTGGTGTTGGCCCGAGCAGCCCAGGCGATGGCCGCTTACGAGGACACCGACGAGGTCGACGCGCACCACGTCGGCACGGTTGCCGAGATGGTGTACCGGCATCGCCGACCCGACCGGGCGGTAGCCGAGCAGAGTGTCAGCGGGCTGTTGAACCGCGTCGTGGCCGCGGAGGCCCGCGCTGGCGGGGCGACCCCTACGCCGATGCCGTCCGTCCGGCCGATCAACATCTAGGACCAGTGATCGGCAATGCTGCGCCGCACGAGGTTCCCCTTCAGCGCCGTCGTCGGCCAGGAGATGGTGCGGCTCGCCCTGCTCGTCAACGCGGTCGACCCGCTACTGGGCGGTGCGCTGATCCGCGGTGAGCGCGGCAGCGGGAAGACGACGATCGTCCGCGCGCTTGGCGGCGTCTTGCCGATGCAGCGGGTGGTGGCCGGCTGCCCGTTCCGGTGCGACCCGGATGATCGCGGCGCGATGTGCGCGGACTGCGTGGAGCTGGACGTGGACGCGGTCCCGATAGCGGTCGAACGGATGCGGATCGTCGAGCTGCCGATCAGCGCATCACTCGAACGTGTCGTGGGCGGGATCGACATCGAGGCCGCGTTACGGCGCGGTGTCACCCTCTTCAGCCCCGGGATCCTCGCCGCGGCCAACCGGAACGTGCTCTACCTCGACGAGGTCAACCTGATCAGCGACTGCGTCGTGGATGCGCTGCTCGATGTCGCCGCATCCGGGGTGAACACGGTGGAGCGCGAGGGAGTCTCGTTTACCCATCCCGCACGGTTTGTCCTGGTCGGCACCATGAACCCGATGGAGGGCGAGCTGCGCCCTCAGCTGCTCGACCGTTTCGGCGTGTGCGTGGACGTGCGCGGCTCCGATGACGTCGCACAGCGGGTCGAGGTGGCCGAAAACGAGGCAGCCGTCCGGTGTGGAGACTTCGCCTTCTTATCCCGCCACGACGACGCGGACCGCAAACTCGCGGCCTCGATCGAGTCAGCCGGCGCAGCGCTGCGCGACGTCGGCCTTGCGCCAACACTGGCCCGACAGATCTCCGAGATGTGCCTCGACGCGGGCGTGGCCGGACACCGCGCCGACGTGGTGATGCACCACGCGGCCGTGGCGTTGGCCGCGCTGCGCCGCCGCCGCCGGGCAGTTCCGAAAGACGTGCATGACGCCGCGCAACTGGCCCTCGCCCACCGAGCCCGCCGGGCCATCGAGCGCCGAGCACCGGTTCCGGCCCCAGACGGGCAGGGTGACACCTCCGGTGACCGCCCGGACGCCCACCGCGACCCCGGCACCGTTGAGATGCATCAGTCCCGGGTGCCACGCCCGGACGGACAGAACGCATCCGCAGGAGCCGACGGCAGCGACAGCGACCCGCCGTCGGCCGACCGGGGCGCGGATGACACGGGTGGACGTCGGGACGGTGGCGCTGACGACGGCGGGCACCTCGTCGTTCTGCCAGACCCGCGGGATGTGGAAGTACCGATGGTGGAGCTGCCACGCACCCGACGCCCGCGGGCGGCCAGCGGACGGCGCATGCTTAGCGAGGCCGCCGACCACCGGGGCCGATACGTCGCAGCACGGCGGCAGGACCCGGTCACCGACGTAGCGATCGATGCGACCCTGCGCGTCGCCGCACCCCGCCAGATCCAGCGTGGCCGAAAGCCAGGCCAGCCGCTGCGGCTGCACCGCGACGATCTGCGGCAGAAGGTCCGCGAGCACAAGGTCGGGAGTTTGGTCGTGTTCCTCATCGACGGCTCGGCCTCGATGGCCGCCCAGGAGCGCATGGCCATGACAAAGACCGTGATCTTATCGCTGCTGCACGACGCATACGTCCGCCGAGACCGGGTGGCCGCAATCGTGTTCCGCGGCCGAGCGGCCAGAGTCGCGCTGAGACCCACCTCGAGCGTGTCGCTTGCGCAGCAGCACTTGTCCGACCTCGCCGTTGGCGGAAGCACTCCGATGGCCCACGGTCTGTGGTCGGGCTACCAGCTCATCCGGCAGGAGCTACGACTCGACCCGACCTTGCGTCCGCTACTTGTCATGGTCTCCGACGGCTATCCCAACGTCGCCATGGGCGGCGGCGATCCCTATGCGGAATGTGTGGAGATCGCCCAGCGCATCCGCCGCGACGGCATCGATGCGCTCGTCGTGGACTCTGCGCGGCCGCCACCTGACGACGTCGCGGTTCCGATGTATGAGGACCTGCGCCCAGCCGCATGCCAAGCCATAGCCGAGCACATGGGCGCCGCCTACTATCCGATGACGCGGATGTCGGCCCATGAGCTTGGCCGCGTCGTCGTCCGGCTGCGGGCCCACCGATGAGCAGCGAACCGAAGATCACCGCAGACTGGCTCGGTCTGAACTGGGCAGCCAGCCGGCGTTCCGATCGATACTTCAGCGTGGGGGGCCGGTGAGCGTGCGCGCCAGCCCCCACTCGAGCCAGTGCCGCTCGCCGTCGCCCACCGCCCCCTCGCCGAGGAGCCACGCGGCCGGCTCTGCGTCAGATGGAAATGACGTGGTCGGGAGGGTTGCCCGCCAGCGCCTCATACAGATCAGGGAAGCAGCCGACCACTGCCCCTGCCACCGCGTCCTTCGCCTTCACACCACCAGGGCTTCCCGGAGTGCCCTCCGCGAGATTGCGCTCCAACGCGCACTGGTCACACATCATCAGCAAGATGTTCTGCTCCTGCGCGACCTTGGACAGCCGTTCGCCCAGCGGGTCGCCCTCTCGCAGGACGAACGTGTTGTCGTCGAAGAAGAACATGCCCACGACCTCGGCACCGTGGCCGTTCGGGTAGGCCGTACTGCCCTCCAGCTGCGGCAGGATCATCTTCCCGAGCTTGTAGCTCGCGGTGTGGCCGGACGTCGAGAAAACGTAGGCGACCTTCATCGAGACTCCGCCCTCTGTCGAGGTAAGCGCTGTCCGCGGCGCGCCGCCGACCGAACCGCCGGAGCGTCGTGACGAGCAAGTTGCATTTCGGCACGCAGTATGCTCGGCTCATCCGACGCCGTCAACCCGACGATCTCAACAGGCGTGCGCCCCTCGTTCGCAAGCCGACGGTGTGCTTGGCGAGAAGCGCAAGCTGCGAAACGGGATAGGCTACGTAACCGGCCGCCGTGGGACAGACATGCTCCACGTCCGCATGCCGCGTACATCCAATCCTTGGAGCAGGGCTTCACATCCGTTGCGAATCAATATTAACTTGAGGCCGCCTGCTGCCAGGTCAGCCCGCCGACGTGTCGCTCGCTCGACCGATCGTCGACCGTGAAGGAGTGGAGATAGTGCCGATCATCCAGTGCGATATCAGACTCGGACGTACCGAAGACCAGCGCCGACGCCTGGCCGCCGGCCTGACGGAGGTGGTGGCCGAGGCCACCGATCAGCCGGTCGACTCCGACCTCCTGGTGACCGCGAGATGCCCGGGTTCAACTTCGTCGACGCCGGCGAGCACGTGCCGATGACGTACCGGGGCCCAGACGGTCGCGAGTCTCGCCGGCGAAGAGCAGCTTCGAGTGCGCAAGGCCCGGGACTGACCCGACCGAGGACGACGAGGAGCGATCATGCCTTTATCCATGTTGATCTACAGACCGGTCTGACCGACGAGGAGAAGATCGAGCTCACCCGCAAGATCGTGGAAGATCACCCGACGACGTGATCGGATCGGCCGTCGAGCACATCAACGTCGTCCTGCGCGACTGGCCGGGCTCCAACATCGTGGAGGCCGGACGCTCGGTAGCGGCGCAGCGAGCGGCGAGCCAACGCACGACCCGACGCCGCGCACGATGTCCGGTCCCGCGCATCGGACCTACCGTGTGCGTGGGCTCGGCCGGACCCGCGCCGCACGCGCGTCGCGGGGTCCGCCGTCTGGCCCGTCAGGAGGTCCCTCCCGATACCTAATCCTGGCCGCGAGGCCAGTCCGTTGTGTTTCGTTACTTACGGAGATACGGTCTCTACCTGTCGCTACGGCAGCTGCAGCAGGCCGGGCATGGGCACCACGACCCGCGAACGACGTGGTGCTGATCTCCACCTACGATCTCGGGCACCAGCCCTTCGGGCTGGCCTCGCGGGCTCGTGGCTCCGCGAGGCCGGTGCGCACGTCAGCTGGCCGAGACTTGGCTGTCGACGGGCTCGACGGACCGCGACACGGCGGCCGACCTAGTGGCCTTACACGTGCCGATGCACACAGCCAGCCGCCTCGGCCGTAGCGGTAGCGGAGCGGGTGCGCGCGCTGAATCCCGGCGTGCACCTGTGTCTCGACGGCCTGTACGCCCCGCTCAACGAGCAGTACTTCCGCGATCTGGGCGCCGCGACCATCTTGGGCGGCGAGTTCGAGACCGGCCTCGTCGGCCTCATCGGCGTGCGCGCGCATCGACCGGGCTCGCCGGGCAGCAGGCGGAGCCGGTGATCTCGCTGGAGCGTCAACGGGTCCGCACCCCGGACCGGCACAGGGCTGCCCCACCTGGGCCGCTACGCCTACCTGTCCGTGGGGCCAGAACGGCGCACCATCGGCTATACCGAGGCGACCGCGGATGCAAACACACCTGCCGTCACTGCCCGATCGTGCCCGTCTACGGAGGGAAGTTCCGCACGATCCAGCGCGACGTCTGCTCGCCGACATTCGTGCGCAGGTCGCGGCGGGCGCTCGGCACATCAGCTTCGGAGTCCTCGATTCCTCAACGCACCAGGGCACTCTCTGCCGCTCGTCACCGCACTGCACCAGGAATTCCCCTCGCTCACCTACGACGCGATCATCAAGGTCGAGCGCCTGGTCCCGCTACGCCCACCACATCCCGACGCTGAAGGAAACGGGATGCCTGTTCGTCACGACCGCCGTCGAGGCCGTTGATGATGCGATCCTGCAGCGACTGGACAAGCGCCATACCCGCGCCGATGTCCAGCGCGTGGTAGCCATCATGCGCGACGCAGACCTGACGCTGTCACCCACCTTCGTTGCGTTCACCCCGTGGACGACGACCACCGGCTACGTCGACCTGCTCGACACAGTCGACGAGCTGGGTCTCGTGGAATCCGTCGCACCCGTGCAATACGCGATTCGCTGTCGATACCCGCTGGCTCGCGGCTGCTTGACCTCGACGAGGTCCGGGCGCTGATCGGCCAGTTCGACCCCCAAGCACTGGTGTACCCTGGAGCCATCCTGATCCGAATCTCGACGATCTCCAACGCGAGATCACCGCCATCGCTGGGGGGCCAGGCGCGGGGGATGACCGCGCCGCGACCTTCGCTCGTGTCCGCGAGCTCGCCTTGGCGACGGCCGGCCTAGGCGCGTCCGCACCGAGCCCAGCCTCTTCATCCCGAAGTCCAATCCCCCAGGTCAGCGAATCCTGGTACCTGCTGTGCGGAGCCCCTCGACGATGGGCTGACCGGCCGCGAATCGGGCCCACCGCAGCGCGCCGCATCCCAGGTCCGGCCGTATCTGGACTCGCCCGCGCCGTAGCCAACGCCACGCCATCCGGCATCGTCCCCGGCCGGAGGCAGCCACAACGGAGGAATGTCCGCCTTGGCCAGAAGCTGAGCAAACCTCGACCTCGTCGTCAGCATGTTGTGCGATGCCGCTGGCGCCGGGATGTTCCTGCTTGCGTCGACCCCAATCCGCCGGTGAGCGTGCAGATGCTCGATGCTTCGCCGCTCGCCACGCTCGCGAGGTCTCGAGCTGCGGATCGTTCTCGCCGCCGCGCATCGACTGAACTACAGTCGATTCCGCAATCTCCAACAGGTCGCCCAGCTGGAACGCGAGGTCGGCACGCTACTGATCGAACGCCGCGCACGTGGAGTTCCCGGCTCACCCAGGCTGGCCTGCCTATCGTCGACCACACAGGCATAGTCCTGCATCAGCTGGCAGCGGCCGAAGCCGAAGCTTGAAGCCGTCACCGGCAACGCCACAGTCCGATCCGCCTAGTGGCCTTTGGAATTCACGCCGCAGCCACAATCGCACCACCGGCGATCGTCCACTCCGAGCGCCACCCAGAGATCGCTTTCACAATGACGATCGCGGACTCCGGTACTGCCCTGGCGCAGGTTGCAAACGGCGAGCAGACGCAGCGATCATCAATCGCGGCCGAGCTCGCCGGCTGCGAGATAGCGCGATCACTGGCACCCTGGATCTGCTCTCCGACCCGCTCCACGTCGCCCTTCCGCTCGGCCACACATGTTCAAACAAGTCAAAGTTGAGCCTGGCCGAACTCGCCACCGAGCCTTGGATGCTGGCCACCGGTCCAGCCTGCGCAGACTCCGAAATGTTCCAGGCGTCGTGCCGGCTGGCGGGTTTCGAGCCCCAGATCGCCTTCCGCAACGACGACTACATGGCATTGCAGGGCTCGGTGGCGGCTGGACTAGGCGTGGCACTCATCCCGGCCCTCGCGGCTGTGACGGTTCGCCACGACATCGTCGTACGGCCCCTGTGCCCAAGAGCGCCGGTTCGCAAGGTCGCAGCGATCGTGCCGACGGGCACCATCTGCTCGCCCACGATCTCGTCGTTGCTCCAGGAGCTCCGCACGGCCGCGGCCGCCCTCACGCCGCAACTGGACGCTGCCTCAGGTGTCGTCGGCGACGGACACTGTCAGGAGGATTGGGACATGTGATTGCGTCGTACTCTTCCTCGACAGGATGCGGCGCCGGCCCGCGGCCAGCCGTCGCTCGCCCCAGCGGACGCCGCGACGCTCTATGCGCTGGTGAAGAACAAACTCGCCGCTCACGAGGCACTCGACCGCGGCACCTTGATCGTCGAGGGCGATCTCGCCCTCGCTGAACGACTCATCGAGGTCTGCAAGGCCGCCGTCGGCGGGTAAACGGGTGCGGCGCCCGATCCGGGGAGCCCGCGCACGACCACCGGACACACATCGCCACGAGCAGCGAGCACCACGAGACCGAGCACCACGAGACCGAGCACCACGAGACCGAGCACCACGAGAGGACATCATGAGCACCGACGATCGACCGCGCGTGATCACCGCCTACAAGGACGCCCCCGCCCGCACCGTCACCACCGGCGGCGTCGACCTACGCCTACCGGGAACTGGGGCCGAAGGGCGGCGTCCCGGTCGATCTTCCTCGTCGCACCTCGCGGCGACCCTCGACAACTGGGACCCGCGCATCATCGACGGCATCGCGGAGAAGCACCGGGTGATCGCGTTCGATAACCGGGGCGTCGGCGCCTCCAACGGTGCCGTACCGGACACGATTCGAGGCGATGGCCGACGACGCGGTCACCTTCATCCGGGCGCTCGGTTTGGACCAGGTCGACCTCTTCGCCTTTTCGCTGGGCGGCATGGTCGCGCAGGTCCTCGTGGTCAAGAACCCGAGCTCGTCCGCAAGCTCATCCTCACCGGCACCGGTCCCGCCGGCGGCAAGGAGATCGACAAGGTCGCCGGCGATCACGAACCTGACGACGTGCTCCGCGCCATGTTCACCCGGCAAGACCCGAAGACGTTCCTCTTCTTCACCAGGACGCCAACGGGAAACCCGCCGCGAAGGCGTTCGTCGACCGGCTGAAGGAGCGCACCGACACCGGGACGGCGATCTCGCTCGAGGCTTCCGACCCAGCTCAAGGCGATCCACCGCTGGGGCCTCGAGCCCCGCGGACCTGTCGGCCATCACCCAGCCCATCCTGATCGTCGAACGGTGACAACGACCGGATGGTCGCCGACGGTGATACTCCGAGTCGACCTCGACCGCCGCCTCCCGAACAGCGAACTCGTCATCTACCCCGACTCCGGTCACGGCGGCATCTTCCAGATCCACCACGGAGTTCGTCCCGATGGCCCTCGACATTCCTGGCCCGGTACGCCTCCACCCGCAACACTCGCGAACGGAGCCGACCATGAGCCGACGAGCACCATCCCCTCGAGACGTCCGACGCCGAAGATCGCGAGGATCACCTTCGCGAACCGCCCGTGAACCTGATCGTCGCCGAGACCGTCGACCGGCTGGACGCAGATCGTCGACGAGCTCGACGACGATCCCGACATGCAGGTCGTCGTCTTCGCAAGCGGCCTGCCCAGACTCTCTTCGATCACTTCGATCTCGCGGCCGCGGCCGACTTCCCCGTGCCGGAGGGCGAGGACGCCGCTGCCGCTCTGGACCGACCTCGTGCTGTCGCCTGTCCCGGGCTCCGTACATCACGATCGCGTTCGATCCGCGGTCGCACCCGCGGCGGCGGCAACGAGCTCGCCCTCGCCCTTCGACCTGCGCTACGCCAGCCGGGAGAAGGCGATCTTCGGTCAGCCCGAGGTCGGCCGCGGCTGCTGCCCGGCGGTGGCGGCACCGAGCGGCTGCCCCGTGCTCTCGGCCGCGACCGCGCGCTCGAAGTGATCCTCACCAGCGACGACTACGACGCCGACACGGCCGAACGCTGGGGCTGGGTCACCCGCGCCTTGCCCGACGCCGAGCTCGACGACGTTCGTCGACGCGATCGTCGCCCGGCTGGCCTCGTTCGACCGAACGTCGCTGGCGTCGGCCAAGGCCATGGTGAACCGGGCGTCGCTCCCGCCGGACGCCGACCTGGTCGCCGCTACGGCGAGTTCGCGCTCCTTGCCCTCCCCGGCTTCCTCGCCCGTGCGATGGCGCGGCGGCGCTGGCCGGCGAGGGGGAGTCGAGGATCCCAGTACCGCCTGGGGCAGTACCTCGGCGTCGCCAACCAGCAACGCTGATTGCCGGAAACGGCCCTGCACGGCGGTGCCGTCCACGGACGGCGCCGCGACCAGTAGCGGCGACCCTCCGGTACGGCCGCCCCGGCATCAGAGGAGGCCCGGAGGACGGAAGAAGTCGGAGAACCCAGGAGCCACGATGCAGACCCGCAGCTACCGTGACGCGCGCACGCGGACGGCCGACGTCTCGGGCGTGCGATTCGCCGACCGGCGGCTCCGACTCGCCGCCGCACCCCGGCTGCTCTTCCTCGAACTACCTGGCCGGCTCGCGGTCATCTGCACCTCGCAAGCGAGGAGCCCGTACCCTCGGAATCATCGAACGCAAGAGCTTCCAGAACATGGACTGCCCCGTAGCTCTGGCGTTGGAGCACGTGGGCGAGTGGTGGAGCATCCTCATCCTGCGCGATGCGATGCACGGCTTCACCAAGTTCGACGAATTCCAGGGCAACCTCGGCATCTCGCCCAACTCGTTGTCGCGGCGGCTCGGGGCGCTCGTGCACGCCGGATTGCTCGAGCGTCGCCGCTACAGCGATCGGCCGCCGCGGTCCGAGTACGTGCTCACCGAGGCCGGCCAGGCGTTCCGTCCGGTGCTCATCGCGCTCTACAAGTGGGGCGGGGACTTCTACCCGCCCGAGCAGCCCAACGTCCGGTTGGTCGTCAACGAGACCGGCAAGGACGCCGATCCGATGTACGTCGACCGGGAGACGTGTCTTCCTCTGGACGAGGAGCACACCGAGTTCCTCCCGGGCCCGACTGCCACCGACCAGCTGCGGGAGGTCCTCGCCCGCCGCCGCGCACACGAGGCCGCCAAGCGGGCTCCTGGACGGTCCGGGCCTGAGCTGCGCCGGGCGACGTCCATCCCTCACGATAGTAACTTCCATAAAAATATCCTCAGTGGCTTGCATGATGGTAGTCACTGCGCCTAAGGTTCGTCCGAGCCCACCAGCCGCCCGAGAGCCCCGGCGCAGCTTCCAGCCGGCCACGGCCTCCGACCAGCTCGACCACCTGACGCCGGGACGAACGCGGCGGGCTCACGACAGGAGTGATCCGCCGTCAACGCAATGAGGTGTGTGCCGTGAGTTCTTCCGTCAGCGATCGGGTCAAGACGTACCGGGCAGACGAGGTGGAGACCCAATACGTCGAAACCGGCGGGGTGCGCTACGCCTACCGCCGTCTGGGACCCGACAAGCCGGCGGACACGACTCCGGTGGTGTTGTTCCACCGCTTCCGGGGAACCCTCGACGACTGGGACCCCGCGTTCGTAGACGCGCTCTCCGAGACCCGCGACGTCGTCCTGTTCAGCGACGCCGGCATCGGCACCTCGACCGGGGAGTTCGCCGACACCGTCGAGGCGAAGACGCGCAACGCCGTCGCGTTCATCAAGGCACTGGGCCTGAGCAAGGTCGACGTGCTCGGCTTCTCGATGGGCGGGTTCTCCTGCCAGGAGCTCGCCCTCACCCAGCCGGACCTCGTCCGCAAGGTGGTCCTAATCGGGAGCGCCGGGGGTGGCAGCCCCGAGATGGACCCGCCCACCGACATCGTGTTCCCGACCGCGCTGCAGCCCGAGTACACCTTCGAGGACGTCCGCTACCTGTTCTTCGCCGAGGGGCGGGAGCAGGAAACGCAGGCCTACATTGACCGCGTCGCCGTCCGCAAGGACCGTGAACCGGTGGTTCCCCCGGATGGCATCGAGGCGCTGAAGAATGCCGCCGTCTCCTTTATCACCGGGGGGACCAAGCACTTCGAGCGGCTCAAGGACATCCATCACCCGGTGCTGATCGTGTCCGGGGACCAGGACAACTTCTTCCCGGTGAAGAACCAGTGGCTGCTCTTCCGTGAGCTCCCGAAAGCGCAGCTCGCGATGTACCCGCAGGCGGGCCACGGGCCGCACCAGCAGCACCCCGAGGCCGTGGCCGCCCAGATCGAGCGTTTCCTGACCCGCGCCTGATCCGGAGTCGCCCCGGCAGACCGGCCCATCCGGCCCGCCGGGGTGCCCCCCTCGCGGCATCCCTCCGTCTGTCTGGGCCGGCATTCCTGCTCGATCTCGACGGCGACGACGTCGTCGACACATCTCCACGCACACGTCCGACGCATGTCCACCGCAGTGCCGCAGAGATCGGAGGAGTACGTCATGGGACGTGTCGAAGGAAAGGTCGCCTTCATCACCGGCGCCGCCCGTGGGCAGGGCGGCAACCACGCTGTGCGGCTGGCCAGGAGGGTGCCGACATCATCGCTGTCGATCTGTGCAAGCAGCTCGACAGCGCGCCGTACGAGCTCGGTACCTCGGCCGACCTGGCCGACATCGCCAAGCAGGTCGAGGCGCTCGGCCGCCGGATCGCAACGTTCGAGGCCGATGTCCGGGACGAGGCGGCACTCGCCCACGCGGTGGCCCAGGGCGTCGGTGAGATCGGTCCGATCGACATCGTGATCCCCAACGCGGGGTCGCCCTCTTCAACGTCGACGAACCCTACGCGGCCTGGCAGGACACGATCGACATCAACCTGACGGGGGTGTTCAACACCCTGCAGGCGACCGTCCCGGAGATGGTCGAGCGGGGGCCGGTGGCTCCATCATCCTGATCAGCTCCACCGCGGGCCCGCGGGGCCTCCTCGGCACCTCCCGTGCCGCGGGGAGAGGTGAGAAGCGTGGGACGCGAATTGCCAGCTCAGTGACGTGTAGGCGACCACCGATCACGCGGAGACATCCGCCCGTTCTCCTCATAACCCAGAGGTCGAGGGTTCGAATCCCTCCCCCGCTACCACCACGAGAGGCCCCTGACCAGCAGGTTCAGGGGCCTCTCGGATCTTCTGGGTGCAGCGATCGTCTACATTGGTCGCACCTTGGTCACGCAACTGTGTACGGATGATCTTGTCTTGTGTGCCTCGAGGCTCGCCGTCGACGGGCGGGACGACCCCGGCGCGGCGCTTGGCGAGGTCAGCGCCCAGCCACTGCCGCCGGGCGCCTCAAACGTCGGACGAAGATGCCACCGTATTGGGTCTGACCGACGTGCAGTTGCCTCGGCCATTTGGACGAAACGTCTCCAGGAGTCACCCAAAAAGACTCCGCACAGGGAACAGCGCAGGGCTGCGGCGAGCTGGATTGCCTCGATGTCGACGCCGGAATCTAGCGGCCGGGCCGTGCCGTGCAATAGCGTCCGCACAAGGCTGGCCCGCGCCAACCAGGTTGGAGGAACAGTGGCCCAGCCGCTACGGGAGACACGAGGGCACACCGGGTCCGACAAGGACGGCGAGATGTCCCGCACCTCCTGGACGATGCGAGAGAAGCGATGGCGACATTCGCGCCGAGATCGCCTCGCCATTCGAACCGCCAACAGACATCGGGGTGCCGCCGCGCCCCCCGACAGCATCCGCCCGAGCTCGGGAGCGAGCAGTCATGAGCACAACTGAAACCCCCGCCGCGTCGAAGTCCCTGGACGACATCCCGGGCCCCAAGGGCGTCCCGGTACTGGGCAACATGCTCGAGATCAAGCAGGCCACGTTGGTCCAGGACCTCATGAAGCTCGCCCGAAAGTGGGGTCCCATCTACAAGCTGAACACGCCCACCGGGTCGCGCTACATCGCCTACGGCCTGGAGATGATCAACGACCTCTGCGACGACGCCCGCTTCGACAAGCTCGTCGGGGTCAGCCAGCGGGAGTTGCGAAAGAACCACGAGAGCGCCGGGTTGTTCACCGCCGACACCGACGACCCGCTGTGGAAGTCCGCGCACGACATCCTGCTGCCCAGCTTCAGCACCTGGGCGATGAAGGGCTACCTCGACCCGATGATCGACATCGCCGAGCAGCTCTGCGCGAAGTGGGAGCGGCTGAACCCGGACGAGCCGATCGACGTCGCCGCCGACATGACGCGGCTGACGCTCGACACGATCGCGCTGTGCGGGTTCAGCTACCGGTTCAACTCGTTCTACCGGGACTCCCAGCACCCCTTCGTCGCGGCCATGATGGGCGCACTTCAGGAGACCCAGGCCCGGCAGCGCCTGCTCCCGATCGCGATCAAGGCACGGCGCCGAGCCCAGAAGCAGCTGCTGGCCGATAGCAAGTTCATGGACGACACGGTCGGGACGATCGTCGCGGAGCGCCGCGCGAGCGGAGAGCCCGGAACGGACCTGCTCGGGCACATGCTCGTCGGCACCGACAAGCAGGGCAACTCTCTGCCCGACCACAACATCGTTGCCCAGTGCGGCACGTTCCTGGTCGCCGGCCACGAGACCACCAGCGGACTGCTGTCGTTCGCCATCTCCTACCTACTCAAGCAGCCCGAGGTCGTCGCCCGCGCCCAGGAGGAGGTGGACCGCGTCTTGGGCACCGACCCGTCGTTGCCGCCCACCGTCGCGCAGGTCCAGCAGCTCGGGTACATCCGGCAGATCCTCGACGAGACGCTTCGGCTCTGGCCGACGGCGCCCGCGTTCACCCGTCAGGCCAGAGCGGCGACCACGGTCGGCGGATGGGGCCCGTTCGAGCCTGGTCAGGCGGTCATCGCCCTGACACCGATGCTGCACCGGCTGCCCGAGGTCTGGGGTCCGGACGCTGAGGACTTCAACCCGGACCACTTCGAGCCGCAGCGCCGCGACGCCCTGCCTCCCAACGCATACCGGCCGTTCGGGTCGGGGCAGCGTGCGTGTATCGGGCGCCAGTTCGCCCTGCAGGAGGCGACTCTCGTGCTCGGCATGCTCATGCAGCGCTTCGAGTTCGTCGACCACGCGAACTACCAGCTCAAGATCAAGGAGTCGCTGACCCTCAAGCCCGACGGACTGACGATCACACTCCGCCCGCGCACCGGACGGACGTGGGGCTCGGCGGCGCGGCCGGTCGCGGCCACGGCTGCCGCACCGCGGTCCGCGACGCTCGCCGTCGCGCCGGCCGACCGCCACGGCACGCCGCTGCTGGTGCTCTTCGGTTCCAACCTCGGCGCGTCGGAGGACCTCGCCACCCGGATCGCGCGCGATGCGACCGACCGCGGCTACACGGCCCGCACCGCCGCGCTCGACGAGGCGGTCGGAGAGCTGCCCACCGACGGTGCCGTCGTCGTCGTCACCTCCTCCTACAACGGGCAGCCGCCCGACAACGCGGGGAAGTTCTGTACGTGGATCGACGCCGCCGTCATCCTCGGCGGCCGGGGTGCGCTACACCGTCTTCGGCTGCGGCAACCGGGACTGGGCCGCGACCTACCAGGCGGTGCCGACCCGGGTCGACGCCGCGCTCGAGGCCCGCGGCGCGACGCGGGTGTACCCGCGCGGTGAGGGTGACGCCCGCGGTGACTTCGACGCCCAGTTCGAGGCCTGGTACGCCGGACTGTGGGACGACCTCGGGTCGGCCCTCGGGCTGGACGCCTCGACGACCGCGGTGACCGGTGGTGGCCCGCGGCTGACCGCCGAGTTCGAGCAGCGCCGCACGGCGAGCCCGGTCCTGCAGTCCTTCCGCGCCCAGGCCGCGACCGTGCGCGCCAACCGCGAGCTCACCGCCCGCGCGGGCAAGCCGGGTGGTCGCTCGGTGCGGCACCTGGAGATCACGCTGCCCGCCGGCATGTCCTACGCCGCGGGCGATCACCTCGGCGTGATGCCGCGCAACCACGTGTCGCTGATCAACCGCGTGCTCGCGCGGTTCGGCCTGGACGCGGGCCAGTACGTCACGCTCACCGCGACCGGCGGCACCCCGACCCACCTGCCCGTCGGCGAGCCCTACCCGCTGCTGGGCATCGTCGGCGGCTGCGTCGAGCTGCAGGACGTCGCGAGCCGCGCCGGCTTGGCGGCGATGGCGGCGCACTGCCCGGAGGGCCCCGCCCGCGACGAACTGCTCGGCCTGGCGGGTACCGACGACGAGTCCAGGGCCCGCTACCGGGAGAAGATCGCGATTCCGCGACGGACGCTACTCGACCTGCTCGAGGAGCACCTCGAGTGCGACATGCCGTTCGCGGAGTACCTCGACCTGCTGCCCGCGCTACGCCCGCGCTACTACTCGATCTCCTCGTCGCCGACGATGAGCTCCGACGCCGCGCTGACCGTCGGCGTCCTCGAGGGCTCGGCGCGCTCCGGCGACGGCTCGACGTACCGCGGCGTGTGCTCGCGGCACCTCAGCGAGGTCCCCGAGCGCGGCACGGTGTTCGCCTTCGTCCGGCAGCCGACGATCGCCTTCCGGCCGCCGGAGAACCCGCACGTGCCGATGATCATGGTCGGTGCCGGTACCGGGATGGCTCCATTCCGCGGGTTCCTGCAGGAGCGGGAGTCGCTGCGGGCCCGGGGCGTCCCGATCGCCACGTCGCTGCTGTTCCTCGGCTGCCGGGACGCCGAGGACGACCTGCTGTACGTCGACGAGCTGAGGGCCTACGAGGCCGGTGGGGTCGCGACGCTGTTCACGGCGTGCTCCCGGGTGGAGGGCTACCCGCACCGCTACGTCCAGCACGCCCTCGAGGCGTCGGCGGACCAGGTGTGGGAGGCCATGCAGAACGACGCGGTGATCCTCGTGTGCGGCAACGCATCGACGATGGCACCGGGCGTCCGGAAGGCACTGATATCGGTGTTCCGCGCAAAGACAGGCGCCAGCGAGGCAGACGGCGAGGCCTGGCTCGCCGGTCTGCGCACAAGCAACCGCTATCTGGAGGACATCTGGGGCGAGACCGCGGTCGTATAGGAGCATTCAAACCGGAAGGAAGCGGCACCGATGAAGGTCCTGTACACCGCTGAGGCGACGGCGGTCGGCGGTCGGGAGGGTCGGGTTCGATCTACCGACGGCGCGATCAGCCTCGACCTTGCCATCCCGAAGGAGCTCGGCGGCCCGGGCGGCGTGGCGACCAATCCGGAACAGCTTTTCGCCGCGGGGTACGCGGCCTGCTTCGAGAACGCTGTCCGGCACGCCGCCCGCCGCAAGAAGCTGCGGGTGGGGCAGGCGTCGGTCACCGCGCGGGTCGGCATTGGTCCGGACGGCTCTGGCGGATTTGGGCTGGCTGTGGAACTGCATGTCCGGCTGCCCGAGCTCGAAGCGGATGAGGCCGGCGAGGTGGTCGCCGCCGCGCATCGGGTGTGTCCGTACTCGAACGCGGTACGCGGCAACGTCGACGTCCAAGTCGTCGTCGACCCCGCGCCCGAGGTCATCTAGTACAACTTGGCGGACCGAGAAGATCTCATCCGCATCGTTCGCCGGCCGGAATCCCTCCCCCGCCACCACGCCGAGAGGCCCCTGACCAGCAGGTTCAGGCGGTCTCTTCGATCTCCGTTTCGCTCCGCTTTGCGGCGTGACTGGTCGATTTGCGCTCAGGTTCCGTGCCCCCAGTGCGCAAGTGGGGTGTCGCTTATGCCGCGCTACGTCCCGTCCGATTGCATGCTGAACACTGGAGCGCGACTCCCTCAGGACCGCTGATGCGCCTCGTTGGCCGCGAGTTCGATCGCCTGTACGGGACACGCCCACGCGGCCTCCTGAATGGCCTCGTCGTCGTCTCGCTGCTCACCCGCGACGCTCTGCCCGCCTTCGTCCAACGTGAATGTGTTGGGCGCGGTTTCGGTGCACCGTGCGTACCCGAAGCACTTGTCGTGGTCGACACGAATCCGCATGCACAGTCCCTACGCCGGGTCGATCGAGACGTATTTCGCGACAGTGAAGTCTTCGACTCCTTCCGGGCCGCCCTCCAGGCCTATGCCACTCTGTTTGACCCCGCCCTGCGGGAACTCGACACCGGAGGGCGCCGCTCGGTTGACCACCACTATGCCTGCATCCAGGTCCTCGCATGCGCGTAACGCGGTCCGCAGGCTCCGGGTGAAGACATAGCCGGCAAGGCCGTACTCGGTCGCGTTGGCTGACTCGATCGCCTCCTCGAACGTGTGAAAGGTCATGATCGGCGCGACCGGGCCGAAGATCTCCTCGGTCACCAACCGGGAGTCGGGTGGCACGTCCCGCACGACCGTGGCGGGGTAGAACGACCCGCCAGACGACAGCGGGTCGCCAAGCGGCTTGCCGCCGCAGAGCACGGAGGCGCCGGCAGCGACCGCTTCCTCGACCGCTTCCTGGATGCGCGACGATGAAGCCCGTTCGATGAGGGGCCCGATCTGGGTCGCCGGCTCTAGACCCGGGCCGACGACGGTGCGGCGCATGGCATCAGCGAAGCGAGCGGTGAATTCGTCCAGCACCGTCGCGTGTACCAGGAACCGATTGGCGCAGACGCAGGTCTGCCCGCCGTTACGAAGCTTCGCCACCACCGCCGCCGCGACCGCGGCGTCGAGGTCGGCGTCGGGGAAGACCAAGAAGGCGTTATTACCGCCGAGCTCCAGGCCGACCCTGGTCAGGGTGCGTGCACCGGACTCCATGAGTCTCCTACCGGTGCCGATCGATCCGGTGACGGACAACTTCCGCACCCGGTGATCACCGGTAAGGACCTCGCCGACCACTGTCGGCGGGTTCGCCGTGATGATGTTGAGCACCCCGGGCGGCAGACCGGCCTGTTCCGCGGCGTCGCCGAGACGGAACGCGCTGAGCGGCGCAAGCTCGCTCGGCTTCAGCACTACGGCGCACCCAGCGGCGAGGGCAGCGAACACCTTGCGAGCGGCGAGCACCAGCGGGTAGTTCCACGGCGTGATCGCACCGACGATCCCGACTGGCTGCCGGACGAGGTGGCGCCAGGTGCCACCGTCCGGGCGGGGGGTGATCGTTGTTCGACCGTAAATCCGCCGCGCCTCCTCTGCGTTCCAGAGCGCGAACTGGGCCGCGTACTCCACCTCGCCGCGAGCTTCGGGCAACGGCTTGCCGACCTCGAGGGTGATCAGTTTGGCAAGGTCCTCGGACTGCTCGGCCAGCAATCGCTGTATGTCGCGAAGTACTCCTGCGCGCTGGTCGGGCGCAGTTCGTTTCCAGTGCCGGAACGCCTCGTCGGCGGCGTCGACGGCGGCGCGGACATCGATACTCGTCGCGTTGGCGCAAGTGCCGATGACACGTCCGGTCGCGGGATCGGAGACCTCGATCAGGTCGGCGGTTTCGATCCGACGACCACCGATCCGCAGCGGTTCGTGGATGGCTGCCCGACTCGTGACGGTCGTCCTGCCGTCGCTCATCTCGGCCCTACGTTCTCGGGTTGTGTGACGAGCACGTCGACGACGTAGACGCCCTCGCCCGCGGTGCCGACGACCAGCGGATTGAGCTCGATCTCCTCGATCGCGTCGCCGTGCGACAGCGTTATCCGGCTGAGCAGGGATGCCGCCTTGACCGCTGCCTCACGGTCTGCGGCCGGGGCGCCCCGGAATCCACGCAGTAGCCGGTCGACGTCGAGTCGCGCTACCGCTTCGGCGATCTCTGCCTCGCTGCACGGAAGGCTCACGTGCGCGATGTCGTCGAGCAGCTCTACCAGCGCGCCGCCGGCGCCGACGGTCAGTACCGGTCCCCAATCGGTGTCCAGGCGGACGGTGATGAGTAGCTCGACACCGCTGACCATCTCCTGAACGAGCACCGGTATCTCGGGCCCGACCGCGCCGCGAACCAACGCAACCGCCTCCGCAACGTCGTCCGGCTCGTACAGGTTCAGGTGCACCAGGCCGCGGTCGGTCTTGTGCCTGACGGCGTTCGGCAGCGGTTTGACGACATAGGGCGGCGACTTCAGCTCGGCACCGGGCACGGGCTCACCGGAGTGCAGCACCCGGGTCGCGGGAACGCGCCCGCCGAGCGCCGCCGCCAAGCCCTCGATACCCGCCCAGGAACGGAGATCGGCGAGCTCAATTCCTTCGGATGCAACCGGCTCCGGACCGAGCGGCAGGTGGGTGAGCCACTCCAATGGGCCGACCGCGTCCGCCGGGTCGTCCGCGACGAACACCCCGGCCGCTCCGAGCTCACGCTCCACGTCGATGGCGCGTTCCAGCGGCGGGTCCCAGAGGGTGAACACGACGGGCTTGCCGGATCGATCTGCCGACCTGCCGAACCGGTCCGCGTTGCGGACCACTCGGTCGTAGCCGCGGTTGTCCAGGCCGGCGATCAACGCGTCGACACCGGGGTCGGCCAAAGCCGCGTCGACGGCCTCGACGAGCAGCGACTCGTCCTCGACCACCGAGCCGGTGAGGTCGACGGGGTTCTGCGGGTCGGTGTAAGGCGGTAGCACTGCCCGTAGTCGATCCACTGTGGAATCGGAGAACGTGGCGATCTCGACACGCCGTGCACAGCCGTCCACCAGCAGAGCCAGCATGCCTCCGGAGATTCCCACGACCGCGGTACGTGGTCTCGCCGGCAACGATCGCGGCGCGGTCGCGAGAGTGCGAACGGCAGCGACGAACTCGCGCATGGACCCGGTGACGACGACGCCGTGCTGGGCAAGTAGGTCGGTCAGCAGGCGCGGTCGGGTGATCATACGACCGGTGTGGGACGCGGTCGTAGCCCGACCTGCGGCGGTCAACCCGCCCGCAAGCGCGACTACGCGGATTCCGCGGCGCGCTGCTTCCCGCACCGCCCATCGGAGGTGGCGGCCGTCGCGAGTCCCCTCCAGGTAGAGCGCAATTACGCGCACCGACGGGTCCTCAATGACCTGTCGGAGGTAATCCGCGGTGTCCAGCACGGCACCGTCGCCCGTGCTCACGAAATAGGACACCCCGACGCCGATGTCTAGCAGTTGGCGGGTCACCGCCCCGCCGAGACTGCCGCTGTGCGCGATCACCGCCACGGGACCGGCGAACACCCGTTCCCGCCCGGCCTCGGAGCCGAACGCGAGCACCATCCGGTGGCCCACACTCCACAGACCCTGGCTGTTCGGTCCGACGACCCGGAGTTCGTGTCGATCGGAAAGCTCGGTCAACCGCCGTAGTCGTCGCGCACCATCGGGACCGGACTCGAAACCGCTGGCCAGCAACACGACGTTGCGCCCACCGAGCGAACCGAGCTCGGCGAGCAGGTCCAGCGACGTATCGGCGTCCACCGCGAACAGTGTCAGATCCGGGACCTCGGGCAACTCGGAGAGGGACGAAAGCGTGCGCAGCCCATCGACTTGCGGGTAGCGCGGATTGACGACGTGCACCCGCCCGGCGAACCCATGCCGGCGGAGGTTCGCAAGCACGCGGCTGCCGATCCGGCGCGGGTTGGGTGATGCGCCGACGACGGCGATCGAGTCCGGTGCGAACATGTCGCGGAGCTGACCAGCCTTGCCGCCGAGTAGCGACCGGTCGCCGTCGTCCTCGGCGCCGGCCACCACCGGTGGCTCCTCACCCGCCATGTGATCAGCCTCCCCGGACACTGTCCCGAACGAGGTTGTCTTACCTGCCTCCGGCGCCCAGGCGGCGCCCCGCTGCGTTGTCGTCAGGGCCGATACGACCAGGTATCGGCCCTCTCCTCCGCCTGGCGTTGCATCCACCTGGATCACCGGATCCAGGCAAGGAACCTCGTTTCCGGGACACTAGGAGTCACGATGTCACCGGGAGCTTCCAGAACCCGCGCAGGTCGCCGTGCGGGGTGAACTCGATCTTGGCCGATGTGTCTATTTGATAATCGGGCATGCGCGCGAGCGTTTCCTCGATGGCAATTAGCATCTCGGCGCGGGCGAGGTGTGCGCCGAGGCAGGAGTGAGGTCCGGCGCCGAACGCGAGATGCGGATTCGGACGACGGTCGACCCGGCACTCGTCGGCGGCGTCGAACACTTCCTTGTCACGGTTGGCGGATGCGTAGCAGACCGCAACGGTCGAGTCGGTGGGAACCGGGCACCCGTGCAGCGTGGTGTCCGCTGACGTGGTGCGTCCCAGCAGCTGGATCGGGGACATGAACCGGAGGAACTCCTCGATTGCACGGGGGAGCAACTCGGGCTCCTCCCGGAGCCTCCGTCGGTCGTCGGTGTGTTCGGCGAGGTACCACAGGCTGTTGCCGATCCCGTTCACCGTCGTCTCCTGGCCGGCGTTGAGCAGCAGCACACCGAACCCACGGAGCTCGTCCGCCGTGAGTAGCCGGCCCTGGTAGGTCGCGGTGGCAAGCACGCTGAACAGGTCGTTGCCGGGCGAGCGTCGTCGCGACTCGGCGAGATCCGCGACGTAGGCGATCATGTCTCGGCTCGCCCGATCCGCCCTTTCCCGGTCCGTGAGTCGACCGTGGAAGATCGCGTTGGCCCACTCGACCCAGCGAACCGAGTCCGCCTCCGGAACCTGCAGGAACAGCGCGAGCACTCGAGAAACGAACGGCAGCGCGAAATCCTGTACCACGTCGCCGCCATGTGCCTTGCAGAGCGGATCGAGTAGCTCGACAGCGATGCGGCGGATGCCCGGTTCGAGTTGTGCAATCGCGTTCCTGGTGAATAGGTGGCTGATCAGTCTCCTATACACGGTGTGTTCCGGCGGATCGACTTCCAGTGGGATCTCCGGAAAGTCACGCTTTACGCTCATCGGAATAGACGTCACGCCCGGTTTGGCCGACGAGAACAGCTTCCAGTTCAGCAGCGCGCTGCGCACGTCCTCGTAGCGCGTCAACACGAAGTAGCCACCGTAGCTCTCGCTGAAATGGACCGGGTCCTCCGCTCTCAGGCGTGAATAGATCGGATAGGGATCCGCGATGAACTCCCGCGAGTTGTGGTCGAAATGAGTATCGGAGCGCATGAGTGTCCTTGCCACGGCCGTTGAGGTTCGTCGCTATGCGGAGGCGAAGTCGATTGGGATGTTGCTTCCGGTCACGCCGGTCGCCGCCGGCGAGGTGAGCCAAACCAGCGCATCGGCCACCTCAGAAGCGCTCAGCCATCGTTTGACCGGCTTGGACGCCATGAGCCCGGCGTTCTCGTCGCTGCTATGCCCGGCTCGGCGCAGTCCCGAGAGCATGCCGGTGAGCAGCGGAGTGTCCACGCCCGTCGGGCACACTCCAACGACCCGGATGCCTTCCCCGGCGACCTCGCGGCCGAGTACCCGGACCAGCATTCCGACACCCGCCTTGGACACGCAGTAGGCGGCCAGGTTCTCCCTCGGGTGAAGAGCCGTGGTCGACGCGAGGCAGAGAATCGTTCCGCCGCCGTTGGCCCGAAGTGCCGGAACGGCGTACTTGCAGGTCAACCAGGTACCGGTGAGGTTGATGTCGAGCACGTTCCGCCACGTCTGCTCGGGGGTGTCCTCGACGCTCCCGGTCGCTTGGATGCCCGCGGCTGTCACGACGACGTCGAGCCCTTCGTTCGACCCGCCTGCCAACGTGACTGCCGCTGCCACCGCCGCAGCATCGGTGACATCGCCCACCGCCGCGCGCGCCTTCCCCGATAGTTCGTCGGGTAGGCCGTCCAGCCACGAGTCGGTGAGGTCGAGCCCGGTCACCTCCGCGCCGGCGGCAAGGAACGCAGTACAGGCTGCGCTCCCGATCCCGCCACCGGCGCCGGTGACGAGCACGCGCGCACCGTGCAGCCAGCTCGCTGACGTAGCTGAGCTGTGTACCGGGACCTCAGACATACGCGCACCTGGAGCGCCAGCGTGCGGCGTGGACGCCTGCGAAGGTCACCGCACCACCCCGGGTGTCTGGTGCGCCATGGAGCGCTCCTTTCCGAGCGTGGAGGGTCTGCTTGGTAGCTACGATGTCGACGGTGGTGTCGCAACACCGTCGAAATAGCGTCGAAACGGTTGGTGAACCGCACGATGCACTGTGAGGCATGACGTTTTCGACGACGCCCGGCAATGCGTCTGCGGGGTCGCAGGCGCGGCTGCTTCTGCTCGGACCGCCGACGATCATGATTGGCGCCGAGGTGCACCGGCCGGGCACGCAGAAGGCCGTGGCGCTCGCCGGCTACCTCGGCGTCCGCGGCGAGCTGGTATCCCGGGAGCTGCTCGCGACCTTGTTGTGGTCGGCCGGCACGCCAGACCGAGCACGGCGAAGCCTCCGAGGTGAGCTGGCGCGCCTGCGGTCCGTCCTTCCGGCAGGGGCGATCGGTGCCAGCCGCCTTGCGATGTGGTTAGACACGTCCACGGTGGATGTCGATGTTCGGCAATTCCGCGCAATGGTCGAGCAGGGCAAGGACGAAGCGGCAGTCGAGCTGTATCGGGGTCCGCTCTTCGAGGGGATTGATCTGCGCGGCGCCGATGGGTTCGAGGAGTGGCTGCAGGGCGAGCGCCATCTCCTCGAGATCGGCTACCTGGAGGCACTCCGCCGGCTTGTCGCTGCGGGACAGGATCGTGGTGACGCAAAGAGCGTGCTGCATTGGACGCGGCGAGCGCTGCGATGTGAGCCGCTGGCCGAGGACTTCTATGTCCGGGCGATGGAGGCCGCAGAGGCGCTTCACGACCGGGCCGCCGTGCTGAGCATCTACCGCCAACTCGAAACCGTGTTGCGCGATGAGTTGGGCATCGTCCCTGCCATCGAGGCGAGGGCACTTGCCCGGAGGGCAGCGGAAGCCGGCGACTCGAAATCGCCCACGATGCCGCCGTCGATCGGGAATGTCTCACGGCTCTACGTCGGCCACGAGCATGAGCGGGCGGTGCTCAGGGAGTGCATCCGGCAGGCGGCGGCCGGGTCGGGATGCGTGGCCTACGTACACGGCCCGGCCGGCGCAGGCAAGACACGGCTCGTGCACACCGCGTTTGGCGACCGCCGCACGATCTTGTGCCGTGCGCAACGCCCGGTGTCGACCGTGCCGTTCTACCCGATCGCCACCGGATTGCGGCAGTACCTCTCACGGTGGGGCGTGCCCGCTGTGGACGACCTGTGGCTGCGCGAGGCTGCGCAGGTATGCCCCGAGCTGAGCCGCGGTGTGCCGAACCCGAGCCTCGGCGCCCCCGAGGACAAGGTGCGGTTGCTCGAGGGGCTGTCCGTCACGCTGACCAAGGGCGCGGGACGTGGTGGGGTGTTGATCTTCGACGACGTGCAATGGGCTGACGCGGACACGATCGCCGTGCTCGAGGATCTGGTACAGCGGCTGCCCCGGCTGCCGTTGGTCATCGCGGTCATCGCGCGGAGCGAGCACGACCTCGAAGGCAATGGCGTCGCTGACGTGATCGCTGCCTCGTCCCGGGCGGGGCAGCTCACCGACATTGCGCTTGGCGAACTTTCGAGGACTCAGGTCCACACCTTGATCCAGAGCTCGATGGACGACCGAGCGTCGCGGGTGTCGGCTGCCTGGATTGAGGAGTTCGCCGGCCTGGTGTACGACGTCCTCGGCGGGAATCCGTTCTATGCCCTCGAATGCGCGCGGCTAGCGCTCGATGGCTCCGAACGACCGGCATCCGAGCCGCATGACGCGGTGAAGTTTGGCGTCCGGGACGTTGTCGGCACGCGGCTCGCCGCGCTCCCGCCGCGTCTCCGGCAACTCGCCGAGGCGGCTGCCACCGCGGGAGAACCGATCGTCCCGGACACGCTTGCCCGCATGCTGGACATCGGACCGTGGGAATTGGCAGACCGACTCGACTCACTGGTCGCCCGGCGGGTCATGATCACCCGCCCGGGCGGCCTGCGGTTCGCCCACGATCTGGTAGCCGAGGTGATCTACGAGGGCCTACCGTCGGCGAAGCGCCTGCTGCTCCATGAGCGAGCTGCGCAGGCGCTCACGAGCGCCAACGCGATGAACCTGGATGAGGTGAGTGGCCAAATCGCGGCGCATCTCGAGGCTGCAGGACGTCAGCAGGAAGCGATCCCGCACCACGAGCGGGCGGCTGAGGCCGCGCGCCGCCGCCACGCCCACCAGATGGCCATCTATCACTACCAGCGGTTGCGCACTCTGACACCTCGCGACCAGCAGACCGCGTTGCTGCTCAGGTTGGGGGAACTGCTGTCCTACGGCGGTTCGGGTGAGGCCGAGGCGATGTTTCGCGAGGCCCTCCAGACAGCCAGCATGAGTGGAGACGGCCATGCGCAGGCGCGCTGTTATCTCGCGCTGGGCGTACTGCTCCGGCGGCGCGTGGACCTGTCCGGTAGCAAGCACGCGCTGACCGAAGCGCTGCGTCGTTTTCAGGTTTACGGCGACACCGAGGGCGCCGAGCAGGCCCTGGAGGCGCTCACCTACGCATATATCCAGCAAGGCGAGCTGGCCGCTGCCGCGACCTCGGCCGGTCAGGCGGCCGAACTGGCACGCGAGACGGGACGATTCCCGAACCTGGGGCGCGCCACGCTAAGTCAAGGGATCGCCTACCTCTATGGCGGCGACCACGAGCGCGCGTTGCGGTCCTTCGAGTCCGCCCGCGGGATCGCCAGAGAAACGATGGATGATCTCGCCGAAGCCGAAGCACTGCGCTACCTAAGTGCCGCGTACGGGATCGACGGCCAGCTGGGTACTCCCGAGCAGGCGTGGCTGGCTGCAGAGAAAGCAATCGAAATCTGCGCGCGGCTAGGTCATCGGACCGGGTTGGCCCGCGCCGCTGACGGTGCCGGAGGTGCCTATCTGTCGAACGGAGACTGGTCACGCGCCCTCGAATGTTACGTCGCAGCGCTACACCTGACTGACACCTTCGGGTATGCGTGGGGAGTCGACGCGATGGTCTACCGGGTCGGATACACGCTGGCGGTGTCCGGTGCGCGTGAGCTAGCACATCACGTGCTGGAACACGCTGAGCGGTTGTCCTCCACGCTCAACGCGCCGTACTGGCTGTGCCGGACACACCTGGCCCGTGCCGAGCTCGCTTCGGAGGAAATTGACAGCGATCAGGTGCGACTGCACGCGGCGGCGGCACTCGACCTCGCAAAGAACCTGCAGCATCGGCAGTTCATGTCGAAGGCAAGAACCATGCTCGAGCGCCACGGCGCGCGGGCATCGCACTCCGGTCGGCGCAGCGGTGCTCAGTCGAGTCGACCGGGTGCGAGGCCGGGACCGCCCCTCCCGGCTATCCCAGCGGCACTGGCGGCACCCGTGCACGGTGTGAACGCGATGGTCGGCTGGCTCGACGAGTTGGTCGACCGCCAGCTTCGCGCGATCTCCAGCACCGGATGACTTCAGAGCCGCTCCATGTGTCTGGGATCGAGCAGGAACTCGGCATGGGCCGTCAGGTCGGCTGCGATGGTGATGTCGACCTCGCGGAATCGGACGGTGTCCCGCCCGGGCCGGAGCTGTCCGACCTTCCAGAGGCTGGCGGATGCGGCAGTCGCGACGACTGCGAAGCCGCCGGAGGTGTGGCTGTCGGGGCCGAGGATCGTGAGCACGTCGCCGTAAGCCAGCACCCCACCGGGCGGATAGCTGCCGTCCAGCAGGTTCGACGGATGGCCGCCTGCCTCGTCCCCACCCTTGCGTGCCCAGCGGAACCGATGCGGGTGCAGTCGCGTCGCCACGCGGTCGGAGTTGAGGTCGACCCGCCACGCGGTCGAGAGGAGCTCGTCGTAGTCCTCGGTGGTGAGGAAGTCGGGGTCGGCGTGCGGGCCCCGCAGAACCTCGATCTCCCAGGTGTCGGTGTAACTGGGACGCAGCGACGGCGGTACGCGGCGTCGGCCGGCTCGACCGGTTCCGTGGGCCGCCACCTCGAGGACGTCGGCCTTCGCGAGGGCGCGGCCGTCAAGGCCACCGATCTCCCCAAGGAGGAACGTCGAGCGTGACCCGAGCACCTGGGGGACAGCTATGCCGCCCGAGAAGGCGAGGTACAGCCGGAAGCCTGGCCCGCGCGCGACTCCGCAAGACAGCACGTCGCCCGGCGTCACGACGACGGTTTCCCACGTCTGGATCGGCCGGTCGTTGAGTGCGACATCCGACCCGCACGCGCCGCAGACCGCGATCAGCCCGGGGCAGAGCACCGCGGCCTGGAACTGCCCGAGCGGGATCTCGAGCGCGGCGGCGCCGGGTCGGTTCCCGACGAGGACGTTCGCCGCCCGCAACGACAGCGGGTCGGCGGCACCAGAGGGAAAGAGCCCAAGTGCCTGCACGCCGCGCCGGCCCGGATGATCCTGCACAGTGGTCTGCAGGCCGGGTTCGATGATCTCCAGGGCCGGTGTTCCCCGGATGCCGGAACGGGGCGTCGTCACGGGATCCTCACCCGAGCGGCGGCAGCTCGGCGAGCGGCCCGGCGGGTCGCGGTCTCTGCCTCGCCGTGTGCGGACGCGGCGAGATGCTCGGCGACGGCATAGCTACCGGGCTCGATCCGGTACTCGTAGCGACCCTCGAAGACCTGTCGCCGTATCTCGATCAGCTCGGGCTCCTCGACGCGCTCGAACCGGATCCGGTCGCCCGGTTGAATAAGCACCGGGTCCAGCCGGTGCGGGTGGTCGCGCCGGGCGAGGTCGGAGATCGGGACGGTGCGTCCCAGGAGCTGGTAGGAGCCGGGCGACTCCAGCGGGTGCACGACGATGCATGGCCCGCCGATTGCGACCGCGCCGTCTGGGGTCCAGGTGCGGGCGGGGTTGTACTTCGGGGCGCTGAGCTCAGAACGGGGGTCCAACGCCAGCAGGGAAGGCAGCCCGGGGTAGAACCCGGTGAAGGCGTTCCACCACTCGCTGTCGAGGATCCTCGAGTAGAGCGCCTCCCGGTCCCGGAGCCCGTTGTACCGCACGACGTAGTCGATGTTGTTTCCATCGATCACGTTCGGAGCGTCGGGCCGAGTCGTGATCCCGTAGCGGTTGACGGCCTCCCGGGAGGCCGAGTCGTCGAATGCGATCGGCAGGGTGATTCGTCGGCTCGGCATGACGAGAGACGACGGTGCGGGCACGTCCACGTGCACGTGCTCCAGAGCGTCGACCAGCTCGGTCTGGCCGACCGTGGTCGGATCGAAGTGGATCAACAACGAGCGCAGCCCCGGCGCTGTTTCGACGACGCCAGGAATCGGGTGCGCCGCGAGGTGCCGGTCCACCGCGTGGACGAAGAAGTTCACGCAGAGGTCGACTACGGGCCTGCCGTACTCGATGAGGACGCATCGATCACCGGCCGCTCGGTAGGTGACCGTTGGGCGGCCGGCACCGAGCTCGGTTGAGGTCAGAATTGCGGGCAACCCGGCCTCCTCGGCGCGACCTCGACAAGAATGCCACGTCAGGTCGGCCCGATCGCGGATCGCGGTGCACCCGGCGGAGCCCCACGTTCCGCTTGCGTCAGCGGTACGCATAGCCGGGATAATGCGGGCGTAGCTTGCGCCTTCACCAACCGGGCGCACGGCATCGTGCGGCCCGCTCATCACGTGCGTGTGCCCATCGGGCGCCACCGGCACGTCGGATGCGGAGCTCGCATGGATTCGACGCTGCGGATGCTGATCGACACGCCGGAGCTGGGCCTGATCGTCCTCGCCGGGGAGGAGCTCGACCGGCCGGTCGAACGCACGCTCGCGAGCGAGCTGGTGGATCCGTCGCTCCTGCTGCAAGGTGGCGAGCTGGTGCTGACCACCGGGTCCCGGCTGGGCGAGAACCTGACGGCCCTCGGTCGGTACGTCGATCGTCTGGTCTCGGCGGGCGCGGCCGGGCTCGGCCTCGGGCTGACGGATGAGCACCCGGCGGTGCCGTCCGGGCTGATCGAGGCCGCCGAACGATCCGGCCTACCGCTGCTTGCGGTGCCGTCATGGACCTCGTTCGCCACCGTCGCTCGATCCGTGACGACCTACGGCGGCGGCGATCAGCGGGCGCTGTCTTTCGCGGTGGACGCGCAACGTGATCTGAGCCGTGCGATGCAGTCGCCGAACGCGGCGCGGGAGGTGGTGCAGCGGCTGGCCAAGGCACTCCGGTGCTGGGTCCTGCTGCTGGACGCGGACGGCGGGCTCCGGGCCTGCACCCCGACCGGCCGCAGCCACCTGGCACGGATCAGGATCGACCTCACGCGGCTTAGGGACGGCCGGCGTCCGGCGAGCCTGAGCATGACCGTGGCCGGAGACGCGGTCGTGCTGCTCCCGCTGGCCGTGCAGGGACGCGTACGCGGGTTCCTCGCCGTCGGTCGCTCCACGGGGCTGACCGCCGGCGAACAGTCGGTCGTGACGACCGCGGTGTCCCTGTTGTGCGCAGACCTGCGTGGCATCTGGGGCGCGGCGGACAACCGGCGCCGACACCGCCTCGCCGTCTTCAAGGTGGCCATCGAAGGCGACATCCGACTCGCCGCCGCGGTGGCGGACGCGCTGGGCACCGGCTGCCCGGAAGGCGCCCTTCGGGTGGCGCTGTTGGGGGTGCGTCGGGACGAGGCGACCGAACTTCTCGAACGGGCGGAGAACGACCATGCCCTGCGGAGTGTCTGCGCGCTCATCGCCGAGTGGGAACCGGGTCGGGTCGTGGTGTTGATGCCGCCCGCCGAGGGCGACGTCCGAACCCTGGAGTCCTTGCTGCGACAGGTGCCACATGCGCGGGGCGCGGTGAGCGACGCCGTCCCGCCGCACGAGCTGCCGGATGCCTGGCGCCGCGTCCGGTCGGTGTTCAACAGCGCCCCGGGCACGGCGGGCAAGCTCGCCCTCGCCAGCGACGTGGCCAGTGCCGGACTGATGCGCCACCTGACCAGCGACGAGGCTCGGGGCTGGGCCGAGGCGGTGCTCGCGCCGCTGGCCGACAACGAGCGGACGAAGATCGACCTTCGGCACACGCTGCGCACGTTCCTCGCGCACAACGGGCAGGCCGACGCCTCCGCCTCGGCACTCGGCATCCACCGGCACACGCTCCGCTACCGGATGGGCAAGGTCGCCGAGGCGCTCGGGCGCGACCTCGACGATCCCTCGACCCGGGCGGAGCTGTGGGTCGCGCTCCAGCTGGAGGACCGGCCCTAGGACCGGCCTGGGCGACGCGCAACAGAGCATGCATTGTTCAGCACCCTGCTAGCTCGTCCGGCGTCGCCGCTGGCCAGGAGGGCCTACCGGGTGCGCGCAGTTGTCCACATTGCGCATTTGCCGCTGCTGCGCTGCTCGGCATGCTGAGCGCCACCACAGCCAATCGGCAGCAGCCCGCGCGGCTCAGCCGGGCCGGCCCGAGATCCAGGAGGTTTCGTGTGGGTACCTCACTGCATCCGCCGCAACTGATCATCAACTCCCGGACGCTGTACCTGGTCTGGCTGCCCGCCGACCCGGCGGCGGTGGAGAAGCTCGTTCCCGAAGGGCTCACGCCTGCCGCGGACCGGTCCTGCTACATCAACCAGTACGTCGTCGACGGCCCCGAGCAGACGTCCACCACCGGTTCTGACGAGACGTTCGGGGCCTACTCACTGACCTACCTTGGGGCGAACCTGGCCGGCCTGGACACCGAGGACGGCGTCCCCGGCCGCTGGTGGACGCACTACTACAACAGCTCCGAGGTGATGAGTCGCTACGCGGCGGCGCACGGGGTGCCCGTCGGCGGGCCCGGCCGGACCACCGTCGACCTCGACGGCGAGCAACTCGTCGTCACGACCCACCTCGATGAGCGTCCCGTCATCCGGACGACGGCACGCGTCGGCATCGGCACGCCGCAACGCGTCACCGGCCAACTGCGCTACATCACCCGCCGCGGCGACGAGTTCATCAGCGGGCGCTACCCCTACGTCGCCGACGTCGCCGAGCACTTCGAGGTGCTGTCCCTCGAGTTCCTCGACAAGGAGCACCCGACCTACCAGCTGCGTCCGGCCGACCCGCTCACGCTGACCCTCGGCTTCTACGCACCGTCGATGACGTTCTGCTACCCGGGCGGCGAGGGGTCGCTCGGATCCGAGCACGGCAGCTGACGCCGCGCCGGCCCAACCCATCAAGGAGCGAGCATGGCCCTTCTCGAGCGCGCCCAGTGGTACGACCTCGCGCGCACGACCGAGTGGACCCCCCGGTACGTCAGCCGAGGACGAGCTCTTCCCGCCGGCGATGAGCGGCGGCGAGGGGATCCCCGACGACGTGTGGTCGACCTACGACGAGCCCTACAAGATCAGCTATCGGGAGTACGTCGACATCCAGCGGCAGAAGGACGCGGGCGCGTACTCGGTCAAGGCGGCCCTGGAGCGCGCCGACCTCTACAACAAGGCCGACCCGGGCTGGATCACGATCCTCAAGGAGCACTACGCCGCGGTCGCCGTCGTCGAGTACGGCGCCGCGTTCCAGGAGGCCCGCTTCGCGCGGTGGTCGAAGGCGCCCGGGATGCGCAACATGGCGGTCTTCGGGATGCTCGACGAGATCCGCCACGCGCAGATGCAGCTGTTCTTCCCGCACGAGTACGTGAACAAGGACCGCCAGTTCGACTGGGCGCACGAGGCGATGTTCACGAACAACTGGGTCACCCTCGGCGCGCGGCACTTCTTCGACGACATGCTCATGACCCGCGACGCCATCGCCACGGCGATCTGCGCCAACTTCTCCTTCGAGACCGGCTTCACCAACCTGCAGTTCATCGGCCTGTCCGGCGATGCCGCGAAGGCAGGCGACTACACCTTCTCCAAGCTCATCCAGAGCATCCAGTCAGACGAGGCGCGGCACGCCCAGCTCGGCACGCCGCTGCTGCAGATGTTGATCGAGAACGGTCAGCGGGAGAAGGCCCAGAAGCTGATCGACATCGCCTTCTGGCGCTCCTACCGGCTGTTCACGGTGCTGTCCGGCATCCCGATGGACTACTACGTCCCGCTCGAGGTGCGCGAAGCCTCGTTCAAGGAGTTCATGGAGGAGTGGATCGTCACACAGTTCGTCCGGTCCCTCGAGGACCTCGGGCTGTCCAAACCGTGGTACTGGGACATCTTCCTGCGCGACATCTCCGAGCACCACCACGGCCAGCAGCTCGGCACCTACTCGTGGCGGCCGACCCTGTGGTGGAACCCGGCCGCCGGCGTCAGTCCGGCGGAGCGGGACTGGCTGGAGGACAAGTACCCCGGCTGGAACGACACGTTCGGCAAGGTCTGGGACGTGATGATCGACAACTTCGCCAATGGCCGGATGGACAGGACTGTCCCCGGCACCCTGCCGGTGATCTGCAACGTCTCCCAGCTGCCGATCGTGGGCACCCCGTCGCAGCACCCTGCGGGACATCTCGATCGTGCACGAAGGCCGCCGCTACCACTTCGCCTCCGAGGTCGACCGGTGGATCTTCGAGGACGACCCGGAGCGGTACAAGCGGCACAAGAACCTCGTCGACCGCTTCCTCAGCGGCGAGATCCAGCCGGCCGACCTCGGCGGAGTCCTGCAGTACATGGGGCTCGGGGTGGTCAGCGACGGTGGCGACGACGCACACGACTACGCGTGGGTCGACAGCTACCGCAAGCAGCTCGTGACCACCGGCTGACGTGCAGCAGCACAAGGAGGCGTTTCCATGGCACTGATCCCGCTGGCGTCGAACTTCGACGGCGACTTCGTCATCAAGCTGCTGCCGGTCGACACCGACAACACGATGGACGAGGTCGCCGCCGCGGCCGCGGTCAATGCGATCGGAATCCACGTCGCCGAGCAGCCCGGGCGCACCATCCGGGTGCGCAAGCAGGGCGCGAGCGAGCCCTTCCCCCGCTCGATGACGGTCGCCGACTCCGGGCTGGAGCCGACCGAGTGCATCGAGCTCTACTACGACTGACAGGCGCAGCCATGACCATCACAGACCCCGTCGGCCCGATCCTCCAGTCCGGCGAGATCGCCCGCGCGGTCGCGCAGGCCGCCGAGATCGACAACCCCGGGCGGCGTGTCGACGTGCGCGACCGCGGCTCCTATGTCCGCATCGAGGTCGAGGGCGGGCAGTGCATCCTGCGCCGCACCACGATCGAGGGCGAACTCGGCAGGCCGTTCCGCATGGCGGAGCTCGAACTGAACATGCCGTCCTTTGTCGGACGGATCGACACCGGCACCGAGCTCGTCCGCTTCTACCTGATCGAGCCGGCCGCGGCCGGTTCCCGAGCCGAGGAGGCCACCGCGTGAGCGCCCCGCTCAAGCCGCTCAAGACCTGGAGCCACCTGACCAAGCGGCGCCGCAGGCCCAGCGAGTACGAGATCGTCTCGACCAACCTGCTCTGGCACACCCGCGATCCCGAGCAGCCTTGGGACGTCGACCACGCCGGTCCGATGGCGGACTGGTACCGCCGTTACCGCAACGACAGCCCGGTCACGCACCCCGACTGGGACGCCTTCCGGGACCCCGACGAGCTGGTCTACCGGACCTACAACATCCTGCAGGACGGCCAGGAGACCTACGTCGAAGGCCTGCTCGACCAGCACAACGCCGAGCAGCACGACAAGGGCCTCGCGGCCGATTGGGTCGCGGCGCTCGCGCAGCTCTACGCCCCGAGCCGCTACCTGCTGCACACCCTGCAGATGGGCAGCGCGTACCTGATGCACATCGCGCCGACCAGCACGATCGCGAACTGCGCCGCGTTTCAGGCCGGCGACGAGCTGCGCTGGGTGTCCAACGTCGCATACCGCACCGCGGAGCTCGCGCTCTCGCACCCGGGAGCCGGCTTCGGCGAGCGCGAGCGGGAACTGTGGGAGGAGCTGCCGGCGTGGCAGGGCTTCCGCGAGCTCATGGAGCGCGCGCTGACCACCTTCGACTGGGCCGAGGCATTCGTTGCGCTGAACCTGGTCGCGAAGCCGGCCGTCGACGAGGCGCTGTTCCGCCAGCTCGGTGTCTCGGCTCGCCGCCACGGCGACCAGTTGCACGCCCTGCTGGCCGAGGCGGCGCTGCGAGACAGCGAGCGGTCCCGCCGCTGGACGGCTGCACTGGTCGCGATGATGGGTGAGGTCGAGAGCAACGTCCCGCAGCTGACGGCTTGGGCGGCCGCCTGGCGACCGGTGGCCGAACAGGCGCTGCGGGCGTACTGCGCGGAGATTCCGGAGAACCCGGAGGCCGTCGAGCACGCGATCGGCGCCGTCGAGGACTTCCACCGGCAGCTCGGCGTCGGTGCCTGAGCGGGCGACAGCGGTGCGCGGGTATCTGGTCTCGATCGACGGGACCGGAAGACGACGCTCACCTGCCACGCCCATCTGTGGACCTTCGACCTCGCCACGAGTCGCGGGATCAATCCCGCACACGCCGAGCTCGCGCACTACCCGGTCAAGGTCGACGGCGACGACGTTTACGTCGATCCTGACGCGGACAACCCCAAAACTGCCCACTCCTGACTCGATGACGAGGAAGAACGAATCATGGTGGAAATCAACTGCGACATGGGCGAGGCCTACAGCATCTACCACTGCGGCGACGACGAAGGGATCATGCCGTACATCACGGTCGCCAATGTCGCCTGCGGGTTTCACGCGTCCGACCCGATGGTGATGCGCAGGACCGTTGCGCTGGCGAAGCAGCACGGCGTCAAGGTCGGAGCCCATCCGTCCTTGCCCGACCGCGAGGGCTTCGGACGCCGGGAGATGACGATGGAGCCGGCCGAGCTCACCGCCGCCGTGATCTATCAGACCGGCGCCCTGGCGGCATTCCTCAAGGCGGAGGGATTGGAGCTCAACCACATCAAGCCGCACGGGGCGCTGTACGGGATGGCGTCCCGAGACGAAACCGTCGCCGCCGCGATCGCCGAGGCCGCCGACGTGTTCGACGTGCCGCTCATGGGGATGGCGAACACCGTCCACGAACAGGTCTGGGGCAGCCGGCCCACCGGGTTCATCGCGGAGTACTACACCGACCTCGACTACCGCAGCGACGGATCGTTGATCATCACTCGCGAGCACATCGCGTACGATCCGGACGCCGCCGCGGAGCGGGCCGTCCGCGCCATCACCGACGGTGTCGCCACCGCGGTCGACGGGTCCGACATCCCGATGCGCGCCGAGTGCATCTGCGTGCACTCCGACACCCCGGGTGCGGTCGACCTCGCCAAGGCGGTGCACAGCGCGCTGAAGCCCTACCTGACCTGAACGCCCGCTCCTCCTGCTCCATCCGGATTCCGACTCGAGGTGACCGATGGCCCGCCACGACGTGGTTTCGCCCATTCCCGGCGTGTTCTACCGACGGCCAGACCCGCAGAGCGAGGAGTACACCAAGCCGGGTCAGCAGATCGCCGCGGACGACACGATCGGCCTGATCGAGGTGATGAAGTCCTTCCACCCGGTGCCGGCGGGTGCGGCCGGAACCGTCGTCGAGTTCGTCGTCGAGAGCGAGGACGTCGTCGACGCCGGACAGGTGCTCGCGGTCGTCGAGACCGACGGATGAAACGCCTGCTGGTCGCCAACCGCGGCGAGATCGCGGTGCGGATCATCCGGGCCGCCCGGGACCTCGGTATCGAGACCGTCGCGGTGTACAGCGACGCGGACAGCGACGCGATGCACGTCCGGCTCGCCGACGCCGCGGTCGGGATCGGCCCGCCGCCGGCCGGCAAGAGCTATCTCCGCATCGACGCGATCGTCGGCGCAGCCCAGGAGGCCGGCAGCGGACGCGGTCCACCCCGGCTACGGCTTCCTCTCCGAGCGCGCGGCGTTCGCGGCGGCGGTCGCCGAGGCAGGCCTGACCTTCGTCGGACCGGATGCGGAAGTCATCGAGCAGATGGGCGACAAGGTGCAGGCCCGCCGGGTGGCGGCCGCCGCCGGGGTGCCCACGGTGCCCGGCACCGCGGACGGGGTGGCCGACCTGGCCGCACGCGGTGGCCGCCGCGAAGGACGTCGGCTACCCGGTGATGCTGAAGGCGGCCGCCGGTGGTGGCGGCCGGGGCATCCGGGTCGTCGCGGACGAGGCCGAACTCCGATCGGCGTTCCCGACCGCCTCCCGGGAGGCCGAGGGCGCGTTCGGCGACGGGCGGATGTACCTGGAGCGCTTCGTGCGGCGCGCGCGGCACGTCGAGGTGCAGGTGCTCGGCGACGGTGCCGACGTGGTGCACCTGTACGAGCGGGAGTGTTCGCTGCAGCGCCGTCGGCAGAAGGTCGTCGAGGAGGCGCCGGCTCCCGGGATCGACGGCGCCTTGCGGACCGAGATGACCGCGGCCGCGGTGCGGCTCTGCCGCGAGGTCGGATACCGCAGCGCCGGCACCTGTCGAGTTCCTCGTCGACGACGAGTCCGGGGCGTTCTACTTCATCGAGATGAACACCCGGATCCAGGTCGAGCACCCCACCACCGAGCTGGTCACCGGGGTCGATCTCGTCGCCGAGCAGCTGCGCATCGCGGCCGGCGATCCGCTCCGGTTCGCGCAGCCGGACATCACCTGCCGCGGGCACGCGATCGAGTTCCGGATCTGCGCGGAGGACCCGGATCGGGGGTTCCTTCCGACGCCGGGCGGCGTCGATCGGCTCAACCTGCCCGCCGGTCCGTGGGTGCGGGTCGACACCGGGATCGTCGCCGGCTCCCAGGTCCCGCCCTTCTACGACTCGCTGCTCGCCAAGATCGTGGTGTGGGGGGAGGACCGCGGGACCGCCCTGCGGCGGGCCCGGCGGGCCCTCGGCGAGTTCTCGCTGGAGGGTGTGGCGACGACCGCGCCACTCATGACCGACCTGCTCGACGAGCCGTGGTTCTCCTCCGGCGAGTTCCACACCGGAACCATCGAACAGTGGCTCGAACGACGTGGGACCTCGGAACGGAGGACCGGATGACCACAAGCACCGCGACCACCGCCCGGTACAGCTTCGGCGGCGACGAGTTCATCTTCGTCGAGCTGGCCGAGGAGATGAGCCTGCCGGCGAACGTCCGGGCCATGGCGATCACCACCGTGCTGCGCGACGAGTGGCCCGACGGGACGCTCGAAGTCTGCCCGGCGAATGCCTCCTACCAGGTGCGGTACGACCCGGATGTGGTCGAGCCGCGGAACCTGCTCGCGCACCTGCAGGAGATCGAGGCGCGGGTGGGCGACGCCGCGGACTTCCGGCTCGCCACCCGGGTCGTGGAGATCCCGGTGTTCTACCGGGACCCGTGGACCACCGAGACCCTGCTCCGGTTCCGCGACCGCCACCAGGACCCCGACTCGACTGACATCGAGTACGCGGCACGGATCAACGGGCTCGCCGACGCAGACGAGTTCATCGCGGCGCACTCCGGGTCCCCGTGGTTCACCTCGATGGTCGGCTTCGTCGCCGGGCTCCCTTTCCTGTTCCAGATGGTCTCCCGCGAGCGGCAGCTCGTGGTCCCCAAGTACCTGCGGCCTCGCACCGACACGCCGAAGCAGACGGTCGGACACGGCGGGTGCTTCGGATGCATCTACTCGGTCCGTGGCGCCGGGGGTTACCAGATGTTCGGCATCACGCCGGCGCCGATCTACGACCCGACGCAGTCGATGCCAGACTTCGCCGACTTCATGGTCTACTTCCGGCCCGGTGACATCGTCTTCTTCACCCCGATCGACCGGGACCAGTACGACGACACGCTCGCGGCCGTCGAGTCCGGCAACTTCCGGATCAACTCCCGCCCGGTCGACTTCAGCCTCGAGGCCTTCCTGGCCGATCCCGAAGGCCTGAACAAGCGCTTACTGGAGGTGCTCCGTGCCGATTGAGGTGCGCAAGCCCGGACTGTCCACGACCGTGCAGGACGCCGGCCGCAACGGCTACTACCACCTCGGCATCCCGCCGTCCGGCGCACTCGACCAGTACTCGCTCGCGGTCGGGAACCAGCTGGTCGGCAACGACCCGCACGCGGCGGCGCTGGAGTCGGTGTACCTGGGGCCGGAGCTGAAGTTCACCGAGGACACCGTGGTGGCGGTGACGGGCGCCTCCATGGCGCCGAAGGTGAACGGGGAGGAGCGCCCGCTGTGGGAGTCCTTCCCGGTGAGTGCCGGCGACGTCCTCAGCTTCGCCTACCTCACCGCGGGTGCGCGCGCGTACATCGCGGTGGCGGGCGGGGTCGACGTCCCGGAGGTCCTGGGCAGCCGCTCCACCTACGGGCTGGGGGCGCTGGGTGGGCTGGAGGGCCGGCCGCTGCGCGAGGGTGACGTCCTGCCCATGGGTAGCGGCAGCCGCATGGCGGGTTCGTTGGCGGGCGCGTCGGCCGCGGGCCGCAGCCTGCCTACCGAGCTGCGCCCGGTGCTGAGCAAGGAGGTCGAGGTCCGGGTCGTCATGGGCCTCTACGACCACCGCCTGACCGACGGCGGCCGGAAGAGCTTCCTCGGTACAACCTGGACCCTCACTCCGGTCGCCGACCGCGTCGGCTTCCGATACCAGGGCCCCGAGCTGGCCACGGTGGAACGGGAGGCGCCGTTCGGCGCTGGCCAGGACCCGTCGAACATCGTGGACGCCCCGTACCCGATCGGGTCCATCCAGGTGCCCGGGAGTGTGGAGCCGATCATTCTGCACCGCGACGCGGTTTCTGGTGGCGGCTACATGATGATCGCCACCGTGATCAGCTGCGACCTCGATGTCGTAGCCCAGTCCCCGCCGAACACGCTGACCCGGTTCGTCGAGGTGGATCTCGATCAGGCCCTCGACGCCAGGAAGGCCTACCGGCACCGCGCGCAGCGGGCCGCCGAGCTCTTCGGATAGGGAGGAACGTCGCATGCCCCACGTCCGAATCGACTGGTTCCCCGGCCGCACCGTCGAGCAGAAGCGGGAGCTGGCCGAGGTGCTGACCCGCGAGATCTGCCGAATTGGCAAGTGCGAACCGGACTCGGTCGGCATCGTGTTCAGCGAGGTGGCCAAGGAGGACTGGGCGCGTGCAGGCCGCCTCTTCGCCGACGACTAGCCGCCGCGCGCCCGGAGCGCACATCCTCGACGTCGCCCGCGCGCAGGTCCTGGAGCGAGGAGAGGGCCTCTCACAGGCCCAGGTTCTGCAGGTGCTGCGGCTCCCCGATTCCGCGCTGACCTCGTCGCTCGAGCTCGCGCACGAGGTGCGAATGCGCTGGTGCGGGCCGGAGGTCGAGGTCGAGGGCATCGTCTCGCTGAAAACCGGCGGCTGCCCGGAGGACTGCCACTTCTGCTCCCAGTCCGGCCAGTTCGCCTCGCCGGTGCGCGCGGCGTGGCTGGACATCCCCTCGCTGGTCGAGGCGGCTGAGCAGACCGCCAGGACGGGTGCGACCGAGTTCTGCATCGTTGCGGCGGTACGAGGCCCGGACCAGCGGCTGATGACGCAGGTCGCCGCCGGGATCGCGGCGATCAAAGACGCGGTCGACATCAACGTCGCCTGCTCGTTGGGGATGCTCACCCAGCAGCAGGTGGACGCGCTGGCCGCGATGGGCGTGCACCGCTACAACCACAACCTGGAGACCGCCCGCTCGCACTTCCCCCAGGTGGTCACCACGCATACCTGGGAGGAGCGCTGGGAGACCCTACGGATGGTGGGCGAGGCGGGCATGGAGGTCTGCTGCGGCGGCATCGTCGGGATGGGGGAGACCCTGGAGCAGCGGGCGGAGTTCGCCGCGCAGCTGGCGGAGCTGACCCCCGACGAGGTGCCGCTGAACTTCCTCAACCCGCGGCCGGGCACCCCGTTCGGTGAGCTGCAGCCGATGGCGGGCACCGACGCCCTGCGCACTGTCGCGGCGTTCCGGCTGGCGCTGCCGCGGACGATCCTGCGGTTCGCCGGCGGGCGGGAGATCACCCTCGGCGACCTGGGCGCGCGGCAGGGACTGCTGGGCGGGATCAACGCGGTCATCGTCGGCAACTACCTGACCACGCTGGGGCGTCCGGCGGCGGCCGACATCGACCTGCTCGGCGAGCTGGAGATGCCGATCAAGGCGCTGAACGAGACGCTGTGAGGTGACCGACGTGTCGACCTCGGTGGACGGGGGCTTCTGCGACCAATGCGGAGCTCCCGTCGGCCAGGGCGACCACGCGCGGTGCACGGCCCGGCGCGAGCTGGAACCGCCGCGCTACTGCCCGGACTGCGCCCGCCGGATGGTGGTGCAAGTGACACCGACCCGCTGGACGGCGCGCTGCAGCCGCCACGGGCCGCCGGCCGCACGTTTGGCGGCACCATCGCGCGAATCGAGCTGAGCCCCGTGAGCGACGGCCGTCCCTACCCGCCTCCGCCGCCCAGCTAGCGCCCCGCCGCGTTGTCGTCGAGGCCGATACGACCAGGTATCGGCCTTCTCCTCCGCCTTGCGGTCACCACTGGGCGCTGGATCCGGGCAAGGAACCTCGCTCACGGGACGCTAGTGTCCCGTCGACCCGAAGGGAGGCGCACCGTGGACTGTACTGCGCGGACCGGGTGACGTGCTGCCGGCCGCGGCAGCGCGGTTTGGGGACAAGACGGCGCTGGTCACGGCGACCCGGTCGCTGACGTTCGACGAGCTGCACGTGCTCAGCGACCGGATAGCGGCCGGGCTCGCAGAGCGCGGGGTGCGGCCCGGGCAGCCGGTGTCGTTGTACGCGCAGAACCGCTGGGAGTGGGTCGTCGCCTACCACGGTGCGTTGAAAGCCGGGGCGGTGGTGAACCCGGTGAACGTCATGCTCACTGCGGAGGAGCTGGCGTTCGTGCTGCGTGACTGCGGCGCGGCCGCGGTCTTCACCAGTGCGGAGCAGGCAGTGGGCCTGGTCGAGCTGACCCGGGACCTGCCGGAGCTGCGCACGGTGGTCACATTCGGTGGCGTGGTCAGCGGCGCGGCCGGGTTCGATGAGCTGCTGGGTGGTGTCGGGTCGGTGCCGCAGGTCGACGGTGGACCCGGCCGCGCCATCGACGATCGGCTACACCTCCGGCACCACCGGGCATCCGAAGGGCGCGGTGCAGAGCCACCAGGCGGTGCTGCTCAACTGCGCGTTGACCGCGACGATGCACGGTCGGACCGAGCGCGATGTCGTGGTCACCGCACTGCCCGCCCCGCACGTATACGGCAACGTCGTCATCAACGGAACGTTCATGGTCGGCGGCACCGTCGTACTGATGGAACGGTTCGCACCGGCGGCGGCGCTGCGGCTGATCGGGGAGCACCGGGCGACGATGTTCGAGGGCGTTCCTGCGATGTACGCGATGCTGCTGGCCGACCCCACGCTCCCGGAGGCGGACCTGTCGTCGCTGACCCGGTGCACGGTTGGTGGCCAGACGATTCCGACGGCGACGATCGCTCGCTGGGAGGCGCGTTCGGGCGCGCCGCTGATCGAGCTGTGGGGGATGACCGAGATCGCCGGGCTGGGCACCACGCACGCGCTGCACGCCCCGCCGGTGCCCGGCTCGATCGGGGTGTCGCTGCCCGGGATCGAGGTCCGGGTCGCCGACCTCGCCGACGTCACCAAGGACGCGCCGCGGGGTGAGCCGGGGGAGCTGATGGTCCGCGGGCCGATCGTAATGCTCGGCTATCAGGGCAACCCGCAGGCGACCGCGGAGACGATCGAGGCAGACGGCTGGCTGCATACCGGGGATATCGCGACGATGGACGCCACCGGGCACGTGTTCGTCGTCGACCGGCTAAAGGACATGATCATCACTGGTGGGTACAACGTGTATCCGGCGGAGATCGAGCGGGTGCTTGCCGAGCACCCGGCGGTCGCGATGGTCGCCGCCGGTCCGGTGCCCGATCCGATCAAGGGCGAGCTCCCGTGCGCCTACGTAGTGCTGGCCGCGGGCGAGAAGGCCACCGACGAGGAGCTGATCGCGTTCGCCGGCGAGCGGCTCGCCGCCTACAAGCTGCCGCGGGTGGTGCGGTTCGTCGACGACCTACCCAAGACCTCCACAGGAAAGATCATGCGCAGGGAGCTCATCAAGCTGCGCTGACGCATTCCTTCCTCGGCCGACTGCGGGCATCAAGGTGACCTGGTGCCTTGTCAGCGACGGATTCGCACGCCAGCCTGGCTACCCGATGATCGGCAAACGGTTGTCGCTGTGCGAGGCGCGTCCGGACGCCGCTTCGATCCATCGCAGGTCATCGGAAAGGTCGGCCGGGCGCTGGCCAACGGTTCGCCGAGCCAGCAGATCATCGAGTATCGCTGCGGTAACCGCGATCCCGGCTGGCGTGGCGATCGGTGCGCGGTTGAGGGCGAGGGTGAGATCCAGGCCGTGCACCACGGCTTCGACGATCCTGGACTCGACGAATTCGTCGAGTCGCATCGGTGCGAAGTATCCAGGGCCGACGGTGTCAGGTCCCAACGCGCGCGCTTCATTCACGGTTTGGGAGAACGTCTCGTGGAGAACGTCGGGCATCTTGTCCGGCGTCTTGCCCTCGACCATGGTGTACGCGTACTGATATACGACCGGCGCCGTTTCGGACCGTGGATTGATGAAGAAGCTGGTCCGGTCTCGGGCCGGCTGGTCGTCGTCGTTCCTACCCGCGATCAGCGCCCGCGTCAGGCCGATGGAGACGTCAAAATGTCCGGCTAGCTCAAACACCGTCCAATGCGGCAAACTCGGGTCGAGCGGGACCAGCTGCGTGGTGGTCCGCCAATCGGCCTCCGACAGGCCGCGGAATACCTCCTCGATATTGCCGAGCTCCACGGAGAGGGTGTCGAGCATCGTCTCGTATGACGACATTTTGAATCTCCTCCACAGGGTTCTGCGGGTCCGCGAACTCGTCGCGGTCGCTAGGACTGTAGCCACACGCGCTTGCCACGGTCCATTGTCGCCAGCACCGCTGATCGAAAGCGCGATCAGGCCCAGGTCGAGTTCGGCGAGGTGTCATAGCACCTCCGAGAACCTCAAGGGCAGACCGGCCACCTGGAGGCCATGATTGTCACTGTCTCTGGATGCCGCTCGCCGGCGCTCCGACGAGGGACTACGCTCCACGGTGGTCGTGGCCCAGACCGCAAACAGCTGGAGTGACCCGATGGCCGATGTCGAGAAGATACGTGCTGAGATCCAGAATCTTGAGGACCGGCGCTACGAGGCCATGGTCGCCGGCGACTTCGACACTTTTGCCGGGCTGTGCCATCCAGACCTTCTCTACATGCATTCGAATGGGGAAACCGACTCGCTCGAGTCATATCTCGCCAAGGTCCACGCCGGCTACTACGTATATCACTCGATCGACCACCCGGTGGAGAAGATTGTCGTGTCCGGAGAGACGGCCATCGTACTCGGCGAGATGAACGCCTCTATTACCGCGGGCGGCACACCAGGACAGCTTCACAACAAGGCCTTCGCGGTATGGATTCGGCACAACGGCGATTGGAAACTACTCGGTTACCAGCCCACTCCGCTGAGTTGAAGCGACCGGGGACCGGGCGCTACCAACTCGGTACGCCGCGGCCCGCCCGTTAACTCGGCTGGTCGGCGAGCAGGCCGTCGACGATGATCTCGGCGGCGCCCGCAAGGTCGAACGGCGGGAGGTCTAGCCGGCGGGAGTTCGCGTCGCCCATCAGCACCGCGACGAACGCGTGGGCGGCGTTGCGCCGGCGCCGAGCGTCCAGGGGTCGGGGGCTGGCGGCGTCGAGGACCTCCGCCGTGAGGTCGAACATGTGCTCGCGAAGCCCGGACAGCCGGTCGCGGACCACCAGGTGGGTGCTGTCCTCGCGGTGGATGATGATGCGCAGGACGACGGACTGGTGCTCACCGAGCTCGAGCCGCGCCGCCAACCGGAGCAGCGACCCGACGGGGTCACCGGGACGCGCGACCTCGGTCGCCTCGCACAACGGGAGGTCCGGCAGTCGCTCGGCGAGCAGCGCCAGCAAGATGTCGATCTTCTTGGGGAAATAGTAGAAGAGCAGGCCCTTCGGAACGCCTGCCAGGGAAGCTATCCGCGCGGTGGGAGTGGCGTCGAACCCGTGCTCGGCGAACTGCTCCTCTGCGGCGGTGAGGATCCGGTCACGGGCGTCCTTAGCGGGGGTGTCGCCGCCAGCGGCGCCCGCGGGCACAACGGGCGATCCCGAGTCGTCCACGGGTCCTCCTCATGCGCGTGCCTGGCGGGACGTCTCGCAGCCGTCCCGCCAGGCCTGGTGTGCGGTCAGTGTCAGTGCTGCGGCGTCAGCTCGCCACGGTGGGCCCTGTTGCTTTCGGGCACCGCCCACAGACCGGCGACGACCAGGACCACGCCCACGATCCACGCGGTCCACGCCATCCCGGTGATCGCCGCGAAGCCCAGCACGAACGGCGAGATGAAGGCCAGCACGCCGAGCACGACCACTGTCCACTCCAGGGCCGGGTTGTCCGGCAGATAGAGCGATGCCAGGGCGGTCAACGCGGTGGCGATGCCCAGCACCACCAGCGTGCCGGTGGCGATGCCGACCGACGCTGTCCAGATGGGCGACAGGAACGCGTATACCCCGGCGACCAGCGCCACCCAGTCCTGCCAGCGACTCCACTTCCTCATCACGATCACGGCCTTCTGTCGATGGATCCGCCCTTCGCGCGGGTCCGACACCTCGAAGCTACGACTGACTGACCGCCCGGTCAACTCAGCAGGGCCCTGACAGGGTGTGATGTCGGGCTCAGCCGACGAGGCCGCTCGACCAGCAGGTCCAGCGGCCTCTCGGGTTCAGCGAGCTAGCGGGGCTCGCGCCACATCCGCCACAGCGGCGGGCCGTCGCGGGCAGGGTGAACTCGCCCTGGGTGACGTAGCCGTGCCGCTCGTAGAGGGCGCGGTTCCGGGGCGTGGTCGCCTCGTGGTAGGCGGGCATGCCCTCGCGGTCGGCCCGCTGCGAGCATGTCGCGCAGGAACGCCGAGCCGATGCCGCGGCCCTGGCATGGCCGGCACCGTCGCCAGGAACTGGCAGTAGTACAGCGGCTGCGTCGGGTGGTAGCGCTCGAAGGTCTCCGCGAGCTGGGCGAAGCGCTCGCACGTCGGGTCCGACGAGCTCCTCGAGCGCCTGTGCCGAACGACTCCTCCTCGCTCGGCGGTCAGCAGCTCGCGTGCCCGGCGGCAGCCAGACCGCGGCGCCGTTGCCGTCGGCGGTCAGGTACGTCTCGCCGTGCGGTACGTAGGTCGCGACGTACAGCTCGAACATCGGCTGGACGAGCTGCCGGCGACGGTGCTCGTCCGGCAGCAGCCACTGCGTCACCGGGTCGTCGAAGAAGGCGGCGGCGACGGTGGCGGCGACCGCGGCGCGTGTCGCTGATGTCGGTTCGGCGGATGCCGAGATCGGTGGTAGATGTGAGTGGTCATCGGTGTGCTCCTGTGTCGGTGGTCGTTCGGGAGCACGATGACGGCCGCGCGCCCGACCGGCGCATCGGCAGATCTACCCATTGAGGCGGACGAGGTCGTGCTGCACGGCGAACAGGGCGGCGCGCGGCTCGGGTCGACACCCCGATCTTGGTGTAGATGTGCTGGGCGTGGTGCTCGGCGGTGCGCCGGGAGATGAACAGCCGCTCGGCCACCTCGGCGTTGCTGCAACCCTGCGGCGATCAGCGTCAGCACCTCGGCCTCGCGTTCGCTCAGGCCGGCCGGTCGGGCGCGGCGGCGGACCCGAGTCTGCTGGCCGGCCTCGGCCAGCACCGCCGCCGTGGCGTCGTGGTCGAAGCGGCCGGCCTCGGCCTCCGTCGGCGAGCACGCGCGGCGGCCTGGTCCGCAGTCAGCGCGGCGCGGTGAGGACGGGGCCGGACCATCGCCGCGAAGGCGTCCGCCACGGCGAGGATGCGCGCCGGCATCGGGATCGCGGCGGCCGCCGAGCACGCGGTGGTAGCCGGACCCGTCGAGACGCTCGTGGTGCATCCCGGCCGATCGTCGCGATCGGCTGCGAGCGACGGCGACGACGGCGAGGATCCGCTCGGAGTAGTAGCCGTGCATCCGCACCTGCTCCCACTCCACGCTGGTCAGCGGTCCCGGCTTCTCCCACACGGCGTTGGACACGCCCGACCCGGCCGACGTCGTGCAGCAGGGCGGCGACCTCGACGCGCTCGACCTCGGCGTCGGCGAGGCCGCAGCCGGCGAGCGCCGCCCGCGGCCAGCCGGGTGACCTCCTTGGCGTGCCCGTGGAAGAACGGCACCTTGACGTCGGCGAGGTCGCCGAACGCCGTCGCCACGGCGACCCGCTCGGCGCCGTCGCGCTCGATGACCGGCGCCGGCTCGACCTCGAGCAACCGGTCGCGGGGATCGCCGCGGTCGGCCTCGGCCAGGAGGCCGCGCGGCGTCGGCGACGAACGTCGCCGACCACCGCCGGGTCGAGGATCACGCCGGCCCGCGCCCGCAGCGCGGCGACGGCGGCCTCGACCCCGCCGAGCTGGCCGAAGAACGCGGCGTCCATCGCCACCCGGGCCACCCGCGAGGCGATCGGGATGCTGTCGCCCTTCAGCCCGCCGGGCGCCGCACCGCCGACCCACGACTCGAACACGTGGTACAGCGCCAGCTGGGTCGAGTCGGGCAGACCGAGCCGCCGAGCCGTGTCACGGGCCACCTCGCACACCCCGGTGTCGGTGCGACGCCCCCACTCGTACACCTCGCGGGACAGCGCGAACGCCCGCGCCCGGGCGGCGACGTCCGGCGGCCATCCCGCGGGTCAGCTCGGGCACGAACGTCGCCGCGATGTCGTCGGGGTCGGCCAGGTTGGTGCGGGCGACGGCACGGTTGAGGGCGATGTCGTCGCCGAACGCGGCCGCCGACTCGTGCGCCACGGCCACGCAGCCGACGTGCATCAGCAAGGCGGTGTAGAACGCAGTCACGGACGTCGTCGTCGTCCAGATCGAGCGCGGCGGGCCAGCGCGGCGGCGACCAGACAGCGTGCGCACCGCCGTGCCCGGCGGCAGCCCGAAGCCCAGGTCGGCGACCATCGAGAGCCCGCCGAGAAGATCAGCCAGCCGCAGTCGCTCCGCCACCAGCCAGAAGATACGGCGCTGCGCTCGGATCGGCCGGTGCTCGAGCCGTTCCCGCCCGCTCATCGTCGTCCGTATGCAGCTCCGATGTGGCGGTGGCCGGTGTAGCGTCTGGCTCGCCGGTCTGGTCGACCGAGACCCCGTCGCGGTGCCGGAAGCTCACTTGAGCCTCACAGGACAGGAATGCGGCAGTGCGAAATCTGCGGGCGTCGGTAGCCCCGACCGGTAGGTCGCCCAGCCGCTGCTTTGGCTGAGATCGGCGGTTTGGACCACACCTTGGCCAAGATCGTGGCCAAGGGAGGTGCCGACGCCCCACGCCGAATCGGTGAGGCGTGTGTAGCGGCCATTTCGGCGGACCGGGCGGCGATCACCGTGATGGCCGCCATCGATACCCAGGAACCCATCTGGGCCAGTGACGACGTCGCCCGTGATCTCGACGAGCTGCAGTTCAGCCTGGGGGAGGGCCCCTGCGTGGAGGCGTACGTCGAACGTCGCCCGGTGCTGGTCGCCACCCTCGACAAGCTGCCTGCCTGGAGATGGCCGATGTTCGCTGCCGCCGCGAGACACGGCCCGGTGCGGGCCATCTTCGTGCTGCCCTTGCAGGTTGGCACGATCACCGTCGGTGTGCTGAACCTCTACCGGGACACGCCCGGGATGCTGTCTCCCGACGATCTGCGCCTCGCCCTGCGCGCCGCCGACGCCGCCATGTGGACGTTGCTTGGGGTACGTGATGGAGAGACACTGGACGGCGCGGCGGATGGCGCGCGGCTGGCCGACGCGCACGGCTGGCTGACCGGGTCGCCGCTGCGGCGGACCGAAGTCCACCAGGCCACCGGGATGATCAGCGAGCAACTGCGGACGAGTCCAGAGCTGGCGCTGAGCGCGCTGCGGGCATCTGCCTTCGCGCACGACCGGACGATCAGCGACGTGGCCCGCGACGTGGTCGTGGGCCGGCTGCGGTTCGATGAGGAGAGGAAATGAGCACCGAGCAGGGCAACCGCGAGCGGACGCTGACCGAGGCGTTTGTCGGGCTGGCCGACACCCTGGTCGCCGACTACGACGTGATCGATCTGCTCCATCGGCTCACCGTCGACTGCGTGGAGCTGCTCGCGGTCGATGCGGCCGGGCTGTTGCTCACCGATCAACGTGGCTTTCTGCAGGTCGTGTCGTCCTCGACCGAGCAGGCGCACCTGGTGGAGCTGTTCGAGCTGCAGGCCGATCAAGGCCCATGCCTGGACTGCTTCCGCACCAGCCGGCAGGTGGCAGCCCCAGACCTTCGTACCGTGACGACCTGGCCACGATTCAGCGCGCACACCCTCGAGGCCGGCTATCGATCCGTACACGCGCTCCCGCTGCGGCTGCGCGCGGAAACCATCGGCGCGTTGAACCTGTTCGGCACCCAACCCGGTGCGCTGCGTAACGACGACCTGCGCATCGCACAGGCCCTCGCCGACGTGGCCACGATCGGCATCCTGCAGGAACGTGCCATCCACCACCGCGAAGTGCTCGCCGAGCAGCTCCAGACCGCACTGAACAGCCGGGTGATCATCGAACAGGCCAAGGGCGTCCTCGCCGAACGCGGCCAGATCGACCTGGCCCACGCCTTCGACCTGCTACGCAGCCATGCCAGATCCACCAACCAACGCCTTAGTGACGTCGCACGCGGCGTCGCGGACCGCACCACAACGGCCGAGGCGCTGCTCAAACCCGGCCACCACTCAGGTGCGAATTAGTGGTGTGAACGGTACGAAGTCGGGTAACCTACCCGGCTGTCTGTGCTGCCCGGGACCCCGGTGGCATGCCAGTGCACCTGAGCGCACCCCGGGGACCGGAAATGGTTGAGAGCGCACACGTCCGGCACGACAAGTTCGAGCCCGTTGCGTTTGTCCATCAGACCTGGCGGGCCGACCGCAGCGAGCTGGCACCCATTCGCTCTGAGGTACACCGCTGGCTGGCACCGCTCGGCCTCACCGAAGACGGCGAATGGGACATAGTCTTCGCCGTAAACGAGGCGGTGACCAACGCCGTCGAACATGCCTACGCCGTAGCGACCGAACGCGACACCGTTGAACTGAGCTTCTGGATCGAAGCCGGGGCGATGTGCATCGAGATTGTGGATCATGGCAAATGGCGGATGCCGGATTCGCCTGAGCTCACCGGCTGCGGTCGCGGTATCGAGGTCATGCAGCGGGTGATCGAGTCAGTGTTGATCCGCTACGACAACCGGGGAACCGATGTGCTGCTGCGTCACCCGCTGCCCGACCAGGGGCAGGCCCTGGACCGCAGCACCTGGGGGAGCGACGTCGTGTTCGACCAGCTGGCCCAGTAGCGGCGGCCTGTTCACGCGTCGCTACCGGCTGCGGCACCACGCTCCTGCTCGATTCGCTGCAGGTGCTCGAGACGGTCCCGCTGCGGGATCACTGTGTACTTCGGGTCCAGGGTGGACGCGACGCCGGCCTCGAACACGCCGAACCGCTGCAGCGCGCTGCCGGCAAGCAGGGCCAGCCCGGACGCCACCGCGACGACCCGGCTGCGCCGGGCGCCGAGCACTGTGCCGACCAGCCCGACCGCGGTCAGCCGCTCGGACCAGGACCGCAGCCGGTGCGACATCCCGGTGGTGTATGCCTCGCCGGCCAGCCCGAGCCGCCCCGGCATGAGCCGCGACGTGACCAGCTCCGCCCCCGCACCGAGCGCGGCGAACCGCCGGGCCGGGCCGGCCTCCGCGACCGGCGCGAGCATCATGCCCAGCCCGCCGCCGCTGGCCGCCGCCGACCCGGTGAACACGAACGGCAGGTAGCGGTGCGCCTCGTGCCAGGCCGGCGCCGCCGTCCCGGACAGCAGCACCGCGGTGTAGGAGGCCAGCCCGGGCGCGGTCGCCGCCGCGCCCACCCCGCCGAGCCGGGCCAGCGGGCGGACCCACCCCCATGGCAGGAGCTCGCCGGCCGCCGCAGCGCCGGTTGCCGCGCCGAAGGCGGTGAGGATCCAGGTACCGACGCTCAGCGGTGAGGTCGGCTTGGCCACCCGCAGCATGTGGTGGAACCGCTCCGGGCGGCCGAGGTCGGCGGCCAGCAGCGCGCCGCTCGCCGCCACCGCCGCCAACGCGCCGAGCCGCCCGGCCCGGCGCAGCCCGGGGCGTCCGCGGAGGTCGCCACCCGCCCCGAGCACCGCCGAGCCCGCGGCCAGACCGCCGGTGAACAGATATGCCGGCACCTCCCAGCTCCACACCGGCGGCTTGAGCACGGGCCGGCCGTAGTAGGAGCGATGGTCCGGCGAGGCGGCCTCGGACGGCTGGCGTGCCGCTCCCTCGCCGGTCACCGGGCCCGCCCGAGGAACGCCGAGATCCCAGCCGCCAGGAACGCCGCAGCGGCCACGCCTGCCGTCCGCCACATCGCCGGCAGATCCCGGGTCGGCGCGACCGGGTCCGGCGGGAGGCCGTAGACCTCCGGCTCGTCGAGCAGCAGGAAGAACGCCCCGGCGCCGCCGACCCCGTCGGTCGGATCGTCGCCGTACAGCCGCGCCTCGGAGACACCCCGAGAGTGCAGGGTCTCCACCCGATCCGCCGCCCGCGAGCGCAGCTCGTCCAGCGGGCCGAACTGGATCGAGTCGGTCGGGCACGCCTTGGCGCAGGCCGGCTCCAGCCCGTCCCCCAGCCGGTCGTAGCACATCGTGCACTTCCAGGCCCGGCCGTCGTCCTTGCGCCGGTCGATCACCCCGTACGGGCAGGCCGAGACGCAGTAGCCGCAGCCGTTGCAGATGTCGGACTGCACGACGACCGTGTCGAACTCGGTGCGGAACAGCGCACCGGTCGGGCAGACGTCCAGGCAGCCGGCGTGCGTGCAGTGCTTGCACACGTCCGAGGCCATCAGCCAGCGCAGCCCATCCGCCGACTCGTCGACGGCCGAAGCCGGCACCTGCTGCTCGATGAACGCCACGTGCCGCCAGGTCGACGCCCCCAGCGCACCGGTGTTGTCCATCGACATGCCGAGCAGGTCGAACCCGTCGTCGGGCAGCAGGTTCCATTCCTTGCACGCCACCTCGCAGGCCTTGCAGCCGATGCATACGGAGGTGTCGGTGAAGAAGCCGACCCGGGGGCTGGTCACGATCTGTCGCCTCCTGCATGGCGCTCGACGTACGAGCGCAAGGCCGGACCGTGCGGCCGGCGCCCAGGCCGGACGTCACAGGTAGCGACCTTGCTCTCCTGGATGTAGACGTTCGGGTCGAGCACCACGCCGAACAGGTCGTTGACCACGTCACCGCGGACCAGCCCGACGCTGCCCCAGTGATAGGGCAGCCAGACCTGGTGCACCAGCCGGTCGCCGACCCGCAGCGGCCGCATCCGATCGGTGACCATCACCCGCGCCTCGATCGCCGTGCGGCTGGTGATCACGTGCGCCCAGCCGAGGTGGGACAGCCCGCGCTCGGCGGCCAGCTCGGGGGACACCTCGACGAACAGCTCCGGCTGCAGCTCGGCGAGGTACGGCAGCTGCGCGGCTCATCCCGCCGGCGGTGTGGTGCTCGGTGAGCCGGGCGGCGGTGAGCACGTAAGGGAACGCCCCGTTCGGAGGGCTCGTTGGACGGGTTCTCCGGGCGGACGTAGCGCAGCCGGGTCGGGTTGGACTGCTGGCCGTAGAGCGGGTTCGGCAGGGGCGACTCGTCCGGCTCGTAGTGCGTCGGCAGCGGCCCGTCGACCAGCCCGACCGGCGCGAACAGCCAGCCCTTCCCGTCGGCCTGCATGATGAACGGGTCGTCCCCGCGCAGCGCGGCCGGTCCGGTCGCCCCGTGCGGTGGCCGGTAGTCCGGCGGCTTGTTCCGCTCGAAGTCCGGCGTGTCGTGGCCGGTCCACTCGCCGCGTCCGGCGTCCCACCAGACCAGCTTCTTTCGCTCGCTCCACGGCCGGCCCTGCGGGTCGGCGGAGGCCCGGTTGTAGAGGATCCGGCGGTTCAGCGGCCAGGTCCAACCCCAGTTCTCGTCGTACGGTCCCGCCTGACCCTTCGGTGGGCGCCGCGCGGCGTGGTTGATCCCGCCCGCGAACACCCCGCTGTAGATCCAGCACCCGCACGCGGTGGAGCCGTCGTCACGCAGGTCCAGGTAGCCGTCCACCGGCTCACCGGTCGCCACGTGGTACCCGTTGATCCGGTGCAGCACGTCCTCCGCGGAGGGCTCACCGGTGTCCGGCGGGCCGTTCACCTCATAGTCCCAGGTCAGGTCGAGCAGCGGCCGATCCCGCTCGTCCTGCGATCCCGCCAGCCTGGCCCGCAGCTTGCGGCCGAGGTGGTAGATGAACCACAGGTCGGATCGCTGGTCGCCGACCGGCTCGACGGCCTTGTCCCGCCACTGCAGCATCCGCTGGGTCTGGGTGAACGTGCCCTCCTTCTCCACGTGCGAGGCGGCGGGGAAGAAGAACACCTCGGTGCGGCACCGCTCGGGCACGATCTCGCCGCTCTCCACCTCCGGCGAGTTCTTCCAGAACTCGGCGCTCTCGATCATGGCGAGGTCGCGCACGACCAGCCAGTCGAGGTTGGCCATGCCGAGGCGCTGCAGCCGCCCGTGCGCCGAGCCGACGGCCGGGTTCTGGCCGAGCAGGAAGTAGCCGAACACCTTCCCGTCGATCATGTCCAGCACGGTGCGGTAGGTGCCGTGGTCGCCGTTGATCCGCGGCAGGTAGTCGAAGCAGTAGTCGTTCTCGGCGCGTCGCGTTCTCGCCCCAGTACTCCTTGAGCAGCGACACCATGTACGCGTCGGCGTTGCACCAGAAGCCTTTCTGGTCACTCGCCGCGAGATGCTGTCCACGTAGCTCTGCAGGTCCGGGTGGATTCGGCGCGGCCGGCATCGGCAGGTAGCCGGGAAGCAGGTTGAACAGCGTGGGGACGTCGGTGGAGCCCTGGATGCTCGCGTGCCCGCGCAGCGCGATGATGCCGCCGCCGGGCCGGCCGATGTTTCCGAGCAGCAGCTGGATGATCGCCCCGGCCCGGATGTACTGCGCGCCGACGCTGTGCTGGGTCCAGCCGACGCTGTAGACCAGCGCGGTGGTCCGCTCCCGGCCGGAGTTGGCCGTCCAGTCCTCGCACACGCGCGAGGAACTGCTCCTTCGGCACCCCGCAGACCCGCTCCACCATCTCCGGGGTGTAGCGGGCGAAGTGCCGCTTCAGGATCTGGTAGACGCAGCGGGGGTCCTGCAACGTGCGGTCGGCGTCGACGTCCCCGGCGACGTCCTCGATCGCGGGGCCGCCGGAGCCGTGAGTGTCGGCGCGTTGCTTCGACCTCGCGGAGCGACCTGGGCGTGCTCGGCGCTCGGCGCCTCCGCGCTGAGGTAGGTCCAGGACGTCGGGTCGTACGTGCCCGTCTCCGGGTCGAAGCCGCTGAACAGCCCGTCGAGGTCCTCGGTGTCCCGGAAGTCCTCGGAGATCAGGAAGGACGCATTGGTGTATGCCAGCACGTACTCCCGGAAGTCCTTCTCGTTGGACAGGATGTAGTTGATCACGCCGCCGAGGAACGCGATGTCGCTCCCGGCGCGTAGCGGCACGAACTGGTCTGCCATCGCGCTGGTGCGGGTGAACCGGGGGTCGATGTGCACCATCCGCGCGCCGCGGGCCTTGGCCTCCATCACCCACTGGAACCCGACCGGGTGGGCCTCCGCCACGTTCGAGCCCATGATCACGATGTAGTCGGAGTTGGCCAGGTCCTGCTGGTAGTCCGTTGCGCCGCCGCGGCCGAAGGAGGCTCCCAGACCGGGAACCGTGGCGGAGTGTCAAATACGCGCCTGGTTCTCGATCTGGATCGCACCGAGCGCGGTGAACAGCTTCTTGATCAGGTAGTTCTCTTCGTTGTCAAGGGTGGCCCCGCCGAGGCTGGCCAGTCCCATGGTGCGGCGGAGCCGGTTGCCGGCGGAGTCCAGCTCCTGCCAGCCGCGCTCTCGGGCGTCGAGCACCCGCTCGGTGACCATGTCCATCGCGGTGTCCAGGTCGAGCTCGGTCCACTCGGTGGCGTACGGCGCCCGGTACAGCACCGTCCGCACCCGCTGCGGGCCGGTGACCAGCTGTAGGCTCGCCGACCCCTTCGGGCAGAGCCGGCCGCGGGAGATCGGCGAGTCCGGGTCGCCCTCGATCTGCACGACCCGATCGCCGCGGACGTATACCTGCTGGGCGCAGCCGACCGCGCAGTACGGGCACACCGAGCCGGCTACCTTGTCGGCCTCCGCGGTCCGCGGCGACAGCGACTCGGTGCGCGCCGAGCGGGCCGCCTCGCCGCGGCCGGTCTTGTCGCCGCCGGTGAGCTGCCGGTACACCGGCCACGCTTCGAGCAGCCTCCGCACGCTCATTCGTGCCGTGTTCCCCTCCCTACCTGGAACCAACCACGCCGGGCGTACCACAAGCCGAACCCACGGTCGAGGGGCTCGGGTCCGTTATCGAGCACGGCGTGCGCGCTCACGGCTGGCGCCAGAACGCATCGCTGCCGGCCGCAAGCGCCTCGACCATCCACCACTCCACGATCGAGCCGTCTCGGATGCGGCACAGGTGCGCGGCGTGGTTGTGCAGCGAGTCTGCACCGCGCTGCGCATGGATCTCCACCATCGCCAGCGCGAGGTCTGGTGCTCGGCGCAGCACGGTCTCGGGCGGGTCCGGGCTCGCGCTCATGGCACGAACCTAGTTGTACTGACCATAAAGGTTGGTGACGATCAGACATTGGTCAGATGATCTTGATGTGAGGAGGACCTCCGGCTATCGGTGTGGATCACCACATCTACGCCGATCACCAGGAGGTCCTGGTGTCACACCGTAATGCGTCGCTGACTCCCACTGGCCGGCTGCGCTTGGCGCGTTGTGTGGTAGATCAGGGCTGGTCTTACCGTCGGGCTGCTGAACGGTTCCAGGTCTCGCCGCCGACAGCGAAGCGGTGGGCCGACCGCTACCGCCACGGCGGGCCTGCAGCCATGATGGATCGGTCCTCGCGGCCGCATCACAGCCCTCGGCGCACCAACCGGGCCACCGAGCAGCGGATCATCCGGCTGCGCTGGCGCAAACGCTTTGGCCCCGCGCGGCTGGCCGGCTATCTGAGCCTGGCCCCGTCGACGGTGCATGCGGTGTTGCGCCGCTACCGAGTTCCCCGGCTGTCTGACCTGGATCGTGTGAGTGGGGAATCGGTGCGCCGCTATGAGCACGCCGCACCTGGTGATCTGGTGCACGTAGATGTCAAGAAACTTGGCAAGATCCCCGATGGCGGTGGCTGGCGCGCACACAACCGCGCTACCAGTCAACGCAACGCCAAGGCCACCACCACCGCCCGCCGGGCTTCCGGGCGAGCCCGGATCGGCTACAGCTACCTGCACACCGCCCTGGACGACCACTCGCGCCTGGCCTACACCGAAATCCTGCCCGACGAACGCAAGGACACCGCCGCCGGATTCTGGGCCCGCGCCACCGCCTGGTTCGCCAGCTGCGGAATCGAGCACATCCAGCGGGCACTCACCGACAACGCCCGCTGCTACTGCTCCCACGCCTGGCGCCAGGCCCTCACCGCCACCAACACCCACCACAGCCGCACCCGCCCCTACCGCCCCCAAACCAATGGCAAAGTGGAGCGCTACCACCGCACCCTCACCGAGGAATGGGTCTACAGCCGCCTCTACCTATCCGAAACCGAACGAACCAACTCACTACCCGACTGGCTACACCACTACAACCACCACCGACACCACACCGCCATCGGCGGACCACCCGCATCACGCGCCACCAACCTGCCTGGTCAGTACACCTAGTGTCCCGGCCCCACGGGCAGCCGCCGGCCGTCAGTTGCCCAACAACTGCTGGATCACGGCCCTGGACAGCCACTCCTCGAACCGCTCCGTCGACCACGCCTGGCGGAGTACGAGGCGTTCGTACAGCACCGGGTCGGCGTGCAGCCAGGCGGAATCCGCCGCCTCCTCGACGGTCAGGTCGGTACGCAGTGCACCAAGCGCAGCGAGACGGCGCACCGTGACGCCCGCCCCCTCGCGTCGTTGACGCAAGGCCTGCTCCCACAACGCCTGCGCCGCGGGGTCGGTCCCGGCCGCGACCGCGAGCGCCCGGTACAGGCCGGCCACCCGGCTGTCGATCATGACCTGGACGTGCACCCAACCACGTAGCAGGGCGGCCGCGTCACGTTCCTGGAACAGCTTTTCGAACTCCGGTCGCTCGACCAGCGGGACCGGCTCGTCGTCGCCGGCGACCGCCCAGTCGATGGCGAGCTTGAGCAACTCGACCTTGCCGCCGACCGCGGTGAACACCGTCTTGCGACTGACCCCCGCCGCGTCGGCGATCGCGTCGATCGTCGTCGTGCCGAAGCCGTCCTCGACGAACAGCCGGGCGGCCGCGGACACGATCGACCGCCGGGTCTCCCGGGCCTGCGCCGCGCGCAACGTCGAGGAGTAGCTCCGCTTGACAGCTCCACCCATTCTAGGTAACTCTTCGTGTAGTCATTACATCAAGAGTAACACGGAATTAGGAGGTTCCAGCATGCGCACCATCATCGTCGGCGCCGGCCCGGCCGGCCTGTACACCGCCATCGCGATGGCTCGACGCGGACACGCCGTCGCCGTGGTAGACCGCGACAGCGGTCCGGCGGTCGACGGAACCTGGCGCCGCAAGGGCGTCATGCAGTTCCGGCAGCCGCACGGCTTCCGCGGCCAGGTCATCGAGGCGCTGCAGGCGGAGATGCCCGACGTATGGGACGGCCTGATGGCGGCCGGCGCCGACACCGCCACCCTGCCCGGGCGTCCCGATCGGCCGGTGGCGCTGCTGTGCCGGCGGGTGGTCTTCGAGCGGGTGCTGCGGGCGGCGGCGGTCTCCCAACCCGGCGTCGTCCTGCTCACCGGCCACGTCGACTCGATCGCCGAGAAACGCGGCCGAGCCGCCGGAGTCCTGGTCGACGGCCGGGTGGTGGACGCTGATCTGGTCATCGACGCGTCCGGGCGGGCGAGCCGGGTGACCCGCGCGATCCGCGGAGCTGGGGAGGGCGGCGACTGCGGGGCGGCATACGTGAGCCGGCACTACCAGCTCCGCCCGGGCGCCGAGCCGGGCCCGCTCAACTGGCACTCCGGGTGGTCGGGGAACTACCACGGATATACGGCCGTTGTGTTCCGGCACGACAACCGGACGTTCTCCGTCCTCGTGGTGTACCACGGCGAGGACCGGCCACTCCGCGCGCTGCGCAACCCAGCCGTGTTCGAGGCGGCAATGCGCGCGATCCCGGCGTTCGGGGTGTGGACCGATCCAGGTCGTTCGCAGGCGATCACCGAGGTGCTGCCCGGCGGAAAGCTGTACAACAGCTACCGCGGCCAGCTCGACGACTCCGGCCGGCCCGTACTGCCCGGGATGATCTCGCTCGGCGACGCGGTGTGCACCACAACCCCGCTCGCCGGACGCGGTGTTGCGCTGTCGCTCATGCAGGCCCGCGAGCTGATCCGGCTCCTCGAGGAGCAGCCGCGCGACCTCGACCGGGCCGCGGTGGCGTTCGACGACTGGTGCCGGGAGTACATCAAGCCGTGGTTCGAGGACCACAGCTACACCGATGCCGACCGGGTGCGGCGCTGGTCCGGCCAGGACGTCGACGTCCGCCGGCCGCTGCCGTCCGATCTCATCGTGGCGGCGGCCGAGGCCGACCCCGATCTGCACCGGGTCGCCGATCCGTACGCCGCCATGCTGGCCCTCCCGATCAACCTGGCCGCGATCGAGCCGCGAGCGAGAGAGATTCTACGCCGGCGGCTGGCGACCCGCCGTGCCCGCCGGCCCGAGTCGCGACCAGCTGGCCGAGCTCTGCGCGAGCGTCCTCGCCACCGCCGCATGAACCGTCACGCGTCCGGCCGGCGGCGCAGTCGGTGCTCGGCGAGCGCAACCCCACGCGCCTCGACCTGTTCCACCGCCATCAATCACGCCGGGTGATTAGGGTGACGCGCGTGGCAGTCCCGATGAGCATGAACCGCGTGATCCACTGCGCCGTCCGGCGCGACCTGGATCGCTTCGTCGAAGCACTCTCTCACTTCCCGGCGGGCAACACGTCGCGCGCGGCCGACCTGGGCAAGGCCTGGCGGCATTTCCACGGCGAGCTGACCCGCCACCACACCGACGAGCACGCCATCGCTTGGCCGGCCATGGAGCAGGTCGGGGTCGACCCGGCGCTGCTGTCGAAGTTCGACGTCGAGCACGAGGCGATGGCTGCCGCGCTCGACGAGGCGGACGGCGCCATGTCGGCGCTGGAGGCTGCGCCGACCGAGCAGAACGCCGCGACCGCCGTCCGTGCGATGACCAAGCTCCAGAGCGTCACGGCGGAGCACCTCGACCACGAGGAGGCCGAGCTCGAACCGGTCTACGACGAGCACCGGGACGATCCGGCGATCAAGGAGATGGGTCGCAAGTTCGGCAAGGTCAGCCCGTCGGTGGGCGGCTCCTTCTTCGCGTGGGTGCAGGACGGCGCCAGCGCCGATGAGCAGGCCGCGCTACGGGCAAGCGTGCCGGCACCGGTGCTGACGATCATTGGCGGGCTGTTCGGCCGCTCGTACCGCAAGACCGCTGCGAGGGCCTGGCGATGAGCGATGCAGCACCGGCCACCCAATCCGTCACCGAGATGCGACTGGTCCTCACCGTGGCGGACTATCCGGCCGCGCTGCAGTTCTACCGGGACGTGCTCGGCCTGCGCGAGCACGCCGAGTTCATCTCTGACGGCGGCGGGCACGTGACGATCCTCCAGGCCGGCCGGGCGACCTTGGAGATCAGCGACGAGCGCAACGCCGAGTTCGTCGACCAGGTCGAGGTCGGTCGGCGGGTGGGTGGACCTATCCGGCTGGCGTTCGAGGTCCCCGATCCGGCGAGCGCCACCCGGCGGCTCGTCGACGCCGGCGCCGAGCTGATCGCCGAACCGACCGTGACGCCGTGGGAATCGCTGAACTCGCGGCTGGCGGCACCCGCTGGGCTGCAGCTCACCCTGTTCGGGCCGGCGCCTCCCGGATAGGGACCGAGCCACCGGCCAGCGCACTCATCGCGACGGTGAGATTGAGCCCGTCGAGCATCCCCCGTCCGTCCGGCTCACCCGCAGCCCGATCACCTGGCAGATCGTCGGGCGCCGACCCAGGCGTCGGATCTGTTCCGCATCGGTCGGGGGCAGGTAAAGAAAGCCGGGAACGGGCAGGCTGAGTCGTCGGTAACGGTAGCTTGGCCCGTCCAGTCGGGACGTTAGGTGACGCGTCGAATAGCCGGCCAAAATATCCAGGCAATTCGGTGCAGATGCAAACCCGTGAAGGCCCGGAATTGTCGGTGCGGCGTGGATAATTAAGGCCATGCAGGAGCGCAGCCCGTTCGCCGCAGCGCATCAATCGATTGTCGATGGTGTGGCGGCGTTGCGTGCGGCGTGTGATTCCCGCGCCGATGCCGATACCCGGATTGCCGCCTTGTCGGTGTGCGAAGAGCTCACCCGCCAGCTGGAGCGGGTTTCGGTGGAGCTGACCGCGGGGTTGGACCGCGATGGGGTGTTCAGCGACCGCGGTTACCACAGCCCGGCGTTGGCGCTGGCGGATCTGATCGGCTGCGACACCGGGGTGGCGCGCCGGCGGATGCGGGCCGCCGAGCAGGTCGTGGCCCGGGTGGGGTTGGACGGGCAGGTGCTGCCCGCCCGGCTGCCCGAGACCGCCGCAGTGTTCGCCGCCGGGCAGGTCGGCCTGCGACACGTCGAGGTGATCGCCGAGGCGCTCGCCTCGCCGGCCGCGCAGCGGCTCACCCCGGAGGTGTGGGCCGGTGCGGAGCAGCAGTTGGCCGACGCACGCGCCGCGGTACCGGCCGCGGGAGCTCGAAGCGTTCGCAGCCAGCCTGATCGCGGCGTTGGACCAGGACGGCCCACCACCAGACGAGCACGAGCCGCCACAGGTCAACGAGCTGCACCTGGCCGCGACCCCGCCTGGGCGGCGGGCGGATCAAAGGTGTGCTGGACGCGCCGACCTTCGACGCGGTGGCCAGCGCGCTCGACGCGCTCACCGCCCCAACCCCCGACGACGACCGGACCTTGGCCCAGCGCCACGCCGACGCGCTCGGCGAACTGTGCGCCCACGCCCTCGACCACGCGATGACCCCGACCGTCGGTGGGGCAGCGTCCGCACCTGAACGTGCACATCGGCCTGCCCGACCTCGAGGATCGTGCCCGCAACGCCATGCTGGACTTCGGCGGTGCGACTGACCGCGACCGATCTGCGGGTGCTGGCCTGCGACGCCCGGATCATCCCGATCGTGCTCGACGGCGCCGGGCAGCCACTGGACATCGGCCGCGCCCGACGCACCGTGCCCAGCCACCTACGCCGCGCGGTCGCCGCCCGCGACCGCGGCTGCGCCTTCCCCGGCTGCGGCCGCCCACCCTCCTGGTGCGAAGTCCACCACATCATCGAATGGGAACGCGGCGGCACCACCGACCTGCGCAACTGCGTCATGCTCTGCCGCATCCACCACCGACTCCTACACCACCCAGGCTGGATCGTGCGCATCACAGACGGGCAACCCGAATTCATCCCACCAAAATGGATCGACCCCAATACCGTTTAGTTAGGCTGCGGGTGAGAAGATGAGGAGTTTGGGGGGATCGTGGTGTCGTGTTGTGTGGTGGTGTGGCCGTTTGATGGTTTTGTCGCCGACTGCTTTTCGCTTGACGACTCTGGGGCAGGTGCGGTGTCGACGGGTCGGGTTAGGTCGTTGTTGGATTTCGCTGATTGTTTCGCGGATGGCCCGGTCGAGGTGGTGAGGGGGAAAAACCCGCCTGGTTGAGTACCTGGCGGCGGATGACCCGGATGCTGCGGACGAAGGATAGTCGGTCGGGGTCTTCGCCGAGGTCATCGGCGGCTTCGCGCATAAAGCTGCGCACGGCGTAGTGGGTGAGCAGGAGTCCCCAAATCTCCTGACGCACGAGGTCCGGGGTTTTTGAGCGGAGGACTTTCGAATGCGGCATTTGGTGGGTCTCGACCTCGTCGAGGGTGAGCTCGAACTCCCAGCGCTGCTGGTAGAGTGCGGCCAGCTCGGCCGCCGGCGCGGCCTGGTGATCGGTGATCGAGGTGATCAGCCGGATCGTCTCGGTGTCCTCGCCCCGGTTGGTGACCATGTACTCCACCACCCGGATCGGAATCCGAACCTCGTCGGGGATGTGGCGACGCTTGCCCTGAGTGAACTGCGCCTTCATCTTGCGGGGGACCAGTTCGGAGCGGTAGGAGCCATCCGGCAGCCAGTCCAGCACCGCGACCTCGACATTGTCGCCGATCCGCCACAGCAGCTCGGCGGTGGTGGCGGCGGCCTCGCGCCAGAGCTCGTAGCTGAAAAAGCCGCGGTCGGCGAGCACCAGCATCCCCGGCTGCAAGCAGTACAGGATGCGCCCGAGCAGTTCGCGCTCGTAGACCTGCCAGGAATCCAGTGCGGCACCGATGATGGCATGGGTGCCGCACTCACCCAGGCCGACGACCCGGACCTGCGGAAACGGGCTCTGCGCACGCCCGCTGCCGCTCTTGCCGAACTCCTGCAGGTTCCCCGGGGTGTCGGCCACATCCAGCACCACACCGTCGACGGCCATCACCCGCCAGCGGTGAAACCACGCCCCGCGCGTGCCCGGCTGGGCGATCGGACGGGCCACCCGCTCGAACAGCGCCGCCAACGGTTCAGCCCCCAACCGGGTCCGCGCCTGGGTGATCGCGCCGCTGGTCGGCACCTGCCAGTCATCCACCCAGCTGCCCAGGAACGACAGCCCGTTGACCAGCTTGCGCATGACCTCCTCGTAGGCGTCCTCGACGAACAGGCACAGCGCGAGCACGTAGTACACAACCACCCGGGCCGGCAACAACCGCGACCGGCGCTGGGTCCGGCCGGTCTCGGCGAGCACCTCATCCACCAGATCACGGTCGAAGATCCGAGTCAGCACACCAATCCCGACACCATCGGTGAAACGGCGATCAGCGTGCTCCTCAGGCCCGGCCACAGACACAAACTATCGGCCACAACCACATTAGGCAAAAAACGCCGTCAAACGCACACTAAGCAACTTTCTTTGGCGACCCATCAAATCACCCCACGCCAAAACAATGATTTCCCAGCCACGAAAATCGTGCAAATCTCAACCACCCACTAACTAAGCGGCATTGGGATCGATACCAGCCAAGAACCCCGCCGAAAACCACCACCGCTAACCCTGATTCGCCGGTAATCAAGGCGACCCGAGTTGCGCCCGGGCGGCAATGAGCCCCTCATTGTGTGGGGCTGAGTTAGCGGGCGAGGGCGGCCTTGCCGAGGGCGAGCAGCACCGGGCGGATCGGCGGCGTTGTCGAGCGCACCGAGCACGGTGTCGGCGTACATGCCGTGGAACCGCACGACGAGGTCGGCGACGAACCGTAGCGTCGCCGGTGAGCTCGGCGAGCGCGACCGCGGCTGCCCGGCTGACCCCGAGGTTCAAGATCGTGTTCATCATGCCGGGCATCGACACCGGGGCGCCCGAGCGGACCGAGACGGAGCAGCGCGGGTTGGCCCGCGAGCCGAAGGACTTGCCGGCGCGGCGTTCCAGCTCGCCACCAGCCCGGCGAACACCTCCTCCCGGCAGGCCGGCGGGCAGGGTGCCCGTCGTCAGGTACTCCCGGCAGGCCCGGGTGGAGATGATGTAGCCGGGCGGCACCCGCAACCCGCTCTGCGTCATCCGGGCCAGCCCAGCGCCCTTGCCGCCGAGCAGGTCGACGTCGTCGGGGTCGGCGTCGTGGAACGTCTAGCCGGGACAGCGGGCCGCCGGTGGCAGACGGCCCGGACGGTGCGCCCCGCGTCCATCGCAACGGTGAATCCGAGCGGTGAGGAATGGTCTGACGGCCGAGCGGGAACACCCAGGGATGGATGTCGACAAGAGCATGATTCTTGAGCTGATCAAAGAACGCGGCGACGAGCAGCAAGTGAGCGAGGCCACCGAGGAGCTGCCAGAGAGGGTCGACACCGCGGCGCACGCCAGGCTGCTGGAGAAGTACGGCATCCACCCGGCCGAGATCATGAACCTGGTGGGCGGCGTCGAGGGCCTCGGCGGGTCGACTGACACGTAGTCATCAGGGACGCCCCACTGGCGTATTCCGCGGGCCTCGGCTCCGCCGTCTGCGGTACCGACCGGGCCCGCTGCCACACATCGATACGAAAGTCCATCCTGAATGGGTGGACCGACACCCTGTCGTGACCTCGGCGAAACCGTTCGTTACGCCCTGTGCCAGAATTGCACCGTTTGCGACGCACCGTTACCCGCTCCCCGGGCAGTGCGCGGTCGCGTCCTAGCAGTACTTCAGCTGTCTGATGCTGTTGGACGGAGCGTGTGTCATGACGGCCGGCGTTTCGATAGTGATCCCGGTGCTCAACGACTGCAAGGGACTGCAGCGCTGCCTTGAGTCGATCTTCGAGCAGGACGACTCTGACGAGCTCATCACCGAGATCCTGGTCTGTGACGGCGGCTCCAAGGACGGCACCCGGGAGGTCGCCGGCGAGGCGGCCGCCAGGGACAGTCGGGTCCGGGTGCTCGACAACCCGGACCGGACCGTCCCGTTCGCGCTGAACAGGGCGATCGACGAGGTCACCTCCGACGTGATCGTCCGGGTGGACAGCCACGCCACGTTGGCCCCGACCTACGTCAAGTCGAGCGTCTCGGTTCTGGAGGCCACCGGCGCCGACGTCATCGGCGGCGCGATGTGCCCGCACGGAACGTCGATCATGAGCAAGGCGATCGCCTGGGCGCTGGACAACCCGATCGGGGCGGGCGGCGCCGAGTTCCGCCGCAAGGACCGGGACGGGCCAACGGAGTCGGTCTACATGGGCGTCTTCCCCACCCGCACGTTCGAGCGCTTCGGCCGGTTCGACACCAGGTTCACCCGCAACCAGGACGACGAATTCAACTACCGGGTGTGTGCCGACGGAGGTCTGGTCTACCTCTCCTCGAAGCTCAAGAGCTCCTACGAGCCGCGCGGGTCGATCCGCGCGCTAGCCAAGCAGTTCTTCGGCTATGGGCTGTTCAAGCCGGCGGTGCTGCGGGCGCACCCGTCGTCGATCAAGCCGCGGCACCTGGCGCCTTCGGCCGCCGCGCTGGCCTGGTTGGCCCTGCCGCTCGCGCCGTTCGCACCGCTGCTGGCGGTTCCGGCGATGCTGCACGTACTCGCGGTGACGATAGTGACCAGGACGCCCGAACCGCGGAGCTGGGCGGCGCGGATTTCCGCCGTGCTGACCATGCACCTGTCCTACGGCGCGGGGTTCCTGCTGTCCGGTACCGGGCTCAGCCGGCTGCTCCGGATCAGCCCCTGACCGCGCTCAGCCGTCGGTGCCGCCGCGTAGCTCGTCGGCGCCGAGCAGGCCGTCGGCCCAGTGGTCGTGCATCCAGGCGAGGTAGTCCCAGCGGTTAGCCACGATCCGCTCGGTGTCCCAGGCCGGGATGAGGTCCTGGTCTACGACCTGCATCCGGTCCGGGTCGATCTCGTACACGTGGTCGAAGCGCATGATCACCGAGTCGGTGATCTGCCGCGGGTCGGGCGGCTGTTGAGCGCTCAGTCGGAAGCCGAGCACGTGGCGCACCCCCTCACTGGTAGGCCTCGTCGAGCAGGTACTTGCCCGGGTTCATCACGTTGTTCGGGTCCAGGGTGCGCTTGAGCTGCTTCATGATGTCCCAACCGCGGCCCATCTCCCGGGGCACCAGCTCGGCGTCGCCCTCCCTGGTCGCGCCGTGGCAGGCGGTGATCGAGCCGCCGAGGGCCAGCGCCGCCTCGGCGATCTCCCGCTTGCAGGCCACCCAGGCCTGCCACGTCGCGTCGTCCAGCTTCTGCTCCCAGATGCCGATGTCGATTTCGACGAGATAGTCGGCCCACGGCTTGTGCGCGCCGTTGGTGTAGAAGAACATCCCCCAGTCGTCGAAGATCCCGTAGCGCTCGATGTACCGCGACGCGATCTCGTGCCACTGCTCGCGGATCGCCGGGAGCGTGCTGTAGGGCATCGCGGCGTCCTCGCAGTGCCAGCACATCGGCACCACCTGGCCGTCCGGGCGTCGGCCGTGCAGCGGGATCGCGTAGCGGTCGTGCCGGGCTGCCCAGTCGCCCTGGGACACCTCGTCGCCGAGGTAGGTCCCGCCGGTCTGCTCGCCGATGTCCAGGATCCGGCGCGCCGCCGGCTCGGTCTCCGCCCGGGTGCCGTAGGCGGCCACCGCCACCACGGCCTTGAGCCACTCCGGCTGCTCGACGTAGGCCTCGTCGTCACGGCGCAGGTAGCGCAGCTTCCACTCGTCGAACAGCACCACACCGGCCAGCGTGGCCAGCCCGGACTTGGCCAGCGCACCCGTTGAACGGTAGGCGGTGTCGAAGTCGTGGTAGCCGAAGAACGCGGCGAATTCGACCTCCGGCCGCGGCACCAGCTCCAGGGTCGCCTCGGTGGTGACGCCCAGCGTGCCCTGGTGCCCCATGAACAGGTGCTTGAGCTGGTAGCCGGTGGAGGACTTGCGCACCTTGCGCCCGCCGCCGTCGCCTACCTCCAGGATGTCCCCGGTGGGCAGCACGACCTCCATCGAGATCACCAGGTCCCGGGTGTGCCCGTAGCGCCCGCCGATCAGCGAGAAACCGCTGGTGCCGATCCGCCCGCCGACCATCGAGCACGGGTAGCTCGCAGGGTCGTCCGGGTAGATCACCCCGTGCGGGCGGAGCACCTCGTTCAGCTTGAGCATGTTGACGCCGGGCTGCGTGGTCACGGTCATGTCGACAAGGTCGATGTCGCGAATCTGGTTCATCCGCTTCACGTCCAGCAGGATGCCGTGCCGCAACGGCACCGCCCCGTCGGCGAGCCCGGTGCCGGCGGCCCGCGGCACCACCGGCACCCGGTGCCGGTTGGCCAGCTTGACGATCTCCACGACTTCCTCGGTCGTGAACGGCAGCACCACGGCGCTCGGCACGTGCTCGTCCCAGCGGTGTACCGGGAACGGCGCCGGCACCCTGGTCCGGCAGTACCGGGCCGGCAGGTCGACGTGCAGCCCGTCGTCGCCGAGGATGCCGCGCAGCTCGTCGATCACCGGGTCGGCCAGCCCCGCGGCTCCGAGCGTGGTGGTCATTTCGAGACTCCCGCCGACTCGGCGACCAGTTCCATCAGGTCGCGCACCTCGATGCCCCGTTCCGCTCCGGCCGCGGACAGTGGCCGCTCCGACCACGGACACTGGGAGATCAGCAGGTCGACGCCCAGGTCGGCGGCCTTGTCCACGCGCTGCCCGCTGATCGCCGCGGTCAGGTCCGGCCGCTCCACCGGCAGCCCACCGCCGGCCCCCGAGCAGTACGCCCACTGCGTCACGTGGTCCACGTCGCGGAACTCCAGCCCGGGCACCGCGCGCAGGATCTCCCGGGGCGAGGCGTGGATGCCCTTGCGCTTGTTCAGCCGGCACGGGTCGTGATAAGTCGCGACCCGCTCGATCGGCACGGTTAGCTGCAGCCTGCCGTCGCGGATCAGCTCGGCGACCAGCTCGGTGATGTGCACGACCTCCAGGTCGTAGTTGTCGCCGAAGTACTCGACGTAGTCCTCGGTGAAGCTGATGTAGTCGTGCGGGTCGAGCGTGACGATCCGCCGGGCGCCGACCGACCGCCAGTCGGCCAGGTTGTGCTCGGCGAACTCCTTCGCGGCGGCGACGTATCCCATCTCGCGGGCCGGCCCGCCGCAGCACCACTGCTCACGCATCAGCCCGAACTCGAACCCCGCGGCCTGCAGGATCTGGGCCACCGCCCGCGGCAGCGAGGTGCGGTAGAACGCCGCCTCGCAGTCCACGAACAGGATCGTCTCGCCGCCGACCGGCAGGTCGAGCCCGTCGGCCCAGTCGGCGACGTGCTCCTGGGTCACCGGCGTGCCGTTCAGCACCGGCTCGCTGCGCGCGGCCAGCGTCGCCTCGACCCAGCGCTTCCAGCCCGGCTGCTCGACCCCGACTCCACGGCCAGCGCGCGGACCGCCTTCACCAGATCGACGGTGCGGGTCTTGTGCCGGTAGAACTCGCCGGCGAACAGCGTGTTCGGGCAGCGCGTCTCGCACGCCCCGCACTGCGTGCAGTGCACGTAGTCCCGCGCCACGTCGGCTATCGACAGATGGCCCTTGTCCATCGCGACGACGTTGGCGTGGAACGCGGTCGGCGAGTAGTTCTCGTCCTGGGTCACGCCCATCACCGGGCACACGTTGCGGCAGAACTTGTGCCCGGAGCTGAAGCAGCTGTAGGCGTGATCGCGCCACTTGCCGACCATCTCGTTCTCCGGACTACTCACCGGTGACCTCCTCCAGGGCCGAGACGCAGCGGTCCACGTCCGCGTCCTCGATGACCAGTGGTGGGCAGAAGGCGAGCGTGGACTCGCCGAGTGCCCGCGCGATCACCCCGTGCGTGAGCATCGCGTCCCGCAGCGCCGTCGCGGAGTGTTCAGCGCGCAGCTCGACCGCCCAGATCGCGCCGACGCCGCGGACCCCGGCGACCCGGCCGTCGTCCCGCAGCGACGCCAGCCCGGAGCCCAGCCGCTCGCCGATCTTCGGCGCCCGGTCCAGCAGCCCCTCGCGCTCGAGGATGTCCAGCGCGACCAGCGCCGCCGCGCAGGACGCCGGGTGCCCGCTGTAGGTGTGACCGTGCCGCAGGATGAAGTCCGGGTCGGCCTCCAGCGGAGTACGCACCGCCGGCCCGACCAGCACCCCGCCGAGCGGCTGGTAGCCGGAGGTGACCGCCTTGGCGAAGGTCGCCAGGTCCGGCACCACGTCGTAGTGCTGCCCGCCCCACCAGGTGCCGAGCCGGCCGAAGCCGCAGATCACCTCGTCCAGGATCAGGAACGCGCCGTGCGCGTCGCACAGCCGACGCAGGCCGGCGAGGTAGCCCGCCGCCGGCGGGTACACCCCACCCGCCCCCATCACCGGCTCGGCGATCACCGCCGCCACCTCTTCTCCGCGCTCGGCGAAGACCTGCGCCACCTCGTCGAGGTCGTCCTTGTCCACCTGCACCACGCCGCCGACCAGCGGCCCGAAGCCCTCCTGGTTGGCCGGCAGCCCGGTCACGCTCGTCCCGCCGTAGGTCACCCCGTGGTAGGCGTTGCGCCGGCTGATCACCAGCTGCCGCTCCGGTCGGCCGGCGCGCCAGTGCGCCACCCGGGCGAGCTTGATCGCGGAGTCGACCGACTCCGACCCGCCGGAGGTGAGGAACACCCGCGCGTCGGGCATCGGCGCCAGCGCGGCGAGCAGCGCGGTCAGCCGCTCGGCCGGCTCGTTGGTGAACATCTCGTAGGTGTGGAAGCAGTCCAGCCGGCGCAGCTGGGCGGCCACCGCGTCGGCGATCTCGGTCCGGCCGTGGCCGACGTTGCAGTACCAGAGGCTGCCCAGCGCGTCGACGTACCGGCGCCCCTCGCTGTCGGTAACGGTTGCCCCGTCGCCGGAGACGATCGTGACGAACCGCTCAGCGGCGGGCCTGGCGAACGGGTGCAGAAAGGCCGGCACGCCCATTGGCCAAACCTCCGCTCCTCAGCCTTCGATCTGCGACATCCTTACGCCAGGTTCGGGTTGACCCGCTCGGCCAGCAGCCGCAGCTGGCCGGTGGTGTCCGGGACGTTCGGCACGTCCATCCCCGAGAACGCCTTGACCAGGAACGGGTCACAGATCGCGTAGACGACGTGGTTGATCCCGGTGGACAGGATGTTCTCCCGCAGCTTCGCCTCGCACTCCTCAGGTGTGCCGGAGATGGACAGGTTGTCCGCCAGCTCGGAGGAGGTCAGCTCGATCGCCTTGTCCACCTGGCCGGCGCCGAACGCCTCCAAGATCGGCGCGAGGTCCGACGAGGAGATTCCGTGCCGGTTGAGCTGGCTCTCCGGCATCGAGGACAGGTAGAACGCGACCAGGATGCGCGCGCACTCCTTGGCCTGCGCCGAGTCCTCGCCGCAGGTGGTGATCACCCAGGCGGCGATGTCCAGGTCGGCCGACGTTCTTGCCGGCCTTCTCCGCGCCGGCCCGCACGTGCTTCATGACGTACTCGTAGTTCTCCTTCGAGTACCCGAGGGCGTGGTGCAGCCCATCGGAAGATTTCGCCGGCGAGCTCGAACGACTTGGGTCCACCCATCGCGCCGATCTTGAGCGGGACCCGCTCCTGCACCGGGCGGGCAGAGGTGAACAGGCCGGTGTAGTTGAAGAACTCGCCGTTGTGCGTGATCACGCCCTCCTTGAGGAAGGTGTCGATCACAGCCATGCCCTCGCGGACCCGGGACAGCGGCTTGCTGCCCTGCCACTGCACCCCGTACTGGCTGAGCATCCCGAGGTTGCCGAAGCTCGACCACGCCCTCGGCGCGCCCGTCGGAGAGCTCGTCCAGCGTGCCGAGCATCTGCGCGACGAACGTCGGGTCTCGCAGGATCACGTGGGTGACGTTCGGTCCGAGCCGGATCTGGCTGGTTTCACCGGCCGCCGCGGCGAGCAGCATCCAGACGTCCTTGTGGTAGATCTCGTCGATTCCGTAGGCCGCGTAGTAGCCGAGCTCGTCGGCGGTCTTGATGAACTTGATTGCGTCTTTGGCCGGATAGGTCGGCGTGAGGCAGTAGCTGAACCGCACCACGGTCGCGCTCCCTCCTGGTGAACTTCGCCGTATTCGTGTCGCCAAGCACCGTATGAGGACCCGGGAGCGTGTCCTCGGACAGACGTCCGGCCGGGACCTACCCCGTTTGGACAGATGGACAAAGCGGGCGCCCTCGTTACGATCCGCAGGGTGGGTCTGTGGCTGTCCTCGCTGCTCTCCGACCCGGCGCTGGGGCTCGAGCTGGTCGCGGGGAGGGGCGGGCTCTCCGAGCGCGGCCAGGTGTCGTGGGCGCACATCGAGCGAGATCCCCCGACCCGACACCGTGGCTCGAGGGCGGCGAGATCCTGCTGACCACCGGGCTCAGCGTCCGGGACAGCCCGGAGCTGCAGCGCCGGCTGATCATGCTGCTGGACGGCCGGGGCTGCCCGGGCGTCGGGGTGGGCGTGGGGATTCGGCTCGACCAGGTGCCATCGGCGATGCTCGAGGAGGGCGGATGCCCGCGAGCTGCCGCTGTCCACGGTGCCCTACCAGGTGCCGTTCATAGCGGTCACCAAGCGGGTGAGCTCGTTCGTCGCCGCGGAGCACTACGGGCGGCTGCGCGCCGCGGTCGACCTGCACCGCCAGATCCTGGCCGGGGTGATCACCGGCGCCGGGGTCGACGGCGTGCTGGAGACGATCGCGGCGCCGATGCCGGAGTTCCGCTGCGTGGTGTTCGACTACTACGGGCAGGTGCTCGGTTCCGGCCCGCGGCCGGCGGGCGCGCCCCGGTGTACCCGCGGCAGCTCTGGCAGGTGGTCGCGCCGCAGTCCCGGCAGCATGATCACTTCGAGTTCCAGCGCGGCGACGAGGTGGTCACCGGCGCGGTGGTGCGGGTCGATGGCGAGGTCGAGGCGGTGCTCGTGCTGGTGGGCGGCCGCCCGGTGGACGAGCACGCAGCGGCTGCTGATGGAGCAGGGCCTGGCCGGACTGAGCCTCGAACTGGCCCGCGGCGGTCCGAGCGCGAGCAGCGCTGCGCCCGGGTCTCCGCGCTGCTGGACGACGTCGCGGCGCACCGCGGCACCAGCGAGGAGGTTGGCCGGCAGCTCGCCGCGCTCGGGTTCGACGCCGGGTCGGCCTTCCGGGTGCTCTGCTGCGCCGGCCCGCCCGGGTGCCGGAACGCGCGCTCTGCGCGCTGGCCGAGGACGTGATCGGCGTCGACCGGGCGCCGATCGTCGGCCGGTGGACGGCTCGCTGTACTGCATCCTGCAGCCGGCCGACGCGAAGCACGGACAGCGCATCGCGGCGTCCGCGCGGGGCCGCGGGTGGTCGCAGGTGGTGGTCGGCCGCAGCCGGGTGGCGCGCGGCGCCGAGGCGCTCGGTGCGGCGGTCCGGGAGGCCACGGTGGCGGCCGCGACCCCCTTGACCCCCGCCGACGGGGTGCAGGACGTCGCCCGGCTCGGGCTGGCCGGCGTGCTCGCCGGCATCGACGACGACCTGGCCGCCGACGCGTTCGTGCGGCACCTGCTCGGGCCGCTGCAGGACCACCCGAGCCTGCTCGACACGCTGCGGGCGTTCCTGTGCGCCGGCTGCCGGCCGGGTCCGGCCGCCGAGCAGCTCTGCGTGCACCGGCACACCCTGGGCTACCGGCTGGACCGGATCCGCGAGCCGCGCTGGCCGGGACCCGCGCGACGGCGCGCACCTGCTGGAGTTCGGGCTCGCGCTGGAGCTCCACGACCGCCGGGCCCCGCGCACAATCATCGAATAAGCGGGCTCATTCCGTCCGAATCGCGCCCGAAAAGCGGAATAAGCCCGCTCATTCGGGGTGGAGCACCTCGGTGTTCTGGCAGGCGACGAGGCGCCACTGCCCGTCCTCTTTGGACATGACGTATAGCGGCGTGCCCTCGTTGCCGATCTGTTCGCCGTCCAGGGTCAGGTACCGCTGGCGCACCTTGACCGCGGCGACGTCGGGCCGGATGAACAGCACGTGCACCACCTCGTAGCTGGCCGTGCTGTCGGTCATGGCGCCGGGCAGCACCTGGCGGGTGAATCCCGCGATCTCGTCTCGCCCGGTGAGGCGCCTGCCGTGACCGGTGGTCCAGATCGCGTCCGGCCGGAACAGGCTGATGAACTCCTCGGGTAGCTCGTTCTGCTGGGAGTGTTCCAGCGTGGCGACCGCCTGCCTGATCGCCTCGATCTCGGCCTCGCGGGCGGTGCTCGTGGTCGCGGTAGTCACTGGATCGGAGTGGTCTGGGCCAGCGCGATCCGCCATGTGCCGTCCTCATTGGCCATGACGTAGGTCAGATTGCCGGTCGCCGGCGGGTCGGCGTCGGCACCACCCGTGGCGGACGGGTCCCGCTCGTCGGACACGTGCTTGACGCAGCTCACGATGGCGACATCCGGTCCGACGAAGCGGATGTCCACGATCTCCGACTTGGTGAACACCTTGGCCATCGGGGTTTCCAGGGCCGCCGCCATGGCCTGCCGGATGGCCTCGCGGCCCAGTACCCGACGGCCGGCGATGTTCACGATGATCGCGTCGGCGGTGTGCAGTGCGACGAATGGCGCCACCTCGCTCTGGTACTTCTCGGCCTCCGCGACGGTCTGCTGAATCGCGACGATCTCGTCGTCCCGCGCTGTCGTCTGTTCCATGCCAAAAGGCTCACACCTGAAGTGGACTTCAGGTCAAGGACCCGCTCCCGTCACCTAATGGAAAGACGTGCGTGCTACCGTTAGCAATGTGACACTGCCCGCGGAGCCCCATCTCGGTACCGAGGAGCTCGCTGTCCTGCTACCCGCAGAGCCGGCACCGGTTCGGCTGATGAACACGATCTGGGCCGATCGGCTCGGCGTCCACGACGTGCTGACCACGACCGGCAATCTCCGCGCCTGGCTGGCCGAGGTGACCGCGGGCGACGACGCGACGACACCCGAGACGCGACGACCCGAGGACGCCGACCTGCAACGGTTCCGCGCGCTCCGCGACGCGCTGCGCCTGCTGGCCGCCGTGCTCACTGACCACCGGTCGTCGGCTGGATCGGATCAGGCGGAGTCGGACACCGTCGCCGTGGACCGGGCGGTCGCCGAGATCAACCGCGCGGTGCGTCGAGCACCGATCTGGCCGCGGCTCGTGCACCGGGACGGTCGGTTCGAGCGGGGCGTCGCCGACCGGGCCGACCCGGTCCGGCGCGCGCTGTCCACGATCGCGCTGCAGTCGATCGACCTGCTGACCGGGCCGGACCGGGTCAGGCTGCGGGCCTGCCTGGCTCCGGGCTGCGTCCTGTACTTCGTGCAGGACCACCCGCGGCGGGAATGGTGCTCGGCCGCCTGCGGCAACCGCGCGCGGGTCGCCCGTCACTACCGGCGCCACCACAGGAAGGCGGGTCAATCGTGAAGCACACAGTGGGGCGGATCGCATCGGTGAACGTCGGCACGCCGCGGCCGGTGGTGTGGCACGCCCGGATCGTCCAGACCGCGATCTTCAAGTACCCGGTCGAGGGGCCGGTGGCGGTGCAGGGGGTCAACGTGACCGGTGACGACCAGGCCGACCGCGCCGTGCACGGCGGGCCGGACAAGGCCGTCTACGCCTATGCACTGCAGGACATCGAGTGGTGGGCCGGCGAGCTGGGGCGCCACCTGCGGCCGGGGGTGTTCGGCGAGAACCTGACGGTGGCCGGGGTGGACGTGACGAACGCCGTCGTCGGCGAGCGGTGGCGGATCGGGCGGGCCGAGCTGGAGGTGTGCGCGCCGCGGGTGCCCTGCTACAAGCTCGGCATCCGGCTCGGCGACGACGGGTTCCCGCGCCGGTTCGCCGCCGCCGGCCGTCCCGGCGCCTACCTGCGGATCCTCGCCGAGGGCGAGGTGGCCGCCGGCGACCCGCTGACCGTCCAACACGTACCGGCGCACGGGCTCACCGTGGGGGACGTGGCGCGCGCCTACCACCAGGACCGGAGTCGGCTGGCCGACCTGCTCCACGTACCCGAGCTCGCCGAGAGCTGGGTGCAGTGGGCACAGGATCTGCTCGCCCATCGCGCACGTATGTCGGCGCTGCCTCGGTGACGGCCGGCGAGCTAACGCCAGGGCCGGTCCGGGCTCTTCGTCCAGTCCAGCAGCGAGGCACGCAGCTCGTCGTCACCGGCGATCGCGAGCGCCACCAGGCAGGCCAAGACGATGATCACCAGCTTCACGACGAACGCCGGGCCACGCCGCCGGGTGTCCTCGCTCGCTTCCTCGATCATTGGGTCACGGTATCGATGCCGAGCCGGACGGACCAGGCTCGGGAATGTCCAGCGCAGCGATGAGTTTCTCCGTTCCGAGAGGTCCATCCAGGCGACATTCCGAGGCAATCGCGACATGAAGGAAGGCGACCCGTCGTGACAGCAACCGTGCCCACGACCGATCTGGACGGCCGGTTCAGCGATCCGCAGGCCGGACCGACGGCCTGGCCCGCTGCGCTGCGCACGCTGCAGGACGCCGAGCTCTACTGGCTCACCACCGTGCGGGCGAACGGCCGTCCGCACGTCACGCCGCTGGTCGGCGTGCTGGACGACAACGCAGTGCATTTCGTCACCGGCTTCGACGAGCAGAAGGCCCGCAATCTCCAGCACAACCCGCAGGTCGCGCTGACCACCGGCCAGAACGCGTGGGCGCGAGGCCTCGACGTGGTCGTCGAGGGCGGCGCGATCCGGGTGACCGACGGGGTGACGCTGCAGCGGCTGGCCGATGCGTTCGAGGCGAAGTACGGCAGCGACTGGCACTTCGACGTGGCCGACGACGCCTTCGTCTCCCAGGGGCAACCTGCTGCGGTGTTCCGGGTCGAGCCGCACAAGGTGCTCGCCTTCGCCAAGGAGCCACACGCCCAGACCGCCTACCGGTTCACCACCAGCTGACCCGGTCACATCCACGAAAGGGGAGCACGATGCTCGAGAAGAGCAAGGCCTTCAGCGGATTCTCCACCGACGACATCCCGAAGGCGAAGCGGTTCTACGCCGAGACGCTCGGCATCCGGGTCTCCGAGGAGAACGGGATGCTCACGCTGCACCTCGCCGGCGACCGGGACACCCTGATCTACCCCAAGGAGAACCACACGCCGGCCACGTTCACGATCCTCAACTTTCCGGTCGACGACGTCGAGTCGACAGTGGACGAGCTCACCGCCCGCGGAGTGACGTTCGAGAGGCTCGAGGGCACCGACGAGAAGGGCATCCAGCGCCAGTACGGCCCACCGATCGCCTGGTTCACCGACCCGGCAGGCAACATCCTGTCTGTGATCCAGCTCGACAGCTGAGCATTTAGCGCCCTGGGGCGGGCACCCTGGGGGCGATGACTGGCGCATATTGCTCGTGGGCCGTCTGGGCGGTCGGCATCAGCGCCTACATCGTCGCTGTTCTGCATCGGACGTCGTTCGGTGTCGCCGGGCTCGAAGCCAGCCAGCGCTACAACGCGACGCCCACCGTGCTGGCCGGCTTCGTGGTGTTGCAACTGCTCGTCTACGCCGCGTTGCAGGTACCGGGCGGGCTGGCGCTCGACCGGTTCGGCTCCCGGCGGATGCTGGTGGCCGGCGGGCTGTTGATGGCCGGCGGCCAGTTGGTCCTCGCCGTTGCCCTCGGCCTGCCGCTGGCGGTCTTCGGCCGGGTGCTGGTCGGCGCCGGAGACGCGGTGACGTTCATCAGCGTGCTGCGGCTGGTCGGCCGGTGGTTCCCGCCGCGACGGGTCCCGCTGATGACTCAGATGACCGGCATGGTCGGCCAGCTCGGACAGGTCATGTCCGCGGTGCCACTGCTCGCACTGCTCTACGGCGTGGGTTGGACGGCGGCGTTCGGGTCCGCCGCGGCGCTGGGCGTGCTCGTCGTCGTGCTGACCCTGCTGGTGGTGCGGGACGCGCCACCGGGCGTCTCGACCGGCCCGCCGCCAGGGGAGCCGAGATCGCTGTTGCACGGGCTGCGCATGTCGTGGTCCGAGCGGGGGACCCGGCTGGGGGTGTGGACCCATGCCGGCACCCAGTTCTCGTCGACGGTGTTCGCGCTGCTGTGGGGCGCGCCGTTCCTGATCGCTGCCCAGGGGCTGTCCCCGGGTGAGGCGGGCGGGCTGCTCGCACTGCTGGTGCTGGTCGGGATCGTGTTCGGCCCGCTGTTCGGGGAGTTCGTCGCGCGGTACCCACTGCGCCGCTCCACGCTGGTGCTCGGTGTGATCGGGCTGACCGCAGCGACCTGGACCGTCGTGCTCGCCCTGCCGCAGCCGGTTCCGCGGTGGCTGCTCGTGGTGCTGGTCGTGGTGCTCGCGATGGGTGCGCCAGGCTCGATGATCGGCTTCGACTACGCACGGACCTTCAACCCCGAGCATCGCCAGGGCTCGGCCGTCGGCATGGTCAACATGGGCGGCTTCCTCGCTGCGCCGCTGGTCGCGCTTGCGATGGGCATCGTGCTCGACCTCGCGGGCGGCTACACGACCGACGCGTTCCGGCTGGCCTGGTCGGTGCAGTACGTCGGCTGGGCGGCAGCCGGGCTCGCGGTGTGGACCAGCCGCCAGCGGATCCGCCGCGACCTCGCCGCGCAGGGCACCGTGATCACCCCGATCCGCGAGGTGTTGGCCCGCCGGCTACGTCGTCGGGGTTAGACCGACGATTCCCGAACCAGCCCCGGCCCCGGACGTACCTCCAGTGCGTCGAAGCCGACGGACTGCCCGCAGCGCTCGCACACCAGGTCGTCGCCGAGCGTCCCGCCGTCCGCCGCGTGCACGGCCACCCGGGGCGGGCCGCCCGGGTTGGGGTGGCAGATTGCATCACGCAACTGACCGCCTAGAACAGCTCGAAGTACTCCCGGTGCTCCCACTCGGTGACGACGGCCGGGTCGGCGTCCGGGCGCTCCTCCAGGTGCGCGGCGAACCGGTTGACCTCGCTGCGCTTCATCGTCACCAGGTAGTCGACGAACCGGTCCCCGAGCGCGCGGCGGAAGAACGCGTCGGAGGCGAGCACGTCCAGCGCGTCGGCCAGCCTGGTCGGCAGCGTCGGGCGGTCGGTGGCGTACGGGTCCTCGCTGATCGGGCCGGGGTCGGTCTTGTTGGTGATCCCGTCCAGCCCGGACAGCACCTGGGACGCGACGTACAGGTACGGGTTGGCGGCCGGCTCGCCCACCCGGTTCTCGACATGCGATGCCTCGTCACCCGGCCAGCTGATCACGCGGATCATCGCGGCCCGGTTGTCGAAGCCCCAGGTGACCTTGTCCGGAGCCAGCGAGTACGGCCGGCGCCGACGGTAGCCGTTGACGGTCGGCGTGGTGAACGCCGAGGCGGCGATCGCGTGCTCCAGGATGCCGCCGACGAACTGCCGGCCGATCTCGGACAGCGGCTCGCCCTCGACGGGCACCATCGCGTTCCGACCGGTGGCCCGGTCGGTGATCGAGGTGTGCAGGTGCCAGCCGCTGGCGTAGAACCCGGGCACGCCGGGCGTACACATGAACGTGGCCAAGTACCCGTTGCGCCGGCAGGACTGCTTCACCGCGCTGCGGAAGAGCATCGCGGCGTCGGCGGCGGCCATCCCGTCCAGCACGTCGAAGGTGGTCTCCACCTGGCTCGGCGCCCACTCGTCCTCCAGCGAGCGCAGCGGCAGGCCCAGCTCGAGCAGGTTCTTGCGCAGTGGTCGCAGCACGGTGTCGATCTCGTCGAGGTGGCCCTCCTGCAGGTAGCTGTAGCCGCGCGCGAGCGGCGCGACCTCCGGCGGCCGACCCGGGCTGCCGGGCCCACCCAGGTCGCCGGAGGTGAGGTTGTCGTCCAGCAGGCGGGTGATGTACCACTCCATCTCGATCCCGGCGACGAGGTCGTAGCCGGCCCCGGTCAGCGCTTCGAGTGCGCTGCGCAGGATGTGCCGCGGCGCGAAGGGGAACGGCGAGCCGTCCCGCATGTACAGGTCGCAGAGCACCCAGCCGGTCTCCGGCGCCCACGGCAGCACCCGGAACGTGGTCGGATCCGGCAGCATGATCACGTTCGGGCTGCCGGACAGCTCCGGGATGTCGAAGCCGCCGCCGACGCTGAACGGGTTGAACACGATCGCGTTCGCGGTGTCGAAGAAGAACGGCGCCATCGTGATCTCGGCGCCGCTGCGCAGCGCACCGGCGAACGCCTGCGCGGAGTAGCTCTTGCCGCGCAGGATGCCGTGCTGGTCGGGCCAGGACAGCCTGATCGACTCGAGGCCCTGGTTGGCGACCTCCTCGCCCAGCCGATCGGCGGCTTCCTGCTGCTCCGTGGTCCAGAGTCCGTGCCTAGCGGCGAAACTGGTTGCTGCCATCCTGACCTCCGGGATTCGGGTGTGGGTTTGTCGTCGGCGAGAGCTGCGATCGGGGAGCCGTCCATCGGGCGATCATCGAGCCGAACCGGCGCCGGGTCGGCTCGCGGCGAGCCTTCGCCTCGGCGCGGGCGAACGCGATCTCGTCCGCGGCGGCGTCACCCTCGACGAGGTCGATCAACCGGTCCATGCCGCGCACGGACAGCTCGGGGTGGAACTGCAGGCCCAGCGCCGAGCCGACCCGGAAGGCCTGCGGGTAGCTCGGCGACTCGGCCAGCACGTCCATGCCGGCCGGCAGGTCGAAGCTGTCGGAGTGGAAGGAGAAGTACTCGCCGCCACCGACCAACAGAGGGTCGCCGAGCACCGGGTCCGCCCGCCCGGCTCCGGTGATCTTGATGGGCACGAATCCCCACTCCAGCCCGGCCTCGCCCGGGTAGGCCGTGCCGCCGGCGACCGTGGCGAGCAGCTGTGATCCCAGGCAGATCGCGATCGTCGGAACGGCGCATTCGACGGCGGCGTCGAGCAGCCGCATGCTCTCGTTCAGGAACAGATACCGGTCCGCCTGGTAGGCGCCCATCGCGCCGCCGAGCACGATGAGCCCGGCGAGCTCGCGGACGCCGGACGAGTCCGGGCCGCGCTCGCCCGCGTGCGCCCGGAGAACGCGCACCTGCATGCCACGCGCTACCAGGACCTCCTGTACAAGCGCGATGTCGGTGCTGTCCGCATGCAGCACGACCAGCACCGTCGGAGTCGTGCCTGAGACAGCGGCGCTCACCCGGACCGGTGCCGCCTCTCCAACGTCCGCCGCCACGGCCGCCAGTGGTCATTCGCGGCCAGCGCGCTCATCAGCCGCTGCGCGTCGTCCCGGTCGATCGCCAGCCAGTCCCCGTCGAGCTCGACCTGGTACGGCGTGAAGTCCCAGATCCGGGCCTCGGCCAGCGCCGCGAGCACCGGCAAGGCGGCGTCGAGCTGGCGGCGCAGCCGGGCTGACTGTTGACGCAGCAGCGCGCATTCGGCGCGCAGCTCGGCCAGTTCAATCGATTCCGATCCGGCCACCGCTCCGCCCTCAGAAGATGATCGTCATGTTCTCGTGCCCCTGCTCGGAGTCGAGCAGGTTGATCTGCTTCACCGCGATCCGCCACTCGTCGTCGTGGTGCTCAAGCGCGTGCCCGTACCAGCCGACGTAGCTGCGGTGCACCCCGGCCCGGTACTCCAAGATCACGAAATTGGAGCGCACCAGCCGGTGCGGACCGGTGTCGAGCACCTCGATGTTGGTGATCAGGCGCCTGGTCCGGGACTGCGGGATCTGGCAGAACGCCAGCCCGGTGCGCAGCCAGTACACCCGGTCGGTGAGCCGACGACGGTCGTCGAAGGCGTAGCTGATCTCCCGGCGCGGGTCCCCGCCGCCGGGTGTGATCGGCACCCAGTACAGGCATTCGTCGGTGTAGAGCCGTACCCACTCGTTGAACAGCCCGTCGTCCACCAGCCGGGCCTCTCTGGCTAGCACCGCCTCGGTCTCCAGCCGCACCAGCGGGTCGGACACCGGCCAGTCCTGCGACCACGCCTCGACCAGCTCGTCGAGCCGCCGGTAGTAGTCGGCGTCGACGTAGTACGACCAGCGGTCGGTGTCGGTGGGGGCGCCGGGTCCGCCGTTCGGGCCGGGCAGGGTCGAGGTCATGCGGACGCTCCTCGGGTGGGTCGGGGCTGGCGGTTCAACGGGTCATCAAGCGGACCCACTCGTCGAAGTAGCCGCGCATCGGGTGCTCGAACGTCACCGGCGCGGTGGTCACCCCCGCGTCGTCGGTCTTCTCGCGGTCGGGCTGCCCGAGGCCGCGGTGCATCATCACCCACTCCATCTCCGGGACCCCGAGGCCGCGCTGGGCCTCCTCGAAGTTGGCCTGGTCGTCGGGCTCGCCGAAGGCGGGGAAGTCCTCCTGGGTGCGCATCCGCAGGATGTTGATCTCGTCAGGGAGACCGTCGACAGTCGTCGCGTGCCAGGTGAGCTGGGTGCGGTCCACGGCGATCGGCTCGACGACCTGGATCTGGTTCCCCAGGATCAGCAGGTTGGGGAAGATGTTCAGGTTCATCTGCGACCCGATCGCGAGGTCGAGCAGCCGGTCGGCGTCCGCGCCGTAGCGGGCCCTGATGTCCCGCTCGAACGCCTCGCGCCCGGGTTGCGGACGCTGCTGCTCCCAGAACGAACCCGGCCCGCCGTAGCTGGGTCGCTGGTCGATGAACGAGTGCCCGTTGCCGAGGTACTGCGAGTACATCGGCCCCTCGTCCGGTGAGCGTCCGAAGTAGACCATGTCCTTGGACTCGCCGAACCGCTCGCCGAGCCGCAGCAGCGAGCGGTGCGAGAAGGCGGGGTGGTAGCCGTCGGCGGCGTTGTCGAACGCGAGCTTCCAGTTGCCCCGATATACCATCCGGTTCGCGCCGCTTCGCACCGTGACAGTGCCGTCAGGGGTGCGGTCCAGCCACTGGTCGAGCAGCGGCGCGGCGGCGCCGAGGTACTCCGGCAGCGACGGCGCGTTCTCGTCCAGGGTGGCGAAGATGAACCCCCGGTAACTGTCCACCAACGGTGCCCGTCCGAGGTTCAGCTCGCTGCGGTCGAAGTCCTCGCCGTAGGCCTCCGGCCAAGGCACCCCGACCAGCGTCCCGTCGTTGCGGTAGGTCCAGCCGTGGTAGGGGCACTGAAAGCTCTTGGCGTTCCCGCGTTCCAGCCGGCACACCGTCGACGCGCGGTGCGTGCACCGGTTGAACAGCACATTCACCGTGCCGCGGCGGTCCCTAGCGACGATGATCGGGCGCAGCCCGAGGTAGCCGGTGCGGAAGTCGTTCGGATTGGGGATTTCGCTGTCGTGCGCGACGTAGGTCCAGACCCGGCCGAATACCTTGAGCATCTCGTCGGCGAAGATCTCCTGGTCGGTGTAGACCAGCCGATGTACCCGGTCGGCGCGGACCAGGTCAGCGACGGACTTCGGGCTGTCTGCCTCCCAGCGCGCCATCCGTGCACCGTATACGGTGTACAGCACGCCGGTAAGGGCTCGTCGGGACGAACCGCGCTATGACGGCTGTTACCAACTCGCGGGCCGCCTGGGGGCGGCAGGAGGAGCACATGCGCCCGGTCAGCGACGAGACCCTGGCCGACGCCGCCTATCGGCGGATCAGTGAGGCGATGGCGTCCGGAGCCCTACCGCCGGGTTCGCGGCTGGTGATGGACTCCCTCGCGGCGCAGCTCGAGATCAGCCGCACGCCGGTCCGCGACGCGTTGCACCGGCTGCAGCGGGAAGGCCTGATCGAGCCGGCCGGCCGGCGGGGTTTCCTGGTGCGGGCGCTCGGGCCGGACGTTGTCCGGCAGCTGTTCGAGGCCAGGGAGGCCATCGAGGTGTTCGCGGCCTACCGGGTCGCCGAGCTCGGCAGCGTGCAGCAGGTCGCCGCGGCGATCGACAAGGCCGAGCAGATGGACACCGCACAGCCGGCGGATGCGTTCGCGGCCAACCTGCTGCTGCACCGCGCGGTGGTCGAAGCCACCGCGAACCCGCAGCTCGTCGACCTGTTCGATGCGGTGTGGAGCCGCGCGCGGACGCTGGCGGCCTACTCCAGCTACTTCGAGCGAGAGGCCGAACACCCGCAGATCCGGCAGGCCCACGAAGCCCTGCTGGACGCGCTCGGCACCGACCCGGAGCGCGCTGCGGACGTCATGCGCGAGCACATCCGGGCGGGTCTGGACCTGGCGCTGTAGGCACCTGCCGCCGACGGCCTGGCTTGCGTCACACAAGTAAGTTCCGGGCTTCCCGGACAACCTGCACCTCTACGACCGGTTGTTGCCGCACATCACCCCGCGTCGCCGGGTGATCACCTTCGACTTCCTCGGCTGGGGCGGCTCGGACAAACCGGCCGGCTACCCGTACACGGCCGCCAACCAGATCGGCGAGGTGGACGCGGTGCTCGGCGGCCTCGGGCTCGACCGGATGGTGCTGGTCGCGCACGACTCGTCCGGGCCGCCGGCCATCGACTGGGCGCTGGCGCACCCGGAGCGGGTCGCCGAGCTCGTGCTGCTCAACACGTACTACGGCTGGCAGCCCGCGCTGCGGCCGCCGGAGGCGATCGTGCTGTTCGCCACGCCGCTACTGCGCAACGTCGGCCGGGCGGTCGTCGGCCGCTCACCGACGCCGAGGCAGACGTTCTGCGCGATCGTGTCCACGCGGCGCTGCACCAGGGCCGCTGACGGCCGGCGTTCATCTGAGATCCTGGGGGGGTGCCGAAGGTCGAGCCGAGCCCAGCCACCCTGCGACGCTGGCGGCGCCGGCTGGCCGACGAGCGCGCGGAGGCGGAGGTCTACCGGGAGCTGGCCGACCGCCGCTCCGGTGAGGACCGCGAGATCCTGCTCGGGCTGGCCGAGGCCGAGGAGCGGCACGCCGCGCACTGGGAGCGGCTGCTCGGCAACGAGGTCGGGCCGACCCGCCGCGGCGACTTCCGGTCCCGGCTGCTGGTCTTCCTGGCCCGCCGCTTCGGCTCGGTGTTCGTGCTCGCGCTCGCGCAACGCGCGGAGGCCCGCTCGCCGTACCAGACCGACCTCGACGCGACCCGCGCGATGGCCGCCGACGAGCGGATCCACGAGGAGGTCGTGCGCGGGTTGGCCGCCCGCGGTCGGGCGCGGCTGTCCGGGACGTTCCGGGCCGCCGTCTTCGGCGTCAACGACGGCTTGGTGAGCAACCTCGCCCTGGTGCTCGGCATGGCAGGCGCCGGCGCCGACAACCGCACGGTGATGCTCGTCGGCCTCTCCGGTCTGCTGGCCGGGGCGCTGTCCATGGGCGCCGGGGAGTACATCTCGGTGCGGTCCCAGCGTGAGCTGCTCGCCGCCTCCAGCCCCGGGCAGCAAGACGGCTGGGCCGTCCGCGAGCTGGATGTGAACGCCAACGAGCTCGAGCTGGTGTACCGGGCCCGCGGGATGCCAGCGGAGCAGGCGAAGCGCCGCGCCGACGCGGTGCTGCGCGGCCAGCGGCCGGAGGGGTCCGGTGCGCCGCGGCAGGCCGACCACGAGATCGTCGGCACCGGCCTACGGGCGGCGGCGTCCAGCTTCGTGTTCTTCGCGGCGGGGGCAGCGGTGCCGGTGCTCCCCTTCCTGGTCGGGCTGCAGGGTGTGGCGGCGCTGATCACGGCCGGCGTGCTGGTCGGGCTGGCGCTGATGCTTACCGGCGCGGCGGTCGGCGTGATCTCCGGGGGCCCGCCGCTGCGCCGGGCGCTGCGGCAGCTCGCGATCGGGGTGGCGGCCGCGACGATCACCTACCTGCTGGGCATGCTGTTCGGCGTGGTCACGGGCTGATCCTCGTGCCGAGCGGTTGGATCTCGTTCACCACCGACTACGGGCTGCAGGACGGGTTCGTGGCGGCCTGCAAGGGTGTGATAGCCCGGATCGCGCCGCAGGTCGGAGTGATCGACGTGACTCACGCCGTGCCGCCGCAGGACGTTCGGCGCGGGGCGGTGCTGCTCGCCCAGACCGTGCCGTACCTGCCGCGCGCCGTGCACCTCGCGGTCGTCGATCCGGGGGTGGGCACGGATCGCCGGGGCGTGGTGGTGCTCGCCGCCGGCGGGCTGCTCGTCGGCCCGGACAACGGGCTGTTGCTGCCGGCCGCCGAGGCGCTCGGTGGGGTGCGCGCCGCGCACCAGCTCACCGCCGCCGAGTTCCGGCTGCCCACGGTGTCCGCGACCTTCCACGGTCGCGACGTGTTCGCGCCGGCCGCCGCGCACCTCGCCGCCGGTGTCCCGGCGGACCGAATGGGCGCCGCCGTGGAGCCCACGACGCTGGTATCGCTGCCGCCACCGGTTCGCGAGGTGCACGACGGCCGGATCGACACCGAGGTCGTCGGCGCCGACGCCTTCGGAAACCTCCAGCTCGCCGCCGCCGCTGCGGACCTCGCCACCGCGGGCCTGGGTGTCCGGGTCCAGGTGCTGCTCGACGGTCGCTGGATTCGACGCCGCTGTGGTCGGCACGTTCGCCGACGTGCCGCCGGGGGCGTTGCTCGTGCTGGTGGACTCCGCCGGCCACCTGGCGCTCGCGGTCAACCGGGGATCGGCTGCGGCGCACCTCGGCGGGATCGCTCCCGGCCACCGGGTAAGCCTGGCGCGCGGCTAGCGGCTCAGGAGTGTCGGGAGCGGGTGCCATCCGGTGCCCGCACCAGCAGGACCGGACACTTGGCGTGCCGCATGACGTCGTGCGACGTGCTGCCGAGGATCGCCTCGCGGAGCGTGGTGTGCCCGTGCGCGCCGAGCGCGATCACCGCGGCGTCGTGCTCGTCGGCGACCCGCACCAACGTGTCGGCGACCGTGACCTCGTCGGCGATCGCGAGGCCCTCGGCGTCCAGCCCGAGCTCGGCCGCAAGTGCGGCACCGCGCTGCGCCATCTGCCGCGCGGCCTCGACCCATGGCCTCTTCCAGCTCGTACGCGGCGCGCAGGTCGAGCGTGGCGGCCGGGTAGTCCAGCGACAGGCTCGGCGCCTCGACGACGTCGAAGCCGCGGCCGGCCTCCCAGACCATGACGACGATCGCCTTGCGCGGCGCCAGCAGCGCGGCGGCCGCACGGATCGCCTTCTCGGCGGCCGCGCTGCCGTCGTAACCGATGATCACGGGACCGGTGCTCATGACAGCCGCACCGTACGCCGGTCGTGCCCTGAACGGAGCAGCGGGTGCGCGCAGCCGGATGGTCGTCGGCCCGGACAGGTGTCGGCGACGCCGCTTGGGGCAACTGGTGGGTATGACCGTCTACGGACTGCACGCCTCGCATGAACAGATCCACCCGAGACCGCTGCTGGACGCCGTTGTCCGCGCCGAGCAGGCGGGGTTCACCGCCGCGATGTGCTCGGACCACTTCTCGCCGTGGAGCGAGCGTCAGGGGGAGTCCGGGTTCGCCTGGTCCTGGCTGGGCGCCGCGCTGCAGGCCACCTCGCTGCCGTTCGGGGTGGTGAACGCGCCGGGCCAGCGCTACCACCCGGCGATCATCGCGCAGGCGATCGGCACCCTCGCCGCGATGTACCCGGGCCGGTTCTGGGCCGCGCTGGGTACCGGCGAGGCGAGCAACGAGCACATCACCGGCGATCGCTGGCCCCGCAAGGACGTGCGGAACGCCCGGCTGCGGGAGTGCGTCGAGGTGATCCGGGCGCTGCTCGCCGGCGAGGAGGTGAGCCACGACGGGCTGGTCACGGTCGACCGGGCCCGGCTGTGGACCCGCCCCGAGCAGCCGCCCGCGCTGGTCGGAGCCGGCGGTGAGCACGGCGACCGCCGCGCTGGTGCGCCGAGTGGGCCGACGGGCTGATCACCGTGAACGCGCCGGCACGAGCACCTGCGCGCGATGATCGACGCCTACCGCGACGCCGGCGGCCGCGGCAAGGCTGCACCTCCAGGTGCACCTGAGCTGGGCGCCGGACGAGGACGAGGCGCTGCGCGATCGCCCACGACCAGTGGCGCACCAACGTCTTCGCCCGCCGCTGCCGCTGGGACCTCGAACTCGTCGAGCACTTCGACCTCGCGCGAGCACGTGCCGCCGGAGAGCGGTCGCACGAGACCGTCAACGTCTCGGCCGACCTCGGGCAGCACGCGGCGTGGCTCAAGGAGTACGCCGAGCTCGGGTTCGACGAGATCTACCTGCACCACGTCGGCCAGGAGCAGGAGGCGTTCATCGACGTGTTCGGCGACGAAGGTGCTGCCGCAGCTGGAGGCTGACCGCACCGTGAGGCTGACCCAGCACCGCCGACCTGTGGTGGAAGAACGCGGTCGTCTACTGCCTGGACGTCGAGACCTACCTCGACAGCGACGGCGACGGCGCGGCGACTTCGCGGGCCTGACCCAGCGGATCGACCACCTGGCCGAGCTCGGCGTCACCTGCCTCTGGCTGATGCCGTTCTACCCGACGCCGGACCGCGACGACGGCTACGACATCACCGACTTCTACGGCGTCGACCCGCGGCTGGGCACGCTACGGCGACCTCGTCGAGTTCGTCCGCACCGCGCGCGACCGGGGCATGCGGGTGATCGCGGACCTGGTCGTGAACCACACCTCCGACCAGCATCCGTGGTTCCAGAGTGCCCGCAGCAGCCGCGAGTCGCCGTACCGGGACTGGTACGTCTGGCGCGGACGAGCCGCCGGCGGACGGGCCGCAGGGCGTGGTGTTCCCGGACCAGGAGTACAGCGTCTGGCAGTACGACGAGGCCACCGAGCAGTACTACCTGCACCGGTTCTACAAGCACCAGCCGGACCTCAACGTCGCGAACCCGGCGGTGCGCGACGAGATCGCCCGCATCGATCGGGTTCTGGCTGCAGCTCGGGCTGTCCGGGTTCCGGGTCGACGCGGTGCCGTTCCTGCTGGAGACCGCCGGCCAGGACGACGCGGAGCAGCTGCCGGACCCGCACGACTACCTGCGCGACCTGCGGGCCGTTCCTCGGCCGGCGCAACGGTGACGGCGGTCCTGCTCGGCGAGGTGAACCTGCCGTACCCGGACACCGCGACGTTCTTCGGCGACGAGGCGGCGACGAGCTCACGATGTGCTTCGACTTCATCGGGATGCAGCAGATGTACCTCGTCGCTGGCGCGGAGCGACGCCGAGCCGCTCGCCGAGGCGCTGCGCGAGCGGCCGGATCCGCCGAGGGACGCGCAGTGGGCGACGTTCGTCCGCAACCACGACGAGCTGACCCTGGACAAGCTGACCGACGACGAGCGGCCAGGAGGTGTTCGCCGCCTTCGGCCCGGAGCCGGACATGCAGCTCTACGGCCGCGGCCTGCGCCGCCGGCTGCCGCCGATGCTCGGCGGCGACGTGGACGCGGATCCGGATGGTCTACAGCCTGCTGTTCTCGCTGCCCGGTACGCCGGTGCTGTTCTACGGCGAGGAGATCGGCATGGGCGAGAACCTGCGCCGCCGAGGGCCGGCACGCCGTGCGCACCCCGATGCAGTGGACGGCCGACCCGAACGGCGGGTTCTCCACCGCCGCCGACCCTTCGGAGCTGCCCGGGCCGATCCCGAAGGGCTCGTACGGCCCGAAGCAGGTGAACGTCGAAGCGCAGGAACGCGAGCCGGACTCGCTGCTGTCCTGGATGAGGCTGCTCGTGCGGAGCTACCGGGCCTGCCCGGAGCTGGCGTGGGGGCGGGTCGACGTGCTTGACGCCGGCGACCTCGCGGTGCTCGCGCACCGGTGCGACACGCCTGCCGAGATGGGCGGCGGAACCGTGCTGGCGCTGCACAACTTCTCGGCGGAGCCGACGAAGGCGGCGCTCACCCTGACCGGCCTTGACGGCTCGTGGCAGCTGGAGGACGTGCTCGCCGGCGGCCGCGAGCCGGTCGGCAAGGACGGCTCGGTGACCCTGGAGCTGGCGCGGTACGGCTGCCGCTGGCTGCGCGCCGCACGTCGGGGCTGACGCTGTCAGCGGGGGGAGTCGGTGCCGGCAAGGCCGCGCAGCGGTCCGCGGGAACGGCGGCCGAGGAAGTTCCGGGCTCCCTTCAATGCGCGGGTGAGCGTCGTCTGGCGTCCGGTCCGGGACTCGATGAGATCACCGATCATGCCGAGCACGCGGGCGGCTAGCGGTACGACCAGGGCGACGATCAGCCACAGTCGCAGCCGGTTGACCAGGAAGACCCACATGTCGATCCCTTCGCTTGGTGGCCCGGAAAGCATCCCGGGCTGCCGGGCGTACCCGCAAGGCGGCGCAGTCACACTGATCAACGGAAGTTCCGTACGGCCCTATTGCACGAAGGTGCCGTTCGTTCGGGTCCGCGGAAGGGGAGACGATGTGCCAGGGTGACCCAGGGTGAGGCAGCCGAGGGTGAGGCAGCCGAGGGTGCGCACCGTAGGAGGGGGCCGATGGATTTGAGCTACACCGCAGAAGAGGAAAGGTTCCGGGCCGAGCTGCGGGCCTGGCTGCAGGAGAACATCCCGGAGCGCTGGACCCGCCCCGGATTCTGGATCGGGCTCGACCCCGACCAGAGCTTCACGCTGCGCCGGGACTGGGAGCGGGACAAGGCCAAGGCCGGCTTCGCCGGCATCGCCTGGCCCACGGAGTACGGCGGCCGCGGCGGCACTACATGCATGAAGGCGATCTACGACGAGGAGATGGTCCGCGCCCGCGCCCCGCTGACCGTCAACGGGCTCGGGCTGACCTTCCTCGCCCCCACCGTGATGAAGATCGGCACCGCAGAGCAGCGCGAGGAGATCATCGGACCGCTGCTGCGCAACGAGGTGATCTGGTGCCAGGGGTTCTCCGAGCCCGGCGCCGGCTCCGACCTCGCCGGCCTGAGCGCCCGCGGTGTCCGGGACGGCGAGGAGTTCGTGGTCAACGGGCAGAAGGTCTGGACAACCAACGCCGGCTACGCAGACAAGATCTTCGCGCTGGTGCGCACCGAGCCGGACGCCAGCCGGCACCACGGCATCTCGATGCTGCTGATCGACATGCACCAGCCCGGCGTCGAGGTCCGACCGCTCAAGCAGCTCTCCGGGCTCAAGGAGTTCGGCGAGGTGTTCTTCACCGACGCCAGGGTCAACGTGCGGGACTGCCTCGGCGAGATCGGCGACGGTTGGCGCACCGCGATGCTGCTGCTGTCCTTCGAGCGGGGCGCCTCGGGCATCGCCCAGTACACCGAGTTCCGCCGCCAGTACGACGAGATCGTGGCGGTCGCCCGCCGGCTCGGCCGGGACCGCGACCCGGTGCTGCGGCAGAAGCTGGCCAGGGTGCTCACCGAGCTGGAGTGCCTGCGCTACCACGCGCTGCACGTGCTCACCGAGGTCGAGCATGGCCGCGACCTCGGCTTCGAGGCGTCGATGACCAAGCTGCAGTGGTCGGAGACCTACCAGGATCTCTGGGAGGTGTTCGACGACGTGCTCGGGCCGGACGCGACGCTGCTCAGCCTGGACGGCGAGCACGACCTGACCGCGATGCACCACGAGGCCTTCTGGTCCAGGTCGGTGACGATCTGGGGCGGCTCGTCGCAGGTGCAGCGCAACATCGTCGCCGAGCGGGTGCTCGGCCTACCCCGATGAACGCCGACCGTGAGGAGCTGACGTGTTCTTCGCGCTGACCTCCGATCAGCAGGACTTCGGTGCCGCGGTGCGGACCTATCTCGCCGACCGGTTCGACCTCGACGCGGTGCGCGCGGTGGTCGACGACCCGTCCGGCGACGGGCACCCGGCGGCGTTGTGGAAGGCGTCCGGTGAACAGGGCTGGCTGGCGGTGCTGGTGCCCGAGCAACACGACGGGCTCGGGCTCGGCATGGTGGACGCGCAGGTGATCGCGCGTGCGCTCGGCGCGGGCGTGGCGCCGGGGCCGTGGCGCGGCACGGTGCTGGCCGCCGAGGCGATCCGGCTGGCCGGCTCGGACGACCAGCGAGCGGCGTGGCTGCCCCGGCTGGCCGCCGGCGACGCGGTCGGCGCGCTCGGGTTGCGCGGCGGCTCCGCGACCGGATGGCCGGCCGTGGAGTACGCCGAGGTCGCCGACGTGATCGTGGTGGCCGACGGGGTCGGGTTGCGGCTGCGTCGAGCCGTCCGGCGCGCAGCTGACCAGGCAGCCCAGCTTCGACGGCACCACCCGGCTGGCGCGCGATCGGGCCCGGCGCGCCAGGGCGCCGCAGCTCCCGACGGCGTCCGCAGCAGGTCCGTGGACTCGCTGACCGCCCGGGCGGCCGTGCTGGCCGCTGCCGACCTGGTCGGGGTGGCCCGCGAGGCGCTGACCCGCACGGTCGGCTACGACCGGGAGCGCACCCAGTTCGGCGTGCCGGTCGGCTCGTTCCAGGCGATCAAGCACCACCTGGCCGACCTGCACGTCGGGGTCAGCATGGCCGAGCACGCGGTGCTCTACGCGGCGCACGCGCTGGACGCCGGACTACCGGACACCGACCTCGCGGTCGCGGTGGCCAAGGCCAAGGCCGGCGACGCCGCGCTGCAGACGACCGGCGCGATGATCCAGTACCACGGCGGCATCGGCTACACCTGGGAGCACGAGGCGCACCTGTTCTACAAGCGGGCCAAGCGGCTGGCCGGGACCTACGGCGACCGTGGACGACACACCGCGCCCGGATCGCCGAGCTCACGATCGGCTAACCGGCCCACACCAAGACGCAATAAGCTCGCTCATTGCGGGTTTTGACGGGCTTCGGCGGGCGAAGCGGGCTCAGCGGGCTTCGGTTGGCGAAACGGGCCCGGTGGGCGGCGGCGGTGGCGCCCCGGGTCTGTCAGCCGGTCGCGGTGAATCCGGCTCCGATGTAGTCGATGTCGGCGAAGCCGGGCGCGCCGAAGTTGGCCAGCGTCGACGCGCACCGCGTACGCGCCGGTGTCCGGGTAGAGCGGCAGGTGGTGCACCTGCTGCCAGATCAGCCGCGTCGATCCGGTTGCCGAGCTCGGCGCGCTTGGTGTCGTCCAGCTCGCGCGAGGCCCTGGCTCGAACAGCGCGTTGATCTCCGGGTCGTAGATCCGGCCGTAGTTCTGCTGCACGTCGTTGCCGGTGGGCTCGGCGTAGAGCCCGACCGGCGGAGCTGAACGGGGTGGGGGTGCTGCCCCAGGCGAACCCGACCAGGTCGAAGTTGCCGGTCTGGTACGTTCGGTCGAAGAGCTCCGCGCGCCGGCACCGTCTCGATCACCACCGTCGACCCCGATCTGGGCCAGCTGGTTCGGCACCGGCGGACGATCTGTTCGCAGATCGGGTTGCCGGCGACGACTACACCATCCGCAGCGGTCAGCGGCTTGCCGTCCTTCACCCGCACCGCTCCGGCCCGGTGCCCGCAGCGCCAGCCCAGCGCGTCCAGCTCGCGGTCGGCGGCCGCGGGGTCGTAGGGCAGCACGGCGGAGTTGTCCCGGTAGTCCTTGGTGCCGGCGGGTAGAGGTGGTTGCCCGTCCGGGTGGGCGTCGGGCACGATCGGGCCGATCAGCCGCCGGGCGATGGCCGCCCGGTCGATGCCCTTCGCGATGGCCTGGCGCAGCCGCAGGTCGGACAGGATCGCGCCGGGTGCGCCGTTGAACGTGATGTGGTTGTAGCACCGCGCCGGGCGCCTGCCGGATCGCCACGCCGGGGGTCGCCCTGCGCGCGGCGGAGCAGGTCGACGCTGGAGCCGATCTCGTAGAAGTCGATCTCGTTGTTGGCCAGCGCGTCGGCCCGCGCGGCCGGTCGAGGCCCGGAAGATGATCGCGGTCCAGCTTGGCCGGGGTGCCCCACCAGCTGTCGGGTCGCGGCGCAGCGTGACCGTCTTCGCGGTGAGGTCGATCGTGTCCAGCCGGAACGGTCCGGCGGTGACCGGGATCGTGCTCAGCCAGCCGGTGTTGAACGCCGCCGGGTCGGTGTTCGTCGACGCCGGGTAGAGCGGGCTGAACAGGTCCTTCCACTCCGCGAACGGGCGTGCGCGAAGGTGACCACCGCCTGCTTGTCGTCCGACCCCTCGGCCACCGAGGCGATGTCCTCGGTAGCCGGTCCGTGCTGGCGGTCCGGAACGCCGGGTCGGTGCCGTTCGTCGCCGCCACTGCGCCTCGAAGTCCCGCCAGGTGATCGGGGTGCCGTCGCTCCAGGTGGCCTTGCGGGTTGATCGTGTACGTGATCACCTGCGGCGTGCGTCGAGGTCACGTCGGCGGAGGTGAGCGTAGTCGGGGTTCGGGCGTCAGCCCGCCGTCCGCGTGGCCGGTGAACGGCTACGGCATCACCGCGCCGACGACGTCCGAGGTCCGCCCGTCGGGTGCCGTCGAACTGGTTGTAGTTGTAGTTGTCCGGCAGCGAGTCGAGCGGCCAGCGCAGGTCGCCGCCGTCGCGCACCTGCCCCGGGGCTGCGGGTTGATGTCGTTCTGCGCCGGCGACCGGGCTGCGCCGCTGCGGGGCGGTGCCGCCCGCCGCAGCCGGCCAGCAGCGACCGATCAGCGCCAGTGCCGCGAGCACGACTTGTTGACTCTCCTCACGGCTTCGCGTCCTCCCGAGCGCGTGGTGACAGGCCACCTCGTGGTCGGTGGCCGCCGTCGAGGGGCGGCGTCTGGCGGGTCGATCCTGCGCCGCACCGCTGCTGCGCCGCGCGGCCGAACGTCGGGAGCAGCGGGCACGCGGGTCCGGAACCGGCAGCCGACGGCCGGCCCGTCGTCCGCCGGGTTCGGCAGGTCGCCGTGCAGCAGGATCCGGCGCCGGCGCGCTCGACGACCGGGTCCGGCACCGGGATCGCGGACAGCAGCGCCTGGGTGTACGGGTGGTGCGGGCGCCGAACACGGCGTCGACCGGCCAGCTCCACGATCCGGCCCAGGTACATCACCGCGACCCGGTCGGCCACGTGGCGCACCACGCCAGGTCGTGCGAGACGAATAGGTAGGCCAGCCCGAGCCGGTGCCGCAGCTCGTCCAGCAGGTTGATCACGCCGGCCTGGATCGACACGTCCAGTGAGGACACCGGCTCGTCGAGCACCAGCACCTTCGGTTCCAGGGCGAGCGCACGGGCGATCGCGATCCGCTGCCGCTGCCCGCCGGAGAACTCGGCCGGGAACCGCTGGGCGTGCTCGGGTTCGAGCCCGACCAGCCGCAGCAGCTCGCCGACCCGGTCGCTGCTGCTGCCGGCGGGGAAGCCGTGCACCGCCATCGGCTCGGCGATCACGTCGCCGACCGGGAGCCGGGGGTCCAGCGAGGCCACCGGGTCCTGGAACACCACCTGCAGGTCACGCCGGATCGCCCTGCGCCCGGCCGGTCCAGGCCCGCGACGTCGTGACCGAGCACCTCGATCCGGCCGTCGGTCGGCGTGCGTCAGCCGAAGGATCTCCATCACCGTGGTGGTCTTGCCGCAGCCCGACTCGCCGACGATGCGCCAGCGCCTCGCCGGCCCGGACCGCGAAGCTCACCCCGTCGACCGCGGTGACCGGCCCGGCCCGCCGGCGGAGCAGCGTGCCGCCGCGGCCCGGGTAGCGCTTCGCCAGCCCGGTGACGGTGACCACGCGGCGGGCGGTGTCGGTTGGACGTCGGCTCGACGGCCGGTTCCGCGGTGCGACGGTCCGGCCGGTCCGCGGGAGCCAGCGGCCGCCAGCACGCCACCGATCGGGCGCCGACGTCGGCGACCAGCGGCGGTTCCCGCTCCGCGCAGCGTCGACTCGGCGAACCGGCAGCGGGGCTCGAACGCGCAGCCGGGCGGCAGCCGCGTCGGCGTCGGCGGGTGGCCCTCGATCGGCAGCAACCGACGGCCGCGCGCGTCGTCCAGCCGGGGCGCGGCGGCGAGCAGCCCGCTGGTGTAGGGCATCCGGGGTGCGGCGAACACCTCGTCGACCGGCCCGGTCTCCACCACCCGGCCGGCGTAGGTGACCAGGATCCGGTCGGCCATCCCGGCCACCACGCCGAGGTCGTGGGTGATCAGCACGGCCGAGGCGCCGGTGATCTCGCGCGCCGTCGCGCAGCACGTCGAGCACCTGGGCCTGCACGGTCACATCCAGCGCGGTGGTCGGCTCGTCGGCCAGGATCAGGTCCGGCTGGTTGGCGATCGCCATCGCGATCACCACCCGCTGGCGCATGCCGCCGGAGAACTCGTGCGGGAACGCCGCCGCCCGGCTCGCCGCGTCCGGGATGCCGACCATGTCGAGCAACTCCACCGCGCGGGCGTTCGCGGCCTGCCGGCTCAGCCGCCGGTCGTGGACCCGCAGCGCCTCGGCCACCTGGGAGCCGACAGTGAAGATCGGGGTCAGCGCGGCGGATCGGGTCCTGGAACACCATCGCGATCCGCCGGCCGCGGATCTTGGAGAGCGCCGACTCGGGCCGTCCGAGCAGCTCGATCGCCCCGGAACCGGACCGAGCCGGTGACCCGCGCCCCGTTCGGGAGCAGGCCCAGCACGGCCAGCGCGGACGCCGACTTGCCGGACCCTGACTCGCCGACGATGCCCAGCACCTCGCCCTCGTCCGACGTGGAAGGACACCCCGCGCACCGCCGGCACGTCGCGGTCGCGGTCCGGGCCGGGGAACGTCACGGTCAGGTCGTCGACCTCGAGGACCGGGTCGCCTCAGCGCGACCTGGTCACGGGCCGCCTGCGCGCCCCGCGGTCGGGTCCAGCGCGTCCCGCAGCCCCTCGCCGACGAAGCTCACCGCGAGCACGGTGACCACCAGCACGCCGGCCGGGAAGGCGAACAGCCAGCCGAAGGTGAGCGCCGACTCCGAGCCGCCGCGGATCAGCGTGCCGAGCGAGACGTCCGGGAACTGGATGCCGAAGCCGAAGTAGCTCAGCGAGGCCTCGGCCAGGATCGCGAAGCCGACGCCGAGCGTCGCGTCGATGATCAGCAGCGAGGCGAGGTTCGGCACGATGTGCCTCATGATCACTCGCCAGGCCGGCATCCCCATGAAGCGGGCGGCCAGCACGAACTCGCGCTCCCGCAAGGCTCAGCGTCATGCCCCGGACGATCCGGGCCATCAGCATCCAGCCGAACACGGCCAGCAGCAGCACCAGCCAGCAGCCACGACTTGCCCGCGGAGCGCCGGGCTGGCGATCACGATCACCAGGAACGCCGGGAGCACCAGCAGTAGGTCGGCCGTCCACATCAGCCAGCGGTCGGTCGCCCCGCCGAGGTAGCCGGCGACGGTTCCGACCACGGGGCCAACGCGGTGGACAGCACCGCGACGAGCAGCCCGATCAGCAGCGACTTCTGCAGCCCGTGCATGGACTGGGCGAAGAGATCCTCGCCGAGCTTGCCGGTGCCGAACCAGTGCTGCGGGGACGGCGGGGTCAGCACGCGCGAAGTCGTCCTGCGTGCGGTGGTCCCACGGGTGAGCACAGCGGCGCGGCGAACGCGGCGATCAGCAGCAGCACCAGCAGCACCAGCGCCGAGCAGGCCGAGCCGGGAGCGGAGGAAGCGGCGGCGCAGCAGCGTGCCTCGGCGGGCCGACCGCCGGCGCCGGCGCCGCGACGTCCGACCACCGGCTGGATCGGCCTCGGCGCCGGGTCCGGTGCGCGCCTCGGCGCCGACCGCCGACGGCACACGGGCCTCATCGCACCCGACCCGTGGATCGAGCGCGGCGTACAGCGTGTCGGACAGCGCAGCCGGAGGCCAGCACCAGCACCGCGACGAACAGCGTGACCGTGGCGACGATGTTGACGTCCTGGGTCTGCACGCCGACGATCAGCCAGTCGCCCATGCCGTACCAGCCGAAGATCCGTTCGATGAACACCCCGCCGGTGACCAGCAGCCCGAAGCCGAACGCGAACAGCGTGGCCATCGGGATCAGCGCGGTGCGCAGCCCGTGGGTGAACAGCGCGCTGCGCCGGTGAGCCCCTTGGCCCGGGCGGTGCGCAGGAAGTCGCTGCCCAGCACGTCGAGCATCGCGCTGCGCTGGTAGCGGCTGTAGACGGCCACCAGCGCGCAGCGCGATCGCGATCGTCGGCAGCACCAGGTGCTGCAGCCGGTCCAGCAGTTCGGCCCCGGCGGAGCCGGTGAAGCCGGCGGTCGTCTCTCCGGAGAAGTACAGCAGTCTGGGTGCCCGCCGCCTGGTTGACCGGCAGCCACGGCGACCTTGAGCAGGGTGCCGATCACGAACACCGGGGTGGACAGCACCACGAACGAGAACGCGGTCGTCAGGTAGTCGACGGCCGGTACTTGCGGACCGCGGCGAGCCACCCCGAGCAGCACCCCGGCGATGACGCCGACCACCGTGCCGATCAGGAACAGCCGCAGGCGATCCCGGCCCGGCGCCACATCTCCTCGTTGATCGGCGCGCCCGGTGACGGTGGTGCCGAAGTCGCCGTGCAGCACGCCGCCCTGGCCCAGATGCCGAACCGCTGCGGGATCGGCTTGTCCAGGTGCAGCGCGACCCGCTTGCGCCTCGATGCGTGCTCGCGGGCGGTGGCGGCTGGCGCTCGGCGAGCGCGTGCCATCGGCCGAACGTGAGCGAGGCGAGCAGCGTAGCGCCAGGAACGTGGCCAGCACGCAGAGCACGAGGTAGTTGCACAACCTGCGGGCAGGAATAGGCCCATCGGGCGTGCCACCTCCTCGTCCGTCACGCGTCCGTCCCGCTAGATCACCGTGCGGAGTCCCGTGTTGTGCCGGGCTGTACAGAACGCCGATACCGGCCGGCACCTGAGTGGCGATCGCCGCCATAGCGCGCATCGCCGTCACCCGGCCTCCGGCCACAGTGGACGGCGGGCGGCTGGGTGGCACCGTGGCGGGGTGACTGTCAATGCCACCGCCGCCGCCGTCCTCGGGCTGCTGCACGGCGGCCCGATGACCGGCGGCGAGCTGGTCGCCGCGGCCGCGCAGCGGTTCGGGGCGTTCTTCCCCGTCACCCGCAGCCAGGTGTACCGCGAGCTGCCTGCGATGGCCGAGGCCGGGCTGATCCGTCCCGGCCGGCAGGGCCCGCGGTCCTCGCAGCAGTACGTGATCACGGCGCCCGGCCGGCGGGCGTTCAAGGCCTGGCTGACCGCCGAGCCCGGCTCGGACGGGCTGCGCAGCCCGCTGGTGCTTCGCCTGCTCAACGCCGCCCGGCTGACCGACCGGCAGCGTGCGGAGCTGGTCCGGGCCGGGAGGGAGGCCTACGCGGCGCGGCTCGAGCAGGCCAGGGCCGCGGCCCGCGGGGTGGACGATCCGTACCAGAAGGCGGTCGCGGACTTCGTCGTCGCGCACGACCGCGCGGTGCTCAAGCTGCTGGACGCGATCCCCGCCGGCTGACGTACCGTGACTGGTGTGAACCCGGATGTGGCCGCCGACCTCAAGGTCCTCACCAGCACGCTGGAGGGCATCGAGGCGGTCACCGACGTCTCCAAGCTGACTGCGGAGATCGCGGATCTGGAGGCGCAGGCCGGGCGGCCCGAGCTGTGGGAGGACCAGCAGAACGCCCAGCGGGTGACCAGCCGGCTGTCCCACGGGCAGGCCGAGTTACGCCGGCTGACCGAGCTGCGACGCCGGCTGGAGGACCTGCCGGTGCTCTTCGAGCTGGCCCAGGAAGACACCGCGGAGGCGCCCGAAGCACTGGAAGAGGCGACCGCCGAGCTGGTCCGGCTGCAGAAGGACATCGCCGCGCTGGAGGTCAGGACGCTGCTGTCCGGGCCGTACGACCCGCGGGACGCCCTGATCACCATCCGATCCGAGGCCGGCGGGGTGGACGCCGCCGACTTCGCCGAGATGCTGCTCCGGATGTACCTGCGCTGGGCCGAGCGGCACAACTACGCCACCGAGGTCTACGACATCTCCTACGCCGAGGAGGCCGGGATCAAGTCGGCGACGTTCCAGGTGTCGGCACCGTTCGCCTACGGCACGCTGTCCGTGGAGCAGGGCACCCACCGACTGGTCCGGATCTCGCCGTTCGACAACCAGGCCCGCCGGCAGACCTCGTTCGCCGGCGTCGAGGTGCTCCCGGTGACCGAGCAGACCGACCACGTGGAGATCCCGGAGAGCGAGATCCGCATCGACGTGTTCCGCTCGTCGGGACCGGGCGGGCAGAGCGTGAACACCACCGACTCCGCGGTGCGGATCACCCACCTGCCGACCGGCATCGTGGTGTCCTGCCAGAACGAGAAGTCGCAGATCCAGAACCGGGCGGCCGCGATGCGCGTGCTGCAGTCCCGGCTGCTGGAGCGCCGCCGCCAGGAGGAGCAGGCGAAGATGGACGCGCTCAAGGACTCCGGGTCGAGCTGGGGCAACCAGATGCGCTCCTACGTGCTGCACCCGTACCAGATGGTCAAGGACCTGCGCACCGACTACGAGGTGGGCAACCCCTCCGCGGTGCTCGACGGCGACATCGACGGTTTCCTCGAGGCCGGCATCCGCTGGCGTCGCCAGCAACAGCTGCAAGCGACCGCCGCCGCGAACTAGCCGAGCCCCTAGCAGCCCGGCGCGCCCGCGGCGCCACCCCGCGCACGCCTTCACACCGCACGTCCTCACACCGCACGTCCTCACCCCGCACGTCCTCACCCGAAGATCAAACCCACAATGAGCGGGCTTATTGCGGGTTGACGCCGTCCAAGAACCCGCAATAAGCCCGCTCATTGGGGTGGGGTTCGGCGCGCCCTGCGCGGGTGACCGGGTATGGCGTCGGTACCCTCAGCCGTCGTGATACGGCTCGATCGGGTGTCGAAGCTATACCGGACCTCGACGCGTCCGGCCCTCGACGAGGTGTCGATGCAGATCGGCAAGGGCGAGTTCGTGTTCCTGATCGGGCCGTCCGGCTCGGGCAAGTCGACCTGCCTGCGACTGCTGCTCCGCGAGGACGTGCCGACCAAGGGCAGCGTGTTCGTCTCGGACTTCAACGTCGCCCGGCTGCCACGGCGGCGGGTGCCCCGGCTCCGGCAGAAGATCGGCTGCGTGTTCCAGGACTTCCGGCTGCTCAGCAACCGGACGGTCGCCGGGAACGTCGCGTTCGCGCTGGAAGTGATCGGCAAGCCGCAGAAGATCATCAAGCGGGTGGTACCCGAGGTGCTCGAGCTGGTGGGCCTGGAGGGCAAGGCCGACCGGATGCCGCACGAGCTGTCTGGCGGGGAGCAGCAGCGGGTGGCGATCGCACGGGCGTTCGTCAACCGGCCGCTGGTGCTGCTGGCCGACGAGCCGACCGGAAACCTCGACCCGGACACCAGCCAGGACATCATGCTGCTGCTCGAGCGGATCAACCGCACCGGAACCACAGTGCTGATGGCCACCCACGACCACTCGATCGTCGACTCCATGCGTCGCCGGGTCGTCGAGCTCGACCTGGGCCGGGTGGTCCGCGACGAGTCCCGCGGCGTCTACGGCGTCGGACGCTAGGCGGTATCGATGCGCACGGACTTCGTCGTCCGCGAGGTCAGCACCGGACTCCGCCGCAACGTGACCATGACGATCGCGATGATCCTGACCACCGCGATCTCGCTCACGCTGCTCGGCGCCGGACTGCTCGCGGTCGCCACGATCGACCGCACCGAGCAGCTCTACATCGACCGGGTCGAGGTGCAGGTCACGCTCGCCGCCGACATCTCGGCGGCGGACCGGGAGTGCTCCAGCGAGATCTGCCGCGACCTGCGGAACACCCTGGAGACCTCCCCGCTGGTGGAGAAGGTGACCTTCGAGAGCCAGCAGGCGGCCTACGAGCGGTTCCAGGAGCTCTTCGCCGGCCAGTCGCTCGCCGAGCTGGCCCGCCCGCAGTCGCTGCCCGCGTCGCTGCGGGTGACGTTGAAGGACCCGGAGCGCGCCGACGTGATCCGCCAGTTGATGACCGGCAAGGTCGGCGTGCGCGCGGTGATCGACCAGCGCGCGGTGGTGCAGAAGCTGTTCGACTTCCTGGCCGGCGTGCGCAACGTGACCTTTGCGCTGGCCCTGGTGCAGGCGCTCGCCGCGCTGCTGCTCATCTCGAACACCGTGCAGGTCTCCGCGTTCACCCGGCGGACCGAGGTCGGCATCATGCGCCTGGTCGGCGCCACCCGCTGGTACACCCAGCTGCCGTTCCTGATCGAGGCGGTGGTGACCGGGGTGATCGGCGCGGTGATCGCCGTGTTCGGGCTGATCGCGGCGAAGTTCCTGTTCATCGACGACATCCTGTCCGGCATCGCGGACAACGGGGTGATCCCGGGGATCGACATGGCGGACATCGCGCTGATCGCGCCGCTGCTGCTCCTGGTCGGCGCCGGCATCGCCGGGATCACCGGCTACGTGACGCTGCGGCTGTACGTCCGCACGTAAACGAACAGGGCGCAGACATCCTCCTAGGCTGGACGGCGTGAAGGAGAGCGGCCGGCGGGTCATCGTGTCGAACCGGAAGGCGCGGCACAACTACACCGTGCTGGACACCTACGAGGCCGGCCTGGTGCTCACCGGGACCGAGGTGAAGAGCCTGCGCGCCGGACGGGCATCGCTGGCCGAGGCGTTCGCCACCGTGGACGACGGCGAGGTATGGCTGCGCAACCTGCACGTGCCCGAGTACGACCAGGGCAGCTGGACGAACCACGAACCACGGCGCCCGCGCAAGCTGCTGCTGCACCGGGCCGAGATCGAGCGGCTGATCGGCAAGACCCAGGAAGGCGGGCTGACCCTGGTGCCGCTGCAGCTGTACTTCCGGGACGGCAAGGTGAAGGTCGAGCTCGCGCTGGCCCGCGGCAAGCGCAACTACGACAAGCGCGCCGACCTGGCCAAGCGGGACGCCGAGCGCGAGGTCGCCAGGGCGACCGGCCGCCGGGTGAAGGGCATGCGCTGAGGGTGCCGGCACCGAGCGACGCACCGAACGACGCTGCGAACGACCTGCCCACCCCGCCCGCCGCGGACTCCGACATCACCCGCTGCGCTGCGGGACACACGCCACCGGCTGCTCGGTTTCGGCTGACGCCGTCGATCCGGTGGGCCGCCGTTCGTTTAGCCGGCGAGCGGACCAACACGATCACAAGGGGAGCGAACCAGCCATGAAGCACTACCTGCTCAGCATCCAGCAGCCGGACGGCGGGCCGGCATCACCCGAGCTGCTGGAGCCGATCATGCGGGACCTCGCGACGTTCAATCAGGAGCTGAAGGCGGCCGGCGCCTGGGTGTTCGCCGGCGGGTTGCACGAGCCGAGCACGGCGACCGTCGTCCGGCCGCAAGGCGACGGGTTCCTGATGACCGACGGTCCATACGTGGAGGGCAAGGAGCACGTCGGCGGGCTGTCCATCGTCGCCGCGCCCGACCTCGACGTCGCGCTGGACTGGGGTCGCAAGCTGGCCGGGGCGACCACGCTGCCGGTGGAGGTGCGGCCGTTCCAGGGCGAGCCCGCCGACCACCTGGTCTGACCGGCTGACCGGCGGGCCGCGATCAGCCGGCGGCCGACGGTGAGTCGAAGACGAACCCGCGGTGCCCGATGCGCACCCGGGTTCCCGGCACGAGCAGCGACGGCCTGCCGGCCAGGAGTCGGGACCACACCGGCTGGCCGGGTTGCGCGAGGTAGCTCCCGTTCGTGGACCCGGCGTCCATGCACATGACGTCCCAGCCGGCCGATCGGATCTCCAGGTGTGCGCGGGACACCGAAAGGAGCTGGTCGGTGACCGTGATCGGACGGAGTTGCCCGCTGCACACCCGCCGGTCGGAACCGGGGTCGCGGCCGATCAGGTAGTCGCCGTCGACGGTGTAGGTCGGTCCGTCCTCGAACACCAGCACCCCGAGTGGTGGGCGGTCGCCCTCGACCAGCACCCCGGTGCGCGCCGCGATCCGCGCGCCACACACCACGCAGAACAGGGCGCGCGGATCGTTGAGGTGCTTGTCGGGGCAGAGCCGTCCGTACACCTTCGGCCGGTCGTCATCGGCCGGCGGCCAGGCCACCGGTGGAACCAGCCCGCCCGGCGGCAGGCCGCGCACGACCTCGAACCCGCGCGGCGGAGTCGGCACGCCGCGCTCGGCTTGGGCGAGCCCGTTCGACGCCTCGACGGGGACCGACGGCTCCGTGGACCGCGGAGCTGCCGGCGCTTCCCGGGGCCGCGCCGGCGGGCAGAGCGCGACACAGCGCCCGCGCACGGTGCCGGCTCGAAGGTCCAGCCCGCCTGCGACGGCATCGGCCAGCTCCGCCGGCTCGGCCGGATCGTCGCCGGTCGCCAGCACCAGCGCGCTGCCCTGCGGCGGGACGACGCAGTCGAGCCCGCCGCCGACTTCGGCGCCGGACAGCAGCAGGTTGCCGTCCGGCACCCGGACCGTGACCGGGCCGCACAGGAACACCGCCAGCCCGCCCTCGGTGGCGGCGATCGTGCCGAACCGCGGCTCGGGTGTGTCACCGTCGAGCCGGCCCAGCCAGCCGGCGAGCCGCCGGGCGAGCTCACCGCCGGGTGCCGCGGGGTTCGCCGCGGCGGCGTCGGCGCACAGCTGCCAGAGCTCGCTCAGCACACCCTCGTCGGCGGCCGCAGTGGCCAGGCACAGCACGCCGGGAAAGCGGCCGACCAGGCTGCCGTCGCCGGGCAGCACGGCCGCGCGCAGCGTGCCGAGCCCGTCGGCCCCGGGCTGGGTCGGCTGCATCTCGCTCAGATCCGCTGCCCGCGGGCCCACAGCCACCACTGGTGCGTCGAGCGCGCCGCGCCCAACGAGCGGCAGAAACCCAGCTTGGCCAGGTCGTCGGTGATCTCCTGCGCGGCGATCTGCAGCCCGAGGAAGGTGTCCACGCCCGGGAAGTAGCCGCCAAGGGTCGCGGCTCCGGAGGCGTAGAGCCGGCCGGGTTCGCTACGGGTGCCGACGACCTCGAAGCTGCGCTCCACCTCGAGACGGCCGAGCGGGTTCTTGCCGGCACCGCCGTGGTCCAGCAGGTCGGCCAGCACCTCGTGCTCCCGGATGTCTGCCACCAGGCCGGTGCAGTCGATCACGCCGGTGACCTCGTGCTCCTGCACCCCGTCGTCGGTGCGCAGCTTGACGAGCACCGTGCCGGCCGGCCCGGGGACCATCGCGTCGATCTCGCCGTGCAGCGCCTGGTACCAACCCTCGCGACGCCCGCGGGCCAGTTGGCGCTGCCACGACCGCCGTTTCGGGGTGGTGGTGGCCTCGAACCGGTCGTACAGCTCGGCCCGCTGCCGGCCCTCCAGCGTGCGCATCCGAGCCTTGAGCTGCCCGCCCCATACCGACTTCGGGTAGTTGAACCCCTGGTGCGCCCAGCCGTGCCCGCCCTTGCGACGCATGAACGGCGGGCCGTGCGCGGACCCGACGAAGGTCCGGAACGCGTGCAGGATCCGGGTCTGCAGCTGATCGCCGTCCCGGTCGTCGATCAACCGCTGCAAGACCCGCGACGCGACGATTCCGCCGCCGCGAACCAGCACCGTTCCGGGCGCGGCGCGGAGGCGGCGGTAGATCTGCTCGTGCGGCTCGTAGGCGTTGACCACGCTGCCGTAGTCGCGGTGCTCCGCGCGGTAGCTCTGCAGGTCCGGGAGGAACTTCAGCCCGGGATAGCCGACGGCGAGGTGCACGAACCGGCTGCGGTACGCGACGAGCGGGGCGCGGCCGGAACCTACCGCCGGGGCGAGCACCGTGAGGTAGCTCCCACCGGCGCGGCGGCGGACCATCAGCACCTGGCCGCGCTCGACCGTCTCGGCGTAACCGATCCGGTCGTGCTCCCGCTCGATGCCCTCGAGCACCTGGCCGACCGTCGGCGTGAAGTGGTCGGCGAAGATCGGCTCGACGGCGACCTGGACCAGTGGCCGGACGAAACCGCGGAGCGTGCGCGCCGCGCCTGCCTCCCGGATCGCGTAGCCGGGAAACCCCCAGATGTTGTCCGGCGAGGATGACGAGTCGGAGCGGATCCGCTCGCTGCGCGGCATCTGGGACACCCGGGTGAGGTACTCGTAGCTCTCCCACGGGGTGTTCTGCTGGGTGAGCACCTTGATCTCGGAGCTCGGGACACCGCGGATCCGCAGATAGTCGACGGTGACGAACGTCCCGATGCCACCACCGATCGCAACGAACGGGACGTCCACGATCGGGATGCCCGCGGCGCTGACCATCTCGTCGGTCCAGCTGTCAGCGTCCCAGCAACTCGGAACTCAGCGATAAACCACCGGGCGCCGATCGGGCATCCGGTGGTGTTCCCACGATGATCTCTCCCTTGCCGGCGCGACAGAGGGTAGCGACTGAGATCGTCTGTTGTAAATCCCCAGGTCGAGCCGCCGCTGACGGTGCGGCCGCTCACCCGGCGTCAGCCCTCGAGCCGCCGTTTCTGCGGATAGATCGTCTCGCCGCGGGCGAGCATCGCGACCATCTGCTCGACGCGCCGGGCCCGGGTGTCCGCCCGTTTGGCGGCCCCGATCCGGTAGATCACCGCGTAGCGGTTCTGCTTGGTCAGCACCTCGAACATCGCCTTCGCCCGGGGCTCGGCGGCCAGCGCGCCGGCCAGGTCGTCCGGCATCTCGATGGTGGCCGGACCGGCGTAGGCGGCCTCCCAGCGCCCGTCCGCCTTGGCCCGCTCCACCTCGGCCAGCCCGGCGGCGTGCATCCGGCCGTCCGCGAGCAACCGGTCGATGATCCCGACGTTGCGCTTGGACCACGGGCTGCGGGACCGCCGCGGGGTGAACCGCACGAACCACGAGGTGTCGTCACGGCTCCGGGACTGCCCGTCGATCCAGCCGAAGCACAGCGCCTCGTCCACCGCCTCGGCGTAGCGCAGGCTGGTCGGCTCGGTGGTGCCGCCCTTGGCGAGCACCAGCCACACTCCGCTCGGGTCGCCGTGGTGCTCGGCGAGCCACTCCCGCCACGCGGCGGCGTCTACGACAGTCAACTCGGGAAGTTCATCCGCCATCGCGGATCAGTTTGCCACTGCCGGCCGACAATCCCGGCCTCAGCCGGCGCACGCCCGCCGGTACCGCCCGGTGAGCTCGCCCCACACCTGCTGGGTCCGGGTCCGCCGGGGCGGTCCGGCCTCGGCGAGGCGCTCCCATCCGCTCTGCTCCAGCCGCACGGCCGTCCGGTCGCCGCGCGGCCGGAACGTCACGTCGACCTCGGTGGCCTCGGTGCGGTCGAAGAACAGGTGCCACAGGTAGCGCAGCCGGGTCGGCGGCTGCCAGGACAGCACCTCGCCCCAGTCGTGCTCCGCGCCGTCCGGAGCCCGCTCGAAGATCCGACCGCCGGGGCGCGGCTCGAACACGATCGCCTCCGGGCCGCCGCTGACCGTGTGCCCGGCCGGCCACCACAACGCGGGACGGTTGGCCCACATGTCGAAGGCGTGCTCCACCGGGGCGGCCACCTCGAACTCGACGACGAGTGGTTCGATCATGTCTCGTCGGATTGTCGCGGGCTGGTGTTCTCCACGGCGAGCCGGAACCGCGCGGCCGCCTCGCCCCAGACCCGTTCCAGATAGCCCTGGACGGCGTCGACGCCCTCGCTGCGCAGCGAGTAGAGCCGGCGGGTGCCGTCGGCGGTGTCGGTGACCAGCTCGGCCCCTTTCAGCAGCCGAAGGTGCCGGGAGACCGCCGGACGGCTGATCGGCAGCTCGTCGGCCAGCTCCTGCACCGATCGCGGCCCGGTCTGCAGCAGCTCGAGGATCGCCCGCCGGTTGCCGTCACCCAGCGCATCGAGGGCTTCGCGGTGCAGCTCAGCGACCATCGGTGGCTCAGGGCTTCTCCGCGGCGACCTTGAGACCGTCGGCGAACTTGTCGAACGACTCGGTCATGTCCGGGATCGTCTTGGTGATCAGCGGCGCGAGCGGCCCGGTGAACTCCTCGACCATGCTGAACTCGGTCTCCCCGGAGTCCGTCGGGGTGAGCGTGTAGGTGCGCTCGCCTTTGAACAAGCCGAGCGGCATGCCGTCCGCCCACACCATCCGGCGCGGCGGCGTCAGCTCGGCGACCTTCAACGTGAAAGTCCGCGGGCTGACGATCGAGACCAGCTTGATCTTCTCACCGGCGGCGATCGTGCCGTCGAGGGAGACCACTGCCGGGTTCCAGTCCGAGTAGCCGGGCGCGTCGGTCAGCAGCTCCCAGAATCCGCTCCGGGCTCGCATTGATCGTGCGCTGCACCGCGTACCTCGTCGACAAGTTGCCTCGCCTCCCGCGGGCAGTCCGTAAACGGAGTGTTACCGTAACCCACGGATCACCGACCGTCCAGCGAGGAGAACGCGCGATGGCCGCAGCCCCCGTCAGCGGGTCCGGAACCCCGGATGACCCCTGGACCCTGAAGACTCCACCGGGCTCGTCGGAGTACCAGATGCACCGCGATCCGGACGCCGACCCCCCGGCGCTGGTCTGCCGGGTCGGCAAGACCGAGCTCCGCTACCACCTGCGCGCGGTCGAGGACCTACACGAGATGCTCAAGGCGCACGGCGACTGGATGCCGCTCGGGAACGCGGACGAGCAGAAGCAGGCCGCCGAGGGCAGCGTCGAGGCCTGGGCGCGCTCGGCGGACAACCCGGTCGGCGGCTGGTACGGCCTGCGGAAGGGCTACCGCGGCCGGTTCGGCATGTACGTGCCGCCGGTGCTGGAGGCGCTCGGGCTGGCCGAGGTCGAGCACAACCCGCGGAACAACCGGATGCGGGCGCGCTAGTCACGGCCGGCGGTGACCAACAGGGACTGTGTGCCCCGGCAGGCGGGCGGGATGACCCGGGCCCGTCCAGGCGTTACCCTGGGGCGTTCAACATCACGACCAGGGGGTGAACGGTTTCGACTCCGGACGTTGAACAAGGGGAAGCGTGCCGAGGAACGCGGCAATGATCTCGTTAACCATGTGTCGCAACCAATAGCTGCCAATTCAACGCAGCGCGATCTCGCTCTTGCTGCTTAAGCAAGCGTGAGGTCTGTCGGCCCGGGGATGTTCCCGACCCGGGTACCGGCATCAGCTAGGGAACTCACCGCCGAGCCCGGTCGCGGGGCCCGGCGGGACACCGCACAGCGGCTGGGATCGTCACACCGGCTGGTCCGCACGACCGGTGGATCCGAGTAGAGGCGACGCGGACTGCGCACGGAGAAGCCCTTGTGAAGCGACGGAGGACCCGGGTTCGATTCCCGGCACCTCCACCAAATATTGGCGAACCTCGCTCCGGCTGTCCACGACGATGACGGTTTGCGCCGGCCGCCCTGTGGCAGGGTGCCGGGGAACCACAGCCGCGGTGGACCCGGAGGTGAGGACATGGATAAGGCGAGGATCGTGATCGTCGGCGCCGGCTTCGGCGGCTACGACGCCGCGCGTACCCTCAGCCGGCACGCGCCGCCAGGCACCGACCTCGTGGTGCTCAACCTGACCGACTACTTCCTCTACCTGCCGCTGCTGCCGGAGGTCGCGGCCGGGATCCTCGACCCGCGGCGGGTGGCGGTGTCGCTGACCGCGACGCTGCCCGGCGTACGGCTGGTGCTCGGGGAGGCCACCGACGTGGACCTCGACGCCAGGCGGGTCGAGTACGTCGACCCAGACGGGCGGCCGCGGACGCTCCCGTACGACCGCTTGGTGCTGACTGTCGGAAGCGTCAACAAGCTGCTGCCCATCCCCGGCGTCGCCCAGTACGCGCACGGGTTCCGCGGCATCCCCGAGGCGCTCTACCTGCGCGACCACATGACCGAGCAGGTCGAAGTGGCCGACGCCACCGACGACGAGGACGAGCGCTCGGCGCGCACGACCTTCGTCGTGGTCGGCGCCGGATATACCGGCACCGAGGTCGCGGCCCAGGGCGTGCTCTATACCGACGCCCTCGCGGCCCGGCATCCGCGGCTCGTCGGACGCAGGCCTCGCTGGCTGCTGGTGGACATCGCGCAGCGCGTGCTGCCCGAGCTGGACGAGCGGCTCTCCCGCGCCGCCGACCGGGTGCTGCGCGAGCGCGGGGTCGAGGTGTTGACCGGGACCTCGGTCGAGGAGGCCACTATGGACGGCGTCCGATTGACCGGCGGCCGGTTCGTGCCGACCCGCTCGCTCATCTGGTGCGTCGGAGTGCGGCCCGACCCGCTGGTTGCTGCGCTCGGATTGCCCACCGTCGTGGGCAGGCTCGTGGTCGACGAGTACCTCACAGTGCCGGGGCATCCGGACGTTTACGCCTGTGGCGACGCCGCGGCTGTGCCCGACCTGACGCGGCCCGGCGAGATCACGCCCATGACCGCGCAGCACGCGACCAGGCAGGGCAAACGCGTCGCGGGCAACATCCTCGCGTCGTACGGCCTCCGCCGGCGCCGCCGCTACAAACACCGCGACCTGGGTTTCGTCGTCGACCTCGGTGGCTTCCGCGCGGCGGCGAACCCGCTCGGTGTGCCGCTGTCCGGCCTGCCCGCCCACCTCGTGACGCGCGGCTACCACCTGTTGTCACTGCCGGGCAACCGGGTCCGGACCATCGTGGACTGGATGCTGGACATCGTGCTCGGGCGACAGACCGTGCAACTCGGCCTCGTCCAGCCGCCGGAGATTCCACTGGAGACCGCCGCGCCGGTCGCCGCGAGCCCATCCAGCTAGCCCGATGCTTGGTGACCGCACGGAGCCTCGCCGTCCCCGCACGTCGGGTGGGCAGCCGTTTCGAATTAGCGGCCGGGTTGCGCGTCGTTCCTCAGCCGACAGACCGGCTAGCCAGTACCGCATGACATCATCCCGCCCATGCCGCCGGTCGTCCGGGCCTTCGAGGAGCGCGATGAGGACGCCGTGGTCGCGCTGTCGCTGCGGGCCTGGGCGCCGGTGTTCGCCTCTCTCGAGGAGGTACTCGGCGAGTCGGGCGTCTACTCCCAGATGCACCTCGACTGGCGCGCCGACCAGGAGCGGGCGGTGCGGGACGCGTGTCGCACGGACGGGATGCGGGTCTGGGTCGCCGAGGTCGAAAGCACCGTGGGCACCGGCGTCGCCGGTTTCGTCGCGGCCCGTCTCGATCCCGCGGAGCATGGGCGAGATCTACATGATCGCCGTCGACCCCGGGTATCAGCGCAGCGGCGTCGGCTCGCTGCTGACCTCGCACGCCCTGCGGTGGTTCGCCGACATCGGCATGGCGCTGGCGATGGTGGAGACCGGTGGTGACCCCGGGCATGCGCCGGCGCGGCGCACCTACGAGCGGGCCGGGTTCGTGCACCTACCGGTTGCCCGGTACTTCAAGAGACTCTGACGCCCTGGGCAGGTCCATCGACCGTTCGTCGCGCGAGCCGGCCAGTGGAGGGCCGCCGACGACCCGATCGGTGGTGGCCGGTCGACGGGCTGGGTACCGTCCACCGGCCGGGGCACTTGAGTTGGGGAGGTCGGGATGCAGCCGATCGCCGCTGGCCAGCGCGGATCGTCGCTGGACGGGCTCGTCGTGCTCGCGGTGGACGACGAGCAGCCGGCCCTCGACGAGTTGGCTGCCCTGCTCGGCGCGGATGACCGGGTCGGGACCGTGCTCATCGCATCCGATGCGGTTGAAGCGCTGCGAATACTCAACGGCCACCCGAGTGCCGCCGAGTCGCCCCAGGTCGACGCCGTGTTCGTGGACATCCGGATGCCCGGGCTGGACGGGTTCGAGCTCGCCTTGGGCGTCTCGTCGACACCGGCCAAGCTGGCGGTGGTGTTCGTGACCGCCCAGGACGACCGGGCGGCGGACGCGTACGCCCTGGGAGCGGTCGACTACCTGCTCAAGCCACTCTGCCCGACGAGGCTGGCCACCGCGCTGGACCGGATCGTCGCCTGGCGCACGGGCGGACCCGGCGCGCCGAGCGCCCGGAACCCGATGCCCGACCGCACCGAGGTCGTCCCGGTCGAGCTTGCCGGCACGACAACCCTGGTACCGCGCTCGACGGTGCGCTACGCCGAGTCGCACGGCGACTACGCGAGGCTGCACACCGGCGACCGCAGTCACCTCATTCGGGTCCCGCTCACCGAGTTGGAACACCGCTGGCGGGACGCCGGGTTCGTCCGTGTGCACCGCCGGTACCTCGTGGAGTCCTCACAGATCACCGAGCTGACTCGGGCCGCCGGATCGAGCTTCCGGTTGCGGATCGGCTCGGGCGCGGACAGCGTCGTGCTCCCGGTGAGTCGGCGCCGAGCCCGCGAGCTGCGGCAGCGGTTGGTCGGCGGGTGGCGCCATGACCGGCCGGCGACCACCTAGCGCGCCCGACGCCGTGCGCGCTCGGCGATGAGCGCCGCGGCTGGAGCTCGCTGCGCAGCGAGAGGTAGACGATCACGGCGCCGAGCAGGAACGCGACGACCACTCCGACGACCAGGTTTACTGCCACGCGGGTGGGTTACCCGTACCGGTTGACGCCGCAAACGCCGGTAAGGATCCGGGTGAGGTCGCCAGACGCCGGCTAACTAGCCTTGAAACGAGATGTGTCGTTCCCAGCCGTCCGACGAGGAGCTGAGATGACCAGCTCGTCACCCATACCGGTCGAGGCAGCGCCTGACCAGCAGAAGTGGCTGCGAATCTGGCGGCCGCTGGGCTCGGGCGTGCTGGCGGTGCACTTCCGCGCGCACACCTACGAGTCGGATCCGCATGGTGAGTACGTGTTCGGGCATCTGGCCGAGTCCAGCATCGAGGTCCGACGCGGCGGCAAGACGCTGCTGATGCGGCCGGGCGAGCTCGCCCTGATCGATCCGAGCGCGGAGCATCAGGGCGCCTCGGTCGGCGACCGCGTATGGGAGAGCCGGGCACTCGTCGTCGAGTTGCCCTACCTCGCCGAGGTGATCACCGACCCCGACGGCTGCGCGCTCGACGTCGAGTTCCCCGATCCCATCCACCGCGAGCCGGCCCGCTCGGCCGAGTTCCTGCGGCTGCACCGAACCCTGACCGGGACGTCGTCAACGCTGGAACGCGAGGTCGGGTTGGCCGGCTGGCTGCAGGGGATCACCAGGCTGACCTCGACCGCCGACGTCCGGCGTCGGCAGGAGACCCGCCGTTCGGCACGGCGCGATCCGGCGCTGCGACTTGCCTGCGAGATGCTCGCCGACAACCTCGCACGCGATCTCGGCATGGATGCCCTGTGCACGGCCGCCAGCACCAGTAAGTTCCGTCTGCTGCGGCTGTTCAAGGCCGGACTCGGCCTGCCGCCGCACGACTACCAGGTACAGCTCCGGGTGCAGCGCGCCCGGGTCCTATTGGAGCGCGGCGAGCCGGTGGCGTCGGCGGCCCAGCAGGTCGGGTTCTACGACCAGAGCCACCTGAGCCGGCACTTCCGCCGGCGCTTCGGGGTGGCGCCCGGCCGCTACGCGCAGTCGTTCAACGGGAGGAAGTCCAGATGAGCCCATCACCGCGACGCGGCGGTGAACCCGTCGACCCGCTCGACGAGGTGCCGGTCGCCGACGCCGTCGAGCAGCACACCTGGACCGACGACGACGATGTGGACGGCGCGGAGAGTGACGACGCCGGCTACACCGATGTGCTCGAGGCGGACCCGGCCGACTTCGCCGACCAGCACCGGGTCGAGCCACTCGACGACGGGCCCGACGACGGCCGATAGCCGCGTTCTGACCGGATTCCGCGGCGCGAGGGTCGGTCAGCCGGGACCGCGCAGCAGGTCGGCGATTCGAGCGATGCCACGTTCCACCGCATCGTCGCTCACGTTGCCGAAACCGAGCACGAGCTGCGGCGGTGTGGTCCGCCCGTCGGCCCGGTACCTGCTCATCGGGTACAGGCCGACCCCGCGCTCGCGCGCCGCGGCGATGACCGTCTGCTCGTCAGCGCCGTCGGGTAGTTGGAGCACCGCGTGGAAGCCTGCTTGCAGGCCATGCAGCTCGACGTTCGGCGCGTGTACGGCGAGCGCGTCGACCAGCCGAGTCCGGCGGCGCGCGTACACACCGCGCATCCGGCGCAGGTGCCGGTCGTAGCGGCCCGACTCGATCAGCAGGGCGAGTGCCAACTGGTCAAGGCCGGGCGAGCCGTGGTCGGCGAGCAGCTTCTGCCTGGCGATCTCCTCGGTCAGCGCAGGTGGGCAAACGATCCAGCCGAGCCGCAGGGCGGGCGCGAGCGACTTGCTCACCGTGCCGAGTAACGCGACGTGCGCCGGGGCCAGGCCCTGCATGGCGCCGACCGGCTCCCGGTCGTACCGGAACTCGGCGTCGTAGTCGTCCTCGATGATCGTCGCGTCGGTTCGGCAGGCCCAGTCGACCAGGGCGTGGCGGCGCTCGGGTGCGAGCAGGACACCGCTGCGGGCTTGGTGGGCCGGCGTGACGATCACCGCGCCGGCGGCGGTCCGCACCAGCTCGTCGACCACGAGACCGCCGGCGTCCACCGGGATCGGGGCGACCGTGAGCCCGAGCTGCTCGGACACCTGGCGGGTCTCGGCTTGACGTCGGATCCTCGAGTCCGACACAGCGGAGCCCGGCGTTGACCAACGCCCGCAGGACCAAGTGGACACCTTGCGCGAACCCGGAGCAGATGACGACGTGTTCCGGGTCGGACACGGCTCCACGCACCCGGCGCAGATAGGCCGCGATGACCTCCCTCAGCTGCTGCTGGCCGCGGGGGTCGCCGTAGCCGAACGCGCTGTTCGGGGCGCGTCGGGCGGCGTCGCGCAGGGCCCACAGCCAGTCCGACCGCGGGAAGCTGGTGAGGTCCGGGAACCCCGGCCGGAAGTCCACCGCCAGCCGGGGCGTCGGGCGGGACGGCGCCGGCCGATCGACGCCCGACCCCGGCGGCCCGACATGTGCGTTGGTGGCGACCCGGGTCGCCGAGCCGCCCCGCGTGCTGAGGTATCCCTCGGACTCGAGCTGTGCGTAGCTCTCCATGACCAGACCACGGGAAACGCCGAGCTCACGGGCCAGCACCCGGGAGGACGGCAGCCGTTCGCCGGCAGCGATCCGCCCGGCGCGGATGGCATGTCTGAGCTGCTCTTCGAGTTGAACACGAAGTGGCTCGGCGCGCTCTCGGTCCAGGCGCAGCAGCAGGTCGGGCCCCAAACCGGCCCACTCAACAGGCACGAAATTGGATATTACTGGAGAGCCGGTTGCGGCATAGTGTCGGTGCTGTCAGTGACACTCAAGACACTCAACCGGAGATGCTGCTGACAGCGGTGCACACCAGGAGGCGGCCATGTTCCGCACCGATTGCTTCAACTACCGGCGGCTCGATCGAACGGCCTGGCTCGGCCGGGAGACTCCGCGGCGGCCAGCGCGGGAGATCGACATCGCGGCCCGCCGGATCAGCGGGGCGGAAGCCCCGACGGGCGCCACCGACAGCGCGAAGGGGTGCCGGCTATGAACGGTTGGCTGATCCTGCTCGGTCTGATCGCTCTCGCCGTGCTGGCCCCGCTGTACGGCGCCGACAGCCGCGACGGCCAGGACTGGCAGGAGGGCTCGTTCCCGGGGGAGAACCGCCGTCCGCTCGGACGCAGCCCGCGGCCCGGCGGCGGGTCGTCAGGGGGCGAGCCGCCACCACCACGCCCCGTTCGGGAGCGGCCCGCGCCCGCCCGCTGAACCGTCGAACCGGCCGCCGACCGCTGCCATCGTGGCGGCCGACGGCGGGCGCGGGCTCACGGCTTGCGCGCCGTGACCAGGTAGAGCTCCATCGGCATTGCTAGCCGACCCGCGTCGTCGCGGTAGGACGCCAGCGCGAGGTGTGCGTCGGCTCGGATCCTGCCGTAGATCTCGGCGCTGATCTGCGACACCAGCGGGGTGCTCTCCACCTCCGCGGTCACGTACTCGTCGATCGAACCGGCCCGCAGCGTCATCGGCATCCGGATGGTGGTGGTGCCCTCGAGACCGGCGGCGACGCACATCCCGGCGAACTCGTCGGGGTCACCGAGGCTGAAATAGGTACTGATCAGCGCGACCGACTCCGGCCCGGCGTGCCGGGCGACCGCGTCGGCCATTCCCTGGAAACCGGGCTGGCGGTCCGGTGCGCTCCACAACTGGACGGCGAGCGTGCCGCCCGGTGTGAGAACGCGGGCCATCTCTCGGACGGCCTGCGCGGCGTCCGGGACGAACATCAACCCGGACTGGCAGGTCACGACGTCGAACTCGGCGTCGCCGAACGGCAGGGACTGCGCGTCGCCCTGGCGCCACTCCAGCTCGGGCCGGACCCGGCGGGCGACGGTCAGCATGGCGTCGTTGAGGTCGAGCCCGACGATGCGGGCCGTCGTGCCGATCCGGTCCGCGGCCGTCCGCGCCACGATCCCGGTGCCGCAGCAGACGTCGAGCAACCGCTGCCCAGGGTGTGGCTGCGCCGCGTCCAGCAGGGACCCGGCAAGGCCGGCGAAGAGGTGCGGCACGAAGTTGGCCTCGTAGGACTCGGCGACGTCGAGGGGTATCTGGAAGGTGTCTGCGCTGCTCATGCCGCGAAGGCTGCGGCACGGCGAGCGAGTGGGCATCGGGCAGTTGCCCTACTTTGGCGCCTACTTTGCGACCTGCGTCGGCGCCCTACTTCGGGCGCATACTGCTTCGGTGCCGCTCGAGGACCGGACCGAGGTCGGGCAGGCGGCCCTCGCCGAGGGTCGCTGGGCGGACGCGAGGGCCGCTTTCGAGACCGCGCTGCACGAGGGCGAGTCGCCGGAGGCGTTGGACGGGCTCGGCGAGGCGTTGTGGTGGCTCGGCGAACCGAGGGCCGGGCTGGCCTACCGGGAGCGAGCGTTCGTCGGGTTTCGCCGGGCCGGCGACGCGGCTCGCGCGGCCATGACCGCACTGGCGGTCTGCGTCAGCTACGGGGTGAACTTCGGCAACGGACCCGCCGCGACCGGGTGGCTGGCCCGTGCCGAGGGCATCGTCGCCGAGGGCAAGGTCGCCGAGGGCAGGGTCGCCGAGCGGCACGGCCCCGACGCCGACCCCGACGCGGTGCGCGGCTGGCTCTGGCTGATGCGCGGCTACTTCACCCCCGACTTCGAGCAGGCCTGCGGGCTGTTCCGACGGGCCCGCGAGTTCGCCGTCCGGGCCGGCGACGTCGACCTGGAGTTGTCCGCGCTGTCCGATCTCGGTGGCCGGCTGGTCGCGGTCGGTCGGCTCACCGAGGGTCTGGCGCTGATCGACGAGGCGATGGCCGGCACGCTCGGCGGAGAGTGCCGCCGGCTCGACACCGTGGTGCTGGGCGAGCTGCACGATGTTGGCTGCCTGCGAGGCGGCCGGTGACGTGGAGCGCGCCCAGCAGTGGCTTCGGGTGATCGACGAGTTCACCGATCGGTACGGCTGCCCGTTCATGTACGCCACCTGTCGTACCCACTACGGGGGCCTGCTCGTGGCGAAGGGACGCTGGGCCCAGGCCGAGCGCGAGCTCGCGGCGGCGATCCGGATGTCCGGTGCGGCTGGGCCGGTGCCGCATGCGCTGGCGCTCACCCAGCTCGGCGAGCTCCGGCTGCGGCAGGGGCGGCTGGAGGATGCCGAGGCACTGCTCCCGGACTGCAACGACGATCTGCTCGAAGGGCGGGTCCGGCTGGCCCGCGGTGACGTCGCAGTGGCGCTCCAGCTGCTCGGGCGCTGCGCCGAGCGGTCCGGGGACAGCCCGGCCGCTGCGGCGTGCCTCCGTTCGCTCGTCGAGGCCCAGCTCGCCGCGGACGACCTCGAGGCCGGGCAGGCAACCGTCAAACGGCTCGAGGCGCTCGCCGCCGCCGGGTCCGGCGACTATCTACGCTGCTGCGCCGCCCTCGCCGCCGGGCGGTTGGCGCTGGCCCGCGGGCGGTACGGCGAGTCGAGCGCGGCACTGCACGCCGCACTAGACGGCTTCCTGGCGCTCGACCTTCCGTTCGACGCCGCCCTGACCCGGCTCGGTCTCGCCAAGGCATACGCCCCGGAGCGTCCGGAGATCGCGATCCCGCACGCGCGCGCCGCGCTCGCCGTGCTCGACGAGCTGGGTGCGTCGGGTGCGGACGAGGCGGCCGCCCTGCTGCGTTCGTTGGGGGTGGCAGCCCGAGGCGGGACCCGCGGCCGCGGTCCGCTCACTCGGCGTGAGCAGGAGGTGCTTGCACTCATCGCCCTCGGGCTGTCCAACCCGGAGATCGCCCAGCGGTTGGTGATCAGCCGAAAGACCGCGGCGCATCATGTCAGCCGGGTGCTCGCCAAGCTCGGCGTGCGGAACCGCGCCGAAGCGGCGGCGCGCGTCGGCCGCTCGACAGGTGCCGCTGGACAGCGTGGCCCTTCACCCATACGAGTGAACTCGGCCATCCCGATGATGGGCGGAGGAAAAGACTCCGACCCTGGTCACGGCACGTTCGATCGCCGGTGAGACGACGGGCGTCGTCGGTGGTCCGACGCCATGATCGTCTCTTGTAGCCGGACGACTCACGGCAAGATGACAGTTCATGGTTACCGCCGCGGAACGCATCAGCCCCAACTCCAGCCCCACAGCCTCGAGCGACGCCGGCCGGCTACGCATCGCGCTACCGGACAAGTCGACAGTCCTCTCGCAGGACGCCGAATGGTGCGTCGTCGAGATCGACGGGGCGTGGCGGGAGGTCCGGTTCCACGACTACGCGGAGATCTACAACCAACCAGGACTGTACGAGAGGCTGTTCTACGACGTACTCGCCTGCGACTCGCCGGCGTTCACGTGCGCCCGGCTGATGGCGGCCATGCGGGATGCCGGGGGGATCCCGCTCAGCTTCGGGTGCTCGATCTCGGCGCCGGAAACGGCATCGTCGGGGAGACGCTGGTCGGGCACGGCGTCGGGCTCGTCGTGGGGGTCGACATTCTGGCTGAGGCAAAGGCGGCCGCCGAGCGCGACCGGCCGGGGCTCTATGCGGACTATTTGGTGGCCGACATGTCCCGGCTGACTCCGGAGCAACGCGAGCGGCTGACGGGGTTCGAGCTGAACGCCCTGACCTGTGTCGCGGCGCTGGGCTTCGGTGACATCCCGCCGGAGTCGTTCCGCAGCGCGTACAACCTGCTTCCGGTCGGCTCCTGGGTGGCGTTCACGATCAAGGAGGACTTCGTGTCCGACGCGGACACCTCCGGGTTCGCCAGCCTGGTCAGGGACGCGGTGAAGGACGAGCTGCTGCGGGTGGCCGACATGCGCGGCTTCGAGCACCGTCGCGCCACCACCGGGGAGCCGCTGCGGTACCTCGCGGTGATCGGAAACAAGACGGCCGACATCCCGCCGCCCGGCTAGCTCGGGCTCTCCGGGCCCGTCGCGGGGGTAGCGTTTAGCTGAGCTAACGAGAGGGGCGGCTGGGTGGCGGACGCGGATCGCGGAGCGGCGCCCGCGCCGCCCCCGCCGCCCGCTGCACCCACTCGGTTGCCCCGCGAGATCTGGGTCCTGGTCGCCGGGGCGTTCGTGATCGCGGTCGGATACGGCCTGATCGCCCCTGCGCTGCCGACCTTCGCCCGCAGCTTCGACGTCGGTGTGACGGCCGCGTCGTTCGTGGTCAGCGCGTTCGCGATCTTCCGGCTGGCGTTCGCCCCGCTGTCCGGGCGTCTGGTCAACAAACTGGGCGAGCTGCGCGTCTACCAGACCGGCCTGGCCATCGTGGCGCTGTCCACCGGCGCGTGCGCGTTCGCCCAGGACTACGGGCAGTTGCTGCTCTTCCGGTCGCTGGGCGGGATCGGCTCGACGATGTTCACCGTGTCGGCGGTCTCGCTGCTGATCCGGCTCTCGCCGCCGGCGATGCGGGGACGCGCCTCCGGGCTGTGGGCGACCGGATTCCTGCTCGGCAGCATCTTCGGACCGCTGATCGGCGCCGCCCTGATCGCGGTCAGCCTGCGGGCGCCGTTCCTGATCTACGGTCTTGGGCTGCTGCTGGCGATCGCCATCACCGGCGTGCTGCTGCGCGGGCGAGCGGCGGGCTCGGCCGCCGAAGGTGCATCGGCGGAGGAGGTCCGGACGATCGGCGTGCGGGCCGCGCTGCGACACCCGTCCTACCGGGCCGCGCTGAGCTCGAGCTTCGCCAACGGCTGGCTGGTCTTCGGGGTGCGGATCGCGCTCGTTCCGCTCTTCGTGGTCGAGGCGCTCCGGGTGGACGCCGGCTGGGCCGGGGTGTCGCTGGCGGTGTTCGCGGCGGGCAACGCCGTGACGCTGATGGCGGCCGGGCGTATCGCCGACCGTCGCGGCCGGAAGCCGCCGCTGCTGGTCGGGCTGGCGATCTGCGGGCTGGGCACGGTATGGCTGGGCTTCACCGAGACGTTGCCCTTGTTCCTGGCCGCCTCGCTGGTCGCCGGGCTCGGCAGTGGGCTGATCAACCCGCCGATGACCGCCGCGGTGGCGGACCTGATCGGCTCGAAGGCTCGCGGCGGACCGGTGCTGGCCGCGTTCCAGATGGCCGCCGACGTCGGCGCGATCATCGGCCCGCTGGCCGCCGGTGCGCTCGCCGAGCTGAGCAGCTACTCGACGGCGTTCGCGGTCACCGGTGCGGTGTCACTGATCGCGATGGCCTTCTGGTGGCGGGCTCCCGAGACACTGCCGGCCAAGTCGGCGGGCGGCCGAGGCGCCATCGGCGAGACCGGGCTACTGGTGGAGGGTCCGCTGCAGCCCGAGATCGGCACCAACCGGCCCTGACGGTTGCGGTCGCGTCAGCCGGCGATGCTGATCCCGATGAGGGAGCCCACCAGATAGGTCGCGCCGGCGGCGATGGCTCCGAAGAGCAACTGGCGCAGCCCGTTCCACCACCATGACCGCGTGGTGAAGCGGGCCACCAGCGCGCCGGCACCGAACAGGCCTACCGCCCCGACCAGCAGGCCGGCCGGAAGCCATCCAGAGCCGAGCAGGAACGGGATCAGCGGCAGCAGGGCACCGACGGCGAAACACAGGAAGGACGAGATCGCCGCGATCCACGGCGACGGCTGCTCGTCCGGGTCGACGCCGAGCTCCTGGACGATGTGTACCTTGACCGCGAGCTCTGGGTTCTGGTGTACCTCGGCCGCCATGGCCGCGGCGGTCTGGGGCGACAGCCCCGACTTCTGGTACATCTCGGCCAGCTCGGCCTGCTCGGCCTGCGGATGCCGCTTCAGCTCGGCGCGCTCGACAGCCACCTCTGCTTTCACCGCGTTGTTCTGGGTGTCGACCGAGGCGAACTCGCCGAGTGCCATCGAGAAGGCGCCCGCGACCAGCCCGGCCATCCCGGACAGGATGATGAAGTCCCGGGTGGCGCCACCGCCCCCGACGCCTGCGATCAGGGCGATGTTGGTGACCAGGCCGTCCATAGCGCCGAAGACCGCGGGTCGCAGCCAGCCGCCGGACACGTCGCTGTGATGGTGTCCGACGTGCTCGGTTCCGGTCCCGTCAGGTGCCTTCTGCACTCCATCGAGGGTACCCGCCGGCACTGTCCACCATGGACGAAGGCGAGGCTAGCCTCAGCTCGATAGGCGCCAAGTGCCGTACCTCTACCCGGTGGTGCAAGGACCGGGCGTTAGCCTGAAATGCGTGAGTGAGAGGTCAGGCCGTGTACTCGACGCGGTCGGAACGGTCGCCAGGCTGGGCCTGGCGGCGGTGTTCCTGATCTCTGGCGGAATCAAGGCGGCAGACCCGGATCAGACCTACCTCGCCGTGCGTGCGTACGAGGTGCTGCCGCCGAACCTCGCGACGGTGGTCGCCGACGTGCTGCCCTGGCTGGAGATCGCCATCGGCGTGCTGCTGCTGCTCGGTATCGGTACCCGGCTGGTCGCCGGGGTCGCCGCGGCGGTGCTCGTCGTGTTCATGCTCGGCGTGATCCAGGCGTGGGCGCGCGGGCTGTCCATCGACTGCGGCTGCTTCGGCGGGGGCGGGGCGGTCGCACCCGAGGAGACGCGATACGGCGAGGAACTGCTTCGTGACACCCTGTTCCTGCTGTTGGCGGTGTGGCTGCTGGTGCGCCCGCGCAGCATGTTCGCGCTGGACTCGCAGCTCGGTCGGGCGCAGCCGCGCCCGGTCGGCGAAGGGAGGCATCGGTCGTGACTGGTTCCGATCCAGGGCTGGGTGATCCCAAGCGGCGGGCCGCCGACGAAGAAGAAGACCCGACGGTCGTGATGGCGCCGATCCGACCGAACCTGAAGCCGCCGCCCAAGCAGCGGGAGCGGGGTCGGATCGCGCTGTACGTGGTAGCCGGCGTCTTGGTGGTCGCGGTGGTGGTCGGGGTGGTCATCGCGCTCGGGCGGGGTGGCGGTGGTTCCGCGGCGTCGGCGACCTACCAGGTGCGTCAGGACGGCGCGGTCGTCGTCGCCGGGCAGTCGACGGCCCGCACCACGATCGATATCTACGAGGACTACCTCTGCCCGGGTTGTGCTCGGCTCGAGCAGAACTACGGCCCGCAGATCACCGAGGCGCTGAACAACGGGCAGGTGCAGGTGAAGTACCACCCCGTGCTGCTGCACGAGGAGGCGCTGGACGCCACCAACGCGGCGCTATGCTCGGTGCCGGCCGGGATCTTCCCCGCGTACCACGAGGCGCTCTTCGCCGACCAGGTCAAGCGCGACGACGCTCAACTCGTCGCGCTCGGCAAGGAACTCGGCGCCACCGGTGACTTCGAGCATTGTGTGACGTCCGGTCAGAACGACAAGGCGATCAAGGCCGAGTCACAGCGCGCGACGAGCAACAAGGCGCTCCGCAGCCCGCAGGGCTTCGGTACCCCGACCATCACGGTCAACGGCAAGCTCGTCGACATCAACGACTCGAACTGGCTGAAGAACGCGGTCCAGCAGGGCTGAACGGCGGCTAAGCCGAGCCACGGCCGGCCGAAACCTGTCGTGTAGCGTGGTCACAGCTTTGGGGCTGTGGCGCAGCTGGTAGCGCACTTGACTGGCAGTCAAGGGGTCAGGGGTTCGAATCCCCTCAGCTCCACCCACTCTGACCAGGCAAAACTCTCACGCACGAGCGCAGGGACCTCGCGGGGGGCAAAATCGCATGCCCCGTCTGGTCGGTGGCATGAGTCATCGGCCTGCTGGAATGGCGGATCACGGGCAGCCTGGTACGGCGGATTGGAGACAGCCATGAGTCAGGAGAACGTGGGGGTGGTGCGCGCCGTGTATGCGCTTTCGCGCGCGGCGATGTCGACGCTGTGTTCGCGGCGATGAAGCCCGTCATCGAGTGGGATGAGTCCGAAGGCATGCCGTATAGCGGTGTGTACCGGGGCCGGGAGGCCATCGTCGAAAAGGTCTTCGTCCCGATTCTCGCGGAAGTCGAAGGGTTCACGGCTGATCCTCAAGAAGATCCTGGCGTTGGATGAATCTCGGGTGATCGCTCGAGGCCGGCACGGCGGCCAAGGCGCCTGGGGCCCCGTCGATGCCATGTTTGTCCACATCTGGACGATCACTGACGGCGAGGTATCGAGATATCAGCAGCTTGCCGATACCCGCAAGTTCTGCGACGCGGTCGGCAAATAGAGCCATCGGTCTCATCAAGTAGTCATTTGCTTGTGTCCGGGTGGATGAGCACCTCGAGCCCGTCCTCGAACCGGATCACCCGACCTTGACGTGCTCGGCCAGCAGTCTCCACACGGTGCCGCGGAAGAAGCTGGGTCCTGACCTACCCACTCGCCCCGCTCGTTGCGGTAGCGGGCGTTCACCGCCCAACTCAACGCGGCGACTGCCTTGCCGCCGCGGGTGAAGCGAAGGTCGGGATCGGCGGTGGGGTTTGCGATGGACAGTGCTGGTGAGGTTGGTGTGAAGGGTCTCCACGAACTCAAGGCCGGCCCTGTAGGCGGCCGACTGCGGCGGCCGTCCTCGCGCTGGCAGCGCCACGACGGCAACGGAGCACCGGCCTTACCCTCCAGGCACGCGACGCGATTACCTCAAAGGCTCCAGAAAGTTGTTTCCGCCGGGGTCCGCCTGCGCTATACCTCGCCTGCAAGACGTGCGCTCGGCTAGCCGCCTCGCCCGGCGGCTGCAGTTGCGGCTGATCCGCGCCGAGCGCGGAGGTTAGTCGAGCCAGGAGGTTCCTATGCCACACCGCGAGAATGCCCTCGACCATGTGGTCGTGGTCATGTTCGAGAACCGCTCTTTCGACAGCCTGCTCGGCCGCTTGTACCAGCCTGGCGAGGTCGAGTCGTTCGAGGGGGTGATCGGCAAGGATCTAAGCAACCCGATCCCAGAATGGGCCGAGCACGGCGCGGACAGTTAGACGGTGCCCTACGGGGTCGCGGCGAGTATGGATGCCCCTAACCCGATCCGGGGAGGAGTTCACCCATGTCAACACCCAGCTGTTCGGTGTGATCGATCCGCCCGGCAACCGGGGCGTCATGTCCGAGCGGATGACCGCGCCATTCAACGCGCCGGGCGATCCACACGCGACACCGACGATGGGCGGGTTCGTCGCCGACTGAGCATGCGGCCCGGCACAGTTCGCTGAGCGCGACAAATCGCTGAGCGCGGTCATGGCTGATCGATGTTGTCGCAATCGAATTTGTACCGTGCGTTTCTGGTCGTCGCCGCACCGCGTACCACTCTGCGACCGTCTCATCGTCAGAACCCGTAATCCCGACTCTTATCAAATTAGGGCTACTTTCCGAGTCGGTTGATCTTCGTGAGGGCGTCGCCTAGGTCGTCGGGGATCGGGTCCTCGGCGGTCAGCAGTTGGGCGCCGGCGCGAATCTGGACGGTGCGGTAGCGGCGGGTGGTGCGCCCGCGCGAACATGCGAGCAGTGGTGGTCTCTTCGAGGAGCCTGCCGACGGCGAGGTTCACATGGCGAGGGCGAGTTCGGTGGAGGTGGCCTCGACGCGGTGCGAGCGATCGACGTCGAGCCGATCCTGCCACGCTCGCGGCGATGCTTCGGAACCTACCGCTGGCCTATATCGGTAGTCAGCCAGCGGCCGCGAATGTTCCGGCGCGCGGCTGCGTCCCGGGTTTCCCGTAACGTACGCATCCCTTATGTGCCGGTGTGCGATCGTGACGCCGTGAGGAGGTTCCTCAATGTCGCTACAGTATGAGGTCGTCGTCTCCCCTATGGAGCGCCTGCCCGAGGCGGCGGGTCTCCAGCCGCCGGTCGGCCCGCCGGCCGCGTGGTCGCCGCTGTCCAGCACGCTGATCTACGGCGCGACCGAGGTCGTGCTGACCGACCCACCGATCACCACCGCGCAGGCTGAGCGGGTGGCCGACCGGGTGGCGGCGACCGGTCGCGAACTGGCTGCCATCTACGTCACGCATGGCCACGGCGATCACTGGTTCGGCACGGCGACGCTGCTGCGCCGGTTCTCCGGCGCCATCGTGTACGCGACGGAGGGCGTCATCGCGCAGATGAGGCGGACGAGCCCGGACGGCCGGCCGAGCCCGCTGCTCGCGGCGCTCTTCCCGGGGCAGATCCCGGAGACCCCGGTGGTCGCCAGGCCGCTGCCCGAGGGCGGCATCCTCGTCGATCGCGAGGTGCTGCGAGCGATCGAGGTCGGGCACAGTGACACCGACGACTCCACGGTGCTGCACGTCCCGTCGATCGACCTCATCGTGGCCGGCGACGTGATCTACAACGTCCACCAGTTCCTCGCCGAGTCCGCGGGCGGCGGCCTGCAGGCGTGGCTGCGGGCTGTCGACAAGGTCGAGGCCCGTGCCCCCGGCACGTGGTCGCCGGCCACAAGGACGACCGGCGGCCGGACGACCCAATGATCGTCACCGAGACCCGCGCCTACCTCGAGGCCGCCGGCGAACTGCTGGCCACCGAGCCCAGCCGGCGCGGCTACCTGGAAGGCATACGGGCGCGATTCCCGGACCGGCTCAACCTGACGATCGCCTGGCTGTCTGCGCTGCGGCTACTGCCGAACGGAGACGCCAGTCCAACGTCGTGAGCCGAAGCGTTATCCCGAGCGGTCGCGGCTTAGTGTCGATCATCACGTTGGCGCACATCGTGCCGAGCAACTAGCAAACTCGATAACCTGGAACATGTCTGTCCTGTTTGGACCAAAATGCTGGCGGTAGAACTGTCTCCGAGGCGACCATGGGGTGTATCGGGGCGAGTGTGTTGTTAGCATGGACGTGGTAGGCGGCAAATGGAAAGCACCTATTCTCTGGGCGCTGCATTCCGAACAATATCGTTTCAACGCGTTGAGGCGCGCATTGCCGGGAATCAGTTTGCGCACGACCGAGCGCAGGGAGGCTCAATCGTCGATTGCTTGGTAGAGGGTGGTCCAGAAGTCGTGAATGAGCCGTGCGGGATCCGGGGTTTTGAATCCGACCTGGGTGAGCAGAAGCCCGATGATCTGGTTTTCGGGGTCGGCGTAGGCGGTGGTGCCTGTTCCGCCGTCCCAGCCGAACTGTCCGATGGGCGCGTAGTCGCCGCGGTAGGTGCGCACCGCCATTCCGAAACCCCAGCCGCCGTGCTGCCCTTGCCCGAAGGACACATGTACGTTGTCGGCGGCCAGGGTTTGTCGGGCCGCTTGCTGCGCAGGCGTCAGACGATTCGTGGTCATCAGCTGGACGGCGGGCCGGGACAGGATCCGTTCGGTCTCCGTGCATCCCGTGCTGGAGCAGCATCCGGAAGTAGGCGTGGTAGTCGTCGACGGTCGAGACCAGGCCGCCACCACCTGACTGGAACGTCGGAGACTGGCTGTACTGCCCGCTCGCCGCCTCGTCCCACACTACGAGTTCACCGGTCTCCGAGTCGGGGACGTAGCTGGGCGGCAGGCGGTCGATCTTGCTGGCCGGCACGTGAAATCCGGTGTCCGCCATCCCCAGCCGATCGAATACGCGTTCGCGCAGGAACGTCTCGAACGGTTGACCTGTGGCCCTGGCAACAAGTACGCCGAGAATGTCGTTGCTGAGGTGGTACTGCCACTGCGCTCCGGGCTGGCGCATGAGCGGGAGCGTGCCGAGGCGGCTCATCCACTCGTCCGGCTCAGGCGCCGGCTCAGCTCCCTGCGTGTAGATGCCCCGTTCGAAGATCGCTTTCATGATCGGGGAGTCCGGCGAGGTCAGGTCGATGCCGATCCCGCACGTGGAGGTCAGCAGGTCCCGCACGGTGATCGGCCGGCGCGCCGGCACGGTGTCGTCCAATGGGCCGTCGACACGCGTCAGCACCTGCCGGTCGACGAGTTCGGGCAGCCACTCCTGCACTGGATCATCCAGTCGCAGCCTGCACTCGTCGAGCAAGGCCATCGTGGCAGCGATCGCAACCGGCTTGGACGTGGACGCCATCCGGAAGATGGTGTCCCGGCGCATCGGCGCGCCACCCGTCGTGACGCATGCTCCCGAGCGCTTCGACGTGCACCTCACGGCCCCGGCTGACCAGGGCGACCAGCCCGGGGATCTCCCGGACTCGACGTGCCGTGCCAGCACACCGCGCAATCTGCGCAGGCCTGCTTCGGTGAAGCCGCTGTTGTCGTTCCCCACCAGAAATCTCCTTCTGCGTAGAAAGTTTCATCCTCTGCGGGACGTCGATCCGCAGGGACGCCGTCGCGGTAGACGACCGTGGCCTGTTCGGCCGCCTTCACGTCGCGGCTCTGCGAAGTCTTGGCGGGTCGAACCTCCACGGCGGTGCCGGCCCGGTCGGCGGCGACGAGCAGCACACGCTCGGCCGGTGCGCCCAGGACGACGGTGATCGGGGCGGGGGTGTCGAAGCTCCTGCATCGCTCCCGTGCCCGTTTTCAGATTGCAGCAACGCTATGTTGCCTTGGAGAATCCGGCAAGGAGATCAACCTGGGCGCATCAGTGTATTCGCAGGCAGACGGGCTAGAATCGTTGCAGTGACGATGCGCAGCAACGCAACAAGATCCACTCGACCGTTGCAATGACGTGGCCGGAAACGCTACGCTGACGGCGGCAGGGACCCGATCGGACACCGGGAGCGTGGGGCTGGCGATGCCAGCAGGCAGGCTCAACCAGCAGGATCGCCAGCTGATCGCGCTGGGGCTGACCGATGGCCTCGCCTACGCCGAGATCGCCAGGCGTCTCGGCCGTGCCACCTCCACGATCACCCGTGAGGTGATGCGCAATGGTGGCCCGACCACCTACCGAGCCAACCTGGCCCACCGCGCCACCGAGCGCCGCGCCCGGCGCAAGCCCGCCTCTCCCCGAGGGTCGGAGTCGACCCCTCAGGCGTACGGACGCAATCCGAAGGCGGTGCGCGAGTACGAGCAGCTACTCACCACTGACTTGATGGCCTCCGGCGCGCCCAAGACGCCGGCGCGAGTACTGAGCTGCCTCATGATCACCGACAGTGGCAGTCTGACCGCCCGCGAACTCTCCCAACGTCTCAGGGTCAGCCCGGCCTCCATCTCCAGAGCGATCGCCCTCCTGGAAAGCCAGGCCCTGATCCGCCGGGAACGCCACAACCACGGCCGCGAACGCTACGTCGTCGACGACGAACTGTGGTACCAGTCGACGATCAGCAGCGCCCGAACCACCGCCAAACTCCTCAAGACCGCGCAGCAAGGCGTTGCCATCCTGGGCCCCGACACCCCGGCCGCCGTTCGCCTGGAAAATATCGCCCGCTTCGTCGACGTCATCAGCGAGAGCCTCTTCCGCGGCGCCGAAGAAGCCCGGGACGCCCTCCGAGCCAATGCAGAGTCGGCCTCAGACGGCACCGTGAACGAGCGCGACGCATCTGGATAATGATCTCTTGAAGAGATGGACGACGCGCCGTTCTCGGCCGACTACGAGCACGCGGTGGCCGTCCTTAGGTCCGGGGACCGCCACGCCGCAAGATCACGATCTACGGCTGGAGTACTAGCAGCCGGCCGGTGGCTGGGCAGGTCACCCAGGCGCCGATTCGACGGCGGTGAGGAACCGCTGCCGGCAGTCCCGTTCCGGCGCGTGTGGCGGCGCCGGCTGCTGGTAACCGGATCCGGTCGCCGTCTCGCAGCCTGGTCAGCAGGCTCACCAATAGGAGCGGGTTCCCGCCGCTCCGGCTCTGATCCTGCACGCGGTCACGATCGCCGCCTGAGCATCGCACTGGTTAGATGCCGATGCGAAGGACGTTGGTGACGCGCCTGATGGCGGCGGTGGACGAAGTCTCATTCACCCGCCGGCGGGTGCGTCCGGCGACCCGACCTAGCGGAGCGCTCACATGACGGCGTATTACCTCTTCGACAACATCGAAGTTACCGACGCGGCAGGGATGAGCCGCTATGCCGAAGCAGTGGCCCGCACGTCGCCGACCACGGTGGCCGCTACCTGGCCATTGCCGCCACCCCGCAGGTGATCGAAGGCGATCCCAGCCTGCACTCGGTAGTACTGATCGAGTTCCCAGACGAGGCGGCCGCTCGGGCTTGGTACGACTCGGACGCCTACCAGCCACTCAAGGCGTTGCGCCACCGCTCGGTGCGCAACACGGCAGTGCTGTTCGGAGGCCAGGAGCCGGCACCGCCGAAGCCGAGGCCGACGACGCAGCGCCGCGCTGAACCCCCACCGGGGCTACGCGGTGCCCCACGACGCGCTGATCAATCGGGTGGGGTGGAAGGACCGCCTAGGTCTGTCGCATGCACACCCTCAGATGGCGCCACGGCGTGCTGGGCGCCCGGAATCTTGCCGCCCTTCCGGTCACCTGGTGAGACGCGGCTTGGGGCGACGCGACGAACCCGGGCACCCGGTCGTCGGACGGGTCCATCCTCGCGCGGTGAGCGTCGCCACCTTTGCCTGCTCGATGGACGACGAACAAGCCGACCCGTCACCGCTCCGGGCGGACCCAGAAGCGCCACTTTCGACCGCTGGTGCCCCGCCCCACCGCGACGTTCACCCCGTCGTCAACGACGTCTCGATCGCCCCGTCCGGCGTCCCCCGCGAGCTGGCGCATCGCGGTGAGGTTCGATCTGGCCAGCTCGGACTGCTCGGGATGCCCGGATGCGATCGCCACCCGGAACGCTTCCTCGGCGCCGGCCGCGTCGCCGAGCTCGTTGAACAGCACGAAGCCGAGGTTCACCGCGGCCCTCGGAGCCATCTCCGGATGCCCGGACTCCATCGCCTGGCGATACGCCACCGTCGCCCAGATCACCTCGCCGCGCTGCTGGTGCAGCGTCCCCTGGTTGAACCATGCCTTCGGTACGTGATCGACGTGTCCGCGGGCGATGACGCCCCCGTAGGCCCGCGTGGCCCCCGCGACATCGTCGCGGGAGGCACAGATCACGCCGAGGGTCAGCCAGGCCGCGTCAGCCCAGCTCGGATGTCCGGAGTCGACCGCGACACGCAACGTCGACTCGGCGGCCCGTACGTCGCCGCGCTGCCATAGCATCTCGCCGAGCGTGACCGCCGCGCGTGGTGACCATTCCGGGTCCTCGAATGAGATGCAGCTGAGCAGCGCACCCCGGGCCGACTCGAAATCGCCCTGCTGCTCCAGACCGAGGGCTACCGCGAACGTGGTCTGTGCAATCCCGGGCTCCTTCGGGGCCATCCCTGCATGCTCACAGATCGCAGGCACCGAGTCGATCGCCGTGTCCAGCACCCTTGTCCCGAAAGGCAGAGACCACGACTACCCACATAGCCCCTTCGGGGGCAATGGCAGCACGACACTCCAGCTAGCCGACTTCGAAAATCACGGGACACACCAAGTCAACCGAAGTCGGAACACGTCCCGTTCCATACCGATAGTCCATCAGGATTGGGCTGGTGCGTCTTCTGTGGGCTGGCGCTCGGCGACCTCGATGATGGTCTTTAACGCGGCGACGTGCTGGGCCAGCGAGGTTCGTCCGGTCTTGGTCAGCGAGACCCAGGTGCGCGGTCGCTTGCCGACATAGCCCTTGCGCACCTTGAGGTAGCCGGGCTCCTCAAGCGCGGCGATCTGTTTGGACAAAGCGGAGTCGCTGAGCCCGACCTGATCGCGGACGAACCGTGTTGGTCGACACGCCCAGGGCGGAGGCGGCCGATTTGTTTGTGTGCCCGGCCGAGATGAGGGTCGCGACCCGGCGCTCGGCTTGGGTCAGCGACGGCCATCCGGTCGCCGGCCGCGCGGTGACTGTGGACCATTTGGTGCGGCGGGCTCCGGCTTCGCGCATCGCGTGCTGCACTTCAGTGCGGTAGAGCTGAGCGTCCATCCGGTGGTATTCGTCCCAGGCTCGATCGAGTTGGGCGAGACCGGCGGATCTGCGCCCGGCGGCGAGAAGCGCACGCCCGTAGGTGTCTGCTCCGAAGCCTCTCAATATCGGGCGTGGGCTCTGCCCGAGGACATCCGCGGAACGGGCGATCGTGTCCAGATCGTCGTCGCTTCGACCGCGTACGTTGAGCGCGACACCTTCGAAGCTGGCGACGCCGGGGTTGCGCGCCGCCGCAAGCTCTGTGATACCCGCCGCCGCGGCGGCGAACTCGTTGTCGGCGGCCATCGTGCCGATCTGGAAGAAGAGCCCCATCCAGCACGGCCACAACGGCCAGTAGTTGCATGACTTGCCTGCTCCCGCCACTACGGGGCGAAGCGTGTCGAGGGCCGACGAGAGGTCGCCACGGCACGCGGCCAGCCAGCCGCGCATGACCGTGAGCCCGGGTTGGCGGAGGTCGTCGTCGGCGTCGGTGAGGTTGTCGGCGAGCCGCAGTTGGGCCGCGGCAGTCTCCACGTCGCCCCGAAACAGCGCCACCGAGATACGGATGATGATCGCTTCCAGGGTGTACACGTTGTTGCCGAGCTGCTGTCCGAGTTCGATCAGCGCCCGCCCACCTGCCTCGGCGTCATCGAGGCGGCCCAGGTTGAAGTCTTGCCACAGTTGGGCCCGGGTCAGGGCCGGCAGAGCCGCTCCGCCGGTGTCGTGGCTTTCGGTCCTGGCCTGATCTATCAGCGCCTGGGCGTGCTCGTACCGGTCCAGAAACTGCAGCTCGGTGATCTCTTCGGCGAGGAATGACATGCCGACGAGCGAGCGAAGCTCGCGAAGATGCCGCAGCGCCGACTCGTGGCGTGCGTCGTTCTTGGCGGCCTGGCCGGCGGCCTCGAGGGCCACCGTGAGCGCGTCCCGGTCGGCGGTCGCCCGGGCGTCCTCCAGCGCGGCCGCCGTCTCACGGACCGCGACATCGCCGGCCACCAACCGGGTGTTGGCCAGGGCACGTGCGGCGCGCAACCGCGCGGTGACGTCGGGCGCCAGTGATCCGAGTTGAAGGACTCGCTCGGTGCGGGATACCAGGTCCTTGATCCGTCCGCCCAACCACAGCGCGCGAGCGGCGTCCGTCTCGATCTGTCCGATGAGATTCGCGTCGTCGACGCGGGCGAGGATCAGGTCGGCGACGGCGAGCGCTTCGGTGGCGCGGTGGGTCCGGCACAGCACCGAAAGGCAGCGCCGGCTCAACTCGAGCCATTCCGGCTGAGCCGGGCGCACGATGCGAAAAGCGATCGCGGCCAGTTCGCCGGCGTCGTCGGGGCTGATAGCCGCCAGCATCTCGGCTGCCGAGATCAGGATCGTCGCGCTGGCGAGGTCACCGGGAGTGGCCGCCGCTCGTGCGTGTGACGCGGCGACGAGGGGTTCACCGCCCAGCGTGAGGTAGTAGTCGGCGAACATCCGGTGAAGGTGTCGGGCGCGGTCACCGGTGAGAGCGGCGTACACGGCTTCCCGTACCAGATCATGCCGGAAGGTCACGGTGTGGTCGGCCACGAAGATCAATCCGGACCCGATCGCGTCGGACACCGCCTGCGCACGGCCCACGTCGCCCATGCCGGGCGTGAGCGCCGCCACGTCGCGCAGCGGCACAGCGCGCCCGGCCACGGCGATCAGCTCAACCAAGGCTCGGGGTGCGGTGCTCAGTTCGGCGACTCGGCGCGCAACCGCGGCCGTGAATGACCCGGGGACCGAATCGGGCTCTCCCCGAGCAGCCGAGCGGGCCATGCCGTCGATGATCTCGGTGGCCAGGAACGGGTTTCCGCCGGTGGCGTCGAGGAACCGGCGCGTTCGCTCATCCGGTACCCGGCCGGCACGGTCCTGCGCGAGGGCCGCCAGGTCAGACGTGCTCAGCGGCGCGAGCCGGATGTGTTCGACATGGACTTCGTGGAGGCCGGACAAGTCGGAACCCACGTCGTCGTCACGGCTCGCCAGCAACCACACCACCGGCACGCCGATCACGGCTGGAACCAGCGTGCGCACCAGGAACCGGCTGATCCGGTCAGCCCACTGGAAATCGTCGATCGCGATGAGGAGCGGCTCTGTTTGTGCGCCGGACTCAAGAATCGCCGCGATGCGATCGGCAAGCAGGAGAGGTTCGTTGACCGCACGCGTGATCTGTTCGTACTCGATCGCCGTAGTCAGCGGAGTGCCACCCCCGCGAAGCGTTGCGATTACAGGCGCACCTGGCCAGACCTGGTCGATCTCGTCGCATTTGCTGCGTGCCACCCGCACGCCCATGTCCCCGGCCTGGCGAACGATCTCTGATAGCAGAGCTGTCTTGCCGATACCGGGCTCGCCGGATATCAGAAGTACGCCGCTCGACCCCTGCCTGCGTGCGGCACGGATCGCTGACAATGCGCGGGCCATCGGCTCGCTGCGGCCTCGCAATGGTCCTGGCTGCACCGTCCCACCTCAGTCCCGAGACTTCTGACCGAGTTTGACCGAGTCACAAGGCTCACTCGCCTCGCTGCGGCATTACTCGGCCTTGCCAGACGGTACGCCGATCCGAGTGGCGATGGTCGCCCTGCGGGTGCTGCGCAGTCGCAACTCTCGGTCGCTCGCCTCACCTGTTTGCGCTAGGGACCGCGCGTCTACCGGCGCCGACGATCAGACGGTCTCGGGAGCGCCGAAGCTGGAACCCGGCACCGAAACGGCGGGCATGGCTTGGTGCGGAGAGCCGTGAGGTTTGTGCATGCCGGTCAGCCCTGGGCACGACGGCGACCCAGCACCGCTGGACGGTGACATCGTCGCCGGGCGAACCCGCTTGGGCTGTCTGCGGGCCGGTACCGGCGACATTCCCCTGGTGTTCTTGCACGGCTGGCCGCAGACGTCACATGCGTGGCGCCACGTGCTGCCGCTGCTCGAGGAATCCTGCTCAGCCGCCGCGCTCGACCTGCGCGGAGTCGGACGATCCTCGCCAGAGGCAGTCGGCTTCGACAAGGCCACCATGGCCGGCGATATCCACGCTGCGATGGAGAACCTGCACTTCGAACGGCCGATTCTGGTTGGGCACGACATCGGAGCGCAGGTCGGCTACGCCCTCGCACGCCACTACCCCGGCGCGGTGTCCGGTCTCGTGATCATTGACACTCCACTGCCCGGGATCGCAGGTTGGGAGGAAACCACCGCATCCGCGGCCTACTGGCACCTGGGCTTTCACCGCGACATTGACCGCGGCCGACCCACCGCCGACGCTCTGGTCGGTGGCCGCCAGGCCGCGTACTTCCGCAGCTTCATCGACCGGTTCGCCGCACACCCTGACGCGATCGCTGACGCCGACATCGCCGTCTACGCCCGCGGATACGCAGGGCCCACGCGACTCGCGGCCGGCTTCAGTATGTTCCGCGCGCTTCCGCTCGACATCGTCGACAACCAGGTCAACAACTCCGAAATCGCCGTGCCCATCCTCGCGGTCTTCAGCGAGTTCTGCCACGCCACCGTCCTCGAGACCGTCGCGGACGGTCTGCGGCAGGCCGGCGCCATCGACGTGCGCACTGCAGTGCTGCCGGACTGCGGACACTGGCCCGCCGAAGAGCAGCCGGCGACGCTGGCGGCGACGATCAACGACTTCGTCACCTCGCTCCGAACACCTCGATACCGCAGTTCCGAACGACCTCACCCGAATATGTGAGGGATCGCTCGCCAGGGTGCAGCGACGGTGGACGGGTATGACGACCGACCCGATCCGTGTCCGTAGCTCCTTGGGCAGCCGCGACAAGGTCAGCCCTGCCGCACGCCCAGATCGAATCCGCCACTCGAGCCCAGGAGGGCCGGTAAATGCAACAACCGATTAAGTATCTCGACGCCGAGACATTGACGGCGGTGGGAGCGAATGGAGTCGCCTACGCCTATCGGCGCCTCGGCCCGGCCGATGCTCGTCCCCTGGTGCTGCTGCAACACTTCCGAGGGAACCTCGATAATTGGGATCCCGATCTTATCGACGCGCTTTCGCAGGCCCGTGATGTGATTGCCTTTGACAACACGGGCGTGGGTGCAACATCCGGATCCACTCCGACCACGATCGCACAAATGGCGGACGACGCGATCGTCTTCGTCGATGCGCTCGGCCTCGACGCGATCGACCTGCTCGGGTTCTCCATCGGCAGTTTCGTCGCCCAGGAGATCGCACTAACGAGATCGGCGCTGATCGGCAAGCTGGTTCTGGCCTCGACTGCACCGCAGGGCGCACCGGGCATGCACGGATGGGCACCGGACATCCTCAAGGCCATAGGTGACCCGGTAACCGACGCTGACGGATTCCTGCATGGCTTCTTCCGAGACTCGGCTACGAGCCGAGCCGCCGGCAAGGAGTTCCTTGGCAGGATCTTCAGCCGGACGGAAGGCAGGGACGAGCAGACCACCTGGCAGACCCGAAATGCCCAGTACGACGCGGTGCTCAAGTGGGGAACACCGAATTACGGCCTCCTCCACAGACTGAGCGCAATAGCCCAGCCGGTGTTCATCGCGAACGGCGATGACGATCGGATGATCCTCCCGTGGTATTCGCATCTCGTGGCGAGCTTGATACCGAATTCGTTCGTGAAGCTCTACCCAGATGCCGCTCACGGATTCCTCTTCCAACACGCGGAAGAGTTCGTAAGCGATGTCCTCGCAATTCATCGACGTCTAGTCGGACAGAGAGGCAAAAGTCATGCCCATGATCGACATCTATGCGGCCGCAGGCACGTTTGCCGACAAGCACCAGCTCGCCGCCGACGCCGCCGCCACGGTGATGCGGGTGGAGCAGGTGCCCGACATCCCGATGTTCCGCCAGAACACCGCGGCGTTCGTGCACGAGCTACCGGCGGACTGCTTGTCCAACGTCGACGGGGACAGCGGCTATGTCCGTGTTCAGGTGCTCACCAACGCCGGTGCGCTTGACCGCGGCAAGCAACTTTCGGTGGTTCGGGACCTGACCGAGCTGGTTGCAGCCGCAGCCACGGATCCGACCCTGACGGCGCGGACCTGGGTGTTGCTGACCGAGGCGCCGGACGGCGGGTGGGGCCTGCAGGGCCATGCGAACACCAACGACGAGCTGGTCACCGCCGCCCGCACCCAGATCGCGCAGCTGCGCGCGGCTGGCCAACCGTCGAGCTAGCCACCCGCCCGACCGGCAGAAAGGCCAACAGTGACATGACCGGCATGGGACTCGATACCAAGGTTCTGCATATCAAAGTTGTGGATGGCTTGGAGCTTCGTTATGCCGACACTGGTGAACGTCGGGCATCGACCCTGCTCATGACCAGTCCATGGCCGGAAAGCCTGCTCGCATTTCGGCGCATCTGGGGCGTACTCGCGGGCCGCTCCCGGCTGGTCGCCATCGATCTGCCGGGATTCGGGCACTCCGAGGGGCGAGCGGACTTGTTCGCGCCGTCGGCGATGGCCGAGTTCATAAACAGGGTCATCGGCGAGTGGGGCCTCGACAGGCCGCACCTACTTGCCCCGGACGTGGGAACGAGCGCCGCGCTGTTCCTGGCGAGTCGTCACCCCGAGTCGGTCACGAGCCTCATCGTGGGCAGCGGGGGAGTGGCGTATCCGCTGGACGTGTCCGGCACGCTCGCCGACATGATCGCGGCACCCGACATCGAAGGCCTGCGCGGCTTCGATGCTCGCGCTGGGGTCGGCTCGGCCGTGGAGCCGGTGGCGCCGCGGGCGCAGGAGCCCGATGTCTGGGAGGACTACGTCACCAGCTATGAGCACGGCCGATTCGCCGAGTCCGCCCGATACGTTCGCACCTACCCCGCCGAGCTGGCGGTCCTGGCCGATCGCCTACCGGATATCGACACACCGGTCCTGGTGATCAACGCCGAGCGGGACGAGCTCGTTCCCCCGTCCAACGGCACTTACCTCAGCGACCGGCTACCACGCTGCCGCCTGGTCAGCTTCGACAGCGGGCATTTCCCATGGGAGCAGAGTGCTGCCGGCTACGGGGACGTCATCGCCGAGTGGATCGACGGCGCCTATCGGCAAGCGCAGGACCCGCAAGTGACAGACCCGCACATGATCGTCCTGCCGGGCGGCGGTTATGCGACGCATGCCCAGCACGAGGCCGAGCCGATCGTCGATTGGCTCGGCGGATTGGGAATTCAGTCCAGCGTTTTCCGCTATCCACTCGACGTTCGTCACCCGGCGCCGCTTGACGCGCTTCGCGCGGAGATTCGGCAACGTCGCACGAATGGGGCCGACCGCATCGGTCTGATCGGCTTCTCGGCCGGCGGCCACCTGGCCGGGCTCGCTGCCCTCGCGCCCCGCCGAACCGCCCGGCGCGGTGCAGTTCGTGATTCTCTGCTATGCCATCACGTCGATGGAGACCGAGACCTATCGGCCAGCAAGGCTGATCCTGCTCGGGGAGGACGCGAGCCCGCAGTTGCGGTACGCGACGTCGCTGGACCACCTCGTCACTCGACAATCGCCGCCGTTTTTCCTCTGGCACACCGCGGAGGACAGCTATGTCCCCGCCGAGCACACTTATCGCCTCGCGTCGGCTCTGGCGAACCACGGAGTCGCGCACGCGGTCCACGTCTTTGCGCACGGGCCGCACAGTCTCGGCTTGGCTGAGGGCGTCCGGGACGCCGCCACCTGGACAACGTTGGCCGAGTCGTGGATTCGCGAACACGCCTGGCCCGACGTGCCGCCGCAGCTCGATGTCGATGGCCTTCGCAGTGCGCATCGGCTGCGTGGCCAAATCTGAATTCACGGCAGCGAAGGCAGCGCCGCGGCGTGCCGGAGCGTTGCCCGTTGGTCGGTTCCGGGACTGATAGCGGAGCTGGATGGCAACTATTCCCGATCGGGACGGCTCTGATCCTCACCGGCATCCGATTCGTTCGATCCGTCGGGGTGGCTACGGCCGCGTTCGGCGCGTCCGTACCTCAGCTCGTCTAGAGTCACGGCGCGTGTCGCCGTGGCTCGCTGCGCTCATCGTCGCCGGCGCGGCCGCCGTCGCGGTGACGATCAAGCTTCTGCTGCGCCGCCGGGCGCCCGAGGGCGGCTGGTTCACCGACTCGAGCCGCGGAGCCAGCACGTTCACTGTGCTCGGCGGCATGCTGTCCGTCGTCCTCGCTTTCGTGATTTTCCTCGCGCTCCAGAGTTATCAGCACGCGCGCACCGAGTCGGGCATCGAAGCTGTCGCCGTCACCGAGATGCATGGGATCGCGATGGTCTTCCCAGAGCCAGTGCGCCAGCGGCTGCAAGGGGAGCTGATCTGCTACGCGCGAGCGGTCATCGATGACGAATGGCCTGCGATGCGACAGGAGCGCGACAGCGAAGTCGTGCAATCGTGGATCGACCGCCTCCGCAGTGAGATCGCCGCTGTTGTGCCGGCCGACCCACGGCAGGAGGCGGCCTACGCGCAGTGGTTCGACCAGGAGGCGGTGCGCCGCGACGGGCGGCGCGGGCGCCTTGCGGAGGCCTCCGCCTTCATACCGCCGCCGCTGTGGATCGTGCTCGGCCTTGGCGCGAGCCTGATCGTCTTGTACATGTGCGCCCAAGCCGACCGCCGGGAAAACGCCGTCATCCAGTCGATGACGATCGGGTTCGTCACGGCCCTCCTTACCTCCGGCCTGTTGGTGGTGGCGTTCCTTGACCGCCCGTATGAGGGGCAGAGCGGCAACATCGAGCCGGCCGAGATGCGGCACACGCTGGTGCTCATCGATCATGGTGAGCCCGCGCCGTGCGATGAGCACGGCATGCCCTGATCAGACGAGTCCGGAGCGTTGCTGCGCGGCGCCGGGATGTCGCTCGGACAGGTGAGAGGCGAAGATCAGTTGGTGGCTCCGGTGAGGTTTGAGCAGCGCGGTCTCAATGGGGCAGCTTCGAGTACCCACTATCTCGGCACATCGACCGCGATGGCCGTGCTGGCTCGCGGAGGGAACGCGTTCGACGCAGCTGTGGCGACCGGGTTCGTCCTACAGGTCGTCGAGCCGCATCTGTGTGGGCCGGGCGGGGACGTGTCGGCCGTGTTCGTCACTGCCAGTGATCCGGTGCCGCGCGTGCTGTGCGGCCAGGGCGTAGCGCCTGCTGCGGCGACGATCCATCACCTGCGTGACGAGCTCGGTCTGGATCATGTCCCAGGCACTGGCCTGCTTGCGGCGACGAGTTCCCGGCGGCTGGGATGGCTGGCTGGTTCTGCTGCGCGACCACGGCACGATTCCGCTGCGCGATGCCCTGGCGCCGGCGCTGGCCTATGCGGCGTCGGGGTTTCCGCTGGTGCCGCGTGTTCCGGTGGCGATCGCGACAGTGGCTGAGCACTTCCGACGTCACTGGCCATGCCGTCCTCGCTGGTCCCCGGTCGTCGTCCGCGCACCACGCTGAGCCCGTCGCTGGCCCTGCGCGATGGTGAGCCGGCGCTGGCCTTCGGCACCCCGGGCGGTGACCAGCAAGATCAATGGCAGTCGTGTTTCTGGCTCGCTCACACCGCTGGTGGCCTTGACCTGCAGGCGGCGATCGACGCACCGACCTGGCACACGACGGCCTTTCCGTCCTCATTCGCCCCGCGCAGCTGGCAGCCTGGTGGACTGGTCGTGGAATCCCGGCTCGGACAGCACACCATCGTCGAGCTCGCCCGCCGCGGCCACCGAATCACCGACGCCGGGCCTTGGGCGCTGGGCCGGCTCTGTGCGGTTGGCCGCGGTGGGCAGCTGCTGCGGGCCGCCGTGGACTCGCGTAGCGGCGTAGCGGCTTGCGCAGCGATCTGACGCCGACAGCTGACGCCTTAGCGTGCGCGGCGACGATTCCGCACGCACCCAGCGCGCCTGATCACTCAACGAGTGCAACCGCACGCGTCGGCCCGCCATGGGCGCCCTGCAGCTTGAGCGGGAAGCCGACGAAGGTGAACCGGGTGTTCACGACCTTGTCCAGGTTCGCGAGGTTCTCGTAGTGGGTGATGTGCTCGCGGCGGCACATCATGTGACACGGATAGCTGGTGCTCGCCGGGTTGTCCGGCGTCGGGCTGTCCACGCCGAATGTCTTGATCTGACGCCGCACGATCCACTCGCTCGCCGACTCGCCCAACCCGGGAAACTCCGACAAATACCGCTTGTCGCCGGCGTACCGATTCCACGTCGCCGTGTGGAACAACACGATGTCACCGGGTCGGACATCGACCGCCGACTCCGACTCGACGCGATCCAGGTCCTCGGCGGTGATGTCGGTCTGGGGCTTGAACTCCGAGATGTCCAGGCACACCGCCGTACCGAAGAACAGCTCGAGCGGCATCTTCTCGATCGTCTCCGCCGATGGGTCCGGATCGAGGTGGGAGAAGGAGTCGACATGTGTCGGCCCGTTGTCGTTGAGCATGAACCCAGTCGTCTGGAAGGAGAACCCGCTGTCGAACCGCGGCGCGGTCTCCTCATGTGTCGCGTGCTCGAACTGGACCGTCTTGAGGTGGCCCGGGTACACCTTCATGCCCTCGTAGATGTCCTGCGACAGGTCGATCAGCTGCATGGTGACTCCTTCGGAAGCCGAACGTCAGTACATGACCACACCGGCGGAGACGTTCAGGTCCTCGCCGGTGATACCGGCGGCCTCGTCGGAGGCCAGGAACGCGCAGGCCCGCGCGACCTCCTCGGCCTCCACCAGCCGGCCGAGCGGGGACGAGTCGGTGAACGCGGCGAGCGCCTCGTCCTCGGTGATGCCCCGGGCGGCCGCCTGGCGACGGATGACGTCCTCGATACGCGGGCCGGCGACTGCTCCCGGGCAGACCGCGTTGACCCGTACCGCGTGCGTGCCCAACTCCAACGCGAGCGAGCGGACCAGCCCGATCACGCCCATCTTCGCAGCCGCGTATGGCGTGCGGCCGTGCAGCGGACGCTTCCCGGTCATCGACGAGATCGCGATCAGCGACCCGGCGCCGGCCGCGATCATGGCCGGGACGAACGCGCGGAAGGTGAGGAACACACCGCCCAGGTCGGTCGCGATGCAGTCGTGCCATTCGCTCGCGGTGATCTCGTGCAGCGGTGCCGTCGGGCCGGCGATCCCGGCGTTGGCGACCACGGTGTGCACCGGGCCGAGCCCCGCGGCGGCCTCGGCCATCGACGCGACCGACGCCTCGTCGCGCACGTCGCAGGTCAGCGGCAGCGCGACCCCGCCATCGGACTCGATCTCCGCGACCGTGTGCGCAAGCGTCCGCGGGTCCCTTGCCGTCACGGCCACCGCGAACCCGTCCGTGGCCAGCGCGACGGCGACCGCGCGCCCGATGCCGCGATTGCCCCCCGTGACGACGGCGACCCGGTCGCTCACCCCGACCCGGATCCCGCCGCCCGAATCGCGGCCCGCAGCCGGTCCGGGGTGATCGGCAGCTCCGTCACCCGTACCCCGAGCGGCGCCAGCGCGTCGTTGATCGCGACGTTGATCGCCGCCGGCGCCATCATTCGGCCGCCTTCGCCGCCGCCCTTGATCCCATGCATGGTGTAGGGCGAGGGCGTCTCGACGTGCCCGATCTTCAGCTCGGGCACGTCCAACGCCGACGGGATGAGGTAGTCGAGGTAGCTGGCCGTGAGCAGTTGCCCGTCGTCGGGGTCGTAGACGAACTCCTCGTGCAGCGCCGTGCCGATGCCCTGCGCGGTGCCGCCGACGATGTGCCCGGCGAGCGAGCGCGGGTTCACCAGCGTGCCGCAGTCGTGCACGGCCGCGTAGGACAGGAACGTGACCTTCCCGGTCTCGATGTCGACCTCCACCACCGGCACGTGACACGCGTGACCCATGAACGGGTAGAAGACGCCGAGGTCCTTTCGGTCGGCCGAAGGCATCGTCGTGTACGGGTGGTCGAAGACCTTCGATTCCTCCAACCCGGACTCGATGTCCTCGGGGAAGCTGTGCTTGAACAGGTGCAGCATGATCGCGATGTCGCCGAGGCTCTTGCGCTGCTCGGGCACGCCCTTGACCTGGTAGCCGCCGTCGACCCACTCCAGGTCGTCTGGGCTGGCCTCGAGCAGGTGCGCGGCGGCCCGCAGCGCCTTCGCCTTGATCTTCGCGCTGGCGCCCTCCACGGCGCCGGCCAGCATCACGGTGGTCCGGGAGCCGCCCGGGCCGGTTGCCGGCAGCCCGGTCTTGCTGCCCTCGTAGACGATCGAGACGGTGCGCGGATCGCAGTCGAACTCCTCCGCGACGAGCTGGGCAACCATCGTCTCCGGGGAGTTGCCCCAGAACGCGCAGGAGTACAGCGTGGCGGTGATCCCGCCGGTTGCGTCGACCTTGAGCGTGACGCTCTCCGGCATCGACGTCACCGGGGCGCCGGGCTCGTCGAACCAGAACCAGAACTCGGTGGCCGAGAACACCGACCGCTCCTGGGCGCTGATCAGCCCGATCCCGATGTAGCGGCCCTCCTCGCGCGCCTTCGCCTGCTCGGCGCGCCAGTGCTTGTAGTCCGAGAGCTCGAGGGCTTTGTCCAGCACGGCGTCGTAGTCGCCCGAGTCGTAGACGTTGCCGGTCGGGATGAAGTGCGGGAACTCGCGGATGAAGTTGCGCCGCCGGATCTCGACCGGATCGAGGTCGAGCTCGCGCGCGGCCTTGTCGACCATCTGCTCGAGCATCCAGTTGTTGACCTCGGAGCCGAAGCCCCGGTAGGCGCCTTGCTGGTTCTTGTTGGTGAGCGCCGCGCGCACGCGGTACTCCACGCTGGTCAACGCGTACGGGCCGACGACCTGTGCGAGGGCGTTGCCGTGGTGCCCGACACCGAACTGGATGTACGCGCCGTAGTCGTCCACAGTGTCGATCTTGATGCTGCGGATCGTGCCGTCGCGCATGACGGCGAGCTGCACGTCGTAGACGCGGTCCGAGCCGTGGTGGTCGCAGTTGGAGATGTTGTCGACCCGGTCCTCGAGGTACTGGACGGGACGTCCGGTCTCGCGCGAGCACATGCCGGCGATGACCGATGGCTTGGTGGCGAACAGCTTCGAGCCGAAGCTGCCGCCGGCGGGCACCGGGCGGATGTCGAGCTTGTTGGCCGGGATCTTCATGGTCCCAGCCACCATGAACAGGTAGCTGGTGAACGACAGCGAGTTGGTGTGCACGGTGAGCTCGCCGGTCGCGTGGTTGAAGTCGGCCACGGCACCGACCGTCTCCAGCGGCTGCCCGCCGGAGCGTCGCCAGCGCAGCCGGTCGGTGACGATCACGTCGGCCTCGGCGAAGTCCTGGTCGACCTCGCCGAACTGGAACGTGCGCTCGTAGGCGCAGTTCGAGCCCAATGCCTCGTGCACGAGCGGCGCACCGTCCTCGAGCGCGCGTTCCGGATCGACGATGGCGGGCAGCGGCTCGTACTCGACGTCGACGAGCCCGAGCGCGTCCTCGGCGAGGTAGCGGCTGTCGGCTACGGCCACCGCGACGCCCTCACCGACGTAGCGCACCTTGTCCACGGCAAGGCAGCGCCAGGTGTGCTTGGACGGGTCGGGACCGAAGTCGGGCAGCGGGTCGGTGAGCTCGGCCGCCTGGGCCCCGGTGATGACCGCGTGCACGCCCGGCACTGCCAACGCCTCGGTCGTGTCGATCTTGGTGATCGTGGCGTGCGCGTACGGGCTGCGCAGCACGGCCGCGTGCAGCATGCCGGGCACCGTCATGTCGCCGATGTAGCCACCGCGCCCGCGCAGGAACTTCGGGTCCTCGACGCGGCGGATCGACTGGCCTACCCACTTGCGGTTGGCCTTGTGCGTGCGGACTGGTGGAGCCGAACCATCCACGGTCGTCATGCCTGTGCTCCCGTCGGTGCGTCGGACTCCGCTTTCATGCGGACCGCCGCCGCGTACACGGCCTCGGTGATGAACTGGTAGCCGGTGCAGCGGCAGAGGTTGTCGGCGATTCCCGCGCGGACCTCGTCGCGAGTCACGTCCGGGTTCTGCTCGATGATCTCGCAGGCGCGCATGAGCATCCCAGGGGTGCAGAAGCCGCACTGCAGGCCCTGCTTGTCCCAGAACTCGTCCTGCAGCGGGTGCAGCTCGGCGCCCTGGGCGAGGCCCTCGACGGTCCGGATCTCGGCACCGTCGGCCTGCACGGCGAACGTGGTGCAGGAGCGGACGCTGCGGTCGTCGACCAAGACGGTGCAGGTGCCGCAGACGCCATGCTCGCACCCGGTGTGGGTGCCGATCAGTCCGAGGTCCTCGCGCAGGGCGTCGACGAGCAGCTTGCGTGGCTCGACCGACAGGGCGTACACGTGGCCGTTGACGGTCAGCTCGATCTCGTGGCGCTGCACGGGGCTCACCTCCGGTCCTGGGCGCGGGACAGCGCCAGCTCGATGCCGCGGCGTAGGTAGCTGCGGGCGATGTCGATTCGGGTCTCGGCACTGCCGTGCGTGTCACCGGTCGGCGACAACTCGGCCGCCGCCGCATCCGCCGCTGCGCGAACGGCGGCGGCATCCGGCGTGGCGCCGGAGAGCGCACGCTCCGCGGCACCCGCGCGCACGGGTGTAGGAGCGACCCCGCTCAACGCAATCGACGCACGGGAGACGGTGTCAGCGTCCAGCTCGATCACGCAGGCGACGCTGACCAGCGCGAACGTGCCGTGAATGCGGGCGAACTCGACGAACGCATGACCGCCGGCCCGCCGGGGGAGCCGCATTTCGGTGAGGATCTCGTCGGCGGCGATCGAGGTCGAGAATGCACCGACGAAGAACTCGGCGGCCGGGATCGTTCTCGATCCCCCGGGGCCGGCCACGACGAGCTCGGCGTCCATCGCGAGCGCGACCGCGGGCAGCTCGGCGGCCGGGTCCGCATGCGCGAGGCTCCCGCCGACGGTGCTGCTGTTGCGGATCGTCGGGTGCGCGACGTACCCGAGCGCCTCGGCCAGCATCGGCGCCGCGAGTGCCACCTCCGGCGAGTGCTCGGCGTCCGTCTGCCGGACCATTGCGCCGATCACCAGCATGTCGCCGTCGGTGCGGATCTGCGCCAGCTCGTCGACCCGACGAAGGTCGATCAGATGCCCCGGCTGGGCCAGCCGGAAGTTCATCATCGGCACGAGGCTCTGCCCACCCGCGAGAACCCTGGCTTCGGCGTCGCCGTGCGCGACCAGGAGCTCGACGGCTTCAGCCAGGCTCGTCGGTGCGGTGTAGTGGAACGGTGCCGGTTTCACGGCGACCTCCTCGTGGAGCCCTTGGTCCGAGCTGCGGCGGCACGCAGCTGCGACCGCGCGTCCACCGATCGTTGCCCGTCGGCCGAACGCCGACCATGTGTGCGACCCCAGGACGACCGGTCATGTGCTGGGTGCACGCACAGTGCTACGGCTGTTGCAGGTGGATGATGTCGCGCACCGTCAGCGCGAGCTGCAAATCCAACCTGGTGTCGACCCGCCGCAGGCTGCGGCCGGTGAGCTTCTCGATGCTCGCCAGCCGGTAACCCACCGTGTTGGGATGGATGACCAGCGCCCGAGCGGTTGCGGGCGTCGAGCAGCCGGCTGCCAACCAGGCCCGCAGCGTGAGCAGCAGATCACCGCCGCGCCGGGCGTCGTACGCCGCCACGGGGCGCAGGAGATTCTTGGCGAACCGCCGGAGCGCCTCCGGCGTGCCGTCCTCCAGAAGCAGCGAGGCGAGACCGAGGTCACGGACGTCGACGAGGCCACCCGGGCGCACCGCACGCCGCAGCCGCAGGGCGCCGCGCGCGACGCGATACGCGGCGGCGTGATCGGCAAGCCCGTCCGCGACGGGGCCGACCGCGATCGTGGCGGTCCGCCCCGGTACCGCCTGCTCGACGTTGCCGAGCACGCAGCGCAGCACGGTGTCGGGGTCGGATAGGGCGGGCACCACGACGACGTGGACGTCCTCGTAGCGCCCGATCAGGGGCCGTGCGCCCGGTCCGGTGGCGGCACGCACGAGCTCGGCCAGTCGCGGCACCGGGCCGGGCGGATCGATCCCGAGCACGGCGACCAGGTGTGGACGGGACAGGTCGTGTCCGAGCGCCGCCGCCCGGTCGAGCACGCCCTGCTCGTGCTGCGGGCCGCCCGGGTGCAGCAGATCACCGACCAGGTCGCCGGACAGCCGCTCCTGCACGTCGACGAGGTATTGCTGCTTGAGCAGCTCGAGCGCCACCACCAGCGCGAACCGCTCGATCACCCGGCGCTCCACGGGTTCGGGCGCGGCGCGCGGGTTGGTCACCCACAGCCGCGCGGCCAGCTCGCCGCCGAGCACGACCGGGGCGACCCAGACCCCTTGTGACTTGATGGGCGGGTGCCCGACGGCCGCTGCGCCAGGGCGTCCGGGTCGATCGATGGGCACCTGCACGACCTCGTTCCGGCGGGCGAGCGCATCGAGCGCGGCGCGCAGTGGTTCACGGCGGCGGGCGGCGTCCTCCGGCGGCGGGTGGTAGCCGCGTTCCGGCGCCCGCGCGAGCACGCCGCATTCCGGATCCTCGACCGTCACCGATGCGCCGAGGGCGTCGGCCAGCCCGGTGACCAGTCCGGCGAGGCCGACCTCGTCGAGCACCATCCGCATCAGCACACCGTGCTGCTGCTCGGCCCATTCCGTCGCCGCCCGGCTCCGGCGCAGCTCGTCGTTTGCTCGGGACAGCTCCGCGATCACGTTCTGCTGCGCGTTGCGCAGCCGTGCGGTCTCCAGGGCCAGCGCGGCCTGGTCGGCGAGCAGCTCGATGAGCTCGACCTCGGGCGGGCTGAAGTCCCGCGCTGTCACCGAGTAGGCGACGAGGACGCCCACCAGGCCGGAGTCGGGTGCGCGCAGGGGCGCCGCGATCAGCGCTCGGTAGCCCTGGGCGGGTGCGAGGTGCCGCAGCCGGCCGTAGCGGGAGGCGCAGCCGACATCGGGGACGGTCACGGTGCGCCCGCCACGAAAGGCGTCCGCTGCCGGCGAGTCCAACTGGGGGCCGTTCGGGTGGATGAGCAGTGACCCGGCGTCACTGACCAGCGCCAGGTAGTGACGCGAGAGGCCGGACGATCCCGCTACCCGCAGCTGGTCGCTGTCGGGTTCGGCCAGCATCACCGCGCAGTAGTCGAAGCCGATGAGCGCGCACGTCTGCTCCGCGACCCTGGTGAGGAGGCTGTCGAGCGGTTCCGCTGCGTTCACCGCACGCACGATCTCGCCCAGGACGCTCATCCACGACCGCAGCGCGGACGGCACCACTGGCGCACCCACTCAAGAACTGTGACCCCGCAAGCGCCCGCCCGGCAAGGGGCCGGCGCAATCGACCGGCCGGGTCTAGGCGTCATAGTGTCCATCCATGGCCGCCGAAGTCACGGACGACATCAACCGCGACGCGGCGAACCGCATGGCCGCGGCAGCGAACGCCTGGCTCGATGGCCTCGATCCCGAGCAGCGCCGGATAGCGGCCGGTGCAGCGCCTGCGCCAGATGCTGCGCCGGATGTAGAGCGACGGCGCTGGTTCTACACACCCACCGACCACGGCGGGCTGACTCTGCATCAGCAACGACCCGCGCAGCAGCGTCGGGCGATGCAGCTCGTCGCCTCGGGCCTGTCGCGAGCCGGCTACGTCAGCGTTGCCACGATCATGGGCCTGGAGAACGTGCTCGACCACACCGAGGGGTTCACCGTGTCGTTCGGGCGCGAGCGTGGCCGCGACCCAGGCATGTACTTCCTGCGCGTGTTCGGCGAACCCGGTGAGCATGGGGGCTGTGGGGCTGGCGCTTCGGCGGGCACCACGTCTCGCTGAACAACCTCGTGGTCGACGGCCGGGTGGTCGCGACGACGCCGTGCTTCCTAGGGGCCGATCCCGCGGCGTCCCAGCTGCTCGGCTCGGTGCTGCGCCCGCTGGCCGGTGCCGAGGACCTGGCCCGCGAGATCGTCCGGTCGCTCGATCCGGAACTCGCCGCGCGGGCGGTGCTGTTGCCCCGGGCACCGTCGGACATCGTCGGCGGCAACCGCACGACCATCGGCGACGGGGACGAGCTCATCCCGCTCACGGATGTCTGGCGCGGCCGGTTCGCCGATCCGGACGAGCAGCAGCGGCTGCAGGCGATGAGCGACGGAATCGACGCCGCGTCCGGCCTCGACGCCGCCGACCATCGACGGGTGGCCTTGACCAGCATGCCCAAGGGCGTGCCCGGGTCGGCGCTGGACGCCGCCCAACGGGCGTTGCTTCATGCGCTCCTTGCCATCTACCTCGGCCGGGTGCCCGACGCTCTGAGCCCGTTGGTGCGGTACGACGAGAACACCTCGGAAGGCAGCGCTGCGCTCGATGCCGTGCACCTCGCGTGGGCCGGCTCGACCACCGCGGGGGAGCCGCACTACTACCGGCTTCAGGGACCGCGCCTGCTCGTGGAGTACGACAACACGCAGCGACAGGTGAACCACGCACACGCGGCATGGCGCGACCCGGAGTCCGACTTCGGGCTCGACGCACTCGTCGCCCATCGCGCGGCACACCACCGGTAGGAGGCGACGACCGGTATGGACCCCAGGCGCACGCCGCCGGACTCAGCGTTCACGTAGTGAGTGGTCGGGATCACCGCGCGGTGGTCGCCGGGCCAGCCGGGGTGCCGCCGAGTTGCCCGCCCGACCCATTCTCGACGTCGGCTGGCACCGACGTCGGCGGTTCGGTCGTGCTGGCCGCCTTCTCGGAGCTTGTGGGGGTAGGCGCCCCGCTATCCGAGTCAGAGCTATCCGAGTCAGAGCTATCCGAGTCAGAGCCATCGGAGGACGAATCGCCGGGTCGGACGAGCGTCCCGATGCTGGTTCCCGGTTGGCCGCCCAGGAGTTGACTACCTTTGATCAACTCCAGCCCTGTCACGCCGAGCATGGCAAGCAGGAAGATCAATGCAGTGGCACCGACCAGTAGTGACCCGTGGCGCTGCCAGCGCCTCCAGGGAAGCGTGGGCGGCTGCTCGGACAACCCTGGCTCGGCATCACTCGCGGGGCGTACCGCCCGGGGCACCCCTAGGTCACGGCTGCCGGGTAGCCGAACGCGAGCGTGCACGGTCTCGCGGGTGCGGTCGAGTGAACGCTGATACGCCGCGGTCGTGATCGTGGTGACCACCGAGCCGATCGCTGCTCCAGCAATGGTCCCGGCAGCGCCGAAGTACGACCCGGCGACGGCGGCTGTGGCGGCAGCACCAGCGCCCGCGATGACCTTGTTCACCGACAGGTCGGCCTTCTTGCGCTCAGGGGCCGGCGGTGACTTGGTGGGGGAGGAAGTCATGGCTCAGGGGGTATCGGCGGGCGTGCGGACACCGTTTCAACACGCGTCCCAGATCACTCTCGGAACGATCACGGAATGTGAAGTTGGAGGCTTCGATGGAAGCTGTGTCGACGGCGGCAGGCCGTCGCTCGCTGCGTCAGTTCTCGGCGATCACTAGCCCGGCCGCGGCGGCGCCGCGCCGGTTGAGCACTTCGACGGTGCGCTGGTAGGAGCTGGCGTACGCGGCGCGGTGTGCCGCCGTGTTCACCACGCGCACCCCGCCTGGACCCAGCTCGATGTGGGTCGGGATGGCCTCCGCCCGATCCGCCCGGTATCGGCCGTCAGGACCGCGGGTAAACGTGAAGCGGGCGATGACCGAGTCCTCGGTCTTGCCGGCGCCCTGTTCCGCGAGGTGGTTGCCCAGCCCATAGGCCACCCATTTGTCGCCGATCCGCTCGAACGGTTGCACGACGTGGGCGTGGTGGCCGAGCACAAGGTCGATCTCCGGTGCGGCGAGCAGCCGCCTGGCCACCTCGAGCTGGTTCGCGGTGGGGTCGGTGGTGTACTCCACGCAGCAGTGCACGCTGGCAACCACCACGTCGGCGCCGGCCGCCCGGGCCATGCGTGCCTCGGTGAGAATGCCGCTGATGTCGGCGGCGGTCGCGTTGAAGACGTTCACCGACCATTCGCGCCCGGCCGGCTTCGGTATGCCGTTCAGCCCGTATGTCCAGGAGATGTGCCCGACCCGGACGCCGTGCACGTCGATGATCCGCGGGATGCGGCTCTCCTCGACGGTCCGGAAGGTGCCGGTGTGCCCGATGCGGCGGGCATCGAGCGTGTCCAGCGTGCGCACGATGCCGTCGTAGCCGCGGTCGAGGGAATGGTTGGACGCGGTCGAGCAGGTGTCATAGCCGGCGCTGGCCAGCGCGTCGACTATCTGCGGCTGCACGTCGAACACCGGATATCCTCGGAACGGCCCATCCGGCGCGGCGACCGGTGTCTCCAAGTGGCAGATCGCCAGATCGGCGCTCTGAATCACCGGGGCCACCTGGGCGAACACCGGGCCGAAGTCGAACCCGGTGCCGTTGGCCCGCCCCGCCGCGGCCGCCTGCCTGACCAGTGGCCCGCCTTGATGGATCAGCACGTCGCCGGTGGCGAGCAGGGTGAACGAACCCGGCGCGGCGACCTGATCCACCGCCGTTGGCGGCGGCGGCACCCGTACTCGGATGGTCGCCCACGCATCGGCGACGAGCCCGACGCAGCTCGCCGCCAGAAGCGTCGACACGACCAACATCGTCGAAGCCATGCGAAGAGCAGCACGCACAACCTCTGCCTACCAGCACGACCGGTCAATTAGCAGTATGCGCGCTCGCAATATCCTCGACAGTTCCCGCAACCAACGAGACGACTCACCCAAGGTAGAGCCGATCCGGTGGCCGTAATTTCCCATGCGAAGGCCGATTAGGTCGGTGAAGAAAGTCCGTGCCAAGCTGGCCGCGGCGCGCAGAGCCCGCATTGCACGTCTTCCTTTACCTCCGACTCAGGGCTTACGTTTCGCGGGGCAATCTGTGGATGGGCCTGCATGCGCATTCTTTCCCAACATCTCGTCGCCACTCTGCAATCCCGTGATCACTGGGCGGCTCCTTGGCCGGAGTTCAGCGGCCGGGGCCGCGCAGGCCGAAGACCAGCGCAGGGTCACCGGGAACGAACGTGCCGTGCCGCTGTGAGGCATCGCCGATGCGGCGGTTGCGCTCCAGCAGCTCCCGACCAAGGGCGAGCTGGTTCCGTTCCCAATCGGCGAGCGCCGCAGCGAGATCGGTGCTCCGGGCCAGCCGCGTGGCGAGCTCCCAGGCGTCGGCCGCCGCCTTGGCCGTCCCGGCCGCGGCGTGCGGGCGCACCGCGAAGGCGGCATCACCGATCAGGCAGACCCGGCCGAACGCCATCTTCGGCACTTCGATGTCGTAGACCGCCTGCACGAACGGCTCGGCGACCGCTTGGACGACCTCGGCGATGACCGGCGCGAGCATTGCGCCGGCATCGTTGCGCAGCCCGTCGATGTGCTCGTCAGCGATGGCGCCCGGCGGTAGCGACACCGCGTGCCGGCGGCCTTCCCGGTCGGTCATCAGCGAGTCGAAGGCCGCGTCCGGTGGCGTTGCGGTACCAGACGAAGTTCATCAGCCGCTCGCCGACGGTCAGCGAGCCGGACGGCCCGGGGATCGGGTACACGAGGACGTGGCTGTGCGGCGGTACCTGATAGGTGATCGAGTCGGACAGCCGGGCGAGGGTGCCGGGATCGAGCTCGTCCTCGCCCACCGTGCCTCGCCACGCCACGTAACCCGAGTACTGCGGCGCGACGTCGGGCAGCAGCGTTGCCCGGGCGGGGGAGTTGATGCCGTCCGCACACACCAGCAGGTCCACCCGTGGTGCGCTCCCCGGACGCGAACGTGAGGTCGACGCCGTCGGGATCCTGGGTGAACCCGACCAGCTCGTGGTCGAGGGCATACCGGTCACCGGGCAGGTGCGCGAGCAGCGCCCGGTAGATCGTGTTCCACGCGGAGAACCGGTAGCGGTGCGCTCGCTCGCGCACGATCCCGCCATCGGCGTCGACGAAGCGGATGAACCGCGTCGCGCTGCACAGCTCGTCGGGGTGGGTGCTGGTGCGCTCGGCGAACCAGCGCACGGTCTCGTCGAGCACCGCGATCCCGGCCCCGCGCGCCTCCAGCGCCGACGCCGACCGCTCATAGACGGTGACGTCACACCCGGCGTCGGTGAGCACGAGGCCGGCGGTGAGGCCGCCGAGCGAGCCGCCGACGACCGCGGCGCGCAGGGTCGGGCTCACGGCCTGCCGAAGATCGCGACCGAGTCGACGGGCATCTCGAACAGCACGCGGCCCTCCTCGATGGACGGGTCGCGCAGCGCGTACGGCGGCTCGTTCCCGGTGTACTTCGTCCAGACCTTGTCGAGCTGCTTGACTACCCGATCCCCCTCGTCCGGGTCCTCCTCGCTGATCTCCCGGGCGACAGTGGTCTTGATGGACAGCCAGTGGTAGGCGTTCTCCGGGTTCACAGGATGAACGTCGCCTGCGGGCTCGTTCCGCAGCCAGCCCACCTTCTTGCGGTGCGTTGCCAGGTTCAGCAGGACCGTGTCGTCCTCGTAGTCGAACCAGACCGGGGTCAGGTTGGAGCGCCCGTTCCCGCCGGTCACCGAGATGACGGCGGTCACCGGCTCGTCGATCAGCTGGCGATACTTCGGCTCCAGGTCGGACAGGGAGGAGATGGTCTCGTGCGAACCGACGGTGAACTGGCCGGGCTGTACGCCGTCGGCCACGTCGAGGAAGCGAGCAACTCTGATCGGCATCTGATTAGTTAAGCAACATGTCACCCGGATCACACCATCAGGCGTCGGTGGCCACCGGGCTTGGCGAGGGGCTGCGCGCTGCCGGGGTCCGCCGGATGTTCGGAATGCCCGGCGGCGGACCCAACCTCGACATGATCGGCGCGGCGGCGGCGCACGGCATTCCGTTCACCCTGGCCCACGGCGAGACCGCGGCATGCGTGATGGCAGGGGCGTTCGGGCTGCTCACCGGCGCCCCGGGGGTGGCCGTCGTGACCAGGGGGCCGGGGTTGACCAGCGCGGTGAACGGCCTGGCCCAGGCGAACCTGGACCAGGCGCCGCTGCTGCTGCTGGCCGACCGGGTTCCCGCCGAGCAGCGCGACCGGATCGCCCACCAACGCGCTGGACCAGCTTGCCGTCACCGCTGCGGTCACCCGCTGGAATGGCGTGCTGGGCCACCGCGACCCCGCCGCAGCCCTCGCTGCCGCAGCAGCGCTGACCCTCGGGCCGCCGCCCGGGGCGGTGCACCTGGACTTCGATCCCGGGCTCCCCGGAGACACGCCCGCCGCGCCCGAGCCGGCACCGCCATCCGGGCTCGACGCGGCGCTCGCGCTGGCGGGCCGGCGGCGCCGGCCGCTCGTCGTGCTCGGGGTCGGCGCGGTGGCACATGCCGCTGCGCTGCGCCGGGTGCTGGACGGCGCAGGCGTGCCGACGTTGTGCACCTACCAGGCGGCCGGGACGGTCGACGGCACCGGGCCGGACGCCGCAGGCCTGTTCACCAACTCCGCCCTGGAGCGCCCACTGCTCGACGTGGCCGACCTGGTAATCGGCGTGGGGCTCGATCCGGTCGAGCCGCTGCCCGCGGCTTGGGAGGTGCAGGCGCCGACCGTGCTCGTCACGCCGACCCCGCTCGACCCGGCGTACTTCGGCACGCCGGCCGTGGTCGTCGGCCCGCCGGGCGAGGCGCTTCGCGCGCTTCTCGCGGCCTGCGCGCCGGCCTGGCCGTCATCGGCCGGACGGCAGCATCGGCAGGCGGTGCTCGCGGCGCTGGCCGGCGACGGATCGGGCCGCAACGGTTCCGGCGGAGCCGGCCGCGCGCTCGGCGAGGGCCTGCGGCCGGTCGACCTGGTGCTGGCGGTACGGCGGCTGGCCGGCGACGCCTGGCTGACCGTCGACGCCGGCGCACACATGCTCGCCGCGATGCCGTTCTGGCCGGTGAGCCGTCCGCACGGGGCGCTGATCTCCAACGGCCTCTCCACGATGGGCTATGCGCTGCCCGCCGCGATCGGTGCCGCACTGGCCCGACCCGGTGAGCGGGTGGTGTGTCTGACCGGCGACGGCGGGATCGGCATGGTGCTGGCAGAGCTGGAGACGCTCGCCCGCCTTGCGCTGCCGGTCACCGTCGTGGTGTTCGACGACGCGGCACTCACCCTGATCGCCCTCAAGCAGCGTTCCGAGCAAGGCGGACCAGCGGCCGTCGCGTACACGCCGATCGACTTTGCGGGCGTCGCCACGGCGATGGGCGTCCCCGCCGCGTCGGTGGACGACACGGCCGGGGTCGAGGCGGCGCTGCGCGACGCCGGCCCGGGCCCGTTCCTGCTGCACGCCCGGGTCGATCCGACGAGCTACCGCCACGTCATGGCGGTCTCCCGCGGATGACTCAGTGCCGGCTGGTCAGCGGCCGGTGCGAAGGGCCCGCAGTTCGTCCGGGTGGTCTGCGGGCACGACGGCCGAGTAGACGGCCGTCCAGCAACCTGGGCAACAGAACTGCCGGAACACCACCTGCGCGTCCACGTAGTCTGCCGGGTCGGTGATGATCTGCGGCCCGGCGTCGGACGGCGGACCGTCGTAGCGCGCGAGTCGGGCAGCGTCGGCCGTCTCGTCGGCGAGCACCTGCCCGCAGTGCCGGCAGGCCACGACGGTGCTGCCGTTGTGGCCGACCTCGACGAGGTTGTCGTCCAGTCGCCGCCCGGCCGCCACGTCGACCTGCGCCGCCGCCGCCCCGTCGTCCACTGTGGAGCGCTGACGGCGTTCCTCGCGGAGCTGCGGTACGGGTGCGCTCGGTGCCGGTGCCGTGTACCCGGCCGAGATCGTCGAGCTCGACGCCGTAGACCGCGGCGGCGCCGGACCTGGTGACCTTGCCCTCGCCGCACGTCGCGGGCCACCGACTCCGGGTCGCGCAGCAGCGGGATCGCCGTACCCGCCGCCGCCCTGCCAGTGCATCGAGAAGCACGTCGCCGGGCGCGAGGTAGCTCTGCGCGTAGCACTGCGCCGATCTCGATGTCGTCGCTGATCTCGGCGAGCTGGTCGGGCATGCGTCCGGTGGCGAGCAGCTCTGCCAGGCCGCCCTGCCGCGCGACGACGTCGAGCCCGGTGTTGCCGGGGTATCCGCCGGCGAGGCCGTCGTTCTGCGAGACGGCCTTGCCCGGCCGACGGCGAGGACCAGGCCCATCGGCAGGCTGGTGCCGTGCGGGGTGATCGCGACCGACGCGCTCAGCCCGCCGCGGTGCCGGCCGGGGCCGCCCGAGTCGGGCTCCTCGCGCCGCCACAGGGTGAGCACCGGGTAGAGGAACTCGGTCATCTCGACGTCGGGTACCCGGCCCATCGGGATGCAGAACAGGCCGCCGGTGTCCATGCCGTCGGCGTGCGGGCGCGCGCCGTAGCCGCCGGCCATCGGCTCCATCACGATGTTGAGGAACGGCACCGGCTGCTCGCCGCGCTCGTCGAGCCCGGCGAAGACGGCGGTGTCCCAGGTGCCGCAGCAGGTGGCCTGGACGTTCTGGCCGAGCTCGAGCGAGCGGTCGAGCATCTGGGACAGGCACTCGGCGACCAGGCTGCCGGTGAGCCAGGCCGGCCCGATCGGCCCCCGGCTGACGGCCGCCGGGAAGGTCGCGTTGTTGAGCGTCCCTTCCTCGGTGATCAGGTCGAAGCAGCGCATCAGCCCGCCGGCGGACCACGGGATGTCGCCGGCGAGGATCGGCAGCAGCGGCGAGCATCACGCCGCCGCGCATGCCCGCGTAGGTGCAGTTGATCACGCCGGCCTGCGGGTCGGTGCCGGTGAAGTCGAAGGTCAGGTGGTCGCCTGCCTTGGTCATCGCCACGCGTGATCTTGTGCAGGTTGCGGTCGCCCTCGTGCGACTGGTCCTGGTAGCCGGTGGCCCGCCAGGTGCCGTCCGGGCAGGCTGGCGCAGCTTGCCGCGCAGCCGCTGCTCGGCGTCGTCTCATCATCCGCTTCATCACGGCCTTGACGGTGTCCGCGCCGTACTGCTCGATCAGCGCGAGCAGCCGCTCGCGGCCGACGTTGTTGGCGCCGATCTTGGCGCGCAGGTCGAGCCCGACCAGCAGCGGGCACCCGCGAGCGGCGCACCCAGACGTCGGCGACGTCGCGCTGCAGCTGGTAGTCGCGCACGACCTTCACCGGCGGGGTCGGCAGCGACTCGGAGAACACGTCCTGCGCGGCCGGGCGAGAACGAGCCGAGCCCGACGCCGCCGAGGTCGGGCTGGTGGGCGATCGCGCTGGTCCAGCCGAACAGCTTGCCCGTCGTGGAACACCGGCTGGAAGACGATCACGTCGTTCTGGTGCAGGCCGCCGCCGACCCACGGGTCGTTGCACAGGAACATGTCGCCGGCGCTCGATCCCCGGGTTCGCGGCCCGGTTGCTGCAGCGTCCAGTAGATCGCCAGGTCGACCGCGCCGACGAGCATCGTGTTGTAGAGGCCGACCTGGACCTCCTGGCCGAGCTCGTCGCCGATCGCGAAGTCGAAGTCGTTCGCGTCGGTGACGATCGGCGAGCCGGACATGCGCTTGAGCGCCTCGCCCATCTCGTCGGTGACCGACCAGAGCCGGTGCCGCACCACCTCGTAGGTCAGCGGGTCGAGCGCGTCGATCTGCTCCTGGGTCACGGTGTGCATGCGGCAGCGTCGGCGGCAGCGAGCGCGCGCAGCTCGTCGGGGTCGACGGGACGGCTGGAGAAGACCTCGGAGCCGGGGACGGGCATGGTCATGACGCGCTCCTGGCAGGTGTGGATGGTCAGGTTGCCGAGCTCGTCGACGGTGCCGGTCGCGCCGTCGGGAACGACGACGGTGGTGGTCGGCACCTCGACGATCGCCGGGCCGGCGAGCCGGTGGCCCGCGCGAAGCAGCGGCGTAGTCGTAGATCGGGGTGTCGACGAAGCCCGCGCGCGCCGTCGAGGCACACCGGCCGGCTCCCGGTGCGAGCCTCGGCCGGGTCGGACGACGACGCGGACGGCATCGTCGGGCAGCCGCGGGGAGAACGGCAGGATCCCCGACGCCGCGCACCCGGTAGGTGATCGCCTGGATGCCGGCCTCGCGGAACCCGGCATCCGCGCCGTACAGCGTCGGCGTATCGCTCCTCGAACGCCGGCTGCGGCCGCCTCGATCGCCGCGTGGTCGAGCTCGCCCGCTGGCACCGGCGTCGGTCACCTCGGCGAGCTGCATCGAGTACCGCATGTCGATCTCGCGGTACAGCTCGACGTCGGCCGAACTCGACGCCCTGCCGGTCGAGGCCGTCGCGCACCTGGTCTTCGAGCTCGGCGAAGTTGCGCTCGGCCCGAGCCGGGTCGAACGGGATCGGCGTCGGGTCGGAGAGCTCGGCGGCCAGCGCGATGTCGGACGAGGCCAGCCCGAACGCCGAGAAGGCGGACGCCACCGGCCCGAGCGGGACGACGACCTCGGCGACGCCGACCTCGGCGGCGTAGTCGGCGCAGTGCGCGGGCCCGGCGCCGCCGAAGGCGTAGAGCACGAACTCGCGCGGGTCGTGCCCGGCCTCGACGACGGTCTTGCGCAGCAGGTCGCCGGTCTGCGCGTTCTGCACCGCGTAGATCGCCGCGGCGGCGTCCTCGACGGACAGCCCGAGCGGCTTCGCGATCTGGGTGTTGATCGCCTGCCGGGCCAGCTCCGCGGACAGCGGCTTGCGCCCGCCGAGCAGGCCGCGCTCCGGGAGGATGCCCAGCACCAGGTTGGCGTCGGTGTTGGTCGGCTCGGTGCCGCCCTGCCCGTAGCACGCCGGCCCGGGCACCGCCTGCGCGCTGCGCGGTCCGATCCGCAGGTTGCCGCCGGAGTCGAGCCAGGCGATCGCGCCGCCGCCGGAGCCGATCGCGTCCACCCGCAGTGTCGGGACGTTGATCGGGTGGTGGTTGATGATCGTCGTGGTGGCGCGCACCGGCTCGCCGTCGACGATCAGGCCGACCAGGAAGGTGGTTCCGCCGACGTCGGTGGAGATGATGTTGCGGTGGCCGAGCTGCCGGCCGAGGGCGAGCGAGCCGACCACGCCGCCGGTGAGCACCGAGCCGACCGTGCTGATCGCGACCGCCGGCGCCTCGGCGGCGGTGACCGCGCCCCCGTTGCTCTGCATCACCAGCAGCGGCCCGGCGAGGTTCTTGCGCCTGCAGCGCGGCTTCGAGGTTCGACAGGTAGTCGCGAAGCCCCGGCCCGACCTGCGTGCTCATGATCGTCGTCGCGTTGCGGGCGAACTCCCGGATTCGCGGGCTCACCTCGCTGGACAGCGCCACGTACACGTCCGCGGTCGGCCTCCGCGAACGAGCTCGCGGATGCGCAGCTCGTGGGTGGGGTTGCGGAACGACCAGAGCAGCGAGACGGCGATCGCCCGCACGCCGTCGTCGAGCAGGGCGCGGATCGCCGCGCGCGCCCCGTCCTCGTCGAGCGCGACGACGACGTTGCCGTCGCGGTCGATCCGCTCGGTGACCTCCAGGACGTGCCGCTTGGGCAGCAGGGCGTGATCCTTCTCCTGGCCGAGCACGTTCTGCAGCTCGTGCGGCGCGCGCCCGAGGTAGCGGCCCTCGACGTTCATGATGAAGATCGAGTCGCGGTGGCCCTTGGTGGTCAGGAACCCGACCGGCGGCACGTTGCCGTGTCACCAGCGCGTTGAGCGAGGACGTCGTCCCGTGCGCGATGTGGTGGGTGTCGGCGAGCACGTCGGCGAGCGGCCGGCCGACCTGCTCGGCGAGCAGCTCGAGCACATCCATCACGCCGCGGCTAGTAGTCCGGGGGAGTCGACGGAGACTTCGCGGCGACGATCGTGCCGGCGTCGTCGTCGAGAACGGCGTCGGTGAACGTGCCGCCCACGTCCACACCGATGACATAGGCCATGGTTCGCACTCCTCCGCGGGAGAACGCCGCACCCGGCCGAGCGGCCACGCGGCGTGTACGGAGCTGTAGACTATTTGACGCCTACGACAAGGGTCAAGGGTTCGCGGGCTTGTTTTCTGCGTTTGCGTCCAATAGTTTACGTATCCGTCAGTAGGCGGACGGCCAGGAGGTCCGGGGAGTGCGACTTCGTCGCGTTGCGGTGCTCGGCGGAGGTCCGGGCGGGCTGTACGCCGCCCGGCTCCTCAAGCTCGCCGTTCCGTCCTGCGAGGTCACGCTCTACGAGCAGGGGGAGCCGGACAAGACGTTCGGCTTCGGGGTCGGGCTGGCGGCCGGAACCCAACGCAACCTCGATGCGGCCGACCCGGACACCTTCCGGGACATAGTGGCGGTGTCGTGGCGGCACGACATGACGATGCGGGTTCGCGGGCGGACCGCACGGGTGCACAACGACCGGCTCGTCGGGGTCGCGCGCACCGAGCTGCTGACCGTGCTGCAGCGGCACGCGGAGAAGGCGGGGGTGCAGCTGGAGGTCGGCGCCCGGCGCAGTGCCGATCAGCTGGACGCCGAGGTCGTCATCGGCGCCGACGGGGTCAGCAGCGGCACCCGGGAGGTGGGCGACTTCGGGGCGCGGATCGATGTCGGTCGCGGCGTGTTCGTCTGGTGCGGCGCGGACTTCGCACTCGACGACGCGGTGTTCACCCCGATCGACACCGAGCATGGCACGTTCGTGACGCACGCCTACCCGTACGCCGCCGACCGGAGCACGTTCATGATCGAGACCGACGAGCGCACCTGGCGCGCCGCCGGGTTCGACGTGACGACCGCGGCAACGCCGTCGGACGCCACCGACACTGCGTCCCTGAGCTACCTGTCCGAGGTCTTCGCCGAGCCGCTGCGGGGTCACCCGCTGGTCGGCAACCGCACGCGCTGGACCCGGTTTCGCACCGTGCGGTGCGAGCGGTGGAGCTCGGGGCGGGTGGTGCTGCTCGGCGACGCCGCGCACACCGCGCACCCGTCGATCGGGTCGGGGACCAAGCTCGCCATGGAGGACGCGACGGCCCTCGTCGAGGCTCTGGTGAGCGAGGCGGACCGGGATGTGGCCTACCGCCGATACGAGCAGGTCCGGCGGCCGGCCGTGCAGCGGATGCAGGAGCTGGCCAGGCGCAGCCAGCTCTGGTGGGAGTCGTTCCCCAGCCGGATGCACCTGCCGGTAGAGCAGCTCATGGTCGCCTACATGACCCGCGCGGGGAACGTGCCGGTCGACCGCTTCGCCGCGTCCAGCCCCGACGTCGTCGGGCCGGCCCTCGGTCAGTACGCCGGAACCGCACCGGTGCGGATCCCGCCGTCGACGGTCACGTCGTGGATCCTCGACCAACCCCTGGAGCGGGGCGGCGTCACGTTCCCGCACCGCCTGCTCGGCCCGGCGGACAGGTCCCGGCTGCATATCGGTCACACCCGGGAGGGCGCACCGCCGGGCGCGCTGCTGTTGGCCCCGATCGACTCGCAGCCGCCCGACCCGTGGCGCGCCGACGCCGACGCGGTGCTCGATCGGGCGCGTGACCTGCGGCGCGGCGGCGTCGACGGGTTCTGGCTCACCGGGTCGAGGGATCGACCGAGCGTGCTCACCCGGCTTGACCTCGCCGAGCGACTCCGCCGTGAGGTGGGCGGGCTCGTCGCCGTCGTTGGCACCGAGCAGGTGCTCGGCGACCTCGCCGCGGGACTGCTGTCCGGCCGCACCGACCTCGTCGCGATGGAGCAGTGATGCGCGCCGACTCGGGAAGGCCGCGTCGTCGGGTTCCCGGCGGAGTTCGTGCGCCGCTACCGGGCGGCCGGGCTGTGGGGTACCAGGACCATCGCGCAGGAGTTCACCGCGGCGGCCGCCGCACACGAGGATCGGCTCGCGGTGGTCGCGCCGGACGGGCGGCTGACCTATCGCGAGCTCGACCGTCGGACCGACCGCCTGGCCGCCGGCCTCGCGCGGCTGGGGCTGGCGCCGGGCGACCCGGTGTTGTTCCAGGTGACCAACCGGCTCGGTTCGATCGTCGCCTGGTACGGCGTGCTCAAGGCGGGCCTGGTGCCGGTGTGCACGCTCGCCTCGCACCGCGGACACGAGATCGCCGAGATCAGCAGGCGGGTCGGCGCCGTCGGGCACGTGGTGGATGCCGGCCTTGCGGGCTTCGACCTCGTCGCGTTCGCCGCCGAGCAGGCCCGCGGCCATCCGACCATGCGGCACGTGATCGTGCTCGGCTCCGCCGAGACCGGCCACCTACGGATCGAGACGCTCGGTTCGGACGTCGAGCCGCGCGAGGGGCGCCGAATCGTCGCGGAGATCCAGGACGGCATCGATGCGGACGATCTCGCGGTGTTCCAGCTGTCCGGCGGCACCACCGGCACCCCGAAGCTGATCCCGCGGCTGCACGCCGAGTACTGGTACAACGCCGCGGCGTACGCCGAGTCCTGGGGGTGGGACCCGGGCTGCCGGATCGGGCACCTCATCCCGGTGATCCACAACGCCGGCATCATCTGCGCGGTGCACGCGGCGCACAGCGTGGGCGCCTGCGCCGTGCTGACCGGTCCGGACCTGGACGTCGCCCTGCCGCAGCTGGCCGATGAGCGGGTCACCGACGTCCTGCTCGGGCCGGGCCACTACGGCGCGGTCGACCACCCGGCCTTCCCGCGGTTGACGGGATCGCTGCAGCGGGTGGTGCTCTCCGGCAAGAAGGTGCCGCCCGCGCTGTTCGACAAGCTGGAACGAGCCGGCGTCTGGTCCGGGCAGCTGTTCGGCATGGGCGAGGGCCTGGTCATGACCACCCGCCCCGGAGCCCCGCGTGAGGCGCGCGCCACGACCGTCGGCACCGCGCTCTCCGAGCTCGACGAGGTCGCCGTGCTCGAGCCCGGCGGGCTCACCGTTGTCCCGGACGGCGAGGTCGGCGAGCTGGTGTGTCGCGGGCCGTACACGCTGCGCGGGTACTTCGACGCCGCCGAGCACAACGCGACGGCCTTCACCCCGGACGGCTTCTACCGCACCGGGGATCTCGCGGTGGTCCGGGAGATCGAGGGCGGCCGGTACTACGCGATCGAGGGGCGGATCAAGGACCTGATCAACCGCGGCGGAGAGAAGATCAACGCCGAGGAGGTCGAGCTGCTGCTGCGCCGCCACCCGGTGGTGGTCGAGGCGGCGGCGGTGGCGATGCCGGACCCCCGGCTCGGCGAGCGGACCTGCGTGTTCGTCGTCACCGACGACGAACCGCTCGGGCTTGCTGACGTCCAGCGGCACTTCGCCGCGCTGCAGGTCGCCAAGTTCAAGTGGCCCGAGCGGGTCGAGGTCATCCCGGCCCTGCCGCGTACTCAGGTCGGCAAGATCGACAAGAAGGCGCTGCGGGCTGAGCTGATCGCCAGGCTCGCGACCGAGTCCGAGTTGGCGCATGCCACCGATCGTTAGCATCGTCGGCTGTGACCAGTAGCGCGCCGCCCGGATCCGGCCGCCGCCGCAAGGCCGTCGAGCCGGCGGCCGGTGGCGCCCGCGCGTCCAACGGGCGGAACAGCACCACCCGGCGCGAGCTCGTCGAGAGCCAGATGTACGAGCAGGCGGCCCGGCTCTTCGCCGAGCGCGGTTTTGCCGGCACCAGCCTGCAGGACATCGCGGACGCGATGGGCATCACCCGCCCCGCGCTCTACTACTACGTGAAGAGCAAGGACGATCTGCTCGCCAAGCTGGTCACCGAGATCACCGAGGGTCCGGCAGCCGACATGCGGGCGGTCGCGGAGCGAACCGACCTGGACCCGGTCGGCAAGCTCCGCGCGATCGCCCGGCTGATCGCCGTTCGGCAGGCGAGTCAACCGGTCCGGTTCCGGCTCTTGGTGCTGTCCGAGGCCGAGCTGCCCGACGAGCTCGCGCGGGCGCACGAGCGCGGCCGGCGGGCGGTGCTCAAGACGCTCAGCGAAGTCATCGACGGCGGAGTGGTGTCCGGCCAGTTCCGCCCCGTCGACCCGAGGGTGGCCGCGCTCGGCGTGCTCGGGTTGTGCAACTGGGTGGCGTGGTGGATTCCGCCCGGGACGCGACCCCGTCGACGCGGTCGCCGACCAGCTGGCTGACATGGCGGTGGCGTCGTTGCAGCGCGCGGATCACCGGGTCCCGGCCGACGAGGGCCCGGCCGCCGCACTGGCCCTGCTCCGGCAGGACCTTGATCACCTGGAGCGCCTGCTCGATCGCGAGTAAGGGATCGCATTGTCACCAGCGTCAAAAGATTGACATCGACGTCGGATGCTGGGTAGCGTGAGTCGTGCAGGACAGAGACACCGCTTCCTGGGGAGGCTGACGTGAGCGGGCTGGACCACCGGGCCAAGGGCGTCGACCACGCCGCATTCCCGACGTTCGACCCGGCTGCGACGGTGCGCTTCTACCGCGACGTGCTGGGTTTCCCCGTCGTGCACTCGATCTGCGCCGCGGGCTGGGGTCCGGACGACCATCCGGACTTCGTGCACTTTTTCTTCGACATCGGCAACGACGACCGGATCGCGTTCTTCTACTACTTCGGCGTCGAGCCATTCCACCAGCAGGAGCGCGGTGACGCCTACGCCGGCTTCGCCCCGGACGTGCCCGAGTTCTTCGTCCGCTCCCGCCACCTGGCCATCCACGTGGACAGCCAGCAGGACCTGCTGGAGTACCGCCGCCGGCTGGACGGCAGTGCGTGGCCGGTCGAGATGCAGATCCGGCACGAAACCATCGAGTCGATCTATACGCACGATCCGAACGGCTACATGGTCGAGCTGACCAGGGCGATGCGGCCGGTCACCCCGCAGGAGGACCTGGACGCCAACCTCACGATCGATGCGCTGGTAGAGGTCGCCACAGGTCCCGAGCCCAGCCTCGGCAAGCTGCTCGCCCGCAAGGCGGAGCTGATCGTGGAACGCGCCGCCGAGTGGGAGGCCGATCAGCGGGTGGCCGACGATGTCACGCCGGCACCGGGTCGCTGATGACCACGCTCTTCGTGCTCGACGTGCCGGAGAACACCGGCCTGGTCACGGTTGCCACGCTCGACTCGGTACTCAAAGTGGGCCGGATCGGGCCGTACTTCGAGATCACCGCCTCCGGGCCGATCGTGATCGACCGCCGCGCAACGGGGTGCCGGCACGCCGTCTGGTACAGCGCGCCGGCGGGTGTCGCGGCCGGCCGGATCACCCAGCACGACAAGGACGCGCTGCGGGTGGACCCGGTGTGACCGCGCCCGCCGCACAGACGCGGGCGCGCCTCGGTGCCGGCCGCCACGTCGCCGCGCTCGCCCGCCCGGCGAGCACGCGCACCTCGGTCCACGAGCTCACTACCCACGACGGCGCCACCGTCCGCGGCGTGCTGGCCACGGTTCCCGGGGCGAGGACCGTGGTCTGCCTGATGCACCCGCGGCAGGACGTCACCCACCATCCGCTGGTGCCGATCATGTTGCGCGCCGGCGCCGCGGTGTGGACCCAGCACGCCAGGTCGGTGAACAACGACCTCGCGCTGGTACACGAGCAAGCAATCCTGGACGTCGCCGCCGGTATCGCGTTCCTGCGTGAGCAGGGCTTCGACTCGATCGTCGTGCTCGGCCACTCGGGAGGCGGACCGCTCTACGCGTTCTATCTCGAGCAGGTCGGCCTGCCGCCCGCCGAGCGGATCCAGGCCACCCCGGCGGGCCGTCCCACCCGGCTCGCGGAGTCCGAGCTGCCCGCGGTGGACGGTGCGGCCTTCCTCGCCCCGCATCCCGGACAGGGGATGGTGCTGCTCGGCTGCATCGACCCCTCGGTAGCCGACGAGGCCGATCCGATGTCGGTCATCCGCGAGCTCGACCCGTTCGACCCGGCGAACGGCTTCGCGGAAGCTCCCGCAAGCTCGTCCTACAGCGCAGAGTTCCTCGCCCGATACCGGGCGGCCCAGCACGAGCGGGTAGCACGAATCGACGCCGTCGCCCGCGCGCACGTGACCCGGGCTGCCGAGGCCCGGACGCGGTTCAAGGCCAGCGGTAGCGCGGCCGATCGGCGGGCCGCGCTGGCCCCTTGGATCATCACGGTGAACCGCACGGACGCCGACCCGCGCACGGTCGACCTGTCGATCGATGCGAACGAACGCCCGTACGGCTCGGTCTTCGGACGCAGACCCGATCTGATCAACTACGGCCTGGTCGGTTTCGGCCGGCTCACAACGCCGGAGGCGTGGCTGTCGACGTGGTCGGGCCTCAGCTCCAACGCGAGCTTCGTGCGCTGCGCTCCCGGCGTCCGGGTTCCGACGTTGTTCATTGAGCTCACCGGCGACCAGGTGGCGTTTCCTTCGGACAGCCGGGCGATGGTCGGCGCGCTCGGCGCAACCGACCTCGAGCACGTCGCGGTCCGGGGTACCCACTTCGGAGGACCGATCGCGGACGGCGAGCCCACCGGCGCCGATCTGGCCGGTGCACGAATCCGCGACTGGCTTGACGCACGCTACGAGCTCTCGCCGCCAGCGTGAGGGCCGTGCCCTCGACCAGCCATGGCCGCTGGCCGGCGCCGGCTGGAACCCTCTACCGTGAGCCCGCTGTTGAGTACGTTGGGTACCTCATGCGCCAGATCGGATGGGGCGAGGGATGGCGCAGATCCCCTCGGTGGCGGACGGGCTGCTGCACGGAACCGTGGCCGGTCGTGCGGACGGGCTGGCCGTCGGCTCATCGGCCTGGTTCGCCTGGTTGGCCGACGACGCCGTCCGGTCCTTCTCGTTGCGGTCAGCGGCGGGGACCTACACAGCGCGGAAGGAGCGCCGGCAGCGCGGTGGCGTCTACTGGGTCGCCTACCGCACGGCCGCCGGCCGTCAGCACAAGGTCTACCTGGGCAAGGCAGACGACCTCACTCCCGAGCGGCTGGCGCTGGTGGCCGATGTGCTGGCCGAGCGCGTGGCCGACGCCACCGGGCGCACCGGCGACGCCGCGTCCGCCGGCGGATCGCCCAGCCGGATAGGGGAGGGCGCCGCCGGGCTGCAACTGCTAGCGACCAAGCTGTTCGTGCCCCGGCCCCGCCCCGACCTGGTCCCACGGCCCCGGTTGCTGGCCCGTCTCGACGGCGGCCTCGAGAACGCCCGGTGCACGCTGCTCTCGGCGCCGGCCGGCGCGGGCAAGACCAGCCTGCTCGCCGCCTGGCTCGCCGCGCTGGACCGCCCGGTCGCCTGGCTCACCCTGGATGAGCGCGACCAGGACGTCTATCTGGTCCTTCGATACCTCGTCGCCGCCCTGCAGACGATCGCCCCCGCCTGCGGCCGCGGGGCCCTGGCCTGGCTCGAGGCCCCCCGGCCGCCACCCCCGGAGGTCGTGGTCACCAGTCTGGTCAACGACATGGTCGCCGTGCCCGCCCCCCGGGTGCTGGTCCTGGACGACTACCACCTCGTGCGCGCCCCCGATGTGCACGCCGCGGTCGTGTTCCTGCTCGATCACCTGCCGCCGACCCTGCACCTGGTGGTGGCCAGCCGCGAGGACCCGCCGCTGCCCCTGCCGCGCCTCCGCGCCCGCCACCAGCTCACCGAGGTGCGGGCTGCCGACCTGGGCTTCAGCGTCGAGGAGGCGGCCGCGCTCCTGGGCGGCGGCATGGGCCTGCGGCTAACCAACACCCATGGCTGACCGGACCGAGCGCCGCAGGCGGTGCGGGCTCACCGCAGGTGGTGCACCTTCGCCAGCCCGTACACCGGGGTCGGGATGCCGACCTGGCGGGCCTTGATCTGCAGCGCGAGGTAGAGCGAGTAGTGCCTGGACTGATGCAGGTTGCCGCCATGGAACCAGAGCGCCTCCTGCTGGGTGGGCTTCCACATGTTGCGCTGCTCGCCCTCCCACGGGTCGGGGTCCTTCTTCGTTCCCGAGCCGAGCCCCCAGACCTTGCCGACGTTGTCGGCGACCTCCTGCGAGATCAGCTCCGCCGCCCACCCGTTCATCGACCCGTAGCCCGTGGCGTAGACCACCAGGTCCGCCGGCAGGTCCGTGCCGTCGGAGAGCTGCACGCCGTGCTCGCTGAGCCGGGTGACGTCCACACCGGAGCGGAGCTTGATGTCGCCGTTGGCCACCAGTTCGGAGGCGCCGACGTCGATGTAGTACCCGGAGCCTCGGCGCAGGTACTTCATGAACAGCCCGGACTCGTCCTCCCCCCAGTCGTGCAGGAACCCGGCCTTCTCCAGGCGGGCGTAGAAGTCGGCGTCCTTCTCCCGGATCTGGGCGTACACCGGGATCTGGAACTGGTGCAGGATGCGGTAAGGCACCGAAGCGAAGGTCATGTCGGCCTTGCGGGTCGTCATGCCGGCCGCGACGGCCTCCTCCGAGTACAGGTCACCTAGCGCGATCGTCATCAGTGAGTCGGACTTGACCACGTGCGTGGGCGAGCGCTGCACCATCGTTACGTCCGCACCGACCTCCCAGAGCGCGGCGCAGATGTCGTGGGCGCTGTTGTTCGAGCCGATCACCACCGCCCGCTTGCCGCGGTAGCCGTCCGGGCCGGGATGCTGCGAACTGTGGTGTTGGTCGCCGCGGAAGTCGTCCATTCCCTCGAACGTCGGGACGTTCGGCTTGCCAGACATGCCGGTTGCCAGCACGAGCTGCTTCGGACGCAGCGTGATCTCGGTGCCGTCCCGCTCGACGACGACCCGCCACTGTTTCGCCTCGTCGTCGTAGGTCGCGCTCGTGCACTCCGCGGAGCTCCAGTAGTTGATCTCCATCACCCGGGTGTACATCTCCAGCCAGTCGGCGATCTTGTCCTTCGGCGAGAACACCGGCCAGTTCTCCGGGAACGACACGTACGGCAGGTGGTCGTACCAGACCGGGTCGTGCAGGCACAGCGACTTGTACCGGTTGCGCCAAGAGTCGCCGGGACGCGCGTTGCGCTCGAGGATGATCGTCGGGACGCCGAGCTGGCGCATTCGGGCGCCGAGCGCGATGCCGCCCTGGCCGCCCCCGACGATGACGCAGTACGGCTGCGTGCCATACCCAAGCTCCTCGGCCTCGGTCCGGCGGCTCTCCAGCCAGGTCTGCCGGTCATGGAACGCCCCGTGCGCCACGCCCTTGGGTCGCCGCCCGTGGGCTGGCTCCTCGTGGTCCTTGAGTTCGTCCAATGTGGTCAGCAGGGTCCAGGCCTTGCCGTCGCGCAGCCGGAGGTGCCCGGTTCCGCGGCCGACCGCGGTCTCGAAGGCGATCCAACTCTGGATGACGCCGCCTGTCTCGTCCGGCTCGTCGAGCTCGTGGGCGATCCGGAACCCGGTCGGGCGGACCCCCTCCAGCGTCGCGCCGAGCATGTCGCGGACGCCCTCGTGGCCCTCGATGGTGACGATGTTCCAAGTGAACGCGACCAGATCCCGCCAGTAGCAGTCCGCGGCGAACATCTCGGTCGCCGCGTCTATGTCACCGGCAGCTAGCGCGGCCTCGAACTCCGCCAACCAGGTCGTGACGGTCGTGGTGGCGGGAGAGGTACCGGGAGCCTCGTCGGCGCGGTCCAGCGTCTCGGTCATCGGGTGCTCCATTCTTCCCACGCCAGTGTCATCGGCGGCGCAGGTGACGGCCCTGGGTCGGGTGTTCCCTGGGAGTTAGCATGCCGGGGCGGACCGGCCGGCGCAGCCCGTCCGGGTCAACCCGATTCCCGGGCGCAGTCCCCTTCGTGGCTGGTGCGCCAAATGGCGAGCTGCCGCCTCCGGCGGCTGCGCCGCGTTTTGTGGGTAAGACGTGAAGTCGCAGGCTCAGTTATCTCCGGTCCTCGGCGGTGATGCAGGTGTGGTTACGGATGGATGGGCTTCGACACGGCCGCGCGATGCACGGGTCACGGTGAGCTGTGTGCCGTCGGTGATGCGCTGGTGGTAGGAGGTATGCGCCGGACTTCCGGTTGGCCAGCTCTGTTCGAACTCGGCGGTCCAGGCGGGCAGGTCGTAGCGCACTGGCAGCGCGTCAGCCCGCAGCCCGCCGAGGTCGATTCCGTAGAGGCTGTCTGCGGGGATGGCGGGTTGTGTGGAGATGCGGGTGATGACCCCGGGTGTGGGTGGGGTGAAGCAAGGCAGCCCAGCACACCCGTTGTTGATCACAAGTCGTTGGGTGCCGTCGACCATGTGGTCTTGGGCGTAGGGCAGGCCGGTGTGGGTGCAGGCCAGTACCTGCACGTCCATTCGCTGGAACCAGTCGCCGACGATGTCGGTGGTGGTGGGTTCACCACGCCACCCGGTGAGGCTGCGGACCTGTGAGTCGGCAGGCTCTACCGCTTCCAGGGCGAGGCGCCAGCCGGCGAGGTTCTCTGGGTCGCCGTGCACGATGCCCACGCGATGGTCCCCGACCTCGACGGTCAGAAATCGGGGTAGGGCGCGCAGCGGGGTGAGCAGCTCGGGGAGTTGCTCGGTGGCGGCGTGCAGGGTGGTGACGATCTCGTTGGAGCGTTCGACTACCTGGTCGTCGATGTAGTCCGGGTAGCCGCATCCGCAGCCGGCCTCGACCTGCGGGTCGGCGAGTTCGGCCTCGATGTTGCCTTGGATGGCGTGGTGGGCGGCCACCGTCTCGGCGATCGTACGGAAGGCGTCCTGATCGATGTCGAGATAGTGGAAGTCTCCATTGAATATGATCGTTGGCCGGAACGGTTCGTGATCGGCGCGGGCAAGGACCGCGTTGAGTGCGGCGGTGTTGCCATAGAGACCACCGACGACGTAGAGCGTGCGCGTCGACAGCGTCGCCGGGCCGGCCAGATCCTGGGGCTGGTAGCGGTAGGACAGCGGGCAGGATCGGCCTTCCAGGGTCACGACCCACCTCGGTCTCGGTGTTCGCTCCATCAGATGGAGCGAACGTGGAGCGACGACCTGATCTGAACGTGGCTGAACTAGCGCCAGCGTGCCTCAACGGATCCATCCTGACCAGCCGATGCCACGTTTCCGCGCTGGCCGAGCCGGAGACCGCCCGTAGTAGAGCCGATCACGAGACCACAAGCCGGGACTTCTGGGTGGCGGCATACGCAGGTGGAACGAGTAGTGGCGTAGCGTCTGCTCCGGTTCGAACGGCAGCAGCGGCAGTGGCAATACGCTCAGCGCGCCGCCCACCAGGTTCAGTGTGGCCCAGATCAGCAGGCCGATCCCTGCGACCCGTTTCAGACCGGCCGAGTAGACAATGAGCAGCGCGCCGGTGATGAGGCTCGGCCAGAGCGTTTCCGGGCTGAGGAAGGTCTGGCCCGGCAGGTCGGCGACGTTGTGCGCAAGGAAACCTAGCCAGGAGATGGCGGCGGCCGCATACACCGGCCATTTCGCGCTCGGGTGCCGGCTGGCCTCGCGAGTAATCAGCTGTTGCCCCCGAGCGAGTCATCGGTCATCGTTTTCACCCTCGATCGAGTGGATCAGGCACCGCTGGCGGTTCACGCCTCACGAGACCTTCGACCTCACGTTGGCAGATCTCGACAGGTGGCGCGGGCAGTTCGGCGAGCCGAGCGATACCGGGCTCGCAGGAGAGGCGCCTTGCCAACCGGCTAGGCTTGCGGGCTCGGTCAGCCGCGCACCGTGCCCAGAACTCGCGGATGAGCGTCGATGTGGTTGTCGGCGCCTCGAGCGGCACCAGGTAGGCGGCGTCGGGCACGACAGCGGCTTCGGCCGTTCCGGGTGAGGTGGGCGGCGGCCTCAGCCTGTGCCGGGGTGAATCCGGAGTGGTCGCTGCCGGTGATCAGCAGTGTCGGCGTTGCCACCTCGGGCAGCAGATCGGTCAGGTCTTCCCGGCGCAGCGAGATCGAAATGACCGCATTGCGGAGCATCCGCCGGTTGGCGTGCCGCAGGCTGTCGCGGACGAGTTCGACGGCCTCGGGGTCGTGCGCTCGGGTGTGGGCGGAGAGCAGCACCTCGGTAACCCCGGAGAGCACCAGCTCGATGGGGCCGAGCACTCCGTGCACGACCAGGAGGGGATACGTCCGGCGTCGTTCGCTGCGGGACAGGGCTGCCACCGGTGTTCCGAGCGTGATCAGGCTCCGACACTGCGCAGGCCGTTCGGCTGCGAACCGCAGGCCGACATGGCCGCCCCACGCGTTGCCCACCCAGTCAACGGCACCGCCGATCGCCAGCCGATCCAGAACCTGGCCGGCTGCGCGTCACGCAGTCGTGGTGGCTGTACCGGCGGCCGGGATCGCCACTGGCGCCATGGCCGGGGCCGTTGATGATCACCAGGCGGCGATCCTGCGTCAGGGTGGGGAGCAGTCGGTCCCACGACCGCTCATCCATGAACAGGCTCGGCCACAGCACGGCCGTCGGGCCGTCGCCGACCTCCCGAACCGCAAGGCTTCCGACCCTCGTCTCAATCGTGTGTCGTTCTTCCATGGTCCCTCCAGTTGACAGTGTCAACCAGTAGTATGCCCGACTAGGTTGACAGTGTCAATACGCAATGGCAGAGGGATGACAGGATCGGCACCCGGTGAAGAGGAGCGGCTGGAACCGAGGCTCCTGCGGGCCGCCCTCGAGCGCCTCGCCGACACGCCCGCGGAGCAGCTCAGCCTGCGCCAGGTCGCCCAGGATCTGGGGGTCAGCCACCAGGCGCCGTACGTACATTTCGGAAGCCGGCGGCGTCTTCTTGGCGGCCGTGGCCGGCACGGGAATGGCGGAGGCGACGGTACGGGCCCGCGCGATGGTAGCGGCGGCCGGCGATCACCCGTCGGCCCGACTGCACGCTCTCGCCGATGCGTATCTGGCCTTCATCCGCGAGCAGCCGCACGTCCACGACCTCGCGAACGGGCCTACCGTCGCCAAGAGCGACCATCCCCTGCTGCAACAGGCAGCGATCGGATACTGGGATCTGCTCCGCGACACCATCGCGGCCTGCCAGCCGGACGGAACACCCGAAGCCGAGGTCCTTCGCCGAGCCGCCGTGACCTGGGCGACGGTGTACGGCATCTCCCGCCTCTCAGCCTTCGGGCAAATCCCGGCCTCCGTACCCGCCTCGGCCGACGAGCTCATCCACCGCGCCATTGACCAATTGATCGCGGGCTGGCAACAGAGCGGTGGATCGCCACCCCCGCGAATGTGATCGGCTTCAGCCTCAGACACCGCTTGTTCACCGCGTCAAGCACGAGCTGCGCGACGCCGGAGCGCGTGACGGCTGGCTGGACCAGGTATTCGACGGACCGTTGCTGGGCAACGCGCGACGGGTATACCGGCTCGACCCGCCGGGCACCGCCGAGTGATCGTCCACGTCCGCGAGCGAGCGGACCGAACCCGGCGAGAGGTCAGCCCTGCTCGTCCAGCACGTAGATCGACGCAGCAAGATCGCCCTCGGGCGTCCGGACACTGACCACGACGCGTCGATAGCCACGTCCCTCGAACTCATCCAGGCGTGACCAGTGAGCCGGCAGGTCAACCGACTCGAAGACATGGACCTCGACGGCGGGACCCTCGGGATCAAGGATCAGTGCGGGGTAACCCAGTTGGGCTGCCCAGCCGCGATCCAGGACCGTTCCGTGCACGTCGCCCTTCAACCAGCGGCCTCGGAGCCCGTCGAGTTGATGATGGTGCTTACGACCCGGAGCTAGGCTTCCGTACACCGCCAACCGGCGAAGAGCCTCGTCCGAAGCACCCCCGCGGTTCCGCTGGCTGTCCTGGTCCATGTCTCCGCACTCCATCACATGGAGCGAACATGAAGCGACGAACCCGGCCCAACTGGAATGAACCGACGATATCCGCCCATCACGGGTCCATTCTGTCCAGCCTGTGGCTAACTCCGCAGGTCAGGGCACGTTCGGGACGTCCCTGGCAGTCAGGCGAACTTACCGCTAGGTCAAGGGTTCAGGGGTTCGAATCCGCTCAGCTCCACCCTGATCAGCGGCTTGCGACACGCTCTCATTCGGCGGACGGGTCCTTCATCTCCGCGACGGCAAGGTCGCTGCCTGCCGCGTTGAGCGTGGGATCGAGCGGGTGGAGCATGTCAGCCGCCGATGGTATCCGACATCGGTGATCGGCTCAGCCGCCCGATGATCGATAGCGATCGTGGTTCCGACCTGCGAGTCGTTGGATCGAATGACCGGACACCCGCGCGTAGCCTCGACGCGCTGGGCCGGCAGACACTCAGCGAGCGGAGGAGACCCGATGTTGTTGGTGCCCCGGCAGTTGCTGCGCGCTGGAATGACCGGGAACGTGCCCTACTACGGCGGGCGCTTCACGCCGGCGCAGGCTTACGCGGCGTCTCACCCGTCTGCGCCGCCGGGGCCGGCTCCCGTTCCACGGCAGGTTCCCGTTCCACGGACGGTTCCGGATGCCCCGCCAGGGCGTTCCCCGCACGACACCCTCGTTGCGCTTCAGCACCTGCTGGACGACGGTGTGATCACGCAGGCCGAGTTCCAAGAGCTGCGCGCACGGATCTCCCGAGTGATCGGGCCCGTGCAGGTGCTGGTCGTCGGCTTCGATCGGCCGACGTTCTCCGGCGAAGTGCTCGCCGAGCTCACCCGGCTCCAGGAGGCCGGGATCGTGCGACTCGTTGACCTGCTGCTGGTGTCCCGCGCCGAGGATGGCTCGCTGCACACGCTGGCCGCGCCGGAGGGGGTTGCGGCGGATCTCGGGCTGGCCGCCGGAGTGCTTGCCCGGGCCGAGGGTGCGGCAGGCGAGCCGCCGACGGGGGCGGATGCCGAATCCGCCTCGACGTGGTCTCTTGCCGATGCGATACCCGTCGGCGGCACCGCGGCGGTCGCACTCATCGAGCACCTGTGGGCCACTCCGCTCAGAGCTGCGATCCACCGCGCCGGCGGCACAGCGCTGGAAGAAACCTGGCTAGAACGCAGCGATCTCGAGTTGCTCGAGACCTTGATCGCACAGCGCCGGCCCTGAACGCGCACTCCGGCGAGCCGTCGTGCAGGTCGCCATTAGGTCGCAGTTACCGCGTCATCGCGCTGTCGGCGGCGCCGGCGTACAGTTCCGCGGCCCGCCAGCAATACCACGCAGCGACCGACCGGTAGGGGCGGAATGGTTCGCCCAGTGGCTCCAGTTGCTTCGCAGTCGGCACCGCGACCCCCCAGGCCAGCGCGTACCCACGCCGTACCCCGAGGTCCCCGGTCGGCCAGATGTCCAGCCGGCGCAACTGGAACATCAGGAACATCTCGGCCGTCCACCGGCCGATGCCCCGCACCGTCGACAGCCGGGCAATGATCTCCTCATCGCTCTGCCGGCCGAGCTCGCGTGGCGACAACACCACTGTCGCGTCGAGCACCTTCTCCGACAGATCACGCACCGACAACACCTTGTTGCGCGACAAGCCGACCGCCCGCAATGACTCGTCGGACAGGGCGGCCAGTGCCGCCGGCTGGACCTCGCCACCCAACGCAGCCACCAGCCGGCCGTGGATCGCGGCAGCCGCAGCACCAGCAAGCTGCTGGTAGACGATGGCCCGGACGAGCGCGGCAAACGGCGACTCCGACGAGCGACGCAGACGCGGTGCGCCGGCCTCGACCAGTAGGCGAGCGATAACCGGATCCCGACCGGCCAGCTCCTCAGCCGCCGTCGCCCATGAACTCCTGTCGGCACTCACCGGTCAAAGTTTGTCACGCCCATACAGAGACTCGGCATGGCGTGGAACAGGGCGTCGCTCCATGCCCGGTCACTATCCGTGCAAACACGCTGAGCCATGTCCCCTTGGGACGGACGGCGCAGGCCTCCGACCGCGTGTACCGGTACATGACGACCTCATTGCAGCAACCGCTTGCGGGCGCGTTGTGAGGATCTGCACAGTGATGGGTGGTCATGCTTGGGGTGCGACAAGTCAGATCAGGCGGTGTGGCGAAGCTGGCCGCGGCTGGGTCGGAGGTGTGTCCATGAGCGCTCGAGCGGTTCACGAGTGGTCGGGAGGCCAACGACTCTCGGCGACACATGCTGGCCGCCCACTTCTGGCGTTGTCCACGGGCGAGAGCCACGAGTGATGCCTGCCAGCGAGAGAAAGATCTTCATCAGCTACCGTCGCGATGAGACGGACTTTGTGGCCGGCTGGATCTATGAGCGCCTCGTCCGTCAATTCGGGCGGGAGCGCGTCTTCAAGGACGTTGACTCCATTGCGTTAGGCGACGACTTTGTCCGAGCCGTCACCAACGCGGTTTCTGCAAGCGATGTGGTCCTCGTATTGATCGGGAAGCAATGGCTAGGAATCGTCGACAAGAACAACAATCGTCGACTCGATGATCCCTTCGACTTTGTGCGTTTGGAGATCCAGGCGGCTCTTTCGCGGAACATACGCATGATCCCAATTCTCATTAACGGCGCACAAATGCCGAATGAGCTCGAGCTACCGGCGGACATTCGCGGGCTGGCCTATCGTCAAGCTCTTGAGCTGAACTCTCGACAATTCGAGTCGGATGCCGACCGCCTGGTCGAGGCAGTCCAAGGGAAAACCTGGGAAGAGCGGGCACAGCAAGACGCCAGCACACAAAGGGTCGTCGCCCCGGTAAGGAGTCGATCGAGCCGCGGGCGCACGGCAGCCGTCATCAGCGTCGTCGTTCTTGCCCTCATCGTTGTGATCCTGTCGATCTTTCTTGTGAATCGCCTGATCAATACGGCAGCGGCGCCGACCGTTCCCGCAACGGGTGTGGACTTGACAGCCGCCGAGACGTCTCTAGGGACGGTTGTGACGAACGACGGGTTCACGCTTTATCGGTTCGATAGGGACCAGGTGAACCCGTCGAAGTCGAATTGCGTCGGTGATTGCGCCACAACGTGGCCGCCGCTATTGACCGACGGCGCGCCGGTGCTCGACGGAATCGATCCGGCGCTGGTCGGCACCGTCGACAGGTCTGACGGCGCCAAGCAGCTGACATTGAACGGCTGGCCCCTGTACCGGTATTCCAAGGATACCGCTGCACTGGACACCAAGGGTGAAGGCGTCGGCGGTACCTGGCACGCCATCGGCGTAGACGGCGAGCCTGCTACCGGCACAAAGCCCTCGCCGAACAAAAAGACGCCTACCCCGACTAAGTCGTCGAAGCCGTCCCCGTCCGAGTCCACCGGCCCGTCACCAATAACGTCTATCACGCCGGCCCCGCCGACGTAGGCGACCGCATTTCCAGTGCAGGTCTGATACCTGCCGCCGCCCCGGTAGCCGACCAGGGTGTCGGCCAGGGATGTCAACGGGCGCGACCGGGGTGTCCAGGGGTCGATCGTGCGGGCAGCACCAGTTCTGAAAGGGGATAGCCTCATGAGTTCATCCGCCACCGGCACGCCAAACCCGGACGGCCCGGCTCTGTCCGTCAGGCGCCGAACCTCCCGCCACGGTTTGCCGACACGTTCACCAGCCGGTATGTCGACACCGGTGAACTGCGCCTAAACGCGGTCATCGGAGGCGACGGGCCTCCGCTGCTGTTGGTGCATGGCTGGCCTCAAACCTGGTACGCGTGGCGCATGCTGATGCCGGGGTTGGCCCGGGACTTCCAAGTCATCGCGGTCGACCAGCGCGGGGTGCCGGGTGCGACGGCCCGTCGTTGGAGTTCGCACTACCGTGGTCGCACCCGCGGCCCCCAGTGTGCCTAGCCTCGGTTTCGTGGTGGCGGTCGATGCCCGTGAGCTGGGCCTGATGCTGGAGCCGGCGGCGAGTGTTCCGGCGTGCTCGAATCCGGCGTGCAGACCGGCCCAAGCCGGTGCGGCGGAGAACCCGCCGCCGCCGCCGAGATCGACAACCGGCACACCCGCGCGACGTGGCTTGTGTTCCCTCTGTGCCGGGCGGTGACTCCGGTTCACCACACCGGCAAGGACTGGTGGTGGGTGTGGTGGGTTACCCAAACTTCCCACACGTGCGCGCATATGGAGCGTTACGCGGCGGGTGGTCGGGCACCACGAACCCACGCCGGTACCTGCGCGGTAGGCCTGCCCCGCTGGTCTGGTGGCACAACGGGCAGATCGGCTGTCCGTCGCCGGGCTTGGCGGTGCGGCCCGACCCGAGGCACTTGCCGGCCGGGTCCAGCCTCGCTGTGCCCGCGCGCGACCACCGACAACCGACCTGCCCCTGGAGCGGGGGATTACCGATCGGTAGGCGCGAACCTCCGTGGCGAGCTTGCTCGGGATAGGGCTCGGAGACGTCAGAACAGGTGAACGCGGACAACCTCGGTCCGACCAATGGCGCGAGCGCGAGCGGTGCACGCAGCCCGCCGTTGGTCACTCATGTAGCCGCCTAATGCGCCCTCCGAGGGGACCCTGTGACCGGCGGTCTCGAGTTCGTCGACGCACCGAGGGGACCTTGCGGTCGCTTGTCTCTGGGAACCGCGAGCGGGGACGCGCGACGGTACCGTCACCGCATGGCGAGCGACGCCGTCCCCCGTGACACCAAGGACTGGACGTGGGTGCTCGAGCGCACGTGCCCGGAGTGTGGCTTCGACGCCTCGGCGATCGCTCCAGAGCACGTGCCCGAGCTGGTGCGAGCCAACAGCGTGGCCTGGCTCGAGGTCCTGGCCACTCCCGGCGTCGCCGAGCGGTGGCGTCCCGCCGTGTGGTCGCCGCTCGAGTACGCGTGCCACGTGCGCGACGTGTTCGAGCTCTACGACCAGCGACTCGGGTTGATGCTCACCGAAGACGACCCGTTGTTCGCCAACTGGGATCAGGACGAGACCGCCGTCGCCGCCCGGTACCGCGAGCAGGACCCGGCCCGTGTTGCCGCCGAGCTGCAGGCCGCCGCCGAGCGGGTGGCCACCTCGTTCGCCGCCGTCGAGGGCGAGCAGTGGAGGCGGCCAGGGCGGCGTAGCGACGGCAAGGCGTTCACGGTCGAATCGTTCGCCCGCTACTTCGTCCACGACCCCGTGCACCATCTGCACGACGTGCGCCGGGCTGAGGCCACGTGACCCGGATCGCAGTCAGCGACGCCAGGACTGGCCCGTCGTAGTGAGTCATTCGCCAGTCGGCACGGCGGGTCGGGCCGCTCAGGTGCCCCGGGACCTTCGGGGGCTGGCGATCGCGGACGCCTTCAATGACCAGCAGGACGATCAGCACCACCTCGGCGATCTTGTCTGCGATGCCCATCGCGTCGTACTGGCCCTGGATCAGGGCGAAGTACGCGACGATCGTCGCGGCCGTCAGCGCGATCAGGGCCCAGCGGGTCAGCCGCCGGAACCGGGCGAAGGCCGGGTGGTAGAGGGCCACGGTCAGCACGATGTATCCGAGACCATCGAGAAGGAACAGCGTGGCGAAGAACCCGAGCGTGGCCGCCCCGCCTGCCGCAGCCGTTGCCTCGGGCTGGGTCGCCACCATGATGTGGGTGATCACGCCCAGGTAGATGTGCACCGCGGCGGTCGCCGCGGCCAACACGCAGATCGCGACCTGGAGCGCGCCGAATCGGGTTGCGTTGCGGGGGAAGGTCATCGTCGTCACCTCGTCGGAATCGCTGGGAGAGTTGTCGCCGGTGTAGACAGCCGGGAGTGCCGGGTGTCATCGGTAAGCCGGACAAATCGTCGCGACGGATTCCGGCGTGTGGGTGCCGATCATCCCGTCACGTCATGCGACCTGCACGTACTCGTGTAGCAGGCCGCCGAGCCGGTCTCGTCGCAGTGCGTGGATGGGGGCGCTGGAACGCGGGGGAGTGTGGCCTGCGGGAGGGTGCTGGCGGAGTGATCGGTGCGGACGGTGTCTGTTGTAGTGCGCGAGGTACTCCTGCAGCACTGCCGCGAGGTGGCGTGGTCCGGTGATCAGGAGGTGGTCTAGGCATTCGCGGCGCAGGGTACCGATCCATCGTTCCGCGATCGCGTTCGCTCGTGGTGCCTGGACTGGGCTGCGGATGATCCGGATGTCGGCGCCGGCGAACACCGCGTCGAAGGTGCCCTGAACTGGGCAATGTGTTCGCTGGGTGGGACAACCTGGAGTCCGAGGAGGGCAAGGAGCCACCGGGTGCGAACCACGACTGCCGGGTACTGGTCGCAGATCGCCGTTGGCGAGGACCCTCGCCCGGGACGCAGTTCCGCTGGGAGGTCGATCACTGCGCGGAGGACATGCAGGCCGTGGAGCGGGAGCACGACGCGGCCGGCGGGGTCGAGCTGGGCCGAGGCACCGGGATCTGCTGTGGACGGGGTTCAGCTGGCCGCGCGCGCTGGCTGAGCGGGACTCGACGCGTTTCGCGCCGGGTGCGGCTGGACGACCGGGACGCCGCGGAGGACGAGCTGACAGCCGCTCAGCGGGCCGCGGAGGACATCGGCGACGGAGCGGCGACGCGGGTAACTCGTAGCGCGCCGGGTTTCTCGTGTCCGACGCCATCAACGTGCGGACTCTGTATCGACGCTACGAGTGCCCGACCAGGACCACCTTCTCGAAGGCCGCGGCGCCGTCGGGAGCCGCGACCTTCCCGGCGCGCAGCGCCTGGATCACCCGGTGCACGGCCGTCGCGTTCGAGTCGATATTGACCGCGAGGCTCGGTGGGTGGCGCTGTTCCCGTTGCCGATCCGGTCGATGGCCGCGGTGGCATAGCTGGCCTCCGCAGCCGCCGCCACCCAGGAGTAGCGGTCCCCGTCGGGGTTCTGCGGATCGGCGATGTTCCAGTAGCGGTGGTCGTAGGTGATGCCGTGCACGAGCAGCTGCACCGCGCTGGGCGTCGACCTGCCTTCGGCACGCACATCTTCACCAGCACTTCCTGCTGACCGAGCGCGGTCCCCAGCGGTATTCCGACGCCGGAACCCGGCGCCGGCGGCAGGCCGACCTCCAAATCCACCGGCAGCATGCTCGTCCGGCACACCCGCCCGTTGTCCGGCGCGACCGAAGCCGCCACCACCTCCGGGGACGACGCCGGACCGGCGACGGCCGTGCCGGCCAGTCCGGTGGGCGCCAGCGCGGCGAAGACCGTGGCGAGGACTGTGGCGAGCACCGTGGCGAGCACCGTGGGCAAGGCCGACACCAGGACCGGGAGTCGACGCCGCCATGAACGCGAGGGGCCACGCCGTGCCGAGAACCGCAGGTCGCCATGATCATCGCAACGATCCAGTCCCGCCATCGGGTGCTCGGATCGGCGATTACCGACCGTGCGAGTGACGTACCCGATTACGGGCAACCGGTTGCGCACCGTTGCACACAACCAGTGAAGCCACCCGTACGGGCAGTAACGGGGTCGGTTGTGTCCGCTATATGGCGAACATGGCCGCGTTGTTCCACTCGCCCCGTTCGCGTGTTCTACTCGCTCGCCCTGAAAGGACCCGTCATGTCTTACCCTCCGCAGCCCAACCGGCGTACCGAGCCAGCCATACGAGCCCTGGTATCCGTTTCGTCGAAAGCGTCGGTGGTGGGCCTGGATCGTGCGAGCGGTCGTCATGATCGGCATTGGCGCCGCGCTCGTGCTCGCCGTGCTGGGCATCCTCACGGTTGTGATCCCGCCCCGATGAACAATTCCCAAGTGCCGAACGTGGCCCAGCCACGGCCGCCGATAGAAGCTCTGACCGCGCAGCTGTCATTCACCGTCTACGCCGCTGCCCGGGCGATGGCCGCCTGCTACCGACCGTTGCTCACACCACTCGGTCTGACGTACACCCAGTACCTGGTGATGCTCGCGCTCTGGGATCGTCAGCAGGTGACGGTGGGCGAACTCGGCGAGCGCCTGGAGTTGGACTCCGGGACGATCTCGCCGCTGCTCACCCGTCTCGAGCGGGCGAAGCTGGTCCACCGCCATCGAAGCCCCGACGACGAGCGCGTCGTCGAGGTCAGCGCGAGCGCCTTGGGGAGGGCGCTGCGTGTTCGGGCGGCCGCGGTACCGGTGGAGATGGCCCGAGCCACCGGGATGACCCGAGCCGAGATCATCAGCCTTCGGGACACCCTGCAGGTCCTGATCATGCGACTGCGCGCAGCGGAGCCACGCCTCCCACCGCATCCATGACGGTCCGCTTCGCTCACCCCGGCGGCGCCATCGGCCAGGCCCGCCGGGGCGCGAGCATCGGGGGCACGCTCCCGAGCCGGGCTGGAATCGTTGCGGCAGGAGAGCCCCGCACGGACGCGACTCGAGAGCGCACCCCAACCGCGCACTCGCTGCGGGGAACGCCGAAGGTGGCCCTGCGACGCGTCGCGGGCCGTCCGACGAGTGGGGCGCGCACGAAGGCTGATGACAAATCGACCGATCCGCCCGGCGGCTGCGACGCGGACCTGCGCCGGCCGGACCCGGTCGGACTCGAGCGGTGGCCCCGGCCGGCCGTAGCGTCCGTGACCTACGACTCGGGTCACGGTGTTCGGCTGATCCGACCACGCCGTCCGGCCGTCCGTCGAAACGCCGAAACCGCATACCGATGGGGTCTTTGACGACCCGGTCGGTGCGCTACCGGCTGCGCGGTCAGCCTGAAAACAAACCTCGACAGAGGTGTGCCGGATGGGACTGCAGTGAATACGGAAACCGAAATGTCGTGGCTCCCGATTGACGAATCAAGTCTGCGGCCAGATCCGCTGGCCCGTCTGTCGTCCTGCGCACAACGACGGGCCAGTCGGTGCCGCACACACCCGCTGTTGGCCGTTCCTGGACAGCATGCGTCAGATCACTGCGATCACGCGATGGGCTCATCTCGAGTGAGCGTGGAACACCTCTATCGCGCACGCGGGCTTGAGCTGCGCCATTGTCAGCTGAGCGGCATTAGGTCGTGATTGCCTTGTGCGGTTAGCGCGCCGTATCCGAGGGGCTTGCACGTTTCCACAAGCGGACGCGGCATGGAGCGGAACTCGTCGACGCCCCATCCGCAGCAGACCGCGGGAGCATGCTCAGGAGGACGGAATTCCTCGACGGCTTCCGACGAAACCGGCGGTCCGGTGTTGAAAGCACATCGATCCATGGGGGATGCTTTGCAGCCGACGGAGCAGGCACCTATGGGTTACCAGCTTGGCATTGACCTCGGCACGACCTATACGGCCGCTGCCGTGTGCCGGTCGAATGACCGTGCGCAGGCCGAAGCCTGAGGTGGTCACCCTGGGTACCCGTTCGGCGACGGTTGCTTCGGTGCTGTATCTCGCTGAGGACGGCTCGGTGCTGGTCGGGGAGGCTGCCGAGCGTCGGGCGTTGACCGATCCGGATCGGGTGGTGCGCGAAGTTCAAGCGTCGGATCGGGGACGAGACGCCGTTGGTGGTGGGCGGTAAGCCGTATCTGGCTCATGATTTGGCGGCGCGTCTGGTGCGTTGGGTGGTGGATCGGGTCGCGGAGCGCGAGGGTGGTCCGGCGACGCGGGTCGCGGTGACCCACCCGGCGTCCTGGGGCCAGCACAAGAAGCAGCTGCTGGAAGGTGCGCTGACCAGGATCGGGCTGCGCGCGACCTTCCTGGCCGGGCCGCAGGCGGCGGCCGTGCAGGTACGCCAGCGCCGAGCGGATCGAGTCGAGCTCCACGATCGCGGTCGTACGACCTGGGTGGCGGCACGTTCGACGCGGCGGTGATGCGAAGAACGGGAGCTGGACGATGCAGGTCGCCCCGAAGGCATCGATCGCCTGGGTGGGGTGGACTTCGACGAGGCGGTCTCGCGCACGTGAAGCCGGCCTTGCAGGCGGTCGGACTGGCTGGACCCGGCCGATGAGTCGGTGGACGCCGCGGTGGCCCGGCTGCGCCGGGAGTGCACCGAGGCGAAGGAGGCACTGTCCGGGGCGGACACCGAGGTGACGATCCCGGTGCTGCTGCCGGAGCTGCGTACCGCAGTCGCGGCTGACCCGTGGCGAGTTCGAGGGGACGATCCGCCCGGCGATCGAGGGTCCGTCGAGGCGTTGCGCCGCGCGGTCGGCTCGGCCGGGCTGGCCCCGCCGGACCTGACCGCTGTGTTGCTCGTCGGCGGCTCGTCGCCGGAATCCCGCTCGTCGCACAGATGGTCTCCGCCGAGCTCGGCCGGCCGGTCGCGGTGGACGCCGACCGAAGAACTCGATCGCCTCGGCGCGGCCCTGGCGGTCTCTCCGCAGCGGCCGGCGACCGCGGGCCGACCCGGCACACCCCCGCCCGGCCAGCCGGCCGACGCAGCCGCCGCCGACCGCGCCTCGGGCCGGACAAGGACGACTGGCCGGTGCCGGTCAGCAGCAGCCGCCGCCGGTGTCGCCGCCGCCGCCTGGGCCGCCGGTAGCGGTCCGGCACCCCCGCCGCCGGCGTGCCCACCCCGACCAGCGGCCCGGTTCCCTTGATGACGACGTCCAATCCACGCTGTTCCGACCGTCAGAACGTCCGACGCGTTGGTATCCGCTGCTCGCCTTCGCCCACCGGACCCAACGCTTCATCGACCAGGATGGGGTCGAAGTCGACCCGCTGGGCGAAGTGGAGCAGCAAGCACGCCAGCATCTGGGCTCAGCGCTCATGACTTCGGGCGCGTCGGGACGGATAGCACGGAGGCCCTCGAGGGGGTGACCAGATCGTCTTTGAACCATGGATCGAGCTCGGGGAGCTCAACCCGTCACACTCCACGGTGCGTTGGGAAGAGCCGATCCACAAGCAGGAGTTGCGGCTCCGAAGTACCTCCGCAGGCCGACGGAAGGCGACTTCGTGGCGGGATGCGGGTCTACCTCAATGTGCTGCTCATCGGCGAACTACGATTCACGCTGCGCGTCAGTTCCGAAATAAATGACCACCAACCCCTACCAGGCCTGGTGTCGGGGGATCGCTACAGGCGAATCTTCGCATCACATTCACATCGTGACGTCGAAATTGTGAACCGTGTAGCCGCGGCGGCCGACGCCACCGGCGACGAATATCTCTCTGGACGTGAAACACCTTCGGTCAGGTCAACTGTGGAGGCCGCGACTCGCCGAGCTGATCAATAGCGCCGACAGATTCCAGCTATTTTGGTCGCATAATTCGATGCGCTCGGAATTCGTAGGGCAAGAATGGAAATATGCGCCGTCGCTGGGCCGCGCGGGACTTCGTGCGCCCGTTTATTGGGAACAACCATTTCCCGAAGACCCGCACGCGGACCTGCCACCGGAACTCTGCGTCGTTATCACTTCACACGGCTAAAACGTGAGATCATCGATATCACTGCCCCCGCCAGGCCGGAAACCGCGGCCAGGATGGGTGTCTCCCCAACGAACCGGCCAATTCGAACAGCAATGCAGCCAGCGCCGCCCAGTCCCAGCCCTTCACCAGACGTATCAACCCGGCGCGACCCAGAGCCCGGTCCGTCAGCAGCTACAACTAGACCTGACCGGCCGGGCCATAGACCTTTAGGGCCGGTGGGCCCGCCCACGAGTCGGCAAACGTGCAACCGAGCGCGCCTGTCTCGAGACCGTGCGCCCGACGACCTGGTCGATGGGTCGCGGGCATCGCGAGCGGCGTGGCGGCGTTTTGCGCTCCTAACCAGCCTCTTTGTGGGGGCGAACCAACCACGCGCAAGCAACGAGCGAGCGGCGCCTCCGCAGGCCACTCAAGATCGTCAGAATCACCATAGAGGGCCCGACGACAGTGCAATTGGGCGACACCCAAACCTATTCGCCAAAGGCCTACCAGCTAATGCTACCTGCAGATGGTCGATCACCGGAACACCACAACGGAAGTACCCGCGGAATGCACGCCCGGGCTGACCATAACATCTGACGAGGCCGAGGAACGCCACTTCATACTAAAACACAGTCTCGCTAATGGAACGAACGGTACGACCTCCTTGGACATAAAGGTCGTTCGACCTGCGCGTCCGACATAGGTCGTGACGCGACCGCTCGTCCGGCAGAGAGAAGCCAGGGCCGAAGAAGGCCAGCACCTCCAGGGTCCACAACACGGGACTAGGCACGGCCACGTTCGCAGCCGGTTCTGGTGGTTGCAAAGGAGTCAGTACACCACTGAGTACCAGTGCGCGCTCTCGTCCGGGATCTGCGCCAGGCGTACGTTCGTCCCGCCCGGGTGGCGGAAGATGCGCACGCCGTCACCGAGCAGTACCGGGACGAAGAAGATCAAGATCTCGTCCAACAGGCTTGCTGCTATGCATTGCATGGCAACGTTCGCGCCGAGGATGTTCACGTACTTGTCGCCGGCGGCGTCCTTCGCTCGCGTGACAGCGCTCGTGCAGGTCGGTCGCGACCGTGACACCAGGCGTCGGCTCGGCCGGCGGCCGGTGGGTGAGTAGAACCACCGGGCCGTGGTACCGGCCGCCGAACGCGCCTTCGCTTTCGGTGCCGCGGTTCGGGTCATCGCCGCCGAATGTGCGGTTGCCGACCAGGATCGCGCCGATGTTCGACAGCAGTCGGTCTGCGGTTGGGTTCTCGCCCCCAACGTGTTCGCTCAGCCAGGACATGTCGCCGCCCGGGCCGGCAATGTATCCGTCGAGTGATGCGGTCGCCGAGTACAGCAGCTTCGCCATGGTCCTCCTTCTGCCGTTGCCGGGTGGTAGACCGCCGCCGGCCGGCAAGCTCATCGGCAGCAGGGCTGCGGCCGGGCCGACGCCGGACCACGCCGTCATCGAGCGGTCCTCGAACACGGTTTGCACGGCGCGGGTGCGGACGCGTAGATACTCGTAGGCCGCCGTCCGGTATCTCGTCGGCACCCGCATAGTAGTCAGAGAGACAACAATGAAGCCTCTGAAGTCATACATTCTCGACGACGCGGCGACGCCGGAGTATCAACGGCTCGACCTGATGTCGAAGATTCTCGACCCGTGGACCCACGGGTACATCAGTTCGCTCGGGGTTGGTCCAGGATGGCAGTGTCTGGAGCTCGGCGGCGGGAACGGCAGCATCGCCGAGTGGCTCTGTGGGACGGTCGGCCGATCCGGCGGCGTGACCGCAATAGACATCAGTCCGGTGCTGCTCGAATTGGTCCCCGCGCAAAACCTCACGGTCGAGCAGATGGATGTCCGTACCGGCCAATTGCCAGCGAATTCCTACGATCTCGTCACCTGCCGCGCAATGCTGCACCAGATCGCCGAGCATGCCCCGGCAGTGCTCGAGCAGATGGCCGCCGCGGTCAAGCCAGGCGGCTGGCTGTTGATCCAGGAGCCGGACTTCCATCTCGCGCCGACCACCGAGCCAGAGATATGGGCCGCCACCTGGAGCGCGTTGATCGAGTGGGGACGCGCCAACGGGGTCGATTGGCTCATCGGCCGCAGTTTGCCGAGCATGGTCAGCAAGCTCGGGCTCGGTCTGCCGCAGGCCAAGACCGACGTGCAGAACATCCGCGGCACGGATCGCGGGGCGCTGTACTTCAAGCTCTTCTTCGCGGAGGTGCGCGACCGGGTGCTGGACAGCGGTCGGCTCGACGCGGCGACCTTCGACGCTGCGGCGGCGTTGCTGGACGATCCGGAGTACTGGACCCAGTGCTGGATGATGACCGCCGTGTGGGCGCGCAAGGCCCTCGCGTGAGCTCCTGCGAGGGGTCCGTGCCTAGAGCAGGCTTTGGGTCGGTGCAAACTTCTCGCCGAGGACGAGTCCGTCTTTGGTGATGTCGAATTGCCGAACGTGCGGCTCGTGAGCGCTGGCCCGGGTCTTGAGGACCGTGATCGCGCGCTTCAGCTCCGAGTCGCCGCGGAGATATTGCAGTAGCACGACGTTGTCGCAGAGGTGCGAGACACCGTATTCCGACAACCGCGTGATACCGAACAACTCGGTGACCTCTTGGGTCATCATCACGCTCACGCCGGAGCGTGCGCAGCGCTGCAGCAGCGAATAGACGTATTCGCGGAACCGCAGTTCGTCGCCGCTCGCGGCCCGGAGGTCGCCGAGGCTGTCGATGACGACCCTCTTGGCTCCGATGCGATCCACCGTGTCGATCAGGTCGTAGACCCATTCGTCCAGGTAGAGGTCGACCGGCGACCGGTACATGAGCTCGACACCGGGGTCGTCGAGCGACCAGGAGAACGCACGGGCGATCCGTTCCAGCTGCACCGGGTTTTCCTGCAGCGTGGCAATGACGCCTGGTTCCCCCGCTTCGCGCCGGCGAACACGAAATGCATCGCGAGCAGTGTCTTGCCGGCCCCCGAAGGGCCGGCCAGCATCGTTGAGGCGCCTCGCCAGTAGCCGTCCGCGAGCATCTCGTCCAGTGCGGCGACGCCTGAGGACATGCGCTCGGAAGCGACTGCGTAGCCGTCGAGGTCGATCGGATCGGCGAGGCGCGGGAACACATCCATGCCGCGTGGAGAGAGCCGGTAGGCATGCTCACCGGCGAGGAACCCGCTGCCGCGGAGCTTGAGGATCTGAAGCACCTTGGTCTCCCGCTCGGCGATTCGCTTGGCGCCGAGCGACAGGATGGCATCGGCAACGGCGAACTCCGGCGCGTCGGAGGCTTCGAGGCCGTCGTACTCCCCGACCCAGAACGACGTGATGGGCAGCGCGGACAGCCGCCCGGCCAGGTCGTGCAGGAATCGACGAAAATCCGTCGACCCGGCGGCGTAGACCTGAAGGGCCTTGAAGCTGTCGATAACCATCATCCCGGGCCGTCGCCGCTTGAGCAGGTCGGTGATCTGGCCCAACACCCCCGGTAACCCGTCGGCGAGGAGCGTCTGCCCCAGATCCTCGTAGATCACGCTCGAACCGATCGCGGCTGGGTCGAAGTAGGTCAACGGTTGCGCGTAGCGCAGGATCTTCTCCAGCGGCTCGGAGACGGTCGAGAGATACACCGCCGGACGCTCGACGGTCGCATTGTGGAACAGGTACTGCTGGGCGAGGATCGTCTTGCCCGAGCCGGGTCGTCCGATGATGAGGTTGATGGCGTTACTCGGTAGCCCCCCGCCGAAGACAGCGTCCAGCCGTTCGGAGCCGCTCGGCACCCGGTCGGTCATCGGACTGGGATCGCCGGCGCGCGCAAATAGGCGCTCGTGCCGAGTAGATCCCGCACCGTCGAAACGAGCTGCAAGGGCTCAAGTGGCTTGTGCAGGAACGCGTCGGCGCCAGCGTCCAATGCCGCATCGCGCAGGTCGAGCGGCGAAATCGCGAGGACAGGGATCGACGCGAACCGCGCGGTCCGGCACAGGGCCAGCCCGGCGCCCCCGGAGATCAGCAAGTCGACGACAACGAGGTCTGGGCGCTCGCCCTCAAGGATCCGGCCCGCCTCGGCAGCGTCGAACACGACCCGGGCGGCATATCCCTCGGTGCGCAGGAAGTACTCCGCAAAGTCCGCGGCGTAGTTGTCGCGCTCGGCGAGCAGGATCGTCAACGGCGCGCCTTGGGTGTTGTGTTCACCGACTCCACGCTGACTTCGCTCGATCAGCAGGCGGTGCGCGTCGGCAGGCTGCAGACCCTGATCGAGCTGCTCACGAACGAAGCACAGCTGGTCGACTTGATCCCGACTGTAGAGCCGCTGCCCACCGGCGCTGCGCGCCGGCACGATCTGGCCGTAGCGACTCTCCCAGGCCCGCAGCGTCTGAGCCGGGATACCGGTCATCTTGACCACGGCCCCGATGCTGTACACGCCCGCTCCGGACTGCTCGGACATCAACCCTGCTCTCGCCTCAGAGGTGCTCGGACGATCATAGCCGACATCTACGCCACTTGTGGAGTAGTTATACAACTCTTGTCCAGCTGGCACAAAACCTGTACGCTTCCTCCATGTCGCGTACGGTACGGGAATGGGCGTGAGGACGTGGTCGAACGGGGCGAACAACACACCGCAGCGGCAGCGGCGGTCGGTTCGATCTTCAAGCTGAGCGTCGAGGAACCCCGCCCCGGCGTTCGGGCGATCATGGTAGCCGGTGAGCTGGACATGCTCAGCGCCCCCACGCTGCAGCAACAAGTTCAGCAGGAGCTCGCCGGCGGCCTACGCGGGTTGATCCTGCACCTTGACGAGCTGACCTTCCTGGGCTCCGCCGGGATCCTCGTGCTCATCCAGACCCGGGAGGCCGCACATCGCGCACGCGTGCCCCTGCGGCTCGTGTGCAAGCTACCGGGCCTGCTACGGACGCTGAAGATCGGCGGCGTTCTAGACCAGTTCGACATCGCCGACACACTCAGCAACGCCATCGGCTGAGCACTGAGCACCTCGCGCGCTTCGCGGGCTGAGGTACGCGCGGTCGACGGGGCCGGGACCGGCACTTGCGCCCAGATATGTGTATGGCGTACACGTTGTGTATGACGTACACGAATACTGGCGATCCGACCGTCGAGGCGGCCGACGGGACCGTCGGTGCGCCGATCTCGGGCCGGCAGCCTCGGCGACTGCTCGCCCGGCCATGGGTCGTGCCGCTCGCCATCCTGACCGTCGGGTTCCTCGCGTTCGCACTCCCGCCGTACGCGACCCTCGACCCGGCCCAGGCGCGGCTGCCGATACCCGCGGGGTACCCGTGGTACTACCCGATGCTGGTCGCGCACATCGCCTTCGGGTCGGTGGCACTGCTGACCGCAACCCTGCAGATTTGGCCGTGGCTGCGCCGGCACCATCCGGCCGTGCACCGCTGGAGCGGGCGGATCTACGTCTTCGGTGGTGCGCTGCCCGCCGGCCTGACGGTGCTGACGATCACGCCGTTGGGGGTGTGGGGGCCGAACCAGCAGGTCGCGAACACCATGCTGGCGCTGCTGTGGCTGGCGACCACGATCTTCGGCTACCGCGCGACGCGGGCTCGGCGCTATGCCGAGCACCGGGAGTGGATGATCCGCAGCTTCGCGCTCGCGTTCTCCATCGTGGCCAACCGGGTCTGGTCGGTCATCTGCATCCTCGTGTTCGCACCGGAGGTCATGACGGCCGACGCCCCGCCGGTCGACTCTGCACAGCTGGCCCAGGCGATCGGCGTCGCGACCTGGTTGAGCTGGGTGGTCAACCTGCTGATCGCGGAGTGGTGGCTGCACCGCACCCGGCACCGCCGCCGAGCGCGGGTCGCCATCCCGGCGCCGCCCGTCGAGCTACCTAGTGCTCACGCCGGTCGTCATTCACACTGAGTCGGGAGTCGCGCCGTCCAGGCAAAAGGGGCCCACTGTGCGCGCCACGGTCAGTCGGGGGTCGCTGCTGCTGACGGTTGTGCTCAGCGCGGTGGCCGTCTCCGGCGCGTCGTGCCAGCCGGCCGGCGCCGCCTCGGAACCCGTCGCCCCGACGACGGCCGACGCGCCGAGCGGATACCAACAGGGCGGCGACACCGTCCCCCGCCCCAGACGGGCCGGGCCCCAGGTTGCACCAGAGGAGGAGGAGTTCGTCATCCCGGAGCAGCACTACAACGACGGCATCATCCCGGAGCCGGTTCCGGAGCCACCCGCAGGTCCGGAGCCAGCGCCGGGCCCGGCCGTGCCTTCCGCCGGTCCGAACGGCTGAGCACCGTCCAGGGTGAGCGGAGGCGACGCCCGGCCGTCGCATCGGCTGCATGATCATGACGCGGGCGGGGATCGGAGCTGCTGCGGGAGAAGGCACGGCTGCGCGAGGAGGTGTGGGCGGCACTGACCGCGGCCGGGGTCGGCCGGTTCCCCGGGGTGCAGAACCGGATCCCGAACTTCGTCGGCGCCGAGGCCGCCGCCGATCGGCTTCGCGAGACGCCGGAGTGGCTGGCGGCGCGGACCGTCAAGTCCAACCCGGACTCCGCGCAGCTGCCCGTCCGGCAGCGGGCCCTGCAGGACGGCAAGACCGTCTACATGGCGGTGCCGCGGCTCGCCGAGGAGGACCCGTTCTTCCTGCTCGATCCGGACGATCTCGCCGATCCGCCGCGCCGTGCCGCCTCGATCAGTGGCGCGTCCCGGTCGGCCCGACGCGTCGCGGTGCGCGAGCTCGCCCCGGTGCAGCTGGTCGTGACGGGCTGCGTCGCGGTCGGCGAGGACGGTGCCCGCCTCGGCAAGGGCGGTGGGTTCGCCGACCTGGAGTTCGCCATCGCCTCGGCGGCCGGGCTGATCGGGCCCGACACCGTGGTGGTCACGACCGTGCACGAGGTGCAGGTCCAGCCGGCCGGGCTGGTGCCGACGGCGTCGCACGACATGCCCGTCGACCTGGTCGTCACGCCGGAGCGGATCATCGACTGCCGAGCGTCCCGCGGCGCCCGTCCCGCCGGGGAGGTCCGCTGGTCCGAGCTGACCGACGAGAAGATCACCGCGATCCCGCTGCTCGCCGCCATGCGCCGGAGCACCGACCGCTCGTAGGTTGGTAAGGCTATGACCGTCGGGATCCAGCAGCTCATGTCTCAGATCGAGCAGATCCGGGACGCCTTCCACACCGCCGTCTACTCGGATCACGATCTCGACGCGGCCCTCTCGGCCACCACGGCCGACTGCGTGCTGGTCAACCTGCCGATGGGAACCGGGGCCAGCGGCCACGACGGGCTTCGGCGCTATCTCGCCGACGACGTGCTGCCGCACCTGCCCGCCGACCTGAGCTTCGAGCGGATCTCCCGCACGGTCGACCAGCGCCGGCTCGTCGAGGAAACCACCGTCGCTTTCACCCACGACCGTGAGCTGCCCTGGTTGCTGCCCGGCGTGCCGCCGACCCACCGCCGCGCGGAGGTGTTCGCGATCTCCGTCGTCTCCTTCCGGCACGCCTCCCGGCTGGGCGTCACCGAGTCGCTGATCAGCGTCCACCGCACGCTGTGGGACCAGTCCGGCCTGCTCGCGCAGTTGCGACTCACCCAGCCCCGTCCCGCGTCAGGTCAGCCGAGCAGCTGAGGAGTCATGCGTGCACGATCGCGGCCGTCTCGCCAAGGCCGAGCAGCTCGATGGAGATCTGGCGCATCTCCACCTTGCGCACCTTCCCACTCACCGTCATGGGGAACCCGTCGACAAGGCGCACGTAGCGCGGCAGCTTGTAGTGGGCGAGCCTGCCTGCGGCGAACTCCCGGATTCCGTCGACCGTGAGGTCGGCCGCGCCCGGTCGGGTCTTGATCCACGCCATGATCTGTTCGCCGTACCGGGCATCGGGCACCCCGATCACCTGCACGTCGAGGACGTCGGGGTGGGTGAAGAGGAACTCCTCGATCTCGCGCGGGGAGACGTTCTCCCCGCCTCGGATGATCATGTCCTTGATCCGGCCGGTGATGTTGACGTAGCCCTCCGCGTCCATGGTGGCGAGGTCCCCGGTGTGCATCCAGCCGTCGACGTCGATGGCCTCACCGGTCTTGTCGAGCTGCTCCCAGTACCCGAGCATGACCGAGTAGCCGCGGGTGCACAGCTCGCCGGGCACCCCGCGCGGGACAGTGGCGCCGGTCGCCGGGTCGGCAATCTTGATCTCGACGTGCGGGTGGACCCGGCCGACCGTCGACACCCTGCGCTCCAACGCGTCGTCCCGACGGGTCTGGGTGGATACCGGCGAGGTCTCGGTCATGCCGTAGAGGATCGTCACCTCGGTCATGCCCATCCGGTCGACGACCTGCTTCATGACCTCGACCGGGCAGGGCGAGCCACCCATGGCGCCGGTGCGCAGCGTGCTCAGGTCGTACTCCGCCGCGTCCGGACCGCTCGCGTCCAGCACCTCCAGCTCGGCGATGAACATGGCCGGCACCCCGTACAACGCGGTGCACCGCTCCTGCTCGACCGCTGAGAGCGTCGCCCGCGGATCGAAGGAAGGTGCCGGGTACACCAGGCAGGCCCCGTGCGTGATGGCGCCCAGGTTGCCGATCACCATGCCGAACGTGTGGAACAGCGGGACCGGAACGCAGATCCGGTCAGCGGCGGTGTATCCGCACACCTCGCCGACCAAGAACGCGTTGTTGAGGATGTTGTGGTGCGACAGCGTGGCGCCCTTCGGGTGGCCGGTCGTCCCCGAGGTGTACTGGATGCTGATCGGCTCGAACGGATCCAACGTGGACTGCCGCGCCGCAAGGACCGTCGCGTCCCCGCCCCGCGCCAGCAGCGCCTTCCACTCCGGGCTGCCGAGCATCACCACGTGTTCCAACGCGGGGCAGCGTGGCCGCACCTCGGCGATCATCGCCGGGTAGTCGGCCGACCTGAACGACTCCCCGGCGACCAGCAGGCGAGTGCCGGACTGGTTCAGCACGTACTGCAGTTCGTTGCTGCGATACGCCGGATTGATGCAGACCAGGATCGCCCCGATCTTCGCCGCGGCGAACTGCAACTGGGTCCACTCCGCACAGGTCTGGGCCCAGATCGCGATGCGGTCGCCCTTCACGATCCCGTTCCGCAGCAAGCCGTGGGCGAGCGCGTCGACGTCGGCGCCCAGTTCCGCGTAGGTCCAGCGCCGCATGCTGCCGAACTCGACCAGCGCCTCCCGGTCCCCGTGCTCGGCGACGATCCGGTCGAAGTTGTCACCGATAGTCTCCTCGAACAGCGCAATGTCGGCGGCGCCGCGCGCGTAGGAGGGCTCGAGCGATCGGCGTCGCGCGATCTCGTCGACCGAGCAATGGCGTTGTCGTGGTCGTGGTCATGGTCATGGTCGCCTCCGTCTCGAGATCGCGTCGCGACCTCGGCTGGTGTTCACCGAAGGAGCACGCCGGTGGCGGCCGGTCCGTTCGTGGTTCGTGGCGCAGCTCACCAGGTGCACCCGGCCCGAGGCGTGCACGCGCGTCGCCGTCAGTGCAGGTGTTCGGCGTCCATCGCGGCGAGCGCCTTGACGGCCTCCCGGCGGGACCGCACACCGAGCTTCTGCAGGACGGCCGAGACGTGGTGATCGACCGTGCGGACCGAGATGACGAGCTGCTCGGCGATCTCGGCATTCGAAAGGCCCTGCGCCAGGTACCGCAGGATCTCGACCTGCCGGGCGGTCAGACCAGCGGCGTTGGCGAGCGTGCTCGGCAGCGGTGGCCTCGGTCTGCGACGCACGCCGAGCTCGCGAAGCCGGTGGCGCACGATCGCCGCGGCCGGACCGGCTCCGAGCCGTTCGAGCACGGCCAGCGCCTCCAGGGTCGGCGCCGCCTCGCCCGCGTCGGCCAGCTCCAGCGCACGTTCGTACGGCCGGCCCAGCTCGCCCCAGATGTCGGCGGCGGCGCGCCAGTCGCCGCGTAGCCCGGCGGCGTAGCCCTCGGGACAGCCCGGGAACGGCTCGACGGATTTGCCCAGCCTGCGCAGGTAGCGCAGCAGCTCGCCGCGCTGGTACTCGCAGCCGGGACGGTCGGTGCGCTCCAGGAGCAGCGTCGAGTAGCCGTCCGCCAACGCCGGCTCGCCGGCGAGCCAGGCGTGCTCGATGTGCGCCAGACCCGTGGGCACCAGCCATTCCAGGACGTCGGCACGCGCCGCGTGCTCGGCGGCGGCTGCGAGCGCCTGGGTGGCGTCGTCGCGACCCTGCCGGACCAGCAGGCGGGCCAGCGCCGGCAAGGTCTCGCGGCCGATCATGGCCGGGTCACGGTCGGCGTCGATCATGCCGCGCAGTCCGGCCTCCGCCTCGGCCAACTGACCGGCGGCGCCGATCAGGCGGTAGACGGCGCGCGTCCAGCATGTAGGTGTACACCGGAAAGTCGCGCTCGCTGGCGTAGGACGCCGCCTGGTCGAGGTAGCCGCTCGCCTCGGTGTACCGGCCGAGCCGCCACAACCCCTCGATGATGTTGTAGAAGGCGCGCATGACGAGCTCGTGGTTGCCGATCTGGCGGGCGAGCTCGACGCTGCCGAGCAGATCGGCGAGCCCGGCCGGGTCGCCGAGCTGCAGCCGCGCCGACCCGAGGTAACCGCTGCACAGGGCGACGGTGTAGGCCAGCCCGAGCCGCTCGGCCATCGCCAGCGCCGCCGTGAGCAGTGGCCGACCCTCCTCCTCCTGGTCGACCAGGACGAGCAGCGCCCCGAGATTCGTCCGGGCCAGCGCGTGCTGCCCGGTGTCGCCGTCGGCCTCCACCAGCGTCAGCGCCCGCTGCGCGGACACCCGCGCGGTCGCCGTGCGCTCGGTCAACCACTGCAGGCGGGACAGGATGACCAGGCCGTGAGACAGCCGCGGGTGGTCACCGACCTGCTCCCAGAGCTGCACCGCCGCCTCGGCGACCTCGGCGGCCTGGTGCAGCTGGTTGACGTTCAGCAGCGCCCACGCGTGTGCCTCGGTCAGGATGGCGCGCTTCGTGACAGGGCAACAGGTGTCCGCGACGCAGGACCTCGGCGCAGCACGCTGCGGCTTGCCGGTACGCACCGGCGCGTGACGCCTCCTTTGCGGCGTCCGGCCCGTAGCTGACGACGGCGTCGTCGTCCCCGGCCTCGATCGCGTGGTGCAGCACCCTGGACAGCTCGGGGTGCGGCAGCTCGACGAGCACGTCGAGTACGCGTTGATGCAGTGCAAGGCGGATGCTGGTCGGGAGCGACTCCGCCACGGCGCGGCGGGCGAGCTCGTGCCGGAAGGCCACCGAGTCGCGGCGCACCTCGATCACCCCGGCGCGCTCGGCTTCCGTGATCGGCGCGAGATCCGGAAGGAGCCGACGGAGCAGGGCGATGTCGAGCTGCCCGGGGACCACCGCGAGCAGATCGAGCTGTGCCTGGGCCTCCCGGCTGAGCTGCCGCACCCTGGCGAGTACCGCGTCGACCACGGTGCGCGGCACGTCCGCCTCCGGGCTCGCCAGCGCTTCGGTGACGAAGAACGGGTTGCCGCTGGTCAGCCGGTACAGGGTCGCAGGATCGACGACGGTGTCCGCCGCCAGCTCGGTCACGGCGGCCGGAGTCAGCGGGCGCAACTCCAGCCGGTGCGTCGCGGCTCCGCCGAGCACACCCAGCACCGACTGCAGCGGATGGTCGCGGCCGACCTCGTCGTCGCGGTAGGTGAGCACGAGGACAGCGGGCAGCGCGTCCACCCGTCGCCCGACGTAGCGCAGCACGTCGAGGGTGGCTCCGTCGGACCAGTGCGCATCCTCGACGACGAGCACGCTGGCCTGGCGGGTGTCCGCGAGCTCCTGGCGCACCGCGGCGAACACGGCGTCGGGTTCGGGCTGCCCGGCCAGTACGGAGGCCAGCGGCCCTGCGGTCGAGCGGGCGGCGTCGCGCAGCGGCCCGAGCGCGGTCGGCGTCAGCAGGTCCTCGCAGCTGCCGGCGAGCACCTTCGTCTCGTCGCCGAGCGTGCTGAGGAAAGTCCGCACCAGGCTCGTCTTGCCGATTCCGGCCTCGCCGAACACCATCACCGCGGACCCGTGGCCGGCAGCGGCCGCGTCGACGGCCGACCGAAGTGCATCCAGCTCGACCTGCCGTTCGAGCAGCGGCGCTGGCACGAGTACAGCCTCGCACCATGGCCGCGGATCGGTGAGCCCTCGCGGCTGGATCGAGTCGGCGAAGCGGCACCTGGCCTAGGCAACACCGCGATCCGAATGGGTGGTGATTGCCGATTCGGTCGGCGTGCGCCGGGCAGACGCTGTTCGCGTGACCCGAGAACGGGTCGCTCGAACAGGAGGTCTGATCATGAGTATCGGATACCGGAAGTGGTTGCTGGAGCGGCTCAAGCGAGAGCGCGACGCGAACCGCCGTGCGTGACGGGAAACGCGCCTGATCGCCGGCGCGTTTCATCGCTACGTAGTGACGCTCGGGCGGGCGAGCGCCGCCTGCAGGCGGCTCGCGTTCTCCAGATACCACTGGTAGGACCGGTCCGCCCGATCGCTCTGTGCAGCGTCCCAGTACTCGGCGAATGCCGCGTGCCCGCCCGCGGCGCTGGACGCGACGATGTCGTAGCACCAGGTGTGGTTGTGCGCGACCGCGTCGACGATCCGGACGCGGTCGGGGTCGGGCAGGCGGTAGCTGTCGACGAACAGCCGTAGCCGCTCGAGCACGCGGCCGCGGCGGGCGTCGCCGATGTAGCGGTCCGGGCGCAGCGGCACCCACAACCGGGCGGCGCAGGCGACGTCCCACAACCGGGAGCCGGGGCTGGCCAGGTCGAAGTCGATCAGCGCGACGGCCTTGCGGCCGCGGAACACCACGTTGTCGAGATTGACGTCGTTGTGGCTGACCAGCCCGCCGGTGAACGCCGCCGGCGGCGACGCCGGCCAGGTGTGCGCTGCCGGGGCGAAGCTGCTCACCGCCTGGTGGTACCGGCGGAGCAACTCCGCCACGCTGACCAGCGCGTCGTCGGTGAGCGCCCACGCCGGGTGCGGCGCGGTGATCGCGCGGCCTGGGACGTAGGACAGCACCTCACGGCCCTTCCCGTCGATGCCGAGGAAGCGCGGCGCACCGTCGAAACCGACCTCGGCCAGGTGGCGCAGCAGCGCGTGGGTGGCCGGGCTGGTCGGCCGGTAGCGGGCGGCGTACGGTGTCGCCGACGCGGACTATCAGCCCCCGGTTCGCGGTGCCGCCGAGCAACGGGATTTCGGCCTGTCGCCGTGGGGTCAACGGGTCACCGGAGGCCGATCACTCGCCGTCGAGCAGGGCGTTGGCCAGGGCGGTATGCGTGACGATGCCCCCGATCAAGCCGCTATGCAGGGCCGCACGCACTGCCGGCGCCTTGGCGACGCCGTACGGGATGGCGATCACCTCCGGGATCGCGCGCATCTGCTCCGCGCTGATCGCGACCATCCGGTCCGCCAGCCCGGTCTGCACCGTCTTGCCGTCGGCCGAGACGAACACACCGGAGATGTCAGCACAGACGCCGAGGCGGCGCAGCGCGTGGCGGTCGTGCTCGTCGGCGGCGTCGTACAGCGTCGACTGGCCCGGCGCCCACAGCCCGACCCCGGCGACGGCCTTGGTGACCGAGGGCAGCTGGGCGAAGGCGCGAGCCACCTCGGGTTGCTGGCGCAGTGTCCGGGCGGTCGCGGCGTCCGGGACCGTGAACGGTGCGTAGAAGAAGTACGCGGGCCCGCCCGACGCCCGCGCCACGTCGCGCACCACGTCCACCGAGCTGTCGCTCTCCTCGGGCACCGACAGCGCGCCGGTCAGCTGGACCACCGGTACCGCGGGAAGCCGCGGTCGGGCCTTGGTCAGCGCGCTGACCGAGCGGGCCCAGGCCAGCCCGAGCACGTCCTGGGTGGTGACGATCTCGGTGAGCAGCTCGGCCGCCGCCCGTCCCAGATGCTGGCGCAGCGACTCGGTGTGGTCGTCCGGGGTGTCCACGACGATCGCGTGCCGTAGCCCGAACCGCTCCTGCAGCGCGGGCGGACAGGTCCACGTCGATCACGCCCTGGTGCCGGATCTCGATCCGAACCAGGCCGCTGTCCCGGGCGGCGTCGATGAGCCGCGCGACCTTGAACCGGCTCAAGCCGAACTCCTCGGCGATCTCGACCTTGGATCGGCCGTCGAGGTAGTAGCGGCGGGCCACGGAGGCCGTCAGGACGACCCGGGCCGGGCCCTCGACCTGTTCCGACATCGACTGCCTCCTGCTCATATGAGCGCAAACATGCCCACTATTACACGAGCATCTTGACGCGCTGGTAACAACGTTGGAAACTCGCCTCACGTCTGAGAATACTGTTGCTCATATGAGCACGACGGCAGGGCGCCGCGCTCCACCAGCGCGAACCACGGTGCGCCCGTCACGGTCGAGGAGGAGTCGTGTCCGGTCACTGGTGGCGGCGCATCAGCCGCCTCACCGCTGGGATAGCAGTCACGGCGCTGTTGGCCGCCGGGTGCGCGGGGGCCGGGGGCGGCGGAGGTGGCAGCGGGGGCGCCATCAATGTCCTCATGGTCGGCAACCCGCAGATGGAGGACATCCAGCAGCTGACCGCCGACAACTTCACCAAGCAGACCGGAATCAAGGTCAACTTCACAGTCCTGCCGGAGAACGAGCTGCGCGACAAAGTCACCCAGGACATCGCCGCCGGCTCCGGTCAGTACGACCTGGTGACCATCGGGGCATACGAAGTGCCGATCTGGGCGAAGAACGGCTGGCTGCACGAGATGTCCAGCTACGCCTCATCGGACGCGAGCTACGACCAGGCTGACCTGCTGAAGCCGATCGTGCAGACGCTCTCCGGTGACGACGGCAAGCTGTACGCGCTGCCGTTCTATGGTGAGTCTTCCTTCCTGATGTACCGCAAGGACATCTTCCAGGCCAAGGGTCTGACCATGCCCGAGCGCCCCACCTGGGACCAGGTGGCGCAGCTCGCGGCGCAGGTGGACAACGCCCAGCCGGGGATGCGCGGGATCTGCCTGCGCGGGCTGCCGGGCTGGGGTGAGCTGGGTGCGACCCTGACGACAGCGGTCAACACCTTCGGCGGGACTTGGTTCACCAAGGACTGGCAAGCGCAGGTCAACGCCCCGGAGTTCCAGCAGGCGACCAAGTTCTACGTCGACCTGGTCCGCCAGCACGGTGAGGCGGGCGCGGCGCAGGCGGGCTTCACCGAGTGCCTGAACGCGATGAGTCAAAGCCAGGCGGCGATGTGGTACGACGCCACCTCGGGGGCCGGGTCGCTAGAGGACCCGACGAAGTCCAATGTCGCCGGCAAGATCGGCTACGTGTACGCGCCAGTCGATGAAGACCAAGTCGTCGGGTTGGCTGTGGACGTGGGCCTGGGCGATGCCGAAGGACTCGAAGAACGCCGACACAGCCGCGAAGTTCGCGCTGTGGGCCTCGAGCAAGGAGTACGAAAACCTGGTCGGCTCTCAGGTCGGCTGGTCGCGGGTGCCGTCGGGCAAGCGCGCCTCGACCTACCAGAACCCGGATTACATGAAGGCCGCCGCGGCGTTCGGCGCCATCACGCTGAAGGCGATCCAGGAGGCCGACCCGACGAACCCGGGCGTACAGCCACGGCCGACCGTCGGCGTCCAGTACGTCGCGATCCCTGAGTTCACCGACCTCGCCACAAAGGTCACCCAGGACATCAGCGCGGCGATCGTCGGCGACGGCAACGTCGCTCCAGCGCTCGAGAACGGCCAGAAGCTCGCCGAGCAGGTCGCCCAGAAGTACCGCCAATGACGACCGTCCCGGGGTGATCGCTGGGACAAGGTCGGAGGGTGACGTGAGAACCGAGATGACGACCGGAGTGAGGTCGACGGTGGCATGACTGCTGTGGCACCACCCGCCGACTCGCTCCAGGCGCCGGGTCGGCCGCCTGCGCACCGAGAGAGTAGTGGCGCCGCCGGGCGCCGCTGCTGCCGGCGCTGATCTTCGCGATCATCGTGACCCAGCTGCCGTTCCTCGGGACGCTGGCGATCTCCACGCTGCACTGGAACATCCTCCGGCCGGGGGAAGGGTCATTCGCCGGGCTGGCGAACTACGGCACTGTATTCACCGATGCCCGGCTGCGCGCCGCCGTCGTCAACACGGTGGTACTGACGACGTCTGTTGTGGTGCTCAGCGTGGTGATCGGGCTGGCTCTCGCGGTGCTGCTGGACCGCAAGTTCCTCGGCCGCGGCCTCGCTCGCACGCTGCTCATCGCCCCGTTCCTGGTCATGCCCGTCGCGGCGGCGTTGATCTGGAAGCACGCGATCTACAACCCGACGTACGGGTTGATCAACGGTACCCTCAATTGGATTGCCGGGTTGTTCGGCGCGCAGGGCCCGACCATCGACTGGGTCTCGACGTTCCCGATGGCGGCGCTCGTGGTGGCGCTGGTCTGGCAGTGGACGCCGTTCATGATGCTGATCCTGCTGGCCGGGCTGCAGTCCCAGCCCGGCGACGTCCTTGAGGCCGCAACGGTGGACGGGGCGTCCGGCGTGCAGATCTTCCGGTTCATGACGCTGCCGCACCTGCGCCGGTACCTGGAGCTGGCCGTGCTGCTCGGGTCGGTCTACATCATCCAGACCTTCGACCACGTCTTCACGATCACCCAGGGTGGCCCGGGCTCGGCGACGACCAACCTGCCCTACGAGATCTACTTGACGACGTTCCGCAAGTACGAGTACGGCGAGGCGGCAGCGGCAGGCGTGGTGGTGGTGATCGGCACGATCATCATCGCCACCTTCTCGTTGCGGCTGATCTCAACGCTCTTCCAAGAGGAGGCCGGACGGTGAGCTCGACCGTTGACGCGGACGTCACTGCTCCGGCCGGCGGCCCGGTCGCGCCTCGCGCGCCCGCGCGGCGCCGGCGCAGGCGGATCGAGGACACCAGCACCGGATTGAGAGCCGGCCCGATCTGGGCGTTCATCGCGTGGGCGCTGACCATTCTGTTCTTCCTGCCGGTGGCGTGGATGGTGCTGACCTCTTTCCACAACGAGGCCGACGCGGCGGCGAACCCGCCCCGGGTCTTCGCGCCGCTCACCACTGATCAGTATCAGCTGCTATTCAGCCGGGACTTCGCGCCGTTCCTGATCAACTCGGCCACCGCGAGCATCCTCTCGACAGTGCTGGTGCTGATTCTGGCGATCCCGGCGGCGTACGCGCTGTCGATCAGGCCGGTGCACAAGTGGACGGACGTGTTGTTCTTCTTCCTCTCCACAAAGTTCCTCCCGCTGATCGCGGCGCTGCTGCCGATCTACCTGATCGTCAAGCAGCTCGGCATGCTCGACAACATCTACTCCCTGGTCATCCTCTACGCGGCGATGAACCTGCCGATCGCGGTGTGGATGATGTGGTCCTTCCTGTCCGAGGTGCCCAAGGAGATCCTCGAGGCCGCAGAGGTCGACGGCGCGGGCTTGATCACCTCGCTGGTGCGGGTGGTCGTGCCGATCGTCCTGCCGGGGATCGCGGCGACGAGCCTGATCTGCTTCATCTTCAGCTGGAACGAGTTCATGTTCGCGGTGAACCTCACGGCCACCCGGGCGGCCACGGCCCCGGTGTTCCTGGTCGGGTTCATCACCAACGAGGGGCTGTTCCTGGCCCGGCTTTGTGCAGCCGCGACGCTCGTGTCGCTGCCGGTGCTGATCGCGGGCTTCGCGGCTCAGGACAAGCTGGTTCGCGGGCTGTCGCTCGGCGCCGTCAAGTAGCCGGAGTCCCGCGGAGTTAAGGAGAACCGATGGCGTCCGTCAGCTTCGACAAGGCGACCCGCATCTTCCCCGGTGCCGAGCGTCCCGCGGTCGACGCGCTCGACCTCGACATCGCCGACGGCGAGTTCCTGGTCCTGGTCGGGCCCGTCCGGCAGCGGCAAGTCGACCGGGCTGCGGATGCTGGCCGGGCTGGAGGACGTCGACGAGGGTCGGATCCAGATCGGCGACCGGGACGTCACCTACCTGAAGCCGAAGGATCGCGACATCGCGATGGTGTTCCAGAGCTACGCGCTCTACCCGCACATGTCGGTCGCGGAGAACATGGGCTTCGCGCTGCGGATCGCCGGCACCGGGCGGGACGAGATCGCCAAGCGGGTCGCGGAGGCGGCCAAGATCCTCGACCTCGAGCCGTTCCTGGAGCGCAAGCCCAAGGCGCTCTCCGGCGGCCAGCGGCAGCGGGTCGCCATGGGGCGCGCGATCGTCCGCTCCCCGCAGGTCTTCCTGATGGACGAGCCACTGTCCAACCTGGACGCAAAGTTGCGGGTGCAGACTCGCACCCAGATCGCCGCGCTGCAGCGCCGGCTGGGCACCACCACCGTCTACGTCACGCACGACCAGGTCGAGGCCATGACGATGGGCGATCGGGTCGCGGTGCTCAACGACGGCGTTCTCGCCCAGTGCGACACCCCGCTGCGGCTGTACCAGCAGCCCGCGACCGTGTTCGTCGCCGGGTTCATCGGATCGCCCAGCATGAACATCGCCGAGTTCACCGTCGACGGCGCGGACGCGGTACTCGGCAAGATGCGGGTCCGGTTGACGCCGGCCACGGTCGACGCGCTCGAGCAAGCCGACCGGGTGATCGTCGGCTTCCGCCCGGAGTCGGTCGACCTGGTGGGCGCGGGCGACGAGGGCGCGTTCCCGCTCTACGTCGACGTCGTGGAGGAACTGGGTTCGGACGCCTACCTGCACGGTTCGCACCCGGAGCTGCCCGACCCGGACGGCACCGGGACAGGGCAGGTGATCGCCCGCGCCAATCCGGCCCACCACCCGGCCAAGGGCGACCAGGTCCACCTGCGAATCCGGCCGGGCGGGGTGCATTTCTTCTCCGCGAGCTCCGGCGCCCGGCTGGCATCCTGAGCGCCGCTCGTGACGCTTGTCGCCGGCGTCGACTCCTCGACGCAGTCGTGCAAGGTGGTGATCCGCGACGTTACGACCGGCGAGCTGATGCGCCGCGGGAGCGCGCCGCACCCCGCCGGCACCGAGGTCGATCCGGACGCCTGGTGGGCGGCGCTGCGGGCGGCGCTCGCCGAGGCCGGCGGGATCGCCGACGTCGGCGCGCTCGCGATCGGCGCCCAGCAGCACGGGATGGTGTGCCTCGACGGCGACGGCCGGGTGGTGCGGCCGGCGTTGCTGTGGAACGACACCCGATCCGCGGACGCGGCGGCCGACCTCGTCGCCGAGCTCGGCGGCGGTGCGACCGGGCGGCAAGCCTGGGCGAATGCGGTCGGATCGGTGCCGGTCGCGTCCTTCACGGTGACCAAGCTGCGCTGGATGGCCGAGCACGAACCATCGGCCGCGGCGCGGACGGCGGCCGTTTGCCTGCCGCACGACTGGCTGAGCTGGCGGCTCGCCGCTGACCCTTCGCTCGAAGCGCTACGCACCGACCGCGGCGACGCCAGCGGGACCGGCTACTGGTCGGCAACGAGTGGGACCTACCGGGAAGAGCTCCTGGTGCGCGCGCTCGGGCACGTCGCCGTCGTGCCGCGGGTGCTGGGTCCGGCGGAGGCGGCCGGTGTCATGGCGGACGGTCCGCTGCTCGGACCGGGCACCGGTGACAACGCCGCGGCCGCGCTCGGTCTGGACGCGCGCCCCGGCGACGTCGTCGTCTCGATCGGAACCTCGGGCGTCGCCTGTGCGGTCGCCGACACCCCGACCGCCGACCCGACCGGCACGGTCGCCGGTTTCGCCGACGCCACCGGCCGGTTCCTGCCGCTGGTGGCCACGCTCAACGCGGCACGGGTCCTCGACGCCGTCGCGGTCATGCTCGGCGTCGACCACGCCGAGCTGTCCCGGCTGGCGATGTCGGCGCCGGCCGGCGCCGACGGGCTGGTGCTCGTGCCCTACCTGGAGGGGGAGCGCACGCCGGACCGACCGGAGGCCACCGGCGCCGTGCACGGACTGCGCCTCGCGACCGCGACCCCGGCGCACCTGGCCCGCGCGGCCGTCGAGGGGTTGCTGTGCGGGCTCGCCGACGGGATCGACGCGCTGGTGTCGGCGGGCGCACGCGTCGAGCGGGTGCTGCTGATCGGCGGCGGTGCGCGGTCGACCGCGGTTCGGAGGATCGCGCCCACCGTGCTCGGCCGTCCGGTACTGGTGCCGCCTCCCGGGGAGTACGTCGCCGACGGTGCCGCCCGGCAGGCTGCCTGGGTGCTGAGCGCCGAGGACGAGCCGCCGCCCTGGCCGCGCGCCGGCGTCGAGACCCACCAGGGCGAGCCCGTCGACGCGGTGCGGCGACGGTACGCCGAGGCCCGCGAGCTCACCGTGCGCCGGCAGCAGCAGTCCGGGCCGTAGCAGAAGGACTCCCATGCAGCAGCCACTCACCGCGAGGTCGTTGCCCGCGATCGGTGCCGCCGTACCGGCACCGTCCTACGACCGGGGTCTGGTCCGCGCCGGCATCGTCCACTTCGGAGTCGGCGGGTTCCACCGGGCGCACCAGGCGATGTACCTGGACCGGCTGATGTGCCAGGGCAAGGCTCTGGACTGGGGCATCTGCGGAGTGGGCGTGCTGCCCGCCGACCGCCGGATGCGCGACGCCCTCGCCGCGCAGGACGGGCTGTACACGCTGGTGGTGAAGCACCCGGACGGCTCGCTCGAGCCACGGGTGATCGGGTCGATCGTGGAGTACCTGCTCGCCCCGGACGATCCCGAGGCCGTGATCGCGAAGCTGGCCGACCCGCAGACCCGCATCGTGTCGCTGACGATCACCGAGGGCGGCTACAACTTCCACTCGGTCAGCGGCGAGTTCGACGCCGCGAACCCGGACGTGGTGCACGACCTGCGGGGCGACGGGCCGCCGCGCACGGTCTTCGGGCTGGTCACCGAGGCCCTGGTGCGCCGGCGGGAACGGGGCGTGCCCGCGTTCACCGTGATGTCCTGCGACAACATCCAGAGCAACGGCGACGCCGCTCGGCGCAGCTTCCTCGGATTCGCCGGGCTGGGCGATCCCGAGCTGGCGTCCTGGGTCGCCGAGCACGTGGCGTTCCCCAACTCGATGGTCGACCGGATCACGCCGGTCACCACCGACGCCGACCGTGCCGAGCTCGTCCGGCGGTTCGGCGTCGACGACCGCTGGCCGGTGGTGTGCGAGCCGTTCACCCAGTGGGTGCTCGAGGATCGGTTCGCCGCCGGCCGCCCGGCCCTGGAGGACGCCGGCGTGCAGTTGGTCGACGACGTCGAGCCCTACGACCTGATGAAGCTCCGGCTGCTGAACGCGAGCCACCAGGCGCTGTGCTACTTCGGCTACCTGTGCGGGTACCGGCTGGTGCATGAGGTGTGCCAGGACCCGCTGTTCCAGCGCTTCCTACTGTCGTACATGGACAGCGAGGCCACGCCGACCCTGCGGCCCGTGCCTGGGATCGACCTGGCGGCATACAAGCGGACGCTGATCGACCGGTTCTCGAACCCGAACGTGCGTGACACCGTCGCCCGGCTGTGTGCGGAGAGCTCGGACCGCATCCCGAAGTGGCTGCTTCCAGTGGTCGCGGCAGAACCTGGCCACCGGCGGCCCGGTGCAGCGGTCGGCGGCGGTGGTGGCCAGCTGGGCGCGGTACGCGGAAGCCGTCGACGAGCAGGGCGAGCCGATCGAGGTGGTCGACCCGCTCCGGGACACACTGGTCGCGGCCGCCCGCCGGCAGCGCGAGGACCCGCTGGCCTTCCTCCGGCTGCGGGAGTTGTTCGGTGATCTCGTCGACGACGAGCGCTTCACCGCGCCGTATCGTGCGGCGATGGAGTCGCTGCACGCGCATGGCGCCCGGGCAACCCTGGAGCGCACCGTCGCCGCCGGCGCGGGCGGGCCGGTGAGTCAGGCGCGATGACCGGCGGTCGGGTGGTCGTCGGCGGGGAGGCCCTCGTCGATCTGGTCTCGGATGACCTCGACGCCGGGGTGGTCCGGCGGCTGATGCCGCGCTGGGGTGGCGGCCCGTACAACACCGCTATCACGCTCGGTCGTCTCGGCGTGCCCGCCGCCCTGCTCACGCGGCTCTCCACCGACGGGTTCGGCGAAGCGCTGCTGGAGCGGCTGCGGGCCAGCGACGTCGTCGGACTGCCTGATCCAGCGCGGCCGGGAGCCGACCAGCCTCGCGGTGGTCTCCTTCGGTGCGGACCGGTCGGCCCGCTACTCGTTCTACGTGCAGGGCACCGCCGACCGGCTGGTCAGCGACCCCGGGCCGCTGCCCGACGAGGTGGCGGCGGTGGCGCTCGGCACGCTTGGCACCGTTCTGGAGCCCGGGGCCACGGTCTACGAGACGGTGCTGCGCCGGGAGGCGGCCGCCGGACGGTTGATCAGCCTGGACCCGAACATCCGGCCGGCGTTGCTCGACGATCCGGACGCGCACCGCCGGCGGCTGACGTCGTGGCTGCCGCACGTCGGCCTGCTGAAGACCTCCGAGGAGGACGCGGACTGGTGGGGCGGCAGCGCCGAGGACTGGCTGGATGCCGGCGCGACCGCCGTGGTGATCACCCATGGAGCGGCGGGTCTGGCCGCGGTCACTCGGGCCGCCGGGCGGGTCGAGGTGCCGGCCGTTCCCGCCCGGCCGTTCGTGGACGCGATCGGCGCCGGCGACAGCGTGCACGGCGCGCTGCTGGCGTGGCTGCACGAGAACGGCTGCCTCAGCGTCGAGCGCGTCGCCGCCCTGCGGTCCGACCAGTGGCGTGACGCCCTGACCTACGCCGCCCGCGTCGCGGCCCTGACCTGCTCGCGGTCCGGCGCCGAACCACCGTTCCGATCCGAGCTCGCCGACCCGTCGTAGGTCGGTCAGACGACCCAGTCCTCCTGCCGGCGCACGCCGATCTCGTCGAGGTGCGCCAGCAGGTCCGCCGGGTCGGCGTAGACCCGGTACGCCCCGGCCCGCTCGAGCTCGTCGGCGCCGTACCCACCGGAGAGCAGCCCGACGCCGAGGGCGCCGGCCCGGCGGGCGGCCAGCAGGTCCCAGATGCTGTCGCCGACGACGACCGCGCTGCGCACGTCCGCGCCGACCCGGGCCGCGGCAGCCAGGAACAGATCCGGATCGGGCTTGGCGTGCCGCACCTGGTCGCGGGTGACCAGCGGGGTGTCCGCCGGCAGGCCGAGCATGTCCAGCGCCGGCCGGGCCGCGGTGGCGAGCCCGCTGGTCGCGATCGCCCAGGTGACGCCCAGCCGGGTCAGGGTGGCCAGCAACTCGCCGGCGCCGGGGAGCGGCCGGACGGTGTCCCGGCGACGGCCGTAGGCCTCGGCGTGCGCGAGGTTGAGATCGCGGATCTGGTCGGTCGAGAGCGACCCGCCGGTCTCGCGCAGCAGCGCGGTGACGAACAAGCCGCCGCTCATCCCGATCTTGCGGTGGATCCGCCACACCGACAGTTCGATGCCGAACGCGTCGAGGGCCTCCTGCCAGGCCAGTACGTGCTGGTAGACGCTGTCGATCAGGGTCCCGTCGAGGTCGAAGAGCAACGCGGGACGCTCGGCGGTCGGGGCGGCGAGCTCGGTCATGGCCAGCAGCCTGCCCCTTGCCGCGCACCTCAAACCAGTCGGTGTCCTCAGGCGGCGGCCGGTCCCGCTCGTGGGTCGGCCAACCGCATCGCGCACCGCCTCAGGTCAGCGGCGCGAACAGGTCGGCGCTGTTGCCGTCCGGGTCCCGGACCAGGGCATACCGTTGGCCCCACGGCGCATCCCACGGCGCGCGGTGCCCCTCGTACCCGGCCCCGATCAGCTTGTCGTACGTCGCGTCGACCTCGGCCGGGCTGTCCAGCAGGAACGCCAGCCCGATGCCGGGGCCGCCGGACGGCCGGGTGTAGTCGGGGTCGAAGCTGCGGATCGTCTCGACCGTGTCCCAGGCGACCCGCATGCCGCCGGGCAAGGTCGCCTCGACGTGCGGCTGCGTGTCCGCATCGTCCGGCAGGTCGAAGCCAAGCAGCCGGTAGAAGGCCAGCGACCGGGCCATGTCGGCGACGATGATGCCCACGAGGTCCAACTTCGGGGTGCCCATCTGAGGCTCCTTTCGGAGGTGTTGGTTCGCGGCGCACGCTGCCGTGCGCCACACCGTCGATGGTCCGCGGTCGGCACCGCGGTGTATTGAACGTTCCGGCCATCAGCCGGACAGCCGCTCGGCCTCCCAGTCCAGCAGCGCGGCCGGCGGGAGGCCACTCAGCGCCCGGCTCTCGCGGGTGAGGTGCGCCTGGTCGGCGTATCCCGTGTCGGCGGCCAGTCCAGCGAGGTCCCGGCGGCGCCCGGACGCCCGTGCGGCGCGCAGGAAACGTTGGAACCGCAGGACGCGCGCGAGCGTGCGCGGCGGGTAGCCCACCGCGTCCTCGATCCGCCGGCGCAACTGCCGCTCGCTCAGCCCCACGTCCTTCGCCAGCAGCGCGAGCGGCCGTCCGGGGCTGCTGGTCAGCATTGCCGGCACGGCGGTGCCGACCGGATCGATCCCGCGATCGTGGCCGAGGCGTTTGGCGAGCCCAGTCACCAGGACCCGGAGCCGGGCTCGCCGATCGGAGGTCTCCAAGACCTGCGCCGTTATCTGGGCGCCCGCTCGCCCCCACAGCTCCTCGAGCGGTATGACCAGGTCACGGAGGTCGCCGGCGCTCACGCCTAACAGTGGTGGGGCTGCGCCGGTACGGAACCGCGCCCCGACGGTCAGCGTGTCCGGCGCCAGCCGCAGCGTGGTGGTGTGGGTGGCCGGGCCGGCCAGCACGACCCGGTCGGGCATGGCGACGACGTCCATGCAGCCGTCGGGAAGCACCGGCTGCAGGTAGGTCGGTCGCACGTTTCCGACGTGATGCACCCAGAGGCGGTCGACGTGGCGAGCCAGCGCAGGCGGGGGCAGCCAACTCCCGATAGTCGGACACGAGCCCCGTACCCACGAACCAAAGTATGCCGGGCCGTCCCGACAGTCCCGGAAGGCGACGTCTCGGCCGCGAGGCTGAGATCGCGAATCTGGCAGGCTCTACGAATCTACTGTTAGGTCTATTGGTTGCGTTTAGAGAAGCCGGGACGGGCCGGTTGAGTCGTCGGTTCAGTTTGATTGGCCTGCCCGGTCGGGACGCGGGTGATTCGTCGAATAGCCGACCACATATTCAGGGAAAGTCTGTGCCATTGTGAATGCGTGAAACCCGGGAATTGTCGGTGCGGCTTGGATAATTGGTGGCATGCAGGAAGGAAGCGCACTCGCCAAAGCGCACCAGTCCATTGCGGATGGTGTCGCTGCGTTGCGTGCCGCCTGTGATTCCCGCGCCGATGCGAACACCCGGATCGAAGCCCTGGCGGTGTGTGAACAGCTGACCCGCCAGTTGGAGCAGCTGTCGGTGGCGTTGGTGGCGGGGTTGGATCGGGATGGGGTGTTCACCGACCGCGGCTACCACCGCGCCTGCCATGCGGTGGCCGACCTGCTCGGCTGGGACCTCGGTGTGGCGAACCGGCGGGTCCGGGTTGCCGAGCAGGTGTGTGAGCGGGTGTCGCTGGACGGGCAGGTGCTGCCGGCACGGTTGACCGACACCGCGGCGGTGTTCGCCGCCGGTGAGGTCAGCCTGCGGCATGTCGAGGTGATCGCCGACGCGTTGGGGTCCTCGGCGGCGGGGCGGCTGAGCTCCGGAGGTGTGGGCGGGTGCGGAGCAGCAGTTGGCCGCCCGGGCCCGGGAGTACCGGCCCCGCGAGCTGGCCGGCTTCGCCCGGGACCTGATCACCACGCTGGACCAGGACGGCCCGGAACCCGACCACGGCGACGAGGCGCAGGTCAACGAGCTGTACCTGGCCACCCGGCCGGGCGGTGCCGGTGGGCGGATCACCGGGGTGTTCGACGCGCCCAGCTTCGACGCGCTGCGTCATGCGCTGGACGCATTGGCGAAGCCGACCGCCGAAGACCAGCGCCGCCTGGCCGAACGCCGCGGCGACGGGCTGGCCGAACTGTGCCGCCAACGCCTGGACGCCGCCGACCTGCCCATGGTCGGTGGGCAACGCCCACACCTGACGGTGACCGTCCCGCTCGCCGAGCTGGAAACCCGCGCCCGCCGGCGATGCTCGACCACGGCGGCCCGCTCACCCCCGCGCAGCTGCGGATGCTGGCCTGCGAAGCCGGTGTCATCCCCGTCGTGCTCGACGGGAACGGGCAGCCACTGGACATCGGCCGGGCCAGCCGGGTCGTACCCCGCCACCTACGCCGCGCGGTCGCCGCCCGCGACCGCGGCTGCGCCTTCCCCGGCTGCGGATGCCCACCGAGCTGGTGCGACGCCCACCACGTGATCGAATGGCAACACGGCGGACCAACCGCCATCGACAACCTGGTCATGCTCTGCCGATTCCACCACCGCCTGATCCACGGCACCGAATGGGCCGTCACCATGACACGCGGCGCACCCGAATTCACCCCGCCCAAATGGATCGACCTCAGCCAAACCCCACGCCGAAAACCACATCATGGAGATCATCAAGGTCGTCAAGGACTTGACAAACTGATCGATCCACCTCACGATTGACCTAGTTCGCACTTGCAGAACGAAGGGGTGGGCAGTGGTCACGCTCGAGGATGTGGACCCGAGGACGCCGTTCATTGCGCAGCTCCAGGAGTCGGCCGCGGCGGTCGTCCTGGTCAACACCTTCGTCGTGCCCGAAGGGGGCCACGACGAGGTGGTCGCGGCCTGGGAGAAGGACGCGCTCTTCATGAAGGGCCAGCCGGGATTCATCTCGACCCAGCTGCACCGAGGCACCGGTGCCAGCCGGGTGCTGGTCAACGTCGCGGTGTGGGAGTCCACCGAGGCCCTACGCGCGGCCTTCACCTCGCCTGAGTTCCAGCAGGCGCTCGGCGGTTACCCGGACGGGACCGTCGCCCGGCCGCACCTCGTGCAGAAGGTGGCCGTCGGCAACGTGTGCGTGGCCTGAGCCGGCTCAGTGCCGAGGCGACGCGGTGCGATCGGTGACCGCCAGCATCCCATCGACCAGGTCACCGGCCGACGGGGCGCGGTCCGGGTCGATCAGCCACTGCACGAGCAGCCCGTCGCCGACCGCGATATTGAACGACGCGATGTTGCGGACGGTCTGCTCGGGCAGGTCGCCGGCGAGTTCGATGGCCATGGCGCCGACGGTGGAGCGCAGCCGCTCGTAACACTCGGCGAGCTGGTGGCGCAGCGGCGGGAAAGCGCTCGCACTGGGCCAGGGCCTCGACGAACGCGACCGCGAACGGCCGCTGCTCGGCGAGGATCTGCGCCAGTGCGGCCCAGCCCCGGCGCAACGCCTCGAGCGGCTCGAGCTGGCCGTCGGCGAAGACGACCTCGCGGACCTGGCCGACCCAGTCCTCGAACGACTCCGCGATCGCCGCGTTGAGCAGCGCCTCCTTCGAGCCGAAGTGGTAGCCGATCGACGCCAGGTTCGTGTCGGAGGCCGCGACCAGGTCGCGGGCGGTGGTCCGGGCGTAGCCGCGCTCCACCATGCAGCGGCGTGCGGCGGCGAGCAGCGCTTCCCGGTGTCCCACGAAGGGATCCTATACATACGTATTAGACATCCGTATATTCAGCCGCGATGGACACTCGGATGCCGCCCGGCCCACGGATCGGTGGCCCACTACAACCCCTGCTGATGTCGGTGTGGCCGACCGCGTTCGTCAGCTCGTGCCACCGCCGGTTCGGCGACATCTTCTCGGTGCTGAGTTCTCCGATGGGCCCGCTGGTCTGGCTTGCCGATCCCGCCGACATCGCCACCGTGTTCCGTGGCGACCCGGCGATCTTCCACGCCGGTGAGGCGAACGAGTTCATTGCCGACATCACCGGCCCGGAGTCGGTACTGGTCCTCGACGAGCAGCGGCACAAACACCGCCGCAAACTGATGCTGCCGCCGTTCCACGGCGACTCGGTCCGCCGCCAGGTCGCCCTGATGGAGCAGATCGCGAACGACGAGATCGACCGCTGGCCGGTCGGACGCACGTTCGCCGCCCGCGACGCGATGCAGTCGATCACCATGGGCGTCATCCTGCGCACTGTCATCGGCGCTGAGGATCCGGCCCGGCTGGCCGAGCTGCGCCGGGTGCTGCCGCCGCTGGTCAACCTGGGCGCCATCACCGGGCTCCGGCTCGCGTTCCCCGGACTTCGCCGGTACTGGCCGTGGAGCCGCTACGAACGGGTCCGCGCCGCGGCGAACGCCGAGCTCTATCGCCAGATCGCCGACTGCCGTTCGGACCCGAACCTGCCAGAGCGCACCGACGTGCTGGCCATGCTGGTTCGCGCCCGCGACGAGGACGGCGCACCGATGTCGGACTCCGAGCTACGCGACCAGCTCGTCACGCTGCTGGTGGCCGGCCACGAGACCACCGCGACCGGGCTCGCCTGGACCTTCGAGCGCCTGGTCCGTCACCCCGCGGTGCTCGCCAGTGCCCGCCAGGCCGCACGGGACGGCGACGACGGCTACCTTGACGTGCTGATCAAGGAGAGCCTGCGGGCCCGACCCGTGATCATGGAGGTCGGACGCCGGCTCGCCGAGCCGGTAGAGATCCGCGGTTACCGGCTGCCCGCCGGGACGGTCCTGCTCCCGTCGATCTACCTGGTGCACAACGCCACGACGTACCACCCCGACGCCGGCGGGTTCCGGCCCGAGCGGTTCCTGGAGCAGAACGTCGCGGCCTCGGGGCACTGGTTGCCGTTCGGCGGCGGTGTGCGGCGCTGCCTGGGCGCCACCTTCGCGCAGGTCGAGATGCGCGTCGTGCTGAAGGCGGTGCTGAGCCGGGTCGAGCTGGCCACCACGACGGCCCGCCCGGAACGGGCCAGGGGCCGCAACGTCACGCTTGTCCCGCACCGTGGGGCGCGGATCCGGGTACTGAGCCGGGCAGCCTGCCTCGGTCGAGGTCACGGCCTGACGTCGCGGCCGTCATACCGGCCGCGTCCCGGACCTGCTCGGCAGGCTACGGCTGACAGACCAGGTGCCGGAGGACGACGTGGACCTGATCCCTGAGCTCGCGCAGCGCGTCCGGCGAGCCGGACAGGTGCCGCAGCAGGGCCTGCTGGAACAGGCCGTCGAAGATGCGCGTACGCCACCGAGGGGGAGACGGCCAGCGGGGCGCCCGCTGAGCTCGGCGTAGCGGCTGACGATCCGCCAGATCATCCGCTCCAGGCTCTCGTCGATCTCGAGCGACGTCGGCGCGGAAGGACTCCTCGAACAGCGACTGTGATGCGCAGGTCGTACCAGAGGCGGTGCATCGGAGCGCGTCCTCGCGCAGGGTCGCGGCCAGGCCGTCGGCGAAGCCGTGCACGAGCTCGTCCGCGGTGCCGGCGGTGGCGACGATCTGGTCGTAGCGGGTGCACGCACTCGCGCCTTGTACTGCCGCACGCAGTAGGTGATCAGGTCGACCTTGTCGGTGAAGTAGTAGTGCAGCACGCCGTGCGAGAACTCGGAGTTCTGCGCGATCTCGCGCAGGCTGGTGCGCGCGTAGCCGAGCTCGGACAGCGTCTGCAGCGCGGCGGCGGCCAGCTGCGCGGCGTCGCTCCGCGAACTTGTCGACCTGGCGGCGGGAGATCCGGTCGATCCGGTCTCGGCGGCCTTCGTCACGGCGGAGTCCATCGCGGGTAACCCAGGGCGCAGTCCTATCTGGACAGTTGTCCAGACACTCTTGACGAGTGTCCAGGAACCTAACGTCTTGACAGTCGTCCGGATCGCCTCACCTCACCGGTGAGTCGGCGACGATCAGCTGGCGGCGTCGACCGACGGAGGCGATCGGCATGAGTGTGTTCGACCTGACCGGACGAAGGCGCTGGTCACCGGGGGTGCCCGCGGCCTCGGGGCCGGGCATGGCCGAGGCGCTGGCCAAGGCCGGCGCGGCCGTGATGATCGGCGACGTGCTCGAGGACGTCGGCGAGCAGACCGCCGCCTGCGCTCGCGGGCGCCGGGGCGACCGCGGGCTTCGTCCCACTCGACGTGACCGACGACGCCGAGCTGGGAGGCGGCGATCACCGCACACGATCGCCGAGCTCGGCGGGCTCGACATCCTGGTCAACAACGCCGGCATCGAGATCTCGCTCCTGGTCGTCGACCTCGAGCCCGACGGACATCCGGCGGATGCTCGAGGTCAACGTCGCTCGGCACGATCCTGGGGCTCAAGCACGGGCTCCGCGCGATGCGCCCCGGCGGCGCGGCGGGCAACGGCGGCTCGATCATCAACATCTCCTCGGTCGCCGCGACCATCGCCTTCCCCGGCATCGCCGGCTACTCCGCCACCAAGTCCGCGGTCGACCGGCTGACCCGGGTCGCCGCGATGGAGTCCGGCAAGCTCGGCTACGGCGTGCGGGTCAACTGCGTCTATCCCGGTCTGGTGCCGACCGAGATGGGCATGAAGCTCGCCGTCGAGACATGGTGAGCTCGGCCTGTTCGCCAGCCCCGAGGCGGCCGTCGGCGACGTCGTCGAGCTGACGCCGCTCGGCCGGCTCGGCGAGGTCGCCGACATGGCCGACGCGGTCGTCTTCCTCGCCTCCGACGCGTCCCGGTTCGTCACCGGCGTCGGCCTGCCGGTCGACGGCGGAATGGGGATGTGACATGAGCACACCAGCAACAAGCCCGTCGTCGTCTACGGCGCCTCCGGCTACACCGGCCGGCTCATCTGCGAGTACCTGCGCGAGTTCAACGTGCCGTTCATCGCGGCCGGCCGCGACAAGCAAGCGGGTCCAGGAGGTCATCGACCGGATCCCCGGCATCGAGACCGTCGACCACGAGGTCGTCGAGGTCGACCACGACGTCGAGGCGCTGACCGAAGCTCTTCGACGGCGCGCAGGTCGTCTGCAACATGGTCGGTCCGTTCATCAAGTACGGCCCCGAGGTCGTCGAGGCGAGCCTCGCCGCCGGGTGCCACTACCTGGACACCACCGGCGAGCAGGACTGGGTGCTGGACGCGCAGACCCGGTGGGGCCAGGGCTTCGCCGACGCAGGGCTGCTGCTGTCGCCCGGCATCGCGCAGATGTACACCACCGGTGAGATCGCGGCGAACATCTGCCTGGAGACCCCCGGCCTCGACACCCTCGACATCCTCGTGCTGTGGAAGGGCTTCCCGACCTACGCGTCGACGCAGACGATCTTCACCATCCTCAAGGCGGACTGGTTCTACCTCGAGCAGAACCAGTACGTGCAGTGGGACCACCTGACGACCTTCGAGGTCGTCGTCCCCGGTCAGCACGAGACCGCGCTCGCCGCTGCCGTGGGGCGGCACGTCGCACCCGGTGTGGTTCAAGAACGATCCGCGGGTGGCCAACGTCAAGGTCGCCGGCGGGGTGTTCGACCGCGACCGTGATGGAGGGCGTGGTCGCGACCGTGAAGATGGTCGAGGAGCAGATCAAGACGCTGCCGCCCGAGCAGCAGGAGGCCGCGCTCGCCGAGGTCGCGGCGTCGGTCGCAGGCCGAGCATGCCGCCGCGGGAGAACCCGCGGATCAACACCTCGGTCGACTCGGTGTACGCCACCGGGCCGCTCGGCCGCGCGCACTGCGTCATCCACGGCAACTGCAACTACAAGCAGACCGGCGCTGCTGCAGGCGTACGCCGCCTACTCGCTGCTGCAGCAGCCGCCGAGGCGGCGGGTTCGCGTCGGGCTGCCAGGCGTTCGGGCACCGCGAGCTGCTCGGCGTGCTGCGCAGCTTCGGGCTGGTGCTGGACCCGGTCCGTCACCACGCACGGCTGACGCGACCCCGCTTCGACGTGCGGCTCACCGACTACCTGGACAAGGGCGCGTCGCTCGGGCCGGACGCGCCCTGCCTGACGATGGCGGCGGACACCCTGTCCTACGGCGACGTGCAGGAGATCAGCTTCGCGGTCGCCCGGGCGCTGGCCGCGTCCGGCGTGCGGGCCGGGGACAAGGTCGGCGATCCTGTCCGCCAACGACCCGATGCGCGTTCGCCTGCGTGTTCGGGATCGCCCGGCGCGGGCGCGGTGTGGTGCCCGATCAACCCGCGCAACGAGGCGGCCGAGAACCGCGAGCTGCTCGACCTCTTCGACTGCACCTGCCTGATCTTCCAGAGCGCGTTCGCGCCGCTGGTCGAGCAGATCGCGCCGCAGCTGCCGAAGCTGACCGTGCTGGTCTGCCTCGACGCGGATCTGCCGGAGGCGCCGTCGCTGCGCGCGCTGGCTGTCGGACGGGTCGGACGAGCTCGGGCGCGGCACGGTTCGAGCCGCCGGACGACGTGGCGATGATCGTCGGCACCGGTGGGACGACCGGCCGGCCGAAGGGCGTGATGCTCACCGGGCGCAACCTCGAGACGATGTCGGCGCTGACGCTGATGGGCTACCCGTTCGACGGCCGGCCGGTCTACCTGGCGCTGGCGCCGCTGACCCACGCCGCCGGCGTGCTGTGCTTCCCGGTCATGGCGCTCGGCGGGCGGGTGATCGTGATGCCGAAGCCGGACCTCGCCGAGTTCCTCGCGCTGGTCGAGCGGCACCGCGTCACGCACACCTTCCTGCCGCCGACGCTGATCTACATGCTGCTCGGGCACGAGGACCTCGCCGACACCGACCTCGGCTCGCTGCAGTGCTTCTGGTACGGCGCGGCGCCGATGTCGGCGGCCCGGCTGGAGGAGGCGATCACCAGGCATCGGGCCGGTGATGGCGCAGCTGTTCGGGCAGACCGAGGCGCCGATGATGATCTCGACGATGGCGCCGGCCGATCACCTGAATCCGGACGGCTCGGTCGCTCGGCACCGGCTGGCCTCGGCCGGGCGCCCGGCGCCGCTGGTCACCGTCGCGATCATGGACGGCGACGGGCGGCTGCTGGCGCCCGGGGAGCGCGGGCGAGATCGTCGTCCGCGGCTCGCTGGTGATGGCCGGCTACTACAAGAACCCGGCGGCGACCGCCGAGGCGTCCAAGTTCGGCTGGCACCACACCGGCGACATCGGCTACCTCGACGACGACAACTTCCTCTACATCGTCGACCGGGCCAAGGACATGATCATCACCGGCGGCTTCAACGTCTACTCGGCCGAGGTCGAGCAGGCGCTGATGGAGCACCCCGCGGTGCAGGACTGCGCGGTCGTCGGCCTGCCCGACGACAAGTGGGGCGAGCGGGTCACCGCCGTCGTGCAGCTGCAGCCGGGCACGGACGATGCGGTCGTCGACGACGTGATCGCCTCGGTCAAGGCGCGGCTCGGCAGCGTGAAGGCGCCGAAGCAGGTCGAGATCTGGGCCGACCTGCCGCGCTCGAAGGTCGGCAAGGTGCTGAAGACCGAGATCAGACGCCAGCTGCTCGACGAGGCCGCGGATCAGGTCGACGCCGGCACGACAGCCTGACCGCCCGCGCCCCACGCGGCACCGCTTCGTGCGCTACCAACCCGGTATCAGCCGGGTGCGCCGACCGACCCCTAGGCTGAGACCCATGGCGCGACGACTTCCGGGAGGGCCGAGATGAGCGATCCCGACGAGTCCGAGGGCAACGACCCCGGCGTCCTGGAGCCGGCGGACAGCCTGGAGGACCGTGGCGTCGAGGACGTTCTGGACGAGGGGGAGACCCTCCCGGAACGACCCTGGGTCGGACAGGGCTGGGGCATCACGCCGCGCGAGGAGGCCGAGGGCGAGAGCCTGGACGGTCGGCTCGCCCGGGAGGTGCCGGAAGAGACGGCCAGTCAGGGCGACGGACTCGGCGACACCAGCGACACCGACGGCGAGCTGCTCGACGAGGAGGTCGGCAGCAGTCGCGCCGGCCGGCTGGTCGAGACCGACGAAGGCGGCGGGTTCGACGCCGACGAGGAGCTGCACGCGACCGACGTGGGCGTGGACGGCGCCGCGGCCTCAGCCGAGGAGGCCGCCATACACGTCGTCGACCCTTCCGCGCTGGACGACCGGTGACACCCGTCCCGCGGCAGGGCTAGCGCTCGGCCCGGCATACTGTTCGGGCGCTGAAATCACCGCCCGCCGCACCGACCGGCGGGCGAACCGAAGGGCACTAGTACGTGGAAATCGGGCTCGGACTGCCATCGACAATTCCTGATGCCAGCGGAGCCGCCGTGCTGGACTGGGCCCGGCAGGCGGACACGGCCGGGTTCTCCACCCTCGGCACGCTGGATCGGCTCGTCTACGACAACTTCGACCCGGTCCCGGTGCTCGCCGCCGCGGCCGCGGTCACCAGCCGCATCCGGCTGACGACCGCGATCGTCATCGCGCCGTACCGCGGCAACGGAGCGCTGCTGGGCAAGCAGCTGGCCAGCATCGACAGGCTCTCGGACGGGCGGTTGACCGTCGGCATCTCCGCCTCTGCGCGGGACGACGACTACACCGCCGCCGACATGCCGTTTCACGATCGCGGACGACGGCTGGACCACATGATCGAGGAGATGACCGACGTATGGGCCGGCGCCACCCGCGGATTCGCCGGCCCGATCGGCCCCCGGCCGGCACAGCCCGGTGGGCCACCGCTGCTGATCGGTGGCGGCAGCGCGCCTGCGTTCCGCAGAATGGCCCGGCGTGGAATCGGCTGGATCGCCGGTGGCGGCGGACCGGAGAACTTCGCACGGGGCGCCGAGCAGGCGCGCTCCGCGTGGGCAGCCGCCGGACGGGAGGGCTCACCCCGGCTGGCCTCGCTGGCGTACTTCGCCCTCGGTCCGGACGCCGAGCAGGCCGCCCGCGGCTACCTGACCGACTACTACCGGTTCATCGGCGAGTTCGCCGAGCGGATCGCCGACACCGCCCTGACCACCCCCGACGCCGTCGAGCGTGACCTAAAGGCCTTCGCCGCGGCCGGATGTGACGAACTGATCTTCTTCCCGTGCTCCGCCGCGCTCGACCAGGTCGAACGTCTCGCCGAGGTCGCCGGGGTGCGCTGACGACCGACGTCGCGATCGCCCGCGCGGCGGCATCCTGGCCGGCATCTGCGCCGATCGGATCGGCCTGCCCGGCACGACCGAGTAGCACAATGTCCGGTGTGACCGGCGCTGCCGTGCAGCTCGGGCGGGCGGCTTTCGCCCGCCGGGCCTGGGGTGCTGCGCACACCCTGCTGAGCGGCGCCGAACCGTTGGATGCCGACGACCTGGAACGCCTCGCGATTGCGGCGCACCTGGTGGGCCGGGACGAGGAGAGCGAGCGGGCGTGGGCGCGTGCGCACGTCGAATGGGTGCGCCTCGGGGACGTGGACCGGGCCGCCCGATGCGCGTTCTGGCTGGGCTTCGCGCTGCTGCTGCGCGGCGAGACCGCGCAGTCGGGCGGCTGGCTGGCGCGAGGCGAGCGCTTGGTCGCGCAGGCCGGCCTGGACGGCGCGGGTCGCGGCCTGCTGCTGCTACCGGAGGGCCTGGTCGCGCTGGATCGCGGCGACCTCGCCAGGGCCGCCGAGCTGGCCGACGAGATGGCCGACATCGCCGACCGGGTCGGAGACCCGGATCTCCAGGCGTTCGGGCTGCTCTTCCGAGGCCAGGCGGCGCTCGCCTCGGAGCAGGTGGGCCGTGGTGTCAAGCTGCTCGACGAGGCGATGGTGGCGGTCACCACCGCCGAGGTGTCCCCGATGACGACCGGGATCGTCTACTGCGCGGTCATCGAGGCGTGCATGGACCTCGGCGACCTGCGCCGGGCGACGGAGTGGACCGAGGCGCTGGAGCGCTGGTGCGCGAGCCAACCCGACCTGGTGCCGTACCGCGGGCACTGCCTCGTGCACCGCTCGCAGGTGCTGCAGGCGTCCGGAGCGTGGGCGGAGGCGATGGCCGAGGCGGAGCGCGCCCGGCAACGGCTGTCCGACCCGCTGCACCCCGCGCTCGGTCTCGCCCTCTACCAGCAGGGCGAGCTGCACCGGCTCCGCGGCGAGTTCGCCGAGGCCGAGCGGGTGTACCGGGCGGCCAGCGAGCAGGGCCGGGAGCCGGTGCCAGGATTCGCCCTCCTTCGGCTGGCCCAGGGTCCGTCGAGCCGGCCGTCGCGGCCGTCCGGCGCATGGTCGAGGAGAGCCGCGGCCGGCTGAGCCGACCCGTGATCCTCGCCGCGGCGGTCGAGGTGCTCCTCGGCGCCGGTGAGGTCGGATGCCGCGCGCGCGGTCGGTGCGGAGCTCGCCGACGTCGCCGACGCGGTCGACACCGCGCAGCTGCGGGCCGTCGCCGGATTACGCCCACGGCACCGTGCTGCTCGCGGACGGCGACGCCGCGGCCGCGCTGGTCGCGCTGCGCCGGGCGAGCGAGCGGTGGCGCGGGCTGGAGATGCCCTACGACGCGGCGCGGGCCCGGGTCCAGCTCGCCATCGCCTGCCGCGCGCTCGGCGACGCCGACGCGGCCGACCTCGAGCTGGCGGCCGCCAAGGCCACGTTCGAGCGGCTCGGCGCCGTTCCGGACCTCGCCCGGGTGGCCCAGCTGAGCCCGCCGACCCGTCCGCGGCGGTCCGCGGTACTGACCGCCCGGGAGTGCGACGTGCTGCGGCTGGTCGCCACCGGCCGGACGAACCGCGAGATCGCCAGCCGGGTTGGGGATCAGCGAGCACACCGTGGCCCGCCACCTGCAGAACATCTTCGCCAAGCTCGACCTGCCGTCCCGTGCCGCGGCGACGGCCTACGCCTACGAGCACGGACTGATCACCGGCGGCGCGTGAGCTCCGTGGTCAGAACGTGACCACGCGCCGAGCGTCCACTGTGGTGAATCCGAGCGATCCGGCCGCGGCACCCTCGTCGCTCCTATCGTCGCGCGCATGCCGAGTCAACTGTCGCCCACGATCCCTGACCTCAGCACGGTCGAGCGGCTGAGCGCCGCGTTCAACAGGTGCTTCGAGACGTTCGAAGCGCCGGCGGACGTATTCGCCGACGACGCGTTCTTCGACCTCTACCCGCCGCAGTGGCGGTTCCAGCTGCAGGGCCGGGACGTCTTCGCCGCGCATCTGCGCAAGATCGCCGACGGCGTGCCGAGCACCCGGGCGCTGCGCGTGCTGCCGACGTCGACCGGATTCGTGCTGGAACACGAGGAGGTCCAGCGTGGCGCCGAGGTCATCGTGGCCCGCCGGCTGTGGCTCTGCGAGGTGCGCGACGGCCGGATCACCGAGGCCGTCGGCTACTGCAACGGCGGGTGGGACGACGCGCTGACGGCCCGCCATGCCGCCGAAGCCCCCATGCTGCGGCCCTGATCGTGAACCGGAGTGCAGGACCGATGACGACAGTGGACCGGCGCGCGGTGACGGCGCATGACGTCCTGGACGCGGCGCGCGGGCTCGCGCCGACCATCGCCGGCCGGGCCGCCGAGATCGAGTCCGGCTCGGCGGGTGCCGCGCGACCTGCTCGACGAGCTGATCGGCGCCGGCTGCTTCCGGCTGCTCCTCCCGCGCAGCCACGGCGGCCTCGGTGCCGACCTGCCCGCCGCCATGCGGGTGATCGAGGCCCTCGCCAATGCCGACGCCTCGGTCGGCTGGATAGTGATGATCGGCGGCGGCTCGTGGGTCGACCTCACCGGGTTACCCCGGGCCACGCTTCGACGAGCTCTTCGCCGGCGCCCGACGTGATCGTGGCCGGCGCCATCAACCCGAGCGGCTCGATCGCGGCCGTCGCCGGCGGATACCGGGTCACCGGCCGCTGGAGCTTCGCCAGCGGGTGCGAGCACGCCGACCTGGCTCTACGGCAACTGCATCGAGCAGCTCCCCGACGGGGAACCGCGGATGCGCATCGCGGTGTTCGCACCCGGCGAGGTCGCGATCGAGGACACCTGGACGGTGTCCGGGCTGTCCGGTACGGGCAGCCACCACTTCCGGGTCACCGACCTCGTCGTCCCGGTCGAGCGGACGCACGACCCGCTCGCCGACGACCCGTGCATCGACGAGCCGATCGTCCGGATCCCGGTGCCAGCCCTGCTGGCGCTGCAGATCGCCAGCGTGGCGGTCGGCGCCGCTCAGGGAGCGCTGGACGACATCCTCGACATCGCCGCGAACAAGGTGCCGCTGCTGGCCGGTGCGCCGCTCGCCGCGAACCCGCTGTTCCAGGTCGAGCTCGCGACGGCCGACACCGAGCTTCGAGCCGCCCGCATGCTGCTCTACCAGGCGGCCGAGTCCGCGTGGGCGACCGCCGCCGGTGGCGTGGCCTTCACCCTGCCGCAGCGGGCCAGGCTGCGGGCGGCCGCGGTGTGGGCCACCGCGCGGGCGGTCGCGGTCGTCGAGGCGGCCTATCGGGCCGGCGGCGGCAGCTCGATCTACGCCGACTGCCCCTTGCAGCGCCGGCTCCGCGACGTCCACGCGGTGACCCAGCACTTCCTGGTCAAGCGCGACACGCTGACCACGGCGGGCGCGATCCTGGCCGGCCAGGACGTCAGCCCGCCGATCTTCTGAGCAACCCTGGGTGAAGGAGAACCCCTACCACGGCCGCCCGGGTTGGCCGTCGCGTAGCGTGACCACGTGCTCATCATCGCGATCATCCTGCTCGGCATGCTGGCCGGCGCGGCGGCCCAGCTGATCTTCCGTAGCGGCAAGCGGCCGATCGACTGGACGGTGGCGATCGTCGTCGGCCTGATCGGGTCCTTCGTCGGCGGCCTGCTGGGCAGCCTGCTCGCCGGGGAGGGGTTCGAGCTGCGGCCATCCGGGATCATCGGTTCGATCATCGGCGCGATCATCGTGACGCTGGTCTACAAGCTGGTCACCGGCCGGAACCCCGGGGCGAACGCCCGCCAGTGAGCCCACTGCCGGCGTGCTCGACCGGACCCGGTCTTAGGGAAGGGCGGACTGCCGGGTGCCCGCCGCGCGTCGGCGCCGGCCGCGCCGGGTGCCGGCCTCGTACCGCCGCCTGATCCGCTCGGGGTCCACGCCGAGCAGGTACTGCAGCTTCAGCAGCTGCATCAGGACGTTCATCCGCCACGGCCCGTGTTCGACCAGCCGGCGCGCCGAGGCCGTCGCGGCCACCGGGAGCACGGCGAGCCGGCCGTGCCGGCGCAGCATCCGGCACATCTCGAGGTCTTCCATCAGCGGCAGCACAGGGAACCCGCCGACGGCGTCGAACACCCTCCGCCGGACGAACATGGCCTGGTCGCCGAAGATCCATCCGAGCCTCCTGGCCCGGATGTTGGAGGTGTAGGCCAGCCAGTCCAGGCCGGCGGAGCGCTGGTCGAACCGCAGCGTCAACCCGCCGCCGACCACATCCGGGTCGGCGAGTGTTTGGCTGATGAGGCGCAGCGCCAGCGCGGGCACCACACAGTCGGCGTGCACGAACCAGAGGACCTCGCCGCTCGTAGCGGCGGCACCGGCGTTCATCTGCCTGGCCCGCCCCGGCGCGCTGCGGAGCACCGGAACGACCGCACCGGCGCGCTCGGCCGTCTCGTCGGTGCTCCCGCCGTCGACCACGACGATCTCGCAGCCGGGGAAGTCGGCGCGCAGCCGGGAAACGCAGTCCCCGATGGTGGCTTCCTCGTTGAGCACCGGGACGATGATCGACACGCTGGTCATGTCGGGCTCACGGCGGGCGCGGCGCGGAGCAGGTCGGCGATCTCCGGTGGCAGCCGTGGGTCGGCCAGCATGGTCGCGGCGTCGGCCGGGGTGTCCAGGTCGTCCTCGGTGTCGATCAGGCCGACGGTCAGCCCGAGGGCGTCGGCGGCCGTGCGGCTCAGCTCCAACACGTCCGGTCCGCCCCAGGCCGCCGGCGGCAGGTCGAAGACCTCGGGGGCCGGCCTGGCCAGCGCGACGAGGTAGTAGCCGCCATCCCGCGCCGGCCCGAACACCACGTCGCAGCCCCGGCGCAGGTGGGCGGCCGCGCGATACAGGTGCCCGGTGTCGAGCACCGGGCAGTCGGTGCCGATGATCACGACCGGGGCGTCCCGGCGCGCGGCGGTGAACGCGGCGGCGTCGGCCATCCGCCGGCCGAGGTCGGCGCCGTGCTGCGGGAACAGCGTGATGCCGGCGTCAGCCAGCGGGCCGAACGCCTCGGCGGCGTCGGCGGGCAGGTAGCAGAGGAAGGCGGCGCCGGCCGGGACGGCCGCGGCCAGCCGGGCGGTGTGCCGGATCAGCGCCGCCTGCAGCCGGGCGCAGCCGTCAGGCCCGAGCAGCGGGTGCAGCCGGGTCTTGGTGCGCCCGGGCTCTGGTGCGCGAGCCATGATCACCAAGCTGGCGATGGTCGCTTCGGCCGACTCTTGCGGTTCATGCGATCCGATCGGCGGGTCCGCGCCGAACGCTGGGCAAGGGTCGCGCACATCAGCACGATAAGGGCAGCCTCGACGTGCAGTCGTCGGCTGCGCCCAGCGAAGCGAAGGAGAGCCCCTTGACAGCGGTAGCCGAGCCGACCGTCGAACCTTCGAGCCCGCCAGCCCCGGCGCCCGGCCACGTCGCGATACTCGGCGGCGGCCCGATCGGCCTTGACGCCGCACTGGCCTGTGTGGACCGAGGGTGGCCGTTCACGGTGTACGAGTCGGCCGACGCCGTCGCCGCGAACGTCCAGGCGTGGAGTCACGTCCGGCTGTTCACGCCGTGGTCGATGAACATCTCGGAGCGCATGCTGGCCCACCTCGAGGCGGCCGGCTCTCGGGTTCCGGGGCCGGCGGACCACTGTCCGACCGGCAGGGAGTTCGTCACGGATCTGCTGATGCCGCTGGCCGAGCTGCCCGAGCTCGACGGCCGGATCGAGGCGGACACCACGGTGCGGGCAATCGGGCGGCAGGGGCTGCTGAAGCACGAGGAGATCGGCAGTGCCCAGCGTGGCGCGCAGCCGTTCCGGCTGCTGCTGGCCGGTCCGGACGGCATCGAGCGGGTCGTGCACGCCGACCTGGTGCTGGACTGCACGGGTAGCTATGGCAGCTCGAACACGCTGGGCGACGGTGGGATCCCGGCGCCCGGTGAGGGCCAGGTGGCGGACCGGATCGTCCGGTGGATCCCCGACCTCGAGGCCAGCGGCGAGGAGTGGTCCGGCCAGCGGATCATGCTCGTCGGCTCCGGCAAGTCGGCGCAGACGGCGGCCCGCGATCTCGCCGCGCTGGTCGCCGATGCCGTGGGTACGCGCGTGGTGTGGGCGGTTCGGGCCGGCGAGCCGGACTGGGACGAGGTCCCGAACGACCCGCTTACGGAGCGGCAGGAGCTCGTCGAGGTGTCCGAGCGGCTGCGGTCCGGTGCGGTGCCGGGGTTGGAGGTGCGGACCGGGGTCGCGGTGGAGGCGCTGCGCCCGGCGGGCGACGGGGTGGCGGTGACGCTGCGCTCCGACGACGGCGGGACCGAGGAGATCGTGGTCGATCGCATCCTCGGGCTGACCGGGTACCTCGGGGACACGTCCATGTACCGGCAGCTCCAGGTGCACGAGTGCTACGCGACGTCCGCGCCGATGAACCTGTCGGCGGCGCTGCTCGCCGCCGCGGCGGACGGGCCGGTCGACTGCCTGGACCAGGACACGCACGGGGTAGACGCGCTGCGGGTGCCGGAGCCGAACTTCTTCGTGCTCGGAGTGAAGTCCTACGGGCGCAACAACACCTTCCTGCTCCGGGTGGGCTACGACCAGGTCGACGAGGTCGCCGGCGCATACGCACCCGCGCGGTAGCGCACCGGCAAGGTGGCGCACCGGCAAGATCAACGGCGCTCATGTCAGCTGATCAACGGCGCTGTTGTACGGCCCTATTGCACGAAAGTGCCGTTCGTTCAGGGGACACGGGTGCGGATGCGGCCGGGCGGGCGGTGCGGCAGGGGCGGGCGGTGCGACGGTCAGACGGCGCAGTTGTAGACCAGCGGCAGCGAGCCGTCGCTCTGACGCAGTCGCAGGAACAGCTCGATGGTGCGGCGCTTGGCCTCGGCCATCCCGATCTCGGGCTCGCCGAGCAGGAAGTCCGGCGAGGTGCCGAGGTCGGCACCGGCCGGGTGCCAGTGCCAGCCGTCGGCGGTCACGGTCAGCTCCGGCACCGTGTTGTCCTCACTGATCGCCACCCCGTCGTCCGAATGCCCGCGCTTCACCAGCGGGCGCACCGCGAACCCGCGGCCGGTGATGCCCTTGCCGGCCAGTAGCTCCCGCAACGGCTCGACCTGCTCGCTGTTCTGCGGCGTCTCGGTCATGCCGACCCGGACCGGGAGGCCGAGCGCCAGCGCGGTGTCCAACCCGTCCATCGCCTTGGCCCAGGAACCGCGCCCGCGGTTCAGGTCGTGCGCGGCCGCGCTGGCGCCGTCCAGCGAGGTTTGCAGGGTCAGTCGGGGCCGACCGGCCAGCCGCTGCAGCTGCTCGCGCCGCCATCCCTGGTAGAGCATGCCGTTGGTCAGGCACACCACGTCGATCCGCTCGGTGGCGTACAGCAGCATGTCGACGATGTCCGGTTCGAGGAACGGCTCACCGCCTGTCACGTACAGCTCGGTGAAGCCCTCGGTAACGGCCTCGTCGACGAGCTCGCGGAACCGGGGCAGACCGAGCTGGCGGCGCCGGGCCTGCGGCGAGGACGCCACCGAGCAGTAGCTGCACGCCAGGTTGCAGTGGAAGTTGGTGTACGCCCACAGCCGGGACGGGAAGAGCGCGGAGCCGAACAGCGGCAGCACCGGCAGGCCGTCGTCCGGGATCGCAGGCAGGTCGGCCCAGGACACCTCGGCGCCGGCGAAGTCGGGCATCGCGGACTTGTAGAGCTGGAACCGGCCCCGGGAGCGTTCCACGGGCGGCACGATCTCCAGGCAGGTGGTCCACCAGCCGGTCTGCACGGCCTGCGCGAAGGCGTCCGGCAGCCCGGCCGCCCGGATCGACGCCGCATGTGCCTGCCAGTCGTAGTCCAGCCGAACGAGCTCGGCACTCGCCTCGGCGGCGTGCAGGTCGACCAGCGCGTACCAGACGTGCCGCCCGCCGTCGTTGGCCGGCCGGCCGAGGACGCCGACGTTGACCACCAGCGTCTCCGCCCCGTCGTTGCCGCGGAAGCGTCGGGTCCAGGGCAGCCCGGAGTGCGTGCAGCAGATGACGTCCGCACCGGAGGCCTCGACGCGCAGCCGGTGCGCGTCGTCGGGCAGCGACTCCCACCAGAAGTCGTTGACGGCCAACGTCGATCCGTGCACCAGGTGCAGGTCCACGCCGTCGACGCGCTCGCGGCGCTCGGTGGGAAGCGTGCGCATCCAGGCGGCGAACTCCGGTGAGGTGTTGCGCAGGGTGTAGTCGTAGGCGATCGCGGCGAAGGCGTTGTCGTCGTCGTCGGCGTATCCACAGCCGCAGTCCTCGTCACCGGCGCCGATCGCCAGCTCGTAGTTGCCGGCGATGCACTCGACGTCGTTCTCGGTGAGCAGCGGCCAGATCGCCTCCGGCTCCGCGCCGTACGCGCCGAAGTCGCCGAGGCAGATCAACCGGTCGGCGCCGCGCGCCCGGGCGTCGGCGAGGAAGGCGCGCAGTGCGTACGGGTTCGAGTAGGTCCCGCCGCAGATCGCGAGCCTGGTCACCGTGATCCCTCCCGCCGACGTCCAGCATCCGATCCGGCTCGCGAACCGGTTCGGCGCCGAGTTGCGAATCATCGTATGGGTCGAAGGGGAGCTGGCTGGGTAGCCTCGACGGGCGCGGGCGGATGAGGGGTGTGGCTGGTGGGATTGCTCGAACGGCTGCGGCGCGTGGAGCGACTGACCAGACCGATCGACCCGGAGTACCGCGCCGCGCTGGCCCGCCGCTGGGCCGGCCTACCGGACCGGGTGAAGAACCCGGCGCAGCTGCTCGGCCGGCACGCGGTGGGCTGCGAGGGGACCCACGGCGTGTTCCCGAAGTGCAACCTCGCCTGCACCCCGTGCTACCACTCGCGGGACGCCAACCGGGTCCGGGTGGACGGCGAGCACACGATCAGCCAGGTCGAGGCGCAGATGGCGATGCTCCGCAGGCAGCGCGGGCCGAAGGCGCACGCCCAGCTCATCGGCGGCGAGGTGACCCTGCTCGGCCCGGACGAACACGCCGAGACGCTGCTCACCATGCGCCGGTACGGCCGCGAGCCGATGAGCATGTCGCACGGCGACTTCGACGAGGACTACCTGGAGCGGCTCGCGATGGGCGCGGACGGCCGCCGCCGGCTGGACCGGATCTCCTTCGCCGGCCACTTCGACATGATGATGTTCGGCCGGCGCGGCATCGCCCGCCCCGGCAGCGAGCGCGAGCTCAACCCGTTCCGGCAGCGCTTCGTCGACATGTTCGTCCGGCTGCGCCGCCGGCACGGGGTGCGGTACTTCCTGGCGCACAACATGACGGTCACGCCGGCCAACCTGCCGCAGATCGCCGAGGTGATCCGGGACTGCCACCAGATGGGCTTCGGGATGTTCTCCTTCCAGCCCGCCGCGTTCGTCGGTGACGACCGGCGCTGGCACGAGGACTACGGGCTGACCGGCGCGGACGAGGTCTGGCGGGAGATCGAGCGCGGGGTCGGCGGCAGGCTCGACTACACGGTCTGGCAGCACGGCGACACCCGGTGCAACCGCACCGCGTACGGGTTCTACGTCGGCGATCGCTGGTACCCGTTCCTGGACGGCGATGATCCGCGCGACCTGGCGACCCGGGACGCGTTCTTCCGCTACTTCGGCGCGTTCAACTTCACCGGCGTCCCGGCCTCGGTGCTCGCGGCGCGGCTGGTCCGGCGGGTGGCCCGGCACCCCAGGATCCTGGCCGTCACCGCGTCGTGGCTGCGCCGGACGCTCCGGCGGGCCGGCGGGCTGCGCACCCTGGTCCGGCACAAGGTGCGGCCGGTTTCCTTCGTCGTGCACCAGTTCATGGACGCCGAGGACGTCGCACCGGCGTGGGATCTGATGAAGCGCGGGCGGGTCGCCACCGAGCCACGGGTGCTGGCCACCCAGCAGCGGCTGGCCGCCTGTCACTACACGATGGCCCACCCGGACACCGGCGAGCTCGTGCCGGCCTGCGTCCAGCACAGCGTGCTCGACCCGGTGCAGAACATCGAGCTGCGCAGGCTGCTGCCGATCGTCGAGACCCGTCGAACGGCCGCGCGTGCCCCCTCACATGCCAAGGACTAGCTCCCGGCGGATCCCGCTGGCCGGCCTGACGTTGACCGAGGCCCGGTCCGGGACCGCGGTCGACCTGGGCGCGCTGGCCGGACGGCAGCTGCTCACCGCGATCCGGCACCGCTATTGACTGCCCTGCCAGGAGCACCTGGTGCAGGTGCAGGCGGCGGCCCGGGACGATGCCAACCATCGCGGGGTGCCGGTGCTGGCGGTCGGTTTCAGCCCCGCCTCGGCGCTGGCCGCACTGGCCGACCGGCTGGGCTGGACCGGCCCGTTCCTGGTCGACGAGCAGCGCGTGCTGTACCGCCGACTCGAATTCGGCCGCGCGCCGTTGTGGCGGGTCTACTCGCGCGGCACGATGGCCCGCTACGCGGCCGCCGCCAGACGCGGGGTGCGGCTGCCGCGGGCGGTGGAGGACACCCGGCAGCTCGGCGGGGACGCGCTGCTGCAGGACGGGGTGGTCGTCATGCGCTGGCTGCCCCGCAGCCCGGACGACCGAGCCGACCCGGCGACGCTCGTCGACGCGGCGAGCATGAGGAGACACCATGGCGGCCTTTGACTACGACCTGGCGATCATCGGGGGCGGCTCCGGCGGGCTGACCGCCGCTCGGCTGGCACGGTTCTTCGAGAAGCGGGTCGCACTGATCGACAAGGACCGGCTCGGCGGGGACTGCCTGCACTACGGCTGCGTGCCGAGCAAGGCGTTGATCAAGGCATCCCGGGTGGCGCACGAGACCGCGACGGCGCAGCGCTGGGGGCTGTCGCCGCACCAGGTCGAGATCGAGCTCGGCGGGGTGAACGGCCGGGTGGCGCAGGCCATCGAGCAGATCGGCGAGCTGGACAGCCCGGAGGCGCTCGGCAAGATCGGCGTCGACGTGCTGCTGGGCGGCGCCCGCTTCGTCGACGACCACACGCTGCTGGCGGGCGATCAGACGATCACCGCGAAGTTCGTGCTGATCGCCGCCGGCAGCACCCCAGCGGTGCCGGACGTGCCGGGCCTGGTCGAAGTCGGCTTCCTGACCAACGAGGACGTCTTCGACCTCACGAACCTGCCTCAGCGGCTCGGGGTGATCGGCGGCGGGCCGATCGGCGTCGAGCTGGCGCAGGCGTTCGCCCGGCTGGGCTCGCAGGTCACCGTGCTGCAGCGCGGGCCGCGGCTCATCCCGAAGGACGACGAGGACATGATCGACATCTTGGAGCACCAGTTCGCCGATGACGGCATCGACGTCCGGTTCAAGGTCGACGTCAAGTCCGTGCGGGCCGAAGGCGGCGACAAGGTGCTCGACCTCAACGCCGCCGAGCTGCGGGTGGACCAGATCCTCTGTGCGGTAGGCCGAGTGCCGACCGTGGCCTCGCTCAAGCTGGACGAGGCCGGCGTCACCACCGGCCGCCGGGGCATCCCGGTGAACGACCTGCTGCAGACCAACAAGCCGCACATCTACGCGGTCGGCGACGTCACCGGTGGGCCGGCGTTCACCCATTACGCCGGCTACCAGGCCGCCCACGCGGTGCGCAACATCTTCGTGCCGGTGAAGTCGAAGTTCTCGCCGGGCTTCCTGCCGTGGGTGACGTTCACCGACCCGGAGATCGCGCACGTCGGTGTCACCGAGGCGCAGGCCCGCGAGGCCGGCACCGTCTGCGACATCGTGCGCTTCCCGTACAGCCACAACGAGCGGGCGGTGACCGACGCCCAGCAGGTCGGGATGATGAAGTTCCTGATCGACGGCAAACGCCGGTTGATCGGCGCGCACATCGGCGGGCACAACGCCGGTGAGCTGATCAACGAGCTGACCCTGGCGATGAACAACGACCTCACCGTCGACGCGATCATCAGCTCGATCCACGCCTACCCGACGTACTCCTTCGCGATCCCGATCGCGCTGTACGACTACGCGCTGGCCGACAACCCCAGCACGACCGCCAGGTTCGGCCGGTTCCTCAGCAAGCTCACCTGAACCGATGTCGGCGCTGGCTCGTCGGGCCTGGGAGCGGCTCACCCACCTGCTGGGCGGGCTGCTACCGGGTGCCAGGGCCCGCCGGACCCAGGTGCCGGTGTTCGAGCGGGAGTGGCTCGCCGCCAACTCCGAGGCGCAGGGCGCATCGGGTCCGCTGTGGGTCGTGCTCGGCGACTCGGGCTCGCAGGCCATCGGTGCCACACAACGCCGGCACGGCTACGTGTGCGGCGTCCTCGACGCCCTACGCGCCGAGGATCCGTCCTGGCGGGTGGTCAACCTGTCGCGCACGGGTGCCAGGGTCGCCGACGTGCTCGACACCCAACTGCCGGCCCTGCGGAAGCTGCCGAAGCCCGCCGTGCTCAGCGTCGCGATCGGCATCAACGACATCCGACACCGCACCCCGGACCTCGCCGGCGCCATGCTGACGATGCTGGACGCGTTGCCGGCCGGCTCCGTCGTCGCCACCGTGCCGCAGGGTGTCCGCCCGGAGCGGGCGCGCGCGTTGAACGAGCTGATCCGGCGGGAGGCCGCAGAGCGTGGTCTACGGGTGGCCGACCTGTGGGCGCACACCGGCCCGCCGTGGCAGGACAAGTTCTCCGCCGACCACTTCCACCCCAACGACCTGGGCTACGCGGACTGGACCGCCGCCTTCCTCGAGGCGCTGGATCTCGCGCCGGTCGGCTCGCCCGCCCCGGCGGAGCCGCCGGCTGTCGTGGTGGCGCCGCCTCGCGTCAGCACCGCGGAACGGACGCGCTGCGTAGGGCGCCGGCTATTCGGTCCGTTCAGGCGGGCCAGCCGGTAGCGGCCCGGCCGTGCATAGCGGGGTGTCCGGGAAGCTGCTCCGCGTCGGCGTCCGGGCTGATCACGTGGGGGATGCACAGCCAATTCGGCTCGGCACTCAGCCAGCAGCGCCTTCAAGCCGCGGGAACACCGGGCTTGGCTCGGCCACCGCGGTGCCGCCGCTCCCGCACTGTCGGACGATGCGTTGTGACAAACCTGGCAGGAAGGGTTCGAGGTGAACGGCGAGGTTGCGGCAGGTGGCGACAAGCTCTGCGAGGACGCTGTCGAGCTCCCCTGATCCGTCATCGCCTTTGCGCTCGGCTTTTGCGAGTTCCCACGGCCGTACGTTCTCGATGTAGCGGTTGCCTTGGTCGCCAAGGCGGACGATTGCGTCTGCGGCCCGGCGGAAGTCGAAAGCGTCAAGCGCCCGGTCGATCGCCTGCTGGGTGTCGTCGTGGGTCGAGCGCAAGGCCTTTGCATTGGGGTTGTCTGCGGCGATGTCTGGGATGGTGCCGCTGCGGTACCTCTGCACCATGGACACGGTGCGGTTGACCAGGTTGCCGATATTGTTGGCGAGGTCCTGGTTCGCGGCCGCAACCAGACGTTCAGCGGTGTAGTCGGTGTCCCCGGCGCGGGCAACCTCACGGATCATCCACCAGCGCAACGCGTCCATTCCGTAGGTGGAGGCGATCTCCGCTGGATCCTCCGTGTTCCCCGCCGACTTGCTGATCTTCTCGCCCCCTGCGGTGAGGTACTCGTGAACGAAGATCGTGTCGGGCAAGCGGATTCCGGCTGAGAGCAGCATCGCGGGCCAGTAGATGGCGTGGAACCGGATGATGCCCTTGCCGATGACGTGGACCAGGTCATCGGCGTCGGTCCACCAGTACCGAAAACCGGCGTCGTCGGTGCCATAGCCAGGAGCGGTGATGTAGTTGGCGAGGGCGTCGAACCAGACGTAGATCACTTGGTCGGGATCGCCGGGCACGGGTATGCCCCAACCGCGGGCGCGAGCCACCGACCGCGAGGCGCTGAAATCGTCGAGTCCGGCACCGATGAAGGCGAGGACCTCGTTCTTGCGGCTGGCAGGTTGGATCCTCAGTTCGTCGGTAGCGATGAGGTCGTGAAGTTGTTGCTGGTAGGCGCTGAGCCGGAAGAACCAGTTGTCCTCTTCGACGAGCTCGGCGATCGCGCCGTGCTCGGGGCAGGCGCCTTCGTCGAGCTCGGCCGGTGTGTAGAACTGTTCGCAGCCGACGCAATACAGGCCGGAATACGACTTGCGGTAGAAGTCCCCGCGATCCGCGCACGCAGCCCACAGCTTGTCGACACCTGGCTTGTGGCGTGGGTCCGAGCTGGTCTTGATGAAGTCGTCGAAGGACAGATCGAGGGCGTCGCGTAGGACGAGGAACCCTTGCGCGACACGTTCGACGTATTCGGCGGGTGGGATTCCTTCGGCCTCGGCAGCGCGGACGTTCTTGAGTGCGTTGTCGTCGGTTCCGGTCTGAAAGCGGACCTCGTCGCCGCATTGACGACGCCAACGGGCCAGCACATCGGTTTCGAGCAACTCCAGAGCGTGCCCTACGTGCGGCTTTCCGTTCACATAGGGGATGGCGGTCATGATGTTGTAGCGACTCACTGCGGACCCCTCCGCCCGCCGGCCCCAGGTGTCGAGGAGGCTCCGCGCGGGCCTCCTCGTTGACTGTCAGGACAAGCCGAGGTGGCCGGTGAGCATCATCATCCGGCCCCTGATCGCCACGGTGCACGATCTCGGCACGTTTGCGATCATACACACCACCTTGTTTGGCAACGTTCAGTGGCCCTAGGATTGATTTGAAGTGATATGAAATCACTGAGGGAGATGTCAGATGGACCACGGATATCGCATCGAGGGCAATATCAACGGCAGGCGCGTACGTGGGCTAGGGGCCGGCAGCACCGATCCGGCGACCGGTGTCAGCGAGATGGAGGTCAGCTTCGAGCTGCTTCCCGAGTGCTGGGACCCGCGGACCATCGTCCTGATGTGCTGCGATCGAGCGCTCGTCATGGCTTCGCGCGAAGCCGGCAGCGCGGTGGGGATGTTCCGGGCGTCCGGCGGCTACCTGACAATCGGACGTGACCTCGTGAACGGTCACCGCTGGGGCCTGATGCGAGACAGCGAAGGTTTGATCATGGTCGATGTCCGAGCCAGCTCGGTCACCGACTTTCGCGACGACGCCGGCCGCTACGACCACTCGCGCATCGAGGGCGGCGTCTCGCATCTGCGCCGTGGCACCAACGGCATCGCGCACGTGCGGCCGTTCACCGGGATCATGGTCCAGGCAGGCCCGAGGCTCGTGACGGTGAGCACGAACTACGAGGCGGTGCTCGAAGACGGGTCGACGCTCTACGGCACGACCTTCTACCCGCACTATCTGCCGCATCAGGTCGTCGAGCTGCCCGCGACCCAGTTGCTGTCGGTTCTGTCGGTCGCGCAGGAGTTCGACGGCAAGCGCCTGTGGGTACGCACGGAGTCCGAGGTCACGCCGCTCTCGACGGTCGACGTGACTGGCACGGTCGAGGCCAGCGCCGCGAGCTTGGCCTAAAGGCTCTAGGCGCGGCAACTGCGAGCCGATGCGGGCTTGTGGTGGCAACTTCGGTGTGAACGGCTTCACGATTGTCCGCGACATGATCGGCGCCGACGAAGCTGCTGGCATCGCGGCCGAGCTGAGCCGCATCTCGGGCCTGCCCGCAGATCGGCTCGACTCGGCGTGTGACCGGATGCCTGTGCTTGCCGCCGAACCGTTCGTTGAGTTCTACCCGGTAGTGCGCGTAATCCTGTATCCGAACAGCCCAGGGGAGCGCTTCGGTTGCTTGCCCGGATCGCACCTCCGCGCTGGCCGCCCGCGTGACTTGACCGACGCGGCCCCCGCCGAATGGCGATGGGTCGAGCTGCGGGCCGGCGACGCCGTCCTTTTCGATCCGCGTCTTGTGCACGCCGGAGCTCCGGTCAGCAGACCGAAACCGATGATGATCGTGACCTACGGCGCGGACGGACCGTGCTCGCTGCAGACCTACTTCCACGCCCGGATCAAGACGGCACGACTCGGCTTCGAACGGCCACCTCCATCGCTGCTTGGGGTGCTGGCCGAACGCGATCTGCTGCTCGACGGCGTGACGGATCAAGCTAACTGGGACCACTTTCTGAAGGTATGGCCCCCGTGATCAGCGACGGACTGTCGCGGAACGTGCCGTTCGTCCAATGGGCTGACGAGGAGCGGCCAGCGCTTTTGACCCGGGCTAAGCGTCCGGCCCGCTGACCGCCCGGCGGGCCCGCGCCTCGACCGAGCGCAGTACCGCGAGGTCATGGATGACGCGCAGCTCGCGACGCTGCGAGCGGTACATGTAGGCGGACAGCACCCGGCGCGCCGGCTTGGCCCAGCGCGGCAGGTCGTAGCGCTCGTAGTGCACGACCTCGCATTCGCCGTCACCGAGCTCGCGCACCACGAACCCGCCGGCGACCCGCCAGCCGCCGCGCACGGTGGAGTCCGCGCTGTGGAAGCCGTCGTCGTGCAGCAGGTAGCTGAACTCGCGGTGCCACGGCAGCAGGCCGGCGATCTTTCCCCACACCGCGTAGCGACCGGTGCGGGTGCGTCCCGGCCGGACGTCCACCGTGCGCGCCTTCTGCTCGTACCGGGTCAGCACGCTCATGTCCTGCACGACCGCGACGGCGTCCGGCTTGGCGCACGGGATGCGGATCGTGCGCACCGCAAGCACATCGGGCAGCCCGCCGTGCAGCGAGGCGGCCACCGCCGCCAGGTCCGGATCGGCGCCGGCGCCGCGCGTTCCGGAGCCGTCCGCTGATCCGCCGTGTTTCGCTACGACCGTCATGGCTACTCCTCCCGGACGTGCCTCGCAGACGCTAACCGCATCGGCGGCAATCGGTGGCCGGCCGGCTCGAGTATGACCACGCTGAGCGAGAATCTCCGCAGATCGGGCGTCCGCCAGAACTGCTGGCAAGCCTCCGGCCGAAGGGTCGATCACATGAACGCCGAGCATGGCCGCACCTCGACGAGCCGTCCGCGATGACCGACGTCGAATCGCGCGCGCACCGGCTGCGGGTGATGTCGGGTCGGGATCCGAATGAACCCCACCGCGCGGCGACCCCGCTGGAGCTGCTCTATGACCTGACGTTCGTGGTGGCCTTCGGCGTCGCCGGCGAGCAGTTCGCCCACCTGCTGGAAGAAGGCCACCTCGGCGCCGGACTGATCGGGTTCGGCTTCGCCATCTTCGCGGTGTGTTGGGTCTGGATCAACTACTCGTGGTTCGCCTCGGCGTACGACACCGATGACTGGGCCTTCCGGCTGGCGACGATGACGCAGATGGTCGGCGTGATCATTCTTTCGCTCGGCCTGCCGGACGTCTTCCGCTCGATCGACGAGGGCGGCACGTTCGACGTCGGTGTCGGGGTGCTCGGCTACGTCGTCATGCGGGTGGCGATGCTGTTCCTGTGGCTGCGTGTCGCCCGGCAGGACCCGGCACGCCGCCGGGTGGCCCACACCTACGCGCTCACGATCGGCGTCGCCCAGCTCGGCTGGGTACTGCTTGCGCTGGTTGGCCCGACGGTCGGGATGTTCCTGGTCCTGGCGGCTCCACTGATTGTGATCGAGCTGGTCGGCCCGATCATCGCCGAGCGGGGCAAGGGCGGGACGCCTTGGCACGCCGGGCACATCGCGGAGCGGTACGGGCTGCTGACGATCATCACGCTGGGCGAGACGGTGATCGGCACGGTCGCCTCGCTCGGCGCGGTGGTCGGATCGCAGGGCTGGAGCTGGGACGCCGCGCTCGTCGCTCTCGCCGGCACCGGGCTGACCTTCGGGCTGTGGTGGATGTACTTCACCATTCCGACCGCGGAGGTGCTGCGGGTGCACCGCGAGCGCGTCTTCGGGTGGGGATACGGGCACATCCTGATCTTCGGCTCGATCGCGGCCACCGGAGCCGGCCTGCACGTTGCGGCGAGCTACATCGGGCACACCGCGCACATCGGGGCCACCGCGACAGTGCTCACCGTGGCCGTGCCGGTGGCGGTCTTCGTGCTCGCCCTGTTCGGGCTGTACAGCCTGCTCGTCCGCGCCGCCGATCCGTTCCATATCGCGCTGCTGGCCGGCACCGCGGCGGTGCTGGTGCTCGCCGTCGTGCTGGCCTCGCTGGGTGTCTCGATGCCGATCTGCCTCGTCGTGCTGACGCTCGCGCCGGTGGTGACCATCGTCGGGTACGAGACGATCGGGCATCGGCACATGGCCAGCGTGCTGGAACGCGCCGTGGCCCGTTGAGCTCGTCCTGACGATCCTGCTCTCGCCGCTCGGGCTGCTGTCCTACCTGCTGGTGCGGGTGATCGTCCCGGCCAGCCGCGGCGTGCCGGCCGGTCAGCCGTCCTGAGCGGTGGCGGTCGGTCCGTCCGGCTACGGTGCCGATCGGGTTCGCCGAGACGGAGGGGGTGCCGTGACCTACGGATACCTGGGATCGATGAAGGTCAAGCCGGGACACCGCGACGACGTGGTGTCCATCCTGCTGAGCGGCCTCGACGGGCTGCGCGCGGCGGGCTGCGAGGCGTACATCGTGGCGGTGTCGGAGACCGACGACGACACGATCTGGGTCAGCGAGGTCTGGCGGAGCCAGCAGCACCACACGGCGTCGCTGCAGCTGCCCCAGGTCAGGGCGTCCATCGACAAGGCGATGCCGATGCTGACCGGCGAGTTCACCAGCCAGGAGGTCTCGGTGGTAGGCGGCTTGGGTCTATAGCGCGACGCGGTGGGCGAACGCGTGCACCCAACGACGCTGCCACGGCGTCTCGACGGCCCGGGACCGGTAGTTCGCCCGGGTCCAGGCGACGGCGTCCGCGGGAGCAACACCGGCGAGCACCGCGAGGCAGGCGATGACCGTCCCGGTGCGACCGACGCCGCCGCCACAGGCGACCTCGACGCGCTCGAGCGTGTGCGCGCGCCGGTGCAGGTCGACGATGGCTCCGGTGGCGTGGTCTGGGTCGAGTGGCACCAGGAAGTCCGGCCAGGTGATCCAGTCCTGATCCCATGGCTGTTGCGGCTGGTGGCGGCGGCGAAGCCGGTCGCTGCCGAGGTACAGGCCGAAGTGCGGCCGGTGCTCCCCGGCTGGCTGGCTGCGCAGCCCGCGTCCGCGGACCCAGCAGCCGTCGGGCAGCTCAATGGCGCCGGGCAGGGCGGTCCGTGGTGGCAGGTCGTCCGGTCGGTCCGTCACGGCGGGCCGGGCGAGCGGTTCGCGAGTAGGCGGCTGGCCAGCCAGCCGAGTCCGCCGGCGATCTGGCTTGGGCTCCGACCGCGCTCCTGTCGCTGGTAGCGGTACACCTCGGGTGCGAGCGGTGCGAGCAGCGAGTCGACCAGCGCGTCGACATCCGGCACCCCGGACTCGACCAGCAGACCGCGCACGTGGACTCGCCAGAACCCGTACGCACCGGTTGCGAATCGGGCGGCGCCGACCTCGGCGCCCAGCGCGAGATGCAGATGCCGGTCGAGCAGGTCGACCATCGCGGCGTAGAACGCGGCAAGGCGGTCGCCCGGCGGGGCGCCCGGCCCGAGCGGAGGCGGGCCGCTGATCAGCTGGCGCTGGAGCCGCCGCTCGTGCTCGTCGAGCAACGCCATCGCCACCGAGGCGGTGTCGGGGAACCGCCGGTAGACCGTCGCGCGACCCACGCCTGCGGCGCTGGCGATGTCGCCCATCGTCACCGACGCCGGGTCGGTGGTGGCGAACACGCGCTCCGCGGCGGCCAGCACCCGCTGTCGGTTGCGGAGCGCGTCGGCCCGCTCCCGCCGACCGTCCGCGTGGTGCACGTCCGCCGGGGGGCGAACGCCGGGTCGGGCAGGGTCACGATCGGGCAGCGTAGTTGCCGCCGGAGCAACTGGACACCGCGTCCAATTACACCGAATGAGCGGGCTTATTGCGGGTCGGAAGGGTGCATCCGGGCGGAATAAGCGTGCTCATTCGGGGTGGTTCGTCGAGCTTTGGAGGATCCATGTACCTGGGCATGCTCGCCGCCGCGGTGCTGGTCGGCTGCCTGCTCGCCGTGCAGGCCTCGGTGAACCACCGCCGAGCGCCTACATGATCGCCGTTTGGGAAGGATTTGCAGCGGATAGCGCTGCTGCGGCTGCCAAAACAGTGATCATGGCTCGTAAACTGGCGGCCGCTGAGCGGGCAGCGATTCCTCGACGGCGCGGACGAACGCGGCGACCACCGGCCGGCGCTCGCTGCCCCGCCACGCCAGCGCCATCACCGCCGGGGACAGCCCGGCGACCGGTCGGGCGACCACCCCGGGCCGCCGGTAGAGCTCGGCGTTGCCCTCGGCGATGAGCGCCACGCCGAGCCCGGAGGCGACTGCCTCAAAGGCAGCGTCGGCGGTCGCGGCGACCGCTCCGATCACCGGCGCGACGTCGCCGCGCTCGTCGAGCGCGAGCCACCAGTCGCGCAGCAGCCCGGCACTGGCCGGCAGCGCGACGAACGGCTCGCCGAGCAGGTCGTCGAACGCGATCTGCGCCTGCGTCGCCAGCGGCGAGTCGGCAGGCAACGCGACATGCCGCGGCTCGGTCGCGACCGGCAGCACGTCGATGCCGCGCGGCATCGGCAACCACACGAACGCGACGTCGCTGCTGCCGTCGGCGAGGCCTGCGGTCGGGTCGTCCCAGGTCACCAGGCGCAGCGACGGCGTGACCCCCGGCGCGAGCTCGCGGAAGCGGTCCAGCGCAGCGCGCTGCAGTCCGCGTCCGACAGCGGTCTGCATCCCGACCACGAGCTGCGTCATGACGCTCAGCTCTCGCAGCGACGCCTGACCGGCGTCCCACGCGACCAACACGTCCCGGGCAGCGGCCAGCAACGCGCGACCGGCCTCGGTGAGCACCACGCCCCGCGGGTGGCGCTCCAGCAGCGTGGCGCCGAGTTGCTGCTCGAGCCCGCGCAGCCGCTTGGACAGCGCAGGCTGCGCCACATGCAGTCGCTCGGCCGCGCCGGTCACGGTGCCCTCGTCGGCCACCGCGACCAACGCCCGCAGGTCGCGCAGGTGCACGTCCACCCCTGCACGGTATGCCGAACCGGCATGGGAAGCGGTCTTGGTCAGCACCGGACTCACCGGGCGACGCTGGCGACATGGTCACCAGACAGCCAACGCAAGCGCTTCCGACCCGCACTCTCGGCGCGCTCCGGGTGCCGGCCGTCGGCTTCGGCGCGATGGTGCTCTCGCCCGGCGTGTACGGCAGCATCGACGACGACCGGGCGCAGCGAGCCCTCGCCGCCGCCATCGACGCCGGCAGCACGTTCGTCGACACCAGCGACGCCTACGGCGCCGACGGCCACAACGAGCGGCTGGTCGGTCGGGCCATCCGCGGCCGCCGCGACGAGATCGTGGTGGCCACGAAGTTCGGGCTACGAATACCGGCCGGCGTCGAGCGGCACCGCTTCCCGGTCGGCTACGCCTTCGGCGAGATCACCGTCAACGCGCACCCGAAGCTGGTCCGCGGCTACGCCGAGCAGAGCCTCCGGGAGCTCGGAACCGACCGGATAGACCTCTACTACCCGCATTTCCCCGACCCGCAGGTGCCGCTCGCGGACACGATCGGCGCGGTCGCGGAGCTGATCGATGCGGGGCAGGTGCGTCGGCTGGGCCTGTCGAACGCCACCGCCGCGCAGCTGCGCGAGGCACATGCCGTGCACCCGGTAAGCGCGGTGCAGGTGGAGTGGTCGATGTGGCGCCCGATCGACCCGGAGCTGCACGCGACCGCCCGCGAGCTCGGTGTCGGGCTGGTCGCGTGGTCCCCGCTCGGCGGCGGGTTCCTCACCGGCACGGTTGCCGGGCTCGGAGACGGCGATTTCCGGCACAACGCGCCGCGCTTCTCCGCGGCGAACCTGGCCGCGAACAACGCCAGGTACGCGCCGGTGCTGGCCATCGCGGCAGAGCTCGGCGTCACCCCCGGCCAGCTCGCACTCGCCTGGCTGCTCGCCCAGGATCCGGCCGTGGTGCCCATCCCGGGCAGCCGCACCCCCGAGCACGTGTTCGAGAACTCGGCGGCCGCCCAGGTCGTCCTGCACCCCGACAGCCTCCGGCGGGTCGACGAGGCGCTTGCCGAGTTCGACGTCGCCGGCGGCACTCTGCTGTGACTCGGTCTGCGTGGATCGCAGACACCGAGCGGACTCAGGCCAGCATTGTGCTAGGGAATCGGGAACGAGTGGTGCTCGTGCGCGACCACCCACCGGCCCAGCTCCTTGCGCAGCCCGAGGGTAAGCCGCAGCCGGTTCGCCGGCTGCTCGGCGAGCTCGCGCGGCGTGCCGCAACGCAGTAGGGCGTACGCGTAGCCGACGTCGTCGCCGGCCGTCACGGAAAGCTCCACGATCTCGAACGACGCGCCCGACGCCTGCCAGCCGAAGAACGGCGGCCAGACGTCGCGGTAGGCGTCGATGCCGCGCAGCCCGTCGTACGGTGGCGGCACGTCGAACATCACGATGTCCTCGGCGTGGTCGGCAAGGACGGCGTCGAGGTCGCCGTCGTGCACGGCGCTCGCCCAGCGTTCGATCAAGCCTCGGATCTCTTCGTTGTCGGACATGATCGATACGACCCTGCGGCTCGCTGGAAATCATCGCCGGCACACCCCGGTGCTCAGCCGTCCGACTGCCGGCGACGTGGCGTCTCATTTCCGGATGGCGGACTGCACCCGTGCAGTCGATGATGTCTCAGGTGCGATCATCCTTCGGTAATACGTCGGAAGCGAGCAGGGAGCCCTCGATGTCGAGCACCGACCAGCAGTCGGGGACCATGATCGGCGGCTCCTCCTGGTTGGTTACCTGGCACGATCGGCTCGTCACGGCGGTTACTCGGTGGCAGTGGTTGCAGGCCACCAACGATGGCGTGTCCGCCGTGGTGCAGCCGCTCTACGAGAGGTACCGGGATAACCCGCTGGTGGAGCTCATGCACGGCGGCCGGTGGCTCGGGCACGCAGTTCACCCGGCGCTCAGCGACCTCCCGATCGGACTGTGGTCGGGCACCCTCGTGCTCGACATGCTCGGAAAGGACGTCCCGACGGACGGCAGCCGGCTGGACCCGGCGGGGGCGCTGAGCGCGGCCGGCCTGGTGGCCGCGGCCGGCACTGTGGCCACCGGCATCACGGACTGGACGGTCAGCGACGGGGACGACCGCAAGGTCGGGCTTTTCCACGGGCTGCTGAACCTCACCGGCGTCACGCTGCAGGCCGCGTCACTGGTCGCGCGGCTGGCCGGGTACCGGAGCTCGGCGCGCGTGTTGAACGCGACCAGCCTGACCGTGACGGCGGGTGCGGCCTACCTCGGCGGGCACCTCGTGCTGGGCCGGGCCGTCATGGTCAACCGGGTGGCCTGGTTCACCGGGCCCAACCGGTGGGTGCGCGCGGTGCGTGAGGAGGACCTGCCGGACGGCGGGATGGCCGGGGTGGAGGTCGAGGGCAGGCGGGTGCTGATCCACCGGAACGACGGGGAGCTGCACGCGATCGACGACACCTGCAGCCACGCGTCCGGGGTACTCAGCAAGGGTGAGATCAGCCAGTGCGTAGTCGAGTGCCCGCTGCACGGCTCCCGGTTCGACGTGCGGGACGGCCGGGTCGTGCGCGGGCCCGCCCAGCACCCCCAGCCGCCGCTCCCGACACGGGCCCGGAACGGATGGATCGAGGTTCGCGGCTCCAAGCCCAAACCCAGGCGGGCGAAAACCGAAGGAGGAACGCCAGATGGCGTGGGAATGCGTGGCTGATCTGGACCAACTGGAGGAGGGCGACATGATGTTGGTCGAGCTCGCCCAACCGATCTGCGTCATTCGCCTCTACGAGGACGACGTCCGAGCTATCCACAACACCTGTACGCACCAGCAGCAGTCGCTGAGCGAGGGCACCCTGCAGGAGGACGACACGGTCGTCTGCCCGGCGCACGCGTCCCGGTTCGACGTCTCCACCGGGGACGCCATCGGCATTCCAGCCGTGGCCCCGGTGCCGGTGTACGCCTGCAAGATCGAGGACGACGCCATCTGGGTGGACGTGGAGCAGCAGCTCAACGACGCCGCCATCCCGCACAAGCCGTACCACTGATCGCGTCTCCGGGCGCACGGCGGCACCTCCCTGTGCCGCAGCCCGCCGGCCCTTCTCCCGCCGCACGCACCAGACGTCGCCGGCACAGATGTCCTGACTCGTGTGCCGGCGATCGGAGCTATGTGCCGGCGCCCGTCCAGTGCAGATGCCGACGGTCCGCGGCGTGATCGACATCGTGGCCGGTGCGGTGCCGGCGTTCCTGGCCTCGCTCGTGGAGTTCGTCGAGGCGTTCACGATCGTGCTCGCGGTCGGGGTCAGCCGCGGCTGGCGGGCCGCGTTGGCCGGCGCGCTCGTCGCGACCGCGGCGTTGGTCGTGCTGGTCGTCGGGTTCGGGCCCGCCTTGCTCGACCGGGTTCCCGAGCAACTGCTGCTGCTGGTGATCGGGGTCCTGCTGCTGCTGTTCGGGGCCCGTTGGCTGCGCAAGGCGATCCTGCGCTCGGCGGGCTACCTCCCGATGCACGACGAGGCTGCGGCTTTCGAGTCCGAGGTCGGCGGGCTCGGCACCGCGGCGCGCGGCCACGGGTTCGACTGGGCCGGGTTCGCGGTGAGCTTCAAGGGCACGTTTCTGGAGGGCCTGGAGGTGGCGTTCATCGTGCTCACCCTCGGCGCGACGGGCGCCGGGTACGGCCTGCCCGCCGCCGGGGCATTGGCCGCATTGCTGCTGGTGGTGGCCGTCGGTGCGGTGCTGCGAAGGCCGTTGACCCGGGTGCCGGAGAACACCCTGAAGTTCGCCGTCGGCGCGATGCTGGTGACCTTCGGGGTGTACTGGACCGCCGAGGGGCTCGGCGTCGAGTGGACCGGCGGCGCCGCCGCACTGGGCTACCTGCTCGCCGCGACGCTCGCCGCGGCCCTTCTCGCGGTGCGGCTGCTGCGCGCCGCCACGAACCGGACGGCGATGCGCCGGTGAGCCGAGTCCGGGACGCCGTCTCTACCGGCCTGCGCGCGGCGGTCGGCCTGCTGGTCGACGACGGCGCGGTCGCGCTCGGCGTGATCTTCGCCGTAGTGGTTGCGGCGCTGCTCGCGGCGGCGCTCGGAGCCGTCGACGCCGTCGGCTGGGCACTGTTCGCATTGGTCTGGGCCGCGCTAGCGGTGTCGCTGTGCCGCGCCAGCCCGCCCGGCTAGCGGCCGGCCGGGTCAGACCAGGTTTTGGTCGGCGGCGTTGATCGCCGTCGTGAGCCGGTCGAGCGCCGTCGCGTATCAGTACACGGCGCCACGTCGGGCGGGGCCGAGCCGGGTGGCGATGATCAGCTGGGTCGCCGAGCTCGCGACGAGCAGCGCGAACCCGGCGCCGAACCCGCCGGTCCAGTCGCGTAGGGCACCGACCAGCACCGGCGCGGCGGCGGCGGCGCCGTAGCCGACCAGGAACACCATGGCGGCCAGCCGGGTCGACGCCGCCGTGTCGGCCGCATAGTCGACGATCAGCACGAGCGCCATCGAGAACCCCGCGCCGATGCCGACCCCGAGGACGATCGAGGCCAGCCACGGCAGGGTGTCCGGCCAGGCCAGGAGCCAGACGCAGCCGACGACCGTCGCCGTTCCGGCCGGGAGCAACGCCCACCGGCGGTCGCTGAGCCGGTCGGTGAGCGCGGGCAGCACCAGCGCGGCGGCGAGCTGGGCAAGGTTGTTGACGGCCAGCAACCAGCCGGCCGAGCTCGCGCTCCAGCCGCGGTACTCGTACGCGGCGGCGAGCCAGCCGAGGATCACGTAGGCCAGCGCGGCCTGCAGGGCGAAGAACGCGGCGAGCAGCCAGGCCGTCGTGCTGCGCATCGGGAGCCGACCGCCGCCGCCGGCCTCGGGCTCCGGGCGGTTGACCCGCAGCGTGACGAGCAGCCAGGTCGCGGCCGCGAGCGCGGCGGGGACCGCCCAGCTGGCCAGTGACGCCTGCCAGGAGCCGAGCCAGTGCGCCAGCGGCACCGACGTCGCGGCGGCCACCGTGGCACCCGACATCATGGCGACGGTGTACGCGCCGGTCACCGCGCCGGTCCGGCTGGCGAACAGCTCCTTGACCAGGCCGGGCAGCACCACCCCGGCCACCGCGACGCCGAGCCCGGCGACGAACGTCGCGCCGTAGAGCACCGCGACGTACTCGCCGAACCAGCGCAGCCCGTTGCCCAGGCCGACCAGTGCGACCGCCCCGAACGCGGTCGCCTCGCTGCCGAAGCGGTGTGCCAACCGGTGGGCGGCGGGAGCGAACACCGCCATGCAGATCACCGGGAGCGAGGTGAGCAGGCCCGCGGCCGGGCCGGACAGCCCGAGCTCGCTCTCGATCGTGGCGAGCAGTGGCGGCAGCGAGACCACCGTGGTGCGCAGGTTCACCGCCAGCAGGACGACCGCCAGCACGACGAGCACCGGCCGGAGCGGACGGACGACCGCAGCGGGGGCGGTCACCGCTGGGCGACTCCCGCCTTGCGGGCGCGGTAGGCGGCGACGTTCGTGCGGTTCGCGCAGCCGGTGCTGCAGAACCGGCGCGAGCGGTTCTTCGACAGGTCGACGTGCACGTCCTGGCAGTCGTCGGCTGCGCAGCTACGCAGCCGGTCGAGCGCCCTGCCGCGGATCACGTCGACGAACGCCATCGCGGCCTCGACCGCCATCCGGGCGGCCAGCGGAGCGTCCTGCGGGGTGGCGTGCACGTGGTAGCTCCAGCCGTCGTGCTCGACGAGCTGCGGCAGCGCATGGTGCTCGCGGAGCAGGCCGTTGACGATCTCGACGGCGTCGTCCTCGTCGACCTCCCAGATCCGCTGCAGCCGGGGCCGCAGTGCCCGCACGGCCGCCAGCTCGGTGACATCGCGGGTGCGGGAGCCGCTCCACTGCCAGGTCAGCACGAACTCGTCGAGGTCCTCGATCGTGGTCAGCCCGTCGACCCGGCTTCGAGCGGTGTTCACCAGGGCCGCGGCGCCGTTCAGCGACACCTCCGTGTCATGGGCAAAAAGCACCTTGACTCCTTACCCTCCGCTCGGCTAGCGTTCTTGTCAGGAGCATAGCGCGTTTTACTGCTTACGCCACGTGGGGGAGGTTCAGATGCGTCGCTCGCCGGGTGGTGCCGGGCTTGCGCTCGCCGTGACGTCGGCGGCGACGTTCGGCACCTCGGGGCCACTGGCCGCCGCGCTGATCGCGTCGGGCTGGAGCCCGGCCGCTGCGGTCACCGCCCGTATCGCGCTGGCGGCGCTGGTGCTGACCGTGCCGGCGGTGCTGGCGCTGCGGCACGCGGTCGGGGCGCTGCGGCGCGCCTCGGGGTCGGTGGTCGGCTACGGGCTGGTCGCCGTCGCGGGCTGCCAGCTGGCGTTCTTCAACGCCGTGCAGCACCTGTCGGTCGGGGTGGCGCTGCTGCTGGAGTACCTCGGCGTGATCTTCGTCGTGGCCTGGCTGTGGCTGCGCCACGGGCGCCGGCCGCGCCGGCTGACGATCGCCGGTGCGGTGGCCGCCGTGCTCGGGTTGCTGCTGGTCCTGGACGTGACCGGGCCGGGGGACGTGAGCCTGATCGGCGTGCTGTGGGGGCTGGCGGCGGCGGTGGGCCTGGCCACCTACTTCGTGATCTCCGCATCCGCGGACAGTGAGCTGCCGGCGATCTCGATGGCCTGGGCGGGGATGCTGATCGGAGCCGGTGCGCTGACCGTGCTCGGTGTGGCCGGCGTGCTGCCGATCCGGATCGCCACCGAGGACGTCGTGCTGCTCGACAGTCCGACGAGCTGGCTCGTCGCGCTCGGTGCGCTGGCCGTGGTCTCCACCGTGATCGCTTACGTGACCGGAATCGGCGCCGCCCGGCGGCTCGGGGCGAAGGTGGCCTCGTTCGTCGGGCTGACCGAGGTGATGTTCGCGGTGCTGTTCGCCTGGCTCATGCTCGGGCAGCTGCCGCGGCCGGTGCAGCTGGTCGGTGGGCTGTTCATCGTGGCCGGGGTGGCGATGGTCCGGCTCGACGAGCTGCGGACCCCGCAGCTCCGCGAGCCGCCGCTTCTGGTCTCCTCGTCGTCCCAGTCATGATCACCGAAAATGCGGCCTGAGCAGCGGAAACCGCGGCTCCGGCTGCCAAAACGGCGATCATGGTGACCCGGTGCCGGCGCCGTCTCATCCGGCGGCGGCCGCGCCGGCTTACCATCGGAGGCGTCAGTGAAGGTGCTCGGCGTCGTGGACCGACTTGAGCCCGTCCGTCGGAAATGGCCGGCCGTTTGAGTCAGCTTTCCCGTGGCGATACCACACCACGGAGCGACGAGTGCCGAGCTCGCCCAGGGTGAACTCCGTGACGGACGCCCGTAGCACGCTCGGAAACCTGCTCTGCGTCTGAGCATGCTCACGGGCTTCCGCTTCCGTCGGCCAGATCGCGTCGATGTGCCCGACGTAGGAGTCGCACACCGTGACATGAGTCCCGTACACCCGGCGCCGCGCCACCGCTATCCCAGTCCGATCGAGAGATGTGCTGTTCGACCCTGACGGCAACGGTGACCACCGGGAACGGGCCGGTGACGGGCACGCGCTTCAGTGGCCGTGCAAAATTGATCTGGGTTGCCTTGACCACATGCCCCGGCTGTAGGGGGGCTAAAGGTTGGCATGTACCGCAGACTAGAACAGGTGGAGAGATCGAACAATAGGGGGGGTAAAGATCGGTGTCGGGAGGCGAGGCGTGGACTTGAAGACTCTGCACGACGCGGCCCGGATCGATGATCCGGTCGCGCGCGCGCGGGCGCTGAGCCGCCTCATGACCCAGGATCAAGGTCTGATGGCTGAGGCTGCGAAGTATCGACGCCAAGCGATCGCCGAGGCCCGTGAATCTGGTCTGACGCTCGAACAGATCGCGGCCGAGCTTGGCGTCACGCCGGGTCGGATCTCGCAGATGGGCAAGGGTCCGGCGGCGAAGGCGCCGGCGGGGAGTAGCGAGGCCGCACCGCGCGTGCTTGTACAGCGAGGACTGCCGACGGAACCGGCCGTGCGCGGTTCGGTATCGCTTTTCCTGGTCGAGGCAGAGGCACAAGGCATCCGGGCCGATCGGCGGATGCTGTACATCGGGCTGGAGCCGGCCACCGAGCATGTGGCCGGCTGCCTTGGCGTCGATCCTGGCGACGAGGTGCTGGCCCGCCGCAAGTTGATGCTGGCCAACTCGATCCCGGTGAGGATCGCGACCAGCTACTTCCGAGCCGACCTGTTCGCGGACACACGGATGGCCGAGCCGGAGTTCGTCCGCCCATCCCTGCAAGCTGCGTTGCGCGATCTTGGCTACCAGTTCGGGCGCGCGACCGAGCACCTCACCGCGCGGCGGCCAACCTCGTTCGAGGCAGAGACCCTTGAGCTGGAGCCGGCCGAGTGGATTGTGCAGGTGCTCCGCGCGAGTTACAGCAGCGAGGACACACCGGTGCACGTGCTTGAGACGATCTGCGCAGCCAGTCGACACATCTTCCCGATCGGCCAGGTTGCCGGGCGGGACGACTTCTAGCGGCCGACTGCGGCTTACCCCCCAGCCAAGGCGCGCACGGTGAGGCCCAGACCGACCACCAGCACGAGTGTGGCGGTGAGCGTGGGCGCTGCGGCGATCAGTTGCGTGGTGCGGCGGCGCAGCCGGTCGGACGGGCGGATGCGTTCCAGCCGGTCTCGCAGGCCGACCAGCAGCAGCCCGGCGCCGGTCAGCGTGGCCGCCATCCCGAGCCCGTAGCAGAGCACCAGGCCGACGCCGAACCACGGCCGGCCGAGCCCGATCGCGGCGAGCAGCACCAGCAGCGCGGTCGGGCTGGGCACCAGCCCGCCGGCGACGCCGAGACCGATCAGCGCGCCACGTCCGTAGCCGGCGCGCCCATGATCATGGCCGTGCCCGTGCCCATGCCCATGCCCGTGGCCGTGCGCCGTGCCGCGTGGGCGTGCCCGTGATCATGCCCCGGCCCGTCGGTGTCTGCGTAGCTGTGCCCTGCTCCCACGCCGACGAGCACCCGCTCCGCCTGGACCTGTGCGACGGGCTGGGTCCGTCGGGCCCGGCGCGCCGAGACCAGCAGCGCCCCTCCGACCCCCGCCACCAGCAGCCCGCTGCCCACCCCGAGCCAGCGCAGCACGCCTTCCGGCGCGAACGCCGCCGAGACGCTGACCGCCAGCCCGAGCACCAGCACCCCGGCGGTGTGCGTGGCGGTGACGGTCGCGCCGACCAGCAGCGCGTCCCGCCGGGTGCCCCGCCTGCCGGCGAGGTAGGCCGCCATCACCGTCTTGCCGTGACCCGGGCAGCAACGCGTGCGACGCGCCGAGCACGATCGCCAGCAGCACGCCGAGCACCCCGACCCAGCCGGTCAGCTCGGCGCTGCCGATCAGCCGGGTGAGCGAGCCGTCCAGCTCGGCGAGCAGCCGATCCAGCGGTCCGGCGCCCGGCGCCGCAGCCGGGCCGACGCCGCCGCCACCGGATCCCGGCTCCACCCGCAGCGTCGCCGAGCGCACGTCGAGCGGCTCGGTGAGCAGGTCGTCCGGGTACGCGCGCAACTCGCTCGGTCACGCTCGCCGCCGGCACCGTCGACTCGAGAAGCCGTACGCCGTCACCGGCGGCGCTGATCTCGCGCCACCCGATCCGGTCGGCGAGGTAGCCGTCGACCACCTCGACGGTGGCCGGCCGGTCCAGCGCGGCCGCGGCGCGCAGCTCGCACTCGACGCGCGTGGTGGCCAGCCCGGCCTCGCCCGGCTGCAGCGCCAGCGACGTGCGCTGCACCCTCCAGTCCAGCGCGGTGCCGTCCACCGAGGCGAGGACGGCGCCGGCGACCGCACCACACTCGTCGGCCGCGCGCCGCTGTCCCTCGGCCGCCGAGACCGCGCCGTCGGCGTCGGTGTCCACGCCCGGACGCTGCTGCAGGGTCGGGATCTCCGCGTAGTCCACGACCGCGAGCAGCTCGACTCGGTCCGGGAACAGCCGCAGCCCGTCGTAGTGGTTCACGGTGAAGTTGCCGAGCGGGTGCGCGTCGGCGGTTCCGGTCGGCAGCACTGCCGTGGCGCCGGCGCCCAGCGCCACCAGCGCGAACAGCGCAAGCAGCCGCCACCACCAGCGCCTCATCGCCCGGCTCGCAGCGCGTCGAGGGCCGCCCGAGCCTTCACGGCGTGCAGCGGCGAGAAGTACGGGTTGGTCCGCAGTGCGGTGTCCAGCGCGACGATCGCCTCGTCGGTGCGGCCGAGTGCGGCGAGGATCATGCCGCGGTGGAAGTCGGCCACCGCGCTGCGGGTGCCGAGCTCGCCGGCACGCTCCGCGTACGGCAGCGCCTCGACGTCTCGGCCGGCCGCGTGCAGCGCCCAGGCCAGCCCGTCGGCGGTGAACACGCTCTGCCGCCGGTCCCACTCCGCCAGTGCCAGCCGGACCGCCTCGGCGGGGTCGCCGTGATCGGCGGCGAGCAGCGCGGCGGCCAGGTCGTCGGTCGAGCCGGCGGCGGCGGCGAGCCGGTGCTGCTCCGCGATCAGGCCGTACTGCACCTGCGCCGAGTCGTTCCGGCCGGCCGACTCCAGCAGCTCGCCGTACTCCAGTAGGTACTGCGGCGACGGCACTCGCTGGGTGAGCTCCTGGTAGCCGGTGATCGCCTGGTCCAGCTGCCCGCGGGCGGCGAGCACCTTCGCCTGGCCGGCCAGCAGCGCCGGGTCGCCGGGGACCGCCGCCAGCCCGCGTGCGTAGGCCGCGGCGGCGGCGTCCAGCTCGCCGCCGCCCCAGGCCAGCTCGCCGAGGTAGTAGTGGCAGAACGCCTGCCCGTCGCGGCTGGTCGAGGACTCCAGCGCCTGCTGGAGGGCCACCCTGGCCTCATCCGTGCGGCCGTGCAGCTCGAGCTCGTAGGACGCCCTGGTGAACGACGCCACCCCGGGGCGGAGGTCGAGCATGCGCTGCACGGCGGCGGTCGCGGTGGCGGGGTCGCCGAGCTGGGTCGCGGCATCGGCCAGCACGCCGTACGCCTCGGCGCTCGACGGGTTGGTCGCGACGGCCTGCTCGGCGTAGCGGCGCGCCGCGGCGAAGTCGTGCCGGGCGTTGGCCAGCGCACCGAGCCCGATCAGCGCCGGCGCATTGCCCTCTGGTTGGAGCTGAACCGAGCGTTCCAGCGCGCCCTGGGCCTGCGGGTAGTACGCCGGGTTGCCGCTCACCCTGGCCTGCTCCACGTACCCGGTGCCGAGCGTCGCCCACGTCATCGGGTCGTCGGGGACCCGGCGCAGCCGGTCCTGGGCCCGCTCGATGGACGCCGCGACCTGGTCGTTGACGATCTTGGGAGTGGCGGCCGACCGGGGCTGCGCTGCCGGCTCGACGAGTCCGGCGGCCGCCACGCTGGCGACCAGCAGCCCGAGCAGCAGGAGCAGCACGGTGCGGCGGTGGCGTCGACGGCGGGTGGGCTCGGGGTCGGACGTGTGGGGCGTCGGCCGGGGCGGCGCGGAGGTGAGCATGAGCGGTCCTTGTCCGGTGGGGTCGGCTGAGCGATGAGCTGGGCCCGGGGCGGTCCACAGTGGATTGCAATGAGCGCGGACCGCCCCGAGCCTGGCTGGACTAGCCGCCCGTACGGGTCGGCGTCACCTGCTCCGGACCACCCGGTGCGGCCGGACCGCCCGGTGCGGCCGAGCCGCCCGGTGCCGTCGGGCCACCGGGGCCGTCCTGGCTGTCCGGGCCACCTGGGCCACCTGGGCCACCTGGGCCGGACGAGCCGGAACGGCCGCGGCGGCGGGCCACCAGGGCGACCGCGCCGACGATCAGCGCACCGCCCAGCGCACCCAGCAGCGCGACCGGGATGACGTTCGACGCGTTCGTCGCGGTGTTCGCCGGCGTCTCCGACGCCGAGCCGCCGCCGGCCGGGGCCGGGGCCGCCGAGCCCGCACCCGCGGTCTCGCTGCTGGGCAGCGCGACGTACGGGAACTGGCTCAGGAACGGGGTGTCGTTGCCGTCCACCTTGTCACCGGTGGCCAGCGCGTCGACCAGCTTGCCGGCCTGCGCCGCACCGGCGACCGCCTGCACCGAGATGTCGATCACGTCGTCAGCCAGCCGGCGCCCGTTCGGGAAGCCCTGCAGGTCCCCGGCGAGCACGCCGAGCCGGTTGGGATCGGCGGTCGGCGGCACAGCGGTGTTCAGCCGCAACATCTCCGAGGGCTGGAAGCCCGCGGCGTTCGCGTCGGCGTTGAGTACCTGGCTGTTCAGGTCGGCCTGGATCGGCGGAGCCGAACCGTCCAGCGTCGGCGCGTTCTTCGCGATCCCGGTCAGGAAGATCTCGACGAGATCGTTCCGCGGCGTCTGCGGCGCGGGCACCTGGTAGATGGCCTGCAGCAGCTTGGCCACCTCGGGATCGGTGACCCGGTTGACCACCGCCGGGATCGTGGCGTCCTTGTCCGGGGTCAGGCCGTTGAAGGCGTCCTTCAGCCCGGCCGGCAGCACGACCTCGTTCACCAGCGGGTTGCCCAGCCGGGACACCTGGACCGGCTGGCCGACCGCTGTCGCGGTGCCCGGCGCCAGTTGCATGCTGCGCCGCTCGGTGTCGCTCCACACCCCGATCACCGGGTTGCGCGTGGCGTCGCCGTTGAGCGCGACCTCCGTAAGCGGAACCTGCAGCGCCCAAGTGTTGACGTTGGTCTTGGCGAGCGTGTCCTGCCCGACCTTGGACAGGTCGCCGCCGTAGAGCAGGTCGAACACCCGCAGGTCGGCGAAGAACGGGTCCTCGGCGGCACCGACGTAGACCTTGCCGCCACCGGGCACGTCCTTGACGGCCTGGTCACGCAGCGCGGCGTAGTCCGGGATCGAGGCCGATCCGACCTGTGACGGCGCGACCTGGCCCTCCAGGAGCGGGGTCCAGCCGCCGCCCTTGCTCACCGACAGCGTGTAGAACTGCCGGAAGAGCAGGTTCTCGTCGTCCAGGCTGGTGACCGGGCCGTTGTTGTAGAGGAACGTGTCGTTTCCCCGACGGTCCTCGGTACGGAATGTGAGCCGATAGCCGACGTCGGGTTTCGCGTTGCCGTCGCTGTCGACGTTGATGTCGTAGTTGGCATTGGTGGCCCACGGGTAGAACGTGGGTCCGCCGTTCGGTTCCTGCAGTCCGAACCAGTTGGCGACGAACGTCACCGAGTCCGGCTTGTCCGGACTGACGAAGGCGTAGACGTCGGTGTTGTCGACCGCCGCGTCGGCGGCGATCAGCGGTGCCTCCCGGTGGCTCGACGCGCCGGCCGAGCCGGCGGTCAGCGTGGCTACCGCCGTGGTGAGCAGGATCGTCCCCGCGGTGGCTAGTGCCGCCGCGACGCGACCCCGAGAGCGGGTTGTGCGGGACATGGACGTTCCTTTCCAGGGCAGCACGAAGCCACTGGACAACGACGACTTGCCGTTTCCAGCGTGAATTCGCGCTGGTTTACTGTGTGGCGCTGAATACGCCAAACAGAGCAGTGCCTTGTTGGCCGTTCCGACCAGCACGCTGGCCCGTGCTACGCGGATCCGAGTCGTGCTGCTCACCTACACATTCGAGTGAATTGCGCTCGCGGTTCGCGGTCCGGGCTAATGCACACGACCGGCAACAAGTGGCGGTCGTGCGGCCGACGTCCGCGGTCAGGCGGCCCGCCATCCGGATCCCGCGGCAGGCGCACCCACCCCGTCCACCGCGCCCACCCCGTCCAGCGCGCCCACCCCCGCTGGGTGTTGGGTAGCCCAACGACCGGGGTTGGCCCGGGTAGGCTGGCGCGCCGATTGTGAAATCCCCTGGTCACGGACCCGGGGTTGGGGCAGGGCGTGGGCGATGACGGTCGAGTTCCGGCTGCTAGGCGAGGTCGAGGTGCTGCTCGACGGGCAGCGCGTCGACGTCGGCCACGCTCGGCAACGGTGCGTGCTGGCGGTGCTGCTGGTCGAGCTGAACCGGCCGGTCCCGGCCGAGGCGTTGATCGACCGGGTGTGGGCGGACCATCCGCCCTACCGCGCCCGCAACGCGCTGTCCGCCTACCTCTCGCGGCTACGGCAGCGGCTGGCCGCCGCCGCGCCAGGCGTCCGGCTCGGGCGCGCACCCGGCGGCTACCGGCTGTCCGCCGAGCCGCAGTGGGTGGACCTGCACCTGTTCCGGCAGCTGGTCGGCGAGGCGCGCGCGGCCGACCGCCCGGAGGACGCCGCTACGTGCTACGACCGCGCCCTCGGGCTGTGGCACGGCGAGCCGTTCGCGACCGTCGACACGCCGTGGTTCGACAGCGTCCGGACCTCCCTGCAAGCCGAACGGCTCGCCGTCGAGCTGGACCGCAACGACGCGGCGCTGCGCGCCGGGCGGCACGGCGACCTGCTGGTAACGCTGGCGGGCGCGGTGCGCGACCACCCGCTCGACGAGCGGCTGGCCGGCCAGCTCATGCTCGCCCTGTACCGCAGCGGCCGGCAGGCCGACGCGCTGGACACCTACCGGCAGGTGCGCGGCCGGCTGCTCGAGGAGCTGGGCGCGGACCCCGGCGCGGACCTGCGGCAGCTCCACCAGCAGATCCTTGCCGGCGACGGTGCCGGTGCGGCTGTCGCTGCGCCGGAGCTCGGTCAGCGCGAGCCCGCGCCGCCCGGGCCGGCCTGCCGCCGGGACCGGCGACGAACCTGCCCCGGCGGGTGACCAGCTTCGTCGGCCGGCAGGTGGAGGTCTCCCGGGTCGGCACCGCGGTGGTCGAGGACCCGCTGGTGACGCTTACCGGGGTCGGCGGCGTCGGAAAGTCGCGGCTCGCCGTCGAGGCCGCTGCCGGCGTCCGGGACCGGTTCGGCGACGGCGTCTGGCTCTGCGAGCTGGCACCGCTGAACGACGGCACCGCGGTGGGCCACGCGCTGGCGGCCGCGCTGGGGGTGCAGCAGCGGCACGGCCTGTCGATCGAGCAGACGGTGATCGAGTACCTGCGCGGCCGCGAGCTGCTGCTGGTGCTGGACAACTGCGAGCACGTGCTGGACAGCCGCGGCCCGGCTGGTGGACCAGGTGGTACAGCAGTGCCCGACCGTCACGGTGCTGGCCACCAGCCGGGAGGCGCTCGGCGTCGCGGGTGAGCGGATCCTGCCGGTGGACCCGCTGCCCGAGCCGGAGGCCGCCGCACTGTTCACCGATCGGGCGCGGGCCAACCGGCCCGAGTTCAGCGCCGACGGCGACGCCGCGGCGGCGGTCGCCGAGATCTGCCGGCGGCTGGACGGCCTGCCACTGGCGGTCGAGCTGGCCGCGGCCCGGATCCGGGTGATGAACGTTGTCGAGGTGGCCCGCCGGTTGGACAGCGGACGGTTCGTCAGCGGCGGGTCGCGCGGTTCGCCGCCGCGGCACCAGAGCCTGGTCGCCGCGATCGACTGGTCATACCGGATGCTGCCCGACCCCGAGCGGGAGATGTTCGCTCGGCTGTCGGTGTTCGCCGGCGGGTTCGACCTCGGCGGCGTGCACGGGGTGTGCTGCGAGTCGGCGGAAACCGACGAGACGGAAAGCTCCGAAGACGACACGCTCGAGCTGCTCAGCAGCCTGGTCGACAAGTCGATGGTGACCGTGCTGGACGGCGCCGCCAGCACCCGCTACCGCCTCCTGGAGACACTGCGCGCGTTCGGGCGCCAGCGGCTGCGGGAGGCCGCCGAGGACGACCGGTACGGCCGGCGGCACGCAGAGTACTTCGCCGGGCTCGCCGCGCAGGCGGCCGACGGGCTGCACGGGCCGGACGAGCGAGCCTGGGTGCGGCGCGTGCTGCCGGACTACGACAATCTGCGCACCGCGTTCGAGCGGGCCGTCGCCGGCAAGGACGGCGACCTCGCCGTCCGACTCGTCACCGCGTCGTCCGAGCTCGCGCTGTTGCGGGTGGGCTACGAGGCGGCCGGCTGGGCCGAACGGGCCCTCGACCTCGTCGAGGCGGACCATCCGCTGCTGCCCGCGGCCGCCGGACTCGCCGCCCGGGGCGCCTTCACAAGGGGTGACTACGCCGCCGCGCGGGCGCTCGCCGCCCGCGTCGGCGGCCGGTTGCCGGGCCGGGGCACCGGGCGCATCGCCTATCCGGCTGACGTCCTCGCCGACGTCGCGCTGTACGAGGGGGACGCCGACACGGCCCTGCGCCACTGGCGCAGCGAGGTGCTTCGTGCCCGCCGCGAGGCCGACAGGATCCGGCTGGTCTGGAGCCACTACTACGTCGCGGTGTGCCACGCCGTGCTACGCGCCCCGGAACGGGGCGTCCCGTCCGCGCAGGAGTCCGTGCAGGTCGCCGAGACGACCGGCAACCCCACCGCGCTGTCGATGTCGCGCTACGCGCTCGGCCTGGTGCTGAAGAAGTCAGACCCGCAGCGCGCACTGGCGCTGTTCGACCAGGCGGCCGAGCTGGCCGAGTCGGTGCAGAACTTCTGGTGGCACGGCGTCGCGCTGATGGAGGCCGCGGCCACCCGCGCCGTGCATGACGAGCCCGCGGTCGCGGCGGGTGCGCTCGTCGAGGTGCTCGACCACTGGGACCGGGTCGGGGACTGGACCCAGCAGTGGCTCAACCTGCGGTACGTGGTGCGGCTGCTGGCTCGGCTCGGTGCCGACGAGGACGCCGTCGCGCTGCACCACGCCCTCGTCGCCGCCGGCCGGCCGTCGCCGCTGGACGAGGCTCGCCTCGCCGCGCTCGCCGACGACCTCGGGACGGAGCGGTTCGACGCCGCTGCGCAGCGCGGAGTCAGCGTGAGCGGCGCCGCCGCCGTGGGTCAGGCACGCGCCAGCCTGCGCAGGTTCGCCTGACGACAGGCGGCCCTGGCCGGCCCCCGGCCTCAATCCGCGGGCGAGACCTCGGCCATCTCCGACCACGCATCGCCGTCCAGGGCCTGGTAGTTGATCTGTGGCTTCTTGGTGATCATGCGTGGCATGAAGTCGAAGAACCGCTTGGCGTGGTCGGTCGCGACGTGCGCCGAACCCGCGTCGGCGTCCGCGAACACCTCGACGATCGCGAACTGGTTCGGCGTCTCGGAGTTCTCGTAGTAGTCGAACTCGATACAGCCGGGCTCCTGCCGCACGTCGGCGGCGTACTGCTTGATCCCCGCCAACCACTCGTCGCGCTTCTCGGGGCGGAATCTGGGGCTTGAGGACGATGAGAATCACGGAGCCTCCCGCGGCGTCGTCGCTTTCGCCCGGTCGTCGGTGCCCGGACCGGACTGCGTTGGGGCAGCTTGCCATGAACCACGCCTCTCGTCCGTTCCATGTCGAGACGACCGCGTAGACGAGGCCGCCGCCCCGCCCGCGACCAGCGGATTTCACGGATATCGAACTCCTACCGATACCCGGCGCGGCACCGTCGGTCCCGACATGTTCCAGACGAGAGGAAGAATCATGACCACCACCGTGGATCGGGATGCGGACCGAGACCTGAAGGCCAGGCACCGGGCGCTGTGGGCCTCCGGTGACTACCCGACAGTCGCCGTCGACCTGGTCTCGACGCTCGGGCCCGAGCTCGTCAAGGCCGCCGGGGTCCAGGCCGGCCAGCGGGTGATCGACATCGCCGCCGGGTCCGGCAACGCGGCCATTCCGGCGGCCGAGCGTGGCGCCGTGGTGACGGCCACCGACCTGACGCCCGAACTGTTCGTCGCCGGACGCAAGATCGCTGCCGAGCGCGGCGTCGACCTGGAGTGGGTCGAGGCCGACGCCGAGGCGTTGCCGTACCCGGACGAGAGCTTCGACGTGGTGCTGTCCTGCCTCGGTGTGATGTTCGCGCCACACCACCAGGTCACCGCCGACGAGCTGGTGCGGGTCTGCCGCCCGGGTGGCACGATCGGACTGATCAACTGGACCCCGGACGGCTTCATCGGGAACCTGTTCAAGGTCATGGGTCCGTACGCCCCGCCGCCGCCGCCCGGTGCCAGCCCGCCGCCCAAGTGGGGCAACGAGCAGTACGTCCGCGAGCTGCTCGGCGACCGGGTCACCGGGATCGACGCGCGGCGGCAGACCGTCGTGATGGACGGCTTCACCAGCCCGATCGACTTCCGGGAGTACTTCAAGCGCAACTACGGCCCGACGATCGCGGTGTACAAGTTCAACGCAGGGGACCCGGACCGGGTCGCCGACCTCGACCGGGACTTCGAGCAGTTCGCCACCCGGTGGAACGGGTCCGACACCCCTGGGCAGGCGACCTTCGACGCGGAGTACTTGCTGTTCACGGCTCGCAAGCGGTAACGGCTAGCTCAGGATCGCGAGCAACGCGTCGTGCACGGCGCCGTTGCTCGCGATCACGTCGGTCCGGGCTGCGGAGGCGATCCGGGTGCCGGCGTAGTCGCTCACCCGGCCGCCGGCCTCCTCGATGAGCAGCTGTCCGGCGCTGATGTCCCAGGCGTCCATGGCCCGCTCGCAGTACGCGGTGAGGTCGCCGGCCGCGATATGGCTCATGATCAGCGCCGGCGCACCGATGAATCGGACGCCCGCGACCGCGTTCATCAGCCGCTCGAGCTCGCCGACGAAGCCGGCGATGCGGCCCGGGTCGGCGGTCTGGATCTGGGCGGCGACGAACGCGCGGGCGACGTCGCTGGTCGCCGCGACGCGCAGCGGCGCCCCGTTGCGGGTGGCGCCGCGTCCACGGCCGGCGGCGAACAGCTGCTCGTGCACCGGGTCGTACACCGCGCCGGCCACCACCTCCGGGCCGCAGCGCAACGCCACGGCGACGCAGTACCAGGGGATGCCGTGGGTGAAGTTGCTGGTGCCGTCCAGCCCGTCGACGAACCAGACGTGCTCGGCGTCGGTGCCGTCGACGGTGCCCTCCTCGCCGACGATCACATGCTCCGGGAACGCCGACCGCAGCGCCTCGACCACGGCGGCCTGCGAGGCACGGTCGGCGGAGGTCGTCACGTCGGCCCTGGCGTCCTTGAGCGTGACGGCCACCCCCGCGGGGTCGGTGGCGGTCAGCACGGCGCCGCCGGCCCGCGCGGCGGCCTCGGCCACCGTCACCGCGTCGTCGAGCAGCGCACAGGGCGGGGCCGTCACAGCCGCTCCGAGGCGAGCCGGGCGCCCTCCACCAGGGCGCCGAGCTTGGCCCACTGCACGGAGGGATGCACCCGGCGGACCAGCGGGCCCTGGGCGAAGCCGCAGTCGGTGCCGGCGACGACGCGGTCCGGGCCGACCAGCTCGGCGAGCCGGACGATGCGGTCGGCGACCAGCTCCGGGTGCTCGACCACGTTGGTCGCGTGGCTGACCAGCCCCGGCATCAGCGTCCGGCCGGCGGGCAGCTCGACGTCCTGCCAGACCCGCCACTCGTGCTCGTGCCGGGGGTTTGCCTGCTCCAGCGAGTAGGTGCCCACCGGGACCCGCAGGATCAGCTCGACGATCTCGCGCAGCGGGACGTCCCCGACGTGCGGCGCGTTCCAGCTTCCCCAGCACACGTGGTAGCGCGACCGCTCCGGCGGGACGCCGTCCAGGGCGCGGATCAACGCCTCGGTGCGCAGCTCGGCCCACGGGCGGTACGCGGCGAGGTCGCCGCGCATCCGGTCGTAACCGATGGCGAGGTGCGCGTCGTCGATCTGCACCACCAGGCCGGCGTCGACCACGGCCCGGTACTCCTCGTTGAGCGCGTCCGCGACGGCGAACAGCAGCTCGCGGTCGGTGCGGTAGTAGTCGTGGGTGGGCGTCGGCACCGCGCTGGCCGGCGCCACCACCGGCAGGAACCCGTCGATCCGGTTGCCGGACCCGGCGAGCGCGCCGGTGAGGTTCGCGATGTCCCGCCGGATCGCGTGCTGGCCGGCGTAGCGGATCGGCCCGGTCGCGACCCAGTCGCTCGCCGCGCCGACGAAGCCCTGGCCGGCCTCGTACTCGGCGTAGAACTCGGCGAACAGGTCCTTGTCGGTGCCGGGTGGCACGTTCGACCGGGCGGTCACGCCGGCGGACGGCCCGGCAGCGGGCACCGTGCTGAAGCCGTCGAGCCGTTCGCGGATGTAGCGCGACCAGCTGTCCGACTTGCCGAACTCGCCGTCGCTCACCACGTCGAGGCCGAGGTCCACCTGCTGGCGCACGACCTCGGCGACCGCGGCGGTCAGCACCTCGGCGTGTTCGGCCTCCTCGACCGGCTCGCCGTGCTCGCGGGCCCGCATGATCTCGACCAGGCGCGGCGGGCGGACCAGGCTGCCCACATGGCTGGTGCGGATGCGCGTCGTACCCATCTGCTGGGCCATCTCCTGGGCACCTCCCGGGTCGAGGTGAGCCTGTCACCGGGTGGTCTGCCGGTGCATCGATGAGTTCCGGCCGGCGGAACGGTCCGTACGGTGAGCCTGACGCAGAGGAGGCCCGGCGTGCCAACCGTCGCCACCGGCTCGGTCGGAAGCTACGCGGCCGTGAACGGCCTGCAGATGTACTACGAGGTGCACGGCGGTGGCCGACCGCTGGTGCTGCTGCACGGCGGGCTGCTGACGATCGAGTCCTCGTTCGGCGCGCTCCTGCCGGAGCTGGCCAGGTCTCACCAGGTCGTCGCGGTGGAGTTGCAGGGCCACGGCCGCACCGCCGACATCGACCGCGCCCCGACGATCCCGAACCTGGCCGTCGACGTCGTCGCGCTGCTCGACCACCTCGGCATCGAGCGCGCCGACCTCTTCGGCTACAGCCTCGGCGGGCTGGTGGCGATGGAGGCCGCGATCCGGCGCCCCGAGCGGACCGATCGGCTGGTGCTCGCCGCGATTCATTTCCGGCCGGACGGCTACCACGAGGAGATCACGAACCCGGAGGCGCACCCCGACTCGACCCGGATGCCCACCCAGGCCGAGTTCGAGGCGATGCGCGCCGACTACCTGCGGGTCGCGCCCGACCCGGGCCGTTTCGACGCGTTCGCGGCGAAGGCGGAGGCGGAGGTCGGTGCGTTCCAGGGCTGGGCGCCCGAGGTGCTGCGCCGGGTGCACAACCCCGCCCTGTTGATGATCGGCGACTACGACTTCGTCCGCATCGAGCACGCCGCCGAGATGCGCTCGTTGCTGCCGAACGCCCAGCTCGCCGTGCTGCCGGCGACCACCCACATGTCGCTGACCCAGGACGCCGGCATCGTGATCCCGATCGTCTCCCGGTTCCTCGACGCGGACCGCTAGCCACCGAATCCGGCCGCACACATCGCAGCGTCGCGGCACACATGTCCTGACAGCTGGGCCGGCCACCGTCGGTATGTGCCGACCACGGGCGTCCGGCTCGCTCAGGAACTCGTACGATCCGCCACGGACGGCCGATGGCCGGCAGACCGCGGTCGACTGGCGGCGAGCAGACTGATCAGCATCCGGGAGTGGAGTGAGGATTTGCGATGCGAGATCGGCACACCCCCACCGGGCTGGAGCCCATCGAGACCGCATCACGCGACGAGCTGGCGGCCCTCCAGTTGCAGCGGCTGCAGTGGTCGCTGCGGCACGCCTACGACAACGTGCCCGCCTACCGCCGGAAGTTCGTCCAGCACGGCGTGCGGCCCGAGGACCTGAAGAGCCTGGCGGACCTGCGGCACTATCCCTTCACCACCAAGGCGGACCTGCGGGACACCTACCCGTTCGGCATGTTCGCGGTGCCGATGGAACAGGTCGCCCGGATCCACGCCTCGAGCGGCACCACCGGCAAGGCGACAGTGGTGGGCTACACCCGCAACGACCTGGACATGTGGGCGACGGTGATGGCCCGCTCGCTGCGCGCGGCCGGGGTTCGTCCCGGCGACCGGGTGCACGTCGCCTACGGGTACGGACTGTTCACCGGCGGGCTCGGAGCGCACGCCGGCGCGGAGCGCCTCGGCTGCACGGTGATCCCGGTCTCCGGCGGGATGACCGAGCGGCAGGTGCAGCTCATCCAGGACCTGGAGCCCGAGGCGATCCTGGTGACGCCGTCCTACCTGCTGGTGCTGCTCGACCACATGGAGACGGTCGGCATCGACCCGAGCCGGACGTCGCTGCAGGTCGGGGTGTTCGGGGCCGAGCCGTGGACCGACGGGATGCGCGCCGAGATCGAGAAGCGGGCCGGGATCGTCGCGGTCGACATCTACGGTCTGTCCGAGGTGATCGGTCCGGGCGTCGCCCAGGAGTGCATCGAGACCCGCGACGGCCTGCACGTATGGGAGGACCACTTCTACCCGGAGATCGTCGACCCGGACACCGGCGAGGTGCTGCCGGACGGGGAGCGGGGCGAGCTCGTGTTCACCTCGCTGACGAAGGAGGCGCTTCCCATCGTCCGGTACCGCACGAAGGACCTGACCAGGCTTCTTCCCGGCACTGCGCGGCCGATGCGCCGGATCGAGAGGATCTCGGGCCGGACCGACGACATGATCATCCTGCGCGGCGTCAACTTGTTCCCGAGCCAGATCGAGGAGCTGGTCCTGCAGCTACCCGAGCTCTCCCCGCACTTCCAGTGCGTGCTCGGCCGGGCCGGTCGGCTGGACAACCTGACGGTCCGGGTGGAGGGCCGCGCCGCGACCACCCAGGCGGACAAGGACAGACTCGCCGGGCTGCTGCAAGACTCGGTCAAGGGCCGGATCGGGGTTAGCGTCGAGGTGGAGATCCTCGATGTCGGCGGCGTCGCAAGATCTGCCGGGAAAGCGGTCCGGCTTGTCGACGACCGCCCGCCACGGTGACGTGGCGGAGGAACCGGGCGGAGGCTTGAGGAGGAAGCATGGCAAGGGTGCTGGTTTCGGGTGCGGCCGAGCACGTCGCGTCGGTGGCCGCGGTGCTACGCGACCGCGGGGCCGAGGTGACGGAGGTGGTCGACCTGGAGCGGGTGCCCGCCGCGTGCGCCGAGGCCGGACCGGGGGCGTTCGACTCCTACGTACAGCTGCCGGCGGACTTCGCGGTGATGGGCGAAACCGCGATCAGCCGGGTGCACCACCTCTTCGCCGCGGGCGTGCTCGCCCGGTTCCCCGCCCTGGCCGGCGCGCTGCCCAGCCTCGCCGACCTCGCGCGGATCACCTTCGTCATGTGGACGCTGCCACCGGACGTCGCGACACCGGAGGACTGGCAGGCCCGGCAGGCGCTGATCCGGGTGCTGATCCACGCCGCCCGGGCGGACGCCCATCCGACGAAGGAGCTCAGGGTGCACGTGCTGGACGACGGGTCGACCCCCGAGGACATCGCGACCCGGGCGCTCGGCCCGACCCCCACTCACGAGGAGGTGCTCGATGACGCCCGCAGCTACGCCGACTGGCGGGTCGAGCTGCTCGGGCTGGTGTCGGTCGAGACCTAGTGTCCCGTGAGCGAGGTCGTCTTACCCGCCTCCGGCGCCCAGATGGCGCCCCGCTGCGTTGTCGTCGAGGCCGATACGACCAGGTATCGGCCTTTTCCTCCGCCTTGCGGTGCATCCACCTGGATCGCCGGATCCGGGCAAGGAACCTCGCTCACGGGACACTAGAAGCTGCCCGGCCGACGCCCGGCGGAGCAGGCATTGTTCGGCAGGCTGCTAGCGCCAGCGTTCGCGTCACCGCCGCGCCCGAGGTGAAATGGAGGGCATGCCAGAGCATTCTCCCCAGGATCGTCGGTGGGACGTCGCCGAGCATGCCGCGAGCATCCTTGCTCCCGAGTCCGAGCTGTTCGCCAAGCTGGACATGGTCGGTTTCGGGCAGGCCATGCTGCAGGCCCGCGCGGCGCGGGCGCGGATCCCGCCGTGACGGCCGGGGCGGACGCTGCGTCTGGCCGGCGGGTCTCGCCCGGGTTCCACTGGGTCGCGATGTCCCGCTGGCTGGGCGGCTCCGCCGAGCCGCCGGTCGCAGCCGATGCGAAGGACCGGCGTTTCGCCGATCCGGCCTGGAATGAGAATCCGCTGTTCTACGCCACCCGGCAGGCCTACCTGCTGGTTCGGCGGTTCTGCGAGCACGTCCTGGACGGGGCGGCGGTGGACGAGCCGACGGTAGCCAAGGCCCGGTTCGCGGTCGACTTCCTGCTCGACGCCCTGCGCCGACGAACCTCCTGGCGAGCAACCCGGCGGCGCTGAAGAGTGCGTTCGACACCGGTGGGGTGAGCGTGGTGCGCGGTGCTCGGCATTTCGTCGACGACGTGCTGCACAACGACGGGCGGCCGCGGCAGGTGGACACCAGCGGGTTCACAGCTGGGCGAGAACCTGGCCGCGACGCCGGGCAAGGTGGTGTACCGCAACGAGCTGATGGAGCTGATCCAGTACGCGCCGCAGACCGAGAAGGTGCGGTCGGCGCCGATGCTGTTCAGTCCGCCGTGGATCAACAAGTACTACGTGATGGACCTGGCGCCCGGCCGCAGCTTCGCCGAGTGGGCGATCCAGCACGAGCGGACCGTATTCGCGATCAGCTACCGGAACCCGTCCGCCGAGATGTCCGGCACCACGATGGACGACTATCTGATCAACGGTCCGCAGCAGGCGCTGGACGTGATCCAGTCGATCACGGGTGCGGACACCATCGACATCGTCGGGCTGTGCCTCGGCGGCGCGTTGACCGCGATCACCGACGCCTACCTCAGCAGACCGGCGACACCCGGGTCGGCACCCTGACGCTGCTGAACACCATGCTGGACTACGCCCAACCGGGGCAGCTCGGGGTGTTCACCGACGAGCGCACGGTCTACCGGCTGGAGAAGGAGATGGCCAAGACCGGGCACCTGGAGGGCCGGTCGATGGCCGGCACCTTCGACCTGATGCGGGCCAACGACCTGATCTTCAACTACGTCGTCATCAACTGGCTGATGGGCGACGACCCGCCGGCGTTCGACATCCTGGCCTGGAACGCCGACAGCACCCGGATGCCGGCCACCATGCACGCGTTCTACCTGCGCAACTTCTACGTGGAGAACAGGCTCGCCGACGGGCGAGCTGGAGATCGCCGGGCGCACGATCGACCTCGGCGACGTCAAGTCCGACGCCTACATCGTCAGTGCCGAGAACGACCACATCGTGCCGTGGCAGTCGGCCTACGCCTCGACCGGGCTGCTCGCCGGGCCGAGCCGGTTCGTGCTGTCCAGCGGGGGGCACATCGCCGGCATCGTGAACCCGCCGGGCCCGAAGGGCTGGTACCTCGCCGTCGACGACTACCACGGTCGGACAGCCGCCGAACACGCCGGACGTGGCGCGCCAGTCGTCCAGCCGGCACACCGGATCCTGGTGGGAGGACTGGGCACGGTGGTCGGACGAGCACTCCGGCGAGCTGGTCGACCCACCGCCGATGGGCAACCGCAAGTACCGCTCCCTCGAGGACGCTCCGGGCGGCTACGTACGCACCTGACCAGCCGAAACGTGTGTGGCGGGCCCCACAGCCATCTTGCTTGACATACTTATCGAGCGCCGCTAGCTTTAGTAAGCGACACCGCGATAAGGGGAGAAGCAGGAATGACAACGATTCAGCAGGACCAGTTCATCGAGTTCACCAAGGCTGGCCAGGCGGCCATCAACGAGGCCGTGCACACCTGGGCCGAGAACGTGCAGGCCTTCGCCGGCACGCTGCTCGCGCAGCCCAAGGTGCCGTCGGCCGTCGAGTTCGTCGACAACGCCTTCGACGTCGCAGAGCAGCTGCTCGCGACCCAGCGGCAGTTCGCCAAGAGCTTGCTGGCGGCGGGCGCCCAGGCCACCGAGGTCGCGAGCGCCCGGGCGCGCGAGGCGACCGACAAGGCCGTCGAGCATGTCGTCAAGAGCGCCGACGCCGCGGCCGAGCAGACCAAGGCGACCACCGAGCGCACCTCGCGGTCGGCGCGTAACTCCGCCTGACCTGGGGCTCGCACCCGGCGTCCCACAACGAGGCCCTGTCCCGATCGTCTTGGGGCAGGGCCCCTTTCTACCCTCAGGTTGTGCTCGCCAGTTCTGTGCAAGATACTGAGCAGTAGTATCTGGTATGCCAAGCACCGGCGTCGGTTCTGAGGTGTGCGTTCCCGCGCACCGGGAAGAGGTCAGCCGTGCAGGAGATCCGTGAAGCGATTCTGGCGGACGAGCTGAGCGAGGTCGGCGAGCTCCCGCTCCCCGAGCACTACCGGGGGGTGACGGTGCGCGCCGACGAGGTGGAGATGTTCGACGGGCTCGAGCACCGGGTCAAGGACCCGCGCAAGAGCCTGCACCTGGACGAGGTGGCCACCCCCGAGCTGGCTCCGGGTGAAGCGCTGGTAGCCGTGATGGCCAGCGCGATCAACTACAACACGGTGTGGACCTCGCTCTTCGAGCCGCTGCCCACCTTCGGCTTCCTCAAGCGCTACGGGCGGATCTCGCCGCTGGCAAAGCGGCACGACCTGCCCTACCACGTGGTCGGCTCGGACCTGGCCGGCGTGGTCCTGCGCACCGGTGCCGGGGTGCACAGCTGGAAACCGGGCGACGAGGTGGTGGCGCACTGCCTGTCGGTGGAGCTGGAGAGCCCGGACGGGCACGACGACACGATGATGGACCCCGAACAGCGGATCTGGGGGTTCGAGACCAACTTCGGCGGGCTCGCCGAACTCGCCCTGGTGAAGTCCAACCAGCTGATGCCCAAGCCGGCCCACCTGAGCTGGGAGGAAGCCGCCGCGCCTGGACTGGTGAACTCGACCGCCTACCGGCAGCTGGTGTCCCGCAACGGTGCGCGACGTCAAGCAGGGCGACGTCGTGCTGATCTGGGGCGCGTCCGGCGGGCTGGGCTCCTACGCCACCCAGTTCGCGCTCAACGGCGGGGCGACCCCGGTCTGCGTGGTGTCCTCGCCGGAGAAGGCGGAGATCTGCCGGCGGATGGGCGCCGAGCTGATCATCGACCGGACCGCCGAGGGCTACCGGTTCTGGCGCGACGAGACCACCCAGGACCCCAAGGAGTGGAAGCGCTTCGGTGCCCGGATCCGCGAGCTGACCGGCGGCGATGACCCGGACATCGTCTTCGAGCACCCCGGTCGGGAGACCTTCGGCGCCAGTGTCTACGTCGCGCGCCGCGGCGGGTTGATCGTCACCTGCGCGTCCACCTCCGGCTTCGAGCACGTCTATGACAACCGCTACCTGTGGATGAACCTGAAACGGATCATCGGCTCGCACTTCGCGAACTACCGCGAGGCCTGGCATGCCAACCGGCTGATCGCCAAGGGCAAGATCCACCCCACGCTGTCCCGGGTCTACCCGCTGACCGAGACCGGGCAGGCCGCCCACGACGTGCACACCAACTCTCACCAGGGCAAGGTCGGAGTGCTCTGCCTCGCCCCCGAACAGGGACTCGGCGTGCGGAACGTCGAACTGCGCCAGCAGCACCTCGACGCGATCAACCGCTTCCGCGGGACCTGAGGGCGACCGTCAGGTCCGGTCGCCGGGATCGCCGACGAACGAGCGGTACACACCGATCAGAGCGCGGCGTTGGCTGTCCGACAGCCGGGGGTCGGACCTGATCGCGGCCTCGGTGTCCGGCACGTCGTGGGCCTGTCCACCCGGTGCGGAGCGAGTCGCGTCACGCGCACCGTCCGTTCGGTCCGTTCCGTCCGTGCCATCCGCGCCGGACGAACCGGCCGAGCTGCCCGCCCGCGCGTCCATCGCCCACCCGGCGTGGTCCAGCAGTTGCTCGGCCGAGAGGTGCAAGGCATCGGCGATCGAGTGCAGCACCTTCAGCGACGGCTGGTGCAGCCCGCGCTCGACCTGGCTCAGGTAGGCGTTGCTGATGTTGGTCAGGTTCGCCATCTCGCGCAGCGACAGCCTGGCGAGCTGACGCTGGGCCCGGATGTAGGTGCCGAGCGCGTTCATCTGGGCCGTCCATGGATCGGTCGCACGGCCTGGCCCGGACTCGTCCGCCGAGCCCCCGGTGGCGCTGTCGGCTCCGCTCATGTCCGCCATCTTGCCGTGTCGCGACCGAGACCGGCGCCGGCCGCGCCCGGGTAGGGACGTGATCGGCTCGCCGAGCTCGTTCTGGGGAGCGGTCACCGTGCTGGCGCGGTCACCGCGGTGGCTCGCGGAAGTCCTCCGGCCGGACGTCGTCGATGAACTCCCGAAAGTCGCGTAGCTGCTGCTCCGGAGGGGCGTCGGTGCCGTCCGGGAACAGCTCCGAGGTCTGCTGGCCGACCTCGTCGAGGATCACGTCCGCCACCGAGATCGGCAGGCCGTCCCGGACCGCAACCGCCAGCGCGTCACTGGGCCGAAGCTCGACCCGGACGCCGGCGTCGAACACCAGGTCGGCGTAGAACTTGCCGTCCCGCAACTCGGTGATCTCCACGCCCTCCATGCGTCGGCCCAGCCCGCGCACGATCGCGCCGATCAGGTCCTGACCGAGCATCGGATCCTCTTCGCCGCGCGGCCCCAGCGCGATCACCTGGGCCTGGTGCTGGCGCAGAAAAACCGGCAGGAACCGGTCGCCGTCGACCTCACCGAGCAGCATCACCGGCTCGCGGGTCGGTCGGTGGACCACGAGCCGCAGCATCCGCATCCTGCGCACGTGCCGAGGGTGGCACCGTTCGCGTGACGTGTCACCCGGATGTTCCAGCGTGGATCCGGGTACCTGATCGACGTGGCGGAGTGGGTGTGCTCGTCCGTCGACCGCCTCGGGCCGATAGCGTCGGCACTCCTGATCTGCTCATGATCAACGGCGCGCTTGTACGGCCCTATCGCACGAAAGTGCCGTTCGTTGCCCGGGGCGGGTGGTCAGTGCTCAGTGGGCGACGCGGCTCGGAGGGGACGACGCGGCTCAGTGGGGGACGAAGCGGCCCAGCACGTTCGCCTCGCCGCGCAGCCGCTCGGCGCGCTCCGGCTGACCGAGCCGCTCGTACTCGCCGGCCGCGGTCAGCCGTTCGGTGATCTCGACGCGAACCGTCTGCGCCAGGTCGGCCTCGGTCAGCTGCCGCCGCGGCACGTCCGTCGCTCCGACCGCTCCGGCGGGTCCGAGCGGGTCCGCGCCGGGGGAGCCGCCCGGTGTGCCGGCCTCGACCGCCTCGGCGTTGCCGATCGCGGCCAGTGCGGATCGCAGGGCCGAGACCGCCACCGAGTCTCCGGACCTGATCGCCTGGGCCAGCGCCGCACGCAGCTGTGACCGCATGGGCGCGACGGTAGTTCCCCCGGTGCACCGAAGCGCGCGGATTTCCTCCCATCGTTCACCGACGACGTCCAGGGCCCGCGCCACCGCAGGGATCTCCATAGTTGGGAGAATGCGTCCGAGGAGGATCTGAGATGGCGACCTACGTGCTGATCCCGGGAGCCGGCGGCCTGGCGGCGTACTGGAACCGGCTGGAGCCGGAGCTGCACCGCCGCGGCGCGGAGACCGTCGCGGTGGACCTGCCGGCCGCCGACAACACCGCCGGGCTCACCGAGTACGCCGACACCGTCGTCAATGCGATCCGCGACCGGGCCGGTTCGGCCGACGAGCTCGTCGTCGTCGCGCAGTCGATGGGCGGGTTCACCGCGCCGCTGGTCTGCGCGCGGGTGCCGGTGCGGCTGCTGGTGATGCTCAACGCGATGGTCCCGCTACCCGGCGAGCCACCGGCTGCCTGGTGGGGCAACACCGGATTCGCGCAGGCCAGGGCCGAACAGGCGGCCCGTGCCGGCCGGAGCTTCGACGACCCGTCCGACGACATGCACGACGCGTTCTTCCACGACCTGCCGCCGGACGTCACAGCGGAACTGCTGGCGGCCGACGAACCGGATCAGTCCGGCACGCCGTTCGACAAGCCGTGGCCGCTCGACGGCTGGCCGGACGTGCCCACCCGGTTCCTGCACGGTCGCGACGACCGGTTCTTCCCGATCGAGTTCCAGCACCGCGTCGTCGGCGAACGGCTGGGCCTGCCCGTCGACGAGATGCCCGGCGGCCACCTGGTCGCGCTGAGCCAGCCCGTCGAGCTGGCCGATCGGTTGGAGCGGTACCGCACGGAACTGTTGAATCACGGCTGACCCGGCCCACATTGGAGGGGGTTCCGATGGCCGCCACCACACCGCCACGGTTCATCGTCGACTGCGATCCCGGCCAGGACGACGCGATTGCGCTGGCCGTGGCCGCCCAGTACGGCGTGATCGTCGGGATCACCACGGTGGGCGGCAACGCACCGCTGGCCGACGTCACCCGCAATGCCCTGCTGACCTGCCAGCTGTTCGGGATCGACGCGCCAGTGCACGCCGGCGCGGACCGCCCGCTCGTCGCGCCGCCCCGGTTCGCCCCGGAGATCCACGGAATCAGCGGCTTCGGGAGTCGTGCCCTGCCGGAGCTCCGCCGGCAGGCCGCGTCGCAGGACGCGGTCGGCTACCTGATCGAAACCGTGCGGGCCGAGGAAGGATTGTGGATCGCCGCCCTGGGGCCGCTGACCAACGTCGCTATGGCGCTGCGGCTCGCGCCGGACATCCAGCACCGGGTGGCCGGCATCTCGTTCATGGGCGGCAGTGCGACCGTCGGCAACCACACCCCGGTCGCCGAGTTCAACGCGCTCGTCGACCCGGAGGCGGCCGCGGTCGTGCTGCGGAGCGAGGCGCCGCTGCTGATGGTCGGTCTCGACCTCACCCACCAGTTCGTGCTGGACGACGCGCTGGAGCGAGACATCCGAGCGATCGGCACGGACGGCGCGGTGGTGATGGCCGACCTCATCGCCGCGTACCTGGACACCATCCCGTTGCACACCGGCAAGCGGCAGGGTGGCTTGCACGACCCCTGCGCGATTCTCGCCGTGACCCACCCGGAGGTGATCGGGTCCACGCTGCGCCACGTCGACATCGAGCTCACCGGCACCCTCACCCGCGGCATGACGGTCGTGGACCAGCGCGGTCCGGGCGTGGGGGACCGGCCGAACGTGCGTCACGGCCACACCCTCGACCATGCGGCGGCCCGGTCGATCGTGCTCGACGCGATCCGGGCCCGCAGCGCGGCGAGGGAGGCGGACCGTGCCAGGTGACGATCGAGCGATCCGTGCGACGCTCGGCGGGTCCCGGCTGGACGGGGCGCTGCTGCTGCCCGGCGAACCCGGGTTCGACGACGCCCGCACGGTGTGGAACGCGATGGTTGACCGGCGACCCCGGGTGATCGTCCGTTGCGCGAGCGTCCGCGACGTGGTCGGCGCGGTGCGCGCCGCCCGCGAGCTCGACCTGGAGATCGGGGTACGCAGCGGGGGACACGGCGTGCTCGGGCTTGCCGTACCGGACGGCGGTCTGATGATCGACCTGACACCGATGGGTGCCGCCTCGGTCGACCCGGAGCGCCGCCGGGCCAGGGTGCAGGGCGGGGCGCTGCTGTCCGCGCTGGACGGCGAGGCCCACCGGCACGGCTTGGCCACCACCGCCGGCAACGTCTCACATACCGGGGTCGGCGGGCTGGCCCTCGGCGGCGGCATGGGTTGGCTCGCCAGGCAGCACGGCCTGACCTGCGACAACGTCGTGTCGTTCGAGCTGGTTACGGCGGCCGGGACGGTCCTGCGGGCCAGCGAGACCGAGCACCCCGAGCTGTTCTGGGGGCTGCGTGGCGGCGGTGGGAACTTCGGTGTGGTGACCGAGTTCGAGTTCGTGCTGCACCCGGTCGGCTCGTACGCGCTCGTGGCGCTGTACACCTTCCCGGTCGAAGACGCGCTCCCGGTGTTCCGTCGGTGGCGGGACCTCAACGCCGAGGCGCCCCGGCAGGCGACATTCACCGCCGGGGTGAGCGACGAGGGTGCCACCGTCGGCGCCATCTGGGTCGGTGACCCCGAGGCCGGTCGGCGACTGCTGCCGGCGCTGCGCGACCTCGGCCGCCCGGTCGCACGCCGCGAGCTCGAGATGTCCTATTTGGAGCTGCAGCGGATCGAGGACGAGATCGAGCGGCACGCGGTGCGGCGCTATTCCAAAGGCCACTACCTGCGCCAGTTCCCGGACGAGGCGATCGAGGCCTTCCTGCTCCGGGGCAGCCCGGACGGCCGCGGCGAGGCACTGCCGAACGTCGGGCTGCAGGCCCACGGCGGCGCGATCGGCGATGTCGCCGGGCCGGACACCGCGTTCAGCCACCGGGACACCCTTTTCGAGTTCGGCACCTCGGCGGGCTGGACGGAGCCGGCCGAGGACGACGCGCGGATGGACGCGGCGCGGCGCAGCGCGGCCGCGATCGAGCCGTTCGCCAGCGGGGTGTACGTCAATGCGCTCAGCGACGACGGGGCCGAGGGCGTGCGCCGCGCCTACGCACCCGAGCAGTTGGCCCGGTTGGCCACGCTCAAGGACGCTTACGACCCGGACAACGTGTTCCACCTCAACCCGAACATCAGCCCGGCAGCGCACGCCGCGCGCAACGCCTGAACACCGCGCGTGCCGTGACGCGCGTGTGCCAGGATGCGCGCGCCGTGCCGGCGGGCTGGTCAGCTCGCTAGCCGCTGGCACATGGTCGGCGTCGTGATCGGGGTGAACAGCCGGTTGTCCAGGCACTGACGCAGGTACGGCACGCCCGAGGTGTAGCCGGAACCGCGGGACTCGCCGAGCATCTTCGAGGCCAACCCGTGGTGGGTGGTCTTCCAGCGCTGGTGGCTGGCCTCGAGTTCGCCGATCGCGGACTCCAGCTCGGGGTAGGCGGCGCTGTCCACCCGGCCCTGGCGGCGCTGGTCGAGGTAGGCCCGCACCAGGTTGTCCTGCCGGTCCGCCTCGGCGCGCACCGCTGGCACGTTGGTGAACGCGTCCGAGGCCAGCCGAGCAGCGGAGGGCCGGCCACAGGCGAGCTCGAAACGCTTGTAGGCCTCGGACTGGATGGCGCTGGCGCCGTCGGTGTAGACCCGGAAGGCGTGGAAGTCCTCGGGCCGCATGGTGGCGACCATCCGGAACAGCATGGCCGCCCGGGCGAACACCTCGTTGGCCCGCCGCACCCGGGTCGCCGCGGCGGCGAGGTGCCCGCGGCGCACCGCCCTGGTAGCCGCCCGCAGCTCGCGGGTCAGCGTGGTGAAGACCATCTCGTGGGTCTGCAGCGCGCGGATGAAGAAGTACTCGTCGTGCACGGTGGACACCGGCAGCACGGTCAGCGCCAGCCATTCGCCGGCGATCGTCTTCGGCGGCATCGGGCAGTTCCGCGGGTCGATCGCCGCGATGATCCGCCCCGCGTGTTGGGTGCGCTTCCGGTTGGTCGCCGGGCCGGTGGCGGCCACGCTGTCCGGCTGGCCCTCGTGCCGGATGATGTCCGCGACGAGGATTGCGGACAGCTGCTCCGGGTCCAGGCCGGAGCTCGGGTCGGCCAGGATCTCCTCGAGCAGCGGGAGCGCCAGGTAGGTCTGGTTGCGGAACCTGTCCTGGCGCCGGGCGAGCACGCTGTCCAGGTAGGCGTCGAGGTAGCGGTCGTGGCCGCGGTGCCGGCGCTGGATCGTCTCGAGTGCGTCGAGCAGCCCGTCGGCCAACAGGTGCCGGCCGTGCTCCCGAACCTGCCCGGTCACCAGGCGGGCCAGCTCGAGCCCGTCCAGCTCGGCCGTGCCGGGTGCCGTGTGCAGCCAGTGCTCCAGCTCGCGGTCGAGCTCTTCAGCGGTGTTGATCGTGAGCTGGGACATGACGCCCTCCGGGTGCGCTAGCAGGCGTCTCGGACGTTACGAATGTGCAGGTCAGAACGGATCGGGGTGCGTCCCCCCACTGTTCGACCGGCCGTTGCGGGACCGCCCCGCCGGCCGGCTAGGGGATTAGGGCCACGCCGGCCGCTCGTCGAGGTCAGGGCGAACGTCACCCGGCCGAGGACCGAAGGGCCATATTCACCGGCTCCGCGGTGGCAGAACGCTGGCCACCCGGACGCCGACACGAGGAGCGCGCAATGGCGGTCGACACGTTCATGGCCTACGTCGGGGTGTACGACGATCTCGCCGATGCCGAGGCCGACTACCAGTTGATCAAGGATCTACACGTCGAGGCAGGCCTGATCGATGCCTACGACGCCGCGGTGGTCGAGCGCCGCGCGGACGGCAAGGCGAAGATCGTCAAGAAGCACGAGACGCCGACCCGGGCCGGCGGCGTCCTCGGCGGCGGGGTCGGGCTGGCAACGGGTCTGGTCGTCGCGCTGTTCCCGTTCGCCGCCGTCGGGGCCGGGCTGCTCGTGGCCACCACCGCGGGCGGAGCGGTCCTGGGAGCCGTCGCCGGACATGCCGCCGCCGGAATGAGCCGGCACGACCTGAAGGAGTTCGGCGAGCAGCTCGACGCCGGCAGCGCGGGCCTGGTCGTGGTCGCGGTCGCCGACATGGGGGCGAAGGTAGAGCGAGCGATGAAGCGGGCCCAGAAGCTGGAGGCCAAGCAGCTGAAGGCCGACGCCGCCGAGATCGAGAAGGACGCCGCCGCCGCGGCCAAGGCGGAGGCCCGCTAGCGGCCCGGCCGGCCGGCGTCGGTTTGCCGGTCAGTGCCGGCGCAGGGCCTTGATCAGCTCTGACTTGGTCATCCTGGCCCGCCCGGGAATCCCGACCTTCTTGGCGCGCTCGTAGACCTCGGTCTTCGTCATGTCCTCGTAGGAGCCGGACTTGCCGCCGCGGCGGCCGACCGTCTTGCGGCCCTGGCCGGCGGCCGCGTTGGCGACGCGGGCGGCCTTCTCTTTCGACGCGCCCTGTTTCTTGACCTTCTGGTAGACCTTCTCGTCCTTGATGCTCGGGTTGGGCATGACGTCCTCCGTACGCGCTGAGACGATTCGGCGTGCACTGAGCTATGCCCGATCGACATGATCGCTATGCGTCGTGAGTGGGCGGACACTGCCGGCGGCGAGCAGGCCGACCAGCGCGGCGACGAGCACCACGCCGAGGGCCTGCCGCAGCGACGACACCTCGGCCAGGAACCCGATCAACGGGGGACCGGCGAGGAACGCGGTGTAGCCGATCGAGGAGACCACGCCGACCCGGGCCGCTGCGCGTGCCGGCTCGTCGGCGCCGGCGCTCATCCCGACCGGGAACCCGAGCGCCGCTCCGGCGCCCCACAGCAGCGCGCCGGCCAGCGCCAGGGGCACCACCGGGGAGAAGATCACCAGCGCCACGCCGGCGGCCGCGACCAGCGCGCCGACCCGCAGCACCGGGATCCGTCCCACCGGTCCAGCGTCGCGCCGCCGACCAGCCGCATGGTCGTCATCGCGGCGACGAACATGCCGAGGCCGAGCGCGCCCACCGCCTCGCTCGCGCCGTAGGCGTCCACCAGCGTCAGCGCCAGCCAGTCGTTCGCCGATCCCTCGACGAAGGCGAAGGCGAGCACGAGCAGGCCTACCAGCAGCGTGCGGGGCTCGCGCCAGGCCGCCAGCGCGGAGGTGCGGGCCGGCCGCGCCCGGATCGGGTCCGGTGCGCTCGGTGGCTCGTCCGGCAGGAACGCCCGCACGGCGGGGGCGACGAGAACGGCGGCGAGGGCCACGGTCGCGATCAGTTGGGCCGGCACCGGCACCCCGGCGGCGCTGGCCGCGAACCCGACCAGGGCGCCGGCCACCGTGCCGAGGCTGAACGCGGCGTGCAGCCGGGGCATCAACGAACGTCCAAGGTGCCGCTCGACGGCGGCCCCTTCGACGTTCATCGCCACGTCCCACACGCCCATGCCCAACCCGCAGGCCACCAGCCCGGCGGCCGCCGGCAGGAACGCCCCGGCAGCGACGCCGGCCGCGAGGCACAGCAGGCCGAGCACCGACGCGGTCGATCCGAAGACCACTACCCGGCGCGGCCCGAAACGCTGCACCAGCGGCCCGGCCAGCGGCAGCGCGCTGACCGCGCCGAGCGAAAGGCAGAGCAGCAGCAGGCCGAGCTGGACCTCGGACAGCGCCAGGGCGTCCCGGATCGCCGGGGTGCGCGAGATCCACGACGCGAACAGCAGGCCGTTGACGGCGAAGACCACCGCGACCCCGGTGCGCGCACGGGCGAGAGCGCGCTGGTCCGGCCGGTCGTCGGCGGCCCGTGACGTCGGCCCGCATCGTCGGTCCCCTCCCTCACGGTCCGTCTGTCGAATCGATTCGATAGACTCGGCCACAGTGCCTCGGCGGAGCCGCTGGCGTCAACCGAATTCGATCGGAGGTGCCTGTGATGACCGCCACCAGACCGACGCTGGCCGCCGTTGCTGCCCGTGCCAGCGTCGCACCGTCGACGGCCTCGCTGGCCTTCGCCGGGTCGCCCCGGGTGGCCGACGCCACCCGGGCGCGGGTGCTCGCGGCCGCCGCGGAGCTCGGCTACCCGGGGCCGGACCCGGTGGCCCGCTCGCTGCGCCGCCGGCGGTCCGGGCTGGTGGGCGCGATCGTCGGCGAACGGCTGCTGTACGCCTTCCGCGACCCGGTCGCGGTCAGCCTGCTGGACGGGATCTCCGAGGTGCTCGGACCGCTGGGGGTGGGGTTGCTGCTGCTGCCCGGGGACGCCGAGCGGTCCGGCCCGCCGGCCGACCTGCTCGGCGCGGTGCCGCTGGACGCGGCGGTGTTCGCCACCTGCGGCCTGGACGACGACGCGGCGCTGCCGCTGTTGCGCCGCCGCGGTGTGCCGATCGTCGGCGTCGATGGCCCGCGGGCCGCCGATGTCGTGTTCGTCGGGGTCGAGGACCGGGCCGGCAGCGTGGAGCTGGCCCGTCACCTGCTGGGGTACGGCCATCGCCGGGTGGCCGTGCTGGCGCTGCCGCTGCGGCTGGACGGCACCCGGGGGATGGTGACGCCGGATCGCGGCCGGGCCACGCCTTACCGGGACGTCGGCGAACGGCTGACCGGCGTCCGGACCGTCTACCCGGATGCCCCGGTGTGGGAGGCCGCAGCGAACGCCGTCGAGGAGGGTGAGGCCGGTGGCCGCGCACTCCTGGGGGTTCCGGTCGCTCGCCGGCCGACCGCGATCGTCGCCCAGAGCGACCTGCTCGCCGCGGGCGTGCTGCGCGCCGCCGCCGGGCTCGGGCTGCGGGTGCCGGTGGACGTCAGCGTGGCCGGGTTCGACGGCGTGGACCTCCCGTGGCTGGCCCCGGTCCAGCTCACGACGGTGGTGCAGCCGACCGTCGAGAAGGGGCGCACGGTCGGCGAGGCGATCGCGGCCCTGCTGTCCGGGCAGCGGCCGGCCGACGTCGTGCTGCCGGTGACGCTGCGGATCGGCGACACCACCGGGCCGGCCCCGTCCTGATGCCGATCAGCTGGGGACCAGGTCGGCGCGGCCCGACATGGGCGTCGAGCCGCCGGCCGCCGTCGTCCGACCATGGGCCGCCGTCGAATGACCAGCGGTGAGGCGCAGCAGGGTCAGCGCGTCGGCCTCCGGAGTTTCGGCGGCGGCCGAGTACACGATCAGCCACTGGTCGTCGCCGTGCACGTGCAGCACGTCGCAGTCCAGCTCCAGGATGCCGAGCTCGGGGTGCGCGATCCGCTTGCGGTCGCTGTGCCGGGCCTCGATCGGACGCTGTTGCCAGAGCCGCTCGAAGGCGGCGCTGCGCCGGCGCAGCTCGTCGACGAGGTGCCGCAGGCCGGGGTCGTCGGGGTAGCGGCCGGCGGACGCCCGCAGGTCGGCGACCACCGCCCGTTCCATCCGGGCCAGCTCGGCCGGCTCGGCGTGGACCCGGCCGGCCGGGTTCAGGAAGCACTGCCAGGCGATGTTCCGCTCGGCCGGCGGCAACGTCGCGAGATCACCGAGCAGCGCGACCGCCATCGGGTTCCACGCGAGCACGTCCATCTTCGCGTCGACCAGCAACGCGGGCAGGTCGGCGAAGCGTTCCAGCAGCCGCCGCACGCTCGGCCGCGGCGTGTCCGCAGATCGAGCCGGGTGCCGCCGGCCGCGCGCCGGCCAGGTCGAACAGGTGATCACGCTCGATATCGGTGAGTCGCAAGGCCTGGGCGAGCGCGGCCAGCACCGACTCCGACGGGTGCGACCCGCGGGCCTGCTCGAGGCGGCTGACGTAGTCGGTGCTCACCCCGGCGAGCTGGGCGACCTCCTCGCGCCGCAGGCCCGGAGTACGCCGCCGGGACCCGGCCGGCAGCCCGACGTCGGCCGGGCTCAGCCGGGCCCGCCAAGCCCGCAGCACGGCGCCGAGCTCGGAGCGGTCCACCCGTCCATCATCGCGCTCCGTGCCTCGCTGTGCCGCCCGTCAGCCTGGTACGGCGCGTCCCCGGCTGAGCCGGGCCTGGTTCGCCTGATCTTCCCGCCGCAGGGTGGAGCCGTGACCGACTCGACGATCGACACGGTGGCCCTGGTGACCGGGGCGAACAAGGGAATCGGGCTGGCCGCCGCGCGGCGGCTCGCCGAGCTGGGTTGGACGGTGCTGCTGGGCTCCCGGGACCCCGCCCGCGGTGCGGCGGCGGCCGGGCTGCTGGCCGGCTCGGACGGGCAGCGCGTGCTGCCGCTGGACGTGACCGACGACGGCTCGGTCAGCGCCGCGGCCAAACAGGTGGACGAGTCCCTGGGGCGGCTGGACGTGCTGGTCAACAACGCCGGGATCACCGGACCGCTGGTCGGGCCGCTGGAGACCGGTGCGGCGGAGATGCTGGAGTGCTTCGACACGAACGTGTTCGGCGCGGTCCGGGTGACCCGCGCCTTCGTGCCGTTGCTGCGCCGCTCGGCCGCCCCGCGGATCGTGATGGTGTCCAGCGGCATGGGGTCGTTGGCCGTGACCACCGACCCCGCACGGCTGGAGTCCACGCTGGTGGGGCTGACCTACCCGGCGTCGAAGACCGCGCTGAACATGATCACTACCCAGTACGCCAAGGCGCTGCCCGAGTTCCGGGTGAACGCCGTCGACCCCGGTTACACCGCCACCGACCTCAACGGACACCGTGGGATGCAGACCGTGCAGCAGGGCAGCGACGCGATCGTCGCCCTCGCGGCAGTGCCGGCCGACGGCCCGACCGGCGGGTTCTTCGACCGCTCCGGCGCGGTTCCCTGGTGATCCGAGCCGTCAGCGGAAGTCGTCGGCGTGCTTGGCGGCCCACTCGGCGAAGGTGGTGGCCGGGCGGCCGATGAGCCGCGCGACGGTGTCGACGGCCTGCTGCGGGTGCTCGATCAAGGCCTCCTGCCCCTGCAGATACCAGCTGGCGTACTCGCCCATGGCGGGTTCGAGGCGCCGGATCGCCTCCTCGAGGGGGACCAGCGCACACCGCACGTCCCGGTCGATCGCCGCGCCGATGAGCCGGATCATCTCGGCCCGGGAGAGGGTCTCCGGTCCGGTGAGCTCGTACGCCCGCCGCTGGTGGCCGTCCTGGAGCAGGGCGACCGCGGCGACCGCCGCGACGTCGTCCATCTCGATCGGTGCGCTGGCCGCGTCCGGGTAGGCCTCGTGCACCGTGCCCGCTCGGACCTGGTCGGCCCAGACCAGGAAGTTGTCCATGAACTCGCCCGGTTCGAGGTGGGTCCAGGCCACCCCGGACTCCTCGACCGCCTCCGCGATGGCCCCCCAGTGGCCGTCCTTGGGGCCGGCCAGGTCGACGATGTGCCGCACGCCGGCCTGCCGGGCCAGCGCGGTCACCTCGCGCACGGTGTCCTCCAGCGGGGCGAGGTACATCCGCTCGACCCCGTCGAGCGCGGCGGGCAGCGTCTCCGGCCGGCCGAGATAGCCCGTCACCACCTCGACCTCCGGCCCGAAGGCCGCCTTCCTCGGGTTGGTCGTCAGCGCCCTGACCTGCGCCGCCCCGGCCCGCAACAGGTGGTCGACGACGAGCCGGCCGACGCTTCCGGTTGCCCCGGTCACCAGTACTGTCACAAGCGGCCCTTTCTCGTATGGTGTACTGAAACTCTTGTCGTACGATATACGAGAATGGGAGGGAACCGCACATGGACGGCGAGCAGCGGGAAGGACAGGATCCGCTCCGGATCCTGCCGCTGCTGTGGCGCCGGCACCGGACCGTGGGTGGCGCGCCGGGGCCGGCCCTGGGCCGCAGACCCCGGCTGACCGTCGACGACGTGGTGTCCGCCGCGATCAAGCTGGCCGACGCGGAGGGCCTCGCGGCGACCTCACTGAGCCGGGTCGCGCGGGCGCTCGGGGTGGGCACGATGACGCTGTACACCTACGTGCCGTCGAAGGCCGAGCTGGTCGACCTGATGGTCGACGAGGTGCTCGGCGAACGCGGGTTGCCCGGGCCCGGGCAGGCGCGCCCCGAGCGCTGGCGCGAACAGGTCACGCGCTACGTGCACAGCACCCGTGAGATGTACCGGCGCCATCCGTGGCTCTGCGCGGTCTCGCTGCTGCGACCGCCGATCGGCCCCGGCATGCTCGCCGAGGAGGAGTACCTGCTCTCCACCCTGACGCCGCTCGGCCTGAGCCCGCGCCAGCAGGTCGCCGCGGCGGCAACGATCAGCGGATACGTGACGGCAACCGTTCGGCTCGAGGTCGAGAGCACCGAGCTGGAACGCCGCTCCGGCCAGTCGAACGACTCCTGGTGGCAGGACCGGATCAGGTTCTGGGAGGAGTACTTCGACGTCGACCGCCATCCCACGATGACCGACGATGTGGAACCGGGGCGGGTACGACGGCGGTACGGCGGAACAGATCGCGGCCGCCCACGAGTTCGGGCTACAGCGCCTGCTGGACGGGATCGAGGCGGCCGGCCGCGGCGGCGCGGACAGCGACGGGGAGCGACGGTAGTTTGCCGACCCATGACGTCGAGCACAATCGCGGTCCTGGAGTCCGCCCTCGATCAGGCTGGGAAGATCATCACCTCGATCCGACCTGAGCAGGAGGCACTGCCGACCCCGTGCCGCGACTGGGACGTGCGGGCGCTGGTCCAGCACCTGGTCGCGCAGGACCTGCGCAACTTCACCGCCGCGGCGCACGGCGAGCAGGTCGACTATCAGGCGCCGCCCGACGAGCTCCCCGACGACTGGTCAGCGGCCTTCAAGGAGCGTTCCGCACAGCTGGTCGAGGCGTGGCGCGCCGCGGGCCTCGACGAGATGGATGACGAGTCTCCGCAGCGCAGCGGGGCCGCCATGCAGATCGCCGAGTTCGCGGTGCACGGCTGGGACCTGGTCCGGGCCACCGGAGCGCCGATCGAGCTCGACGACCGGATCGCGGAGTACGCACTGACCTGGTCGCGGCCGATGCTGCGCCCGGAGTTCCGAGGCGCGGACATGCCGTTCGGCGACGAGGTGCAGGTGCCTGAAGACGCGTCGATCCAGGATCGGATGGCGGCCTGGTTCGGCCGCGACCCGTCCTGGACCCCGGCGCGCTGACCGTTCTCGCCCGTTCCGCCGGCGCCCCGTCCGTCCCGCGCCGCGGGCCCGCACACACCTCGCATCGCCGGCACACACCTCCGGCGCCGGCACACATGTCCTGACATCGGTGCCGGAGACCTCAGGTGTGTGCCGCCGCTGAGGGCGCACGGCACCGGGTGATCAACCGTCGCGGGCCGGTGGAACCCGGGATCAGGGCTCGGGGTGCCAGATGGCCCTACCCGTTGCCGGGTCGAACACCGACGCCCGGGTGACGTCCACCCCGAGCTCGACGACGTGCCCGACGGCGACCCCCGATCGCGCGGGAAAGATCGATCGCAGCTGGGCGGCCCGGTCCAGGACGTCCTCGGCGGTGGCGGTGACCAGGGCGTCCCGGCCGGTCGGTTCGACCGCGGTCACCAGCGCCCGGATCGCGACCACCTCCGGGTCGAGATCACGGGCCGCGTCCCGCACGTTCTCGGCGCGCAGCCCGAGCAGTACCTCGGCGCCGATGTGCCCAGTCAGCTCCGGTGGCACCGGTCGCCAGAACGGCAGCACCCGGGTGCCGACCTGGTACCCGGCCAGCCCGTCGGCGACGATCAGCCGAGCGGGCAGCACCCCGATGCCCGGCGATCCGACGAACTCGGCGGTGAACAGGTCGACCGGGCGGTGGTAGAGCGACTGCGGCGTGTCCAGCTGGACCAGTGCGCCGTCGCGCAGCAGCGCCACCCGGTCGGCCATCGCCATCGCGTCCTGCTGGTCGTGCGTCGAGTAGAAGGTCGTGACGCGCAGGGTCGAGACGGCCTCGACGATCTGCCGGCGCACCCGGAGACGGCCCGCCGCGTCGAGGTGGGCGAGCGGTTCGTCGAACAGGAACAGCGACGGACGGTGCACCAGCGCGCGCCCGATCTCGGCCGTGCCGCGCTGGCCGGCCGAAAGCGTCCCGGGCAGCCGCTTGAGCAGCCCGCTCAGCCCGAGCCCGGCGGCCTGGCCGGCCACCCGCTGCTCGGCCTCGTCCGCCGAGACCTGGCGGGACCGCAGCGTCCAGCCCATGTTGCGGGCGATGTCCATGAAGGGCACCAGCGAGTCGGACTCGAACACCATCGCCACATTGCGCCGCTGCGGCGCCAGCCCGGTGACGTCCCGGCCGTCGATGAACACCCGGCCACTACGGACCGGGGTCAGGCCGGCGAGCACCCGCAACAGGGTGGACTTCCCGCCGCCGGACGGCCCGAGCACCACGAGCAGCTCGCCAGGCTCGGCCTCGAGCGTCAACGAGCGCAGCGCGACGGTGCCGCCGTGTCCCGCCGTGACCTCGTGCAGACCGGTGTGCATGGCTTCTACCTGGATGTCCTCCCACCCGGGACGCGCACCCGCAGTGTGCCACCGGACACCGAGACCGGCGCGGGATCGCTCCAGCTGGCCGACGAGCTCGCCCGCGTGGTCGCCCAGCTCCGGCCGCCAGGCGAGGGCAAGTGCCAGCCGGCCGCTACGGGTACTGGTCGCAGCGAGCCGCCGCCGTGATCGAAGCGGTGGACACGGCCCCCCGGACCTGATCCCCGACGCGGAGCCGCATCGACGCCGTCCCGCGACCGTAGGGCCGAGCGTGCTGTCACCCCGGATGACCGGTGTGCGCCGCCCGTCCGCCAAGAGCGCTCGCCGCGCGGATCACGGACAACCGACGCGAGCGCTGTTGCGGGCGCTCTGCGGCGGAGAGCGAACACGCCGCCTCGATGCGGTGCGCGAGCCACCGACTGCCAGTGCGAGCACCTCGCAGCGCCGTGGCGATCGCCACCCGCCGCCATGGCCCGGGCGGTCTCCTCGACGACCGACGCGTCCAGCGCGCCGACTGGCGAGGCCTGGCGTGGCCGATCAGCGTGCCCCATGACCATGTCCGACGTGTCCGTACTCCCTCCCGATAGGGATCGTTGGTGGAACCGTGCCCTGACGATGCGACTCTGGCCTTGCAGCCCGCGTGCAACCGGCATGCGGGGCGTTGCAACGCGGCTCGGCGGAGCGGCCGGGGTACTTGGGGAAATTGGCGGGGAAGTAAGCCCGGACGTTTCCGTCGTTACCACATGCCAGGAGTCCACCCTGGCGGTTCGACACCGCGGTCCTGGCCACACTTGGCACATGCCTGGTAGCTCTGTCCGTCTTCGGTCCGGTACCACTTCCAGGTGTGCAGGATTCGAAGTCGGCACAAGAGTGGCGGCTTTGGTTTGTCTTCTGTCATCGCCGACGTCCGTTCTTGACGGCAAAGCTTCAGCGCTTAACTGACGGGATGGGTGGTCCAACTACCCACGCTGGTATTCTACCTAGCCCTATGTAGAGTTCCAGCCACCAGCTGGGGTAACCGGCTAGGCCATAGGCCAGGGTGCGCCCCAGTCATAGATGATGCGGTCCGATCCGCATCGGACACACCGCTGGTAGCGGTCACCGTCCTCGGTGCTGTACCAGCGCCACCTGTGTCGCTGCACCCGGCAGAGGCACAGTCGCCAGAAACCCACCGGGTTTCCGTCCTCCCCGATCGGCAACTCACCTTCCCGCAACGCGGAACGGAGCGCCCATGCCCGGCTCAGCACCTGCCCGGCATATCGCGCCTGCCGCCTGTCGGGCATTCCGTACAACTCCGCGACAAATTCGAGCCGATATCGCTGCCGGTGCTCCGCGCTGGGCAGTATCGCCGCCGCCAGAGCCACCAAGCCCGTCGCCCACCAAGTGGGTTTCGCTGGCAACTGGTCGACGGGGATACCCGGCGGCGTGGTCATGGCTGTTCACCCAGCGGTCGCAGCCGCCGCAGCGCGTGAGGGGAAGGCCGGTACGCGCGGGTCAAAGCAACAGCCGCCGCGTGCACTCCATCGGCGGTCAACCGGTAGTAGCGCCGTGCCGGGCGCCCCTCGACCCGCGGGTCGATCTCCTCCCATCGCGATGCGAGCCAGCCCACCCGCTCCAACCGTGCAAGGATCGGGTGCACCGTGCCGCTGGGCAGCCCGGCCGTCTCTCCGATCTCGAGTCCGTAGACCTCACGCGAGGGATTCGCCAACAGCGCCTGCAACACCAGCTGCGTCGGAATCGTCATGCGCCGAGCCGAACCGGCCATCCTTGTACTCTACCTAGCCATCGTCCACGCACAAGCGCTTGGCCTTAAATTCCGTCGGGATCGTGCCGTGATGGGGGCCGTGGTGCGCGGCTCTCGGGTTCGCTGCCCGAGGCGACAGGTCGGGGTCGTCCCGCTCTGGATGGGGACCGGCTTGGGCGCGACCGCTAGTGCCCGGGCGGGGGTGGCCATCGGACACCTCTGCGTCCCAGAACCGGGACAGCCCGAGCAAGGCGCGCGGAGGGCAGGGGTAGGCCGAGCAAGCGATGGCCGCGCTGCTGGGCGAGCGACGCTCCGGTGATCACCGAGCCGACCTGGTCGAGGCCGCCAATGAGGCCATGCGACTGTGTCGGAGCGGAACTCCGAGGTCGGCGGTCGGTGCTCGCCGCGCTGCGCGACCCAGGTCTGAGCGATCGCTCAGCCGGAGCGCCACGCGGCGCCGGCCTCCCCGGAGGACAGCCCGGACCGGCATCACTCGCGGTTACCCGCTGCCGGGACGGGCGGTGCTGCCGCGGACCACGAGCCGCACCGGCAGGTCGATGTCCGTCGACTCGACGGCGGTCCCGGCGAGCGTGTCGAGCAGCAGCCGGGCGGCGAGCTCGCCTTGACGCACCACCGGCTGCGCGACGGTCGTCAGGTCGGCCGGCGCGGCCATCTCGTGGTCGTCGAACCCGACGATCGAGACGTCGCGCGGCACCTCGAGGCCGGCCCTGCGCAGCATCCGCAATGCACCGAAGGCCATCTCGTCGGACTCGGCGAACATCGCGGTCGGCAGCCGGCGGCCGGCCAGCAGCCGCTCCGTGCAAAGGCTCGCCGCCGGTCACGCCCCACGGTTCGGCGACCACCCGGTCGGGCGGCAACGGGAGGCCGGCGTCAGCGAACGCGCGCCGTAGCCGGCCCGCCGGGCCAGTGTGGTGGCGCGGCCGACCGGGTCGTCCGGCTCGCCGGAGATCATCGCGATGTCCCGGTGGCCCAGCGCGATCAGGTGGCCGACCGCCATCGCCGCGCCGGCCTCGTCGTCGATGCCGACCCGGGCCGCGCCGGCGAGCCGGCCCCCGATGCCGACGATCGGGACGCGCAGCTCGACCAGCCGTTCGAGCTCGTCCGACGGAACGCAGCCGAGATCGCCAAGCACCCCGTCCACCCGCCGGCGCAACGGCATCGCCTCGAAGAACCGCCGCCGGCCGTCCGCGTCGCCGACGATGTAGAGCAGCAGGTCGTAGCCGGCCGGGCGAGCACCGACTCCGCGCCGCCGATCACCTCGGAGAAGAACCAGCGGGTGCCGAACGGCACGATCAGCCGCGACCGTGCGGGTGCGCCCGGAGGCCAGCCGTGACGCGGCGGGCGACGGCACGTAACCGAGCTCGGCGGCCGCCCTGAGCACCTGGTCCCGGGTGGCGGGCAGCACCTTGGTGGAGCCGCGGAGCACCCGCGACACCGTCGAGGGGGAGACGCCGGCCTTGCGCGCTACGTCTCGAATGTTCGACGCGGCGGCCCGGTCGTCGTGGGCGAACATCCCACCTCCACGCGAGGGCCCCGCCCCCGATTCCCCCGAATGCAGCAATCTAGCGCCACCAGTCGGGCCGACGATCACCCGACGAAGATGACAGTGTGAAAACGGTGCCACGCCTGATGTGGCGCAGCGCACATACTCGTGCCACAGTGTGCCACAGCTTCATGTCGAGCCGGTGAAATCGTGCCGCGAACGCGCACGTCACCGGGGCTGTGAGGAGGCGCGATGCGTGGGCGATCCCTGACCAAGTTCTCCGCGGTGGCGATGGCAGCGCTAGTCACGGCGGCCTGCCTCGGCGGCGGGGGCGGCTCGAGCGGGGGCGGTAAGGCGGGCGCCGACGCGGGCGGTGACAAGAAGGTCGAGATCTTCGGGGCCTTCGCCGGCGCCGAGGCCGACGCGTTCAACGCCTCGCTGGTCGAGTTCGAGAAGCAGTCCGGGATCGACGTCACCTACATGCCGGCGAACAACTTCACCGAGCTGATCCGCAGCCGGGTGGCCGGCAACAACGCCCCCGACATCGCGATCTTCCCGCAGCCCGGGCTGCTGGTGGACCTGGCCAACCAGAACAAGCTCGAGCCGCTGGAGGAGGTGCCCGGAGTCGACCTCAACGCGGCCAAGAAGACCCTGGTGCCGGGCCTGGTCGAGGCGACCGTCGCCAAGGACGGCAAGACCTACGGCGTGCCGATGCGGATGGCCGTGAAGAGCATCGTCTGGTACGCCGAAGCCGGCGTTCGAGCAGGCCGGCTACACCGTCGCCGAAGACCCAGACCGAGCTGCTCGCGCTGACCGACCGGATCAAGGCGACCGGCACCGCGCCGTGGTGCATCGGTATGGAGGCCGGCCAGGCGACCGGCTGGGTGGCCACCGACTGGATCGAGGAGTACGTGCTTCGGATCGGCGGCAAGGAGTTCTACGACCAGTGGATCAGCCACCAGGTGCCCTTCAACGCACCCGACGGTCAAGCAGGCCGCCCAGGAGTTCGAGAAGATCGCCTTCCCGGACGGCAACGTGCTGGGCGGCCGGGCGGCGATCGTCAGCACCCCGTTCGGCACCTCGGCGAACCCGATGTTCAACAACCCGCCGCAGTGCTTCCTGCACCGCCAGGGCAACTTCATCACCAGTGGCGACTTCTTCCCGGACGACGTCACGGCCAACCTGCCGGCACGGTCGACGTCGCGCTGCTTCCCGCCGGTCGAGGGCGGCGCTGCGCAGGGCCAGCCGTGCTGCTCGGCGGCGACCTCGCCACGATCTTCAACCGGAACAACAAGGACGCCGTCGAGGTGCTGAACTTCATCAGCTCCGACAAGTTCGGCGGTCCGTGGGCGAAGACCGGTGGCTGGCTCTCACCGCACGAGTCGCTTCGACGCCAGCCAGTATCCCGACGACACCACGCGGGCGATCGCGAAGTTCGCGGCCGAGGCGCAGACGCACCGGCTTCGACGGCTCCGACCTGATGCCCGGCGCGGTCGGTGCCGGCAGCTTCTGGAAGGGGATGGTGGCCTGGATCAGCGGCCAGCAGGACCTGGACACGACCTTGAACGAGATCGACGCCAGCTGGCCGAAGTCGACGAGTTAGCGGACGTCAACTGAACTCCGCGGGTGCGGGGTGCCCGGACGGTAAGGCGACCCGTCCGGGCACCCCGCACCCACGGCTCAGGAGCAAACCGATGATCAATCCTCTCAACATCGTCAACGCGATAATCGCGATCATCGGCGGCGTCGGCGGCGCGATGCTGCTGTACTGGGCGCTCAACAAGATCGTCGAGCGGCTGCCCTCGAAGTGGGAGCAACGGGTCAAGCCGTGGGTCTTCGTCGGGCCGGCGATCCTCCTCATCGGCCTGTTCCTCGTCTACCCGGCCGTCCGCACGGTCATCATCAGCTTCGCGAACTCGGACACCACCGAGTGGGTCGGCCTCGACGAACTACACCGACCTGCTCGCCTCCCGCGTTCCAGGAGACGCTGATCAACACCTTGCTCTGGATCCTCATCGTCCCGGTGACCGTCGTGGTCCTGGGGCTGATCGTCGCCGTGCTCGCCGACCGGCTGGACCCGCGGCCGGAGAAGCTCACCAAGTCGATCATCTTCCTGCCGATGGCGATCAGCTTGGTGAGCGCGGCCACGATCTGGGGCTTCGTCTACACCTTCCGGCCGGCCGGAACGCCGCAGATCGGCCTGCTCAACGCGATCGTGGTCGGGCTCGGCGGCGAGCCGGTGCCGTGGCTGCAGATCGACGCGTTCCAGCTGAACACGATCCTGCTCATGGTGATCCTGGTCTGGGTGCTCGCCGGCTTCGCGATGGTGCTGCTGTCCGCGGCGATCAAGGCGGTGCCCGAGGAGACCCTCGAGGCGGCCCGGATCGACGGCGCCACCGAGCGACAGATCTTCTTCCGGGTCGTCGTCCCGCAGATCTGGCCGACCGTGATCACCGTCTTCATCACGGTCCTGATCATCGTGCTGAAGATCTTCGACGTGGTCTACGTGATGACCGGCGGCAACTTCGGCACCGACGTGATCGCCGTCGCGTTCTTCACCGAGCTGTTCACCAACGGTGAGAACGGCCGTGCGGCGGCGATCGTGGTGATGCTGATGATCGCCATCATCCCGGTGATGATCTACCAGGTGCGTCAGTTCCGGAAGGAGGAGGCGCGATGACCACGTCGTCGGTGCCACCCCGGTCACCACCACCGAGCCGGAGGCGCGGCCCGCGCAGCCGGTCCGGCACGAAGGCAAGGAACTGCGGCTCGGTCAGGCGAACTGGCTGGTCAAGGTCTTCCTGCTGGTGCTCTGCCTGCTGTGGCTGATCCCGGTGGTCGGGCTGCTGATCACGTCGTTCCGGGATCCGGAGGCGGCCCAGACGACGGGTTGGTGGACCGTGTTCGCCAACCCGCTGGACTTCACCCAGTGGACGCTGCAGAACTACACGGAGGTACTCGAAGACGGCATGGCCAACGCGTTCGTGAACAGCTTCGTGGTGGCACTGCCGGCGACGATCATCCCGATCCTGATCGCGACGTTCGCCGCCTACGCGTTCACGTTCATGCGGTTCCCGGGGCGCGACCTGCTGTTCGTCGTCGTCGTCGCGCTGCTCGTCGTGCCGATCCAGGTGGCGCTGGTCCCGCTGCTGCAGTTCTACGGCAGCAGTCGGGCTGAACGGCACCTTCCTGGCGGTCTGGCTGGCGCACGCCGGGTTCGGGATGCCGCTGGCGATCTACATCCTGCGCGCGTACATGGCGACCCTGCCGCGCTCGGTGATCGAGTCGGCGAAGGTCGACGGGGCCAGCCACTTCACCACGTTCTGGCGCCTGATCGTGCCGATGTCGATCCCGGCGATCGCCGCGTTCGCGATCTTCCAGTTCCTCTGGGTCTGGAACGACCTGCTGGTCGCGCTGCTGTTCCTCGGTTCCGGGCCGAACGAGGTCGTCACGGTGAAGCTGGCCAACCTGGTCGGCAGCCCAAGGCCAGGACTGGCAGCTGCTCACCGCCGGCGCGTTCATCACGATGATCGTCCCGCTGCTGGTCTTCATCTTCCTGCAGCGATTCTTCGTCCGCGGCCTGACCGCGGGCTCGGTGAAGGGGTAACCCAATGGCAGAGATCAGCTACGAGAAGGCCAGCCGGCTCTACCCTGGTGCGGTGCGGCCGGCGGTCGACGAGCTCGACCTGGAGATCGCCGACGGCGAGTTCCTGGTGCTGGTGGGACCGTCCGGCTGCGGGAAGTCGACAGCCTTGCGGATGCTCGCCGGCCTGGAGGACGTCACCTCCGGGTCGATCCACATCGGCGACCGGGACGTCACCCGCCTGCCGCCGAAGGAACGCGACATCGCGATGGTGTTCCAGAACTACGCGCTCTACCCGCACATGAGCGTCGCGGACAACATGGGCTTCGCGCTGAAGATCGACAAGCGGCCGAAGGAGGAGATCAAGCAGCGGGTCGCCGAGGCTGCCAAGATCCTCGACCTGGAGGACTACCTGGAGCGCAAGCCGCGGGCACTGTCCGGCGGCCAGCGCCAGCGGGTCGCGATGGGACGGGCCATCGTGCGCTCCCCGCAGGCATTCCTGATGGACGAGCCGCTGTCCAACCTGGACGCGAAGCTACGGGTGCAGACCCGGACCCAGATCGCCGCGTTGCAGCGCCGGCTGGGCACCACGACCGTCTACGTCACGCACGACCAGGTCGAGGCGATGACGATGGGTGACCGGGTGGCGGTGCTCAAGGACGGGCTGCTGCAGCAGGTGGACACCCCGCGCAACCTCTACGACAGCCCGGCCAATGTGTTCGTCGCCGGGTTCATCGGCTCGCCGGCGATGAACGTGATGGACGTGTCGATCACCGACGGCGGCGCCACCGTCGGCGGGTACCCGATTCGGATCCCGCCGGAGGCACTGAGCGCGCTGGCGCAGGAGGATGCCAAGACGGCCACCATCGGCTTCCGGCCGGAGTCCGTCGAGCTCGCCGACGAGGGCATCCCGCTCGAGGTGCTGGTGGTGGAGGAGCTCGGCTCGGACGCCTACGCCTACGGCTACCTGCAGGGCGCGGAGACCGAGGAGGGCGACAAGATGCTGATCGCCCGGGTGGACGCCCGCAAGCCGCCGTCGAAGGGCGACGTGATCCACCTGCGGATCCGGGAGGGCGAGGAGCACGTGTTCTCGCCGACCACCGGCAACCGAGTCGGGACCTAGACCAACAGCGTGCGCGAGGTCGCCGAGCTGGCCGTCGACCCGGCTCGGGCGGTCGTCTACGAGCACGGCTGGCAGTCGTGGAGCCCGAGCCGGAGCTACCGGCTGGGGGAGCGGCCGCACCGGCCGATCTCGGAGCACCGGCGGCTGATGAACTACCGGCCGGACCGGGTGGCGCCGCCGGACGCATACCAGGGCGAGGGCCTGCTCGCGGTGGACCCCGGCGACGGGAGCGGCGTGCACGTGTTCGGCGCCGCCCGCCCCGACGGCCCGATCGCGTCGATCCAGGCCGCCGTGCGCGGGGACCGCGTCGTGGTCCGGGCGGACGCCGACGTACCGGGAGTTGAGATCACTGCGTCGGTCGACCGGACAGCCGGCACGATCGAGCAGGCCCTGGCGCGGTGGGCGGACGGTTTCGCGCGGCGCGCCGAGGTCGGGCCGCTCCGGCCGGCGCCGACCCTGTGGTGCTCCTGGTACCACTACTTCACCGCGGTCACCCAGGACGACATTCTCGAGAACATCGCGGCCCTCGACGAGCTGGAGCTGCCGATCGAGGTGGTGCAGATCGACGACGGCTACCAGGCCGAGCTCGGCGACTGGCTGTCGCTGTCGGATCGGTTCAGCTCGCTGCGCGACACGGTTGCCCGGATCCGGGACCGCGGCAGGCGGGCCGGCATCTGGGTAGCCCCGTTCCTGGTCGGAGCGCGGTCGTCGGTGGCCCGCGAGCACCCGGAGTGGCTGCTGGACGGGGTGAGCGCCGGATTCGGCTGGGAGCAGGAACTGGCCGCGCTGGACACCACGCATCCGGGCGCGGCGGGCTACCTGGGCCGGGTGTTCGGTGACGCTGCGCGAGCTGGGGATCGACTTCTTTAAGATCGACTTTGGGTACGCGGGCGCGATGGACGGGCCCCGCGCCGATCCGGGTTCGAGCGGCGTGGCGGCCTACCGGGCCGCGCTGCGGCTGATCCGGGAGGCGATCGGGCCGGATTCCTACCTGCTGGGCTGCGGTGCGCCGATCCTGCCCAGCGTGGGGCTGGTGGACGCGATGCGGGTCAGCCCGGACATCGCGCACCACGTCAGGCCACCGGAGGGAGACCTGTCCGAGCCCTCGCAGCAGGCCGCCGTGCAGAACGGCCGGGCCAGGGCGTGGCAGCACGGCCGGTTCTGGGTGAACGACCCGGACTGCCTGATCGCCGCGCCGGGGGTCGAGGCCCGTGCGGACTGGGCGGCGCACGTCGAGCGCTACGGCGGGCTGCGGGCCAGCAGCGACCGGCTGAGCGCGCTCGACGAGTGGGGCTTGGCAGCCACCCGCCGGCTGGTGGTTCCGGTGCCGGCCACCCCCTTCGAGGCTCTGGATTCGTAGTGCGCTTCGTGTTCAGCCCCCCAGCCGACGCCGCCGCCGGACTGCTGACGCTGCCCTGGGACGTCTCGCTGGCGGACTGGCGCGAGCCCCGGATGGCGCAGATCCGTCAGCGCGGGCTGTCCCGGCACGTGGTCCGGTTCGTCGCCGAGGGCGGCGAGCTGTACGCGCTCAAGGAGCTGGACGAGCGGCTCGCCCGGCGCGAGTACCAGTTGCTGCGCCAGGTCCGTCAGCTCGGCATTCCGGTCGTCGAGGTGCTCGGCATCGTGGTCGACCGGCCCGGGCTGGATGCGATCCTGGTCACCCGGTTCCTGGACTACTCGATGTCGTACTGGGCGCTGTTCGCCAACCCGGTCGGCCAGCACAGCATCGACCGGCTGCTCGACGCGCAGGGCGAGCTGCTCGTCAGGCTGCACCTCGCCGGGTTCATGTGGGGCGACTGCTCGCTGTCCAACACGCTGTTCCGGCTGGACGCCGGCGCGCTCGCTGCCTACCTCGTCGACACCGAGACCGCCGAGCTGCATCCGACGCTCACCGACGGCCAGCGCCGCTACGACCTGGTGATCGCCCACGAGCGGATCGCGGGCGAGCTGTTCGACATGCAGGCCGGCGAGCTGCTGCCGCCCGAGCTGGACCCGGTGGAGATCGCCGACGACGTGGTGCGCCGCTACGAGGCGCTGTGGCACGAGCTGACCAGCGAGGAGCTGCTGACGCCGGAGGAGCAGCGGTGGCGGATCGGCGAGCGGGTCCGGCGGCTCAACGAGCTGGGCTTCGACGTCGACGAGATGGAGCTCGTGCACGCCGACGGCGGTAGCCGGCTGAAGCTGCGCACCCGGGTCGCCGAGGCCGGGCACCACCGGCGAGTGCTGTTCGCCCTGACCGGGCTGGACGCCCAGGAGAACCAGGCCCGCCGGCTGCTCGCCGACATCGCCAGCTTCCGCTGCTACCTGGAGCAGCTCGCCGGCCACCAGGTCCCGGAGTCGGTGGCCGCGAACCGCTGGCTGGTCGAGGTGTACGAGCCGGCGCTGGCGGCGGTGCCGGCCGAGCTGCGCGCCCGGCTGGACGACGCGGAGATCTTCCACGGCATCCTCGAGCACCGCTGGTTCCTGTCCGAGGAGGCCGGCCGGGACATCGGCACGACCGCGGCGGCCGAGGACTACGTCCGGCACGTGCTCCCGGCATCTGCTGGACGAGCTCGCCGACAAGAAGCGCGCCGAGCCTGCCCTGTAGCCGGGCCGGGCCGTGACGCAGCCAGGCCGTCAGGCCGGCAGGATCGGCACGTCGTAGCGGCTCATCGCGCGATCGGCAGTGACCAGCGTCAGTCCCTCGAACCGGGCCTGGGCGACGAGGAGCCGATCGAACGGGTCGCCGTGGGCCGCGGCAGGTTGGCGAGCGCCACCCCATGCGCGACCATGATCGGTAGCGCGACGAAGCCTTGCTCGCGCGCAGGTCCCCGGGTCCGCAGCAACCCTGAGCGTGCTTCAGGGACTCTTGATCGCACTGACTCGCAGACACGATCAACTCGTTGCTGAGTCGCGAGCGCCGCGCAAGCCTCGGACAGCCAGTCTGCCACCCTCCAACCACCAGAGCAGACGTGGTGTCGAGCAGCAGTCTCACAGCCGGTCGGACTCCTCAGGGAAGATCGGTCCATTCTCCATGAGGTCGATCAGTTCCTGGTCCGGTTCGTCGAAGTCGTCGGACATCCAGACCTTGCCCGCCCAGGCGCCAGGCACCCGGGGCGGGCGATCGCGCTGGACCGGCACCAGCCGGGCGATAGGCGTGCCGTTGCGGGCGATCACGATCTCCTCGCCGGCCTCGGCCTTGGCCAGTAGTTCGGACAGCCTGGACTTCGCCTCGTAGACGTTCACCTGCACACGGTTAGTCTAGCTAGCCTGACCAACCATTTCTGGCGGATCGGGCGAGCACATGTCGTTTGAAGAAACCGTGACAAGTGGCACCTGTCGTTCGAAGAAACCGCGACAAGTCGGGGGCGCTAGGCGCGCCAGGTCACAGTGGTGCCGTCGCTGGGGGTACAGACGAACGCGTGCCCGTCGCGCCCGGTGACCTCCCGGTACAGCGCGCCGATCGACGCTGCGGCGTCGCTCGCCACCGCGGTGCCGGCCAACGCGACAGCGCAGCCGCCGAAGCCGGCACCGGTCAGCCGAGCACCGTGCACCCCGGGGGTGTCCAGCGCGATCCCGACCAGGGTGTCCAGCTCCGGGCTGCTGACCTGGTAGTCGGTGCGCAGGCTGGCGTGCGAGGAGGTCATCAGCCGGCCGAACTCGCCGACATCTCCCCGGCGCAGCGCCGCCGCGCCGGCCAGCACGCGCTGGTTCTCGCTCACCACATGCCGGGCCCGGCGCAGCTCGACCTCGCCCAGCCGGCCCCGCTCCGCGGCGAGCAGCGCGGGGGTGACGTCGCGCAGCGCCCGCAGGGACGGCTCGACCGCCCGGAGCGCGGCCAGCGCCGACTCGCACTCGGCACGCCGCTGGTTGTACGCCGAGCCGGCGAGCGCGCGGGGCACCGCACTGTCCAGCACGAGGATGCGGACGTCGTCGGGCAGCGGCACCGGCTCGATGTGCAGCGAGCGGCAGTCGATCAACAGCGCGTGGCCGGCCACACCGGCGGCCACCGCGAGCTGGTCCATGATCCCGGTGCGCACCCCGACGATCTCGTTCTCCACCCGATGACCCAGCCGGGCCAGCGTCCACCGGGTCGAGCCGGCGCCCGGCGAGCGTCGTCACGACGAGCAGCACTCCCAGCTCGATCGACGCCGACGAGGACAGCCCGGCGCCGATCGGCAGGTCGCTGTCGATCAGCAGGTCGGCCCCGGCGAGCTCGGCGCTGTCCGGCGTCAGGGCATCCCGCGCCAGCGCCACCGACCCGCGCACGTACCGGGTCCATTCCGGGGTCCACTCCGGACCCTCGCGCGGGCGCAGCTCGGCCAGCCGGACCTCGTCGGTCTCGCCGAGCCGGGCGGCGAACACCCGCAGCACGCCGTCGTCCCGCCGCCGGGCCGCCAGCTGGGTACCGCGGTCCAGCGCGGCCGGGAACACCCAGCCGTCGTTGTAGTCGGTGTGCTCGCCGATCAGATTGACCCGCCCCGGCGAGTGCACGGTCAGCTCGGGAGACGCGCCGAACACCCGCTCGAACTCGGCCCGCAGCCGCTGGTAGCTCACGGCCGCTCCGGGAGGTCGCGTAGCCGCTGCGCGGCGAGCTCCGGGGTGATGTCGCGCTGCGGTTGGCCCAGCAGCTCGTAGCCGACGACGAACTTGCGCACGGTCGCCGAGCGCAGCAGCGGTGGGTAGAAGTGCGCGTGCAGGTGCCACTCGGGGTACTCGCCACCGTCGGTCGGCCGCTGGTGGAAGCCCATCGAGTACGGGAACGTCACGTCGAACAGTCGGTCGTAGCGCCGGGTCAGCCGGCGCAGGATGTCCGCCAGCCCGGCCCGCTCGTCGGAGTCCAGGTCGGGCAGCGCACCGCGGTGGGCCCGCGGCAGGACCAGCGTCTCGAACGGCCACTCCGCCCAGAACGGCACCAGCGCCACGAAGTGCTCGTTCGCGCACACCACCCGGTCGCCGGCGGGCAGCTCGGCCGCCAGGTAGTCGCACAGCAGACAACCGCCGTCGGCGAAGTACTCCCGCTGCTCGCGCAGCTCCTTGGCCGGCTCGCTGGGCAGCCGCTGGTTGGCCCAGATCTGGCCGTGTGGATGCGGGTTGCTGGCGCCCATCATCGCGCCCCGGTTCTCGAAGATCTGCACGTGACCGACCCAGTCGAGCGCGCCGAGCTCGGCGTACTCCCGAACCCAGGTGTCGACCACCGCGCCGACGTCGCTGGCGCTCATCGCGCCGAGGGTCAGGTCGTGCCGCGGCGAGAAGCACACCACTCGGCAGATCCCGCGCTCCGGCTCGGCGCGGCGCAGCCCGTCACTGCCGAGGGCCGCGATGTCGGCGAGGGGTATCGAAGGGAGTAGGGCCGGGTAGTCGTTGTCGAAGACGTAGGTCGAGCGGTACTCCGGGGTGCGCGCCCCGCCGGCCCGCTCGTTGCCAGGGCAGAGGTAGCAGGCCGGGTCGTAGGCCGGCCGGGGATCCGAGCTCATCGGCTCGAGCTGTCCCTGCCACGGACGCGCGGTGCGCTGCGGTGAGACGAGCAGCCACTCCCCGGTCAGCCGGTTCAGCCGGCGGTGCGGCGCGAGCAGTGGTCCGGGATCGGCCGGATCGACCGGTCCGGGGCGGTTCCCGCGCATGGTGGCCATCTTGCTTCAGGCGCGGCCGTACGCGGAGGTGCCCCGCACCCCAGGGTGGTGGCGTCCGGTCTGGAGTGCGGGGCACGTACCCGCCGAGGTTTGGGGGGACGCACGGCGGGCGTCTGGGCGGTCAGACCGCGCGGGGCATGCGGCCGGGCGTACCGCGGGAGATCACGTTGCGCAGGTGCCGGGCCTGGTGTCGGTGTGCCGCGCAGCAGTACCGCCGACTCGGCCGGCCGTCGGCGCGGTGCTCGACCCGCATGTCACAGCCTGGCATGGCGCAGGTGCTTAACCTCTCGACCACCACACCCGCCCCCGTCGCTGGTGCGTTCCGCAGCCTTTCCCGGCTCGTCGTGCCGACCCGGCTTGTCAAGCAGTGCACGATAGCGGAGGGAGCCGAGGCCTGGCTTGTACGAATTTGCATTCGCATGTGCGGTCACAGGTCGGTCCTCGGCGGATGTTCAGTCCTCCGGAGCAGCGGATCACGATCTGGTAGGCCGCTCAGCCCGCCCCGCCTGGCAGCGGCGGCGCCGGCAGCGGCGCCACCGCGTCCTGGTACGCCTTGGCCGCGGCCAGCACCCGGGCGTCGCGATGGCGGGGCCCGACCAGTTGCAGGCCGACCGGCAGCCCGTCGTCGGTCAGGCCGCACGGCACGCTGGCCGCCGGTTGTTGGGTCAGGTTGAACGGGTAGCTGAACGGCGTCCAGCTCGTCCATCTGACCGCGGTGGAGCCGGCCGGCACCTCGACGCCGGCCGCGAACGCGGTGATCGGCATGGTCGGCGTCACAAGCAGATCGAAGCGCTCGTGGAACCGACCCATCAGCGTCCCGAGCCGGGTCCGGTGCGCGCTCGCCCGCAGGTAGTCCAGCGCTGTCAGGTTGCGACCCTGCTCGCAGATGTCCAGCAGCGCCGGATCGAGCAGGCCGCGCCGCTCGTCGTCCAGGTGCTCGACGGTGTGGGCGGCACCGGCGTACCACAGCACGTGGAACGCTTCGACCGGATCGGAGAACCCGGGGTCGACTCTCCTCGACCCGACCGCCGAGCTCGGAGAGCACCCCACCGCGGCGGTGACCGCCCGCGCGACCTCCGGGTCGACGCGCACGTACCCGAGGTCGAGGCTGAACGCGATCCGCAGACCGTCCACTCCGGACGTCACCCCGGCCGGGGTGGCATCGGACGGCTCGGGCAGCGCGTATGGGTCCCGGCTGTCCGGCTCGGACAGCACGTCGAGCAGCAATGCCGCGTCCTCGACCGACCTGGTCATCGGGCCGGCGTGAGCGAGGGTGCCGAACGGGCTCGCGGGATACAGCGGGATCCGTCCATAGGTCGGCTTGAGCGCCACGGTGCCGGTGAAGCTCGCCGGGATCCGAACCGAGCCGCCGCCGTCGGTGCCGACCGCCAGCGCGCCCATGCCGGTGGCTACCGCGGCCGCCGCACCTCCGCTCGAACCACCCGGTGTGCGTGCCGGATCCCACGGGTTTCGGGTCACCCCGGTAAGCGGGCTGTCCGTCACGCCCTTCCACCCGATCTCGGGGGTCGTCGTCTTGCCGAGTAGCACCGCGCCGCTGTCCCGCAGCCGCGCGACGCACGGCGCGTCCTCGGTCCACGGCTGGGCCGGGTCGATCGTGCGCGACCCGCGCAGCGTGGGCCATCCCCGGGTGAGGAAAACGTCCTTGATCGAGGTCGGCACCCCGTCCACCGGACCCGCCGGTCGACCCGTTGCCCAGCGCTGCTCGGACGCGCGGGCATCGGCCATCGCGGCGTCGGCGTCGACGAGACAGAACGCGTTGAAGGCCGGGTCGCACCGCGATATCCGCTCGAGCACCGCCTGGGCGGCCTCGACCGGCGAGACCGTGCCGGCCCGGTAGGCGGCGGTCAGCTCGGTGGCCGTCCAGTCCGCGAGATCGGTGGTGGTCACGTCCGGGCTCCGGTCGCCACGTCCACCGGGTGCCCGGCTCGCTTGTCCACCACGTTGCGCAGCGGCCGACCGTCCCGCCAGCGTCGCAGGTTGTCGAGGAAGACGTCGACCAGCGCGTCCCGCCAACCGTGCACGTCCGCCGACATGTCGCGGACACCAGCACGTCCGGGCACCTCCCACCACCGCGGTGCGCGGCGAGCACCACGACGTCGGCGTCCGGCAGCAGCCCGTGCAGGTCGTCGGCGGCGGCCACCTCGCCGAAGCCCGGATCGTCGGACCGGGCCCGCCGGCCCACCCCGCTGACCCGCATCCCGACCGCATCGAGCAGCCGGGCGACGGCCCGCCCGATCGGGCCCACGCCGACGATGAGCGACGGTCCGACCGGCGACGGCCTCGGTGTCGCGGTGCTCCCAGCGGTGCTCGCGTTGCCGCTCCCAGGTGCCGAGCAGGTCCTTGGCGAAGGCCAGCCAGCGCATCCGGCAGCTCGGTCGACGTGGCCAGTCGGACCTCGGCCAGTTCCTCGATGCGCTCCAGCCCTGGCGGGAGCGAGCCGTCGTGCAGGATGGTCACCAGCGGCCGCGTCATAGTTGGTCCTCCAGGTCGCTCCACAGCCGGGGCATCCCCGGGCGGCAGGTCACGTTCTGTGAAACCGCGGGGCACGCACGGAGCCGGCGCGGTGGGCCGAATCCCGCAAACGTTTCACCTGCTTGGCGTAACGCCTCGGCGTTGACGGCGCGCGGGCCTGGCTCGTACGTTCTCCGCGAGTCTCGCCTGTGCTGACGTTCGCGTACGCGAGATCGTGCCCTTCGGCGTGCAGATGTCCGCGGACGGGCTGAGTTGGTTGGCACTGAAACACGCTCTTCTGCCGTCACCGGTCGGCCAGCCGACCGTAGCGGCCTTCCGATGTCGGCCTATCGGCGTCCGTCGTTCGGCAGTGCCCGAACCTGCCCGAAACAGAGCCTCGACCATGCAGAACGATCAAGACGACGAGTCCTCGAGCTGCGCCCTGCCCGGCTGTGACAACCCGATCGTCCAGACCCCGGGCCGACCCCAGCGGCGGTACTGCTCGGCCGCCCACCGCGCCGCCGCGCGCCAGCTTCGTTCGCGTCGGTCGGCTGCCGGGTCCGATCCTGCCGGGTCCGATCCTGCCGGGTCCGATCCTGCCGGGTCCGATCCTGCGGGTCCGATCCTGCGGGGCCCGATCCTGCGGGGCCCGATCCTGCCGGGTCCGAGCCGGGCGGGCCGGCCACCACCACGTCGAGCACCGACCACGGCGGACATGGCTCCGACCGCACCGCCATGCCCGGCGCCGAGTCGTCCGACGAGCCGGTGACCGGCCAGCCACGCAGCGGCCGGGTCAGGGTGCCGTGGCAATGGGAGGCCGGGGCGCGGCCACGTCGGACCCGAGTGGTGTTCCAGGAGCCGGGCGGTGGCCGCCGGTCCGGTCGGGCGGCCACGGTCGAGCAGGTTCTGGCCGGCCAGGTCCGGCCGGTCAGCTACCGGCGGCGGGCGATGGCCGCGCTGGGCACAGCGGTCGTCCTGCTCGGCGGGAGTGCCTTGGCCGGCAGCGCATCGCTGCACCTGCAGCAGGATGGCGAACCAGGCACCGGCCCGGTCGCGGTCGACGCCCAGGACTGGACCCAGCAGGCGCAGGTCACGCTGACCGCGGTCAGCCGGCAACTCGATCAGATCGCCCAGGCGGAGGCGGCGTGGCACAACCGGTTCGGCGGTCACAGCGGGCCGCCGCCGGCCGAGCTGGCCGAACTGCAGGCGGCCAAGGCGCAGCTCGAGCTCACCCGCACCGTGCTCGAGGACCAGCTTGCGGCCGTCCAGTCCGTGCCAGAGGTGGAGTCGGAGCTCGCCGAGCTGGAGCGGCACGTCGCGGACGTTGAGCAGACGATCAGTGCCCTCCCGTCGGCGGCCGGCACCCCTGAACCCGAGGAGTCGGTCAGCAGCCTGTCGGGCCAGCGCGAACTGTGGGCCGACCGGCTCGACGCCAAACGGGCCGAGCTGGAGCGGCTCCAGGAAGACGTGCACTCCGCGGTCAGCAGCCCGCTGCCGGCCGTAACGGACACCGTCGAGCAGACCGTCGATTCGGTGCTGGCGCTCGCCGACCCGAGCCGCCCGGCTCAGCCCACCGAACCGGATCCGGTGACACCGTCAACGACCGCGCCGCGCGCCGACGATCAGCGCCGACCCAGGGACGAGGTGGGGGTGGGTGCTCCGCCGGACCCGCTTGGTCTGCTCGGCGACGACCCGGACGCCGGCCGGTCCGGCAGCCCGGGCGGTCCGGCAGGCCCGGTCGGTGGCGCCGTCGAGGGTGCCGGTGGCGCTGTCGACGGCGTGGCCGGTACCGCAGAGTCCGTGCTGACGCCCGACCAGTCCGGCCAGCCTGGCCGGGACAGCGGTCACGCGGGGAGTCAGGACGACGAGGGTGGCGGCGGCGTGACCGGTCAGCCGGCGGTCGGTGTGAGCGGCGGCCAGCCCGACTCGGGCGTTCGTGGTGTCGAGAGCAGCGCAACCCGCGGAACGGGCTCGCCGGTGCCCGGTGCCGCGGCCGTACCCAGCCAGGACGTGCGCCCGGCGCTGCACGTCGCCGACAGCGTCGGCGTCGGCGAACTGGTCCGGCCGGCGGTCTACAGTGGACCGGAGCAGTCGCCCGCACGCCCGGCGGACACGCCGGCGTCGGCGCCGTCGGAGGACACCTCGGATGTCGAGACGGAGCGGTCAGAGGCCGCCGCTGCCACCGCGTCGGCGGTGCTGTCCGGTCTGGCCGACGGTGGCTCCACCGGCGACGGCGCCGTACGACGGGGACTACGCCCAGGTCGTCGAGTCCGCCGTTCGGTCGGCCCAGACGGACGCCGGGTACTCCGATGAGCCGGCGTACTCCAGCGAGTCGGACGGCGACTCGGAGCGCGGGAGCGTCAGCTACGCCGACATCGTCCACAACTACTCGGACGACGTGGAGGAGGACGACTCCGAGAGCTCGCTACGACTACAGCTCGTACGACTCCGATGGAGACTCGGACAGCTCGGATGCCTCGCACAGCGACTACTCCGATGTCGACGTGAGCGACTGGCTGGAGTAACACCAGTGGTTGTCAGCTAGCCCGAGGGGATGACACGTGTCACTGGCACGGTGTAATCTCCTGGGTCGTTCACGGCCAAACGGACGACCAGGTCGCGGTCCGGGGGAAGCGATGTTGACCGACTCCGTCCGCACCTGTGCTCTCGCCGGCTGCGATTCCCCGGTGCCCGAACGCCCCGGGCGGTCGGTTCCCACCTACTGCTCGGCGTCGCATCGGGCGCGCGCCCGGGAGGCGCGCCGAGCGGAGCGGCACGACGCGATCACCGAGGGCGGACGGCACGGCACGGCCGGAGACACCCCGAGCGTCCCGGTGCGTTGGCAGCCCGCGCCGTCGCGAATTACGCCCGTCGGACCGCGCCGCGACGGGCCGGCGAGCCTCGCCCCGCGGCTGAAACGCCAGCGGACCGCGGTCCACCGGGATATGCGGCGGCGGGCGCTCGCGTCGCTTGGCGCCGCCGGGATCATGGTCGCCGCTGGTGGCTTCGTCGTCAGCAGCAGCACCGCGGAACAGGCGGAGCAGGCGCTCGCCCAGCTCGGCACGTTTGCGTTCTCGATGGAGAGCGGCTACCAGTGGGCGTACCGGGCCAACCTGACGCTCGCCTCGCTCAACCGGCAGATCGACGATCTGGCGTTGGCCGACCGGGAATGGCGCGAGCTCGGTCGAGTTGGTCCGAACCCGCCTGCCGTCGCCGAGCTGCAGAGCCGACTGGCGCTGCTGCACCAGCACCGGACGGTCCTGCTGTCCCAGCTCGCGGCGTGGGAGTCGTTGCTGCGGTCGCAGGGCGACCTCGCCGAGGCGGCCGAGCGGGACGGCCTGCGGCATGCCCTCTCCACCGCGGTGCAGAACCCGGTGCCGGACGACCCGGGGCGCACGACCGCCGTCGTGAGCGGGGTACGCGATCTCGGCGGGCATCCGCAGCAGCCACCGCTGGACGCCCGGCACCACCGGGTGCCCGCGGTCCTGCCGCGGGACGGGAACGCCGATCGGCCGAGGGCCGACGTCGGCAACGCGGCACCGCCGGGCGGCCGCTCCGGTGATGAGCTGATCGGCACGGTCGGCGGCAGCGCCGAAACGACCACGGCGACAGCGGACGACGTCGGTTCGGACCTGACGGGCGGGTCCGGGGCCGGCGGGTCGGGCCCAGCCCGGTCGGATGCAGCCCGGTCGGATGCAGCCCGGTCGATGCAGCCCGGTCGGATGCAGTCCGGTCGGATGCGGCTGGGTCGCCGGGCGCGTCGCCGCCGGTCGCCGATGGTTCGGCGCCGGCCCGGTACGGCCCGGCCGACGCGGCGATCGCCTACGGCATGACCTGGGCCGAGGCGACCGGCCACCCGGCGGCCGGCCGGTCGGACTCCTCTCCGGACGGTACGGACAGCTCCGACTCCGCGGACTCCACCGACACCTCGGTCAGCTCGGACAGCTCCGACAGCTCCGACAGCTCCGACAGCGATTCGGGCTCGGACTACGCGGACGACGTCGAGGCCGCGTACTCGATCTACGAGGCGAGCGTCGGATAGCCGCGTGGCGTCCCAGGTCCGGCTCGGCCCCGCCGGTAGCGTGCCTCACCGTGACCTTCGCGCCCGCACCGGCGACTTCTGTGCAGGGCCTGTCGGGTGACGGTGCGCCCCAGCAACACGTACGCACGGCGTTCGGGGTGCCGGCCGACGCACCGTTCCCGCTGCGACTCGGCGGCGTGCACGGGTGGCGTTGCGGCGGGTTGTTGATCCGGCCGGCCGGGGACGCGGCCGTCGCGGCCTGGTCGGCCGCCGTGTTGGACGGGCTGTCCGCCGAGGGGCTGCGGCTCGCCCAGCCGGTGCGCGCGTCGGACGGTCGTTGGGTGGTGGCGGGTTGGTCGGCGTGCCGGTACCTGCCCGGAGCGCCCGAGCCGCGCTACGACGACGTGGTCGGTGCGTCGCTGCGGCTGCACCAAGCCATGGTGGGGGTGCGCCGCCCGCGGTTGCTCGACGACCAGGACGACCTGCGCGCCAGGGCGAACACCGCGGCGTGGGGGGAGCAGCGGGTCGCCATGGATCCCGAAGCCGGCGGCGACCTGTTCGACGAGTTCGTGTTGTACCGACGCCCGGTCTCGTCGCATAACCAGGTGGTGCACGGCGAGCTGTACGGCACGCTGCTGTTCGACGACGGGCAGCCGCCCGCGGTGCTGGACCTGGTGCCGTACTGGCGGCCGCCGCAGTGGGCCGCCGCGGTGATCGTGGTGGATGCGCTGGCCTGGGGTGGGGCGGACATCGGCCTGCCGGATCGCTGGGCGAACCTGGCCGGGTGGGACCAGATGCTGCTACGTGCCCTGCTGTTCCGCCTCGCCCTGCACGCCCAGCACCCGGCCGCGACGCACCGGTCGCTGCTCGGGCTGGAACGCGCCGCCGCGGTGGTGGAGCGCCGCTCTAGTGTCCCGTGGCGAGGTCCTCCGTCGCCCAGTGACGCCCCGCTGCGTGTCGTCGAGGCCGTCGACCGGTATCGGCCTTCTCCCCGCCTGCGGTGCATCCACCGGATCGCCGGATCCGGGCAAGGAACCTCGCTCCGGGAGCTGGGCGGGTCCAAGATCCGACACCTGACTCAGGTGCAGGCCGGCACCCCGCCCTGCACGCCGGTGTTGAACGCGGCGGTGCGCTGCTGCGCGTTGCCGTGGTCGCTCTGGTTGGTCCACGGGTACTCGTCGGCCACCGCCTGCAACGTGCGGGAGATCTCATCGACGTCGCCCGGCTCGATGCTGATCAGACGGTCCTGGGCGGCACCCTGCAGGGTGGCCCCGGCCAGGCAGTCCGCCTGCAGCTCGGCCTGCACCGAGACCCGGTCCTGGTCGAGCCTGGCCTGGATCGCGTGCCCCCACTCGTGCGCGATGATCAGATACACCCAGGCGTCGCCGATCTGCTGGTAGCCGGCGGACATCAGGGCATCGTCCCAGGCGAGGAAGTCCTCGGGCAGGCAGTAGTAGGCGTTGAACGGTACGGCCGGCTCGCCGGCACAGGTCGGCCCGTTCTCGCCGTTGTAGCCACCGGCGACGCGCGGGCTCTGGTACGGGCGGCCGAAGAACTCCTGGAAGTGCCGCTGCCAGTAGGCGTCCACGGCCTGCACGGCGAGCTGCTCGTCCTTGACCATCTCGTTGGGGCCGCCCACCGGCGCCGGCGGTGACTGCACCGCGAACGGTGTGCAGCCGACGAGCGCAACCGCAAGAAGGACCGCAAGGCTGGCCGGGCCTACCGCGCCCGCGCGCAGTAGCCGGTTCGCCACCCGTCCGGTTGGCCGCACGGCCGCCTCCTCAGCTCGCGAGATGGTCGGGCCCAGTCTGCCGTGCGCGCCCCGCCGGCCGTGCGCCAGTCGCCGAATGGGGGCCGTACGCCAGTCGGCAGGAAGGCGACGAGCGCTCGCCACCCCGCCAAAACCCCGAATGAGCGGGCTTATTGCGGGTTCCAGGCCCCGTCGCGCACGCAATTAGCCCGCTCATTGCGGGTATGTGGGGCTGCCGCTGCCGCCGGTGCTGCCGTCGCCGCTGTTTCTCCGTACACTGTACAATGATTGTGTTCGAGGCAGGAGCGACGAGAGAGGTCGACGGTGACGGAGAAGCTGATGCCCGCGGACGGTGCCGGGTTCGCACCGACCGCGGAGGACACGGCGAGCGTGCTGGCCTGGTTCGCCGAATGGGACAAGCTCGCGGCCGAGGCCAAGATCGATCAGATGGCGGACATGGCGATGTTCCCGGTCAACACAGTGACCACCAACGCCGACGGCGAGGGGTTCGCCGAGCCGTGGGACCGGGAGAGGTTCCGCGCGCAGATGGGCGAGGTCGTCGGCGGTGGCGGCGACGGGCGAGAAGGTGTCGATGGAGTCGGTGCGGACCCCGCACTTCCTCTCCCCGCACCTGGTCTTCGTGATCACCGACGCCGAGATCACCATGGGCGACCAGGTCGTGCAGGCCCGCTACGGCGACCTCCTGGTCCGCTCCGGCGGCAGGTGGACGTTCCAGACCATGGTGCAGGGCGGCTGGGCCGGGTAGTCCGCGCCGGCACACACCCCCGAGCCCCGGCACACGTGTCTGGACATGTGTGCCGGGGACCCGCGCTATGTGCGGGCCGAGTCCGCGGCGGCGGGCTCGGGCTGCGGTCCGGTGCTCGGTGGACGACGCCTGCCGGGTGCGGCGAGGGCGGCGAGCAACTCGTCGAGCGCGTCGAGCCGGTGCGCGCTGACCACCGCGTCGCAGTACGGCAGCGCGGCCGCCATGCCGCCGACCCGGGGCTGGTAGCCCGCCCGGGACGTGCGCGGGTTCGCCCAGACGATCCGGTGCGCCACCCGGGACAGCCGGGCCATCTCGCGTCCGAGCTCCGCGGCGTCGCCGGTCTCCCAACCGTCCGAGATGATCAGCACCACCGCGCCGCGGGCGATCCGGGGCGGCCGTAGCGGTCGTTGAACTCCTTGAGCGCCGCCCCGATCCGGGTCCCGCCGGACCAGTCCGGCGCCACCTCGCCGGCCCTGCGCAGCGCGGCCGTCGCGGCGCGCGGGCCGGTGCGCAGCGCCGCGGTCAGCCGGGTCAGCCGGGTGGCGAAGGTGAACACCTCCGCCTCGGCGCCGCCGCGCGCGCAGTACAGCAGCTGCAGCATGGCCCGGGCGTAGGGCTCCATCGAGCCGGAGATGTCGCAGAGCACCACCAGCCGCCGCTGCCGCTGCCGCCGCCGACGGCGGTGCACTGTCAACGGGTCCCCGGCGGTGCGTCGGGCGGCGCGCAACGTGCTGCGCAGGTCGACCTGCCGACCGCGCGGCGCCGGCCGGTAGCGCCGGGACCTGCGGGGCGGGGTGGCCAACCGGAACCGGGCCATCAGCGCGGCGAGCTCGCCCAGCTCGTCGGCGCTGAGCTCGCCGAAGTCACGGCCGGCCAGCCGCTCGGCGTGGCTGGCGATCGCAGGCACCGGCTGGACGGCCGGCTCGGCGGGCGACGCCGGCCCGTCGATGGCGCCGGCCGACGAGGTACCGCGCACGCCCGACGATGCAGGCGGGGCGTCGACACCGGCCGCCGCGGACTCGACGAGCGATGCGCCGTCGCCGCCGACGCGCCGGTCGCCGCGCCACTCCGCGTCGTCCACCAGGCCCCCATGATCGGCACCGAATACGGCGCCGAACACCCTGTCCAGCACCCCGACGTCGGCCGGGTCCGAGGTCAGCGTGGCCAGCGCGCACCAGTAGAGCTGCCGCACCGTGTGCGGACGCGAAACCAGCACGGCGCGGGCGAACCGCTCGGACCGCTCCGGCCCGACCGGCAGCCCGGCGTCGTGCAGCGCCGCGCCGAACCGGGCCACCAGCGTCGCGAGATCAGCCACGGCTGCCGATCAGCTCGGCGAGCCCGGCCTCCCGCGCCAGCGCGGCGTCCTCGTCGTACTTCAGCACCGCGCCCAGCGTGCGCGACGCGGCCTCGACGTCCAGCGCAGCAACCCCGAGCACGTGCAGTGCGTGCGCCCAGCTGATCGCCTCGGCGACCCCTGGCGGCTTGACCAGCTCCAGCCCGCGCATCCGCTGCACCGCCGCGGCCACCTCGCCGGCCAACCAGTCGGCCACCCCGGGCATCCGCCGCCGAACTGATCGCCTCCACTCGGGACGCGGGCGGGTAGCCGATCCAGTGGTACAGGCAGCGGCGCTTCAGCGCGTCGTGCAGGTCGCGGGTGCGGTTCGAGGTGAGCACCACCACCGGCGGCACGACCGCACGGCGGGTGCCCAGCTCGGGGATCGTCACCGCGGACTCGGCGAGCAGCTCGAACAGGAACGCCTCGAACTCGTCGTCCGCGCGGTCGATCTCGTCGATCAACAGCACCGCCGGCCGCGGCCCGGGATGGGTCAGCGCGGCGAGCAGCGGCCGGGCCAGCAGGTAGTCCTCGGTGAACAGGTCGGCGTCCTGCAGCCGCTCGCCGCGCGACTCGGCCAGCCGGATGTGCAGCAGCTGCCGCGGGTAGTTCCACTCGTAGAGCGCCTCGGCCGTGCTCAGCCCCTCGTAGCACTGCAGCCGGATCAACGGCGTGGACAGCGCGGTGGCCAGCGACTTCGCGGCCTGTGTCTTGCCCACCCCGGGCTCGCCCTCGAGCAGGATCGGCTGGCGCATCTCGACGGCCAGGAACAGCGCGGTGGCCAGCGCGTCGTCGGCCAGATAGTCGGCGCGCTCCAGCCCGGCGCGCAGCGCAGAGACATCCCGGGGGACGTCCGGGGGGACGTCCGGGACGACCGTCACCGGCCGACCCGGTACCGGGTGGGATCGTCAGCGAAGGCCCGCCGGCAGCCGGTCCCGCAGAAGTACCAGTCCTGGCCGAGATGGTGCAGCGAGAGGCTCTCGGTGGACACCGCGACGGTCATCCCGCACACCGGGTCGGTGGCCACCTCCGGTGCAGCGCTAGCCACCGCGGTCGACTCGACAGCCGGGGGTGCCGCCTGCGGGCGCCGGGTCACGATGTCGGCGTAGATCGACAACGCGATCTCCTCGGCGGTCCGGGCCCCGATGTCCAGCCCGGCGGGGGCGCGTACCGTCGCGCGCTGCTCGTCGGTCGCGTCCAGGCCGGCCAGCACCGCGGCGGACCGCTTCGGGCTGGCGACCAGCGCAACGTAGGGCACCCCGGCCCGCAGCGCGGCGGCCAGCACCGTCTCCTCGTCGCGGCCGTGCGAGGCGACCACCACCGCCGCGGTGTCCGGCTGGATCGAGTCCGACGCATCGGCGATGGTGCTCACCTCGTAGTTCAGCGCGGCGCCGACCCGGCCCAGCGCCCTGGCCACCGGGGCGTCGCCGAAGACCTGCACCAGTGTCGGCGGGATGTTCGCCTCCAGGAAGATCTCCAAGGTGCCGCCGGAGAAGCACGGGTTGTCCACCGTGACCAGCCCCTCCGGATCGGACGTCGCGGCGGTCGTCGGAGCTGGTCGGCGTGATCCGCAGCAGGGTGGACTCGCCGGCCCGCATCAGCCGCAGGCCCTCCAGCCGCACTGTCGTCTCGGCACACGCGCCGCCGACGAACCCCTCGATCGTGCCGTCCGGCAGCACCAGCGCGGAGTCGCCCGGCTTGGCGCTGGTCGGCCGCTCGGCCCGGACCACGGTGGCGAGCACGAACGGCGTGCGAGCGGCCCGCAGCCGGCTCACCCGCTCCAGGATCTCGGTACTGGCCACCGCGGCACGCCTCCTCAGTCGATCGCCAGGTCGGTGCGCAGCGGGCGGCCCTGCATGGCCCGCCACACGTGCGCCGGGGTCAGCGGCATGTCCGCGTGCCGCACGCCGATCGCGTCCAGCACCGCGTTCACCACCGCGGCCGGCGACCCGACGGTGGCCGACTCGCCGACGCCCTTGGCGCCGATCGGGTGGTGCGGCGACGGCGAGACCGTCTCGCCGAGCTCCCAGGACGGGCATTCCATCGAGGTCGGCAGCAGGTAGTCCATGAACGACGCGCCGAGGTGGTTGCCGTCCGGGTCGAAGGCCATCAACTCCATCAGCGCCATTCCCACCCCGTCGGCCAGCCCGCCGTGCACCTGACCCTCGACGATCATCGGGTTGATCCGCACCCCGCAGTCGTCGACCGCGACGAACCGCCGCACCGACACCTCGCCGGTCCCGGAATCCACGTCTACCACACAAATGTAGGCGCCGTGCGGGTATGTGAGGTTGGGCGGGTTGTACACGCAGCTGGCGTCGAGGTGCCCCTCCACGCCGTCCGGAAGCTCCAGGTCGGAGTGCGCGGCGAGGGCGATCTCGGCGATCGAGCGTCCGGCCTCCGGGTCGCCCACCACCTGCCAGCGCCCGCGCTGCCACTCCAGGTCGTGCGGGGCGACCTCCAGCATCGCGGCCGCCACCAGCCGGGCCCGCTCCCGCACCTTGCGGGCCACCAGCGCTGTCGCGCCGCCGGAGACCGGCGTGGAACGGGATCCGTAGGTGCCCAGCCCGAACGGGGTCTGGTCGGTGTCGCCCTGCACCACCTGCACGTCGTCCGGCGGGACGCCGAGCTCCTCGGCGACGATCTGGGCGAACGTGGTCTCGTGCCCCTGCCCCTCGGACATGCAGGACAGCCGCAGCACCGCGGTCCCGGTGGGGTGCACCCGCAGCTCCGCGCCGTCGGCCATGCCGAGGCCGAGGATGTCCATCGTCTTGCGCGGCCCGGCGCCGACCCCCTCGGTGAAGAAGCTGATCCCGACGCCCATCAGCTCGCCTCGGGCCTTCCGTTCCGCCTGCTCCGCGCGTAGCGCCGGATAGTCGGCCAGGTCGAGCGCGAGCCGCAGTGTCGCCGGGTAGTCGCCGGAGTCGTAGGTCCACCCGGTAGGACAGGTGTAGGGGAACTGCTCGGGTTGCAGCAGGTTGCGCATCCGCAGCTCGGCCGGGTCCAGCCGCAGGTCGTGGGCCAGCACGTCGACCAGCCGCTCGACCAGGAACGAGGCCTCCGCGATCCGGAACGAGCAGGCGTAGGCCACCCCGCCCGGCGCCTTGTTCGTGTAGACGCCGGTGACCTCGCAGTGCGCGGCCGGCAGGTCGTAGGAGCCGGTGAAGATGGAGAAGAACCCGGCCGGGAAGCGGCTCGGCTGAGCGGTGCCGTTGAACGCGCCGTGGTCGGCCAGCACCTTTACCCGCAGCGCGAGGATCTTGCCGGACGAGCTGGCCGCGATCTCGCCGTGCATGTGGTAGTCCCGGGCGAACGCGCTGCTCATCAGGTTCTCGGAGCGGTCCTCCACCCACTTCACCGGTGCGCCGGTGAGCATCGAGCCGACTATCGCGCACAGGTAGCCGGGGTAGATGCCGACCTTGTTGCCGAACCCTCCGCCGATGTCCGGCGCGATGATCTGGATCTTGTGCTCGGGCAGCCCGGTGACCATCGCGTAGATGGTGCGGTGCGCGTGCGGGGCCTGGCTGGTGGCGTAGACGGTCAGCTTGCCGGTGACGCCGTCCAGGTTGGCCACCGCGCCGCAGGTCTCCATCGGCGCCGGGTGCACCCGCGGGTACACCAGGTCCACAGTGGATACCACCTCCGCCTCCGCGAACGCCGCTTCGGTGGCCGCCCGGTCGCCGGCCGACCAGTCGAAGATGTGGTTGTCGGTGCGGCCGGGCAGGTCGTCGCGGATCAGCGGCGCGCCGTCGGCCAGCGCCTGGCGGGCGTCGACCAGCGCCGGCAGCGGCTCGTAGTCCACCTCGATCAGGCTCAGCGCGTCCCTGGCGGCGTAGTGGTCCTCGGCGACCACGAACGCGACCTCCTGGCCCTGGAACCGCACCTTGTCGGTGGCCAGCACGGCCTGGGTGTCCTTCGACAGCGTCGGCATCCAGGCCAGTCCGCGCTCGGCGAGCATGGCGCCGGTGATCACCGCGCAGACCTTCGGGTGCGCCTCCGCGGCGCTGGTGTCCACCGAGCGGATCCGGGCGTGCGCGTAGGGGCTGCGCAGCACCGCGCCGTGCAGCATCCCGGGCAGCGCGATGTCGTCGACGTAGCGCCCGCGGCCGCGGACGAACCGGCCGTCCTCCTTGCGGCGCATCGGCCCGAACCCGGCCGGCGCGACGTATGCCGACCTTTCGACGGCCGTCACGCCGACTCCCGGCCCTGCGCCTCGATCTCGGCGGCGGCGCGCACCGAGCGGACGATGTTCTCGTAGCCGGTGCACCGGCAGATCTGCCCGGAGATCGCCCGCCGAATCTGTGCCTCGGACGGGTCCGGGTCGCGGTCCAGCAGCCAGCGCGCGGTCATCATCATCCCTGCGGTGCAGAACCCGCACTGCAGCCCGTGGCACTCGATGAAACCCTGCTGCACCGGATCCAGCCCGTCCGGGCGCTCCAGCCCCTCCACGGTGCGCACCTCGCGGCCGTCGGCCATCACCGCGAGCACCGTGCACGACTTCACCGGGACGCCGTCCAGCCACACCACGCAGACCCCGCAGTTCGAGGTGTCGCAGCCCCAATGCGTGCCGGTGAGCTGCAGTCTGTCGCGCAGCAGGTGCACCAGCAGCAGGCGCGGCTCGACGTCGCGGGTGTACTCGACGTCGTTGACGGTGACGGTGATCTCCATCGGTCACGCACCAGCGCGGCGGGCGCGCACCGCGGCCGTGCGCAGCGCTCGGACGGTCAGCTCGCCGGCGAGGTGGCGCTTGTAGTCGACCGGGCCGCGTTGGTCCGCCGACGGGTGGCAGTGCGTCGCCGCGATCCGGCCGGCCTCGGCGAGGTGCTCCTCGGTGGCGTCCCGGCCGACCAGGTACGCCTCGGCCTCGGCGGCGACGAAGTGCTCGGCGCCGACCGCGGTCATGCCGACGCCCACCTCGACGATCCGTTCGCCGTCCAGCACCAGCGCGGCGCCGACCGCGGCCACCGGCCAGTCGCCCACTCGCCGCTCGACCTTGACGTACGCGCTGCCCCAAGCCGGCCGGATCGGCACCCGCAGCTCGACCAGCAGCTCGGCGGGGCCGACGACCGTCTGGTAAGGGCCGGTGAAGAACTCCCGCATCGACACCGTGCGGGCGCCGTCCGACCCCCTGATCACCGCGTCCGCCCGGACCGCGGTGAACGCCGCGGACAGGTCCTCCGAAGGGTCGGCCTGGCAGACCGAGCCGCCGACCGTGCCACGGTTGCGGACGATCGGGTCGGCGATCACCCGCTCCGCGTCGTGCAGGATCGGACAGAGCTCGCCGGCGACCTCGGAGGCGAGCAGCTCGGCGTGCCGGGCCATCGCGCCGATGCGCAGCTCGCCGTCGCGGACCACGATCCCGGTGAGCTCGCTGAGATCGTTGATGTCGATCAGGGTCTCCGGCTCGGCGAGCCGCAGCTTCATCATGGGGATCAGGCTGTGCCCACCCGCGACCACCCGCGACTCCGGACCGTGCCGCCTGAGCAGGGCAATTGCATGATCGACGCTGGTGGCACGCTCGTACTCGAACTGGGCGGGCACCTGCACCCGATCACTGTGCTGACGGTGCCACGGGGTGGCAATCTGCGAATAACCCATCGCTTAAGCCAGACTAGGGAACCATGACGCTGACCCAGCTGAGCGCGTTCGTGCTCGTCGCGCGGCTGGGCTCGGTGAAGGCGGCAGCCAACGCGTTGTCGGTCAGCGAGCCCGCCGTGTCGCAGGCGCTGGCCGCGCTGCGACGCTATCTCGGCGACTCGTTGCTGGTCCGGGACCGCTCCGGCATGGTGCTCACCCCGGGCGGCAGCCGGCTGATGACGATCGCGGCGCAGATGGTCGCGCTCGGTGCGGAGGCCGAGGCGGCGGTGCGGTCCGCGCACGGTGGGCCGGACCGGCTGCAGCTCGTGGCGCCGAGCACGCTCGTGGAGTTCGTGGCCGGCCCGTTGGGGGACGCGTTCAGCAGCCGGCAAGGTGGGTCGGTGGAGGTCTCGGCCGGGGTGTCGGCGACCACCGAGATGGCCGTGCTGGTGTCCCAGCGGCTCGCCGACCTCGCGCTCGGCCCCGCACTGGACCGCAGCCTCGGGCTGGTCAGCGAGCCGATCTTCCGCTGCCGGCTGGTGGTGCTGGCCGCGCCGGACGTGCGCTGGCGCGGCGGGCCCAGCTCATGGCCGTGGCTGGTCGACCCGTCGGCCACCGACCCGGACAGCGACGTCAGCCGGCTGCTGGCCAAACTCGGGGTGCCGGAGTCGCGGGTGAGCGTGTACCCCAACCAGACCGCCGCCTGGGAGGCAGCCGCCCGCGGGGTCGGAGTGGCACCCGGCTACGCCCACCTGGCCGTGCACCAGATGCGCCGTCGTGAGCTGCACGTCGTGGAGACCGCGAAGACGCCGATGGAGGTCTGCTGGCACGCCACGACGTTGCCCACCGACCGTCGTCCTGCGGCCGCCGGATCGCTTCGGCACTTCCTGGCCACCCCGGAGGCCATGCGGCTGCTGCGTGCACCGGGCGCCGGGGTGCCGCCGTCCCGGTTCCGCCCTCCGGTCTACGTGACGATCTGGAGCTGACCCGAACGGGTTTACCGTCGAGCTAAGCGATTGGTTATTTGCTGATTGCGGCGGTGTTTCGCGGCGAGCATGATCCCGTCCACCACGACCGACCCGAGTCAAACCTGCGCGCGATCAGCGCGGGAAAGGCAGACGATGGCGATCGAGTCCACCGGGCACAGCAAGGGCAACCCGCGGCTGTACGAAGTCGTCGAGCACGCCCCCAAAGAGGGCAAGAGCCCGACGATCTGGGCCTGGCCTGAGATCATCGACTATCTGAAGGTCGCCGGGCAGCCGGTGCCGGGGCCGTGGCCGCCGCACCAGCAGCCGCGGCCCGACCCCACCGACGAGTCCCTCCCGGTCGCGATCTCCGAACCAGAGCCGGAGCCGGTCGCCGACGAGGAGAAGCCGGCCGCCGACCCGCCGAGCGAAGGCCGGATCAGTACCAGCCGCTGGGAAGACAAGGCCTGAGCCCGCACACCCCCACCACGAGACCCGTCCCCAAAACTGGAGGGATTGGATGTACCCGTCTCGATTCCGGTACGAGGCACCCCGCACCCTTGCCGAAGCGCTGGACCTCAAGAGCACCTACGGCGACGAGGCGAAGGTCCTCGCCGGCGGTCAGAGCCTCATCCCGCTGATCAAGCTGCGGTTCGCCGCACCGGAGATGTTGATCGACATCAACAACATCCCCGACCTGGACTACCACGAGGCGGACGCGGACGGCGGGCTGCGCTTCGGCGCGCTGTGCCGGCACCACGACCTGGAGCGCTCGACCCTGCTGAAGGACCGCCAGCCCACGATGGCGGCTGCCGCGCCGCTGATCGCCGATCCGATCGTGCGCAACCGCGGCACGCTGGTCGGCTCGTGGTGCCACGCGGACCCGCAGGGCGACTGGGCGTCGGTGATGCTCGCGCTCGGCGGTGAGCTCGTGGTTGCCAGCACCGCGGGCCGGCGCACGATCCCGGCCGAGGAGGTCGTCACCGGCCCGTTCCAGAACTCGCTGCGACCCGGCGAGATCGCTGTCGAGGCCCGGGTTCCCGCGCCGTCCGGCACCGCGTCCGGCACTTATCTGAAGATGGAACGTCGGGTCGGCGACTTCGCCACGGTCGGCGTCGCTGTCGCGCTGGAGACCGATGCCGACGGGACGGTGTCCCGGGCGGGCATCGCGCTCACCGGGGTCGGGCCGGCGAACATCAAGGCCACCGCAGCGGAGCAGGCCCTGGTCGGCGAGCGGCTTGACGAGTCGACGATCGCCCGCGCGGCGGAGCTCGCCGCCGAGGCAGCCCAGCCGAAGACCGACCACCGCGGCAGCGCGGATTTCAAGCGGCACGTCGTGCGCACGTTCGTCACCCGCGGGCTCGGCGGCGGCGCGGCCGCCAGCCACGCGGCCTGACGGCAGTGCCCCCCTGGAAACGGGCCCGACTACCACTGAGGAGGACGGCGTGGAAGAGCGCCGGATCACTGTCACGGTCAACGGCGAGCAGCGCGCCGTCGAGGTCGAGCCCCGGCTGCTGCTGGCCCACCTGCTCCGCGAGGGGCTCGGGCTCACCGGCACCCACATCGGCTGCGACACCACGAACTGCGGTGCCTGCACGGTGCTGGTCGACGGCCGGCCAACCAAGTCCTGCACGATGCTCGCCGTCCAGGCGGACGGGCACGACGTGGAGACCGTCGAGGGGCTGGCCACGCCGAACGAGCTGCACCCCGTGCAGGAGGGGTTCAAGGAGGAGCACGGCCTGCAGTGCGGGTTCTGCACCCCCGGGATGATGATGAGCGCCAAGGCGCTGCTCGAGGAGAACCCGAACCCCACCGAGGAAGACATCCGCTGGGCGCTGTCGGGCAACCTCTGCCGCTGCACCGGCTACCAGAACATCGTCAAGTCCGTCCTATGGGCCGCCGAGAAGGCCCGCGCCTAGCTGTCGGGAGGCACTTCGTGGCGCCGCTAGACGAGATCAAGATCGGTGGCCTGGGCTCGAGCCGAAAGCGGGTGGAGGACAACCGGTTCATCCGCGGCAAGGGCAACTACGTCGATGACATCAAGCTGCCCGGGATGCTGCACCTTGAGATCCTGCGCAGCCCGGTCGCGCACGCCCGGATCAAGTCGATCGACACCAGCAAGGCCTGGGAGATCCCAGGTGTGCACATGGTGCTCACCGGCGAGATGATGGCCCAGCGCAACCTGGCCTGGATGCCGACGCTGTCCTACGACACGCAGGCCGTGCTGGCCACCGACAAGGTGCGCTTCCAGGGCCAGGAGATCGCCTGTGTGGTCGCCGACGACCCCTACATCGCCAAGGACGGTTGCGACGCGATCGTCGTGGAGTACGAGCTGCTGCCGGCGATCGTCAACCCGTACCAGGCCGTCGCCGAGGACGCCCCACTGATCCGGGACGACAAAGAGGGCCAGGCCGACAACGTCATCTTCCGCTGGGAGGTCGGCGACGCCGAGGGCACCGAGCGGGCGTTCGCGGCGGCCGACAAGGTCTCCACGCTGCAGCTGCACTACCCGCGCAGCCACCCGTCGCCGATCGAGAACTGCGGGTCGATCGCCGACTACAACCCGGCGACCACGAAGCTGACCGTCTACATGACCACGCAGGCCCCGCACATCCACCGCGCCGCGTACGCGCTGGTGGCGGAGCTACCCGAGCACATGATCAGGATCGTGGCGCCGGACATCGGCGGCGGGTTCGGCAACAAGGTCCCGGTGTACCCCGGATACGTCGCCTCGATCCTGTGCTCGATCCTGCTCGGCCGGCCGGTCAAGTGGATCGAGGACAAGTCCGGGAACCTGATCAGCACCGGGTTCGCCCGCGACATGTACCTGCGCAGCGAGATCGCACTGCGCGACGACGGCAAGATCCTCGGCGTCCGGTTCCACGCGGACAGCGACCACGGTGCGTTCTTCTCCGACGCCCAGCCCAGCAAGTTCAAGATCGGGCTGCTGCACTCGGCGTTCGCCTGCTACGACATCCCCGTCGGGCACATCACCGCGCAGGGCGCCTACACCAACAAGGCGCCCGGCGGAGTGGCCTACCGATGCTCGTTCCGGGTCACCGAGGCGATGTTCTTCCAGGAGCGGGTGATCCAGGCCGCGGCCAGCGACCTTGGCATGGACCAGGCCGAGTTCCGCCGCAAGAACCTGGTCCGCGACGACCAGTTCCCGCACCGCACCCCGTTCGGCTTCCTGCTCGACTCGGGGCAGTACGCGAAGTGCCTGGACATCGGCCTGGAGGCGATCGGTTACCAGGACTTCCTCCGGGAGAAGGAGCAGGCGGCGGCTCGGGGTCGCCGGTTGGGCATCGGGATATCCACGATGACCGAGCCGCTGGGCGCCGGGAACAGCCGGGAGTACGACATCCTCGGCATCAAGATGTTCGACTCCGCCGAGCTGCGGGTGCACATGACCGGCAAGGCGATCCTGCGCACCGGCGCGAAGACCCAGGGTCAGGGCCACGAGACCACCTGGGCGCAGATCGTCAGCCACGAGCTCGGCATCCCGGCCGAGGACGTGCTGGTCGAGGAGGGCGACACCGACACCGCGCCGTTCGGCATGGGCACCTACGCCTCCCGGAGCACGCCGGTGGCCGGCGCGGCGGTGGCGATGGTGTCCCGCAAGATCCGGGCGAAGGCGCGCAAGCTGGCCGCGCACCTGCTGGAGGTGTCCGAGCAGGACGTCGAGTGGGAGCTCGGCCGGTTCTACGTGCGCGGCGCCCCGGACCGCGGGGTCAGCATCCAGGAGTGCGCGATGGCCGCGTACAGCAACATGCCCGACGGCATGGAGCCCGGCCTGGAGAACAACGCCTACTACGACCCGCCGAACCTGACCTGGCCGTTCGCCTGCTATATCGTGACCGTCGAGGTCGACCCGGAGACCGGGGTCTGGGACGTGCTGCGGCTGGTCGCGGTCGACGACTGCGGGGTGCGGATCAACCCCATGATCGTCGAGGGGCAGATCATGGGCGGGCTGGCCGAGGCCTACGCGGTGTCGAACATGCAGTTCATCACCTTCGACGCGGACGGCAACTGCGTCGGCTCGAACTACATGGACTACCTGCTACCCACCGCGTGGGAGACCCCGGGCTTCGAGCTGCACGAGGTCGTCACGCCGTGCCCGCATCACCCGATCGGCGCCAAGGGCGTCGGCGAGTGCGCGGCGGTCGGCGGGCCGGCGGCGTACGTGAACGCGGTGATGAACGCGCTGGAGGACACCGGCGTGCGCAACATCGACATGCCGCTGCTGCCGGACCGGGTGTGGACCGCGCTGCAGACCGGCGAGGACGTGTCCGGCGCGCCGCCGGTGCGCACCGACTGAGCGAAGGTTCGCCGAGCGATGCTGATCGAGAACAGGTTCGAGGTGGCGGCACCCGTCGACGAAGTGTGGAAGTTCATCACCGACGTGCCCCGGGTGGCGCCGTGCATGCCGGGCGCGGAGCTCACCGAGGTGGTCGGCGACGGCACCTACAAGGGCAAGGTGACGACCAAGATGGGCCCGGTGTCGCTGCGCTTCGCCGGCACCGCGCAGATCGTCGAGCAGGACGAGGCCGCGAAGCGTGTCGTGCTGAACGCCAGCGGGTCGGAGGAGAAGGGCAAGGGTCAGGCCACCATGAAGGTGACCTCGACCCTGGAGCGCACCGGCCACGGCACGCTGGTGAACGTCAGCCAGGACATCCAGATCGCCGGGGCGCTCGCGCAGTACGGCCGCGGCATGATCTCCGACGTGACCAGCGTGCTGCTGAAGGACTTCGCCGCCAACATGCAGCAGGACATCGAACGGGAACGACGCGGCGACGCGCGTTCCGAGGGCTCGGCGGCCGCACCGGTCGGCGGGTTCGGCGTGGGGTTCCGGGCGATGGTGATGGCCCTCAAGCGATTCTTCGGCCGGCTCTTCGGCGGCGGCTCATGATCGTACTCCAAAGAATCCAATTTGGGCATCCAGCGAGGAAGTGAGCTGCACATGATTCTGTGGTGGATCGGTAACGCCGTCCTGCTCCTGGTGGTGTTGCCGGTGGTCCTCATCCTGCTGAACCGCGTGCTCACTCCGGTGCAGCGGATCCGGAAGACCGTGGACGAGATCCTCGAGGGCGGCCTCGAACTGGCCGGTCAGCTCGAGCCCGTGCCGGAGATGCTCGCCAAGACCGACGAGACCGTCAAGCAGGTCGCCGACGGCGCCGTGCGCTACGCCGGAAGCGTCGCCAAGCTGCTGCCCGCCAAGTAGCCGGCACCCCGGCAACGACCGAAAGGACCTCCCATGGAACCCGTCGCGTGGGTCACCGTGGCGATCACCGCCGTGATCATCTTGGTGGCCGCGGTAGCGCTGCTCAGGGTGATCATCGACCTGCGACACATCAGCAAGACGCTCGGCTCCGTGCTGGGCGGCGTGCAGCTGATCGCCACCCAGACCAGCGCCGTGCCGACCCACCTGCCGCCGGTCAACGCGAACCTCGAGCCGGTCCGCGACTTCGCCGAGTCGATCTGAGGAGCTCGCCATGGACACTTCGTGGGTTATCGGGTTCGCGATCTTCGTCCTGGTCGTGGTGATCGTCGCGGTGCTGGTCATCACGATCCTGTACTGGGCCAACAAGATCGGTAAGCAGGCCAACGAGATCAACGCGGCGCTGCAGCTGTCCGAGCAGAACACCGCGCCGTTGGCCGCACTACAGACCACCATCGATTCCGTCACGGCCATCGTGGCCGGGCTGCAGCGCGGTCGCGCGCGGTTGGGGGGTTGAGCGTCATGCCAGAGGTAGCGGCCGCCGATCAAACCCTGTGGTGGATCATGCTCGGCCTCGCCGGCGTGGTAGCCGTCGTCGTCATCATCCTGCTGACCCTGCTGGTCCGGTTCGTCGGCACGATCGACCGGAACGTCGTCGCGGTGGCCGACACCGGCACGGCGATCACCAAGAACACCGCGAACACGAAGCTGATCGCACCGACCGCTGACGGGGTGGACGCGGTCCTCGCCGAGGGCCTGCAGCACCACCTGTTCCTCGGCCGGGTGTACGGGAAGGTGCGCGCATGACCACGCTGCTCGTCATCCTCACGGTGGTTCTGATCGTCGCGTACATCGCGGTGCTCGCGATCTACCTGTTCATCGTCGGCAACCAGCTGACCCGGATCGCGGACAACCTCGAGGCGACCAACGAGGGCGTGAAGCAGATCAACGCCGACGCCCGGCTGATCGGCCCCGGGGTCGAGCACATCAACCGCACCGGTGGCGTTGTCGCCGCCGCGCTGCCGCTGCTCTACGGGTTCGCCGAGAAGATCGTCGCCGGAGTGACGCCGCATGCCGAGGAGCCCGCCGAGCGGGTGGCCGTGCCGGCGTCGGGGACCCGGCGCTCCCGGCTGCACGAGACCGTGGGGTACCGCCCCGACGAGGTGGCCCCGGCGCCCGCTGGCGGCGGGGAACGGCGGTTACCCAGCTCGTCGACGCCCCGCCGGACGCTGCCGAGGCTCCCGCGGACGTGGCTTCGGCGGACAAGGCCGCTGGCGAGCCCGGCCCGTAAGGCGCCCGCCGCCGGTTTCCCGCAACGAACGGCACCTTCGTGCAATAGGGCCGTACAAACGGCACATTCGTTCACGAGTGCGGTCGTGCGACCATCGGGCGGTGAGCGTCGAGTCGGGCCGGGCGCTGGAGGACGGTGCCGAGGCGCGCTACCTCGCGAGGGAGTACGCCAAGGCCGCCGAGCAGTACGAGCGCGCCTTCGTGGTGTACCGCGCGCCAGCGCGATTGGATGGCCGCCGGACGTGCGGCGCGCTCGATCGCCTGGATCTGCGGAAACGTGCTCGGCGACTGGGCGGTACGCAACGGGTGGCTGGCGAGGGCGCGCGCGGTCCTCGCCGAGGCAGGTTCGGACGGGCCCGAGCGTGGCTGGGTGCTGATCGTCACCGCGTGGTCGGAGCCGGATGCCGCCGTCCGCGAGGCCCTGCTGCGCGAGGCGATGGCCGTCGGTCGGCGGTTCGACGACCCGGACGTCGAGTTCCTCGCGCGCGGGTACCTCGGCAGCCTGTACGTGATGACCGACCGGGTCGAGGAGGGGATGGCGCTTTCCGACGAGGCGATGTCCGCGGTGTGCTCGGGCGAGCTCGCCGATCTGTCCACTGTGGACGAGCTGTTCTGCGGGCTGTTCTGGGCCTGCGAGTACGTCACCGACGTGCCGAGGGCCGACCAGTGGATCCGCGCGGCGGCCGCACGGATGGGCCAGAGCAACGTGGTCGCCGCGTTCTGCCGGGCGCACTACGGCGGCATCCTCACCGCGGCTGGCCGCTGGACCGAAGCGGAGCGGGAGCTGGTGCAGGCCGTCCGCCACTTCGACGACGGGATGCCCCCGCGGCGCGCGGCGGCGGTCATCCGGCTGGCCGACCTGCGGGTCCGGCAGGGCAGGCTGGAGGAGGCCGCCGAGCTGCTGAAGGGCCTGGACCAGCACCCGGACGCGGTCCGCGCGCTCGCCGCGCTGCACCTGGCCCGCGGCGAGCCGGTGCTGGCCCGTGACCTGCTGGAACGGGCCACCGCGACCGGTGACGACGAGGTGCCGACGGTCGGCGAGTCCACCACGATCGGCCCGCTGCTGGCTCTGCTCGTGGACGTCTGCCTCGACCAGGGAGACCTGGACGCCGCCGAGCGCAGCCGCGGAGCGGCTGGCGCGGCTGGCCGAGGCGCAGCGCGGTCCGTACCTCAAGGCCGCGGCCGCGCTGGCCGCCGGACGGGTATGCGTGGCCACCGGCCGGGGCGACGCCAGGGCCTGCCTGCACCGGGCCCTCGCAGGGTTTCGCCGCCGCGCAGCTGCCGATGGAGCTCGCGCGGACCCGGCTCGAGCTCGCCGTCGCGCTCGCCGAGCACTCGCCGGAGGTGGCCGTCGCCGAGGCCAAGTCAGGCCCTGGCGGTGTTCGAGGACCTACCCGCCGCGCGGTACGCCGACGCCGCCGGCGCGCTGCTCCGGTCGCTGGGCGCGCCGATCCGCACCGGCCCGAAGGGGGTCGGCACCCTGACCCGCACGGGAGGCCGAGATCCTCGACCTCGTCGGTGCCGGCCTGTCCAACCCGGAGATCGCCGATCGGCTGTTCATCACCCGCAAGACCGTCGAGCACCACGTCGGCAACGTGCTGTCGAAGCTCGGGCTGCGCAACCGCGCCGAGGCGGCCGCATACGCGACTCGACAGAGTCCGGCCGGCAGAAGACCAGCCGGTAGATAGGGGAGCTCCCCGATACTCCGCGGCGGTTCGACGCCGATCCTTCGTCCGTCAACGACGGACCTGGAGGAGCACATCATGCGCTACACGTTCCTCGGCCGCAGCGGCCTGCGGGTCTCCGAGCTGTGCCTCGGCACGATGAGCTTCGGCGAGGCCTGGGGCTTCGGCGCCGACGAGAAGGAGAGCCACCGCATCCTGGACGCGTTCGCCGAGGCGGGCGGCAACTTCGTGGACACGGCCAACAAGTACCACGAGGGTCAGTCGGAGGAGATCATCGGCGGCTACCTCGGCGCCGACCGGGACCGTTGGGTGGTGGCCAGCAAGTACACGCTCGCGATGCGGCTCGGGGGACCCGAACTCGGCTGGCAACTCGCGCAAGAACATGCGCGAGTCGGTCGAGGCGAGCCTGCGCCGGCTGCGCACCGACTACCTCGACGTGCTGTGGGTGCACGCCTGGGACTACGTGACGCCGATCGAGGAGATCATGCGCGGGGTCGACGACCTGGTCCGGGCCGGCAAGGTGCACTACATCGGGCTGTCCGACGCGCCGGCGTGGCTGGTCGCGCAGGCGAACACATTGGCCGCGCAACACGGCTGGAGCCCGTTCGTCGCGATCCAGGTCCCGTACAACCTGACCGAGCGCACGGTGGAGCGCGAGCTGCTTCCGGTGGCCGAGGCGTTCGGGATGTCGGTGACCGCGTGGGCGCCGATGGCGGCCGGCGTGCTGACCGGGAAGTACAGCCGCGGCAGCTCGACGACGCCCGAAGACAGCCTGCGCGCGGCCGGGAACGCCGACCGGCTCACCGAGCGGAACCTGCGCATCGCCCGCGAGGTGGACCGCGTCGCCGACGGCCTGGGTGCGACGTCGGCCCAGGTGGCGGTCGCCTGGGTGCGAGCACGTGCTGACCGGGTCATCCCGGTCGTCGGCATCCGCACGGTCGAGCAGCTGCACGACGTCGTCGGCAGCCTCGGCGTCGAGCTGCCCGCCGAGGCGCTCGCCCGGCTGGACGAGGTCAGCGCGCATCGAGCTCGGCTTCCCGCACGACTTCCTGCGCGAGCCGTCCGGCCAGCTCGTCTACGGCGACCTCGAGCCGCACATCGACCTGCCGCGGCGCGCACCCCGCAGCGCCATCTACACCACATAAGCGAGGGCGCTGCCGCACGAACGGCACTTTCGTGCAATAGGGCCGTTCAATGTGGACTCTCGCGTGACGCCTGGCGAGATCCATGTTCAGTGCGCGTCAGAGGGGCAGCTCGTCCGGGCCGCGCGGAGCCAACGGCCCGGCGGTGGGGGTGTCGGAGTACTGGCCGATCCACTCGTCGCGCCACGCCTTGTCGTACTGCTGGGTGTTGCACCGCGGGTTGTAGATCGCGGTCAACTCCTCGGTGATCATCTTCCGGTGCGGCCGCTCCGCGCCCGGCGCATCGAGGGTGGCGATGTACACCTTCCACTTCGAGCCGGCGCGCTCGATCCAGCAGTGCGCGCGGGGATGCTTGAACGGCAGCCCGACCTGGGCGAGGTTGTCCGTGTGGTCGACGTAGATCACGGCGTAGCGGTCCGGCCGCGCCTGCGGCTCCGGGAGGTACAGGATCGCGTACACGGCGGGCTGTTCCGGCGGGGTAAACCCGCCGAGCAGGCGGGGACCCTCGAACGAGTAGCCGGCAAGGGAGCCGAGCCGGATCACGCTCCGGCCTGCGCAAACGTCGCTGTCATGGCACCGCCCAGTGTATGAGGCTGTGGGACTATCAATGCGTGCACTCGGTCGAGGCCGCGCTCGGTGAGAGCGAGTCCGGCGACGCGCTGGAGGAGATTGCCGAAGCCCTCTATCTCGAGCGTGAGTACACCGCCGCCGCCGGCTATTACGAGCGTGCCTACGCCGCATACCGTCGCGACGGCCGGTACATCGCCGCCGGCAGGGCGGCCCGCACGGTCTCGTGGATCTTCGGCAACATGTTCGGCGACTGGGCGGTACGGATCGGCTGGCTCGGAAAATCCCGCACCGTCCTCGCCGAGGCCGGCGAGGGCAGCCCAGGGCATGGCTGGGTGCTGCTGACCCGCGCGTTCCTTGAGCCGGACGCCGCCATTCGCGAATCCCTGTGCCGCGAGGCGATCACGATCGGCCGGCGCTTCGGTGATCCGGACATCGAGTTCTTCGCGATGGCGTATCTCGGCGGTGTGTTGATCATGACTGATCGCGTCGAGCAGGGGCTGGTCCTGACCGACGAGGCGCTCGCGGCAGTGTGCGCCGGCGAGCTGACCGAGATCGCGACCGTGGACTCGATCTTCTGTCAGTTCTTCTGGGCGTGTGAGCTGGTCAACGACGTGTCACGGGCGGATCAGTGGATGCGCGCGGCCGCTGAACTCATGCCGCGCCGCAACGTCGTCGCTGCCTTCTGCCGCGCGCACTATGGCGGGATCCTGACCGCGGCGGGGCGTTGGCGAGAGGCAGAGGCGGAGCTCGTCGAGTCCGTCCGGTGCTTCGACAGCGGTATGTCGGAGGGGCGGGCTGCGGCGCTGATCCGCCTCGCGGACCTGCGCGTCCGCCAGGGTCGGCTCGAAGAGGCCGCGCAGCTATTGGCGGGGCTCGACCAGCATCCAGACGCGGTGGGCACCCTCGCCGCCCTCCAGTTGGCCCGCGGCGAGACCGCGCTCGCCCAGGACCTGCTCGAGCGGCGCACCGACGTTGCAGACGGCAACGTCCCGGTGGTCGGGCAGTCGACCATGCTGGGTCCGCTGCTCGCCTTGCTCGTCGACGTGTACCTCGCCGCTGGGAACCTCGACCAAGCCGCTCGGGCCGCGGAACGCCTCGGCCGCATCGCCGATTCGCAGCGCGGGCCGTACCTCAAGGCGGCCGCCTCGCTAGCGAAGGGCCGGGTATGCGTCGCGGGTGGGCAGGGCGACGCACGGGGCTGCCTGCAGACCGCGCTGGACGGGTTCGCCCGCGCGCAGCTGCCGATGGAGCTCGCCCGGACACGTCTCGAACTGGCGTACGCACTCGCCAAGCGCTCACCAGAGGTCGCCGTCGCCGAGGCGAAGGCGGCGTTGCAGGGGTTCGAGCGCCTGCCGGCCGCGCGGTACGCCGACAGGGCGGGCGCGCTATTGCGCTCGCTCGGGGCCCCGATCCGCACCGGCCCGAAGGGTGCCAGCACGCTGACGGCGCGGGAGGCCGAGGTGCTCCAGCTGGTCGGCGCCGGACTGACGAATGCTGAGATCGGCGGCCGACTCGTCATCAGCCGAAAGACCGTCGAGCATCACGTGAGCAGCATCCTGTCCAAGCTTGGCCTGCGTAACCGGGCCGAGGCGGTCGCGTACGTGACCCGAGAGAAGATCAGCCGCTAGATAGGGGAGTTCACCGATACTTCCCGGGCCCGCTGCTCGCATCCTCTGCTCATGGCAGACAACAACTACGACGTGATAGTCGTCGGCGCGCGCTGTGCCGGGTCGCCGACCGCGATGCTGCTGGCCCGGAAGGGCTACCGGGTCCTCGTCGTCGACCGGGCCAGGTTCCCGAGTGACACGGTGTCGACGCACCTCATCCACCCGCCCGGGGTGGCGGCGCTGCGCCGGTGGGGGCTCCTGGAGCGGGTACTGGCCACCGGCTGCCCGCCGATCGACACCTACGCGTTCGACCTCGGACCCTTCACGATCTCCGGTGCGCCCGGGACCGATGACGAGCCCGTTGCCTACGCCCCGCGCCGGACGTTGCTGGACAAGCTGCTCGTAGACGCTACGACCGAGGCCGGAGCCGAGGTGCGGGAACGGTTCACTGTCTCCGAGATCGTCACCGCGGACGGCCGGGTGACCGGCATCCGCGGCCACGACGCGGACGGGCGCAGGGTCACCGAGCATGCCCGAGTCGTCGTCGGGGCGGACGGCTGGCAGTCGCTCGTCGCGCGGGCCGTTCGGCCGGCGCAGTACCACGAGAAACCGAAGCTTCAGGCGTCGTACTACAGCTATTACAGCGGGCTACCGATGCCCGGCCGGTTCGAGGTCCACCTCCGCCCGGACCGCGGCTTCGCGGCGTGGCCGACCAACGACGAGCTGACGCTCGTGATCGGCGGTTGGCCTTACGCGGAGTTCGAGGCGAACAAGACCGACATCGAGGGCAACCTCCTGAAGGTGTTCGAGCTCGTGCCACAGTTCGCCGAGCGGATCCGGGCTGCACGCCGCGAGGAGCGCTTCGTCGGCATGGCTATACCGAACCGGTTCCGGACGCCGTTCGGCCCCGGCTGGGCGCTGGTCGGGGATGCCGGGTACGTCAAGGACTTCATCACCGCACAGGGGATTGGCGACGCGTTCCGGGACGCGGAGCGGTGCGCCGCCGCGCTCGACGAGGCGTTCTCCGGGGCCCGGTCGTTCGACGTCGCGATGAGCGAGTACCAGCGCACACGTGACCAGCAGGTCCTGCCGATGTACGAGTTCACCACCCAGCTCGCGACGCTCGAGCCACCGCCGCCGGAACTTCAGCAGCTGCTCGGGGCGGTGTCCGGCAACCAGCAGGCGATGGACGCGTTCGCCCGGGTCAACGCCGGCGTGACCTCACCCGCGGAGTTCTTCGCTGCGGAGAACGTCGGACGAATCTTCGCCGAAGCGTCGTAGCTGTCGGGAGGCGTCCCCGGTCCGGCACAATGATGGGCTGGCCTGCAACCGCCGCGAGGGGGTGCCGACGCCCAGGTGGACGCCATCGACGATCTCGAGCGAGGCCGCGACGCCTATCGGCGACGGGCCTGGTCGAGCGCGTTCACCTCGCTAACCCTCGCCGACCAGCAGGCGGCGCTGGTCCCGGACGATCTGGAGTTGCTGGCGACGGCGGCGTTCCTGTTGGGCCGGGGTGATGAGGGCGTCCAGGTGCTGCAGCGCGCCCACGACATCCACCGGGATGGCGGCGACGCGATCGGTGCCGCACGGTGTGCGGGGTGGATCGGGTTCGGGCTCGCCGACATGGGAGAGCTTGCGCGGGCGACCGGCTGGTTCAGTCGGGCGCAGCGGCTCCTCGAGCGGGCGGAGCGGGACTGCGTCGAGCGCGGGTACCTGCTGGTACCGGTCGCGTTGGGACTGATCGAGGCCGGCGACTGGGAGGCGCTCGACGCTACCGCGGGCGGAATGCTGGAGATCGGCGAACGCTTCTCCGACGTCGACCTTGTCGCGGCGGCACTCCTGTTCAGGGGAAATGTGCTGATCCGGACGAACCGGGTAGCCGAGGGCCTCGCCCTGCTGGACGAGGCGATGGTCGCCGTGGTGGCCGGAGAGCTGTCTTCGCCGCTGATGACCGGCCTTGTGTACTGCGGGGTGATCGACACTTGCGGGGAGCTGTACGAGCTGCGGCGGGCCACGGAGTGGACCGCGGCGCTGACTCGCTGGTGCGACGAGCAGCCAGACATGGTCAACTTCACCGGCCAGTGCCTGGTGCACCGCGCCGAGCTGATGGAGCGACGCGGGGCGTGGCAGGACGCGCTCGCCGAGGTTAGCCGCGCGGCCGAGCGCTTCGAGCGCAGCACGGACAAACACGCGGGTGCGGCGGCGTACTACCGGCAGGGCGAGGTCCATCGCCTGCTGGGGGAGTTCGCCGAGGCGGAGGATGCGTTCCGCAGCGCGAGCCAGTGGGGGTGGGAGCCCCAGCCGGGCCTGGCCCTGCTGCGGTTGGCCCAGCGACGTACCGACGCCGCCGCCGCCGCGATCACGCGTGCCCTCGACGCGACTGCGGGCCGGCTCGAGCGGGCCAAGCTGCTGCCGGCGTACGTGGAGATCATGCTGGCCGTCGGCGAGGTGCAGCTCGCCAGCGGCGCGTCCACCGAACTGGCAGAGATCGCCGACGGGTTCGGTGGGCCGGTGTTGTCCGCGATGGCGGCGTCCGCCCGCGGGTCGGTGGACCTCGCACAGGGGGACGCTGGCCCAGCCGCGACGTCACTGCGCCAGGCGTGTCAGCTCTGGCAGCAGGTCGAGGCGCCCTACGACTGCGCCCGAGCCCGGGTGCTGCTCGGGCTGGCTTGCCGGGTGCTCGGCGACCACGACGGGGCGGCCTGGGAGCTCGACGCTGCCCGTAACGCATTCAGCGAGCTCGGGGCGGCGCCTGACCTCGCCCGGCTGGACACCTTCGCCCGCGGCGCACCGGCTCGACCCCATGGGCTGAGCCCACGCGAGCTGCAGGTGCTGCGACTGGTCGCGGCCGGGAGATCGAACAAGGCCATTGCCGCCGAGCTGGTGCTCAGCGAGCGCACCGTGGACCGCCACGTGAGCAACATCCTCACCAAGCTCGGCGTCGGCTCGCGGTCGGCGGCCACCGGCTACGCCTACCAGCACGACCTGGTCTGAGGGCCTGGGTAGAACCACCCAGTCCGCGGCGGCGCGGGGTTGGGTACTTCACGCGACGCGCGCGGGGCAGCCGCTGGCAGATGATCCCTTCGACCGCAGTTGGAGCACTCGGGGAGGGATCATGTCCGAACGGAACAAGGCCGTACTGGACCGACTGAACGAGGAGGTCTTCCGCGGCGGCGACGTCGACGTGCTCGACCAGCTGATGGCCGAGAACTTCGTGGAGCACGACCCGCCGCCGGGAATGACGCCGGACCGCGACGGTTTCAAGCAATTCGTCCGTTCCTTGCGCGCCAACCTCGCCGACATCGTGTACACGGTGGACGACCAGGTCGCCGACGGGGACCGAGTCGTCGAGCGCTGGACGATGACCGGGACCCACTCCGGGCGGTGGCTCGGAGTCCCGCCTACCGGCAAGCGGATCACGTTCACCGGCATCGACATCAGCCGGCTGCAGGACGGACGCATCGTCGAGCACTGGACGCAGCTTGACCTGTTCGGGTTGTTCGAACAGCTCGGTACGTCCCCAGCGGCCGAGCCGGCCGGGTCGGGACGGTGAGGGCGATGAACTACAAGCTCTTCTACGCGATCGGCTTCCATCCCTGGGAGGACGCCGAACGGATGCCCAAGTTCGTCGGCAAGCTCGACGAGCTGGTCGCCGCCGAGGAGAACGGGCGGCCCCGCGGCCGCGCGCTGGACCTGGGCTGCGGCGCCGGCGTCTGGGCGATCCACCTGGCCAACCGCGGCTGGCGGGTCACCGGCGTGGACAACGCCGCCAAGGCGCTGCGCCGGGCTCGCGACCGAGTGCGGGCCGAGGGCGTGGACGTCGAGGTCGTGGACGCAGACGTGACCGACCTGCGCGCGTCCGGAGTCGAAAGCGGCTACCGGCTCATCCTGGACACCGGCACCTTCCACGGCCTCGACGAGGCCGACCGGCAGGCAATGGGCCGCGAGGTCACCGCGGTCGCCGACGACGACGCCACCGTGCTGCTGCTGGCCTGGAACCCGCGGCGGCGCGGGCCTTTCCCACGCGGGGTCAGCCAGGCGGAGATCGAGTCGGCGTTTCCGGAGTGGACGGTCTCCGCGGTCGGGCTTGACGCACTTCCCGCCGCCGAAGCCGCTGCGGGCCGAGGAGAATCTGGTATCGGCTGCGGAGGGCGTCGTGACTGCCGATCAAGCCCGCGCACGCATGATCGCAGGCCTGCCGCTCACCGAGCGCAGGCCGGTACTGGCCGGGGTATCCACCGCACTGCTCGAAGGGGGCAGCGGACCGCCACTGATTCTGCTGCACGGCGGCATCGAGTGCGGCGGTGCGATGTGGGCGCCGGTGATCACCCAGCTGGCCCGTGACTACCGGCTGATCGTTCCGGACGCACCGGGGCTGGGCGCCTCACAGCCGGTCGACCGGCTGGACGCCGCCGCGTTCACGGCCTGGTTCACCGAGGTCGTGCGGCTGGCCGGGGAGCGCAAGCCGATCGTCGTGGCGCACTCGCTGTTCGGCAGCATGACCGCGCGGTTCGCCGCCAGGCACGGTGATCTGCTTGCCCGGCTCGTGCTCTACGGCGCGCCGGCGATCGGGCCGTACCGCATCCCGTTCGGGCTCAAGGTCGCCGCGATCCGCTTCGGGCTGCGGCCGACGCCGCGCAACGCAGAGCGCTTCGACCGCTACGCCCTGCTGGACCTGGATGCGACGCGGGCCCGGGATCCGGAGTGGTTCGCGGCGTTCGAGGCCTACTGCCTTGCGCAGGCCAAGGTGCAGCACGTCTCGCGGACGATGTGGCAGCTGATCAAGACCGAGACCAAGCAGCTGCCGGAGCCGGAGCTGCGGCGGATCACCATCCCGACCGACCTGCTGTGGGGCCGGCACGACCGGATGGTGCCGCTCGCGATCGGTGAGTTCGCGCACGCAGCCTTCGGCTGGCCGCTGCACGTGATCGACGACGTGGCACACGCCCCGCATGTCGAGCGACCGGAGGCGTTCCTGGCGGCGATCAGCGAGATCGAAGCCCACCCAGCGATCTGAGCAGGGTGAACGAACCGCCCAGTCCACCGACCGCACTGAGGAAGGAAGGCCATGTTCATACAGATACTCCGAGCGAGCGTCACCGATCCGGCTGCGGCGCACGCCGCGGTGGACCGCTGGCAGGCCGAGCTGAAGCCCGGTGCGCAGGGTTATCTCGGGATGACGAGCGGCGTCGCCGACGACGCGACGTTCATCGCCGTCGTCCGCTTCGCCTCGGCCGAGGCCGCTCGCGCGAACAGCGAGCGTCCGGAACAGGATGCCTGGTGGCGGGAGACGTCGATGCTGTTCGACGCCGAGCCCCGCGTCTACGACTGCCCGACCGTGGACGTGTTGCTCGATGGGGGTTCGGACGACGCGGGGTTCGTCCAGCTCGAGGTCTTCACCGGGGTAAAGGACATCGAGGCCGTGCGGGCGATCGACAAGGAGTTCGCCAGGCTAGGGCACCTGCGCCCGGACCTCCTCGGGGTGACCACCGCCTTCACCACCGACGGACAGTTGTTCGCCACCAACTACTTCACCTCCGAGGCCGAAGCCCGCGCGGCCGAAGCGCAGGAGTGGCCTGCCGAGGTCCTGGCGCTGGTCGAGCGCTTGACGGAGCTGACCGACGGGGTCGAGTACATCGACCTGCGCACTCCCTGGTTGCATTCATGACGGCCGTCGAGCGCTTCGACACAATCGTGATCGGTGCCGGGCAGGCCGGGCTCGCGACCGGCTACCACCTTGCCCGCCGCGGGGTCGATTTCGTGCTCCTGGATGCCGGTGAGCGGGTTGGCGATCGGTGGCGGAAGCGCTGGACCTCGCTGCAGCTGTTCACCCCGGCCCGCTACTCGGGCCTGCCGGGTTGGGGCTTCCCGGCGCCGGCGTGGTCGTGGCCCGGCAAGGACGACGTGGCCGACTACCTGCAGGCCTACGCCGCGCGGTTCGACCTACCTGTGCGAACCGGCGTGCAGGTCGACGGGCTGGTCAGGGACGGCGACAGGTACGTCCTAAGCTCCGGTGAGCGCCGGTTCGTCACCTCCCATGTGGTGCTGGCGACCGGCGGGTATCAGTGCCCCAACATCCCCGCCTTCGCCGCCGGGCTCGACCCGAGCATCCTGCAGCTGCACTCCAGCGACTACATCGATCCCGCCCAGCTGCGCGACGGCCCGGCGCTCGTGGTGGGTGCTGGAAACTCCGGCGCCGAGATCGCATTCGAGATCGCCGGCACGCACCCGACTTGGCTGTCCGGCCGGGACGCCGGGCACCTCCCGATCCACACCGGAAGTCGGTTTGACCGCCTGCTGACGCCACCGTTCTGGTTCATGCTCTCGCGCCTGCTCACCGTGGACACGCCGATCGGCCGAAGGGCTCGACCGAAGCTGATGTCCGAGACTGCGCCGCTGGAACGGGTGCACCCGAAGGACCTCGCCGCGGTGGGCGTCGAGCGGGTTCCCCGTACCGTCGGCGTGCTGGGCGGCGCGCCGACGGTCGAGGACGGACGCGTCATCGACGTGGCGAACGTGATCTGGTGCACCGGGTTCCGGCCCGACTTCGGCTGGATCGACCTGCCGATCCTCGGCGGCGACGGTCAGCCGATGCACGACCGGGGCGTGATCACCTCGTCGCCCGGCGTTTACGTCGTGGGCATGCGGTTCCTGTACTCGCTGGCTTCCTCGCTGATCGGCGGGGTTGGTCGGGACGCCGATCACATTGCCCGGCACATTGCGTCAAGCGAACGACGGATGATGGTCGATCGACCAGCTAACGAGCGAGCCCAGCCATGACTCGAATCGGGGAGCACGCGATCGTGCTGGGCGCAAGCCTGGCCGGGCTGGCCGCCACGGCGGCTCTGGCCGAGCGGTTCCAACGGGTGACGATCATCGAGCGCGACCCGCTGCCGCGGTACCCGCAGCCCCGACGGGGCGTCCCGCAGGGACGGCACGCCCACCTCCTGCTGCCTGCGGGCCGCGCCGACCTGGCGGAGCTGCTCCCCGGGATCGTCGGCGACCTGCGGGCACGGGACGCCCACGTGATCGAGGCGAAGGACTTCCGCTTCCTGATCGCCGGCGGCCGCCTGCTGGTCGACGAGCCCGACCTAGGGATCGTCGGCGCCACCCGCCCGCTCATCGAGTCGGTCGTGCGTGATCGGGTGCGGGCCCTGCCAGGGGTCGAGGTGCGGGACAACCACGACGCGGTGGGCTTGCTGACCACACCCGACCGATCCCGAGTGATCGGCGTGCGGCTCGTGTCGCGCGGCACGAACGCGGAAGCGACAGCCGCAGCGGATGTCGTCGTCGACGCCACCGGCCGCGGCTCGCGCTCTCCGCACTGGCTGGGCGACCTCGGATATCGGCTGCCGGACGTCGATCGACTCCGGGTCGGCGTGCACTACACCACCCGGCTTTTCCGCCGGGAGCCGGCGGATCTCGACGGCTGCCGACACGTGGCGGTCAGCATCCCGCCGGGTGAACGCCGCGGTGGGTTGCTGCTCGCCGTCGAGGGCGATCGGTGGCTGGTGACGATCGTCGGCCTGTTGGGCGAACGGCCACCAACGGACCTCGCCGGGTTCATCGACTACGCAGCGGCGCTGTGGGCACCAGACCTGCACGAGGTTGTCGCCACCGCGGAGCCGATCGGGGAAGCGTCGACCGGCGGTTTCGCCACCTACCTCCGCCACCGGTACGACCGGCTCCGGCGATTTCCCGATCGGTACGTCGTGACCGGCGACGCGATCTGCTCCCTGAACCCGGTATACGCGCAAGGGATGAGCGTCGCGATCCGACAGGGCGGCGTGCTCGGTCAGGTACTCGACGAGACCGGCCTGGACCGGGTGGGCCCGCGCTTCTTCCGGCGCACGAACCGAGTCGTCGACACCGCATGGCAGCTGGCCACCGGTGCCGACCTCGGCCATCCCGGCGTGCCCGGTCGGCGCCCCGTGCCTTGGCGGGTGATCAACGCCTACATCAACCTCCTATTGCCGGTGGCCCACCGCGATCCCGTGGTGGCGAAGGCCTTTCTGGAGGTGAACGGATTGGTGGCGCCGATGCAACACCTCTTGCGTCCGCGCATCGTCTCGCGTGTGTTGCGGGCTGGCCGAGGCGCGAGTTCGGCAGCTCGTCGCGAGACGAGCGCTAGCAGCAGGCCCTGATTCGTTGTGCCGTGCTCACGCGGCACGCGATGCCGCCCACTGCTGGCCGAGGTCGCGACAGATCTCGGCCGCCGCCTCGACAAAGGGCAGCAGGGCCGGCGGCGGCCGGCGCTCGGGGTGCCAGGCGATCCCGAGCCGGCGGGGCGGGGGCTCGGGCCGGATGGGGATGACGGCCACGTTCGGATCGTTCTCGTCCACCGTGAGCAGCGGCAGCACGGCGTAGGCCAGCCCCGAGCCGATCAGGCCCTGGATGGTCGGGGTTGTCGTCGGAACGGAAGACGTAGGTCGGCTGAGACGGGTGCCTGGCGGAAGGCGTCGTCGATGATCTGCCGGCATCCGGGGTTGCGGGTGCCGATCATCGGGAGGTGGGCGATGTCGGCGATGCTGACCGCCCGCTGTCCGGCCTCGGGAGCAGCCGCGGGGGCCACGAACACCATCGGGTCATCGAGCAGTGGGCGGACCTCCAGCGGCCCCGTCTCGTACGGGCCGATGTCGATGAAGGTGACGTCGATGTCGCCGGTCTCGACGGCGCGGATCAGCTCGGCGCAGTCCCGGGACTCACGCAGCACGATCTCGATGCCGGGCCACTCCGCCCGGAAGGTCCCGAGGAGGCGGGGGAGGATCTTGGTGCCGACGCTCGGCAGCGTTCCCACCCGCAGCTCGCCCTGTTCGCCCGAGGCCAGTGCCCGCAGGTCGGCGGCGGCGGAGCTGACGCGGGCGAGGACGGCTCGGGCGTGGGTCAGCAGCATCTCGCCGGCCGCCGTGAGCCGCACCGGGCGGCGGCCACCGGGGCGCTCGAACAGCGGCGTGCCCACGATGCGTTCGAGGGTGCCGATCTGTTGGCTGACCGCCGACTGGGTGTAGCCGAGCTGTTCGGCGGCCGCGCTGAAGGTGCCCGTCTCGGCCACGGCTACCAGGGCCAGGAGGTGCCGCAACTCCAGACCGGGCCAGGCCGCCTCGTAGACTAGAGTTAGTAGCGCTCATGATGGATACTCAACTTAGCTTCGATTGTGCTTATGGATCCAGGGTCAGCATACTGATCTGCACGTTCTGGCGGCGAGTGCGAGGGCCGGCATCTGAGAGGGGCAGCGCGATGGCAGTGGACGCTGGCGGGATCGCGAGTGCTGTTCGTGCAGGAGCTCGGGTCTGGTCTGCGGGGGGAGGTGGTCTGGCCCGGCGACCGTGGCTACGACACGGCGCGCGCCGTGTTCAACGGCATGATCGATCGGCGCCCGCTCGCCGTGATCCGGTCTGTGGATGCGTCCGACGTGGTCCGCTGCTATCACGTTCGCACGTCGACACGACCTCCCGCTCTCGGTGCGCGGGGGCGGTCACAGCGTCGCAGGGAACGCGGTGCGCGACGGCGCCGTCATGCTTGACCTGTCCGGCATGAAATCCATCCGGGTTGATCCAGAGACGAGGACGGTCCGGGCCGAACCCGGGCTCACGCTGGGGGAGTTCGACCGCGCCACGCAGGCGTTCGGGTTGGCGACGACGCTCGGAGTCGTGTCGATGACCGGGATCGCGGGGCTCACGCTCGGCGGCGGGCTGGGCTGGCTCAACGGCCGTTATGGACTCGCGTGCGACAACCTGATCTCGGCCGACGTAGCGACCGCCGACGGACAGCTGCTGAGGGCCAGCGCCCAGGAGAACGAGGACCTGTTCTGGGGCATCCGAGGCGGCGGCGGCAACTTTGGGGTCGTCACCTCCTTCGAGTACCAACTTCATCCGGTCGACCTCGTACTGGCAGGCGGCCTGTCGTACCCGTTGAGCGTGGCGCCGCGGGTCCTTCGTTTCTACGACGACTTCGTCAAGGCGGCCCCGGACGAGCTGTCCACGGCCGCGTCGCTCGGGCTGACCCCGGCCGGGGAGCCCACGGTGTCCATCGCGGTCTGCTACTGCGGTCCGATCGACGAGGGCGAACAGGTGCTGCGCCCGCTGCGGAGCGTTCCAGGTCGCCGGTGGACGACGGGATCCAGCCCATGCCCTACACGATGCTGCAGAGCGCTCGTGACGAGGGCTTCCCCTCCGGTCGACTCCACTACTGGAAGTCCGGCTGGCTGCGCGATGTGACCGACGGCGCCATCGAGACCCTGATGCAGTTCGTCCCGCAGATGCCCTCCTCCGCCAGCGGCGTCGGCCTGCAGCAGATGCACGGAGTGGCGAGCCGTGTCGCCCCATCGGCCACCGCCTTCCCGCATCGGGCCGAGCAGTACGACTTCCTCATCCTGTCGCAGTGGTCCGAGGCGACCGACTCGGATCGCAACGTCGCAGTGGACCAGGGCGCTGTTCGAGGCGATGCGAGCCGCACCTCGAGGAGTCGGTGTACGTGAACAACCTGGGCGATGAGGGCCCAGGGCGGGTCCAGGCGGCCTACGGGGCGAACTACCCGCGCCTGGTCGCCGTGAAGAGAACCTACGACCCGGACAACCTGTTCCGCGCGAACCAGAACATCGATCCATCCACGGACTCAGCCAGTGGACAGCAGTGATCGGCGCCGGCTTGCGCATCTCGTGGTCGGCGCGGAATCGCCGGTCTGGCGCCGAGCTCTCGGGCAGCCCGACCCGAGCGCTGCGTGCTCTGGGCTTGCGCCAACGCGGCGCGGAACGTGTTCCACGCCACATCGCGAGACATTGCTGGGCCATGAACACGTCCACGCCGATCCGCCGGGGGCTGGGCGTCACCGCAGGTCTCGACGCAGGACTCGCTCGTGACCTCGCCGTCCGCTGTGAGCATCTCGGGTACCACTCGCTCTGGTCGAACGACGAGCCGGCCTCTCCCGGCCTGGAGACGCTCGCGCACTTCGCCGCTGCGGCCACGCAGCTCGAGCTCGGCGTCGGGGCGCTTCCCCTCGACCGACATCAGCCGGTGCGGATCGCGGCAGAGATCGACCGCCTCGGGCTCGATCCAGCAAAGCTCTGGATCGGGATCGGGTCCGGCCAGCTGCGCTCGCCGATCGACATCGTGCAGCGGGCCGTCGCCGAGCTTGCGTGAGCTCCTCCCGGAGGAGACCCGCATCGTCGTGGCAGCCATGCGACCACGGCTGTGCCGCCTCGGTGGCGCGATCGCCGACGGCGTCCTGCTCAACTGGATGCTGCCCGCCCAAGCGGCGCAGGCGCGCCGCTGGGTACAGGAAGGAGCCGACGAGGCGGGACGCGCCACCCCGGTCGTCGCTTCGTACGTCCGCGTCGCAGTGGGCTCTGGCTCGACGGCAGCGGCTCACGCGACGAGGAGGGCTACTACCGCAACGTCAATGAGGGCCATCGCACAGCACTTCGAGGCCATGGACGTTCCGCTCGGGCAGCGTCGGCGTCGCCGCATCGACGCGACCAGAGGTGCTCGACGGACTGGCGCCCTACCAATCCGCGCTCGACCTTCCGATCGCACGAGTGCTCGCGGAACACGACGCGACCTCGCTGGCCGCCGCCGCGATTGCCGCGGCGCCGTGAGGTGCTCAGCTGATGCGGGGTGATGGTGTTCGGGCGTTGGTCGTCGGCGCCGGGATCGCCGGCCTGGCCACCGCCCGCGCGCTGGACGGCTGGGGTGCGACGGTCGCGATCGTCGAACGCGCCGCCGTGCCGACGGCCGAGGGTGCCGGTGTGTACCTGCCCGGCAACGCGGTACGGGCACTGGCCGAGCTCGGCTGTGGCACCCGGCTGGCCGAGGTCGCGATGCGGATCGAGCGGCAGCGCTTCGCCGACCACCGCGGACGGGTGCTGTTCGAGGTCGATCTGACCGACGTGTGGAACGGGGTTGGTCCCTGCCTGGCCGTGCACCGGGCGGCGCTGTGGCAGGTGCTGCTCGACCGGGTGCCCGAGCTGCCGATCTGCTGGGGCCAGACGCCGAAGCAGGTGAGGGCCGACGGCGAGGGCGTCGCGGTCGCGTTCGGTGACGGAACCACAGAACGCTACGACCTCGTCATCGGCGCCGACGGGCGGAACTCGATGATCAGGCGGCTGGTCTTCGACGGGGCGGCGCCCCGGCCGCTTGGCCAGTTCGCGCGCCGGTTTCTCCTGCCATGGCCCGACGCCGCGCCGGTGTGGTCGGTCATGCTCGGTCGGAGCTCCTCGTTCCTGATGATCCCGATCGGCGACGGTCGGATGTACTGCTACTGCGACGGGCCGCTCAGCAACCCGGCGCCGTTGCGTGACCTGCTGGCCGGCTACGCCGAGCCGGTGCCGACCGTGCTCGACAGGCTGGACGAAGCCGCAGAAGGCGCGCGCACCGGGCCCGAGGCCGCGCTCGCGGAGGTCGTCCTCGACTCGTGGTCGCGCGGTGCCGTCCTGCTGATCGGCGACGCGGCGCATGCCTCGTCACCCAACATGGCGCAGGGCGTCGCGATGGCCGTCGAGGACGCAATCGTGCTGGTCGACTCACTGACCAGCTCCGGAAGCATCCGCGCCGCGCTCGCGGCGTTCGAACGCCGCCGGCGCCCTCGCACCGACTGGGTCCAGCGACAGGCACAGCGGCGTGATCGCACCCGCACGCTGCCTCCCGCCGTGCGCAACGTGGTGCTGACCCGGTTCGGACAGCGAATCTTCCACGCGAACTACCGGCCACTTCGCGAGCGTCCCTAGTGTCCCGTGAGCGAGGTCGTCTTACCCGCCTCCGGCGCCCAGCTGGCGCCCCGCTGCGTTGTCGTCGAGGCCGATACGACCAGGTATCGGCCTTTTCCTCCGCCTTGCGGTGCATCCACCTGGATCGCCGGATCCGGGCAAGGAACCTCGCTCACGGGACACTGGGGCACGGCCTGCCAGACTCCATCGATGTGTCCGGCATGATCGAGAGCGTTCATCACATCGGCCTGACGGTCCGGGACGTGGACGCGAGCGCCGCGATCCAGCTCGAGTTGTTCGTCGATCCGTCCGGCCCGGCCTCGGCCCCGGGATAGGCAGCGTTCGGGTCAGCGATAGGCGTCGCTGCGTTTGGCGACGATCAGGACGGTCACCACGGCGTCGGCATCGTCGACCTCGTAAACGATTCGGTACTCGCCGATCCGGATCCGGTAGTCGCTGGCCGACCCGACCAGCTTCCTGGCGCCGGCCGGCCGCGGGTCGTGGGTCAGCCCGATGATCTGGTCGAGCGCGGCGGCAAGGACGGGCCGGGGTAGGCGCTGGAGCTGTTTGCATACGTCCGGGTGGAACGCGATCCTCACGAGGCGTGGACCTGCGCCGGGTCGACGCCCAGCTCGTCAAGCATCTGCGCCAGTGTCATTGGCTTGAACGGCGTTCGGCGCAGCTCGCGCAGCCGCAGCGCATCGGCAATGTCGGCATGCTCGTGGAGCCGCTCGTAGTCGGCCATCGAGATGATGACGGCGATCTCGGAGCCGGAGTCGGTGACGATGACCTCGTCACCGCTGTATGCGACATCGCGAACAACGGCGCCCAGGTTCGCGCGAAGGTCACGCAAACTCCGTGTACTCATGCTGAACATGTTACACATGGCAGATGTGTGGCTCAGCCGGTTGCGATGACCGTTCGATACCAGGCGGGCAAGGTAACTCGACCGTCGGCGCCGGTGACCGGCCCGAGCGCGTCGCGCACCGCCTCGGCGACCGCAGCCTCACCGGCGTGCCTGATCGCGACGGTCATCGGCCCGGCGCCGAGGAACGCGCGCAGCGCCTCGCCGGCGTCGGCGAACTCGATCGGACATTCGATCTCGTCGTCGTCTCGTACCCGAAGGCCGGCCACGCCGACGACGTCGTCGAGCCGCCCAGGCTCGGAGAGCGCGAACATGCCGCTCTGTCTCATGCCCTGCAACTCCGCCGGCGGGAACAGCGCGGCGAGGGCGGCGAACACCGCGGTGATGCCGGACTCGGGTACCCGGCTGGGGATCACGACCGCGACCAACCCCCGCGAGACGCGCCGCGCCTCGGCCAGCGCCCCGACCTTGTCGTCGGCGAACTGGAAGGCGCTGAAACCGGTCACCACGTCGAAGGTCGCATCCGGCCAGGGAAGCTCTTCGAGGTCCGCGACCCGGAAGTCAGCGCCCGGCGTGCGTTCCCTGGCGATCGCGATCAGCCGCTCTGCCGCGTCGACACCGGCAACCCTCGCGCCTTGATCGGCCGCCATCCGCCGCAAACCGACCGGCGCCGCAGCCGCAGTCGAGCACGGTCGTGCCGCTGCCGATCTCGGCACGCTCGATCACGTGCCGGTACACCGGAATCCCCCAGCCGTGCACGCCCTCCCAGGTCTCGGCCCAGTCGAGGGCGCGCGATCCGAACATCGGTCCCCAGCGGGTCGCGCTGCCACCCGGAGCGCCTGGCTGCATTTCGCCACCTCCCCACACTGCGCTCCGGAATGTCCGCTCGATCTCGCCGCCGGTAAAGGACGAAATCCGGACTTACCAGCCGCCGCTGCCGGCGCGAGACTTGCCGGGTGCGCTCCTACGGCCAGTACTGCCCGATCGCACGTGCCGCCGAGATCGTCGCCGAGCGGTGGACCCCGATCATCGTGCGCAACCTGCTGGTCGGCTGTTCCACCTACTCCGAGATCAGCGCCGGCGCTCCTGGGCTGTCGCGGAGCGTGCTGACTCAGCGGCTGCGCCTGCTCGAGCACGTCGGAGTGATCCAAACGGTGCCGAAGCCCGGCGGCCGTGGGGTCACCTACCAGCTCACCGAGGCTGGGCGTGACCTGAACGGCGTGATGACCGCGCTCGGTAGTTGGGGCGAGCGGTGGGTCGAGCTGGGCGACGAGCACACCAACCCGTGTGTTGTGCTGTGGGCGTGGTGCACCGTCTACCTCGAACGTGACCTGTTGCCGGTCAAGCGGGTCCTGGTCCGATTCGAGTTCGGCGACCAGGCCCTGGACAACCGCCGCATTTGGATGCTGGCCGAGCACGGCGATGCCGAGCTCTGCAAGAAGCCTCCCGGTTTCGACGAGGACCTCGTGGTCGAGACCGACACCATGACGCTGGCCCGCTGGCACCTACGCGAGATCGAATGGTCCGACGCGGTGCGGGCCGGTCGGATCAGGATCACCGGACCGCGATCCCTTGCACGGGCGCTGCCGACCTGGAACCGCCGGGGGTTCGCGCCTGTCGGCCCGTCCGGCGCGCAGCCGGTCGGCGGCGCCGCACCGTGACGCGTTGGCACCTGGCCAACCTGCCGCTGCCCGAGGCGCACCTGCTCGGCATCGCTGCCGCGCTGGGGCTGCACTGGATGTCCCCGGCCGGTCTGCCGGGGCGCAGTGGCGTTCATCGGATCGCCGGCGCGACCCTGGTCGGCGCCGCTACCTGGCTGATCGCGCGGTCGGTGGCGGTCGCGGGGCAGGTCGATCTGGGTCATCCGCGCCGGCTGGTGATCACTGGACCATATGCCGTGAGCCGGAACCCGATGTACCTCGGTTGGACCCTGCTTCACCTCGGTCTCGGCCTGGTAGCCCGGACCAGTTGGACCGGGCTCACCGTTGCGGTGGCGGCGGCGTGGATCCACGGCGAGATCCTCCGCGAGGAGCGGACGCTCGCAGCCCGGTTCGGGGCGGAGTTTGCCGAGTACCGAATGGCCGTACCGCGGTACCTGCCGTACCCGGGGCGTTCCCGCGCAAGCCGCTGACCGGCCGGTGTTGCCACCGCCGCTGGGTACCGTGAGCCGGTGTCCGCGCCGAAGGGGGAGGACCGGGTCCGCACCGCAGAAGTGGTGGCGGCGCTGTCCCTCGCGACGGATCTCGGCGGCGGCCTCCCGCTGGAGCACGGGCTGCACAGCACGCTCGTCGCGATGCGACTGTGCGACCTGCTCCGTGTCGGGCCCGACGTGGCCGAGCAGGCGTACTACGGGTGCCTGCTCAACTACGTCGGCTGCACCGCCAATGCGATGACCGCCGCCGATCTCTTCGGCGAGGACGATGCGCTGACCACCTACGCCGGCCCGGTCCGGTTCGGGTCGCCGTCGCAGCGACTGGGCGGAATGCTGCGCGCCGTCGCGCCCCCGGGCGGGGCCCCTTGGCTGCGGGCGTACCAGCTCGCCCGCGGAATCCCGCGGCTGGCCAGCAAGTTCGGCGGCGTGGTCGCGGCGGACTGCGAGGTCGCGCAGATGCTGTCCGGCCGTCTGGGGCTGGCAGCTGACGTGTCGTCCCTGTTCGCCCACTCCAACGAGCGCTGGGACGGAAAGGGGCAGCCCTTGGGTGCCCGGCGCGAGGAGATCCCGCTGCCGGTCAGGATCGTGCACGTCGCCCGGGATGCCACCTCCCAGCGCGCGCTCGGCGGCACCGAGTTCGCCGCCCAGGTGGTGCGGGATCGGGCGGGCGGCGCCTTCGATCCCGACGTCGCGTTCGCGCTCGCCGACAACGCGGAGCTCATGGTGATCGAACCCGGCGGCTCGGCGTGGGAGGACACGCTGGCGCGTGAGCCGGGTCAACACCTGATGTTGGAAGGCGAGGCCATCGACCGAGCGTTGGGCGCGATGGGTGACTTCGCCGACCTGGCCTCGAGCTACCTCGTCGGTCACTCCGCCGGCGTGGCCGAGCTGGCGACGGCGGCGGCCCGCGTCTGCGGCCTTTCCGCCGCCGAGATCGTGACGGTTCGTCGTGCGGCGCTCGTGCACGACCTGGGTCGAGCCGCAGTCCCGGTCCGGATCTGGCAGCAGGCCGCGCCGCTGAGCCCGGACGACTGGGAGCAGGTCAGGCTGCACGCCTACCAGACCGAGCGCGTGCTCAACCGCTGCGCGTTCCTCGCGGCCCTCGCGAGGGTCGCCAGCTTCCACCACGAACGCCTCGACGGCTCCGGCTACCACCGCGGGACCGCCGCCGCAGCGCTGGCCCCGCCGGCACGTCTGCTCGCCGCCGCCGACGCCTACCACGCGATGACCGAGCCGCGCCCGCACCGGGCGGCGCACCCGCCGGAGCGGGCCGCCGAGACGCTGAGCCAGCAGGTACGGGCCGGACGGCTCGATGCCGATGCCGTCCGCGCGGTGCTCGCAGCAGCCGGGCAGCGGGTCCCGCGGGTCGAACGCCCGGCCGGGCTTACCGAGCGTGAGGGTGAGGTGGTCGGGCTGATAGCGCGCGGCCTGCAGACCAAACAGGTGGCTCGCGTCCTGGGGATCTCCGCAAAGACGGCGGACACCCACATCCAGAACGCCTACCGCAAGATGGGCGTCTCGACGCGGGCCGGCGCCGCGCTGTTCGCTATGCAGCACGGGCTCACGACCTCAGGAGAACTCCCGATAGGAACCGCCGAGAACCGCTCGTAGCGTCCGCTTCACGGAGGTGAGGCGGGGTGACGGTTCAGCATCGCGAACCCGGTTCGGCGCATCGGAACCAGGCCAACCGGGTCTACCAGCGGATACTCGGAACCTCCGCGGCACGAGGCCGCTACATCGCGCTCGGGTCGGGTCGACGCACCCATGTCGTCGAGGTGGGCGACGGCCCACCCGTCGTGTTCCTGCACGGCAGCAGCACGTCGTCGCTCTCGTTCCTGACCCGGGACGTCCGCGGCGCCGACGGAGAGCGTTGCCTGCTCGAACGTCTGGACGGAATGCAGGCGATCGCGGTGGATCGACCGGGGTTTGGGCTGAGCGATCCCATGCCCGTTCCCCGCGAGCGCTTCCGCGACGGTGCCGTCGGTTTCGTTGACGAGATCCTGGACAAGCTGGGATTGGAGACCTGCGCGCTTGCGGGTAGCTCGATGGGTGGGACCTGGGCCCTCTGGTATGCGCTGGCCCACCCCACACGTGTTCGCCGGCTGGTGCTGCTCGGGGCGGCCCCGCTGCTGCCCGGCACTCGTCTACCGGTGGCCCCGCGGCTGATGTCCGCGCCGGTGATCGGGGACCTGTTGACACGCGTGGTGAAGCCCGACGCGAGGATGGCCGTTCGGCTGCTGTCCGCAATGGGTGAGAAGGACACGATCGCCCGCTACCCGGATCTGGTCGAGGCCGTCGTTGCCGGCGGTAGAGATCCGGTCGCCTCGGCGGCGAACCTGGCTGAGCTTCGAGCGATCATCTCCCCGGCCGGCTTCCGACGGTCGTCGCGACTGCGCTCCGACGAGCTGCGGCGGCTGACCGTCCCGACCTTGCTGATCTGGGGTGACCGCGACCCGGTCGGAGGGGTCGAGGTCGCGCACGCGGCGGCACGGCTGCTGCCGCACGCTGATCTCCAAGTGCTCCCCGCCGGGCACGTGCCGTGGCTCGGCCAGCCGAACCAGGTGGCAGAGCTCGTGACCAACTTCGTTCGCTTCGGAAATGAGGAGTAGCGAGATGTCGAACACGCAACGGGTCGCCGGTGTCAACGCGCGTCAGCAGCTGCTGGCCGGGCTGCCGGTCACCGAGCGCCGGGTGGAGCTGGCCGGTGTGTCCACCGCCGTATTGGAGGGTGGCGACGGCCCGCCGATCGTCCTGCTGCAGGTGGAGTTCGCCGCGATCTGGATGCGGGTGATCCCGGATCTGGTGGCGACCAACCGGGTCGTCGCACCAGACCTACCCGGGCTCGGTGCGTCGAGGCTGACCGGCGGCCCTCCCGACGAGGAAAGGGTCCTGCGTTGGCTGGGTGAGCTCGTCGACCGGACCTGTGCGAGCCCGCCCGTGCTGGTGGGCAAGGGGCCGGCGGGCGCGCTGGCGGCTCGGTTCGCGATCGAGGCCGGCGAGCGGGTCAGCGGGCTCGTGCTCGTCGACTCGCACGGGCTGGCCCGGTTCCGGCCACCGCTCGGGATGGCGCTCACGTTCATCAGCGTGCTGCTCAGGCCCTCCGCGCGCGGGCTGGAGCGCGGCTTCCGGAACTATTGCTTCACAGATCTCGATTCGCTGCGTGCCGAGATGGGGGAGCGCTACGACTGGATGGCCAGCTACGCGCTCGACCGTTTCAGCACGCCGGAAGTGCGGAAAGCGATGCGCGGCATGATGCCCTGGCTCTCCGCGGCGATCCCGCCGGAGCAGCTGGCGCGGATCGCCGTCCCGACGACGCTCATCTGGGGCCGGCACGATGTCGGCATGCCGCTGCGGGTCGCCGAGGAGGCAAGCGCGCGCCATGGGTGGCCGTTGCACGTGATCGACGGTGCCCGCGACGACCCGGCCATCGAACGGCCGGAGGCCTTCCTGGCCGCGCTGAGCGGCGCCTTGGGTCAGCGGTAGGCAAATCCGGAGTCGCTGTGACCGGTGCCCCGCCCACGGCGGGCGGCCGGTCTTGGCGGATGATTGTCGGTGGAATGAACGGGATCGAGTCGCCGGGCAGCGCACCCGGCCCGGGGCACAACCGGCCACCCGATGCCACCGGCGCCGCCGCCACGGCACGGTCCCGCCGCCGGCTGGTGCTGGTGCTGATCGTGGCGCTGGCCGGCGTCCTCGCCGCGGTCGGAGCGCTGCTCGCGCTGCGCGCGGTTCCCGGAACCTCCGGTGCGGGTGGCGCCGGTGCGCTCCAAGACGATCATCGGCGGATCGCGGACCAGATCATCAGTGTCTTCGAGAACGACGATCCGGAGATCCGGTACGACTACGTCGCGGACCTTGATGACGGCCGGGGGTACACGGCCGGCCGGGCCGGTTTCTGCACTGGCTGCGGGGACCTGGACAAGGTCGTCGAGCGGTACACCGACCGGGTACCGGACAACCCGCTCGCGCCGTTCCGGTCCGAGCTCGCCCGGCTCGCCGGCGAGCAAAGCGACGACACCAGCGGGCTCGACGGGTTCGAGGAGGCCTGGGAGCAGGCGGCGGCCGACCCGGCGTTCCGGGAGATCCAGGACGATCTGGTCGACGAGCTCTACTACCGGCCGGCGGTGGAGCTCGCGCGGCAGAACGGGGTCGGCACGCCGCTCGGGGTCCTGATCCTCTACGACACGGCGATCCAACACGGGACCAGCAGCGATCCGGAGGGCCTGGCCGGCATAGTCAAGCGGACCGTCACGGTGGCCGGGGGCAACCCGTCGACCGGCGTCGACGAGATGGAGTGGCTCCGGAGCTTCCTCGGCATCCGGCGGGAGATCCTGCAGAATCCGAACGATCCCGAGACCGCCGAGGTGTGGCGGGCGTCGGTCGGTCGGGTCGACGTGTTGCGCACGCTGATCGACGAGGGACGGTGGCAGCTCGACCCGCCGATCACCATCCGTCCGTTCGGGCGGTCGCACACGATCACCTAGCGCGGGCGCGCTCGCCGCGGTCAGCCGGCCGGTCGATCCACCAGCTCGACCAGCCGCCTCGGCGCGAGGACGCAGTAGCCACGATCCCCGGCACATACCGCGCGGTGTCGGCACACGAGTCCTGACTGCTGTGCGGCAGCGCCGCGATGTGTGCCGGCGGGAGGGAAGGAGCTCAGAGCTCCTCGGCGTCCTCGTCCTCGCTGACCGCCTCGACGTGCACGATCGGAAAATCGGGCAGCCCGGCCTTGGCCACCGCCTCGGCGAACGCCGCCCGACCCTTCTCGATCGCCTCGTCGCGGTCGTCGGCGAACACCACGACCCGGGCGCCGTACCGGTTGCTCCCGATCCCGCTGGCCACGCCGCCGCTGCCGGCCACCGCGTCCGCCAGCTCGACGACCTCCTCGAGCTCCATGACCCGGTCGCCCTCGGCCTCGACCCCGACGCTCCACCGCATCAGCACCGGACTTTCCTCTCTGTGTCTAGCCCAGCTTCGGGAGCAGCTCGGCGAGCTCTTCGAGGCTGCTCAGGTCGTGCCCGGACAGCAGCACGTCGATGTGCGGGTGGGCCACCATCATGCCGAGCGTCTGCGGCCGGTAGTCGGCGTTGTCGCCCTTGTGCGGGTTCATCCACACGATGTGGTGGCACAGCCGGGACAGTCGCTCCATCGCGGTCGACAGCACGTCCGGGTCGCCCCGGTCCAGCCCGTCCGAGCAGATCACCACGACCGCGCCGCGGGCCATGCCGCGCCGGCCCCAGGTGCGCACGAACCGGTCCAGCGAGTCGCCGATCCGGGTGCCGCCCTCCCAGTCGACGACCTGCTTCGCCGCCCTGGACAGCGCCTCGTCCGGGCTGCGGGTCTGCAGCTCCTTGGTGACGCAGGACAGCCGGGTGCCGAAGCAGAACACCTCGACCCGAGCCGGCCCGGACGCCGCGCGCTTGGCGGAGTAGGCGAACTGCAGCAGCGCCCTGGAGTAGTCGGCCATCGAGCCGGACACGTCGAGGATCAGGATCAAGGGCCGCATCCGGATCCGGCGCCGCCGCCAGTACAGCTCGACCATCTCGCCGTGCATCCGCAGCGACTCTCGGATCGTGCGTCGCAGGTCCGGGCGGCGCCCGGCCGGCGCCGACCTGGTGCGCCGGGTGCGCCGCCGCGGTGGGGTGAGCCGGAGCCGGGCCATGATCCGTCGCAGCGCGGCGAGCTCGTCCTCGGTGCACGCGGTGAACGACTTGTGCTTGAGCGTCTCGACGTTGCTCGCCATCAGGCCGAGCAGCGCCTCCTCCTCGTCGCTCTGCTCGCCGAGCGGCTCGGGCAGCGGAATCTCGAACGGCGTGTCATCGGTGTTCTCGGCGGCCGCCTTGAGCCGTACGAGCTCGGCTACCGGGTTGCCGGCGTCCAGGAAGTAGGCCCGGAACACCTCGTCGTATGCCGGGATGTCCTCGCGGCGGGTGATCATGCTGGTGCGCCCCGCCCAGTACAGGTCGAGTAGATCGGTCGGGTCGAGCGGCGCCATCGCGGCGCAGAACGTCTTGATGTCCCCGGAGCCGACGGCCAGGCCGCCGCGCTCTCGCAGCGCCCGCCCGAACCCGACCAGCACCGAGACCAGCGCGGTCCCGGCCGACGAAGCGGAACCGGCGGCCACGGTGGAGCCGGCCTGTTCAGGCACCCGAGGTGATCTCGTCGAGGTTGGCCCGCACCAGGTCGAGGTCGTCGCGCTCCTTGACCACCGAGCCGATCGTGAGCTCGGCCGCCTCCGCGTCCAGGTCGGTCTCGCCGAGGAAGTCGAGGGTGCGCGCCCAGTCGATCGTCTCGGCGACGCCGGGCGGCTTGGCCAGGTCCAGCTGCCGCAGCCGGTGCACCGCGGCGACGACCTTGCGGGCCAGTTCGGCCGACACCCCCGGCTCGCGCACCAGCACGATCTCCATTTCGCGCTCCGGCGAGGGGTAGCCGATCCAGTGGTACATGCAGCGGCGCTTCAGCGCGTCGTGCAGCTCCCGGGTGCGGTTGCTGGTGAGGATCACCAGCGGCGGGCGTTCGGCGGCGATCGTGCCCACCTCTGGAATGCTGATCTGGAAGTCCGACAGGGTCTCCAGCAGGAACGCCTCGAACTCGTCGTCGGCCCGGTCCACCTCGTCGATCAGTAGCACGGCCCGGTCACCGGCCTTGATCGCCTCCAGCAGCGGGCGCTCCAGCAGGAACTTCGGCCCGAAAAGCTTCTCGACGGCCTCGTCGTCACTGATCTTGCGCTCGGACATCGCACGGATGTGCAGCAGCTGGCGGGCGTAGTCCCACTCGTACATGGCCTGGTTGGTGTCGATGCCCTCGTAGCACTGCAGCCTGATCAGCTTGCGGTCGAGCACCGCGGCCAGCGTCTTGGCGATCTCGGTCTTGCCGACGCCCACCTCGCCCTCGAGCAGGATCGGACGCTGCAGGGACAGCGCGACGAACATCGCGGTGGCCAGCCCCCGGTCGGCCAGGTAGTCGCCGCCGCGGAGCGTCTCGGTCAGCTCGGCGACGGTCTTCGGGTTCTGCACGGGTGCGGTCTCCTTAGTACGGCGGTCACGTCATACCAAGCGAGAAGCCGCTCGCCGGCAATTCGCGTCTACGGGTCGCGTCTACGGGGTCTCGGGGGCGTCAGCCGCGATGCTCGGGCTCCGCGCCACCGAGGACGAGCTCGCGGATGCTCGGTGCTTCGTCGCTCAGCTTGCCCTCGCGGGCCAGCTGCTCCTTCCACGCCGACCGGATCAGCTGACCTTCCTCGTCGTCACCGACGTGGAAGCCGAGCTTCGCGGTGGCCTTGCAGACCTTCGCCTGGCTCTCGTCGATGTCGACGACACTCTGCGCGTTCGCGGTCCAGATCCCGCGGAGCACCGAAAGCGCCTGCTCACCCTGGTCCGTCGCGGAGGGGACGGGGGCGGAACTCTCGTGCTCTCGGCTCATCGTGGAAGCACCTTTCGGCTGACGGTCCTCGCCCGGAATCCTACCCGCGGCCAGGCCGATTCGCGTGCTGCGCTCAGCCGCCGGAGTGATCCTCGCCGCGCTCCAGATTGTGGATCATCCGAGCCATCGCGGCCATCACCGCGTCGACCTGCTCGTCACTCAGGCCGACGGACGCCGCGGCGTTGATCTCGCGGGCCGCCGCCTCCATCGTCGGGCGCAGCTCGTGGGCGCGGGCGGTGAGCCGGACCCGGGCGCGACGGCCGTCGTCCGGGTCCGGCAGCCGCTCGATCAGCCCGTCGCGCTCCATCCGCTTGAGCGTGTTCGCCATCGTCGGCTGCTCGATGCTGGCCCGTTCGCACAGCTCGGCCTGGGTGAGGTCGTCCTGCTCGTAGAGCACGAGCAGCTGCGCGAACTGCCCCGGCACCACGCCGTGCGGCTCGATCCGCTCATGCAGCGCGTGCGCGAGCAGCCGGGCCAGGTGGTTCACCTGGTAGCCGAGCGACTCCTGCCGCACGAGCCGGCTGTCGTTCACGGTGCAGTCGAGGCCGCCCGCGGCCAGTTCCGACGACGCCAGAGCCGGCGGAGCTTCGCCCACTTCCACAGCGCGACGCCGGACAGCGCCAGCACGGGCAACACGACCCACTGGACCAGCGCCGCGTACGGCGAGCCCGGTGCCGGGGTGAGGTAGACGTAGCCGACGAGCACGGCCGCGGTCGCGAGGTGGATCAGCCGCTGGGCGTCGCGGACCCGTTTCGGCCGGTGCGTGGAGTTGGCTGGCCGCTGAGATGTAGATAGCATGCTATGAAAATTACCCAGCTTGCTATGCATCGTCAAGCGACTACGCCCGACACGCCCGAATGAGCCCGCTCATTCACCGTTCTGGGCGCGCCAAACCCGGAATGAGCCCGCTCATTGCGGGTTTGGTGGTGAGCGCGAACATCGCGGGGCTCGTGCGGCTCGTCAACGTGGGTTGACAACACCCGGAGCGTCAACGTAGGTTGACGGCATGAGTGATGCGACGGCGGTTGCGGCGGACGCCTCCAGCCGGGACCCCGCTGTCGGTCTGGCGGCGGTGGCCTCGCTACGGCGGCTGCAGGAGTCCCTGGAGCAGCTGCAGGTGGCGAACGCCCGGCAGCAGGGCTGGTCCTGGCAGCAGATCGCCGATGTGTTGCAGGTCAGCAAGCAGGCGGTGCACAAGAAGTACCGCAGACTCGGCTGAAGGGGAGAGACGTGTTCGAGAGGTTCACCGAGCAGGCACGGGTCGCGGTGCAGCTCGCCCAGGAGTACGCGCGCCAGCACCATGCAGGGACGATCCGCACCGAGCACCTGCTGATCGGGGTGCTCGGCGCGCCGGACAGCCCGGCCGTCGCCCTGCTGGCCGATCGAGGGGTGAGTCCGGCGGACATCGGGGCGGACGTCGCCGCGCTGCCGCGCGGAGGGGAGCCTGACCCCGAGGCGCTGGCCGCGCTGGGCATCGACCTGGACGAGGTGCGCCGGCGGGCCGAGGACGCGTTCGGGCCGGGTGCACTGGAACGCGCCTGGGCGGCCGGGGCCGCGGCCGGCTGGCTCGGGGGGCACATCCCGTTCGAGGCCGCGGCGAAGAAGGCGCTGGAGCTCTCGCTGCGCGAGGCGATCGCGCTGAAGGACCGCTACATCGGCGCCGAGCACCTGCTACTCGGCCTGCTGCGCACCGAGGCGGGCGCCGCGCATCACGTGCTCGCCGCCCGCGGCGTGACGCTGGCCGAGGTCCGGGCGGCCGTCGCGGACCTGCACCGCGGGTCGGCCGCCGGCTGACACCGCCATGTTGGCCGGCGTGGCTCCGTGCGCGGTTTCACCGTAGTGACATGCGCCCGGCGCTACCGTCGCGGCAGCTCGTCGGAAGGAGCTGGCGATGGCCATGCGGGACTATCTCGCGACCGAGGTGGCACTCGACCATGTCGACGGGCACCTGTCGCGTCGCGAGGCGCTGACCAAGCTGGGGTTGCTCGGGCTGACCGCGGTCGGGGCGTCGAGCCTGCTCACCGCGTGCGCTGCGGACTCCAGCGCGCCGCCGCCGCCCGGCCCGACGGGCTCTGCCGCACCCCCGGGCTACGACGTCGCCGCGGCACTGGCCCGCGCCCAGCCGGTGACCTTCCCCGGCGGTGCGGGCGAGCTCCAGGGCGCGTTCGCGCCGGCCGAGGGCTCGGCCAAGGGCGCGGTGCTGGTGGTGCACGAGAACCGCGGCCTGACCGACCACATCAAGGCGGTCGCCGGGCGGCTGGCCGGCGACGGCTACTCCGCGCTGGCCGTCGACCTGCTGTCCAGGGCCGGCGGCACCGCTGCGGTACCCGACGCAACGGCCGCGCTCGGCCAGGTGCCCGAGGGCGATCTCGTCGCCGACCTGCAGTCCGGCGTCGCCGAGCTCGGCCGCCGGGTGCCCGGCGCGCCGCTGGCCGCGGTCGGCTTCTGCTTCGGCGGCGGCATGGTGTGGCGGCTGCTGGACGCCGGCACGCCCGAGCTGGCCGCCGCCGTGCCGTTCTACGGACCGTCGCCGGAGGCGCCGACCTTCGACGGCGGCCAAGGCCGCCGTGCTCGGGGTCTTCGCCGAGCGCGACCCGCGGGTCAACGCCGGCAAGGACAAGCTGGACGCCGCGCTGAAGGCCGCCGGCCTGACCTACGAGCTCAAGCTCGTGTCCGGGCACCGACCACGCGTTCTTCAACGACACCGGTCAGCGCTACAACGCGGCGGCCGCGGAGGCGACTTACGCCGACATGCTGGCCTGGTTCAACACCCACCTCAAGTAGCACTCGCTCGGGGGACAGCGCTGCGTCCGGCGGCCCGCCGCCGCTTAGGGTGCGGAGCATGGCCGACCTGCCGATGCGCCCGGACCTCGACGAGCTCCGCCGCAAGGCCGAGGAGTCCGACGAGCCGAGCCTCGCCGCGGCGCAAGAGGCGGTCGCCCGCGACCACGGGTTCGCCGACTGGGCCGAGATGGCGATCGAGGTCGAGCGGCGTGCCGTCTTCGACGGCGGTGACGTGCCGCGGCTGCGCGCGATGCTGGCCGAACGGCCGGAGCTGGCCACCCGGCCGATGGAGCACTGGTGCGACCACCGGCGCGGCGCCGACCCGCTGGGCTACCTCGCGATGCTGCGATTCGACGCCCGCCGGCTCGGGCTGCCCGCCGAGCTGCCGAACGTCGGCGAGATGGCCAGGATGCTGCTCGCCGCCGGCGCCTACGTCGATGGCCCGCCCGGTGCCAGCGAGACCACGTTGATGACCGCGGCCAGCTACGGCGACCCCGAGGTCGCCGGGATCCTCGTCGAGGCGGGCGCGGACCTGACGGCCACCGCCGCGCCGCACGCCGGCGGGGTGCCCGGTGGCACCGCGCTGCGGCACGCCGCGGTGTTCGGGATGACCGCCGTCGTCGACCTGCTCGTCGCGTCCGGCTCGCCGATCACCGACCTGGCCGAGGCCGCCGCCGCCGGAGACGTCACGGGCCGGCTCACCCCGCAGCCGCCACTCGCCGAGCGGGTGTACGCGCTGCGCCTCGCCGCCGGGCACGAGCGGCTGTCCGTGATCGACGAACTGCTCGCCGCCGGCACGCCGGTGGACGGCCTCGACGCCGACGGTTCGACGGCGCTGCACGAGGCGGCCTACTACGGACGACCGGCGAGCGTGCGACACCTGCTCGCCGCCGGCGCGGACCCGAACCTGCGCGACACCACCTACCGCAGCACGCCGCTGGGCTGGTGCCGCCACCAGCACGAGCAGGTCGGCGCGAGCCCGGGGCACGAGCGCGTCGAGGAAATCCTGGCCCCGGTCACCGACGATGTCGAAACGAACCCCACCCCGATCGACACATAGGTGAGGGTCGTCCGCAGGGGATGACCGGAACGGTTCGGGAATTCGGATGCGGACGGTCACTGTTCAGCCGAGAGTGTCGGTGCCGGCGCTCATGATGTCGCCGATGGCACCGATGAGTTCGCTGTCGATGACTGGTCAAAGCACCGTGCGAACCACCCCGAGCGGAGAGGACGGCGGACGATGAGCGCGGCCCTGGTGGTCCCGAAGGCGACCCGACGCGAGTGGATCGGCCTGACGGTGCTCGCGCTCGCCTGCCTGCTCTACGTGATGGACCTCACCGTGCTGCACCTGGCGGTGCCGGCGATCAGCGAGGACCTGCAGCCGACCAGCGCCGCAGCTGCTGTGGATCATCGACGTGTACGGCTTCATGGTGGCCGGCGCGCTGGTCACGATGGGCACCCTCGGCGACCGGATCGGCCGCCGGCGGCTGCTGATGATCGGCGCCGCGGCGTTCGGCGCCGTCTCGGTGCTCGCCGCGTTCTCGACCAGCGCCGAGATGCTCATCGTCAGCCGGGCGCTGCTCGGGCTGGCCGGCGCCACGCTCGCCCCGTCGACGCTGTCGCTGATCTTCCACATGTTCGCGGACCCGCGGGAGCGCTCGATCGCGATCGGCATCTGGATCGGCGCGTTCTCGGCCGGCAGCGCGATCGGCCCGGTGCTCGGCGGCGTCGCTGCTGGAGTGCTTCTGGTGGGGCTCGGTGTTCCTGCTCGCGCTGCCGGTGATGGCCGCGCTGCTGATCCTCGGGCCCGCGCGTGCTGCCCGAGTACCGGGACCCGAACGCCGGTCGGCTCGACCTGCTCAGCGTCGGCGATGTCGATCGTGGCGATGCTCGCGGTGGTCTACGGGCTGAAGCAGATCGCCCAGGACGGCGTCGCCGGTGCTGCCGGTGCGTCGCGATCGTCGGCGGCCTGGTCGTCGGCGTGCTGTGGGTGCGCCGGCAGCGCCGGCTGGCCGATCCGATGATCGACGTCGGGCTGTTCCGGATCCGCGCGTTCAACGCGCGCCCTGGCGGTGAACTTCCTGGCGATCTTCGTGGCGGTCGGCTACTTCCTCTTCGTCGCGCAGTACCTGCAGCTGGTCGTCGGGCTGTCGCCGCTGGAGGCCGGGCTGTGGTCGCTGCCGTCGGCGGTCGGGTTCGTCATCGGCTCGCAGCTGGCGCCGCGACTGGTGCGACCGGATCCGCCCGGCGTACCTGATCGCGCGGCGGGCTGGCGCTCGCCGCGGTCGGGCTGGCGATCGCTCAGCTCAGGTCGGTGTCGCACGACGGCCTGACGGCGCTGATCGTCGGCGTCGGTCGTCGATCTCGCTCGGTCTCGGCCCGGTGTTCGGCCTGACCACCGAGCTGATCGTCGGCTCGGCGCCGCCGGAGAAGGCCGGCGCGGCCTCGGGCATCTCCGAGACGGCCGCCGAGCTGGGTGGCGCGCTGGGCATCGCGGTGCTGGGCAGCGTCGGCGTGGCGATCTACCGGGGTCAGCTCGCCGCCGGGCTGCCCGCCGGGCTGCCGCCCGAGGCCGCGGCGGCCGCCCGGGACACCCTCGGCGCGGCCCTGGGTGTGGCCGAGCGGTTCCCCGGGCCAACCGGTGATGCGTTGATCCAGGTCAGCAACACGGCGTTCGTCGCCGGGTTGCAGCTCACCTCCGCCATCGCCGCCGGCATCGCGGTCGTCATCGCCGTGGTGGCCGGAGTGATGCTCCGCAAGCACGGTGCGGCCGGTTCGTCGGACGCGGTGCAGGACGAGCCGGATGCGCCGAGCGTCCGGGCCGAGGCAGTGGAGCCGGAGTGGTTGGACGCCCCCGCGCGGTTCGACCCGTGCCGCGACCGCGAGCTGGCCACCGCGGACTGCTGACGGTCAACGGATCACGTCTGGGACCGCCGCAACGGCGTTCTCGGCGTGAGCGTGCGAGTGCGGGGCCCACTGCAAGCGGAGCTTGCGACGGCGGGAAAGCAGGGCGTGCGCGCGTTCGGCCGAGCCGAAGGTGCCCACGAGCTCGCCCGCCGTGCCGCACACGACGACACGGTCGTCCAGCGCTATTCCCCAGGCGACGATCCACCCGTCGGCGCGGTCGCCGTGCTCCTCGACCAGCGCGAACAGCCGGGGCGCCGCGTCGGCCACCAGCTGACCGACCAGCTCGGTGAACTCCTGCTCGGTGCCCAGCGGCGGGAGGTACGGGCCCTCGACCGCGATGTCGCCGACCATCGCTGCCCCTTCACGTCACACGGGCGTGGCGGCGCGGGCTGTGCGCCGAGCGACCGCTAGGATTGGGTCGCCTAGAGCATCGGATGGGAAACCCAACAGCGCAATGGGTTTCAGGCGTTCTTCACTCAAACGGTGGAAAGGCGGCGGTGTGACCGAGGATCCGGACCCGCGGGCGGATCACGGCGTCAGCCCGACCGTGCGGCTCTGGCAGCTCGCCGAGTCGCTCCGGGAGCACCGCGAGCGCGCCGGGCTGACCATCGAGCAGGCCGCCGAGCGGCTCAAGCCACGGTCGCCGCGCTGGTCGCGCTCCAAGGTGCAGCGCATCGAGACCCGGCTCTACGCCCCGCAGCCTTCCGAGGTCGAGCACCTCACGGCGGTCTACGAGCCTGCCCGGCCGGGGACGCGGCCGACGCTCGTCGCGATGGCCCGCGAGGCCCGGCAGAAGGGTTGGTGGACGACCCACGACCTGCTGAAGCCAGTCGTGCAGACCCTGGTCGGCCTGGAGCAGGCGGCCACCACCGTCCGGCAGTTCGAGCTGGCCCTGCTGCCCGGCCTGCTGCAGACCCCGGAGTACGCCCGGGCATTGATCGCCGCGATCGACCGGCGACCCCGGTCGAGGTGCTGGAGAGCCGGGTGGCGGCGCGGATGGCCCGCCAGCACGTCCTGGCCCGTACCGACCCCCTGCAGTTCCACGCGGTGCTCGGCGAGGCCGTGCTGCGCTGCCCGGTGGGCGGCCGCCGGAATCTGGCGCAGCCAGCTCGAGCGGCTGGTCGAGCTCGCCGGCCAGCCGAACATCACCATCCAGGTGCTGCCGTTCGCGGCCGGGCCGCACGCCGGCCTGGAGGGCGCCTTCACGCTGCTTACCGTGCCGCAGCTCGCCTCGGACGTCGCGTACGTCGAGGGTCCGGCCGGTGGGGTCATCCTGGAGAGCCGCGACGACGTGCGGCGGTGCACCATGCGCTTCGCGGTGCTGGGCTCGATGGCGCTGTCCCCGTCGGCGACGCGGGACCTGATCGGGACTACCCTGGGTGAGCAGGCATGAGCCTCGGAAAGGAGGCGCGGGATGCACACGGCCGACCTGTCTCGCGCGGCCTGGCGGACCAGCAGCCGCAGCAACGGCGGTGGCCAGCAGTGCGTCGAGGTGGCAGTGGTCCCGGGTGCCGTCGGGGTGCGGGACTCCACGGACCGCGGCGGCCCGGTGCTGCTGTTCACCACGCGCAGTTGGGCCACGTTCCTCGGCGACCTCGCGGCCGGGCGGCCCGGCTCGCGGTAGCGACCGAGGCGCGCGGTTCATGCTCTTGTCCGACCCGGACGGCAACGGGTGGGCGGTGCAGGGGCTGACGCGCGGCTAGCCCGCCGGTGCGTACGCGTCGCTCGCGCTGTGGTGGCAGCTCTCGCCGTCGTCCGGACCGCTCGTATCGGCCGCCGCGTCGTTCTGCTCGGTGTCGTACCCGGGTTCTTCTGCCGAACCGACCGGGCCGTCCTCCCCGGCCGAGCTCCCGACCTCGTCGGCGTGCTCGTCCTCGTCGGAGTCGTCCTCCGCCGGCTCGTCCTCGGACGGTCGTCGAGCTGGCGGGACGTCCTGGTCCGAGGCGCCGGAACCGAACGACGTGTCGCCGCCGTCGTCCTCGTCGTCCTCGAGCTCGGCCTCGTCAACCTCGTCCACTTCGTCCTCGCCGTCGGCTTGCCCGCCGGTTTGCTGGTCGGCTGCGTCGTCGGGCTGCCCGCGGCTGCTCGTCGGCCGCGTCGTCTTGCTGCTCGTCGGACGGCGCGTCGCCGGGCTCGTCGCCGGTCTCCGCCGGCGGCCCGTCGTCCTCGCCCGTCGACGCTTCGTCGGGCGCGTCGGTCGGCCCTGCCACCCCGCGTTCGGGTAGCACTTGACCGTCCTCGTCCGCCGGTGGCGGGTCCGCCGGGTCGGCGGGGTCGGCCGTATCGGTCTTGTCGCCATCCAGATCCACACCCAGCCCGAGCCCGACCTCGTCCCGACCGGTCTCGGCGCCACCGGAAAACCGCTCGGTGAAGAACCCGGCAGCGCCCCCGAGCTGGCCGGGGGAGGTGTCGGCGCTCACGGAAACGCCGGCCTCGCCGCGGTCCGTCTCTTCGCCACGCACCGAGGTCTCGAAGAAGAACCCGGCGTCGATCCCGGCCTGATCGGGCGAAAGGTCGGCGTTCACGGTCGTGCCGGCCTCCGCGCGGGCCAGCTCGCCGCCGCCGCCGAGGAGCTCGCCCACCAGTCCGGCTTCCACGCCGACCTGGCCCGGGGAGGTGTCGACGCCCACCGTCACGCCCTGCTCGGCGCGCACGCTCTCCCTGCCGTCCTCGGACAGCTCCTCGAACAGCCCGGCCTCGAACGCGACCTCCCCGGGCCCCCCATCCTGGTTGACATTCACCCCGACCTCGCCACGGACGTCCTCCGCGCCGTCGGCGGACTGTTCGAAGAACAGCCCGGCGTCGACGCCGAGCTGGCCCGGCGAGAGGTCGCCGTTCACGGTCACCCCGGCCTCGCCGCGGGCGGTCTCGGCGCCGTCCTCGGACCTCTCGGCGAACAGCCCGAGATCAATGCCGGCCTGACCTGGCGAAAGGTCACCGTTGGCGGACACTCCCGCCTCGCCGCGGACGTTCTCTCGCCCGTCGGCGGACACCTCGCCGAAGCCCCCGACATCGACGCCGAACTGGCCCGGTGAGCTGTCCACGTTCGCGGTGAGACCGACCTCACCGCGGGAGGCCTCCTCGCCGTTCTCCGAACTCTCGAAGAAGCCGGCGAGGTCCAGACCGACCTGGTCGCCGGTGCCGTCCTGGTTGACCGTCGCGCCGATCTCGCTGCGGCCGGTCTCCACTCCGTCCTCGGACTGCTCGGCGAACAGCCCGAGGTCGATCCCGACCTGACCAGGAGCAGCGTCGCCGTTCACCGTCACACCGGTCTCGCCGCGATAGGTCTCCGTGCCGTCCTCGGCGGTCTCGAAGTACAGGCCGACGTCGAGGCCGGCCTGGTCGGGGGACAGGTCGGCGTTCACGGTCACACCGTTCTCGGCCCGGAAGGTCTCCTCGCCGTCCTCGAACACCTCCGCGTACACGCCGGCGTCCACCCCGGCCTGGCCGGGGGACAGGTCCGCGTTGACAGTGACCCCGGTCTCGACGGCCCCGACCTCCTTGCCGCCGGCGCTGATCGACTGGCCGACGCCGGCGTCGATTCCGGCCTGCGACTCGGAGAGATCGGCGTTGACGTTCACCGAGGTCCGCCCGCCGACGACCTCGGATCCGTCCTGGGTGACCGCGGCCGAGGCGCCGACGGATACGCCCGCCTGGCCGCCCTCGACCTCCGCCGTCGCGTCCAGCCCGGCGGACGCTCCGACGCCGAGGACCGAGCCCGCCCCGCCGACGCCCGCGCCGACCGAGCCGTCGTCGGTGTCGATGTCGAGGTCGACCCGGCCCGAGGCCGATCCGACCGGCCCGGCGTTCACCGCGACGAACGCGCCGGCGTCGTCAACGCCGAAATCCAGGAATCCGCCGGTCGCGGTCGACGTGGCGTCACCCGCGGCGTTGACGGCCCCCGTGGCCGCATCGCCGACGGCGTCGACGTCCTCCGCAACGCCGTCGGCGACCTCACCCGCACCCTCGACCGCGGCCTAGGCCGCACCTTCCAGATCACCCTCGGCGACCTCACCGGCCACCTCGCCGACGGCCTCGAAGAACTCGTCAACTGCGTTCGACATGACTACTCCCGGTTGGGATCGAGCAAGTCCGCACCGCAGAGTGCTCGACGGGAGCGGCGTTTTCATCCGTGTGCGCACGGAGAAACGGCGTTGATGTCAGCCTTCGCAGGCCAGCCGGGCCGCGCGGCCGCGCAGGTAGCGCTGCACCTGCAGGCTGGATGTCCGTTCGGCCGCCGCCTGGTACGCCTCGCGTGCCGCCGCCTGCTCGCCTGCCATCTCCAGCAGGTGCGCGCGGACCGCGTACAGCCGGTGGTCCTGCGCGATCCGCTCGTCGGAATCGAGCTTGCCGACGAGGTCGAGCCCCGCGCGGGGACCGTGGGCCATGGCGACCGCGACCGCGTGGTTCAGCGCCACCACCGGGTTGTCCGAGGTGCTGGCCAGCAACTCGTACAGCGCGACGATCTGGGGCCAGTCGGTCTGCTCGGCGCTGGGCGCCTCGTCGTGCACCGCGGCGATCGCGGCCTGCAGCTGGTACTGGCCGGTCGCGCCGCGGGGGAGCGCCTCGGTGATCAACGCGACGCCCTCGGCGATCTGAGCGGCGTCCCAGCGGCCTCGGTCCTGCTCGGCCATCGGGACCAGGCCGCCGTCCTGGCCGGTCCGCGCAGACCGACGGGCGTCGGTAAGCAGCATCAGCGCGAGCAAGCCGCTGACCTCGCCGTCGTCGGGCAGCAGGCGGTGCACCAGCCGGGCCAGCCGGATCGCCTCGGCGGCCAGCTCGCCCCGCTGCAGGTTCGGTCCGGACGTGCTCGCGTACCCCTCGTTGAAGATCAGGTAGAGCACGTGCAGCACGGCGTCGAGCCGCTCGGCGCGCTCGGCGGCCGGCGGCATGCCGAACGGGACCCCGCTGTCGGCGATCAGCTTCTTGGCCCGGCTGATCCGCCGGGCCATGGTCGACTCCGGCACCAGGAACGCGCGGGCGATCTCCGCGGTGGTGAGCCCGCCGACCGCGCGCAGCGTGAGCGCGATCTGCGAGGCCGGCGTGAGCGCGGGGTGGCAGCACAGGAACAGCAGGACCAACGTGTCGTCGGCGTCCGCCGGCGGCTGGTCGGCGGCGGGCGCCAGCCTGTCGTCGGACGGCATCCAGCGAGCGACGACGTCCTCGCGCCGTCGCCGGGCCTGCTCGCGGCGCAGCAGGTCGGTCAGCCGACGGGCGGCGACAGTGATCAGCCAGGCCCGTGGGTTGTCCGGCAGGCCGTCCCGCGGCCACTGTGTTGGCGGCCGCTAGCAGCGCCTCCTGTACGGCATCCTCGGCGGTGTCGAAGTGCCCGTAATGGCGGACCACCGCGCCGAGGACCTGCGGCGCAAGGCCGCGCAGCAGGTCCTCGACGGTGTCGGTGATCACGTTCGGCGCCGTGCCTACACCTGCAGCTCGGCGACGTCGGAGATGATCGGCCGGACGTCCACGTACTCGCCGTCGGCGTCCGGGTTCACGAACCCCGCGGCGATCTCGGTCGCCCGGTCGAAGCTCGCGCACTCGACGATCGTGTAGCCGGCAAGCACCTCCTGGGTCTCGGGGTACGGCCCGTCGGTGACGACCGGAACCCGGTTCTGCAGCTGGACCCGGCGGGCGTGTACCGGTGCGGTCAGGCCCTGCGCGTCGACGAACTCGCCGGAATCGACCAGTTTCTGGGTATAGGACCCCATGTACGCATGCATCGCGGCGACCTCCTCGGCGGACATCGCCGGCTTGTCGGTCGGCTTGCCGCCCAGCACGTCGTAGTCCTGCTGGGACCCGTACAGCAAGATCATGTACTTCACGTTTCGCTCCTCTCGGCCGGCACCCGTGCGGTGCCTCGCAATAGACGTCGAGGCCGACGGCCCGTCCCGGACATCTACGGCCAGACGCTGACGATCACCCCGACCGCCAGCAGCTTCAGCAGCCAGTCCCCGGCGTGGATCGCGGCGAGCTGCCACGGCGTGTGCTCGTGCACGATCGCACCCACCCAGAGCACGAGCGGAAAACCCACCCAGAGCACCAGGCCAAGCAGCAGGCCGCCGGTCCAGGTGTCGACTCCGGCTGCGGCGGCGAGGCCGGCCACCACGGTGGCCAGCACCAGGCAGCGCAGCACCTCGACCGCCAGCGTGAGCAGCATCGGCCGAGCCTCCGCCGCGGCCGTGCTGCGCGCCGCGGCCAGCCGGTTTCCCAGTACGCCGTAGTAGATCGCTCCGATGCCGAAGCACACCGCGGTGGCGACCAGGACGGCCAAGATGTTGATCTCAGGCATCGAGCTCACCGCTCTCGAGCTGCACCTTCAGCGCGCTGAGGCGCTCCCGCCACCAGGTTTTCATCTTCTCGGCCTGCTCCGCGTCGGGCAGCCGAACGTGCGCGACCGACACGGTGCACGTCGCGGCGCTCTTGGCGTCGAACGTGACGTTGACCCGGCTCGTCCCGTCCGCCCAGTCGAACCGGGCCGACCTCGGGCGGGTTGCGGTGCGCTCGCGCAGCTCGCCGTCGGGGAGCCAGCGAGCCGCGCGCGGCGCCGTCGACGAAGGCGTCGAACACCCGCTCGGCCGGCGCAGCGACGGTCCTCGTGGCGGTGATCGTGAAGCCGTCCGGATGTTGGCCGACGGCCCGCCCGCCCCGGGCCCGCTCGTAGCTGATCGTCACCGCCTGCGGCCCCCAGGCCAGCGGCACGACGCCCAGCAGCTCGGCGACCCAACGGGCGATCTCCCGGTGCGTCCGGTCGGCCATGCCCTGCTCGTCGAGGAGGTCGAACCACTCCTCCCAGCCGCGTCCGGTCCGCTCCCGGATCGTGTCATCGGAGGTAGCGAGCGGAGCGGTTGTGGTAGCGGAGTCGGGTTCGCGGGCGGCCAGCAGGATTGTCCGCGCCGCGGTATAGCTCTCGCCGGTTCGCTCCATTCGCGTCCGGACGAGTCGCTTGAACGATCGTTGCCTGGTCATCTGGTGCTCCTGTCCACGGCGGCGACCCGCGACTCACGCTCGCGAGACCCCGCCGGAGGGGCATCACCTGACCCGGCGTCCCGAGGGCTCGGGCCCCCTTTGCCCTCGCTTCTGCCGGCGGCGTGAGCGCCGGAACCGAGGGTTGGGCGCAGGACGGCGCCCGGGCAACACACTATCCAGACCGCCCGGGGCAGCGAAACTCATCGGTGTCTGTTGATTGGGTGGATGGCCGGTGCGACGGCGAGGTTCACCATCTCGGCGTACACGTCGGCGGTGGCGTTGTTCGGGCCGTCGTTGCTGGACACGACGACCACCAGGTCCAGCTCGGGTACCACCTCGATGAGCTGGCCCGAGTGCCCCATGGCGGCGAACGCTGGGTGCCCGTCGGCGCTGGTCACCCACCAGTGGAAGCCGTACTGCGCGGTAAACGCGACTTGGCCGGACACGGCGGCGTGCGCCCGCGTCGACTCCTCGACCCAGGCCGCGGAGACCAGCTGCCGGCCGTTCCACTGTCCCTTGTGGAGGTACAGCTCTCCCAGCTTGGCCATCTCCGGCGCTGTGATCTTGAGCAGGGTGTGCCCGACGTGGATGCCCTGCGGGTCCACCGGCCAGGCGAACCCGGCGCTGTCGTACGCGGCCACGTTCTCCGCACGCACAACCGGCTCCGCGGCGGGGTCGGTGTCGATCCCGAGCGGGATGAACAACTTCTCCCGGGCGTAGTCGAGCACGGACCGGCCGGTGGCCTGCACCAGGATCGCCGAGAGCAGGTGCGAGGCGGCACTGGAGTAGTGGGATTGCCCGCCGGGCGGGTGGGTCGGCGGCGTGCCGAGGATGGTGCCGACCCAGTCCGCACTCTGCTCGAAGTCGGGGATCCCGACGTCGACCTTCTGCCCCGCGGTCATCGTGAGTAGCTGGCGTAGCGTGATGCCCTTGACCTCCGGCGCCATCCGCGCGGCGTCGCCGGGCAGCAGTTCGAGCACCGTCGCGTCGACGCTGGGGATGCGACGCTCGTCGAGCGCGACACCGATGAGCATCGACATCACGCTTTTCGTGACGTCGGAGGTGTTGGCGGTGGCGGCCGGCGTGGAGTTGTTGTAGTTCTCGAACGCCGGTTGCCCGTCGACCAGGACAAGGACCGCGCGCACGTTGCGGAAGCCGTCGACGTAGCTGGTCGTGAAGAACGCGTCGATGCGCGGAGCGAGGTTCGTCTCGACGAGGTGTCTTCCGACGGTCGTGGTCGGCGTGTCTGGTGGCGCACCATCGTCCGGTGCGGCGCAGGAGACGGCGACGGCCGACAGAGCGGCCGTTGCGATGATCAGCAGCCGTCGCGTGCGGCTGCCCGACCGGGACTCCCGCACGATCTACCAGGCTCCTCCCGTTCGAGGGCCATGACCAGCCTGTTCCGGCTCGGCGATCGCGCGGCCGACGGTCCCGCCGGTCACACGGTGATGACGACCTTTGCCCGGGCGTGCTCGACCTCGACGTAGCGGATCGCGTCGGGCACTTCGCTCAACGGGTAGGTCCGGTCGATCACCGGGGTGACCTTGCCGGACTCGATGAGCTCCCGGAGGGCGGCGAGGAGCTCACGGCTCGGCTCCAGGGTGAGCACGACGAGCCGATGGCGGACGAACCGGCCCATCAGCTGCCCTCTGATGATCAGTCCCATCGGCCCGACCAGGCTGACGCCGTTGGACGTGCCCCCGCCGGACAGCAGGAGCGTCCCCTCGGGAGTCAGCACGCGCCGGAGGTCGGGCAGGCTCCGGTTACCGACCAGGTCGAGCACGACGTCATACCGCTGCGTGCCGCGGGTGAAGTCCTGCTGGGTGTAGTCGATCACGTGATCCGCGCCGATCGACCGGACCAGCTCGACGTTTCTGGTGCTGCACACCGCGGTCACCTCTGCGCCGAACGCCTTGGCGATCTGCACGGCGAAGGTGCCCACGCCACCCGAGGCGCCGTTGACGAGGACCTGATGCCCCGGCCGCACTCGTCCCACGTCGCGGATTCCCACCAGCGCGGTGCTCCCCGCCAGCGGCACCGCCGCGGCCTGCTCGAAGGTCAGGTTTGCCGGCTTGGACTCGACCAGCTCGTCCGGGACGACGGCGTACTCGGCGAACGCGCCGCCGGCGTCACCGATCTCGCCGTACACCTCGTCGCCCTGCTGGAACCGGGTCACGTCCTTGCCGACCGCCTCGACCCGACCTGCGAAGTCCCTGCCCGGAGTCCTCGACCTTGGCCCGTTGAACCCGAACACCTTGGGCGCCATCAGGCGGGCCAGGTACGGGTCGCCCCGCATCACGTGCCAGTCGGCCGCGTTCACCGAGGACGCGAGAACCCTGACCAGCACCTCGTTGTCGGCGGGCACCGGCTGGTCGACCTCGCTGAACTCGAGGACATCGGGCGAGCCGTAACGGTCCTGCACGATCGCCTTCATGGGTTCTCCCGGAGCGTGCGAAGTCGGAGCCGGTGGGTCCGCACGGGTGGACCGTCACCGAACGTGACGCTAGGCGGGCAAGGCCGTTCCGAACATCGGGGGATCCCCTGAGGTGGCACCTCGGGCGCTCGGTATCGCCGCCCGGGCAGCCAAGGGCACGAGCCACCTGCACGCCGGTAGGCCCTTCCAACGACGGTCGGAAGGGCCTTCGGTCTCGGTTGGCAACGCTGCCATGCGCTGAGGTCAGGCCGCTTCGGCCAGCGGCCGGGACTCGTCGTCCTGGACGCTCCAGCGTGCGACGAGGATCGAGTCGCCGTCGGCGGTCTTGTCGACGATCCATACGATCTCCGGGCGGCTGTGCGACGGAGTTGCGGCTGAGGCGTGCGGTGTCGTCATCGCGATGGTCGAGATCGTGCTCATGGTGATGTCCTCTCCAGCTCGGTCCGGGTTCGTTCCCGGGTGACTTCACGATCCCGGCTGGCGCCGTCCGGCACAGTCGGTCGAGCGGACCACCTACCGGATGACGCGGTTGTCCCCCGATCGACCGACCCGGCGGATGGTAGGGAGCTACTCGACCAGCCCGCGGCGCATTCCCTCGGCGACCGCGGCCGCTCGATCGGAGACCCCGAGCTTCTCGTACAGCCGCTGGGTGTGCGTCTTCACCGTGCTCGTCCCGATGAACAACTCGGACGCGACCTCGGGTATCGAGAGCCCCCGCGCGAAGGCCTGCAACACCTGACGCTCGCGCTCGCTCAGCACTGGGGCGTTCGAGCTTGCTCGCAGACGGATCTCGCCGGCCAGACCGGAGGCCAGCTCGGGCGGCACTACGGTGCCGCCGCGCGCGACGGCGAGCACCGCGTCGACGATCTGCGCGCGAGGCGCTTCCTTCGAGAGGTACCCGGCTGCGCCCTCTTCCAGCGCGCGGAACACGATTGCGCTGTCGGTGAACGCCGAAAGCAGAACCACCCGGGTGGCGAGCTTGTCGCGGACAACGGCGTGCACGATGGCGAGCCCGTCGAGGTCGGGCATCTGGTAGTCGACGAGCGCGACATCCGGTAGCTCGCGGCGGATCGCGTCGAGTGCGTCGCGCCCGTTGTCGGCCTCGGCGACCACCTGAATGGGCCCGTTCCGGACCAGGCCGCGGCTGAGGCCGTCCCGGAAGAACGGATGATCATCCGCGACGACCACGCGCACCGGGCCTTCCACCGGCATCGCCCACCTCCACCGACACCGGAGAGCCGCTCTACCCGGATCCGCTCAGCATAGGAAACGATCGGCCGGGGCGGAACGCGAAAGTGCCCCGGCTTGGACTCGGTCGGCCGAGGTCAGGACTCGTGCCCTGGGAGGACGCCATGCTCGAACCCGCCGCCGACACTCGAACCGCCCCCGAGGTCGACGCGGTCGTGCTGGAGCATGCCTACCGCGGCGTCCGGCTGCAGATGCTGCTGCGCGTGCTGCTTGTGGTGTTCGTTGCGCTGACCGTGATCGTCATCCCGCCGGCGGGCGGAACGTTGGCCAGCGTCCTGCTTATCGTCGGCTACGCGTTGTGGGCAGGCTGCTTGGCGGTCTGGGTGTGGCGAGGCGGGCCGCTCCTGGTCCGGAGAGCTTGGCTGGCGCTGTTCGTCGATCTCGCCGTGCTCGCGGCGCTCACCGTCCTGACCGGGGTCGCCGCCGAGCAGAGCTGGACCTCGAATGTGCTGATCAACGGAATGTTCCTCATCCCGGTGCTGGCCGCGAGCCAGTTGCGCGCGGCGGTCTGCGCCGCTGTCGTCGCCCCTACGGTCGTCGTGTACGTCGTCGCAAGCGTCGTCACGCAGGCGGCGAACGCCGAGCCGGCCGAATCCATCGCGCTGCGCACGCTGGTCCTCGTCGGCGTCGGCCTCGGTTGCGTCGCGCTGTCAGCGATCCAGGGCTCCAGGGTCGCCATGATCGGCGGCCTCGTCCTCGACCGCACAAGTCTGCTCACCGAGCTCCTGGGTGTGGAGAGCCGGGAGCGCCGCGAGCTCTCCGAGAACCTCCATGACGGCGCGCTCCAGTACGTTCTGGCCGCCCGCCAGGACTTGGCGGACCTCCGGGCCCCCAGCCAAGGCGCTTCCGCGCCAACCCCCGAGGCGGTTGCCCGCGTCGAGTACGCGCTCACCGAGTCCTCCCGCATGCTCCGCTCCACGATCACGGAGCTGCACCCGGCAGTCCTGAAGCAAGCCGGGCTGGCCAGGGCGCTGCGCGAACTAGCGGAAACCGCCAGCTCACGCGGTCACTTCGCGTTCGAGTTGGACGACAGTGATTGGCCCGACGACCTCCGCACCACTCAGGACGCCCTGATCTACGCCGTGGCGAGGGAGCTACTGACCAATGTGGTCAAGCACGCGGCGGCGAGCACGGTACGGATCACGCTCGGGCACACCGAGACGGCCGCCCGCTTGCGGGTCAGCGACGACGGTCGTGGGATCGCCGAAGGCACGCTGACGCGCGGCCTCGCCGCAGGGCACATCGGCCTGCGCTCGCAGCAGCTGCGGGTCGAGGCGGCGGGCGGCACGCTCGCCCTGTCTCCAGCCCGCCCTACCGGAACGACGGCCACGCTGGAGGTTCCGTTGGCGGAGACGAACCAAGAGACGAACGGGGCACGGTCAGCCGCTCCGCTGCCGTGACGTTTCGATCCCGCTCTTGTCAGCCGCGTGCTGCGGCTACGCCCGGTGCGGGTAGTACACCTCGTCGTAGCGGTGCAGAGCCAGTCCGCGCGCGTAGCGGCGCGCGATGTCCGGCATCTTCGAGTCTCGAGGTGCACTGCCCACCCCGAAGACGGTGCCCGGGTAGTCGAGCGAGCCCATCAGCGTGCGGATGCGGTCCCATTCGTTGGGCGGTATCAGTTCGGCGGGGTCGCCTCCGGCGAACCAGCCCATGGGCACGGCCACCCCCGGCGGTACCACGGTGTTGACGTGCACGACCGCGCCGAACTCGACCTCGGCAGTGGCGCCGATGCGAGATCCGTTGAACAGCACAGCGCCGGTGGCGATGCGTGCGTCACCCTCGATGACGCACCCGGTGAGGTGGGCGTGCGGACCGACGATCACGTTGTCGCCGAGTTGAACCGGATGCTGTGGGGTGCCCCGAATAACGGCGTGCTCCATGATGATGCAGTTCTTGCCGATCTTGACCGGGCCACCCTCCGCGGTGATCACGGCGCCGAACAGCACCCTGCTGTGTTCCCCGACCGTGACATCGCCACAAAGAACCGAGGTGGGCGCGATGTAGGTCGATTCGTCGACCTGTGGGCGACCGTTTCGGTGTGCAACGAAGACGGCCCCACGTCCGGCTGGGTGCAGATAGTGCTCGACGATGCTCATCCCGACGTCTCCGATCCCTGTTGATATCGACGGCGAGCGAACGTCTCGGCTGGTCCGGCGTCGGATTGGGACGCTCGCTTGGATGTGGGTTCCGGTCTGGCCAGCCGACATTACGCCCGCGCCTACCCCGGGTCGACCGTCTGAAAGGCCCTCGGATGCGAGTTGATCTCGGCCATTTCCCGATTACCGGCCGGCCGGCGAACCGGACGGGGCCGCCGAGCCGATCATCTGATAAGGCACACCTGCAAGAACCGTCCTCGTGCGGTTGCACTGGGCTTGGGGTCGTCGTCATCCAGCGGACTCGGGCCGCGGCTCGAGGATCACGACAGCGGTTTGCGACGACCTGCGCGCCGCATAGCCGTCCAGGTCCGATTCGATCTCCTGCCACTTCGCCCACAGGCGCGACCTTTCCGCTCCCTCGGCGGCGCGGCCCTTGACCGGGCGCTCACCGTCGACGAGGACGACTCTCACGTCGGGATGCGCTTGCAGGTTGAGCCACCATGCCGGCTCGCCGTCGGCCCAACCGTTCATCGCCATCGTGACCAGATTTGGACCGTCCTGGATGTAGCCGAGGATCACGCTGCGCTCTCGGCCGGTGCGACGCCCGGTGGTTGTGAGGCGCATTGTCCCCCAGCGGGTGGCTTTCGGACGCCACAAGCCGAGCCGGCCACCGGTGATCCGGTACAGCGCGCGGTGCGTGGACCACGCGAGGCGCACGAACCAACGCGGGGGAAGCCTCGGCGTCGACTGCTTTTGGTCGGCGGTCACTCTCGACTCCATGTCCATCGCTCCTGCTCAAGTAGGTGTACGGCGTACACCCGTTCGGCTGAGACTGTAGGTGTACTCTGTACACCTGTCAAGCGGGGAAGGTGATCCGATGGCTCGGCGGGCGCAGGTCGTGCGCCGTGTTCCGCTGACCAGGGACAAGGTGCTGCGCGCTGCCGTGGCGCTGGCCGACGACGGCGGGATCGACTCGGTCAGCATGCGCAAGCTCGCACAGGGACTCGGCGTCGTACCGATGGCGCTGTACAAGCACGTGGCGAACAAGGAAGAGCTGCTGGACGGCATGGTCGAGGTCGTCGTCGGCGAGATCGACCAGCCGGTCCCCAGCACCGACTGGAAGACCGCGGTGCGGCAGCGCATCCTTTCCGCGCGTCGAGCGCTGCTCCGTCACCCCTGGGCATCCCGCGTGATCGAATCGCGCACCAGTCCGACGCCGGCCGTGTTGGAGTACATCGACTCTGTGATCGGGATGTTCCGAGCCGGCGGTTTCTCCATCGACCTCACCCATCACGTCATGCATGCGCTCGGCAGCCGCGTGTTCGGGTTCACCCAGGAGCTGTTCGAGGACGACTCGGCCGGCGTCGACCCGGAGATGCAGGCCGCCATGATCGAACAGATGTCGGCCGTGTATCCCAACGTCGCGGCGATAGCAGCAGCTGCCGCCCACGAGGACGAATCCATCGTCGGTTCAGGCTGCGACGATCAGTTCGAGTTCGAGTTCGGGCTCGATCTCCTTCTCGACGGGTTCGACCGACTCCGACTGGACGCGTGGAGCTCCACCACGCCGGGAACGCACGTCGTCGCTTAGGACGATCAAGTTCGATCGACTGACCCCGGGGTAGAACTACTCCTTTGCAACGGAATCACCCACCGGCGCCGCAGCGGCAGGCGAGTCTGACGGCATGAGCATCCCCAACTCGGCCGAGGCCCCGGTCTTGCGTAGCGACGCCGAAGTCCTGGAGCGGGTACGTCAACTGATCGGAACGGCCAGCCACCCCCGACAGCTGTGGGTCATGTGGCTGGATGGCGATGGCCGCCAGGCGCCCGTCGTGATGCCGATCTCCGACGTTCCACCGGACGTCGACGCGGAGATGCTTCGCGGCCTCGGCGAGGTCCTCACCGGCCTGCGTTCTGAGCTCCACACCGACGCCGGCGACGGGTCGGTGATCTTCGCGCTGGAACGCATCGGCGAGGACCTGACGCTGGCCATGGACCGGCGGTGGGCAGCCGCCCTCCGCGATATCTGCGACCAGGTGGGAGTGGCGGTGCGTGGCGTGTTCCTGAGCACCGACAGCCGTGTCGTCCCACTCTGACCCAGCCCCACCGGCCCAACATGATCGGCCTGGCGATGGTGTCAATACATCCGGACGGGTTGGCCGAGTCCGGGTTTGCTTCGGGTTCCCGGCGTTGACAACTGCGGCGGGCAGGCATTTCCGCTCATCCAGCCTCGCCCACCGCTGGAAAGCCGTCGAGGACGACTTCAATGTCGGCGTCGAGCTAGCCGACCGTTCCTCAATCTTTGGCTTTGGCCCGCAACCAGACAATCAACGTCAGCCGCACAGCACAATCGTGTCGCTGCAGGAAACGAACCTGCGACATCGGTTTTCAGGAAAGGCCTAACGCGTTTCCGGTGCTCGGGATCAGCCGAACCCTCCCAGGTCGGCAGCCGAGCGACCGGCGCCTGACGCTCGACGCCGATGCGTCAAGCCGCCGACTCCTGCTCGGGCCGCTCTGCGTCAGAGGACAAGCGCGCAAAGTCTGGTTTGGCCTGTCCCGAATCCATGAAGCCACTAGGGGACGTCGGTTCGCCTAGTCCCTCATCGTGGAACCACGCAAACGCGGAGCCGTCGGGCGGGTCCTGGCCCTCGGGTAGGTCTGGTTGGGCGTCGGGCGGGTCGTGTGCCTCGGGTAGGTCTGGTTGGGCGTCGGGCGGGTCGTGTGCCTCGGGTAGGTCTGGTTGGGTGTCGGGCGGGTCGTGTGCCTCGGGTAGGTCTGGTTGGGCGTCGGGCGGGTCGTGTGCCTCGGGTAGGTCTGGTTGGGTGTCGGGCGGGTCGTGTGCCTCGGGTAGGTCTGGTTGGGTGTCGGGCGGGTCGTGTGCCTCGGGTAGGTCTGGTTGGGTGTCGGGCGGGTCGTGTGCCTCGGGTAGGTCTGGTTGGGTGTCGAGCGGGTCGTGTGCCTCGGGTAGGTCTGGTTGGGCGTCGGGCGGGTCGTGTGCCTCGGGTAGGTCTGGTTGGGCAAACGCCGAGACGCCCGCACCTACCGAGGGCGATCGCTGATGCCACGGTGCTAGTCGTTCCGGTAGCGGCCATGGATCAGCTGGTCGTTCCGGTAGCGGCCATGGATCCGGCGACTCAGTTACGTATCGCCAGGTCGCCGGATCGGCCGCTGGGGAGCTGGCCATCGGTGGGGAGCTGGCCATCGGTGGGGAGCTGGCCATCGATGCGGGCGTTGGACGCAGCCTGCGGCGCACGTGGTGTGGCCGCCGCTGCCAGTCAACGCCTCGCAGCTCGATGTAGACGCCGAGCGCGCCCAGTACTGCCGCGACGGCAAAAGCTGCCAGCACGTTGGTCATCTCGGCCTCCCGGGGTGGGGTCGTCCATGTTCTTGGGCTCTGCCCGGGCTATCGGGGATGTCGGAAGGTAGCGGACCCCTGTCGGCCTGGCGAGCCACCAAGCGCCGCGCGGAGGTTCCAGACAAGCGCAATCTGGCTGCGGCCATACGGCCGATGCGGGTTTTCGTCTGCCCTGCTCGGGTCCGTTCGTGGGGTCCGGCCGGTCGGCAGACGAGCGACATCACGGTTTTGCCTCGAAGTTGTAACGACACGCGTACGGGTCGGCCGCGGTTCCGAAACTTGATCACGCGACTCGGGTCCCAGCCGGTTCCGGTCCGTCCTGCGCGCCCCGCGCCTTTGCCATCAGGACATGCCCGACCTCCCTTCGCATGATCATCTTCTGCGAACCGATGTCGAGCCGGTTGCAACACCGCTCCATCGCCTGTGCACACTCCGCCAGGGCCTGCGCGATGCTGGCAGTGCTGAGATCATGGCGGGCACTCGACGCGGCGCCTAGCGGCCGCCTTCACAGCCCAAGCCGCTTTCCGACTTCGATGACCAGTGTTTTCACGGCAGCGACCAACAATTATATCCGTCGGCGTTCGTAATTGAGCTCGGATCGACCGGCGGGATCGAGTTGGCATCGCTCACGTGTTACTCCCCACCGGCATTCCGGGCGCCAAGGACGCTCAAATCCAGCGGCCGGGACGTGGAGATTCTTCGCCATAGCGCCGGACCCAGTTCCATGGCTCCGGCGGACACCACGGCTGCCTACCTATCCGCCTCCGCGGACGGCGGGTCTCCTTGTGGCTCGCAACGCCGCTTCAGTCCGAATCTCCCGACACCGCAAGCGCGCGAACTCATGTACAGCATCGGACAGGCATTCGCCGTCGAAGCAGACTGGACGCCCGGGTCAGACCCACTCGCGGATCACGCAGCGGTACCGAGCGCACCCTTGACTGCCGAGCCCGAGCGCACCCGCTTCAGCGGCGTGCACTACCTCCCGTCGGGAGCGAACCACTGATCTCGAACAGGTCGGTGTGGATGGAGGCCACCGTGCCCATGGCGCCCTCCGCACGCAGGTGCCCGCGTCCGAGAGTGCGGGTCCTAGTCAGTCCAGGGCGGCACCGATCCCTCGGCGGCGAGCATCGAGTGGTAGCCGGGCTGGCGGAAGATGTCGTGCAGCTGCCGGCGCCGAATGCCCATGTTCCCGCCGTCGTAGATGGGGTACACCAGTGCGTCGCGCATCAGGCGTTCCAGCGACGTGCGCTGCGTATAGCTCTCGATGCCGACCAGGCGCATTGCGTCGTAGACGACCTGCACGGCCAGCTCAGAGCAGTACACCTTGGTCATGATCGCGAGCTCCTCGCCGCGGCCGTCGGTCGCACCGAGGTAGTGGCAGGCCTTCCAGGTGAGGTAGCGCGCCGCCTCGATGCGCATCTTGATGTCGGCGAGCATGAACCCGACGTTCTGGTGCTCGATGACCGGAACGGACCCGAGTCGGTGCTCCCGCTGGGCGAACGCGAGCGCGATGTCGAAGGCCGCTCGCATCGTTCCGACGCAGGCCGCGCCGATCAGCGCCGCGGTCCAGCTGAACGCGCCGGAGACGATGCGCTTACCGTCGCCAGGCTGGCCGAGGAGATTGTCGGCCGGCACCCGCACGTCGTTGAAATGAACCCGCGGTGTCACGATGCCGCGCTGACCGAGTTTGTCGTAGACCTCGACCACCTCGACGCCGGGCAGGTCGCCCGGCACGACCACGACCGCGAGTGACTCGCTCGCCCCCTTCGACGGGTCGGTCCGGCACACGACTGTGTAGAGCGCGGCGCCGTTTCCGTCCCAGCCGGTGCCGTTGGTCGTGTAGTGCTTCTGCCCGGAGACGACCAGCGAGTCACCGTCCGGCCGGGCGATCGTCTGCATCCCGGCGCCTGGGTCCTCGCTGTCGTAGTTCGCGCCGCCGCCGACGTCGGTGAACGCGAACGACGCGAGCAGCGACCCGTCCGGGTCGTCGGCGAACGGCCGCAGGAATCGCTCCTTCTGCTCAGGCGACCCGAATTGGATGATCGGCTGCAGCCCGAGCGCGCTGCCGAGCAGCGTGGTCGGCACGTTGACGTCGACGCGGCACAGCTCCTCGGCCGCGATCGCGAACTGGACCGCGGAGAACCCGGCCCCACCGTTCTCCGGCGGTATGAACGCCTTCGTGAACCCGGCCTTCGCGAACTCGGCGAACGCCGCGCGGCCGCGGCGGAACGCTTCCATTGGGTCGTCGATCCCGTCGACTGCGGCCGCGCTGTCGGCGAGCACGTTCTCCGCGAACGCGCGGGCATTCTGTTGCAGCTCGCTCTCCTCCGGCGAGAGCGTGAAGTCGATCGGCATGGCTGCCTCCTCCAGGAGGGTTTGTGACGAACCAAATCGGATGCGGCCGGCGTTCAGCCGCGAAGCTCTGGGAATTGATCGGCGCGCCACTTCTCCTGAGCAGCTCCCCTTCCGCTGCTTGCTCCCCGCGCCGACGCAGCTCCACCCGGCGGATCTTCCCGGAGATCGTCTTTGGCAGCTCGCTGAACTCAAGCCGCCGAACCCGCTGGTAGGGCGCCAGGTTCTCCCGCGCGTGCCGCAGGATCGCCAGCGCGGTCTCCCGGTTCGGCTCCCAACCTGCGGCCAGCGTTACGTAGGCCTTGGGCACCGCGTGCCGGATCGGGTCGGGAGCCGGGACGACCGCCGCCTCGACGACGGCGGGGTGTTCGACCAGCGCGCTTTCCAGCTCGAACGGCGACAGCTTGTAGTCCGAGGCCTTGAAGATGTCGTCGTTGCGTCCGACGAAGGTGAGGTAGCCGTCGGCGTCGCGGCTGGCCACGTCACCGGTGTGGTAGTAGCCGCCTGACATTGCCGACGCGGCCTGCGCCGGATCGCCCTGGTATCCGGTCATCAGGTTGACCGGCCTGCGGGCCAGGTCGAGACAGATGTCGCCGTCCTGCGCCGGCCGGCCCGTGATCGGGTCGACCAGCACGATCGGGACGCCGGGCATCGGGCGGCCCATCGAGCCGAGCTTCATCGGTGCACCCGGGGGGTTGCCGACCAGCGCGGTGGTCTCGGTCTGGCCGTAACCATCGCGGATGGTCAGGCCCCATGCCGCGCGGACCTGCTCGATCACCTCGGGGTTGAGCGGCTCTCCCGCCGCGGCGACCTCCCGCAACGCCCCCGGCCCACCGGACAGGTCGGCCTGGACCAGCATCCGCCACACAGTCGGCGGCGCGCAGAACGTGGTCATGCCGGCCCGGCGGATGTGGCCCAGCAGCTCGACCGGGTCGAACCGCGAGTAGTTGTAGACGAAGACCGTGGCCTCCGCGACCCACGGCGCGAAGAAGCAGCTCCACGCGTGCTTGGCCCAACCCGGCGAGCTGAGATTCAGGTGCACGTCCCCCGGCTGCAGACCCAGGTAGTACATCGTCGTCAGGTGGCCGACGGGGTAGGAGACCTGGGTGTGCCGGACAAGCTTCGGCCTGCTCGTGGTCCCGGAGGTGAAGTACAGCAGCAACGGGTCGTCCGGCGCGGTCGCCGGCCGGTCGGTCAACGGCGCGGCGGCGGCGCTTTCGGCGTAGCTGCGCCAGCCGTCCGGCGTGTCGGCGCCGACGCAGACCCGCGTGTAGTCACCGGGCAGCTCGGCGAACTTCCCGTGTCAGCGGTGTTGGCCAGCACGTGCCGCGCGCCGCCGCGACCGAGCCGGTCCGCCAGCTCCACTGGCCCGAGCGCGGTGGTCGCGGGCATGATCACCGCGCCCAGCTTCATCACCGCCAGCATCGACTCCCACAGCTCGACCTGGTTGCCCAGCATCAGCAGCACCGGGTCGCCCTTGCCGACCCCGAGCCCGGCCAGCCAGCCTGCGACCTGGTCGGACCGTCTGGACAGCTCGGCGAGGTTGTATCGGTGCTCGCTTCCGTCCTGTTCGACCAGCCATAACGCCGTGCGCTGGTTATCCCGAGCGATCGCGTCGAACCAGTCGGTCGCCCAGTTGAACGTGGCACCGAATGTCGGTTCCCGGTACTGCCGCAGGGCGGCGTCGTAGTCCTGCCGGAGCTTGAGCAACAGATCGCGCGCTTCGCGATAGCTGTCGGTGTTCGTAGTGCTCATGTGCCGATGCTCCCGTTCCTCAGCGGCACCCGGGCCACCCCCGGGTCGGGGTGCCCGGCGCTAAACGGGGCTGTGCTCCGCTTGCGGCGATTGCCGGCTCGCGGCCCGCTCGCCGATCAGTCCGAACGCCGCCCCGAGGACGAACCAGAGCGTGGCGATCGTGGCCAGCGACGCGATCCGGAACCCCCAGATCAACTCGGCCGGCACCTCGATGGCGTCCGGGTTCCCAGGCAGCAGGAACGTCACTCCGGCGCCGACCAGCACCACTGCCACGGTGGCGAGCTGGCGCAGTGGCGGCGCCACACCCCGATCGGCCAGCCGAGTGTGCAGCTGCCAGGCGGCGGTCACCGCGGCGATGCCGATGAGCACAGCGACCAGGTACATCCGGGTACGCGCGTCGACTGTGCCCGGGTCGCCAACCGCGGGCGGGTTCGCCGGATAACGCAGGAACGGGATCAGCGACACCCCGACGAAGCCGGCCGCCGCCAGCCAGATCGCCCGGTGCCACGGGTCCGCGTCCGGGTCCTTCCGGTAGACCAGCGCGTACACCGCCCCGTAGAGGACCCCGATCGACAACCCGATCAAGATCGACACGGCGGCGAGCCCGAACAGCTGAGTGCCGCGGGAGAACACCTCCGCCCCGCCCGGGTCAGCGGCTTCTTCGAGCGCGATTGCGCGCTGCACGAACGGTTCACCAAGCAGCAACGACAGCACGGTGGACAGCGCTCCGGCGATCGCTCCGGCGGCCGCCCCGCGCCCGATCAGTCTCAGCAGCGGGCTCATCCGGGATGCCTCCGCTCAGTGGCAGGGCATGCCGAACAGGTGCCGGCCGTCGTGTGCGAACTCGTGCAGGTAGTTCGCGTCATAGGCGGTGTCACCGAACGCCGAGGACAGCAACACGCCCTGGTCGAAGAACACCGCGTACAGCGCGAACAACGCCAGCAGCACCAGCATCCCGGCCACGACTGCGTCGCGCGCCCGCGAGGTGGTCAGCGCCGGTGCCGAGGATGTCGTGGACTGGGCGGGCATGGCGGCCTCCTACGTGTCGGTCGTCGTTCTCAAGCACTGCTCGTCAACGTGCCGGGTCGACCGCGACCGGCTCGCGGTGGGCATGGTGGTGGTCGGCGTCGCGGGGCTTGCTCAGCACGGCGCCGGTCCGGTCGTCGAGCTCGGTGCCGGCCAGCACGCCGTTGCCCGAGAGCACCGTCTCCAGAGCTTCCAGCCAGCGGTCGTAGTAGTTCCACGGTTCGCCCGCGCCGCCGTCCTCCCACTGCCGGATTGCGCCGATCAGCGCGAGCTGGAACTCGCTCCAGTCGTACTGGCCGTTGTGGTATGCCGCCACGCCCAGCGCGAACGCGCGGAGCTCCCATGGCTGGCTGAAGGACAGCTGATCCGCGTCGCCCGGCAGCTCGGTGAGGAGCTGCTCCACTCGCCGTCGGGCGTCCCCGGTCGGCGTCGCGTCGGTCCTCACGGGGTCGCCGTCGGGCCGGTGCCGATCATCGAGTCGCGCGTCACGAGTGCGGCGAGCTCGGACTCGCTCATGCCGTCGGTGCCCTCGGGGCGCTGCGGCAGCACCCAGTAGCGCATCTCCGACGAGGAGTCCCAGACCCGGATCTCGACCGAGTCCGGGATGTCGTAGCCGAAGCTCTCGCGCAGCACCTTGCGCGGGGAGCGGACGATGCTCGAGCGGTACGCCGGGTACTTGTACCAGTTCGGGGGCAGCCCGAGCACCGGCCACGGATAACACGAGCACAGCGTGCAGACGATCACATGGTGCACCGTGTCGGTGTCCGCCACGACGACCAAGTCCTCGCCCTGCAGCCCGCCGATGCCCAACTCCTTGCAGGCCTCGGTGCCGTTGGCGAGCAGCCGAGCGCGGAAGTCCGGATCGCTCCACGCCTTGGCCACGACGGCCGCACCGAGCTGCGGGCCGACCTCGTTCTCGTAGATCTCGGCGAGCCGGTCGACCGCCTCGGTCGTCATGATCCCTTTCTCGATCATGATCGACTCGAGGGCCTTGACCCGCGCTGCCACCTCCGCATCGGAGCGCTGGTGCATGGTCACCGGTAGCGGGCTCTCGGTTGTGCTCATGGCGGTTGGCCTCTCCTTGGCGGCAGGCTGGCTGTGTACGGCCGATCAGCCCTTCTCGAGATAGGGCTCCCAGACGTCGAAGTACACCGAGGTGTTGGGTTCCGCGGCGTCGCCCCACAGGTGCTTGGCGTCGAACTTCAGGGTGTAGACGTGCTTCGGGTCGTCACCCCTATTGTTCCCCGCGCTGTCCGGGTAGATCATCGTGCCGTGCGCGAGCACGATCTCGCCGGTCTTGCCGCGGACGTAGCGGGCCTTACGGGTGTGCTCGAACGGGCTGTCGTCGATCACGCGGACCCGGTCGCCAACCGCGAACCTGGGCAGGTCGTCGGACTCCCGGTGCGCCGGCACGCCGTGCTTGACGGCGGCGTCGACGAACGCGAGCAGGTCAGCATCCTTGCGATCGGGCAGCGGCTCGTCCGGGTGCTCCAGGTAGTACTGGGTGCGCCGCTCGACCTCGTCGAGGTCGAGCTTGCCGGTTCGGGCCCCGTGGTACTCCACGGTGTGCATCCAGTGCTCGTAGTACCGCGAGGAGAGGTACTCCGCCGGGTGGATCTGCTCGATGCCGTAGCGGAACTGGTCGACACCGAAGAAACCGGCCCGGAAGGGCATCGAGAACATGGCGAAGGCGGCCTTCTCCCACTCCGAGTGGAAGACCGGCTCGTCCTGCTCGACGACGACCGGGCCGAGGCCGTCGGTGCCGCCGAGGTCGTGGACACCGTTCACGAGCTGCTCCCAACTGTCGCGGGCACGGGGGGCGTCGGGAAGCCCCCGACCGCCCGCTCATAGGCGTGCGCCACCCGAAGCGGAGTGGCGTCCTCGAAGTGCTTGCCGATGATCATGAGCCCGGCCGGCAGGCCGTTCACCAACCCGGCGGGTACCGATGTCGCCGGGTGACCGGTGACATCGAACGGTGCGGTGTTGCGGATCATCTCCAGGGCCCGCGCGATGTATTCGGCCCGTGGCACGTCCTCCGCCGGGATCTCGGTGGCGGCCAGCGGCAGCGTCGGCATGACCAGCACGTCGAACCGCTGCAGGGCATCGTCGTACGCGGCGGTCAACTCGTAGGCGAGGTTGCGGGCCATCGCGTAATGCCGGCCGTGCTCGCTGTCGATCGCATGCCGGCCGGTCAGCAGGACGAGCTTGACCGTCTCGGAGAAATCGGAGCCGCGCTCCCGCCACTGCCTGCCATAGTGCGCGATCAGCTCCGGGTCGTACAGGCCCTTCCAGTTCATGCCGTAGGCGTTGGCGTCCACCATCTGCGCGGTGGCGCCCTCGGTGGCGATCACGTCCCAGACGGCCATCGCGTCGTTGTGCCACGGGATCGACACTTCCTCGGCGACCAGCCCGGCCGAGCGCAGCGTGTCCACCGCAGCGCGCACCGCCTCATCCACTCCGGGCTCGGAGACCCCGTCGACCCCGAAGCCCTCGCTGACCACGCCGATCCGGAGCCCTGCGGTGTCCCCGGCCAGCGCGCCGACGTAGTCCTGTGGCGCGACGTCGCGGTGTTGGCGCGGGTCGTGGCCGTCCGGCCCGGCGATCACGCGCAGCATCAGCGCCGCGTCGCCGACCGTGCGGGTGATAGGACCGAGGTGGTCGATGGTGAGCTCGATGGGGAACGCCCCGGTGTATGGCACCAGGCCGTGGGTGGGCTTGTGGCCGACGGTTCCGCTGTAGGCGCTCGGGATGCGCACCGAGCCGCCCTGGTCACCACCGGTGGCCATGTCTGCCTCACCGGCCGCTACCAGCGCGGCGCTGCCGCTGGAGGACCCGCCCGCGCTGCGCGAGAGGTCCCACGGGTTGCGGACCGGCCCCGTGCAGGACGTGTGGCTGCCGCCGGAGAAGCACAGGTCCTCGCAGACGGCCTTGCCGGTGATCGTGGCGCCGGCCGCGAGCAGCCGGGAGACGATCGTGGCGTCCCGCGTCGGTACGAACCCTTCTACGGTCCGGGATCCGTTCATCATCGGCACGCCGGCGACCATCGTGTTGTCCTTGATCGCCACCGTGCGGCCGGCCAGCGGCCCGCCGTCGGCCTCGGTGATGTCGGTGCGCACGTACCACGCACCCAGGGGATTCTCCTCGTCGGACGGGCGGTGCCAGGCTCGGTCGGGTGCCGTGGGCGCCGTCCTGTCGTAGAGGTGCTCGACCTTGTCCCACGAGCCGAGCAGGCCCGCGACGAACGGCGCGAACTCCTCGATGTCGGCATCGGAAAGGCCGAGGCCATACCGGGCGGCGACCGCCGCCATCTCGTCGGGGCGCGGCGGACGGACGGTCATGACCGACTCCTTGCTCGGGGCACCTCGCCCGACCGTAGGAGTCATCAGTAGACGAGTCAACACGTCACGCCCTGTTGACGGATCAACGGCGCCCGCGCCGGCTTAAGCAAGGCTGGGAGCGCTTACGCGGTGATCAACTGGAACCCGTCCGCGGTCGCGTCGGCGAGGTGGATGTCCTGCTGCACGCTCTCCGGTCCGTCCACTGTGACTGCACCGCGCGGGAGCATATGGCGCCCGGCGCGGAGCTCCCGCGCGACAGCTCTCGGCTCGTCCTCGCCGGCGCGGCGGACCGCCGCTGCGTAGAGGTGCACGGCCTCGTAGGCCGACTCGGTCAAGCTCGACATCGGAGGCGCCCAGCGTCCGTACTCCCTGCGGTATCGGCGCGACAGGTCGTGGTTGGCCGTGCTCGGCAGATGCTCGAAGTACCCCAGCGCGGCGGTGATCCCCGGCGCGGCCTGCGAACCGATGCGCTCCAGGGTCGACTCGTCGATCGCCAGCGACAAGGTGCGGCACCGCTGCCGGACCCCGTACGTATGGCACTGACGCTCGAACGCGACGGAGTCCGCGCCGACGAAGGTCGACAGGATCAGCTCCGCTCCGGAGTCCAGGATCTCCTCGATCAGCGGCGTGAAGTCGCGGGTGCCGAGCGGCCGGAACCCCTCGCCGACGATCGCGCCACCGGCCGCGGGCAACACCCGGCGGGCCGCGGCGTGTGCGAATCTCGGCCAGCGGTAGTCGTCGCCGGCCAGGAACCAGCGCGACGAACCCGATCGGCGCATCAACGGTCCCGCCGCGGCCCGGATCTGGTCGGCCGGCCGTTCCCCGAGCTGGATGCACAGCTCGCCGCCCAGCCCACCCTCGTTCGCCAGGGCATGAACCAGGAGCACGCCGGACCGGCGCAACCGCGTCGCGAGCGCGGCGAATGTCGCCGAGGTCGTGGTCGCCAGGATGGTCCGGCAGCCGGCTCGCACCAGCCGCTTCGCCTCCGCGACGCCGACGTGCGGGTCGGTCGCGTCGTCACCGACGAGAACGCGCAGCGGCCGACCGGCGATGCCCCCGTCCGCGTTCACCTCGTCCGCGGCCAGCATCGCGAGGTTCTCCGCCGCTACCGCGAACGCGCTACCCGGACCGGACTTGCTGGTCAGGAGGCCGACGCAGTGCGGTCGCGCCGACCCACCGGACTCGTCGGCCACCTCGTCGACGAGCTGGTGGCCGCGCCGACGCATCAGCCATTCCAGGCCGCTCGAGTCGAGTTCGGCCGCCAACCGAACCCGAGTTCCCGTGCTGGCGAGCGAATCGTCGGGCACCGGTTCGAAGGACAGCCGAATCCGGCCCCGCCACGGCTGGTCGTGGACGATCACGATCCGGAAAGACGGGCGCATTGACGCCACCCGCCCCAGGATCTCAATTGGCGTGGCACCGGGACCCACCCGCAGTGGCACCCGCAGTGTCACCACCGCCCCAACGGCGACCCGGTCGCATACGGCATCGAACACCCAGCCCGCCCCAGCCCCGGCGCCGAATAGCGCGAACACCGCCGCCGGCGGGGCGGCAATGCGCTGCTCCGCGGTCACCACCACGGTGGACATCAGCCGGCTCGATGCGACCCGGTGTTCTCCACGCGACCCGGTTTCCCCGGGTCCTCGACGGCAGATCGCGCCGCGTCCAAGGAATCGTCGAACAGGGCCTGCAGCAGGCGGATCACGTCTCTGGCCGGGCCGGACGAGTCGACCGAGTAGTACCGGTACCGCCCAGCTCGGCGCTCGGTCACCAGACCAGCAGCCCGCAACACACGCAGATGACTCGAAACCGCGGTCCGTCCAACCGAGTCAATCTGCTCGGCCAACTCGCCGACACTGCACTCCGACCGCGCCGCGAGTACGGCGAGCATGTTCCGGCGAACAGGATCCGCCAAGGCGTCGAATGCCAGATCAGCGGCCATGGCCAACCTTTCGCCGTGTCGACATGTCACCACCCATCAGCGCACCTCGTTCGGAGCATAGCTGTACCTCGGCGCCCCAACGCATGACAGGTTAGGGCTGGCGGACTGCTCGCCCGGCATGTGCGGCGCTGTTGCATGTTTGCCGCGGACAACGGACCGCGGCAGATTCATTCCCGGCCGACGCCGCGGCTCCTTGCCCGGACCGAACTTGCCCACATCGAGGCACTGCTCCGCACCTACACCAGCAGCTGAAGTACATGCAGTCATCTGGTGCCGGCGACAAACGTGTCTAGGATTGCGGCCCACTCGTCGGGACGCTCCCAGAACGTCATGTGGCCGGTCGCCAACCAGCTCAACTTCGCATCGGGAATGGCAGCGGCCAACCGCTGTGAGAAGGCTGGTCGGGTGAGGATGTCTTGCTCGCCGCCTATGACCAGGGTCGGAACAGCCAGACGCGGCAAGCGATCCAGAGTGTGGTGCCGCTGACACGCACGTCCGGCTGCACGCAGTCCATCCAGGCTAGGAACCGGGGCGTCGAGGAATTCCTCGACGGTGCTCGGATGTACCGCCAGATAGTCCGGTGAGTAGCAGAACAGAGCTAACTGATAGAGCAGGTCACGGCCGGATCCGCGCCCGGCTAGCTCGATCCAGTGATCGAAAAGCGCCGTGAACCAGCGATCCTGTTCCGCCCAGGTGCTGCTCAGCACCAACCGGTCGATGACCTGCGGGTGAGCCAGCGCCCACTCCTGGCAGATCGCGCCTCCCATCGACGATCCCACTGCCGCGACCCGCCCTACGCCCAACTCGATGACCAGGGCGTGGGCGTCCTCAGCCATCTGAGAGATCGAGTATGGACCAGGGGTGATCGGACTATTGCCGATTCCTCGATTGTCGAACGTGATGCACCGATACTTGCGATTCAGCAAGTCGACCGGCTCGGCCCACGATGAATAGTCGTCGCCCAGGCCGGCCACGAACACAATCGTTGGCGCGTCGGTCGGACCGGTCTGCTCCACGTAAAAGGAGCCTCGCGAGGTGTCGATATACTCAGCCATGTCGAACACACCAATCCTTCGGCCGTTACATCCGCCGACCTCGGACCAGAGCACCCGCGAATTTGTAGCGGATGCCCGTAGCTGGAATGCGACTAAGTGTTATTCCACCGAGTTGTGCCACATGTCGACCGTGCATTTCCACGTTCCGTCCGACTGCAGCCGATACGCTTCATGAGTCACCCCCGGCACACTCTGATCGCCCATGTGCGCAACGTACGTGCCAACCAGGTACCCCATCTCGTCACCGGCCACGGTTTGGATGACGCCCAGGTCGAACCTCAGTCCGGCATTCCGCCAGAGCTCATCGAAGAACTCACAGATCGCCGCCCGTCCCTCGATCGGGTCGCGGCCCGCCGGGAGGGCCACCGCGTCCTCCGCGTAGAACCACTTGCCTAGTTCGTCGAACTTGCCTGCGTTGAACAGAACTGGGAACTCGGCCCGCACGGCCTCGATCGCGGCCTTCGTTGACTCTGACATGATCAATCTCCTTCCCGCAGCCAGAGTCTTCCAAACTGCCGGGGAGGTTGCCAGGCCCTCCGGCGACCGCGGGCACGTCCGGCGCCCGTCTGATCGAGTGCGGCCTGAGCTAGACGGCCACGGGAGGCGCGCAGATGCCGACGATCCAGGGCAATGGAACCGAACGTCCGGGGAGCGGTACGAGGTAATGAAGCAGGCGCTCACCGCGGCCGGGCCGACCTCATCGCCACCGCAAGCCGCACGGCTCACGCCGAGCTGGCCAGCCAAGAACGCCAGCTCGGCCCGCGCACCGGCCGGACCATTCCGCGCTATTCTGACCAGAACTCATCCTCAGCTTGCTGGTCACCTTGATATTCACAGAATTCTGCGGCTCGGTCGCCTACCGCTCGCCAGACGTGAACCTCTGACGAGGACCACGAGTGACCGTAGCGTTCCGCGGCCACGGTGCACAGCACTACGACTTGTTGTCCGGCGGCGAGCACATCGTCGATGGCGATCGTGAATGTGCCGTCGGACAGCCTCATTGTCTCAGCGAAGAATCCGACAACCTCGTTATGGCCTTTGTAGTCACCAGCGAGTGGGCCGCGTCCAGGGACGTGCCAACGGATGTCGGGGTCCAGAACCGTCAGGACTTCCGCGACATCGCCACGACCGAACGCGGCGTATCCGCGGCGGATCAATTCGATGTTCTGAGCACTCATTTCGACCTCCCCAGATGGCGTGTGAGGAGAACTGTGCTAGACAACGCGGCCGGTCGCCTTAGGGTGCTACCCGAATGTTTTGATCGGCCAGGGCGTCAGGGAGCTCGGTTCGGCCGGAGATGCTGAGCTTGTCGAAGGTGTGCGCGAGATGGGCTTCGATCGTCTTCGGTGTGACGTAGAGAGCGTGCGCGATCTGCCGGTTGGTCAGACCCTCGGCGGCCAGCCTGGCGACCCGCACCTCGCTCGGGGTGAGAGCCTCGACGCCGTGACGGCGCTCTCGGCGAGGACGACCGCCGGCCGCGGCCAACTCGGCCGTGCCCGGCCGGCTACCTGCGGGCCGCCACCTGCGACGGCCAGGTCGAGCGCTTCCGTCAGTAGATGGCGAGCGCCGGCGCGTTGGCCTGCCCGGCGGATCGCCGCGCCCAGCTCGACCAACGACTTCGACCGCTCGAGGACGGCCGGTGATCCGCGCAATGTGGTCACAGACTCCTCGAGCAAGGGCATTCCCTCGACGCCGCCGTGGGCCAGCCCAGCGACGCGCGAGGCGATCCCCAACGCGCGACGGCCACCGAACCCCCGTGCGTCGACCAGCTCGGAAAGCGCCATCTCCCAAGCGGCTGCGCGGTCACCGAGCAGCAGCAGGGCCTGGGCAGCGCCCGATCGGGCGTGCAGGTATCCGACGTCGCGGATCTCCATGCCCCACAACTCGGCACTGAACATCGCAATGCACGACTGGAAGTGGCCGAGTGCCTGCGCACCGTCACCTCGAGCGAGGGCGAGCCGCCCGCGCGCTGCCGGGGCCAGCACGCTGAGTACCCCTGGCGGGCCGGCGGGAATCTGCTCGAGAATCGCGTCCGCCTCGTCTAACTGTCCGCACTCGACCGCCACGTCGGCGGCGATGGCCCCGATGCCCAGGCCTGCTGCGAAGTCGCCGTCGAGCAGCACCCGCTGCGCAACCCGTGCAGCACCATCGGCCTCAGGCATGTCGCCGAGCCGGTACTTCAGCAGCGCCAGCGAGCTGTATGCGGCGATCAGCCCTCGGGCGCTGCCGCTTCGCCGCGCCGCCTCGATCGTCGGTGGCAGGCGTGCAGCGACGATGTCGAACCGCTCAGCGGTGATCAGCGTCCGAGCGCGCGGCGCGGGTATCCCAGTTCGCAGCGGCGGGATCCGCCCGCCGCAGCTCGCCATCCAGGGCGCAGGCGCTACTGGCGTTCAACTGGCCGGTCAACAGGCCCGCCATTGCTCGCGCCACCGTCAATGCCTCCGAGGTGCTCCCGGATCGGCCTCGAGCCGTCAGCCGGGCCATCACCGCAGCGACCCGGTTCGCGCGTTGTGCGTCGTGCATTCCGGCAACCACAAGCTCGCCCTCCAACCGGGCGGCGAGCTCGGGATCTCGGTCGCCGAGTTCGGCCATCGCCCGGTCGGTGACGTCGACGGCTTCGGCCCAACGAAACATCGCTGCGTATGTCTGGGCCACTTCGTGGGCGATCTCGGCACGCTGCCGAGGGTCGGCGGTCAGCATGACGGCTTCGTCCAGCCAGCCGAGCGCACTCTGCCGGCCGGCCTGGGCGTCCGCGGCTGCGAGTTCACGCAGCACGTCGATCCTGTCTGAGCCCTGGGGCGGCTCGGCGAGTGCGCGGCGCAGCAACTCGCCCGCCTGCCTTGGGTCCCCCGACTCCATGGCGGCCCGGGCTCCTGCCCGCAGGCATGCGAGTGCCCACGGATCCCCCTCGGGGTGCGCTCGCATCAGATGGGCCGCGACGTGTCCCATTGCGACGTGGTCCCGATCCAGCTCGTGGGCAGCGGCTCGGTGCAGGGCACGCAGCTCGTCGGTCGTGATCGATGACTCCACCGCCGCACGCACGATCGGATGCAGGAAACGCGGCGGCTCGTCGACTGCGAGCACCTCAACCCGGACCATGGCGGCGGCCAGCCGGCTGGCAGTGACGATGTCCAGCCCCGCGACGGCCGCGCCGTGCCGAAGGAGGCAGTCGTCCCCGAGCACCGCTAGAGCCTGGCTCAGGCGCAGGGCGTCCGGTTCCAGGCGGCGGATCCGTTGTTCAATGTGGGTGATCACCACGTCGCTCGGGTGGCGACCCGTTGAGTCCGCGTCTGCGCCCCCGCACTATCAGGACATCCGGGTATTCAGCTCGAAGGGTAGTCAACAGTTGCCGATTCCGCTGACGCGTCTGACAGCGCGACGGGCACCGGAAAGTGGCTCCTCCACAGCAGAAGCGGGGCGGCCTGGTCATTCCGGTTGACTTGCAGCATGGCGAAGGAACCGTCCTGAGGACCCGCGGTCGGGACCGGCCCGAGAAGCAGATCACCCGCCGTAGCCGCCGGCCCAGCCAGCACCTCGACGCGGTCCGCCGGGCTACGCTCGGTCAGCTCCCGTTCGAGTAACTGGCGGACCACGCCGTAAGCGAAGGCAGTTTCGAGATCTGAACCACGTGCCCGCAGTACCCGCCATCCACGCCGACGTGCCTGAGAGCAGCACTCCCGCACCAACGACGTCTTGCCGATCCCCGCGCCGCCCTCGACCACCGCGACACCGCCCCGGTCGAGCAGCGCGTCCAGGGCGGCGAGCTCCCGCTCGCGCTGGACCAGCACGGACTCAACGCTAGAACGACCGCTCCAGCAATGCGAAGGATTGTGTGCGTCCCAACGGTGTGCGTCGCGCCGGAGGGCAGGGTCACTAGGGCCGAGCAGATCGGAGGAGGATCGCGGCATGACGCGTTCGATCCCACCGGTTCTCGGTGGTCTGCTGGTCCTGATCGGCGCGGTCTGGACCCTGCAGGGCGCCAACGTGATAGGCGGCAGCTTCATGACCGGGTCGACGTTGTGGTTGGTCATCGGCCTGGTCGTGCTCGCGTCGGGGATCGCCTTGGTGATCCGCGGGCTACGTGGGCGCCGCACATCATAGTGACCAACGCGACGCGGGAAGCCCCGCCTCCCGCCAGCTCGGCACCGCGAGGGCGACCACCCGTCGGGTTCCCCATCGGTCCCAGCGGGAAGGGGTTGGTCGGTGATGTCCGGCACTCTGGGCGGAGGTGTCGCCCCGGTACGGGTCGGGCTGATCGGCTACGGCTTCGGGGCCCGGTACTTCCACGCCCCGTTGATCGCCTCCGCGGTCGGGTGCGAGCTCGTCGCGGTCGCAACGCGGTCCGCCGAGCGACGGGCGCTGGTGGCCCGGGAACACCCCGACGCCGCCACGGTCGACGACCTCGCTGGGCTCGTAGCAGCCGGAGCAGAGGCTGTCACGGTGTCGACCCCGGCCGACACCCACATCCCGCTCTGCCGACAGGCGCTCGAGTTCGGCCTGCCGGTGGTCGTCGACAAGCCCTTCGCGCTCACCGCGGCGGACGCCCGTGCAACCGTCGAGTTGGCCGAGCGACTCGGCGTCCCGCTCTCGGTCTACCAGAACCGACGGTGGGACTCCGACTTCCAGACGGTTCGTTCCCTCGCCGACAGCGGCGCCCTGGGCGAGATCTCCCGGTTCGAGTCACGCTTCGAACGCCGCCAGCCGGGTCCTCCGGCAGCCGGCGGCGGCACCCTGCTCGACTTCGGCAGCCACCTCGTCGACCAGGCCCTACAGCTGCTCGGGCCGGTGCGCACCGTGTACGCCGAGATGCACCACCGCGACGACCCCGCCGGGCTCGACGACGACGTCTTCCTCGCGCTGACCCACGCCGGCGGCGCCCGCTCCCACCTGTGGGGCAGCTGGGTGCAGTCCGCTCCCGGTCCCCGGTTCCGGGTTACCGGCACCTCCGCCACCTACGTCATCGATGGCGTGGACATCCAGGAGGAACACCTGGTCGCCGGCCGCACCCCGGCGTCGGAGGGCGAATCGTGGGGAACCGAACCACAGCAGCGATGGGGCCGGCTACACGACGGCTCCGGGGCGGTGGCCTACCCGACCGAACGCGGCCGCTGGGACACCTACTACCCGGCCTTCGCCGCGGCCGTCCGCGGCAGCGGCCCGGTGCCCGTCAACCCCCGAGACGCGCTGGCCACCGCCGAAGTACTCGACGCCGCCCGGACCAGCGCGGCACGAGACCAGTGCGTCGAACTGCCGCCATCGACGTGAGCCGCACGCCTGCGGGCGGTCAGCTGAGATCAGATCGCAATGAAACCGAGACCGTGCCGATGTAGCAGCTCGGGCGCGCGATTTGGGGTGGCTACCTGGAACAAGAGAAGCCGCGTCCGCCGTCTGGCGGTGCCGGCATTGCGCGGGCGCGCCTACCGAGAGCGCGGTATGGCGGCTCTCGTGCGGGTGGCGCGATCGCTAACGTCCGACAACTCGGAGTACCCGACGCGGGCCGGCACGGTGGGAGGTACGATGATCCACATCGTCACAACGGTGACGACCCGAGAGCCGCGGTGCGGCGGGTCCCTAGGACATGGTCGGGGAGAACCCATTGCAGCGCCGATCCGGCGGCCGATGATTCTGGCGCTTGACGCTCGCCGACGGCAGCGTGCAGCGCACGCATCTAGCCCTTCCAGCAGAGCCGCTGTCGCCATCCTTCTCGCTGTCGCTGCGGCAGTGTGCGTCCAGTCCACGCCTGGCGCGGCCCATGGCACTCCTGGCACCACGGTTGGGGATGGGCCCGCCTTGGAGGTGTCGGCCCAGCAGCTCGGTGCACATCGAGAGATCACTGGCACTGAGTGGCAGACAATTGCGACTGACCCCGACGCGCACATTGGTGAGAGGGTCATCGTCCATGGCCTGATCGCAGAGGTCGATGTGGAAGGAGCCGACTACTTCCGCGCCCGGGTTGACAGCGTCCCCCAACCCATGCAGAACCGTTACAAGACCAAGACCGTGGTCGCAGGCCACGCCTCTGATCTGCAACACATCGCGGTTGGGGACCTGTTCAAAGCCCGCGTCACCGTCGCTGGTGCGTTGCCGTACCGGACGCAGTTCGGCGGCGGGGCGGCGCTGCCCGTCCTGATGATCGACAGCATCGAGATACCACAAGCTCCGGATCGAAAATCCACGTCCTGACCGACGCATGGGCTGTCGCTACAGGTTCGCCGTACCGGCGCTCAGACGTGGTCGCGCGGGATGTCGAGCCGCCAGCTGTGCTCGAACACTCGCTCGGAGCCCTCGTAGGCGTCCAGTTGGGCCTGCAGCTGGAAGTTCGTTTCGGTTGAGGTGAGGACGGTGCGGGTGAGGGTCTGGATTCTCCAGTCGCCGCGGGCGAATCCGATGGCCCACGTGGTTTCGCCGCGGACCGAGGTGACGTCGTCGGCCACCCAGCTGAAGCGTTCCTCCGCGCGACGGGTTACCTCGAGGTCGATCTCGTCGAAGCGCACGACGCCAAGATCCCTCACGACCTCCACTGCAGACTCGTAGTTGATCAGGTCCCGGGTCACGGTCCAGAGGTGACTTGCGGGCTTGAGCTGGGTGGTTTCTTGTGGTCGCGCCCCTTCCGGCTCGCCTAGGGACGGCACCGCCAGTTCGTCGGCCCCAAGGTTGGGACGAACTGGTAGCACCAATGCGCTGGAGGCCGGGTAGACCGTCAGCCGGACCAGCTGCGGCGGCGGCCAGGCGAGCGGCCAATAGGACGTCGATAGCGCAAGGCGCAGCCGATGACCGGGCGGTATCGCCTGCGCAAGGGCGTTGAGAGTCACGCTGACCCGGTAGCGCTTGCCGGGTGTGAGGGCAACCGGTCGGTCGTGGCCGGCGCGGTGGGTGAGGTTGAGAAGGCCATAGCTGATGCGGGTAGCGCGACCGTCGGGGGCGACGTCGGAGAGCCGGGCCGCGACCATCCCGATCGGTTTGTCGACGGCGAGCTCGAGGATCGCCACCGGCGTGCCGAGGAGCTCCATTCTCTCGGTGAGGGGTTCGCCGTCGAAGACCAGGGAGCCGCCGTCTTCTTCGCGTTGGTCGTAGGGCAGGTCGGGCGGTGCATGGTAGGAGCACCACCTGCCGGCGAACTGGCCCACCGACAGTGGGGACTGCACGGTGAGCATCAGCTCCTGGACCGGCGCCGGTTCAGCCGCACCGGGGGATTGGATTCGGTGGTGACCGAGCGGGTGGGTGACCCCCCGAACGTGCGGGGAGGGCCAGCTCGCTTCACCGACCCAGCGACCCGGCCGCTCCTCGTAGGCCGTCGACGGCGGGACGCTCTCCTGCATCCAGATGCGCAGCATCGGCTCGGCCATGATGTCGTTCTCGACGTCGCACAACCAGTGGTCCCACCACCGAACGAGCTCCTGGAGGAAGCCGACGGCAGGGCCGGGTTGACCGAGGTGGGGGTACTTGTGCGACCAGGGCCCGATGAGCCCCTTTCGTGGGACATCGAGTTCGGCGAGTAGCCGGAACACCGAGTTTGTGTATCCGTCGGCCCAGCCGCTGACCGCGAGCACTGGGCACGTTATTGCGGTGTAGTCCGCACAGACCGAGCCGTGCCGCCAGTAGGCGTCGCGGCGCTGATGGCGTAACCACTCCTCCAGCCAGAGCCCGCTGCCGTGTAACCGTTGGTGCCACATCTCTCGCCAGCGCTCGCCGACCACCTCGGGGTCCGGGGGACAGGAGTTGAAGGCGAACATCGTCGACGCCCAGGACAGGTTGTCGGTCAGCAGGCAGCCGCCCATGTAGTGCACGTCGTCGGCGTATCGATCGTCGGAGGAGCAGGCGGTGACGATGGCGCGCAAGCTCGGTGGGCGGCGTGCAGCCACCTGAAGGGTGTTGAACCCGCCCCAGGAGATGCCCATCATCCCGGTTCGCCCGTTGCACCACGGCTGCGCGGCGAGCCAGGCAAGTACCTCCTCCGCGTCGCGGAGCTCCTGCTCGAGGTATTCGTCGGTCAGAACCCCGTCGGAGTCGCCGCTGCCGCGCAGGTCAACCCGGGCCGCGGCGTATCCATGTCCCGCGAGGTAGGGGTGGTGGATCGAGTCTCGGACTGATGTGAGGTCACGGTGCCGGTAAGGGGTGAATTCGAGGATGGCGGGGACGGGTCGCGGGTCGGACGTCTCCGGTCGCCAGACGCGTCCGGCAAGGCAGGTTCCGTCTGACAAAGGAATTCTGAGCTGTGCGTCCTCCCTGATGCGATGCGGGAACCGCTGCCGGTCCACGATCCTCATCTGGTGGGCTCCTCGAAGTCGAAAGGCAACCCTGCGACCGCGTGCTCGTACTTCTTGATCAGCTCGTCCTCGTCATCTGCTCCTATGTAGATGTTCGCGAACGCGTAGCTGTAGCTGTCCTGGTCATGCAGCTCGGAGAGACGGTCGCCGGCTGTGATCAAGACGTCGACGGTGCAGCCCGGTATGTCGCGCTGCACCTGCTCGGTCTCCTCGGCGGTGGGCACCCGGCGAGCCACGCCATCTGCGAAGCGTCGCACGAACCACTTGGCGGCTATGTCGTAGGGGCCCTCGCGGTGGTGTGGTCGAGGTTCGCGGCCGAGTACCAGTTGCAGCATGTGGTCGTGATTGGCGATGCCGTCGACCTGCTCGAACAGCTCGGCGTGCGATTGGGAATGTCGCGGGTTCACCTCAAGCAGGGTGATCGTGTCCAGTTCGGGGTCCCAGAAGTACTCGATGTTGAAGGTGATGCCGTCGAGGCCGATCTGTCGGACGACCCGCCGAGAGAGCTCGGCCATCCGGTCCGAGACCGCGGGCGGGAGTGAGGAGGGATACTGGTAGCGGAGGAAGCTCGAGCTGTCCGCACAGGTGATCGAGTCGACGATGCCGTAGACATGGACGTCACCGTGGAAGCTGTAACCCTCGACCGTGACCTGCGCCCCGGTGGCCGCTTCTTCGGCCAGGCAGGCGCTGCCTCCGATGCCGCTCAGTTCGGGCGGTAGCTGCAGCTGGGCGAGCACGAACTCGAACGGGTCGCCCATGCGTCCAATGCCGTCGCGAACAGCTGCTGCGGCGTGGTGGAGCTGTTCCGGGTTCTCCACGCGGAAGGCGAGGGCGGACGAGGCCGACTTGATCGGTTTGAGCCACACCGGATATCGCAAGCCATCGGGCAGCGTCGGCTCGTCGAGATCCACCAATCCGAACCGCGGGTACTCGTCGATCACGCGTCGCTGCTCCAGCCGGCTCCAGTATTTGTGCTCGCATTTCACCACCGACTCCAGGCTGGCCCAGCGAAGCCCCAGACGCTGACACAACATCGGCACCATCGTGCTGACCGGAAAGTCCCAGAACCCGATGACCGCATCCACCGGGCCGTCGAACGACTCCACCTGGCGCAGCGCCTCGTCCAACAGATCCGGTACGGGAATCGTGTCCCGATACAACAGCTCGTCCACGCTCAACAGCGGGTGGAAGCGGTACCGGCCTGCGTCCGGAAGCCGGTCCAGGATGCCTGCATTGTGATCATCGAGGCCTACCACGAACACGTTCTCCACCATCCGCCCCTCGCCTCCTCGATCGTCTTCGTTTGGTGTGGCCAGGAGCCGTCTGCGCACCCGCGGACGCTCCGGCGCCGAAGGGGCAGCGCCAGTGTTGCAAGCCGCGGCGCGTGGTGGTCGCTGAATGGCGGCCACTACCTCGCGCCGTGAGCCAGTGCGGATTCTCAACGCCCCCGCCCCGTATGTCGACTGGCGCGCCGAGACCCTCGGCCTGATCCGTCCAACATCTGGCGGCTGATCGAGATCATCGACAGCTGCGCTAACGGCCGAGCCAAGACCGGTCGAAGTCGGGATGATGCTGGTATTGACGAGCGGCAATCCGCAGGAGGAAGGCATTGTAGCGTGCGATGAGCACCAGAAACAGGCGATGCCGGCCGGTGGCGCGAGTTGCCTTGCCCGTGTATGACCAGTAATGACGGATGGTCTTTGACTTGTCTCGTACAACTCTCGAGCCGAAGCCTTTATGAGAATCAGCGCTCTCCACGGTATCGGCTTCGTGCACTCGCTCGACGAGAAAATCGATCAACGGAATTGTTCGCTCATCGAGGCGGTACAGGTCGTCCGACATTCATCACTCCTCTTTGACAGTTGCTTCCACTCAACTCGAACGCCCCTCGGCACCCCAATCACTGATCACCCTCTGTGTCCGTCACGCCCCAATGGGCAAGTGATCTCGGAAGGCGTGCGCTGCGGGCTGATCTTGTTTTGCGGCGCAGACCGGCGCCGATCCTCCAGCCTGGCGGGTCAGCTGAAGTCGACAGAACTATTGCCGGCGCGGCTTCCGGGATGCTGTGACGACCGGGCTTCGCATGTGGTGCTGATGTGCCTGGAGGACGCGCCGCCTGCTGGACGTCGTCTTGCTGCCTGGGCAGCTCGAACGCGAGCTGGCCGGAGGACAACTCAGCGGCGAGCGCGTGCCCGATCGGCTGTAAATCGGGATCGAACAGCGGACCCGGTTCGATGGCTGCCATCGCTACTCCTTCCGGAGCGGATCTGTCGGTGCTTTGACGGCAGTCGCCCCGTTGCCGCATGACCAGCCAGGTAGACCGACCCGCACGGTCGCTGGCTGTGCGGCTGTGCCGTTGCCCATCGGGTGACGTCCGCTGTGGGGTCGGACCGTAGCCGACTGCCTCGGCGGCGGGAGAGCCGCCAAGCGCCGTCCACGAAGCTGCGAAATAGGGCAACCGTCAGGGCCCACACGGGGTAGGCAGCTTGACATGAACGCAGGTAGCAACCTCGCCTCGCATCGACCGCCGGCCGGCCTGGACCGAGATCACAGTTTGGTTTCGGTATCTGCTGTGCGAGTCGGCGACGGGCGGTGTGAGGCGCTACATGTCCATGGCACAACGACTTGACGAGGTCGAGAGATGTGCGCCTCCAGAGGCCATCCAGACGGGTGAGGGTCTGTCGGATCCAGCGAGTTGGCGCAGGGCTACTCGGCGCTGTTACGGGCTGGGCTCGTTCGACCGCCATCACGGCGACGGTCACGGCGAACGCCAAGCTCGCCATGGCTGCGTCGACGAGCAGCTGTTGCCGGCCCCTCGCCCACGGTAGTGGCGCCAGGCACCGTCGCCATCGCTCGACGGTGGGACCCGCCCTGCCCCGCAGGGGGAGGCCAGACCCCTCCGGCGAGTGTCGAGCGTGTGGTGCGCATTCCTACCGCCGGATTCGGTGTTCTCGCGGTGCTCCTCAGCTGGCGGTTTCCGGCTGCCCGATGGTGGGTCGTCGCGGGACTGCTGCTGATCATTGCCGAGGGTATCGACTCTGTGGTGTTCTTCTGGCCGCGCAACACAGTTCTGTTCGTGGAAGGAGCGGCGCTGCATTCGGTCGAGATGTTGCGCCAGACCGCCCTAGAGTTCCAGCTCTGGCACTGGTCGCGGGTCGCCCTGAGCGCCGCCAGCGCGGCAGTGGTCTTCGTTGGATTCCTGCGGTTCTACCGCGGCATCGTCAGCGGGCAGACGGTGGGCGAAGGGGAACGCCATGCCGCGCGCTCGATCTGACCGCTCGGCGGTCCGCGCTCTAGCAGCTGCACGTCGAGCCCCGCCGCGGGCAGGCCGCCGCAGGCGACGGTCGCCTTCGTGTGCGGATTGGCGCCGCGGCACAGGGCGCTCCGTCATCTCCTGCCCACCAGATTGGTGCCACCCGATCCCAACAATGTTTGGTCTCAGGAATCTCATCATCGCAGGTCAAATTACAACGATCCGATCTCACCACCGCGCCCCAGCGCTATTGTCGATTCGCGTCTGACGGAGTCGTGGAGGTCACATGGGAGTGCCGGACTCCGGATGGCCTGACCACCTCGGGCGCGAGCGCGAACTCGCCTGGCTGGCTGCCCGCCTCGTCGACGTGGGACGTGGGCAGGGCGGCATGGTTCTGATCTCCGGCGAACCCGGCATCGGCAAGAGCAGCCTGGCGCGGGCTGCGGCGCAGCATGCGTCGCGGCAGGGCTTCGCCGTCGTGGTCGGGCGCTGCCAGGAGACGGCAGGCGCGCCGCCCTACTGGCCGTGGACCCAGGTTCTGGCCTCGCTGCCAGCCACCGACGCCGGGCCGGACCTCGCCCCGATCGTGCAGGGCAAGCCGACGTCGGATCACGCCGGTGACCGCTTCCGGCTCTTCGCCGCCGCGACCGCGCTGCTTACGGCGCATGCGGATCGTCGTCCACTGCTTGTCGTCCTCGACGACTTGCACCGCGCTGACGAGGCGTCGCTCGCGATGCTGCGGTTCCTCGCCCCCGCGCTGGTGCACGCGCCACTGCTCGTGCTCGGCGCGTACCGCCACACCGAGGTGGGTGTCACGCACCCGTTGAGCCGGCTCCTCGGCGAGGTCGCGGGCGACGTCGCCTTCGACCTGGTCGAGCTCGCTGGCCTCAGCCGCGACGATGTCGCCGTGCTCGTGAACGGGACCGGGGCCGAGATCGACCCGGACGAGGTCCACCGGCGGACGGGGGGCAATCCGTTCTTCGTCACCGAGGTGCTCAGGCTCGACCCCGACGGCCACCGCATCCCGACGACCGTCGACGCCGCGATCCGCGCTCGCGTCGAGCGATTGCCCGGGCCCAGTCGGGAGCTGCTAGAACCCGCGGCGGTGCTCGGACGAGACGTCGACGTGGGGATCCTCGCCGCACTGACCGGTCAACCACTCGCCCACGTGCTCGACTCCGTCAGGCCGGCCGTTGACGCGGGGCTGCTCGCCGACACGACCGACGGCTTCCGGTTCGTCCACATCCTCGTGCAGGAGGCCCTGTACGACGGCATCGCTGCGCCGCGCCGGTCCGCACTGCACGAGCGCGCGGTGACTGTGCTGGAGGCCGCCGGTAGTGATCCCGCCAGACTCGCCCACCACGCCGCGCTCGCCGCAGGCCGAGCCGGTGGCCACCAGCGGGCCTACGACCTGGCCTGCCGCGCCGCACGCGCGTCGGCCGACCGGCTAGCCGACGAGGAGGCAGCGGACTGGTACGACCGAGCCCTCGCTCTCGCTCCCGGGCACCCGTCCGTCGACCTGTTCCTGGCGCTTGGCCGGTGCGCTGGCCGCGCAGGGCGCGTCGACACCGCTCGCGATGCGTTCGAGCGCGCGTGGGCCAGTGCCGACGACGTCGGTGACCTCGGTCGCCTCGTCGCCGCCGCGCTCGGTCTGGGCGACGTCGTGGTGTCGGCGGGCCGGGTCGATTCCGGACTGGTCCGCATGCTTGAGCGGACGCTCGACCGGTTGCCGTCGACGGCCGCAGGCGATCGGTCGCGCGTTGTTGCCCGGCTGGCGATCGAGCTGTACTGGGGACCCGAGCTGCCTCGCGCGCGGCGCCTGGCCGACGGCGCCGTGGCCCTGGCGCGCAGCGGCATCACGGATGCGGCTGTGCTCCCGGCCGTCCTCGCCGCCGCGCAGTTCGTTCAGCGCGGGCCCGACGGGCTCGACCGGCGGGTCGCGCTCGGTCGCGAGCTCGTTGCCGCCGCGGTGCGCGCAGGCGACGAGGACGCCGAGCAGCATGGCCTCCGCATGCTGATCCCGGACCTGATGCAGGTCGACGCGGTGGCCGCCGCCGCCGGCTTGACGGAGCTCGCCGACCTCGCGGCGCGCAGCAGGCGACCGATCGTCGAGTGGTACGAACTCGTGTACCGCGCCATGCGAGCGATCATGATGGGCGCTCCGGCAGCCGCCGCCCTCGTGAACCGGGCCGAATCCGCCGGCAGGCGGATCCGGGCACAGCCCGCGACGGTCTACGCGGCCGGTCAGCGCTTCGCGCTGCGTGACCGACTGGGACCGGGCGTCGACGTCGAGGGGGAGCAGCGCCGGCTCGCGGCCGGCTACCCGGTGCTCAGCATCTTCCGCTGCACCCTCGCCGTGGTCCTCGTGGAGAGCGGGAGCACCGAGGAGGCGGCGGCTTTACTCGACGAGCTCACCGCGAACGGCTGCGCCGCCCTTGCGTCGGACTCGCTCTGGCTGGCCGGCGTGGGGATGCTGGTCGAGGTCGCCGCCGCGCTCGACGACACCACACGGGCTGCAGCGCTGGCTGAGCTCCTCGCTCCGTACGGCGGACGCATCGCGATGCTCGGCGTGCCAGTCTGGCGCGGCGCGGTTGACCGGCACCTCGGGCTGGCGGCGGCAGCGCTCGGTCGGTGGGACGAGGCCGAGGAGCGGTTCCGCTCGGCACTTCGCCAGCACGAGGCGTGGAGCGCGGCGCCATTCGTCGCCCGCACCCTGGCAGAGCACGCTGCGATGCTTCGACGCCGGGGGTCGCCGGGCGACCGTGGCCGGGCGAGCCGGATGGCCGCGCGGGCGGCCGAGCTGACCGGCTCGCTGCCGGCACCGGCGCAGCGGTCGAGCGAGCGGCTGACCGCGCGCGAGTCCGAGGTTCTCGGCCTGATCGCAGGCGGGGCGAGCAACAAGGAGATCGCCACGCGACTGCGGCTCAGCGTCCATACGGTGGAGCGGCACGTCGCGAACGTCTACGTCAAGATCGGAGCCCGCAACCGCGCCGATGCCACGGCGTACACACTGGGGCGACCGCACGGCGATTGACCACTGCCTGCTACATGGTTTCCGCGATGTGCACCTCGCCGTGCCGGACCGACGATGCCTCCCGTTCGTTCGAGAAGGGAGCACCCCGTGTCCGCCTCCAACCTTGCGACGCTGCGCGCCGCCTACCAGGCGTTTGGCCGCGGCGACATCCCCGCCGTCCTTTCCGTCTTCGACCCAGGGATCGTGTGGGAGTGCCCGGAGGAGCTCCCGTTCGGCGGGACGTTCCGTGGACCTGAGGAGGTGCTCGGGTACTTCCAAGCGCTGGCGGGCAGCTTCGAGGCCCTCGAGGTCGTACCCGAGCTGTTCCTCGATGCAGGTGCCGAGCACGTCGTCGTGCGCGGCCGAGACCGGGTGACGCTCGGCGGCGAGTCGATGGACGTGCCGTTCCTGCACCTGGCGACTATGCGCGAGAGTTGGGTAGTCGGCTTCCGCGAGTATCTCGACAGCGGCCAGCTGCTACGCCGCTTTGACGCGGTCGCGGCGGGGAGGGCCGTCTGATGGCTGTCCACGAGATCCGCCTGGACGTCGCCAAGCCTCTCGCCACCCAGCCCGATTGTGGGCACAACCGCTGGCACCCGGAGATCCGGCCGGTGCTAACCGTCCAACCCGGCGAGGAGGTCGTCCTGGACACCCTCGATGCCGGTGACGCGCAGCTCTCTCCGCATGCCGGGGTCGAGCAGCTCGCCGGCGTGAACCTCAATCGGGTCCACCCGCTGACTGGCCCCGTCGCCGTCGACGGCGCCAGACCGGGATTAGCTCTCGCAGGGCGTCCGCAGGACCCAGGTTTCACGAATCTAAGGCAGAGAATAGTCCAAATTGTTACTAGTCGACTGACCGAAGGCGCCCTTCGAAATCATATCGATGGCCGAGAGAATTCCCACCAATGCGATGACACCCGCGGTGTCCATTTGCGGCGCGTTGATCATCACCGGAGCGCAGGATGATTCCCATCTGTGAACGCTGCTACCACCCGATCACACCCGACGAACCACACGTTCAACTCGCCCGTCTCTTCCGCGCCGATCCGGACGGAATCCATTGGTCCCAGGCGTACCTACACACCCATCCCAACCAATGCAGCCCAACAACGACTGAGACGCCACCCCGAACCGCATCGCCTAGCTCGGTTCACCATCTAGCGCCCGACGAATAGCCCCGGTCGACGCACATGTTTGTGATGCCGAGTTGGACAACGGGGTGGGCTTGTTCGGATCATCGGGGAACGGGCGTGGACCGAAATAGCGTCCGTCCAGCGGACGGCGCGAGACGAACGTCGACCCACAGCTCGGCGATGCCGCCTAGCGCCGAGTCCGATATGTGCTTGTCTGCCGCCCTGTCAACGAACCCCGCCTGGCAGCAGCTGTGTCAATCACGATGACTGCGAAACTCTGGCGGACAGGTGCAGCCCCAGCACGGCGGACAGAGGTCCGTCGGGTACGACCTGCGTGAAGCAACCTGCCGAACGCCGCCTCGCGGACTTCTAAACCGAGGTTTCGGGTTCGATCCCCCGGGGGCTGCGCCACTGCCTGGCCGGACGAACAATTCCGCGCGCCGCCGATTAGCAGGCCGGCCCCATCCGTGCCGGTGCCGGGTTGATCCTGCGATGCCCCGGCCCGGAAGGTGCATCCGGGCTTTATCGCACCGTGCGGAAGAAGGCCCGGATGTCCTCGACGAGCAGTTCAGGCGCTTCCATGGCGGCGAAGTGGCCGCCCGGGTCGAATTCTGACCAGTGCACGACCTTGTGGTCGCGTTCGGCGATCCGACGGACGCCCGGGTCGCCGGGGAAGACGGCGACGCCGTGCGGCAGCGGCGAGTACCGGGCGGCGGTGCCCCATGACTTCTGTGTCTCCTTGTAGAGGCGGGCCGACGATGCGGCGGTCCCGGTGAACCAGTAGATGCTGATGTTGGTGAGTAACTGGTCGAGGTCGACCGCGTCTTCGGGTAGTTCTCGCGCCGGGTCGGTCCACTCCTTGAACTTCTCGGCGATCCACGCCAGCTGCGCGGCGGGAGAGTCGTGCAGGCCGAACGCCAGTGTCTGTGGCCGGGTCGCTTGTATCACCGCGTAGCCCGCGCGGTCCTGGTCCTGGTACTGGCCGAGTCGGGCGAGCTCGGCGTCGGTAAGCCCCTCGACCTCGGCCGGGTCGCCCGTCGGGGAGCCGAGGCCGCCGTTGACGTGCACGCCCACGACGTGCGCGGTGTCGGCGCGGCCGAGCATCGGTGAGATGACCGCGCCGCTGTCCCCGCCCTGCGCGCCGTAGCGGTGGTAGCCCAGGCGGCGCATCAGCTCGGCCCACGCCCCGGCGACCCGGTTCAGATCCCAGCCGGGCTCGGTGGTCGGCCCCGAGAAGCCGAACCCAGGGATCGACGGGGCGACGACGTGGAACGCGTCGGCCGGCTCGCCGCCGTGCGCGGCAGGCTCGGTGAGCGGCCCGATGACCTTCATGAACTCGGCGACCGAGCCGGGCCAGCCGTGCGTGATGATCAGCGGGAGCGCGTCCGGCTCGGGCGAGCGGACGTGCAGGAAGTGGATGTTCTGCCCGTCGATGTGGGTCGTGAACTGCGGGAACGCGTTCAACCGCGCTTCGGCGGCGCGCCAGTCGAATCCGGTGCGCCAGTACTCGGCTAGCCGGCGCGCGTAGCTGACCGGGACGCCGTAGGACCAGTCGACCCCGGGCAGTTCGTCTGGCCAACGGGTCGCGGCGAGCCGGTCGCGCAGCTCGTCAAGCTGCGTCTGCGGGACGTCGATACGGAACCGGTGGATCTGAGTGTCGTCGTTCATGTCCGTCACGGTAGGGGTCGGTTAGGACAGATTCGGTCCTAGGATGGGCCACCATGTTGGAGACATCGGCGCGGCTGCTGCGGCTGCTGTCGCTACTGCAGATGCCGAGGGACTGGCCGGGGGCGGAGCTCGCCGAGCGGCTGGGCGTCTCGGCCCGGACCATCCGCCGAGACGTGGACCGGCTGCGCGAGCTCGGATACACCGTGCACGCCACCGCTGGGACGCCGGGGTACCGCCTCGGCGCCGGTACCGGGTTCCCGCCGCTGCTGCTCGACGACGACGAGGCCGTCGCGGTCGCTGTCGGACTCGGCACCGCCGCGGTCTCCGGCGTGGCTGGGATCGAGGAGACCTCGGTCCGCGCGCTTGTCAAACTCGAGCAGGTCCTCCCGCCGCGGCTCCGGCGTCGCGTCGGCGCCCTGCGCTCGGCCACGGTCCCGCTGGCATTCCCGGCCGGCGCGGTGGACCCGGCCGTGCTCACCGCGATCGCCACGGCCGTTCGCGACCGGGAGAGCCTGCGGTTCGACTACCGTGCCCGCGACGGCGCCGAGGGCCGCCGCACCGCCGAGCCGCACCGGCTGGTGAGCTCGGGACGCCGCTGGTACCTGGTGGCATGGGACACCGGTCGGCGTGACTGGCGCACGTTCCGCGTCGACCGGATGCGGCTGCGCACGCCGAACGGGCCGCGCTTCGCTGCCCGAAAGCCGCCCGGCGGCGACCTCGCCCGCTATGTGTCGGAGCAGATCTCTATCCATCCGTACCGCTATCGCGGCCGGTTCACGGTTCATGCACCCGCCGACGTCGTCGCCGCGAGGATGCCGCCAACCGTCGCGGCGGTTGAACCGGCCGCGGACGACACGTGCGTGCTCAACGCCGGCTCCAACTCCCTCGACGAGCTCGCGGTCTGGGTTGCGCAACTCGGCGCCCCATTCGAGGTGCACGAGCCGCCCGAACTCATCGAACATGTTCGCGCGCTCGGCGCCCGGCTCCTCAACGCGGCGCGTTAGACACCGCGGCCCGAACCCAAGGCGCCCAACCACCCGCGATGGTTTCAAGTTCGGAACAGGCTCTGAGACGGCCTAGGCGCTCGAGCCTGCGACGGGTGCAAACAGGGCTGAGCGACGTGGCGGCAACGTAGATGTGCCGTGACACGTTATGTGACACGAAACGATGGCTAGCTGTGTGGATTTTGATGTACGGATGTGGGTGGGGGCGCGGCGGTTGTCGCTGGTAGGGGCCAGTGTCAACGTGGACTGGCTATCTTGTAAGCGGTCGGTGAGCACCCAGGCTCCAACATAAGATTCAGTCTGCTACAGCCGACCGGGATGATCGTGTGCCGCGGGTTGCGGGATGGATGGGCCGACAGGCGAAAGCTAATGGCCCGATACACCGTCTCTGGTGCGCGCCGATTCGAACACTCGCATGGTGTCGGTGAGGTGTGCGTGGGTGGCGGCGACGGCTGCCGAGGCGTCACCGTCGGCGATTGCCTCCAGGAGCACGGCGTGCATGTCGTTGGCATGTTGCAGTTCGACCACGTCGGCGATGGCATGGCTGGCGCGTTCGAGGGAGCGCCGCAGTACGCGGTACAGCTCGATGAGCACGGTGTTTCCGGTTGCCTCGGCGGCTAGCTGGTGGAAGCGCGAATCGGCTGCGATGAACGCAGCGACGTCGCCGGTGCGGGCGTGCGCCCGGCAGTTCTCGAGTGCTGTACGCATCTGGTGAATGTGCTCAGCGGTGCGGCGTTCCGCGGCGGTCTGCGCGATAAATACCTCGAGGGCCCGACGGACCTCGAATACCTCGTCGACCCGCGCCCGTACGAGCCGTGCGGCGAACTCGTCGGTGGGCGGCGCCGTCACATACGTGCCGCTGCCTTGCCGGGTATTGACCTCGCCGCTGTGCGCGAGCGCACGGACGGCCTCGCGGAGTGTGGAGCGTCCGACGTGGAGTTGCTCGGCTAGGCGTGCCTCGCTGGGCAGCCGGTCGCCGGGTTGCAAGCCTTCCTGTTCGATGAGCTGCCGCAGGCTGGCTATGACCTGGTCGACCAGCGGGCGCCGCACGGGTATGAACGGCGGTCGCATCACCTCGGTCACGGCGGCCAGGTTACGGCAGGCGGGACGCCAAAACCCTTGACGACGAGCCGTTCCAATCCGATATTTTGTCTGATGACCTGATAACTTGGAGGTTCCGGGTGTCCGATTCGTCCAGCGCGCCAACCTTGGCTCTTCCGGAGGGTCCACGGTTCGCCTCGCTCGCCGAGGAGCGTCGCCACCGCAAACAGCGCCTCGCAGCGGCCCTTCGGTTGTTCGGCCGGCTCGGCTACGACGAGGGTGTCGCAGGACACATCACGGTGCGCGATCCTGAGGACTCCGACCGGTTCTGGGTGAACCCGTTCGGCGTGGCCTTCACTCGGATTCGGGTGAAGGACCTGGTCCTGGTAGATCCCGGTGGGGCGGTCCTCGCTGGGGACAGGCCGGTCAATCGCGGCGCTTTCGTGATCCACTCGGCGATCCACGACCGGCGGCCAGACGTCGTCGCCGCGGCGCACGCGCATTCCATCCATGGCCGCGCCCTAGCGGCGCTTGGCACCGAGCTGCGGCCGGTGGTGCAGGAGGCGTGCGCCTTTTTCGGCGACCACGTCGTGTACCGGGAGTATCACGGTCTGGCGCTCGAGGAGGAGGAGGGGCGCCGCATGGCCGAGTGCCTGGGTGAGCGCCGGGCTGTCGTGCTGCAGAACCACGGTGTGATCACCGTAGGGAGCAGCGTCGAGGAGGCCGCCTATTGGTTCATCAGCTTCGACCGGGCCGCGCAGGTGCAGCTGCTAGCCGAGGCGGCCGGCACACCGGCCTACCTGAGCGACGAGCAGGCCCGGCTCGCGCACCGCCAGTTCGGCAGCCCCGAGCTGGCCCGGTTCAGTTTCGAGGTGCTGCTGGACGATCTTCTGCACCGTGAGCCCGACGTTCTGGAGGAGGAGTAGCGATGGGCACCATCGTGCTGGTGCACGGATCCTGGCTCGGTGGCTGGGTATGGCACAGGGTGCGGCCCACGTTGGAGGCGGCCGGGCATCGGGTGCTGGCGCCGAGCCTGACGGGCATGGCCGACCGCCACCACCTCGCCGGACCGGACGTTGGGCTACAGGTGCACGTTGCCGACATCGCCAACCTGCTGGACTGGGAGGACTTGGCCGACGTCACGCTCGTCGGCCACAGCTACGGCGGCATGGTCATCACCGGGGTGCTCGGCGCCACCCCGCGCCGCGTCGGCCGGGCGGTGTATGTCGACGCGTTCATGCCCAACGACGGGCAGTCGGCGTTCGACCTGCTGCCCTGGCTGGCCGATGCGTTCGGCACGGGTCCCGCGGATCGACCGTGGGCCGTGCCGCCGCTGGACTTCGCCGGTCTTGGCGTCGACGAGCCGGCCGATCTCGACTGGCTGGCCGCCCACGCGACGCCGATGCCCCGCGCCACTCATACCGAGGCCGTGCCGCCGGGCGGCGCGGGTCGGCGGGCCACCCTGCCGGTGACCTACATCCACTGCACCCGCTTGCCGTTCTTCGACGACACCGCCAAGACCGCGGCTGCCGCCGGCATTCGCGTAGTGCCCATGGACGCCGGCCACCTACCAATGGTGACCAACCCAGACGGCGTTGCCGCCGCCCTGCTCGACGCCCTGGAGGAGTCGTGACCATCGAACGCGTCAACCCACCCACACTCGCCCCACCGGTGATGGACCTCTACAGCCAAATCGCCGTGGCGCCAGCCGGGCGCGTCGTCGCCATCGCCGGCCAGGTCGCCATCGACGCCGACGGCGCACTGGTCGGCCCGGGCGACCACGCCGCCCAGGCCGAGCAGACCTTCCGCAACCTCAACCTCGCCCTGGCCGCGGTCGGCTGCGGCCCGGCAGACCTGTTGAAATACACAATCCACGTCGTGGACCACAGCCCAGAACTGATCGAGCCGATCTTCACCGCGGGTCGCAAGGTCTTCGGGGACGACTGGCCGTTGACAGCCAGCACCTTCCTCGGTGTGCAGGCCCTCGGCCTGCCCGACTGGCTGATCGAGATCGACGCGCTGGCGGTACTGCCGTGACCGCGCTCCGGTTCTGATCGTCTGGCTCCGTCGTGCTCCGCGTTTTGGTCCGGACTCGGAGTGCGCTCTATGCACTGGAATGCCGCGCCGAGCGCCAGTCGATCACCGGATCGGGGGACTTGTGGCATGGTGCCGGTCGTGGTGCGACTTGGGTTGCGTGGTGCAGGTAGAACTGGCTCGGGAGGCTCAAACCGCGACGGTTGTTGCAGCTAGCGGTGGTAGTCACCCGGTTCCGCTTTCCTGGCAGTCAACTGCCCACGCCGTCGAAGTCGCTCTCTGCCCGGGCCCTGCGAGCGGATGGGCCTGTCAAGAGCGCGGCATCGGCGCCGTCACCGTATTTTCTGCAACTTGCGTTTGATGCGTCGACCAAAGAGCAGGCTATGTGGGCGTTCCGCACGCCCGCTGACGGAGGCGCTACCGGTGACGAACCGCGACCTTGGCCACGCTCCGGAGGTAGCCGCGCGACCCGTGTAGATCAGCCCAGTGGGATGGCTCGTGGGATGAAACCGTGTCGTCTGGCGCCAACAGGGAGGCTGGTGAGCAGGAGAACGTGCACGTAGGAGACTTGTGGCCATCAGAGACCCGCGCTCGGCCCGGCGTCTCAAGGCGGTAGCGCGGGTTCAAATCCCGTCGGGGCTACAGATCAGAGTCGGTTGTGCAGCGCCTCGGCGGCGGCCAGCAGGTCGGCCGCCCAGCGGACCCCCGGTCGCCGGCCGATCCGGTCCACCGGGCCGGACACCGAGACGGCCGCCAGCACCTCGCCCGCGCCGTTACGGACCGGCGCGGACACGCTGGCCACCCCGGCCTCGCGTTCGGCCACGCTCTGCGCCCAGCCTCGGCGGCGCACCTCGACGAGCACCCGCTCGGAGAACACCGCGTCGGCCAGGATCGCCCGCTGCACGGCGGGCTCCGCCCAGGCGGCCAGCACCTTCGCGCCGGACCCGGCGGTCATCGGCAGCCGGACCCCGACCGGGACCGTGTCGCGCAGCCCGCTGGCCGGCTCGGACGCCGCGACGCAGACCCGCTGCATGCCGTCGCGGCGGTAGACCTGCACGCTCTCGCCGGTGACGTCGCGCAGCCGCGGCAGCACCGCAGCGGCGGCCTCCAGCAGCGGGTCACCCCCGGCGGCGGCCAGCTCGGACAAGGCCGGCCCGGGGCGCCACCTGCCGTCCGATCCGCGGCGCAGCAGGCCGTGCAGCTCCAGGCCGACCGCAAGCCGGTGCGCCGTCGCCCGCGGCAGTCCGGTGCGGCTGCACAGCTCGGACAGCGCGCACGGTTCGGAGGCCGCGGTGCGAAGCACCTCGACCGCCTTGTCCAGCACCCCGATGCCGCTAAGCTTTCTCACGTTGCGATACTAACGTCTCGTCATATGGGACATGCGAACGCGGAACGGAGGCGCGTCGTGGGACGCACCCTCGCCGAGAAGGTCTGGCACAGCCATCTGGTGCATCGCGGCGACGGCGACGAGCCGGACCTGCTCTACATCGACCTGCACCTGGTCCACGAGGTGACCAGCCCGCAGGCCTTCGACGGGCTGCGGCTGGCCGGCCGGCCCGTCCGGCGCCCGGACCTCACGCTGGCCACCGAGGACCACAACGTCCCCACCACCGACGTCGAGCTGCCGATCGCCGACCCGGTGTCCCGCACCCAGGTCGAGACCCTGCGGCGCAACTGCGCGGAGTTCGGCGTCCGGCTGTACCCGATGAACCACGCCGAGCAGGGCATCGTGCACGTGGTCGGCCCGCAGCTCGGCCTGACCCAGCCCGGGATGACAGTCGTCTGCGGCGACAGCCACACCTCGACCCACGGCGCGTTCGGCGCGCTGGCCTTCGGGATCGGCACCTCCGAGGTGGAGCACGTGCTGGCCACCCAGACCCTGCCGCTGCGCCCGTTCAAGACCATGGCGATCAACGTGCACGGCTCGCTGCGCCCCGGCGTCACCAGCAAGGACGTCATCCTGGCCGTGATCGCGCAGATCGGCACCGGCGGCGGCCAGGGCTACGTGCTGGAGTACCGCGGCAGCGCCGTCGAGCGGATGTCGATGGAGTCCCGGATGACGGTGTGCAACATGTCGATCGAGGCGGGCGCGCGGGCCGGGATGATCGCGCCGGACGAGACGACGTTCGGCTACCTCGACGGGCGGATGCACGCCCCGAGCGGCGCGTCCTGGGACGACGCGGTCGCGTCCTGGCGGGAGCTGCACACCGACGACGACGCCGGGTTCGACCGCGAGGTGGACATCGACGCCGACGCGCTCACCCCGTTCGTCACCTGGGGCACCAATCCCGGCCAGGGTCTGCCGCTGGCGGCGAGCGTGCCGGATCCGGCCGACATCGTCGACGAGCAGCAGCGGGTCTCCGCCGAGAAGGCGTTGGCCTACATGGACCTGGCGCCCGGTACCGCGCTGCGCGACATCGCGGTGGACACCGTGTTCCTCGGCTCCTGCACCAACGGGCGGATCGAGGACCTTCGTGCGGCGGCCGACGTGCTGCGCGGGCGGCACGTCGCCGGCGGGGTGCGGATGCTGGTCGTACCCGGCTCCATGCGGGTGCGCTTCCAGGCCGAGAAGGAGGGCCTGGACCAGGTGTTCCGGGCCGCCGGGGCGGAATGGCGCTCGGCGGGCTGCTCGATGTGCCTCGGCATGAACCCCGACCAGCTCGCGCCCGGCGAGCGCAGCGCGTCGACGTCCAACCGCAACTTCGAGGGGCGGCAGGGCAAGGGCGGGCGCACCCACCTGGTGTCGCCGCTGGTCGCCGCGGCCACCGCGGTGCGCGGCACGCTGTCCTCGCCCGAGGACCTGACCAGGTAGGGAGCGCCGATGGAACCGTTCAGTACGCATACCGGGGTCGGGGTGCCGCTGCGGCGGTCGAACGTCGACACCGACCAGATCATCCCGGCGTCGTACCTCAAGCGGGTCACCAAGACCGGGTTCGAAGACGGGCTGTTCGCGGCCTGGCGGACCGACCAGAGCTTCGTGCTGAACCTGGCGCCGTACTCCGGCGGCAGCGTGCTGGTCGCCGGGCCCGACTTCGGCACCGGCTCGTCCCGGGAGCACGCCGTCTGGGCGCTCGCCGACTACGGCTTCCGGGTGGTCATCTCGGCCCGGTTCGGCGACATCTTCCACGGCAACGCCGGCAAGCAGGGACTGCTCGCCGCCCAGTGCGCGCAGGACGACGTCGAGCTGCTCTGGAAGCTGCTGGAGAACGAGCCGGGCACCGAGCTCACCGTCGACCTGGGCACCCGGACCATCGCCGCCAAGGACCTGACGGTGCCGTTCCAGATCGACGACTACACCCGGTGGCGGCTGCAGGAGGGCCTGGACGACATCGGGCTGACGCTGCGACACGCGGACGAAATCGACGCTTTCGAGGCGCGGCGGGGCGCTCTGCTGCCCACGACTGTGCCACGCTGACCGATCCGTCGACCGGATTCGTCGATGCTGGAGGCCTGGTGAACAAGACACAGCTGGTGCAGGAGCTGACCGAGCGGCTCGGCGACCGCAAGACCGCCTCGACCGCCCTGGACGAGGTACTCGCGGTGATCGTTCGGACCGTGGAGTCCGGTGAGTCCGTGACGCTGACCGGGTTCGGGGTGTTCGAGCGCCGGGAGCGCGCCTCGCGGACCGGCCGCAACCCGCGCACCGGGGCGACCCTGGTGGTCGCCGCCACCGCGGTGCCGGTGTTCCGGCCCGGCGCGGAGTTCCGTGGCGTGGTCAGCGGCGCACGGGAGCTCGCCGAGCCGTCGGCGCTGGGGCCCCGGCGGACGACCGTTCGGCCGACCGCGGCCCGCCGCCGGCCCGCGCCGACCCCGACGGCCGCCCCGGTCGCGCCGGCTGCCCCGTGCGGCCACGGCGGCGAAGAAGGCGGAGAAGCCGGACAAGAAGGCGAAGGCCAAGTCCGACAAGCGGGGGTCCGACAAGGGCAAGAAGTCGGCGCAAGAAGGCCAAGAAGTAGCGCTCGCAGCGTGATCAACGGCGCTTTTGTGTCGCCCTATTGCACGAAAGTGCCGTTCGTCGGGATCAGGTGGGGTCGCGACGCAGCGCCTGGAGGGTGGCCCAGGCCCGTGCGGCGAGCTGCAGGTTGAACCGTACGTCGGGCTGGCTGGGGTCCAGCCCGGACAGCTCGCGGATCCGCTGCATCCGGTACTTCAGCGTGTTGCGGTGCACCGAGAGGCGGCGTGACGTGACCGCGTGGTTGCCGCCCTGCTCGAGGTACTCGCTGAGCGTGGTGACCAGCTCGGTGCCGCGCCGCGCGTCGTAGTCGATCAGCGCGCCGAGCCACTGCCGGACGAACTGCTCGACGTCGCGCTGCTCGGGCAGCGCGGCGAGCATCCGGAACACGCCGAGCTCGGCGTAGCTGCTGACCTGGTCGTTGACCGCGGCCGTGGCCTGCATGCGCAGGGCCAGCTCGGCCTCCCGGTAGGACCGGGGCAGCCCGGACGGCCGGTCGCACGGCTCGCCCACCCCGATCCGGCACTCGCCGCCGCCCAGCTCGTGCAGCGTCGCCGCGCGCAGCGCGGCCCAGTCGGCCTCCCCGCCGGCCACGATCACCACCGAGCTGGAGCGCGCCCCGATCAGCGCGTGCAGCTGGGTCTCGACCGCCGCGCGGCGCACCGCGTGCAGGAAGTCCCCGGACTCGGACTCCACGCTGGAGCCCTGCACCAGCACGACTCGGTGCGGCCGGTTCAGGTCGTGGCCGAGCACCTCGGCGCGTACCGCGGCCGCGTCGTCGTCCATCCCGTTGAGCAGGTCGTTGACCAGCTCACCGCGCAGCCGCAGCTCGGCGTCCACCAGTCCACGCAGCCGGGCCAGCTCGGCGGCGAGCACCGTGACGCCGTGCTCCAGTGCCATCACGTCGGTGCTGCCGGCGTCGCCGTCCGGGTCGGCCAGCGCGATCAGCCCGGCCACCCCGGGGCGGGCCACCGCCAGCGCGACCAACCGGCCCCGGTCGTGCATCGGTCGCAGCTCGCGCTCCAGCCGGCCGAGCAGCTCGGCGCGGCGTGCCACCGGCTCCTTCGGGTACGGGTCCGGACGGCCCGGCCCGGCCCAGGCGCGCAGGTTTCCATAGCGGTCCTCGATCGCCACCGACCGACCGGTCAGCTCGTGCAGCGCGTCGGCGATGCCGCTGCGGCCGCCGCCGGTCGCCGCGACCCTGGCCAGCCGGTCGTGGATCCGGGTGTGCTGGCGCAACGCCGCGACCGTCTCGGAGAGCTTGCTGTTCGCCGACTGCAGCTCCTCGGCGGCCAGCCGGTCCCGCTCGTGCAACCGGGCGTTGGACAGCGCGACCCCGGTCTGCTGCGCCAGCACCTGCAGCAGGAACTCGCCGTCCGAGGACGGCGGGCCCGGCGCGGCCACCACGATGTGCCCGAGGGTGCGCCCGGATCCGCTGGGCAGCGGAAGGGCCCACGACCAGTCCCGCCCGGCGAGCTTGACCGGCCCGCCCGGACTGCCCAGCCGGGCGACCTGGGCGGTGAGCTCGGGGCCCAACTCGGAGCCGTAGTCGGGGCCGAGCTCGGTGCCGGCCGCCACCGGACCGGCGGCGACCGGACCGGCGGGCACCGGGCCGTCCGTCCCGGCGGCCCGGAACACCCCGTCGAGCACGAACCCCTCGATCCACCAGCCGCCGAACGTCGGCGCGGACGCGTCGACCAGGCGCAGGATCTGGTCCTCGTCCCCGTCGGTCATCAGGATCGAGAGCAGCAGCAACGCCCGCAGGTCGGACAGCCGCTCGCGCAGCCGTACGACCTCGCTGTCGACGTGCCCGTCAGGGTTCCGCGGGATGGCTGATCCCTCTCGACGACCGCTTGCGGGCGGCGAGGAACTCGTCGGGTTCCAGGTAATACGGGTTCTCCAGCACCATCCCGCCCATCAGCACCTTGGGATGGGTGCGCAGCACGTCGAGCGCCAGCTCGCCGCTACACCGGCTGAGGTCGTAGAGGCACAGGTTGACCTGCGGGAAGCGCCCGACCAGCCGGTTCAGCTCCGACTCGTAGGCGACCAGCTCGTCCACCCCGGGCTTCTGCTGGTGCGCCCAGGTCATGTCGCCGATGTTGCGCACGAAGCTGTACCCGCCGTCGGACAGGCATGCCGCCGACTTGGCGTTCCAGAACGTGAGCATCTCCGCCGGCAGGAACCCGCCGCTGGCCAGGTAGGTCTGCTCGGAGTCCAGCACCTCGAGCGCGTCATCGGCCCGCCCGCTGGAGTCCGGGTCGTCGTCCAGCTGGTCCAGCACGTGCTGCGGGTCGCAGCTGTCCACCACGCATACGCACTTGTGGCCGGCGGTCAGCCCGTCCCGCAGGAACGGGAGCATGATCGCGTCGCGTTCCTCCGGCTTGCGGTAGAACGCGCAGATGTGATCCCCGGGGTCCATCCGCAGCGAAGACCCGCTGACCGCGCTCTCGAACATGCCGCACCCTCCTGTCCGGACAGCCTGTCATCCGCTCGCGCCTGCCGCACGTGTGCACCTGACGCAACGAACGGCACTTTCGTGCCATAGGGCCGTACAACGGCGCCGTTGATCACGGCTTGTAGCCGCAATCGGCTGGGCCGGCGTGGGCCGGCCCAACCGGTTGGCGGCTACAAGCCGGCCCGGACCTGCGCGACGGCCTCGCCCATGTTGCGCAGCTTGGCGTAGGCCATCGTGCGGCTGAAGTAGCCCAGCCCGCAGTCCGGCGCGATCGCCAGCCGGTCCGGCGGAATGAACTCCAGGCCCTTACGGATCCGCGCCGCGATCTCGTCCGGCGTCTCGACCTGGGTGTTCTTTGCGTTGACCACGCCCATCCCGAGGACCTTGTCGGTCGGGAACTTCGCGAACGCGTTGAGCTCGCTGAACCCCTTGTCGGAGAACTCGAGGTGGATCACGTCGGCCGGGGTCTGGCCGAACAGCGGCATCATCTCGACCGCCTTGTCGTCCCAGACGTCACGCTGCCCGTCCACGCTGCCGTAGCAGATGTGCCAGATCACCTTGGCGTCCACGCCGTCGAACATCATGTTCTGCGCCTCGATCTGCCAGCTGTCCTGGAAGTACGGCGGCAGCACGTCGATCAGCTGGACGTACTCCAGGCCCTGGGTGACCAGGAACTTCAGCTCCTGGTTGAGCGCCCGGGCGATGTCAAAGGCCAGCTCGGCGCCGTCGCCGTAGTACTGGTCGTCGAGGATCACGCTCTGCTGGGCCGGGCCGAGCATGGCGACCTTGTACGGCTTGTCGGTCGCGTTGTTCATCGCGTACACGACGCCCTCGAAGATCGAGCGCACCCAGGTCGACCTTGTCGTGCACCACGCCCTTGTAGAACGGCGCGTACTTCGCACCGTCCCCGGGCGGCCCGTACGGCTTGATGCCGCCGAGCATCTCCGGGATGAAGTGGAAGATCGGCTCCAGCTGGAAGCCGGGCGCCTCCCACTCGTAGTACTGCGCGCCGTCGGTGAGGATGTCCAGGCCGGCCTTCTCCTGCTCGCGAGCGCACAGCTTGACCGCGTCCTCGTAAGCCACCCGCAGGTTGTGGCTGCGGTAGTACGGGCTCCTCCCGGCTGCCGAAGATCCGGCCCTGCAGCCAGTGCGGGCGCGGGAACGCCGACACCGCCGTCGTCGGGAGCAGCACGTCCTGGCCACGAATCTCCATTGTTGACACCTTTCTGCTCACGCCTGCGCCGGGGTCGGGCAGGCACGTCTTGGGTCAGCTCGGTCGCGGTCCGGGGTGGTCGAGCAGCTTGCTGACCGCGGCCACGACCCGGTCCGGGCGCACGCTCACCTCGTTCTCCAGCGGGGCGGCGACCGGCAGCGGGATGTTGCCGCCGCTGACCCGGGCGACCGGGGCGGCGAGGTCGTCGAACGCCTCCTCGGCGATGATCGCGGCGATCCCGGCGCCCCAGCCGAGCTGGCCGGGGTTCTCCTCGACGATCACCACCCGCCCGGTGCGCCGCACCGAGCCGAGCACCGCCGCCGCGTCCAGCGGGACCAGCGTCCGCAGGTCGATCACCTCGGCGGACACCCCTGAGCCGGCGAGCTCCTCGGCGGCCTGCCGGCACATCCCGACCGTGCGGGACAGCCCGACGAGCGTCACGTCGGCGTCCTCGTCCGGCCCCGTGCGCAGCACGTTAGCCGTGCCGAGCGGGACGACGTGCTCGCCGTCCGGGACCTCGCCCTTGGTGCCGAACAGCGCCTTGTGCTCGAACACCAGCACCGGGTCGTCGTCCCGGATCGCGGCGGCGAGCAGGCCCAGCATGTCCGCGGGTGTGGCCGGCGAGACGATCTTGAGGCCGGGCACGGCCAGGCACCAGTTCTCCACCGCCTGGCTGTGCTGCGCGCCGAAGCCGAGGCCGCCGCCGTTCGCCCCGCGCACCACCAGCGGCAGGCTGACCTGCCCGCCGGTCATGTACCGGGCCTTGGCGATCTCCACGGCGACCTGGTCCCAGCAGGTGCCGTAGAAGTCCGAGAACATGATCTCCGCGACCGGGCGCATCCCGGCCATCGCCGCGCCCATCGCGGCGCCGACGATCGCGGTCTCGGAGATCGGGGTGTCCCACACCCGCGCTGGCCCGAACTTCTCCAGCAGCCCGACCGTCGTCTTGAACACCCCGCCGGGGCGGACGTCCTCGCCGAGCAGCACGACGTTGGGGTCGCGGGCCATCTCCTGGGCGAGCGCCGCGGCGACCGCCTGGCGGAAGGTCAGCTCCGGCACGATCCCGGCTCCGTGATCAAGTGAGTTCCTCCAGGATCAAGTCAGTTCCTCCAGGCGGCGCTGCCGTCGCTCCACATGTCGGTCCACGCGGACGCCGGTTCCGGCTCGGGGGCGGCCAGCGCTTCCGCCGCCAGCTCGTCGACCTCTCGCTTCAGCCGCTCCGCCAGCGCGTCCAGCTCGGCGTCCGGCATGCCGGCTGCGCTCAGCACCGCGGCCTGGCGCAGCAGCGGGTCGCGCTCGGCCCACGCGGCGACCTCGTCGGCCGACCGGTACTTGGCCGGGTCGGCCACCGAGTGCCCGGTCAGCCGGTAGGTCTCGGCCTCGATCAGGGTCGGCCCGCCGCCGCCGCGTGCCCTGTCGACCGCCTCGCCGACACCCGCCCGCACCGCGCTCACGTCGTTCCCGTCCACCAGCACCGGTGTCATGCCGTACGCGCCGGCCCGGTCCGCGGCCGGGCGCTCGACCGGGATCACGCGTGCTGATGTGGGTGTACTCCATGTACTGGTTGTTCTCGCAGATCGCAGACCACCGGCAGCTGCCAGACCGCGGCCAGGTTCATCGCCTCGTGGAACGCCCCGATGTTGGTGGCGCCGTCGCCGAAGAAGCACAGCGTGACCCGGTCGAGCCCCTGCAGCATGCTGGCCCAGGCGAGCCCGCAGGCGATCGGCAGGTGCGCCCCGACGATCGCGTACGAGCCGTAGTAGCCGTGCTCGACGCTGGTGATGTGCATCGAGCCGCCCTTGCCGGCGCAGATCCCGCCGTCCCGGCCGAGCAACTCGCGCAGCACGGCGCCGGCCGGTGCGCCCCGGGCCAGCGCGTGGGCGTGTCCGCGGTAGGTGCCGATCGAGTTGTCGTCCGGGCGCAGCACCGACGCGGCACCGACCGCGATCGCCTCGTGCCCGATGCCGAGGTGCGCCGGGCCGCGCACCTTGCCCTGCCGGTACAGCACGTCGATCTTGGTCTCGACGTAGCGGATGAACACCATCCGCTCGTAGTCGCGCAGCGCGCTCGCCGGCTCGACGGTGACGTCACTCACCTCGCCACGTTAACGACGTGGCGGCGCTCGCCCTACGTGCAGATCAGCCGAACGATCGCAGGTCGCTCGTGCGTCCTGCACAAGACGGACGGGTCGGCCGGCGCGCTCACGCCGGCGGCGGGTAGTGGTCGGCGAACAACAGCCGCTTCTCCCGCAGGCCGAGCAGCCAGGTGCTGCCCTTGCGCGCCTCCGGCTTGCCCTTCGGGCCGAGCACGTCGTCGATGCGCCCGACCTGGCCGGCGAGCCACTCCACCACGTCGGGGATCACCCCGCCCTGGCTGCTGACCACGTTCACGCCGCCCTGCATGCCGATCTCCACCAACCGGCGCCGCCCGGCGTCGGGCTGGTCCCAGTAGCCGTCCTCGCCGAGCAGCGGCTCGATCTCGATCTCCAGCCGGAGCGCGGCGGCCAGCGGCTCGACGGTCTGCACGCAGCGCACCGGCGGCGCACTGTAGATCCGGTCCGGACCGAACAGCAGCAGGTGGTCGCGCAGGGCCTCCGCCTGCCGGCGGCCGGCCGAGCTGAGCGGGCGGGCGTGATCCGGACCGTCCCACGCCTGCCGGCTGCCGGCCTTGCCGTGCCTGACCAGCGGCATCCCGCCGTCCGCGCGACCCAGGCCGGTGAAGCGGGACAACACGTCGACGTCACGCTCGTAGGACAGCTCCTCGGCGGCCGCGTCGAGGGTCAGCCAGCGAAGCTGGTCGACCTCGGAGTTCGGCACGAACCGCCCGTCCAGCGCCTCCGCGGCCCAGTAGTGCACGACCTTCGCGCCGTCCGGGACGTCGTAGGCGATCTCGCCGAGCCGGGCGCCCAACCGGCTGCGGTAGCCGGTCTCCTCGGCGACCTCGCGCACCGCGGCGGCGGGCACCGACTCGCCGGGCTCGAGCTTGCCCTTCGGCAGGGACCAGTCGTCGTAGCGCTGCCGGTGCACCAGCGCCACCTCCAGCGGCGGGTCCATCCCCGGCGCCCAGCCGAACGTCGGGCGCGGCGCGGCGTCCTCCATGGCCCGCCACAACACCGCGCCCGCGGCGACGACGTCGAACCCGGGGTCCGTCCCGCCGGGCGTCGACGCCGACCGCTCCATCTCGCCGCTCACTCGACGGTTGCCCGCCGATGCATCAGCTCGACCTGGTGGTCGCGCACCATGCCGACGTCGGCGTCCGCCGCGGGGGAGGGCGTCCAGGACCCGTCCGGGCCCAGGTCCAGCACCGGGTGGCCGGGTCCAGCGCGGAGTCCAGCACGTCGCCGAGCGCGCCCGCCAGCGCCGGGTCGGCGACCCGCACCAGCACCTCGACGCGGCGGTCCAGGTTGCGGTGCATCATGTCCGCGCTGCCGATCCAGTACTGCTCGCCGCCGACGAAGTGGAAGATCCGCGAGTGCTCCAGGAACCGGCCGAGGATCGAGCGCACGTGGATGTTCTCGCGACAGTCCCGGCACCCCGGCGCGCAGCGCGCAGATCCCGCGCACCACGAGGTCCACCCGTACGCCGGCCTGCGACGCGCGGTACAGCGCGTCGATCACCCGCTCGTCGACCAGTGAGTTCATCTTGATCCGGATCCCGGCCGGCCGGCCCTCCAGGTGGTGGGCGACCTCCTCCTCGATCCGCCGCACGATGCCGCGGCGCACCCCGTACGGCGCGACGAGCAGCGTGCGGTAGGTGTTCTGCCTGGCGAACCCGGTGAGCGAGTTGAACAGGTCGGTCAGGTCGGCGCCGATCGTCGGGTCGGCGGTGAGCATCCCGATGTCCTCGTAGAGCCGCGCGGTCTTCGCGTTGTAGTTCCCGGTGCCGATGTGGCAGTAGCGGCGGATCATCGAGCCTTCCTGGCGCACCACCAGCAACGTCTTGCAGTGCGTCTTGAGCCCGACCAGCCCGTAGACCACGTGCACCCCGGCCTGCTCCAGCTCACGGGCCCACCGGATGTTGGCCTGCTCGTCGAACCGGGCCTTGAGCTCGACCAGCACCGCCACCTGCTTGCCGGCCGCGGCGGCGTCGATCAGCGCGTCGACGATCGGCGACTCCTCCGACGTGGTGCGGTACAGCGTCTGCTTGATCGCCAGCACCTGCGGGATCGGCGGCGGCCTGCTCGATGAACCGCTGCACGCTGGTGGAGAACGAGTCGTACGGGTGGTGCACCAGGATGTCGCCCTGCTTGAGCGTGTCGAACACGCTGCGCGGGGTCTCGCCGTCGGCGAAGGCCGGGTGGGTGTACGGCACGAACGGCGGATCCTTGAGCTCGGGGCGGTCCAGGTCGTAGACGCGCCAGAGCGCGGTCAGGTCGAGCAGCCCGGGCACCTCCACGACGTCGTGCGGGTCGACCTCCAGCTCGCGGAGCAACAGCTTCAGCGTGTCGTCGCTCATCGTGTCGGTGACCTCGAGCCGCACCGGCGGGCCGAAGCGGCGCCGGGCGAGCTCGCGCTCCAGCGCCTTCAGCAGGTCCTCGTCGCGGTCCTCCTCGACCTCGACGTCGGCGTTGCGGGTGATCCGGAAGATGTGGTGCTCGGCGATCTCCATGCCGGTGAACAGCTCGCCGAGGTGGGCGGCGATCAGCTCCTCCAGCGGCAGGAAGGTCACCGTCCCGTCCGGGCTGGGCTCGGCGTCCACCCGCACCAGCCGCGGCACGTTGTTCGGCACCTTGACCCTGGCGAACCGCGGCGTGCGGCCCTCCGGGTCGCGGACGATCACCGCGAGGTTGAGCGACAGCCCGGAGATGTAGGGGAACGGGTGCGCCGGGTCGACCGCGAGCGGGGTCAGCACCGGGAAGACCTGCGCGGAGAAGTAGTCCGACAGCCGCAGCCGCTGCGCGTCGGTCGAGCTCCGCCCAGGTCCGGATACCGATGCCGCGGCTCTCCAGCTCGGGCAGCACGCTGTCCAGGAAGACCCGGGCGTGCTCCTCGGCCAGCTCCTGGGTGCGTTCGGCGATCCGGGCGAGCTGCTCACGCGGGGAGAGCCCGTCGGCGGAGCGCACCCCGAGGCCGGTCTCGTCGCGGCGCTTCAGCCCGGCGACCCGCACCATGTAGAACTCGTCCAGGTTGGACGCGAAGATCGCCAGGAACTTGGCCCGCTCCAGCAGCGGCGCGCTCTCGTCCTCGGCGAGGGCGAGCACCCTGGCGTTGAACTCCAGCCAGGACAGCTCGCGGTTGAGGTAGCGGTCGGCGGGCAGCTGGCCGACCGGGCTGGGCTGCGGGGTCGCCGGTGGCGCCGGCGCGCGCGGCGCGGCCGGTGGTCCGCGGCTGCGCCCGCGCGTCCGACTCGATCCGGGCGGCCGGCACCGAGATCACGGACTCTTCGGTCCGCGGTGCGGCGCCGAGCCGGGCCGGCGAAGCGGAGTCCAGCAGCGCGCCGCCGTGCACCGCGCCGTCGTGCACCGTGCCGTCCTGCACCGTGCCGTCCTGGGTCGGCATCCCGGCGCTCGGCCGAGTCGTGGCTGTTCACGGCGATCGATTCTCCCCGAATTCGACGCAGCTGCCGCGGCCCGAATGGAGGACATCAAGGTGAACACCTGGTCGCCCGGCGGCAACGCCGTCCGGACCAGAGCATAACTTTGCCTCGGGTCTAGCCGGTCTCCTCATATCGCCGCCCCTCGTCCATCGCCCGCACCGCTGCCGCGGTGAGGGGTCCGAGGCCCAGCTCGACGGCGTCCCGCAGGTCCTGTGCAGTGTCCACGTCGCGCCGCAGGCCCGGCCATTCGCCGTCCAGCCGGAGCGCGCCGACGCGGGTGTGCTCGGCCGCCGAGTCGGGCCCGAACCGGGGCCGCAGCGGTGCCTCCGCGTCGTAGACCAGCAGCGTCGTGCCGGTGCCTGCGGCGTCCGGGCAGAACGCGGACCGGCCCGGTCCCGGACCGAACAGCTCGATCGCGGCCGCGAGCGCGTCGTCGAGCTCGGCCGGGCGCAAGGCCGGCAGGTCGGCGTGCAGCACCGCGACCGGGACGGCCGGGTCGGCCCGGCGTATCCGGCCGACCCCGCGGAGCACGGCGGCGTTCAGCCCGAGATCCGGACGGTCCGGCAGCAGCCGCACCCCGTCCGAGGCGAACGGCGCCAGCGCCCGGGGATCGGGGCTGGTGACCACCACCCGACGCACCGCCTGCGCCGAGCGGGCGGCGGCCACGGTGTCCCTGGCCAGTGCGAGCGCCAGCCGCCGGTGTGCCTCGGGATCGCCACCGTTCGAGTCCGACCCGCCTCGAACGCCGGATGCGGCGAGGGCGTCCCGCAGCCGGGACTTCGCCCGGTCGAGGGCGTTGATCGGCACGAGCAGGTCGACCACTGGGCGCACGCCGCCCATGCTCGCACTGTTCGGCCCGACGTGCTGATACCCCTCGGGGACGACCCGCACGCGGCTGCAGGCGCGGGTGGACCTGCGCACCGGCGACAGGGGAGACTGCGAACCACCGGCTCGGCCGATCTTGGCCGCCGCCGGACCAGGGACGTTGGGAGGCTCGCAGGGTGGCGAAGGAGAAGGGCGGTTTCTGGCTCGGCCTGGCCCAGGTGGTCTTCTACCCGGCGAGCTGGGCGCTCGGCCGGCCGCGCGCCGAGGGGCTGGAGCACATACCCCGTGAAGGTCCGGCGCTCGTGGTGTCCAACCACGTCTCCTATCTCGACCCGCTCTACTCCGCGGTGTTCGTCAACCGGCGCGGCCGCATTCCGCGGTTCCTCGCCAAGGCCAGCCTGTGGCAGGTCCCGGTGCTCGGCCGGACCATGACCGGCACCGCTCAGATCCCGGTGTACCGCGACTCGACGGACGCCCAGCACAGCCTGCGCGACGCGATCGCTGCGCTGCACCAGGACAAGGTCGTGGTGATCTACCCGGAAGGCACCATCACCCGCGACCCCGATGGCTGGCCGATGCGTTCGCACACCGGTGTCGCGCGGCTCGCGCTGGCCGCCGACGTCCCGGTGATACCGATGGCGCACTGGGGGACCCGCGAGGTGTGGGATCACTACCGCAAGCGGTTCCGGCCGCTGCCGCGTAAGGACATCGTGGTGCGGGCCGGCGCGCCGGTGGACCTCTCGGCGTTCCGCGACAAGCCGGTCACCGGGCAGCTGCTGCGGGAGGCCACCGACCACATCATGGACGCGGTCCGTCGCGAGCTGGGGCTGGTACGCGGCGAGACCCCGCCCACGGATTTCGCCCGCCGGCCGCGCCCCTCGGAGCAGCGCTCGCCCAACCGCGGGGAGGTGGCCTGAGGTGACAGCGCCGCTCGAGATCCGGCAGGTCGCCGTGCTCGGCGCCGGGACCTGGGGCACCGCGTTCTCGAAGGTGCTCGCCGACGCCGGCCGGCCGGTGGTGCTGTGGGCGCGCCGGGGTGATGTCGCCGACGCGGTGAACGGCCGGCACGAGAACGCCGACTACCTGCCGGGCGTCGAGCTGCCGGCGCTGATCTCGGCGACCACCGATGCCGCCGAGGCCCTGGACGGCGCCGACACCGTGGTGTTCGCGGTGCCGTCCCAGACGCTGCGCGGGAACCTGGAGTCCTGGCCGGCGCTGCCGGCCGGGGCGACGCTGGTCAGCCTGGCGAAGGGGGTCGAGCTCGGCACCCTCAAGCGGATGAGCGAGGTGGTCACCGAGGTCGCCGGGGTGCCCGCGGACCGGGTGGTCGTGGTGTCCGGGCCGAACCTGGCGCGGGAGATCGCCGTCGGCGAGCCGACCGCGACCGTGCTGGCCTGCACCGACCACGACCGCGCGGTGGCGCTGCAGCACGCCTGCTCGAACGGCTACTTCCGGCCGTACACCAACGTCGACGTGATCGGCACCGAGCTGGGCGGCGCCTGCAAGAACGTGATCGCGCTGGCCTGCGGGATCGCGGTCGGGATGGGTTTCGGCGACAACAGCCGGGCGTCAGTGATCACCCGCGGGCTGGCGGAGATCACCAGGCTGGGCACCAAGCTCGGGGCCGACCCGCTGACCTTCGCCGGGCTGGCCGGGCTCGGCGACCTGGTCGCGACCTGCACCTCGCCGCTGTCCCGGAACCGGACGTTCGGCGAGCGGCTCGGGCGGGGAGAGACCCTGGCCGACGCCGAGGCCGCCAACCACGGCCAGGTGGCCGAAGGGGTCAAGTCGAGCATGTCGATCTGCGAGCTGGCCGCCCGCAACGGCGTCGAGGTCCCGATCACCGACGCGGTGCGCCGGGTGTGCCACGAGGGCATGGCGGTACCGGCGATGGTCAAGGAACTGCTCAGCCGGGCCCCCAAGCCGGAGTAGTCGCTGGGACCGCAGCCCCGGTGCTCACCGGGATCGGCCACCCAGGGCCCGCTGCAGCCGCGCCCCGCCGGCCGGCACAAAGCCCGGGTCGGCGGCACACAAGTCACGACATGTGTGCCGCCGACCGCAGGTGTGTGGCGCACCTCCTCGCACGCCGGGAGCGACCGCCCGCGGCGTGCCTGGCCGGCCTCCCGTCCGGAGTGCGCCGGTGCCTAGCCGGTCGCCCGTGCGGGGCGGCGCGCGGTGATGTGCTCGGGCGTTGCGGCGCCGGGTGGGAGCAGCGGGCACGGTTCGGGCGGACCGAACCCGGAGCGCACCGGGAGCACGCCGGCCCATCGGCCGCCGGCCAGCACGTCCGGCTCGTCGTCCACCGGCGGCGCGGCCCGGACCTTCACGCTGGCCTCGGCCAGGTCGAGCGCGAGCACCGCGGTGGCGGCCAGCTCCTTGCGCGTCGGCTGGCGGGCGTGCGTCCACGAGCCGGGTGCCAGGTGCTCGACGATCACGTGCAGCGCGCGTATCCGCTCGTCGTCGTCGAGCACCGACCGGGCGTGCCCGTGCACCACCGCGCTGCGGTAGTTGACCGAGTGGTGGAAGACCGAGCGCGCGTAGACGATGCCGTCGAGCAGCGTGACCGTCACGCAGACCGGTGCGCCCGAGCCGGCGCGCAGGCTGGCCGACCCGGTCGAGCCGTGCAGGTACAGCGTGTCGCCGTCCCGGCCGTAGCAGGTGGGCAGCACCCGCGGGGTGCCGTCCAGCACCACGCCGAGGTGGCAGATCAGCGCCTCGTCGAGGACCGCGTACAGCTCGGTGCGGTCGCTGCGGGCCCGGTCGGGAAGCCTCCGGACGGTGCTGCGTGGGGTCGGGGATAGCGACATGCGCCGATCGTGTAACACGACGCGCCGCGCGACCAGGACCGATCACCGACCCGAGGAGGATCCACTTCGCGGCTCCGCGTGCGACAGGGACTAACGTCGCCCGGCGTGGCAACGAGCAGGCTCCGGGTGGCCGTGGTGTTCGGCGGGCGGAGCAGCGAGCACGCGATCTCCTGCGTCTCGGCGGGCAGCGTGCTGGCCCACCTGGATCGGGACCGGTTCGAGGTGCTGCCGGTCGGCATCACCCGGGACGGCGGCTGGGTGCTGGCGGCCGACGACCCGGCGGCGCTGCAGATCTCCGGCAACGACCTGCCCGCGGTCTCGCCGAGCAGCGCCGCGGTCGTGTTGCCGGCCGACCCGACCCAGGGCGGCCTGGTGCTGCTCGACCCTGCACGCGCCGGTCAGGTGCTCTCCGGAGTGGACGTGGTGTTCCCGGTGCTGCACGGCCCGTTCGGCGAGGACGGCACGATCCAGGGGCTGCTGGAGATGGCCGGGGTGCCCTACGTCGGGCCCGGAGTGCTGGCCAGCGCGGCCGGGATGGACAAGGAGTTCACCAAGAAGCTGCTCGCCGCCGACGGCGTCCCGGTCGGCCCGCTGGTCGTGCTCCGCCGGCGGCGAGGCGCTGACCGAGCACGACCGGGAGCGGCTCGGGCTGCCGGTGTTCGTCAAGCCGGCGCGGGCCGGATCCTCGGTGGGGATCACCAGGGTCACCTCGTGGGACGACCTGCCCGCCGCGATCGCGACCGCCCGCCAGCACGACCCGAAGGTGCTGGTCGAGGCGGCGATCCCGGGCCGGGAGATCGAGTGTGGCGTGCTGGAGCTACCGGACGGCTCGGTGCGGGCCAGCGTGCCCGCGGAGATCCGGATCGTCGGCTCGACGCCCGGCGGGACGCAGCCGGACTTCTACGACTTCGAGGCGAAGTACCTCGCTGACGTCTGCGAGTTCGACGTGCCGGCCAAGGTGGACGACGAGGTCGCCGAGCGGATCCGCGAGCTGGCCGTGCGGGCGTTCCGGGCTCTGGACTGCCAGGGCCTGGCCCGGGTGGACTTCTTCCTCGGCCCGGACGGGACGCTCACTGGTCAACGAGGTCAACACCATGCCGGGGTTCACCTCGATCTCGATGTACCCGCGGATGTGGGCGGTGACCGGGGTCGACTACCCCACGCTGCTCAGCACGCTCATCGAGACCGCGATCGCGCGGGGCACCGGGCTGCGCTGAGCCGCCGCTACCGAGCCGGCTGGCTATCGCGGCAGGCAGGTCGCCGCGTCCGCGTCCCGCGGCTGCAGCGGCTCGCAGACCGGCAGCGTGCCGCGAACCGCGTCGGAGACCGCCTGCACCGGCCCGCTGCCAAGCCCGCGCGGCATGGTCACCGCGACGAACGCCGGACGGTCCACGGCGACGAACGTGTCGGCGTCCGTTCCGGGCAGGGTCAGCCAGCGCACGCCGTTGATCTCCAGGAGCTGGGAGGTCTGGGTGAGCTCGGCCGGGGGGTCCAGCCCGCAGCGCAACACCACCGGGCGTGGTGCGGCGACCCAGGCCGCGGCGCCCGGCGGCGCCGGATCGGCCAGCGGCCGACGGGGCAGCGGACCGGCGTCGGCCGGCAGCTCGGCGGGGAGCGCGGCGAGCAGCCGGGTGCAGGCCGCCGACGGCGCCGCGGGCGCGGGCACCGCGGCGAGCGGGAGCGGCGCGGTCTCCGCGACGGCGGCCGCACCGGTCTCGGGGACGGACCCGGTACCGGACTCGGCCGGGGGCCGGTTCGCCAGGCCGACCCCGGCCAGCACCATTGCGAGCAGCAGCGGAAGCGCGATCGCCGCGACGAGCGGCAGCGGTGTGCGGCGGATCAGGACAGGTGCACCACCGGGCAGGTCAGCGTTCGGGTGATCCCGGACACGCCCTGCACCTGCGCGACGACCAGCCGGCCCAGCTCGTCCATCGTCTCCGCCTCGGCCCGCACGATCACGTCGTAGGGCCCTGTCACGTCCTCGGCGGAGGTCACCCCGGCGATGCCGGACACCTGCTCCGCGACGACGGCCGCCTTGCCGACCTCGGTCTGGATCAGGATGTATGCCTGCACCACGGTGTGCCCCTTCCGCTGCCGGGTCGGCCGGTTCGGGTAGGAACGACCCGGTGGGCGAGAACCTACCGGAGCGTGCCGCGTCACCCGATGCCGATCAACCGACCGTGGCGGACCTCGGCGAGTTCGGGCTGATCGAGCGGGTGACGGCGGGCCGGGTCCAGCCGGCGAGCACAGTGCTCGGCCCCGGCGACGACGCCGCGGTGGTGGCCGCGCCGGACGGCCGGGTCGTGGCCACCGTCGACCTGCTCGTGCAGGGCGTGCACTTCCGGCTGGACTGGTCCTCGCCGGAGCAGGTCGGGCGGAAGGCGGCGGCGGCCAGCCTGGCCGACGTCGCGGCGATGGGTGCGGTGCCGACCGCGCTGCTGGTCGGGCTGGCCTGCCCGGGTGGCACCCCGGCGAGTGTGACCGACGGGCTGACGGACGGGCTGTGGTCCGAGGCACGGCCGGGCCGGTGCCGGGCTGGTCGGCGGTGACGTCGTGTCGGCGGATTCGCTGATGCTGTCGGTCACCGCGCTCGGCTCGCTGGCGGGACGGGAGCCGATCACCCGGTCCGGGGCGCGGCCCGACGACGTGGTCGCGGTCTGCGGCCGGCTCGGCTGGGCCGCTGCCGGGTTCGCGGTGCTGTCCCGCGGGTTCCGCTCACCCGGCGCGGTGGTCGCGGCGCATCGCGCGCCGGACCCGCCCTATGCCGCCGGGCCGGCGGCCGCTGCGGCCGGCGCGACCGCGATGATCGACATCTCGGACGGGCTGCTCGCCGACCTCGGGCACGTCGCCACGGCGTCCGGAGTGGGGATCGAGGTGCGCAGCGAGACGCTCGACCCGCCCAGCACGCTGGTCGACGTCGGGAAGGCGCTCGGGGTCGACCCGATGGGCTGGGTGCTCACCGGCGGCGAGGACCACGCGCTGGCCGCGACGTTCCGGCCGGAAGCGGCGCTGCCGACCGGCTGGCGGGTGATCGGTGCGGTCCGTCCCGGATCCGGTGTCCGGGTGGACGGGAGGCCCTACTCCGCGGCGACCGGCTGGGACCACTTCCGCGGGCGGTGATCGGCGATCTCCTGGATGGACTCGGCGACCAGCGGGCGCAGCGGCTCCGGTTCGGCGCCGCAGCTGGGCGGGCGGGTGCCGCGAAGCTCGGTGCGCCGCACCCGGACCTGCCAGACCCGGCCGTCCCATTGCCGCACCGTCACGGTGACCGCGTCGTCGTGGTCCGACGCGGGTCGGTCGGCCGGCTCGACGGCCAGCTCGACAGTCAGCGCGCCGGCGTCGCGCACGCCGGTGTGCGCCCGGACCGCGAGCTCGGCCACCTGGCCGGCGGGCGGCCAGGTGGCCCGCCCGCGGCAGTGGCTGAGCTCGAGCTCACCCGTGCTGGCCGCCTTGCGCGCCGCAGTCGCGCTGTCGACGTCGAGCCGGCCGTACACGTAGCCGGTCGGCAACACGACGGCCGCCGGGGCGAACCGGTGCCCGCCGATGTGCGAGCACTCCCAGATGCCGGGCTCGGCGGCCTCGAGCGCGACGGCGAGCGCGCGGCCGGCTAGGGCGCAGCAGGCGTCCCGCCTGCCGTGCGTGCACACCAGTAGGGCCGGGTCCTCCAGCGGCGTGCCGGGGAGCCCGGCGGCCGGCTCGGCGAGGTCGAGGTCGAGCAGCTCGGCCGGGTTGCTCACCTCGAAGGCGTGGATGCGGCAGCCGGCGAGCGTCGTGTCGGCGAGCAGCACCCGGTGCCGGTCGAGCCGGGTGGTCCGGCCGGGCCGCCGGATGAGGGTCAGCCGCCAGCCCGCGGCGGCGCTGCGGGTCGCGAGCTCGGAGACCGCCGGGTTGAGGGCCTCCGCGGTGTCCCGAGCCCACGGGCGGGGGTGTTCGAGGCAGAGCCAGCGCGGCGCATGCGCAGCGGTGCCTGCCAGCGGCTCGTCGAGCGCGCGGGCCAGCTCGGCGCACCGCACGTCGTTCATCGGCAGACCGTACCGATCATCAGCAGGTCGTCGGCGTGCGGGCCAGGTTTGGCTATCCGAATTTGACTCGGAGGGTGGGTGCGGGCGAAGCGCAGCCGAACCCTGGCCGACGCGCAGGCGAATCCGGCTCACCGGTAGCGAACGGCCGGCCGGTCCGGCACGGCGGCCGGCGCCGCTCCGGTAGTTTTCGGCGTGCCGGTCCGGCTCGGACGAGCCGGCGGCACGGGGGATGCCCGGGTGATCGACATCGCGGTGGTGCTGAGCAGCGTCTGGCTGCTGCCACTGCTGGCCCTGATGATCATTGCGGACGGCCCGCTGCCGGTGCTGCCCAGCGAAGCGTTGATCATGATCGCGACCTCGTCGGCGGCGTCCCGGTCGGCGACGGATGCGCTGGTGGCGCTGTTCCTGATGGTCACCGTCGCCAGCATGACCGGCGACGCGGTCAACTACGGCATCGGACGATGGTCCCGGCGGCGGATTCCGGCCGCGGACCTGACCGCAGGCGGCAAGGTCGGCCGGATCCGGGAGCGGCTGGTGCGCCGCCCTGGTGCGGCGCTGGTGGTGGCGCGGTTCCTGCCCGGTGGGCGGCTCGTGAGCACGGTCGGAGCCGGGCGGGCCGGGGTTCCGTTCGCGCTGTTCGTGCCCTGGACGGTGGTGAGCTCGTCGCTGTGGGCGGTCTACATGATGTCGCTCGGCATGGGCATCGGCGCCCTGACGCTCGGCAACCCGTGGCTGAGCGTGGTGGCCGCGATCGTGGTCTCGCTGGGCCTGGGCGCCGCCTTCGAGGCGGGCCGCCGGTTGTGGCGGCGGGTCCGGCCGGCGGCGATCCCGGACGGTTCGGAGCCTGCGGACTCCGAGCCTGCGACTCCGAGCCCGCCGACTCCGAGCCCGCGGAATCCCGGCCGACCGTGCCCCGCTGAGCGCGGATTCGCGGCATCACCCAAATCGTGGTGTTGCATTGTCGCCCGGCGCGGCGATACATGCGGTGAGTGGCGGCGCTGCAGCCGCCCGCGTCAGTAGTCGGAGCTGTCATGATCGTCACCGCCGCCGTCTTCGCGATCGTCCTCCTCGCCCTGGTCGCGTTAGCGCCAGCGTCCTCGCGGGCTCTCGCGTCGTCCGCCGGTTCGCGGCGCGTCCTGTTCGGCACCAACGACACCGGGCGTCCGGAGCCCGCTTCGGCACCCCAGCCACCGCCGTCCCTGCCGCGGCCGAGGGTGAGCCCGGAGGACGCTCCGTCCGATCTCGACTCCCCGCCGGCGGCGGCAGGGTCGCCGACTAACAGGGTCGCCGACTAACAGGGTCGCCGACTAGCTCGCCGACCACCCCGTCCAGACCACAGCCAGCCGCAACACCGCACCGGCCGGGCGCCGGTCCTGGTACTGCGGGTACTTGGCGCACAGCGCGTCCAGCAGCACGCCGCGTTCGCGGTGGTCGGTGACCACCTGGCCGACCCCGTCCGCGCGGACCCACCAGAGCCGCGTCCAGTCGGTGTCGTCGTAGTGGTCCACGAGCAGGCTGACCGTGCCGGTCGCCCGGATGTTCCGGACCCGCCGCAGATCCATCGTGGACTTCGGCTTGTGGTCCACTGCGAAGGTGACCGCGTCGTCCACCACCGCGAAGGTCACCGGCACCAGGTGCGGGATCCCGGCGACGTCGACGGTGGCCAGCCGAGCCACCCGCGCGGCGATGAACCGCCGGCGGGCCTCATCCTGGCCCAGCTTCATGGCGCGCCTCGGACCCCTGCCGGGGCGCACGCCCGCCGGTAGGCGCCGGGGGTGATGCCCATGCAGCGGCCGAACCAGCGGGTCAGGTGTGCCTGGTCGGCGAAGCCGGCGGCGGCCGCGGCCTCGGCGGGCGAACGGCCGTCGGCGAGCAACCGCCGCGCGGTGTGTACCCGGCGCTGCCGCTGGTATTCGCTCGGCGCCATCCCGTACCGCATGCGGAACGCCCGGTAGACGGCGAACCGGCTGGCGCCGAGCAGGGTGGCGATCCGCTCGGCGCCGAGCTCGCCGCGAAGGTCGTCGGCGATCAGCTCACGGGTCCGTGCCGCCAGCTCGTCGGCGGCCGGCCGTGACCGGTTCGGCCCCGGTGAGCCGGCCGGACGGCGGCTGCCCGCGCGCCCGGCGAGCGCGCGGACCGCGTCGACGACCAGATCGTCGCGGCGCAGCACGGTCGCGTACCCGCCGAGCAGCGCGCGGTTCAGCCGACGCAACGCGATCGCCAGCGCCGGGTCGTCGAGCACCGGGTTCACGAACAGCGGGGCGGCCGCGCCGTCGAGCGCCTCGCGCACGAGGCCCGGCCCGATGTGGATCATGCGGTAGCGGAAGCCCGCGGCGGTCGCCGCGGCGCCGTCGTGCGGGTCGTCGGGGTTGAAGGCCATCACCATCCCGGCGGCGCTGACGTGCGAACCACCGCGGCACCGGAACGCCTGGGCGCCGGACTCGGTCACCCCGAACGAGTAGGTCTCATGACTGTGCCGGTGGTAAACGTGCCGGCAGAACTGGGCGTGCATGGCCTCCAGCTCGACGTCCGGGGCGCGCCGGTACTCCGCCCAGTCCCGGTCCGACGCTGGCGCACCGGCGTTCAAGACCTGGCCCGCCGTAGCTCGGATGCTGACCCGGTGCGCTTCGACACCAAGATCGGCCTAGTGCTGCGCGACGACCTGCTGGGCTGGCAGGCGCTGAACGTGACCGCGTTCCTGGCCAGCGGTGTCGCGGGCGGCTGCCCGGAGGTCATGGGTCAAACCTACGAGGACGGCTCCGGCAACACCTACCTGCCGCTGTTCCGGCAGCCGGTGCTGGTCTACGCGGCCGACGCGGGCGGCCTCGCGAAGGCGCACGAGCGCGCGGTGCGCCGGGGCGCGCGGTCGGCGGTGTACTCGGCCGAGATGTTCTCCACCGGCAACGACCGGGACAACCGAGCCGCGGTGGCAGCCGTGCCAGCCGACGAGCTCGACCTGGTCGGCCTGGCCGTCTACGGGCCGCGCAACGTGGTGGACAAGGTGCTCACCGGCCTGGCGCTCCACCCGTGACCCCAGGCGCTGGCTCGGCAAGCGGGAACAACGGGCGTCCGGGCGTAGCTTGCGCCGCGGGGACGCCACCGACAAGGACGAGTACACGGTCTTGATGTTGGCGCTCGTCGGTGTGGGGTGATCGTGGTCAGTCGCGCTTGCGGTAGTTCTGCCGCGACTCCCATCGCCTGCGCATGTCGAAGCGGGCGGCGAACGTCTCGGCATACCACCTGCCGATGAAGAACCCCAGGAACAGCCCCACGATCCCGGTGGCCCACATTTCGCCAGTCACAGCGCCTCCCCCGGTCGCCGTTCGGGGCCGGTCGCGCCCCCAGGCAGCGGTTGGGGCGGGACACGGTGACCGAAGCTTGCCCGTCGCCACACCCCGCCGTGGCCGGATCGGTGACAAGTTTCCGATCGTGAACTAGGCGCGCGCCTTAGCGTCGCCGCGACAGGCGCTCCCGTTGATCGACACTTGCCAGCCCGGGCGGCTGGCGCGCAAGCTCGGCGACTGGCACCGTGAGGCCGAACCCTTCGCCGCCATCCCGGTGGTGCGGGAAACCCGCGACCGGCTCATCGAATTGATCACCATGTCATGAACAGTCGATCGGATGGCGGCCCAATGCGGGTGGGCGTAACCGGACATTCCAACCTTGCTCTGGACGCTGTTCCGGTCGTCCAGGCTGAGCTACGCCGCCGTGCTCGCCGAGTTCCCGGGCGTTGTCGGGGTGACCTGCCTCGCCCGCGGCGCAGACCAGGCGTTCGCCAGGGCGGTTATGGACCTCGGCGGCCGGTTCGAGGTGGTGCTACCGGCGGCCGACTACCGGGACCGCAAGGTGAGGCCGGACAACGCGGCCGACTTCGACGAGCTGATCGCCAGGGCGGCGACGCGTTGAGACGATGCCCTTCGACCGGTCCAACCGGGAGGCGTACCTCGCCGCCAGCGAACACGTGCTGTTCGACAGTGGACGCCCTGATCGCCGTGTGGGACGGCGGGCCGTCCGGCGGAACCGGCGGCACGGCAGACGTTGTTGACGCTGCCCGCGAGCGCGGCGTCCCGGTCGCCGTCGTGTGGCCTGACGGCGCCCGCCGCGAAGGTTGAGCTGGACCGACCGCCAGCAGAGTTGATCTATCTCAGTCCGCAGCTAATCCGCAAGGGCACCCGCCAACCTCCGCAATGAGCGGGCTTATTGCGGGTTACGGGCACGCCAGAACCCACAATGAGCGGGCTCATTCGGCTGATGGGTGAGCGCTCAACCGCAGCGCCGTGCACATTGGCGCGCGCCGGGCGCCCTCAACCGGTGGCGCGCCAGTAGTTCGTGGCGTACAGCAGGCGCCGCTCGATGCCGCGCTCGTCGAGCAGGTGCCGGCGCAGCTCGTACACCGAGCTCGCCTCCGCCGACACCCACGCCTGCCCCCGGCCGGCCGGCAGCTCGGCGCTGCGCACGGCTTCGACCAGACGCTCCCCGTGCCGCCCCGTACCGCGGTGCACCCAGTGCACGCGCGCGTCGCCCCCGGCCGGCAGCGGCTGCCGCTCCGCGGCGTCCGCCACCTCGACGAGCACCTCGACCCTTGGGCCCGCGGGGAGCACCGCGAGCACGGTGGCGATGGCGGGCAGCGCCGACTCGTCGCCGACCAGCAGGTGCCAGTCGGCGGACGCGTCGGGGGAGTACCGGCCGCCCGGGTCGGACACCCCGACCTCGTCCGCGGGCTGCGCCTGCCGAGCCCAGGCCACCGCCGGCCCCGGCCCGTCGTGCAGCACGAAGTCGACGTCGAGCTCGCCGGCGGCGGAGTCGAAGCGGCGCACCGTATAGGTGCGGATCGCGGGTCGCGGGCGTCCGGGCGCCCACACCGGCCCGCCGGAGGACTCCCGCGGCAGCGCCGGCCTGGACCGCCCGCCGTCGGCCGGGAAGAACATCCGGATCCGACGGTCCGGCCCGGCACCCGGGAAGCCGGCCAGCTCGTCGCCGGCGAGCGTGATCCGGACCATCCGCGGGGTGATCAGTTCCCGGCGTGCGGACCCCCAGCAGTCGAGTTCACGCCGACGATTCTGGCGACCCGCCGGCCTTCTGGGCGGCCAGGCCCGTCCACACCATGTCCATCAGGTACTCGGTTGCCTGGTCGACGGACACCCGGTCGTCGTCCGCGGGCGGCAGCGTCCGCGCCAGCGGGCGAGCCGTTCGCAGGCACCGACGATGACCTGCGCCCACGCCTCGAGCCGCCGCCGGTCCGGTCCGGTGCCTGGGCGGCGAGCAGGCCGGCGATGAACTCGGTCTGCTGGGCCCGGATGCCCTCCACGGCGTCGGCGGCCGGGCGCCGCGGTGGCGCTCCTCGTAGAGCAGGGTCCGGCGGCGGCGCCCTTGCGTCGAGGAACGTCGAAGAACGCCCGCACCCCCGGCGCACCATGTCCTCCGGGCCGTGCGCCTGCGCGGCCGCCGCGGTGGTGACCTCGAGCAGCTCGGTGCGGGCCCTGGCGACGCAGCCGAGCAGCAGGCCCTCCTTCGAGCCGAAGTGGGTCGTACAGCACCGGCTTCGTCACGCCGACCCGTTCCGCGACCGCGTCCATCGACGCCGCGTGGTAGCCGCGCTCGGTGAACACCGCGCTGCCGCGTCCAGGATCTGGCGCTCCCGCTCGGCGCGGCTGACCCGGCGCCGACCGGCTCTGACCCTGTTCACGTCGCTCACCGGAAGTAACTTACCCGCGGTAACCTACCGATGGTAACTTAACCGCCGGCGAAGAGCAATGCCACAATCGTGATCGTGGGCAGCGGGTTCGCCGGGCTGGGCATGGCGATCCGGCTGGCCGAGGCCGGGCCGGGACGACTTCGTGATCCTCGAGCAGGCCGACGGCGCTCGGCGGCACCTGGCGGGACAACACCTACCCGGGCTGCGCGTGCGACATACCGTCGCACCTCTACTCGTTCTCCTTCGCGCCGAACCCGGACTGGTCGCGCACCTTCGCCACCGCCGGAGATCCGGGCCTACCTGGAGCGGCTCGCCGACCGACTACCGGCTACGGGACCGGATCCGCTACGGCGTGCAGGTCACCGGCGCCGAGTACGACGCAGCACGCGCGGCAGCTGGGACGGTGCACACACCGCCGGTGAGATCATCGAGCTGCCGCGCATCGTGATCTGGGGCACCGGCGCGCTGCACGAACCCGCGGTCCCGGAGCTCGACGGCCTGGACAGCTTCCGCCGGGCGGACGTTCCACTCCGCCCGCTGGGACCACGACCACGACCTGACCGGCCGGACGGGTGGCCGTGATCGGCACCGGCGCGTCGCGCAATCCAGTTCGTGCCGCAGATCGCCCCCGCACCGGCACCCTCACCCTGTTCCAGCGCACCGCTCCCTGGATCGTGCGACAAGCCGGACCGGCCCGATCAGACCGGCGCTGCGCCGGGCGTTCGGCAGGGCGCCGCTGGCTGGCCAAGCCGTACCGGGGCCGCGATCTACCTCCTGCTGGAGAGCACCGTCGCCGCGTTCCTGCACCCGCGGCTGATGCGGGCCGCCCAGCGGATCTGCCCGGGCGAAGCATCCGCAGGCAGGTCACCGACCCGGAGCTGCGCCGCCGCGTCACCCCGGGCTACACGTTCGGCTGCAAGCGGGTGCTGCTGTCCAACGACTACTACCCGGCGCTGAACCGGCGCAACGTGCAGCTGGTCACCGACCGCATCGAGCGGATCACGCCGGACGCGGTGGTCGACCGCGGACGGCGCCGAGTACCAGGTCGACACGATCATCTTCGGTACCGGGTTCAAGATCGCCGATTCGCTGAAGCAGATCGACCTGGTCGGCCGCGACGGGGTGAAGCTGGTCGACGCCTGGCGCGACGGCGCGATCGCGTACCGGGGCACCACGATCGCCGGGTTCCCCAACCTGTTCGTGATCGTCGGCCCGAACACCGGGCTGAGCCACAGCTCGATGATCTACATGATCGAGTCGCAGGTGGCGCACGTGCTGTCCGCGCTGGCGCTGCTCGACCGGTCCGGGGCGCGGGCGATCGAGGTCCGGGAGGACGCGCAGCGGGCCTACAACGACGAGGTGCAGGACCGGATGGCCGGCACGGTGTGGACCCGCGGCGGGTGCGCCAGCTGGTACCTCGACGAACACGGGGTGAACCGGACGCTGTGGCCCGGCTATCTGTACGGCTTCCGACGCCGCACCCGGACCGTCGAGCCGGCCGACTACCAACTGTCCCACCGGACCGTCGATCGCCGGGCGATAATCGGCGGATGATCCTGGACGCGCTGGCCGCGGCGCTGCCCGCCGAGCGAGTCGTGCGCGACCCGGAGACGATCAAGGGCTACCTGCACGACGAGGCGGAGTGGGCGGCGTTCGGCCAGCCCGTCGCCGTCGTGCGCCCGCAGGACACCGCCGAGGTGGCCGCCGTGGTGAAGGCCTGTCGCGGCGCACCGCGTGCCGGTGGTGACCCGCGGCGCCGGCACCGGCCTGTCCGGCGGGGCGAACGCGGTCGAGGGCTGCGTGGTGCTGAGCACCGAGCGGATGCAGGCGATCGTGCAGATCGATC